>NZ_CH672427.1:0-2185 GCF_000153205.1 Nitrococcus mobilis Nb-231
CACCGAACGGAGTTGGCGATGAGCGCGGAAAGCGCGAGATTAGGCACCAAGGCCGACCAGAGTACTCAACAAGCGGAGGGACGGGCTTGATGCCTAATCTCGCGCTCCCTTCGTTCGATTCAGTGCCGACGCGAAACGCCGCCGAACTGGCGATCGAGCCCCCCATGCGCCGGGGCATTGAGCCCCGACGCACGGGGACCGCTCATCGCCAACTCCGTTATACCTACAAGGATTGAACCGTGAAATTACCAGTTACATGTGCACAATGCATGCAAGAGGACATCGCAAACGCGATGATTACCGCAACGGTTGAATTCAAGGATGATGGTCGATATGAGATTCTGTGCCCAAAGGGTCATTCTTCCATTACACTATTGCAACAACAAAAGTTTGAAATACTTTTTGATATTGGCGCTTACGCAATCGTAGATGGCTATTATCGAGAGGCAGTTTCGTCGTTTACTTCTGCACTAGAAAGATTCTACGAATTCTTTATAAAAGTTGTGTGTATATCAAAAAATATTGATTGGTCTAATACGCAAGAAGCATGGAAGGAGGTCTCGAATCAATCTGAAAGGCAGCTAGGAGCTTTCATTTTTCTTCATCTTCAGGAAACTGGCAGTAAGCCAACCTTGCTCAGCAATAATAAAATAAAATTCCGTAATGAAGTTGTCCATAAGGGAAAAATACCGAGTAAAGAACAGGCTACTGAATATGGTCAGGCCGTTCTCGATGTGGTTCGCCCACTTCTTAAAAAGCTCAAAGAAGAGTATGGAGATGCGGTGGGAATGGCTACATTTCAGCATCTAAGCAATACCAGAAATCCATCTGATGATGGTGTGGCTGTTTCAACGATGTGCATTTCAACAATTTTAAGTCTCTCTAATGGTGAACCAGCCCATGATGATAGAAGCTTGAAAGATGCAATATCACAGCTACGGCGTTGGTAAAAAGTATAACAAGGCGCTGTTGCCGGACAAATTTTCCGCTGCGCTCCAAATTTGCCGCAAAGCGCGGCGTTAGGCGGCGCTACCCGCCGGGATTGCCGGCGTTTACGGCCGGGATCCGCGCCGCTCGGCTGCTGCGTGAGCCAATAACGATGAAGGGGGACAACGACTGTGATGATCCGTGGATTTGCGGGAACTTGGGTGGTTTTCCTGCTTAGTAGCAACGTCGCTCTTGCAGGGACCATTACCGCGACTTGCTACAGTCCAGAAGGAAAGCGATTCGAGTTCGTGGACGGAGAGAGACAAGAGAGTTCAGACGGCTACTCGAACTCGAACCCTACATTCTTCTTCACGACACACGATCCGGATGTTCTGATCGAAAGCTGGCAAGCAGCGCTTCCGTTCCCAGACTTGATAGGGAGGGAGAGAGTTGATGAGCTTGTTCCCCCAACGGTAACGAAGTCCGTAGTGGTCTTCCGTTCCGATTCCGTTATCCATGCCTTGTCAATGCAGGGCAAAGAAGCATATTCCACTACTTTATACTTGAAACGAGATGTAGCGATCTTTACGAGAATTCGGATCAGTAAAGGCGGGCTTGTCTCAGGGCCTATGGGCGCCATCTACACAGCGAAATGTAACTTCAATGTGCTCGAGTGAGGTTCTACGTGGCTCCGGTTGTGCCCATTCATAGCTCGCGACCCAGCTCAGCGCCGCCTAACAAGGCGCTGCAGACGGACGAAATCAAACTGTCACGCCTCTTGCATTCGCAAGAGCCGCGCCAGCTTGCCTTTGCCGCTGAGCTTGGTCGTTATGCGGCATTTTAACCGGCGACCACACGTTGACAGCCGTCACGTGACCCGCTACATTTCTTGGCGTGATCAAAACGTTCGCCGATCGGCATACTCAGGAGCTTTACGCCACAGGCAAATCGAAGCGTTTTCCCCCGGATATTGCCAGACGAGCGGTGCGGGAGCTTGAGGGTAAATAGGGGTCAGACCCTATTTTTCTCCTGTTCGGCCCTTCTCCGCGTGCCCACGGCTACTATGGCCTCTGCTGACTTCTGCCCCATCACGCCTTGCGTTGCCGCAAGACGCGCGGCCGAAGTGACCTTAGGGTTCGATGGCGATTCCGATGCTTTCGCATCGGGCCTCAGTTCGACTCCCATAGTCCTTCCAACCGCCAGGAAGACAGATCTCCCCGGATAAGAGCGACAACTTTCCCTGCACAACTGCCCCATT
>NZ_CH672427.1:2450-80659 GCF_000153205.1 Nitrococcus mobilis Nb-231
CAACGTCTGCCCGTTGTGCTCACGCGAGAGGAAATCCGCTCCGTGCTGGCGCATCTGCAAGCCGTAACGCGCTGATGGCGTCATTGCTGTATGGCGCCGGGTTGCGGTTGCTGGAATGCGTTCGCCTGCGGGTGAAAGATGTCGAGCTCGACCGGCGGCAAATCGTGGTTCGGGATAGGAAAGGCGGACGGGATCGGGTGACACTGCTGCCGGAGTCGATGCGACCGTCGCTCGAAGAGCAGATCGACCGTGTTCGAGAAATCCATAATCAGGATCTAGCCGATGGCTTTGGTGCAGTTTGGCTGCCGCACGCGCTTGCGCGCAAATATCCCAATGCGCCGCGGGAGTTCGGCTGGCAGTACATGTTCCCGTCGGCGAAGCGCTCCACCGACCCGCGCTCGGGCCGCGTCGGTCGGCATCACATCGAGCCGAAATCGCTGCAGCGGGCGGTGAAACAGGCCGTGCGCGCAGCGGGCGTGTCGAAACCCGCCTCCTGTCATACGTTCCGGCACTCGTTCGCCACCCATCTACTGGAGGCGGGCTATGATATCCGCACGATTCAGGAGTTACTGGGGCACCGGGACGTGAATACCACGATGATCTATACGCACGTCGCGAACTGCGGCGGCCGGGGTGTGCGCAGTCCGCTGGATCGGTGATTCCAGAGCTGGCTGTTTTCGAGCTTCTCATGGCCGAAACTCGCGGACCACCAGCAGCGCAGCGCGTCTTACCCGATCCCATTACGGACCGGCCGCGGCGAGCCACGTGTTAAGGTGGTGCCGTTGGGGCTGGACGTGGTCGGTCGGCATAGCGATCGGTACTCATCCGGAACGGCGTCTTACGTGGGTTGTTGACCTCGTCAGCTCTTGCGGTGATGGGCGGCTGGGTGCATTCAAGGTACACTTTCGCCGAGCGTTGCAGACATCTGCAATGGATGTGGTGGGCGCGGTCTTACTGTTCCCGTTATTTAGCCATGTTGGCCGGTCAGTCGTCGCTGACCCGCTCGCGGGATGGCAAGATATGGACCCTATCCGGAATTAGATTGCAGGCTGTTTGCTATTCAGAAGCCGTGTTGCTTGCAGCGTAAACGCTTGCCGGCGGAATACACCGGCACACATGATGCAGAAAAACGCCGCGGCTGGCCGCAATTTTGAACACTATGCTAGCAGATTTATGAGGATCTATTGATATGGCACTTCCGGTATCGCTGCGCCAAATTGTGACTGAAGTCGAAGCCCTACAAGATGGCTGGACGATCTATCTCAATCGCAAAACCGGCGAGCTAATGACCATAACGGACAGGGAAGCGCGGATCGCCCTGGAGGAAGAGCAGGCGAGCGAGCTCGCCGATTGGTTGATGGAGGATTTTTTGCCAAAGGTCAAGGAAGTGGTGACCTCGGATGACTCTGTCGCTTTACCGAACAAAGCGAGCGTCGAATTCGCGCTGATGGAGAAATACTGCGCTGCGGTTGATGACCCGCAATTCCGGGAAAGTTTGCTGAACGCGGTTCGCGGCCAGGAGGCAGCGGCCCGTTTCAACGACCTGATCGAGGCCAAGAGCGCTCAGGATGAGTGGAATCAGTTCAAGGAAGAGGCGCTAAGAGATCTCATCGCCGAGTTTCTCGACTCGCACGGGATAGGCTATGTCGAGTCGAAAAGCTCCGCCTGAGCTTGGGACGAGAATCGCTTTGTTGTAGACGCCAGTGAATCAGTGCGTCGGGATCGGTGCGCGGCCCGTTCCCGGCGCCATCGAGTTAAAGCAACCGGTTGCGGGCCTTAAGATTTGCTCCAGTGCTCGCGCTGGCTGCAGCCCTGGCATTATCGAGTCACTCAATTCATCCGCCGATCGAGGGTTTCGGGTATGACGGAACGTGTTCAGGTCGGGGGATTGCAGGTGGCCAAGTCGCTGCATGATTTGGTGGCGCAAGAGCTGGCGCCCGCGCTCGGGTATGATGCAGAGGCGCTATGGACGGCCTTCGCCGGGGTGGTCGCCGAGTTGGGTCCGCGCAACCGCGAACTGCTCGCCGAGCGGGCCGAACTGCAAGCCAAGATCGATGGTTGGCACAGGGAACGCCGGGGGCGGCCGCACGACTCCGAAGCCTATAAGCAGTTTCTCGAGCAAATTGGCTATCTGCTGCCGGAAGAGGCGGATTTCCAGATCACGACCACCGATGTCGATCCGGAGATCGCGCAAGTGGCTGGACCGCAACTGGTCGTACCGGTGAACAATGCCCGCTATGCGCTCAATGCCGCCAATGCCCGCTGGGGCAGCCTTTATGACGCGCTATACGGCATCGACATTATACCGGAGACGGCCGGTGCCGAGCGTGGTACGCGCTACAATCCGCGGCGTGGTAGCCAAGTTATGGCCTATGCTGCCGATCTGCTCGATGAGATCGCGCCGCTAGCGCATGGCCGGCATCGCGATGCGCTTGGCTATGTGCTGGGTGAGGAGAGCGATGGTAAGCGGCGGCTGCTGATCAAGCTGAGCGACGGCCGTGAGACGGAATTGCGGCAGCCGCAGCAGTTCGTGGGCTATGTCGGTGGCCGCGAGCCTGAGGGCGTGCTGTTGCGCAATCACGGGTTACACCTGGAAATTTCGGTGGACCGCAGCCATCCCATAGGCCGTGAACACGCGGCCGGGGTGAAAGATATCGTTCTAGAGTCGGCGCTGACGACGATCCAGGACTGTGAAGACTCCGTCGCCGCGGTGGATGCCGCGGACAAGACGTTGGTCTACCGCAATTGGCTCGGCCTGATGAAAGGGGATCTGGAAGCCTCTGTGGAGAAATCGGGTCGGACCATTACGCGCTGCCTGCATGCGGATCGCCAGTATACGACCCCGGAAGGTGGCACGTTAGTGCTGCCTGGCCGCAGCTTGATGTTGGTGCGCAACGTCGGGCATTTAATGAGTACCGATGCCGTGCTCGACGGCAACGGCGCGGAGGTTCCCGAAGGCTTCCTCGATGCCATGCTGACTTCGCTCATCGCGCTGTATGACCTGCGGGGATTGGGTCGTTACGTCAACAGTCGAGCCGGCAGCGTGTACATCGTCAAACCCAAGATGCACGGTCCGGCCGAGGTCGCACTGAGCTGCGCGCTCTTTAGCCGGATAGAAGAGGCTCTTGGTCTGAGGTGCAACACGCTAAAGCTCGGGGTGATGGACGAGGAGCGGCGCACCACACTCAATCTCAAACAATGCATCCGCGCCGCCAGGGAGCGCCTGATCTTCATCAACACGGGGTTTCTGGATCGCACGGGGGACGAGATCCACACCAGCATGGAAGCGGGGCCCATGGTGCGTAAGGATGCTATGAAACAAACCGCTTGGCTGCGAGCCTACGAAGCTTGGAATGTGGCGGTCGGCCTGCAAGCGGGATTGCAGGGGCGGGCTCAGATCGGCAAAGGGATGTGGACCAAGCCGGATGAGATGGCGGCCATGTTGGCGACGAAGATCGAGCATCCGCTCGCCGGCGCGAATTGTGCTTGGGTACCTTCGCCTACGGCCGCAACGCTCCATGCCATTCACTATCATCGGGTCGATGTGGTTCACCGCCAGGAGATGCTAGCGGCTCGGCCGCGTCCCAACCTGGACGAGCTCCTGCTGCTCCCCCTAATGGACGGGCAGAGGCTCACAGACGCGGCGATTCAGCAGGAGCTGGATAATAACTGCCAGGGTGTCCTTGGTTATGTGGTGCGTTGGGTCGAGCAAGGAATCGGCTGTTCGAAGGTGGCCGATATCCACGACATCGGGCTGATGGAAGATCGGGCCACCTTGCGCATCTCCAGTCAGTATGTTGCCAACTGGTTATACCATGGTATTTGCTCGGAGCAGCAGGTGAGGGAGACGTTGCAGCGCATGGCGCGAGTCGTCGATCAACAAAATGCCGGGGGCTCGAACTACCGAGCCATGGCCCCGGATTTTGATAGTAGCATCGCCTTCCAGGCCGCTTGCGATTTAATCTTCCAAGGCCGAGAGCAGCCTAATGGTTACACCGAACCGCTATTGCACCGCCACCGCCGAGCGGCGAAAAAGAAATACGGCTGTTAGTCGCAGCCGGTGACGCAGGCCGGCATTATGTATGACTCGCGCGCCGCGGTGGCTTGGGTGCGGTATTCAAAGCGGTATTTAAAAAACCGTCGCTAGCATTAAAAACCAACGGGGAATCGGCTGTCCCGTTACACCTATCCAGACTATATAGATAGTGGCTGCGATGGCGGCGAGGAAAGCCCCCAAACCAAAAGATTTGAGCAAACGAGGCCCGCGTTGTTGCTGCTTTGCCATTGGTCTCTCCAGGTGGAGTAGCTGAGATATCGAATTTAATGGAAGCTATTCTACATTACCCGCACGCTTTCTCGGCATCCTTGGGGTGGACACGCTAAAGCGTAATCTCTCGCCGCGCACGCGCCTTGCCTCGAGTGAATTCGGCGCCAGGCGGCGCCGCGGCGTTCCAATATTAGATTCTAATTAGCGAAAGACCGCTGCATACGAGAAGCGGGATCAGCTCGCTTCGCTCTGCTTGGCGAGCGCTCTTATCACATAGTGCAAAATACCGCCATGCTGATAGTAATCCCATTCAGTCGGGGTATCTATGCGCACTGTTGCCTCGAATTCAGTGACCTCTCCGGTCTCGGTAACCGCTTTAACGGATACGCTCCCCGGCTCACCCGCCAGAGTGCCGATCGAAAAAATCTCCTTGCCGCACAAACCAAGCCGCTCGGCGCTCTCCTCGGGCTTGAATTGCAGGGGAAGTACGCCGAATCCCACCAAGTTGGAGCGATGGATGCGTTCGAAACTCTCGGCGATGACTGCGCGAATGCCGAGTAGCTTAGTGCCTTTAGCCGCCCAGTCGCGCGAAGAACCGGCTCCGTAGTCTTTGCCGGCGAGCACCACCAGCGGAGTCATCGTTTCTTGGTAGCGTTGCGCGGCATCGAAAATGCTCATCTGGGTATCGGATGGGAAGTGAGTGGTCCAACCACCCTCGGTATCCGGAGCGAGTTTGTTGCGCAGGCGAATGTTGGCAAAGGTGCCGCGCATCATCACCTCATGGTTGCCCCGGCGCGAACCGTAGGAATTGAAGTCCTTCGGTGCCACGCCATGTTGTTGCAGATAATGCCCGGCCGGGCTATCCGGCTTGATGGCTCCGGCCGGGGAAATATGATCGGTGGTGATGGAATCGCCCAGCATGATCAGGCAGCGTGCGGCCTCGATCTTGGGTGGGCCCGGGGGCTCTAGGCTCATGCCCTCGAAAAACGGCGGGTGCTTAACGTAGGTGGACTCCGGCCATTGATAGATTTCCCCCTCGGGGACCGGTAGCGCCTGCCAGGCCTCACTGCCGGCAAAGACATCGGCGTACTGCTCGCGGTACATGGTTGACGAAATATTGTTTCCCATGAGCTCGGTGATCTCTCTTTGGCTGGGCCAAACGTCCTTGAGATAGATCGCTTTGCCATTGCGGTCTCGACCCAGCGGCTCGCGATAGGGGTCGCTGGCCATGGAACCGAGCAATGCATAAGCGACCACCAAAGGGGGGGATGCCAGATAGTTGGCACGTACGTCCTGATGGATGCGGCCCTCGAAGTTGCGATTGCCCGAGAGGACAGATGCCACGACGAGATCGCCTTCACGGATGGCCTGAGCTATGGCCTCCGGCAAGGGGCCGGAGTTGCCGATGCAGGTCGTGCAGCCGAACCCCACCACATTGAAGCCGAGCGCTGCCAATTCACCGAGTAAGCCTGCTTTCTCCAGGTAGGCGGGGACGACTTGGGAGCCGGGAGCCAGTGAGGTTTTGACCCAGGGTTTCACCTTCAGCCCCAACGCGTTGGCCTTTTTGGCTACCAGCCCGGCGGCGATCAGTACGGCCGGATTGGATGTGTTGGTGCAGGAGGTGATGGCGGCGATGACGATTGCGCCGTGTTTGAGCAGGTGCTTCTCGGCGCCGAGCTCGATCTCGATTGCACCGGTTTCGTGCCCACCCTGCCAGCCTATAGCCGTGTCGCCACCCTCGGAGGCGAAACGTTCCTCCTCATGGTTCGCTGGCAGTGCGTGTCGGCTTTCCAAGTCCTGGCGCAGCGTTCCGAGAAAGGCCTGTCGGGCATTTGTCAGTGCAATGCGGTCCTGGGGCCGTTTGGGGCCGGCAAGGCTCGGCACCACCGCGCCGAGATCCAGGGCCAGGGTGTCGCTATAGTCGGCTTCGCGGCTGCCGGACTCACGCCATAGCCCTTGCAGCTTCGCGTAGCTTTCTACCAACGCAAGCCTTGCCGGGTCGCGTCCAGAGAGTTCGAGGTAGCGCAAGGTTTCCCGGTCGATCGGGAAAATACCGCAGGTGGCGCCATACTCTGGCGCCATGTTGGCAATGGTGGCGCGGTCGGCCAGGGGCAGGTTATCCAGGCCGTCGCCGTAGAATTCAACGAACTTGCCGACCACGCCCTTTTGGCGCAGCATCTGGGTGACGGTCAGGACCAGGTCGGTGGCGGTGGCGCCCTCGGACAATTTGCCGGTTAGCTTGAAGCCGACTACTTGGGGAAGGAGCATAGTAATGGGCTGCCCCAGCATGGCGGCCTCGGCCTCGATGCCGCCGACTCCCCAGCCGAGCACTCCTAGCCCATTGATCATGGTGGTGTGCGAGTCGGTCCCCACCAGCGTATCCGGATAGGCGAGCGTGGCTGGCGGGGTCGTTTTGGTGAATACAACCTGGGCTAAATACTCCAGATTCACTTGGTGTACGATACCCGTGCCCGGCGGCACGACTCGGAAATTGGCAAAAGCCTTCTGGCCCCAACGCAGGAATTTATAGCGCTCCTCGTTGCGTTGGAATTCGAGTTCGGTATTTTTTTTGAGCGCATTTGGCGTCGCGAAGTAGTCGACCATGACCGAGTGGTCGATGACCAGATCGGCCGGTTCCAGCGGGTTAATGAGTTTGGGCTCGCCGCCGAGGCGTTGCATGGCATCGCGCATGGCGGCCAAGTCGACGATGGCTGGCACGCCTGTGAAATCCTGCAGGACCACGCGCGCGGGGGTAAACGCGATCTGCACGCCGGGTTCGGCCATTGGCTCCCAGTTCAACAGCGCCTCGATGTCCTGTTCGGTGACGTGCCTACCATCCTCCTTACGGAGGAGGTTCTCCAGCAGGATCTTCAGGGAGTAGGGGAGGCGGTCGACGTCATATTTGCTCTTCAGCGCCTCGAAGCGATAGATCTGGTAAGGATCGCCATCTACTTCGAGGGTGGATCGGGTATTGAAACTGTTGCTCATGTTATTCCTGCTTTCTTGTCTTTGATCCCGACCGTGGCCGCCGTCGGCATTCGAATAGCTGGTATCGCTGCCACGCCCTATATTTTATAGCCATGCTGAACAGTCATGCCGAGGTTGCGCACGCTCAGACTGCAGCGCTCAGGATGTGGCAAGCTGTCGGTGGGCTTCGGCAATAAGGCGCTGACGGAAGAAGATGAGCCGCAGTCGGTTGCCACCCGCTCGGCGCCAAAGGCTGGCGGCACGGATAGCGGAGAGCAACAACGCACGGATCAGTGCCGCATTGCGTGGATCATCCAGATGCGCGCGCTCGCCACTGACGATGATGGGTGGGCGAATCGAGCTGACCGCCTCAGTATACAGCCCGCCCAGATTTCGGATTACATTATCATGCAAGAGGCCAAAGTAGGCCGCCTGTTCGGCGGCGCGGCGTACCCCTTCGGTCACTTCTCGAAAACGCCGGTGGTTGGCGGTGAGCTTGCGCTCCAGATGCAGCACCGACACCAGATAACGGGTGAGTTGCACCTCGCTGGGGTGGGTGAGGTGGTCCGCCAATAAATGCAGTCCAGGCTGCAATTGATCACGCCCACCATACAGCGCGGCGGTATCGCCCGCATAGATTCCGAGCAACGCGCGCAGGCAGGGTTCGGTGCGGCGCGGGTCGGAATGGCCGTATCTGGCGACTTGGCGTACTTGCGCCAGGGCTTGGACCATCCCGGCCAATGCGAGCACCTGTTCGCTATCAGGCGATTCCATAGCGTGTCTCATGGGTATGCCAGGGGAATGTTTGTTGGATAACTCCACCACCGATACACTCCTCGTCACAATAGAACACCACCGATTGGCCTGGTACCACCGCCCGTTGCGGCTGATCGAATACGGTGCGTGCGCAATCGGCGGTAATGGCCTCCACTACACAGCTTTGGGAGGGTTGGCGATAGCGCGTCTTGGCAAAGCAGCGCAGCGGCGTGCTGGGTGGCCGCCCGGCCACCCAGCACAGCTCGGTTGCCTCCAACCCCACGCTCATCAGCAATGGATGGTCGTGCCCTTGGGCAACGATCAGGCGATTGGCCGGCGTATCCTTGCCGACTACGTACCAAGGTTTGCCTGAGCGCCCCGCGCGCCCACCGATTTCGAGTCCTTGGCGCTGCCCGAGCGTGTAGAAACTGACTCCTTGATGCCGGCCGACGACTACTCCCTCTGGGGTCTCGATAGGCCCCGGGGTGGGTTGGATGTAGCGGCTTAAAAACGGGCGAAAAGCGCGCTCGCCAATAAAGCAGATGCCTGTGCTGTCCTTACGGTCGAAATTGTCGAAGCCGGCTTGCTCGGCTAGGGCACGCACCGTGGATTTGGCGTGTTCGCCCAGCGGGAAGGTGGCGCGTGCCAGTTGGCGCTGCCCTAAAGTGTAAAGGAAGTAGCTTTGATCCTTGTCGGCATCCTTAGCTTTGAACAGATGGTACGTGCCATGGCGCTCGATATTACGGGCGTAATGGCCGGTGGCGATGTGATCGGTGCCTAGGCGTTGCGCATAGTTGATAAAGGCGTGGAATTTGATTCGCTGGTTACACAGAATGTCCGGGTTGGGTGTGTGCCCGCGACGGTATTCACGCAAGCAGTGGTCGAACACCTCCGCACGGTATTCGTGTGCAAAGTTCGCCACATGCAGCGGGATATCGAGCTGTGCGCATACCTGTTTGGCATAGGCGAGATCTTGCTCGGCACTGCAATAGGTGGCGGTATCGTCATCCTCCCAGTTGCGCATGAACAGGCCCTGAATTGCGTGACCTTGCTCAAGGAGCAGCAGTGCGGCGACGGCGGAGTCTACGCCACCGGAGAGGCCGACGATGTAACGCGTGCGAGGGGACATTGTCAGGTCAAAGTGTCACGGCTAATAAAGGTGTATTAATGATACATCTTACATCGGGTGGTAGTATAATACAGTTTGTTGGTCGTGCCCCACTGTTTACTCCAGATCGCGAAACAGCTCCAGCGGGTAACGCCGCCCGGCAAGGTAATCCGTAGCAGACTGAAGCACCAGGGGGCTGCGTAACCACTCCACTGCAGCGGTGAGTTCGTCGCGAGTCAGCCAATGCGTGCCCAGGATGCCCTTATCCAGCGCTTGGTGTGGGTTGTGGGAAAGCGCTCGCGCAGCGAACGTCACCCGCAGGAATGTCTTGCTGTGATTCGGGTGTGGCGGCCAGCGGTAGATGCCGACTAGAGCAAGCCCCTCCACCTCCCAGCCAGTTTCTTCTCGCGTTTCACGAACCATTGCCTCGAGCAGGCTCTCACCCGGCTCAAGGTGCCCCGCCGGTTGGTTTAGAACACGGCGTCCTTCGGCGGTTTCCTCCACCATCAGGAAGCGGTTCGCGCGCTCGACTACTGCAGCGACGGTTACATGCGGTTTCCATACAGTCATTGTCAACTCCGGGCTTCATGCCTCGTCCGCTGCGATGAACACGCTCGCATTGGGATGTAGTCTCGGCGCCGAGCGGTCGGTTGGCTGTGACTCGGGGCGCATCAGCTCGATAAACCGTTTGGCCTGGAGCGAGAGGAACTTGCCGTGGCGCACCATAATGCCGTAGGTCCGTTTCGGGAACACCTCCGGTAGTGGCCGGACCGCCAGCTTCTCGAAACCGGATAGGCAGAGGTTGCTGGCAATGGCGATACCGAAACCGAGCTCTACGTAGCGCTTAATGATCTCCCAACCGCCGACCTCAAGACGCGCTTTGTAAGGAATACTGTGCTGTTGAAACACCAGATTGATCAAGCGCCATGTAGTTAAGTGCCGCGGGGGCACGATGAGCTCGCTACTGGCGAGGTCTTGCAGCGTAATGGCACGCTTGCGTGCCAATGGATGATCGAGCGGGGTGATCAGAGACAAACTGTAGCAGTAGATTGCCCGGTAGCTGATGTCCTCCGGGAGATCCAGCATGGACCCGATGGCGAAGTCCACTTCGTCATGGCGGATGGCGTGACACATCGGCTTGCCCGCCAAGTTGTGCAGTTTTACGTGCATGCCGGGGTGGAGCGTCATGAACCGACCGATCAGATCCGGCAGAAGATACAGTGCTGTGGACTCGCCGGCCGCGATGTCCAGGCGTCCTGATTGTAAGTTTTCGTTGTGAGCGGCGAAGCGCTCAGGTAGCGCATCGATTCCTTCCACCAGCGGTTGTGCCAGTTCGTAGAGTGTTTCTCCGTCCGGCGTAAGACGGATGCGTGGGCCCCGGCGCTCGAACAAGGTAATCCCCAGTTCACGCTCAAGAGCCTGAATCTGCAGAGAGACCGAGGGCTGGCTGAGGCACAGCCGTTGGGCGGCCTTTGATACGCTGCGGTACTGTGCCGTGCAGCAGAAAGCACGTAGCTGTTTAATCCTATTGTATTTATTTCCCCTTTTTGAGGCGGTGCTGAGCACGTATCATTGCCCTCATAATTATTAAATATTGCAATATTTAATTCTTGGTAAATTGGGTTGTCAAATGATTTGGTGTGGCATTAGACTGATTTACAATCGCCTGCGCGCCACTCGTGTCAACGAGCGTACGTAGTGACGAGGTGATGCGGCTGAGGCTTGATCACAGGGGGTGTGGGTGTGACTGGTAAAACCCTCGACGAACTGGGTCGCCGGTCTCGATGGGGCTGGCGGGCAAAGGGAGTATCGGTCACACCGCAGTTTGCGGGAACCGCATAAGAGCGGCGGTTGCCCGATCAGCGTGGATCTCTACCGCGTAACCCTGCGGGAGGAGTTCAAGGTGTCTGCGCCGAAGTCGGTAAGGGGGCATAGCGGCCGATCAGAATGGGCGAACTGCCCGACTGATGGAGGAAATCTCCACGCGTGACGCTTTGAATATGGGACCGCTGGCCCGCGGTTGAGCCGGCAGTACCTCTAGCCCTGAAAGGGAGGCATGAGATGCATAACGACGAAGCGGCTATAGGACAACTCAAGCGGGATTGGGCAGAGAATCGACGCTGGCGCAACATAGCGCGCGGTTATAGCGCCGAAGATGTCGCGAGGCTACGGGGGACGGTAGCTATCGAGTACACGCTGGCGCGGCGTGGTGCCGAGAAGCTCTGGCAATTGCTTCACGAGGAGCCTTTTATCAACGCCTTGGGTGCGTTGACCGGTAATCAGGCCGTGCAGCAGGTGAAAGCCGGTCTGAAAGCCATTTATCTTTCCGGTTGGCAGGTCGCGGCCGATGCCAATCTAGGCCATACCATGTATCCGGATCAATCCCTGTATCCGGTGAACTCCGTACCGACTGTGGTTCGGCAGGTTAATAATGCGCTGCTGCGCGCCGACCAGATTCATCACTGCGAAGGCGCCGGCGGCATCGACTGGATGGCCCCCATTTTAGCCGATGCTGAGGCCGGCTTCGGAGGTGTGCTCAACGCTTTCGAATTGATGCGTGGGATGATCGAAGCCGGTGCCGCGGGTGTGCATTTCGAGGACCAGTTGGCGGCGGTCAAAAAATGCGGTCACATGGGCGGCAAGGTACTGGTGCCGACCCAAGAGGCCGTCCAGAAGCTCATCGCGGCGCGGCTTATGGCGGATGTCATGGGGGTGCCGACTCTGGTGATCGCACGCACGGATGCTCTGGGGGCGAGCTTGCTTACGACCGATGCAGACGAGCGCGACAAGGCGTTCTTGACCGGTGAACGAACTAAGGAGGGTTTCTTCTGTACCGCGGCTGGTCCAGCACAGGCCATCGCTCGGGGCAAGAGCTATGCGCCCTATGCAGACCTTATCTGGTGCGAGACTGACAAGCCGGATCTGCAGTTCGCCAAGGAGTTCGCGGAGGCGATTCGCAAAGACGATCCAGACAAGCTGTTGGCTTACAATTGCTCGCCGTCATTCAATTGGCGGCAGAATTTGGACGAGACAACGATCGCTCGTTTTCAGCGCGAACTCGGTGCCATGGGCTACAAGTTTCAATTCGTCACCCTCGCTGGTTTTCATACCTTGAATTACAGCATGTTTCGCTTGGCGAAGGATTACACGGAACGGCAGATGTCGGCTTATGTGGAGTTGCAGGAAGCGGAGTTTGCCGCGGAGAGCGGCGGCTATACGGCCACCCGGCATCAACGAGAGGTGGGCGCTGGTTACTTCGACGAAGTGACGCGGGTGATTCAAGGGGGAGAATCTTCGGTCACCGCCTTGAACGGTTCCACAGAGGAGTCCCAGTTCCAGGTGGCGAAATAAGACAGCTTTGACCTGAGGGGGGCTCTGTGACCATTCGGAAACCGGGGCCAAGCGTCCCGGTTTCTGGCTTTAGCGGAAACTTGTGCGCTGCTCGTTGGATGGACTCGCGGGGTCTTTTACAATGAACATTGAGGCCCCAGATAAATGGTCTGGGTCGATAGATTGATGGTAAGGCCATGAGTCGAGACAAAGCCCCCCGACGTGAAGGCGACCTTTCCGTAAAGCAGGCGGAGCCCCAGGTCAAACGTCCACCGTTGTACCGTGTGGTGCTGCTCAACGACGACTACACTCCTATGGAGTTCGTTGTAGAGGTGTTGCAGATATTTTTCCATATGGATCGTGGCAAGGCGACTCAGATCATGCTCCACGTCCATACGCGCGGGAAGGGTGTCTGCGGCGTGTACAATCGGGACGTGGCAGAGACCAAAGTGGATCTGGTCAACGAACATGCACGCAAGAACGACCACCCCCTGATGTGCACGATGGAGCCGGTCTGAGCGTGTTGGAACTCAATTTCGTACCCGTAGTCTAATTAGAGCGGGCGCTCCGTGAACACGTTGAAACCAGGTGAAGGCGCATGCTGAGTAAAGAGCTTGAGTTTACGCTGAATCTTGCCTTTAAAGAGGCGAGGGAGAAGCACCACGAGTTTTTGACCGTGGAACACCTTTTGCTGGCACTGACGGACAATCCGGCGGCGCTAGAGGTCTTGCGTGCCTGTGGTGCAAATCTGGATCAGCTGCGCCGGGACCTGGAGAGCTTTCTGGATGAGACCACGCCGGTGCTGCCACCCAATGACAGCCGCGAAACTCAGCCGACACTGGGCTTCCAGCGCGTGTTACAACGGGCAATTTTGCACGTGCAGTCTTCAGGGAGGAAGGAAGTTACTGGAGCGAATGTGCTCGTGGCTATCTTCAGCGAGCAGGAATCGCAGGCGGTGTATTTCCTGCACAAAGAGAACATTTCTCGTTTGGATACGGTGAATTTCATCTCCCATGGGATCTCCAAGGTGCCGGGTGATGGCGATGGCACTGAACCCAGTGGAATGCCGCAGGATGACGAGGAAGCCGCTGCAGAGCCCAGTTCACGCAAGCCGCTCGAGAGCTTTGCCGCGGATCTCAACGCCAAGGCGGAGCGTGGCGAGATCGATCCCTTGATCGGTCGGCGCAACGAGATTGAGCGAACGATCCAAGTGCTTTGTCGGCGGCGCAAGAATAATCCGTTGTACGTCGGCGAGGCCGGCGTCGGCAAGACCGCGATCGCAGAGGGGCTTGCCAAGATGATCGTGGACCGGCAGGTTCCGGATGTACTCAAAGATGCCCGTATCTATTGTCTCGATCTGGGCGCTGTCGTTGCCGGGACCAAATATCGGGGCGATTTCGAAAAGCGTCTCAAGGGAGTGCTTGCACAGCTCAAGCGCGAGAAAAACGCCATTCTCTTTATCGACGAAATCCATACCGTGATCGGCGCGGGTTCGGCCTCCGGTGGCGTGATGGATGCTTCCAACCTGATCAAGCCGATGCTGGCGAGTGGCGAGCTGAAGTGCATCGGCTCGACAACCTACCAGGAATATCGTGGAGTCTTCGAGAAGGATCGGGCACTTGCGCGCCGGTTTCAGAAGATCGACGTCTCCGAGCCCACAATCGAGGAGACGGTGCTGATCTTGCGGGGGCTCAAGGAGCGTTTCGAGGCGCACCACGGGGTGCGCTACACACAGCCCGCCCTTGAGTCTGCGGCGGGGCTCGCAGCGAAGTACATCACCGATCGGCGGCTGCCGGACAAAGCCATTGACGTGATCGACGAGGCCGGCGCCAAGCTACGGTTGCTGCCGCCGTCGAAGCGGCGCAAGACGGTCAACGTCACCGACGTTGAAACCATCATCGCCAAGATGGCGCGGATACCCCCACGGCGGGTTTCCACATCGGATATGCGGCTGCTGGAGAATCTCGACCAGGATCTCAAGCGGGTTATCTTCGGCCAAGATCAGGCCATCGATACCTTATCGACGACCATCAAGATGTCACGTGCCGGATTGCGCGATACCGAGAAGCCGGTAGGGTGTTTTCTGTTCGCAGGGCCTACAGGTGTGGGTAAGACCGAGGTGACGCGCCAGTTGGCCGAGGTCATGGGAGTTCAGTTGCTTCGCTTCGATATGTCTGAGTATATGGAGCGGCACACCGTTTCGAGGCTGATCGGCGCACCGCCTGGTTACGTCGGTTTCGACCAAGGCGGGTTGCTTACCGAGGAGGTGATCAAACATCCCCATTCGGTGGTGTTGCTCGATGAGATCGAAAAGGCGCATGCCGATGTATTCAACCTGCTCCTGCAAGTTATGGATCATGGGGCGCTGACGGACAACAACGGCCGGCAAGCCGATTTCCGCAACGTCATTCTGGTGATGACAACCAATGCCGGTGCGCAGGAGCAGAGTCGGCGCTCGATCGGATTTACCGCGCAGGACCACTCATCGGATAGCATGGAGATCATTCGGCGGATATTCGCTCCGGAGTTTCGCAACCGGTTGGATGCCATCATACAGTTCAATGCATTGGCTCCAGCGGTGGTCGAGCGTGTTGCGGACAAATTCCTGCGCGAGCTGCGCCACCAGCTGGCTGAGAAGAAAGTCACCCTTGACGTCAGCGATTCGGCCCGGTATTGGCTGGCCGAGCATGGCTATGATCCGAAGATGGGTGCTCGGCCCATGGCTCGGCTCATCCAGGATCGGATCAAGCGGCCATTGGCGGACGAACTGCTCTTCGGGCGACTGGCGAGCGGCGGTCACGTCGTCGTGGATGTCGAGGACGATGAGCTCACCTTCGCTATCAACGAGCCCGATGTGGTGACTTGACCTGGAACTGCCAGGGAGGGCGGTTTGTTGATGATCAGCATGCGCTCGAATTTTGGAATGCAAGGGCTTAACGTGCGCGATAAACGATGCGCCCTTTGCTCAGATCGTAGGGCGTGAGTTCGACGGTCACCTTATCACCGCGCAGGATACGGATATAATGCTTACGCATTTTGCCCGAGATGCGTGCGGTCACCAGATGGCCATTTTCGAGTTCGACCCGGAACATTGTGTTGGGTAGGACCTCCACTATAGTCCCCTGCATTCGAACGTGGTCTTCTTTGGTCATTCAGCCCTCTCGTATTGTTGTCTGGATTTCCGATTTGTGTGGGCAGGCGGTTGTTGGGTAAGCATGAGCAGATTTTGCCGCCAGCGGAACATTTTGCCGTACCTTGGTACGGTTCGGCGCCTGTTACCACGGCTGGTCTGTGGGGTAGGGCCGAGGCGAGATTCTAGCGGAGCCGGCGCCGCTAACCAACTCCTGCCGGCGATTAAACTCACTTTACCGAGACCCAGCCTGTGGGTGTCAGCACTTCATGGGGGCGAAACTCGCTCTTGTACCACATGCGCGCGCAGCCCGCGATCCAATAGCCGAGGTAAAGATAATCATAGCCGCGGCGGCGAGTTTCCGTGATCGCCCGTAGGATAGACAAAGTGCCTAGACTGCGCTCGGGAAGCTCGGGTTCATAGAACGTATACACGGCTGATAAGGCGTTGCCGAGATCGTCCACAACAGCGACCGCCAACAGCCGGTTGTTCTCGCGCAGTTCCAGCAACTCGGTGTTACACCAGCTGCGCGTCAGGAAGCTTTGATAATTCTCGGGCGTTGGGTTGGCCATGCTGCTATCCGGATGGCGGGCCGCCAGGTAGCGGCAGTAGAGCGCGAAATGCGCATCGCGATAGCGGGGGGCGACGGAGTCGAGGCGAACGTCGATATTGCACCGCAGGCACCGCTGGTGTCGGCGACGGGCACGGAATTGAGTCACCGGAATACGCAGCGATTGGCAGGCGCTGCAGCGGGGGCAGCGAGGTCGATAGAGGTAATAGCCGCTGCGGCGGAAGCCTTGTTCGATCAGTTCGGCATAGAGGGCCGTATTGAGCGGGGTGCCTGGTTCAATGAAAGTCGTACGCGCGCTGCGCCCGGCGATATAAGGACACGCGTGCTCTGGTGTTGCCAGCACGGTGAGCCGCCGCGTGCGAGCCTGGTCCAATTGGCTCATGGTTTGTCCTCTGTGATCTTATGTTTGATCCACGTAAGTGGATCAAACTGCGCGCTGAACTCCCAGGGACCCAAGCGAGTGGGATATGCTAACGCCGCGTCGAGCTCACGGATGAACCGACACCGCGAGATTTCGACACCTCCCAAGGCATGCAAGTGAGGGGTCGGCAGCTGACAGTCGATGAAGTGGAACGACCATGCATCGAGCTGGGCCGCTAGCCAGGCCAACGCGATCTTGCTGGCATCGGTGGCGCGACTGAACATCGATTCACCGAAAAAGGCGGCGCCTAAAGACACCCCGTAGAGCCCGCCAACCAAGAGTCCGGCGCGCCAGACCTCCACCGAATGGGCAATGCCGCGTCGGTGCAGCTCCCAATAAGCCGCCCTGATCTCAGGGGTGATCCAGGTGCCTGCTTGGCCTTGCCGGGGTGTCGAGCAGGCTTCGATAACGGCTTGGAAGCATTGGTCCATGGTGAGCTGATAGTCCTGCTGTCGCAGGCGTTTACGAAGACTTCGCGAAGCATGTAAGCTCCGCGGGTAGATAATGAGGCGGGGGTCGGGACTCCACCATAGGACCGGTTGCTCCTCGGAGAACCACGGGAAAATACCGCAGCGATAGGCTCTTTCCAAACGCTCCGGCGATAGCGGTCCGCCTATGGCCACTAGCCCGTTAGGCTCCCGCAGCGCCGTCTCGACGTTGGGGAAAGGGCTGGTGTGGTCATCCGGAGCAATCCACGGAATGTGCGACATGGTCCAAGTGTTCGCTCCCTGCTGAGATTTTGTCGTATGGGTCGGGCCTTCGCAAGACCGGCTATTCCGAGGCCGCAGGCGAGGCCAAATAAAAGGCACCCTCATTTTGACATGAGTTGATGCGTTGGTCTGGCGGCACGGTAGTCGGGGCTCAATGGCCGCTACGGGTTCGACGAGACGATTCGCTCCAACGCATCCAGGCGAAATGGGCCGGCCTGGGTTCGCTCGCGAATGTAGTCCTCGATAGCGGCCCGTTCCTGGCGCAAAAACTCGTCCACGGCAAGCCGAAAACGCCGATCCAGCAGGTGGTGACAGGAGTAAGTGGGCGTTGGGAGAAAACCCCGCGCCACCTTATGCTCGCCTTGGGCGCCGGATTCGAAGCGGCGCAAACCCTCGCGAATGCAATAGTCGATGCCCTGGTAGTAACAGGTTTCGAAGTGCAAGCCATCGTGCATTTCGCCATTGTCGCCCCAGTAGCGCCCATAGAGTGTGGTATCGCTGCGCAGATAAAGTGCGGCGGCGATGGTGCTTCCTCGCGCACGCGCCTCCACCAGGACCACACGGGATCGTAGACGCTCGCCGAGCTCGCGGAAAAAATCCAAGCTGAGTAAAGGAATATTGCCATGGGCGTGAAAGGTATTGACATAGAAACGGTGAAAGCTATGCCATAGGTCGGCTGGAATTTCGTGGCCCGCATGCGTGCGGAATTCGATGCCCATCTCTCTAACCCGTCGGCGCTCGCGCCGGATGCTTTTGCGTTTCTTCGACGAGAGTTCGGCGAGGAATGCTTCGAAGCTTTCGTATCCTGCATTGTTCCAATGATATTGGTAGCCGAGGCGAATGCTGTAACCTGCGGCGGCAAGGGTGTAGGCCGTCTCCTGCTCCACGAAGAGCCAGTGAGTCGAGCTCAGCGCCTTGTGCCGGATGAGCTCTTGCGCCTGCGCGGCGAATTCGCTCACCACCGCCATCCGATCCAGTCCTGGGCGCACCAAGACGCGGGGGCCGGTGACCGGAGTGTAGGGCACCGCGCTGACCAGCTTTGGGTAGTATTCCATGCCATGACGGTCATAGGCGTCTGCCCAGGCAAAGTCGAACACGAATTCACCCCATGAATGCAGTTTTTGATACCCCGGGGACGCGGCTGCCAGGCCGTGTTCGTCATAAAGAGCAAGATGATTCGGAATCCATCCGGTTCGGTGCGAGACCGCCCCGTGATGCTCCAGCGCGGCAAGGAATTCGTGACTCAGGAATGGATTGGCGGTGCCGGCAAGGGAATTCCATTCGGGCGCTGGGATCGTTTCGAGCGAGTGCAGAATTTTGAGCTTCATGGCTGTGCACGGTGCGGCATCGACGAGACTTTAGCGGTGGCCGGTGACTACGAGCTACTATGGGCGAAACTGGCTATGGATGAAACCGATAATGCCGTAGGGGGCGCGGCCAGGCTGATGCTCTTGCTGAGGCGTACCGATGGACGCAACCGCGGTACGCTCGCCGTGGGTTGCCTTCGTGCCGGACAAACCGCTTTTGCCGCTTATGTATAATCCTTTTCCGCAGTGTGTGCCCGCGTTCGGGGTTGCTTCATTGCATATGTTTCATTATTCATAGCAAGTTAGAATGTGTTTTTAAGTGCAATTCTCAGCCAGGATGGCCACCATGGTGTCAAAACAGGAGTCCAACAATCCGCCGTATCAGTTCGCGCAGCAAATCGGCCACGGGTTGCGGGAGGCTGCGTTGCTCGTTCTGCTTGCCGTTGCCGGTTTTCTGCTGCTGGCGCTGGTGAGCTATGATCCGGCCGATCCGGGTTGGAGTTACAGTGCGGCCACCCGAACCATCCACAACCGTGGCGGCGTGGTGGGTGCCTATTTTGCGGATTTCACGCTTTATCTGCTCGGTTATCTGGCCTATCTCATACCGGTGCTGATCGCACTGCTGGCTTGGCTGATCTACCGCTGGCAGAAGGAAAACGGCCACATCCGCTGGGATGTTTTTGCATTGCGCGTATTCGGGTTCGTAATCACCGTGGTCTCGGGTGCGGTTCTGGCGAGCCTGCATTTCGCGCCGCTACCGGCAACGTTGCCGCTGAGCTCGGGGGGGATTCTCGGTAACTTGGTCGGCGGCTGGTTGGAAGCCAATTTCAGTTTTGTTGGCGCGACCCTGTTGGCTTTGGCGGTGTTTCTCGCCGGAATGACCGTATTCAGCGGATTGTCCTGGATTCAGCTTATGGACTTCACCGGGCGGCTGACGTTGCGCCTGCTCCAGCGCGGGGCAATGGCCGTGGGGCGTTATCGCAATACCAAAGCGGAGCAGCCGCATGTCCTGCGGCCGGCCGCCCCGGCGTCGGGGCGGCCGGCGCGCAAGTCGGGTAAGCTTGGCAAGGAACGCCAGGCGCCACGTATAGAACCGGTGCTCGAGCCGTTCAAGCAAGAGGCGCGTAGCCGACGGGAGCGGCAGATGCCGTTATCCGAGGAGGTGCAGCCAGGCAGTCTGCCACCGATCAGCCTCCTCGATTCCCCCAGAGAGCAGCCGCCAGGCTACAGCCGTGAGGTGCTTGAATCGATGTCCCGGCGGGTCGAGCACAAACTGCGTGACTTCGGGGTAGAGGTGAGCGTGGTCGCTGTGCAGCCGGGGCCGGTCATCACCCGCTTCGAGCTGCAGCCGGCGCCTGGAGTGAAGGTAAGTCAGATCTCGAATCTGGCCAAAGATCTGGCCCGGGCATTATCGGTGACCAGCGTTCGCGTAGTCGAGGTGATTCCCGGTAAGTCAGTGGTCGGGATGGAGATTCCGAACGAGCACCGGCAGCTGATTACGCTGGCCGAGGTCATCGAGCCCGCCCTCAACGAGTCCTCGGCCGCGCCATTGAGCCTCGCCATAGGCAAGGACATCGGTGGTCATCCAGTGATCGTGGATTTAGCCAAAATGCCGCATTTGCTCGTGGCGGGAACGACCGGTTCCGGTAAATCGGTCGGCGTTAACACGATGATCCTGAGCCTGCTCTACCGCAACCGGCCCGAGACTGTGCGGGCGATCATGATCGATCCGAAGATGCTGGAACTCTCTATCTACGATGGGATACCGCATCTGCTTGCACCGGTGGTCACCGACATGAAAGAGGCCGCCAATGCGTTGCGCTGGTGCGTGGCCGAAATGGAGCGCCGCTATCGTTTGATGGCCACGCTCGGCGTACGCAACGTGACTGGCTGCAACCGCAAGATTCGCGAGGCCATCGAACACGGCGAGCCTATCCGTGACCCGGTGTGGTCCCCACCGGAGCCGCTCGTGGTGGGTGAGCCCATCGAGCACGCGGAGCCACCCCTGCTCGAGCCAATGCCTTACATTGTCGTGTTGGTGGACGAATTCGCCGATATGATGATGATGGTCGGTAAAAAAGTGGAAGAGCTCATCGCCCGTTTGGCGCAAAAGGCGCGCGCCGCCGGTATTCACCTCATTTTGGCCACGCAAAGGCCGTCTGTGGACGTAATCACTGGTTTGATCAAAGCCAACATCCCTACTCGTATGGCCTTTCAGGTCTCCTCCAAGGTCGATTCGCGTACCATTCTCGATCAGATGGGCGCCGAGGCGCTATTGGGTCATGGCGATATGCTCTATCTCGGTCCCAGCAGCCGTGGGGTTCCGGAGCGCGTGCACGGCGCTTTCGCTTCCGACGCCGAGGTGCACCGAGTCGTGGAATATCTTAAATGCGCCGGCGAGCCCGAGTACATCGACGCGATTCTGGAGGAGCCGGGCGCCTTGGCACCCGCGATCCCCGGTCTCGCCTCACCAAGCGATGCGGGTGAGAGCGATCCGCTCTACGATCAGGCCGTGCGGGTGGTTACGGAGACACGCCGTGCTTCGATCTCCGGGGTACAGCGTCGTCTCAAGATCGGTTATAACCGAGCGGCGCGATTGGTCGAGGAGATGGAGTCGGCGGGCATCGTTGGACCCTTGCAGTCAAACGGTGCGCGCGAAATATTGGCTCCGCCGCCACCCGAGTGAAGTCGTGTTAATCTCAGGCCCCTGACGCTCGGGGAGCGTCCACAGAAGAGCCCATCCGGCATCTGGAGGTTGTGTGCGTATCCACCGAGTTATTCTGCCATTACTTCTCATGTTGCCGTGGGAACCCGGCGCTGCAATAGACGCCATACAGGCGTTGCAGCAATACTACGATTCCGTGCACACCCTGACCGGCCGTTTCGTTCAGGAAACCCGTGCTGAAGACGGTAGCCGGATTGATGCCTCCTCCGGTGCGTTTGCCCTGGCCCGGCCGAACCGTTTCGATTGGCTCTATGAGAAGCCCTATCGGCAGCGAATCGTCGCCGATGGCAAACGGTTGTGGGTCTATGACGTGGAGCTGCGGCAGGCCACCGCCCGATCACTCGACGAGGTTCTGGGTGTGGGGCCGGCATTGCTGCTCAGCGGCCGTTTCTCGGACCTGCAGCGGAGTTTCGAACTGAAGGATCTCGGCGCCGGCTGGATTCGCTTGCGGCCCAAGACCGGTCAGTGGGATTTTCAGCGGCTGCGGCTACATATGGCGCAAGGCGTGCCGGACGTCATCGAGCTCGACAACGGGCTTGACCAGAAAACGCGGTTAGGGCTGCGTGATTTGCAACGCAATCCGCGACTTGACCCGCAGCGTTTTCAGTTCACCCCGCCGGAAGGAGTGGACGTTCTTGGCCTAGGCCTCAAGGCCGCAACGCCGCGATGATTGATTGGACACGACCGCTGGCGGATCGCATGCGCCCGCGGCTACTAACGGAGTTCGTGGGGCAATCGCACTTGCTGGATGCAGGCAAACCCTTGCGTGAGGTCATCGAGGCGGGGCGGCCGCATTCCATGGTGTTCTGGGGGCCACCCGGAACCGGTAAGACCACTCTGGCACGGCTTATCGCCGAGGCCACCGAGGCCGAGTTCCTGGCTCTGTCGGCGGTTATGGCGGGAGTCAAGGAGATCCGTCAGGCGAGCGCTACTGGGCAAGCGAATCGGGCGCGCGGGCGCCAGACGATCCTGTTCGTGGACGAGGTCCATCGCTTCAATAAAGCTCAGCAGGATGCTTTCCTACCCTTCATCGAGGACGGCACGGTCGTTTTTATCGGTGCCACCACCGAAAACCCGTCCTTCGAGCTCAACAATGCGCTGCTCTCACGGCTGCGCACCTACGTGCTGCGGCCGCTGGGTGAGGCGGCGCTGGCCCGGATCATCGACTGTGCGCTAGAGGACAGTGAGCGCGGCCTTGGCACCAAGCAGCTTGCGCTCAGCGAGCAAGCCCGATCGCTGCTGATCCAAGCGGCGGACGGCGATGCGCGGAGCGCGCTCAGCCTGCTCGAAGTGGCGGCGGATCTAAGCGCCGCGGAGGCACGGATCGACATCGATTTGATTCGTGCGGCGGCCGCTGGCGGCCGCGCGCGCTTCGACAAGCGCGGCGAGGCGTTCTATGATGAAATTTCCGCTTTGCACAAAGCCGTTCGAGGCTCGGCACCCGATGCGGCGCTGTATTGGTTGTGCCGTATGCTAGCCGGGGGATGCGATCCGCTCTATCTTGCCCGCCGGCTGTTGCGGATGGCCTCCGAGGATATCGGCAATGCCGATCCGCGGGGGCTGCAAGTCGCATTGAACGCCTGGCAGGCTCAGGAACGACTGGGTAGCCCGGAGGGGGAGCTGGCGATTGCCCAGGCCGTGGTCTATCTCGCCAGCGTGCCCAAGAGTGATGCGGTTTATCGCGCCTATCGGCTCGCCGCGGAAGATGTCCGTAGTCACGGAAGTTTGGAGGTGCCGTTGGCGTTGCGCAATGCGCCGACGCGGCTGCTGCGGGAACTCGGTTATGGGCGCGGCTACCGTTATGCGCATGATGAGCCGGAGGGCTATGCGGCAGGGGCCGAATATTTTCCTGCGGAGCTAATCGGCACGCGCTACTATCATCCCGCCGACCGTGGGCTGGAGCGCCAGATTGGTGAGCGCCTGCGCCGGCTGCGCGAACTCGATCGTGCGACCCGTGCGAAGGAAGACGACTGACCACGGCCAATTCATGACAAGCTAATCAGCCTACTCGAGTACTCACTGCAGGTGACGCGCCTTATACGGGTGCGTTATCGAGCGCTCGCTAAACACTCGAAGAGACGGATGGATGCTGGACCCCAAAGAGCTGCGGAACAATCGTGAGGCGCTTGCCGGGCAGTTGCGCCGGCGCGGCTTTGAACTCGATACGGCGCGCTACGGCGAGTTGGAGGAGCGCCGTCGCCAGCTACAAATGGACACGCAGGCGTTGCAGAACGAGCGCAATCGCCAGTCTAGGGCGATTGGTCAAGCCAAGGCGGCTGGCGAGGACATCGAGCCACTGCTCGCGGAGGTGGCGCAGCTCGGTGAACGGCTTGGCGCCGCTAATAAGGCGTTGCACGCAATCCAAGTCGAGTTGCATCGGTTGCAGCTCGAGATCCCCAATGTGCCACACGCAAGCGTACCGGACGGCGCTGATGAGACGGACAATATCGAGATCCGCCGCTGGGGTGATCAGCCCACCTTCGATTATGCGCCTCGTGATCATGTCGAACTGGGTGCGCTGAGCCGTGAGATGGATTTCGAAGCGGGTGCCAAGCTTGCCACGGCGCGGTTCGTGGTGCTGCGCGGCCGGTTCGCGCAGCTGCACCGGGCGTTGACCCAGCTCATGCTGGATTTGCACACGCAGGAGCATGGCTACGAGGAAGTGCACGTTCCATACTTAGTGAATCCGCAGACCATGCAAGGCACCGGACAGCTGCCGAAGTTCGAGGAGGATCTGTTCCGGGTCGCTGCCGAGAATCCGCTTTTTCTGATCCCGACCGCCGAAGTGCCAGTGACAAACCTGGTGCGCGAGTGCATCGTCGAAGCCGACGTTCTGCCGTTGCGCTTCGTTTGCCACACGCCGTGTTTTCGCTCCGAGGCGGGTTCTTACGGCAAAGATACCCGGGGCATGATCCGCTTGCACCAATTCGACAAGGTGGAACTGGTGCAGGTGGTGCGGTCCGAGGCCTCTTACGGCGCACTCGAAGAGCTCACGAGTCACGCCGAGAAGGTGCTGCAGTTGCTGGGCCTGCCGTATCGGGTTGTCGCCTTGTGTGCTGGCGATATGGGCTTCGCGGCGGCGAAGACCTACGATTTGGAGGTTTGGCTGCCGGGTCAGCAACGCTACCGTGAGATCTCCTCCTGCAGCAACTGCGAAGCATTCCAAGCCCGCCGTATGCAGGCGCGCTGGCGCAATCCCGAGACCGGCCGTCCCGAGCCGGTGCACACGTTGAACGGCTCCGGCCTGGCGATCGGCCGCTGCCTAGTGGCGGTGCTGGAGAACTATCAGGAAGCTGACGGCCGAGTGCGGGTTCCTGCGGCCTTGCAACCGTACCTTGGGGGAAGGGTCTATCTCGACGACTAGTCGAGTCCGAGCGGCCGCTTGAGGGCCGTGCTTGCGCCAAGTCGTCAGCGCATCTCCAACTGAGGCTGGAACTCGCGAATGAATTGCTCCCGTTCCTCCGTAGTCCGAGCCGCGATTGCACGCTCGACGACGCTATGCGTAAGGTGGGGGGCGAAAGCCTCTATGAAATCGAACATATAGCCGCGCAGGTACATGCCGCGGCGAAAACCGATGCTGGTAATGCTAGGCTCGAACAAATGGCTCGCATCGAGGGCGGTCAGGCCCGTATCGCGCTCGGGGTTGAAGGCCATAGTCGCTATGATACCGACACCAAGGCCCAGCTCGACATAGGTTTTGATCACCTCGGAGTCCGTAGCGGTAAAGACCACCTCGGGATTGAGTCCGGCGGTGGCGAAGGCCTTATCCAACTTCGAGCGTCCGGTGAAGCCGAATACATAGGTGACAATCGGATAGCGAGCCACGGTCTCCAGGGTCAACGGCTGCTCGTTGCACAGAGAATGTTCCGCTGGGACGATAATGCTCCGATTCCACCGGTAACACGGCATCATGACCAGATCCTCGAACAGTTCGAGGGCCTCGGTCGCGATGGCGAAGTCCACCGAACCGCGCGCCGCCATCTCCGCGATTTGCAAGGGCGTGCCCTGATGCATATGCAAGCTGACGTTCGGGTAGCGGGTTCGGAACGCACCCACGACCAACGGTAAAGTATGGCGCGCCTGGGTGTGGGTGGTCGCGATGGACAGACTGCCCCGCGATTCGCTCACATGCTCCTGGGCTATGGCCTTAATGTTCTGCACCTCGCCCAGGATGCGTTGGGCAACCGCCAGCACCTCCTCGCCGGCCGGTGTCACGTGGGTCAGATGTTTACCGCTGCGGCTGAAGATCTGTACCCCGAGCTCTTCCTCGAGCATGCGGATTTGTTTGCTGACACCGGGCTGAGAAGTGTAGAGCGCCTCTGCAGCGGCGGAAACATTGAGTCCACGGCGGGCCACCTCGCAAATATAGCGCAGTTGATTGAGCTTCACGGCTTGCCTTTCTAATAATCTATTAGCCTATAAATGAAAAAATATCCTTTTTGTAAATAGAGCGGTACTCACTGTAGTTTTGTTTGATGGAGTATTTTTACCATGAGTTATCGAAGTATGCGCCAAGCTCGACCGATAATCTTGGCCGGAGGAGGCACGGCAGAGCCCTTGGATGAGACAGGATCTGGTTGCTCGATTGGCCGCTGGTATGGCGGAAGAGTGCCAAGGGCTACGTGGCTTAATCACGCGCCGCTCGGCGACGAGCGGGCAGTAGGGAGCCGATAGAGTGATCGGGGAGGTCTATTTGATCGGCGGCGGACCCGGCGATCCGGATCTGCTTACGTTGCGGGCGCTGCGGCTGCTACGTCGCGCCGATGTCGTCCTCTATGATCGGTTGGTAGCCCCCGCCATCGTCAAGATGGCGCGGATCGACGCCGAACGGATCTATGTGGGCAAGTGCCGTGATCAACACCCTGTTCCCCAGGAGGAGATCAGTGCCATATTGGTGCGGCTTGCTCGGCAGGGCAAGCGCGTCGCCCGCCTGAAGGGTGGGGATCCTTTCATTTTTGGCCGCGGAGGCGAGGAAGTCGACTCGCTGGTGGCCGAGGGTATCCCGTTCCAGGTCGTTCCGGGTATCACGGCCGCCAATGGCTGCGCTGCCTATGCCGGCATCCCCCTGACCCATCGAGACTATGCACAATCCTGCGTGTTTGTAACCGGTCATCACAAGGCCAACGGCGAGTTAGCCGTGGATTTCGAGGCTCTCGTGCGGCCGGGGCAGACCGTGGTGTTGTATATGGGCTTAACCGGATTGGCGCAGCTTGCGGCGGGGTTGATTGGACATGGCATGCGTGCGGATATGCCGGCCGCTTTGATACAGCAAGGCACGACGGCTCGGCAGCGCGTGCTGATCGCACCCCTCTGCGAGCTGCCCCAGCAGGCCGTGGAGCAGGCGATACAGCCGCCGACGTTGATAATCGTCGGCGAGGTGGTGCGATTGCGTGAGCGTCTCGCTTGGTTCAAATCAGCCGCTGAAGCCGATAAAACGCCTGACTGAGGGCGTACCCTTATTCGACCGTCTTTGGCGGCGTTCTACCGGAACCTTGTATAACGGGGGATGGGCCGAGTTCGGAGGAGCCCCAAGTCCGGCGGGGCTCCTCAGTTCGCGCCGCTTAGTGTAGCTCAGCGCTCTCCGGCAAATGCGGCCAGCAAATGCAGTAGGCTGGTGAAAAGATTGAATACAGCCACATAGAGTCCGACGGTGGCCATGATGTAGTTGCTTTCACCGCCATGGACCATCTCGCTGGTCTGATAGAGTATGAAGCCGGCCATCAGTACGATGGCCGCTGCGCTCACCGCCAAGGCCAGGCCGGAAATATGGAAGACAATGGCACCAATGCTGGCAAGGAACACGACAATGATTCCCGCCAGCACGAAGCCGCGTATGAAGCTGAAGTCCTTGCGGGTGGTGAGCGCGTAGCCGGACAGGGTAAGGAAGATCGCACCGGCGCCGCCCAAAGCCATCATCACCAACTCGGCGCCATTGGCGAGCGTGCTGATGTAGAAGTTCAGCATCGGGCCGAGGGTGTAACCCATGAACCCCGTGAGCGCGAATACGGATAGTATTCCCCAGGCGCTATTACGCAGGGCGTTGGTGAGGAAGAGCAACCCGAAATAACCTCCCAATACCATCAACCAGTGCAACGGCGGGGCATTAGTTGCCATTGCGATACCGGCCGTGGCGGCGCTGAACAGCAGCGTCAGCGACAATAGGGCGTAGGTATTGCGGATGACGCGATTGGCCCCGAGCACTCCTTCGAGATGGGTTGTAGCCTTCCCAAGCGCAATGTCACGCGCACGATCTACCATAGTGTTGATGACCTCCATGAAAGGGATATTTGAAATCTGCCATTTTTCAGGCGCCACTGTCCAGCCCCGCTGCCAGGCTGATGCCGTAGGTCTCAGGTAACGTATGGAGCGTGCTTGCGTACCCTGTGCGACCGCATGGTGTAATAGTAGGCTACCATACAAGCAAGCCGTCGGCGCCCCGAAACAGGATGGTGAAGTATGCCTGTGACATTCGATGGCAAGCTGGTCGTCGGGATCTCCTCACGGGCCCTGTTCGATATGAGCGAGGGCCATAGGATATTCGAGACCGAGGGCATCGATGCTTACTGCCGCTATCAAATCGAGCATGAGGAGAAGCTGCTCGAGCCAGGAGTGGCCTATGAGCTGGTCCGCAAGCTCCTGGCGCTGAACCGCGACACCGAGTGCACCCGAGTCGAGGTGATCCTGTTGTCGCGCAACAGCGCCGATACGGGGCTGCGCGTTTTCAATTCCATCGAGCACTATGGCCTGGGGATTACGCGGGCCGCTTTCACCAATGGAGCAAGCCCGTGGCGCTACGTCCCGGCGTTTTGCGCTCATTTATTTCTATCCGCCGATCCGAGCGACGTTGTGGCGGCACTCGATCGAGGCTATCCGGCCGCCACGATCCTGCCGCGTCTGACCGACGCTATGGTCTCCACCCAGGCTGATATTGACGAGCAGCTACGAATCGCATTCGATGGTGATGCCGTGCTGTTCGGGGACGTGGCGGAGCGGGTTTTTCGTCAAGGCGGGCTGGAGGAGTTCTCGAGCAGCGAGCAGCAACATGCTCGGGAGCCGCTACCGGGGGGGCCGTTCAAAAGTTTCCTCGCCGCGCTGCACAGTCTGCAGTCCGAATATTCGGCGCAAGCCTGCCCGATTCGTACTGCGCTAGTAACCGCGCGCGGCGCACCGGCTCATGAGCGGGTGATTCGGACATTGCGCAGCTGGGAGATTCGAATCGACGAGGCGTTGTTTCTCGGCGGGCTGTCCAAAGGGGAGTTCCTGCAAGCCTTCGGTGCCGATATATTCTTCGATGATCAGCACGGACACTGCGAGTCCACTCGGCGCCATGTCGCTACCGGGCATGTACCGCATGGAATCGCCAACGAGGCGTCGGGTTGAGCCGGCCGGTATCAGTCTTGCAGGAATCCAGAAAAACGTTTAGCTTGTCGAGCGCTTTTGGTTCGGTTCCACAGTCGAATCATATGATGCTCGATACTTCTTCAAAAACCATTGGATCACGCGTTGGGCCTCTCATGCGGGTTGCCGTACTTGCTGATACCCACGGTTTCCTCGATCCCCGAATTCGGGATCACGTGAGCCAGTGTAATGTCGCGATTCATGCCGGCGATATCGGGGGCGCCGACGTGCTGCTCGCAATGCAGCCTCGGGAAAAGGTCGTCGCGATCCGCGGCAATAACGATATCCCGGAGAAATGGCCTGCAGCCGAGCATCAGCTGCTCGCAACCCTGCCGCGCGAGGCGAGCGTCGAGCTGCCGGGCGGGCTGCTGATCGTCGTGCATGGGGATGAACCCGAGACCCTGCAACAACGACACAGCCGTTATCGGCGATGCTACGCGCATGCCTGCGCGGTGGTGTATGGTCATAGTCACCGCCTGCTTACCGATTTCGAGGAACGACCCTGGATTCTAAACCCCGGGGCGGCTGGGCGTACCCGCACTCATGGCGGACCGTCCTGTTTGTTCATCGAGTGCGAACCGCAGGGCTGGCGGGTTGAAACATTGCGCTTAGAGCCGCGCAAATATCCTTCGATTCGCGGTGTCTCCCGCCGCGCCACGAATGCACCGCCGACGTCCAGGGAGAGGAACTGACGGATTCACGCGACCATATGGCTTGCTTAACCGAGAAAGCACGCCCCTTCCAAGAGCTCAAGACGCAGCTCACCCGTCTGCCCCGGGCCTGGGTTCCTACTTTTCGCCGTCGTCTTTACGGCTTGGAGCGCCGCCAACGGCAAGGCCGCCCGTTCGAGCAAGGGCTGAACCGGCTCAAGCACGATCTCGCCAACGTACAGCAGCGTTACGAACAGCGCCAATCCCAGGTGCTGCAACCTGCTTTCAGCGCCGCCCTGCCCATCATGGACCAACGCGCGGAAATCGCGCGTGCACTCAGTGCGCATCAGGTCATTGTCGTCTGCGGTGACACCGGATCGGGTAAGAGCACTCAACTGCCGCAAATCGCGCTCGCATCGGGCTTTGGGGTCGAGGGTATGATCGCGCATACCCAGCCACGACGAATCGCCGCGCGCAGCCTGGCAACCCGGATCGCCGAGGAGCTCAACACTGAAGTCGGCGCTGGGGTCGGGTACAAGGTGCGTTTCAGCGACCGGGTGAGATTTTCCACCCGCCTCAAGCTCGTCACCGACGGCATGCTGCTTGCCGAGACCCAAGGCGATCCGGATCTGGCCCATTACGACACCATCATCATCGACGAGGCGCACGAGCGCAGCCTCAATATCGATTATCTGCTCGGCTATCTGAAGCGGCTCTTGCCACGCCGTCCTGAACTGAAGGTCATCATTACCTCGGCGACCATTGATCCGCAACGTTTCTCGCGCTATTTCAACGGGGCTCCGATCATTCAAATCGCCGGACGCAGCTATCCAGTCGAAATCCGGTATCGCCCGTTGGTGAGTGAGGATGAGGATGAACGCGACCGCAGCCTGCCAGAGGCTATTTTGGAAGCGCTCGACGAGCTCGCCGCGGAGACAGCAGGGGATGTGCTGGTGTTCCTGCCGAGCGAGCGGGATATTCGGGAGACCGCGGAGAATCTGCGCAAGCATCATCCCCCCCGCACCGAGGTTCTGCCGCTTTTCGGTCGGCTCTCGGCCACCGAACAGTTGCGCGTGTTCGCGCCTCATGACCGGCGGCGGATCGTACTTGCCACCAACGTTGCGGAGACTTCTCTGACCGTGCCGGGTATCCGTCATGTTGTGGACAGCGGGCTTGCCCGGATCAGCCGTTACAGTTACCGCACCAAGGTGCAGCGGTTGCCGATCGAGCCGATCTCCCGGGCCAGTGCCGATCAGCGGGCGGGACGCTGTGGGCGTGAGGCCCCAGGCGTATGTATTCGGCTGTATGCGGAGGCGGATTACCAGGTTCGCGCGGAGTTTACGGAACCGGAGATCTTGCGGACCAACCTGGCCTCGGTCATTTTACAGATGAAATACCTGAAACTGGGAGAGATCGAGCGCTTCGATTTCATCGACCCACCGGATTCGCGCGCCATCCGTGACGGGCTAAAGTTGCTCTATGAGCTTGGTGCCGTGGCCGCGGACAATACGCTCACCGGGCTGGGGCGGCGTCTCGCTGCACTGCCGGTAGACCCGCGAATTGCACGCATGCTGGTAGCCGGCGAGACGGAGCGCGCGCTCAACGAAGTATTGGTGATCGCGGCGGCGCTGAGTATCCCGGATCCGAGGCAACGGCCCATGAATGCACCGCAGGCAGCCGATGCGGCGCAGGCGCGCTGGCGCGATCAGCGCTCCGATTTTCTGGCCCTGGTCAAACTATGGAACGATGCTCAGGAGCAGACGCGGGAGCTTTCACAGCGCAAACTGCGCCTGTGGTGTGCCGAGCATTTTCTCTCTTACGTGCGCTTGCGTGAGTGGCGGGATATCCATCATCAGCTGCGTGAGCTCGTCATGGGCATAGGCTGGCGCGAGAATGCGCAGCAGGCCGATACTGCGGCCGTACACCGCGCGCTGCTTACTGGGTTGCTGGGTAACATCGCCTGGCGTACCGACGAGCAACACTATACCGGGGCGCGTGGTTTAAAGCTGCTGATTTTCCCCGGCTCTGGCATCGCCAAGCGCCGCCCGCGCTGGATCGTGGCGGCGGAGCTGGTGGAGACGAGTCGAATATTCGCCCGCACGGTAGGCGAGATACGACCCGAGTGGGTGGAGCCACTGGCGGCGCATCTGGTCCAACGGCGCTATTTCGAGCCGTTTTGGGAAGAAAAAAAAGGCCGGGTGGCGGGCTACGAGAGTGTGACGCTGTACGGTCTGCCTTTGGTCGCACGCCGCAAGATCGACTATACCCGTGTAGATCCTGCGGCGGCCCGAGCATTGTTCATCCGTGAGGGACTGGTCTATGGCCGACTGCGCACGCAGGGCCGCTTTCTAGCGCATAATCGCCAGCTCATTGCCGAGATCGAGGCGTTAGAGGCAAAATCGCGCCGCCGTGATGTGCTCGTGGACGAGGACGTATTAGCAGCTTTCTATGCCGAGCGCTTGCCCGCCGATTTGGCCGATGGCGCGAGCTTCGAGCGCTGGATCCGTCGGCCCGAGCACGATCAGGCTTTGTTCATGACGCCACAGCTGCTGATGGAGCGCGAGGCGGTTGAGATCACCGCCGACGCTTATCCGGAGCATCTGAGCGTTGGCGGTATGCGCCTGCCACTGCGCTACCATTTCGACCTGAATCAGGCGGCGGACGGGGTCACCGTGATCGTTCCGTTGGCCGCGCTCAACCAACTTGCCCTAGAGCGGTTCGAATGGTTGGTTCCCGGACTGCTACAGGAGAAAGTGGTAGCGCTGATTCGGTCGCTGCCCAAGCGCCTGCGGCGCAACTTTGTCCCTGTGCCGGAGTTCGCAGCGGCCATCTTGGCAGCGGCCCCTCAGGGCACGGGTTCTCTTATTCAGGTGGTTCGGGATGAGCTTAAGCGTATGACGGGCGTGCTTATTCCGTTTGATGCCTGGGAGAACGTCGAGCTGGCAGCGCACCTGCAGATGAATTTTCGTGTGGTGGATACGCACGGGCGGACGGTCGGTGAGGGGCGCGATCTCGCTGCCCTGCAACGCGAACTCGGCACCTGCGCTCGTGTGCAGGCCGGCGACGCCCGGCACCGCTGGGGGCGGCGTGGGTTGCAGCGCTGGGATTTCGATACGCTGGACGAGCATGTGGAGTTCAACGACGCCGGAATTACACTGCGTGGCTATCCGGCGGTGGTTGATGAGGGCGAGAGTGTAGCCTTGCACTTGCTGGACTCACCCGAGCAGGCTGCGCGCACGAGTCTCGGCGGGATACGCAAGTTATTCATGCTGCAACTGCCCGATCAGGCCAAATATCTGCGCCGCAAGCTACCCGGAATCGATCGGTTGTGCTTGCTCTATAGCGTGCTCGGCTCCTGTGAGGCTTTCAAACAGGATTTTCTGGCCGCCACCTATCAGCGCGTGTTCATGCCTGATGGAACCCTGCCACGGACCCGCGAGGCTTTTCAGGCGCGGTTGCAAGCGGGTCGGGAAGAGCTGATTCCAACCGCGACTCGGCTGGCCCAGACGCTGCTTCAAGTCTTGGAGCATTATCAGGAGGCGCGTCAGCGGTTCAAAGCCCCGCTGCCGCCGGCGCAGCTGGAATCCTATCGCGATATGCGTGAGCAGCTCGATGCCATGGTTTATGCGGGCTTCGTGCAAGACACTCCGTCCGAGTGGCTGGGTGAGCTGCCTCGCTATATGCGGGCACTGGTACGTCGTCTGGAGCAGTTGCGGCGGGACCCAGGAAAAGATCGGCGCGGGCTGCAGGCGATTCGTCCCCTCTGGGAGCAATACCGGCGCCGGCGTGAACAGCATGCGCGCCAGGGCACCGAAGATCTGCAGCTCGAGCACTACCGCTGGCTGCTGGAGGAATACCGAGTGTCGTTGTTTGCCCAGGAGTTGGGCACGCGTGAGAAGGTCTCGGAGAAGCGGCTGCGTACGGCGTGGCAGCGTGTGCGCTGAGACTTGAGTGCGTCCGAGCCCCATGGTCTCGGATTTTCACACGGATTTCGCCACCGCGAACTGGTATCATGCGTCTTCAGCAGCCCATCGAGGCAACAAGGCGGCCATGCTTGAGTTCAGCGCATTGACTGCAACCCTTAACGACCTCCAGGGCCGTATCGAGTCCCTGAGGGGGTATCTTTGACTACGAGGCGTGCCAGCACCGTCTCGAGGAGGTCTCTCGCGAGTTGGAGCAACCGGATGTTTGGAACGATCCGGAACGTGCCCATGAGCTCAATCGCGAGCGGGTGCGCTTGCAGACCCTGGTATCGAGCCTGGAGCGTCTGACCCGCGGGCTTGCCGATACCGCCGAATTGTTGGAACTCGCGCGCACGGAAAACGACGAAGCGACGCTCGCCGAACTCGACGCGGACGTTACGGGGTATCAAAGCGAAATCGAGGCGCTCGAATTCCGCCGGATGTTCTCCGGCGAGATGGACGAGCGCAATGCATTCCTTGACATTCAAGCCGGCTCCGGTGGCACAGAGGCTCAGGACTGGGCCAATATGCTACTGCGGATGTACCTGCGTTGGGTTGAGCAAAAGCGCTTTACGGCGGAAATCATCGAGTTCTCCGAAGGCGAGGTCGCCGGGATCAAGAGCGCGACGCTGCGCATCGAGGGCGATTATGCATTCGGTTGGTTGCGCACCGAGACGGGGGTTCATCGGCTGGTGCGAAAATCCCCCTTCGATTCGGGTAACCGCCGCCATACTTCCTTTGCTGCGGTCTTTGTCTCGCCGGAGCTTGATGACGCCGTGGAAGTCGAGATTAATCCGGCCGATCTACGCATCGATGTCTATCGGGCGAGCGGCGCTGGTGGGCAGCATGTCAACCGCACGGAATCGGCGGTGCGCATCACCCACATGCCAACCGGTATCGTTACGCAGTGCCAGAATGATCGCTCGCAGCACAAAAACAAAGCGACTGCCATGAAGCAGTTGCGGGCCAAGCTCTACGAGTTGGAGATGCATAAACGCCGCGAACAGGCCGATCAGGTGGAGGAATCCAAAGCCGATATCGGTTGGGGCAGCCAAATCCGCTCTTATGTCCTGGATCAGTCACGCATCAAGGACCTGAGAACCGGTGTCGAGATCGGACACACTCAGGCCGTGCTCAACGGTGCCTTGGATCCATTTATCGAAGCGAGCCTCAAGGCCGGCTTATAACCCGCCCAAGATCGGAGCGCACCGATGAGCAAGAAAAACAGCGCAGGGCCTGCATCACAGGACCAGAACAAGCTCATTGCCCAACGCCGCCAGAAGCTGGCGCAATGGCGGGCGAGCGGGCAGGCCTTTCCCAATGATTTCCGCCGCGATAGTCTAGCGGCGGAGTTGCACCGACAGTTCGGCGATCGGACAACCGAGGAGCTGGAAGAGGCCGCCGTGCCGGTGAAGGTGGCCGGGCGGATGATCGGCAAGCGAGTTATGGGCAAGGCGAGCTTTGCTCATCTCCAGGATATGAGCGGGCGCATTCAGCTCTTCCTGCGCCGGGATGATCTCTCCTCAGAGGTTTATCAGCAGTTCAAGAGCTGGGATGTGGGCGACATCATCGGCGCCGAAGGCCACGTATACAAGACTCAGGCCGGAGAGCTTTCCGTCAGGGTCTCCGCCATCCGATTGCTGACGAAATCGCTGCGCCCACTGCCAGAGAAGTACCACGGCCTGGCCGACCAGGAAGCCCGTTACCGCCAACGCTACGTCGATCTCATCGTAAATGAAAACGCGCGGCGCACGTTCATCCTGCGCGGGCGCATCATTCAATCCATTCGAGCCGCATTCAACGAGTGGGGTTTCCTCGAAGTCGAAACGCCGATGATGCAGCCCATTCCCGGCGGCGCCGCAGCACGGCCTTTCATAACCCACCACAATGCATTGGATGTCGATCTCTACTTGCGGATCGCCCCCGAACTCTATCTTAAGCGCCTAGTGGTGGGCGGCTTCGAGAAAGTCTACGAGATCAATCGCAATTTCCGCAACGAGGGGGTCTCGACTCGGCATAATCCGGAATTCACGATGTTGGAGTTTTATCAGGCCTATGCCGATTACCATGACCTCATGGACTTGACCGAAGAGCTGCTGCGGCGCTTGGCTGCAGAGGTTTTGGGCACACAGCGGCTCCACTACCAGGGCGAGGCCATCGATCTGCACCGCCCTTTTGCTCGACGCACCGTACGGGCGGCCATCCTCGAACACAATCCGCAGCTCAGCGCTGCCCAGCTCGATGATCGCGAGGCGGCCGGCGGCTTGGCGCAGCAGCTCGACATCGACGTTCAGCCGCATTGGGGCCTTGGCAAGCTGCAGTTGGAGATCTTCGAGAAGACCACCGAGCATCGACTCAGACAGCCTACTTTTGTCACTGAATACCCCAGGGAGGTCTCTCCGCTCGCTCGACCCAAGGACGAAGACCCTTTCGTCACGGAACGCTTCGAGCTGATCATCGGCGGTCGGGAGATCGCCAACGGCTTCTCTGAACTTAATGACGCCGATGACCAGGCGGAGCGGTTTCGGGCGCAAGTGGCTGGCAAAGAGGCCGGTGATGAGGAGGCCATGTTTTACGATGCCGATTTCATCCGGGCCCTCGAATATGGACTGCCGCCGACGGCGGGGGAGGGCATCGGTATCGACCGACTTGTGATGCTATTTACGGATGCACCCTCGATCCGCGACGTACTGCTGTTTCCGGCCATGCGTCCGTCAGCTGAGCCCGATTGAAGGCTAACCTCCGACGCCGAAAGCGTAGGGCAAATCAAGCAGCTGCAGTGGCGTATCGTTAGGAGAACTTACAGACAAAGGATCTATGCGCCAAAAATTTGCTTTGCGGGTCTCGATATTGCCATGGGGGAAGATGGCCCAGTCGTCGTTGAGATAAATGCCAGTCCGGGCAAGGAAGGCGCCGCATTCATGGATCTGCCGATGCGGTCGCTCCTATAGCTCGTTATCGCTGGCTTTCGGATTCTGAGGTGGCGCGGAGAATGGCCTACCCGACGCCCCCCGAGACCGCGCCCATATGATCCCCTGTCTGATGAGTGTCACCAACGCTATATTCATACCGAACGAAAAAATTGGCGCCCCTCTGCCGGCGTCGACACACCAGCCTGCGTAAACCGAACACGATCAGGGCCAAGGAAAAGAGACTCGAGGCGTCCGGCTCCGTGATGAGCTGCACACTCGCCGCTTCGCCGATGATCCGGTGGGTGACCCGCGTCGGGTGCACCAGATCCCAGAACAAATACTCGTCCGGGTTGGGCGCTACGATGTTGTTCAGTTGATCCAACGCGGGATCGTCTACATTGCTCAGCCCGAACGCGGAGGGATCGCCGACGATGGCTTGCGAAAGCGTGAACATATCAACAGTGACAATGTCGATGTCGAGCAAAGGATTTAGAAAGCTCAGCCGTGCTTCCAGCTGGCTGTTGAAGAACAGCACACCGGCGAGCACATCGGCGGGATCCGGCGATATAGGCAGATCGAAGAACGGGATCAGGCTCAGGTTCAACTGATTCGGTACCAGCACCGTGCCCGCGCCGTTGTCATCCAGCGTGCGGATATGGGTTTCCAGATTGTCCACGATGCTCACGATGTCTGCTGGAGACGTGGCATCTCGAAGGTCGTTCGCACCTACCCACAAGCTTATCAACTGATCGTCGGAGAATGATCCCCGATCACCCAAGTAAGCGTCGATTTGGCTACCTACACGCTGCACATCCAGGGGTGGGTTCGGTGGAAAGGTCGGGGACATTCGCACGTTGGTGCCGAACCCGGATTTGGCGCCAGCGAAGGCATAATTAGTTCCTCCCGCGAGACTTGCTTCGGGCACCGGTACACCCAACGCTTGTGCCAGGCGGTCTACCCAATTGGGTCCGTTGGTCGCGCGACCGTCCACATAACCGAAAAACGCTGGGGGATCCGGCATGTGAATCGGGCTCGCCGTGGTGGTGATCAACACATTGCCCGCGTCGGACAAGCTGTCCCCGAACACGACCATTTCTGAGAAAACTGGACCGGCCGAGGCATTACTACTCAAAGACCCCACCAGCACCGCCGCCGCAAGGCGCTTCGCGAAGTACTTCATTACCCCCTCTCCCTAACCCGAAAAATTCACAAAAAAGGGCGAGCCTCATTTAACCCACTGATATAATGGGTGTTCTGCCAAAAACTCTTCGGAAGAAGTCAAACGAGGTCGCCCGTGTCGAATTCTACCCCAAAGCCGCTGCGTTTCCCTGCCATCGATGGACTCACCGTGCGCGGCGCCTTCGACGGCGGCGCGCTGATGCTGCACGGCGACGGACATTCTGCCAACCCCGAGCTCATGGCGCTCGCCTTCGAGGAGGCGCACCCCGACTTCCTCTTCAGGCTCCCCGGCAACGCCGTGCTCGCGCGTCTGGCTGCCCCCCAGCTTGCCGCCACCCGGGCGCTGCATGCGCGCCGCTGCGCCAATGCCAAGCGCGCAGACGGCTCGCCGCCGCCTACGTGTTCCACCACAGCCTCTGCCATGAGGGCTCGTCCACACCGAACTCGCCCGCGCCCAGCCGGCTACGGTGATCACGAAGCTGTTCAAGATCGCCGTACGCGTGGTCGCCTACAAAGACCCCGTCAAGCTCCACCTGCCAAGCAGCTGCCCGGTAAAGGCACGGCTCCATCGGGTCACCGAGATTCTCTACCACAGCCGCCCGCCACCGCGCGGCCAGCCGACCTGATCCGCGCCGCCTCGCTCCCAAGCACTCATCCGGCCGCCGCCGGAGAACCGCCCCTGCGCGCGGCGCGGAGAATCACGCCACTTTACATGTACTCGCGGCGCCGGCGAGGCGTCATGGCCGCGTATTTCATCGCGATAGGCACGCACTGGGCGATGCATAGCGGGCGAATAACAGTGATTCGATCGCGCATTGGTGCAAAACTGATCACTCGCGCCAAATTTGTGAAACGATCATGTCTAGGCCGGCGCCGCTGCAGGCGCAGGTCAGCGTTGATAATCGCGACATTGGCTTTGCGCAGCCGGGCAGAGGGTGCGGCTGAAGCTCGCTGTTTACTCTTTTCAGCGCTTTGGTGCGGTTATGACGACCGTTCACATGGCCAGTCCGGATGGGCTCGGGCGAACGCGGGACGAACGACAAATTTCGGCCTGCGTTTCAGGGGGCCTACCGGGCCGTGCTCGATCTCGATCGACAAACCCTTGCCTACGCGGGTCGGCGATTGTAGTTAAGAGCCGGTATAGATGTCACGGCCGAGATCAAATTGGGCGAGCGCAGCGTCATTGAATACCTGCTCTCGCCGATCGGGCGTATCCTCGATTACGCGGCGAAGGAACGCTGAACGTCGCTTGCAGAGCGTACCGCCACTGCCTCCGCAGCCCGCCTGGTGCCGCATTCCTCGCTGAAAGCCAGCTCTGCGCGAGCTATTATTAGATGTGATCCCTGTCAGAATGACGCGTTTGGGAGTAACTTACCCGAGGGGGAGTCGGTGGTGTAACGATGATCAAGTATTTGATTTCGATCCTTGGCGTGTCGGCGTTGCTTTTGCTAAACGGTTGTACGAGCGTGTTCGAGCCGCCGCAACCACAGCCAGCGCCGCAACCGCGTGTTCAGGCGGTGAGCAAGCCGCCCCAGGCCGTCTCAAAGCCAGCAGTTATTCAGCGACCTGCGGACACAGGGGTCGGGTGGGTCACTGATATCAGTGACCTGAAATCTCGGCATCGGTTCCAGCTTGCGCAGCACCTCGTCGAAGTTGACAACGCCACGCACTATTATGGCGGTTCGGTCACGGATATTGAGGTGGGGGCGCGGTTGCGTGCGGTCGGTGTTTACCGCGACGAGGTTGTTGTGGCGGATACGGTCTACATCGAGCGACTGGCTCGGCCCAGGCCCGCAAAAGCGACTACTGGTAGCAAGGAGCCGGGCGCGAAAGCGGACCAGCCTCGAGTCTCTAGGACGTCGCAGCCAACCGAGCGCTCTGCGAGTCCCCCTAAGGGCCCCGATGCTGACAAGGTCGAGAGAACCGCCACCCAACCTGTGGCTGCAAAGCATGATGCTACGCGGCCGAGGGCTGAGAAGGCGGTTAGTGCACCAGCGGCCAAGTCACGTCCCCTTGCAGTGAAAAAAGAGCAAGTGAAGGCTACCGAATCTTCGAAGAAAACCCCGCCCGCCACGTCAGCGAAGACGGGCGAGTCGCAGCTCGCCAAGGCGGAGCCAAGCATCCGGCCCACGGTACCCGAGAAGGAGGCCGTCAAGCCGACCGAGCCCACGCCCCCGGCCCCGCCGACCAAGGATTTCAGCCATCTGGTCTTCGACGATCGTATCCTGCCGATGGCGTTGGACCATGGCTGGAGGCTGGATCGGCAGCGGGATGTCGTGGACGGGGCGCCCCGCTGTATGCTGCTTTCACCTGCGGTTACCATTTTCGACGGTTATTATCCCGCCAAGGTGTGGTTGCGCATCAACCCGGTCCGAGCATGGGTGAAAACCGACTCGAACATCGATAACAGCTACCCGGGGCAGGGCCTGCGTGTGGATGGCGGGGCTCTGGCGCCTTTCGCGAAGAAGCTGCTGGATGAGCAAACCACTTATACGGATGCCTCAGTGCTGCACGGCATGGCCGAAGGCCGCACCCTGACGGTGGCACTCGGATTTTGGCCAACCTGGCCTAAGACCAAGACGCAGACAGCGCGCCTTGATCTCGCCGGTTTTGCCAACGCCCATGCGGCGCTACAGGCATGTTCGCAACAACAACAGGCCGCACGTAAGTAGCCCGGCCTTGAGGGGAGTGACGTACGACCCATGAGCCTGCGACTTAAATTCAATCTGGTACTGAGCCTCGCCTTGCTGGTCGGGATCGGTTTAGCGTCGCTTTTCAGCTATCACTTTCTCGAGCAGAAGGCCAAGGACGAGGTGCTCGATGCCGCTCGCATCATGCTGCAGAGCGCGCTGTCGGTGAGGCAGTACACGGTGTCGGAAATTCGACCTTTGCTGGCGCTGCAGCAAAAGCGTGAATTCCGACCACAAACCGTGCCGGCCTACTCGGCGCGCAAATACATCGAGCAGCTACAGAAAAAGTACCCGGATTACAGCTATCGGGAGGCCACTTTGAATCCCACTAATCCGGTGGACCGGGCGACCGCGTGGGAGGCGGATATCGTCAATTGGTTTCGCAATAACGAGGAAAAGGAGCTCATCGGTGTGCGCTCCACGGCGACCGGGCCGGCCATGTATTTGAGTCGGCCCATCAAGATCACCAACCCGGCTTGCTTGACTTGTCATGGCGCGCCGTCGACGGCGCCTCCGACGATGATCGACAGCTACGGCACGGCCAATGGTTTCGGCTGGAAGCAAGGCGAGGTCGTCGGTGCTCAGATCGTCACGGTACCCATGTCGGTGCCTCTCGAAAGGGCACGAAATACCTTCTTCGTATTCATCGGTGCGCTGGTGGTGGTTTTTCTGCTGGTCGCGATCTTGCTGAACGTCATGCTGGAATTCGTGATTATTCGTCCGGTGAAAGTGATGTCCAGCAAAGCCTCCGAGATCAGCATGGGGGCATTGAATGTGGCTGAGCTGGAGGTGAGCGGCAAGGATGAAATCGCGCAGCTGGGCCGGTCCTTCAACCGAATGCATCGCAGCCTGGCCAACGCCGTCAAAATGTTGGACGAAACCGATAGCTAAGCTTGGCGTTGCTGTTGCAAAACGGTGCGGCGAGGGTGAGCGCTGGGCCGCGCGGATCACTTTTCTTGCCCAGCAACCGAATGGTGGAATGGCCTCGGGGGTTGGGAGCTTTTTGGGGGACGAGGCCGAGAAGCCAGAGGGTGACTCAACGGCTGACATCGACCGGAAGAGATGATGGTACCCGACAAGGTGGGGAAGTACGAGCTCCAAGCCGTCATTGGGCAGGGCGGCATGGGCATGGTCTACAAAGGCTACGATCGGGATATCGATCGCATCGTGGCAATCAAGGTCATGCATCCTTATTTGGCGGCTCAGAGCGCCGGCTCCGATCTCATGCGGCGCTTCAAGCAAGAGGCCCGCGCAGCGGCGCGCTGTGTACACCTCAACATCGTAACCGTGTTCGACTACGGCATCAATGAGGATTCACCCTACATCGTGATGGAGTACGTCGAGGGCTTGGATCTGCATTCATTTTTGAAGGCAGAGCAGGTGCTGCCGTTGCGCCAGAGCGCCGACATCATCCTGCAGACATTGGCGGCCCTTGATTATGCCCACAAATGCGGAGTGGTCCACCGCGATATCAAACCGGCGAACATTCTCCTGCTGGAGAGCGGGTTGGTTAAGGTGGCCGACTTCGGTATCGCCAAACTCGAGACCTCCGAGTTGACTGCACCCGGCGATATTATCGGTACGCCGATTTATATGTCTCCTGAGGCGAGAAGGGGGTTGCCGACCGACGCCCGCACCGATCTGTATGCGGTGGGTATGGTGCTGCTGAGGCTGGTCAGTGGCAAACGTCCAATACAAGGTGGTGGCGGTACGCCCGACCTTGCGGCTGTGCCGATGCCGTGCGAGTTGGCGGCGGCCGAGCAGGTGCAATTCCGAGAGCTTTTGGCAACGGCGCTGGCCCCGCATCCGGAGGATCGTTTCGGAAGTGCGCATGAATTCACCTGCCAGCTTAAGGCTATTTTGGCGCCTCATGCGGTTTATGAGTCGTCTGTGCAGGAGTTGGCGAGTACGATCGTAAAAACCAAACGTTGGGTTACCCAGCAGCGCGCTAAACAGCCGATTACCGCCGCTGCACCCACTTCAGCCAGTAACCTTTCGCACTACCTGACGCCGCAGGCGGCGGATCTGCTCAATGATGAACTGGCAAGTTATCTCGGCCCAGTCTCATCGCGACTGATCTTGGCAACCGCTGCAAAATCCAGAACGCTGGATGAGCTCATCGAGAAACTCACCAAGCACATCCCCAGCGAGGTCGAGCGTAAAGCGTTCATGCGTAGTGTCGAGCACAAAGGAGTGCGCTGGCTGAGTATGCTGGCGGCCGCTCGAGAAGGCAGGAGTTGGCCCACGCGCGAGTCTGCCGACGGCCAGGCTAAAAGCACGCCGGGCTCGTCAGAACAGGGCATCCGCCGTGCGGAGCACAGCGGTGCGCCCGGCGTGAGTTTAGAGGAATTGGCCACCGCCACGGATCGGCTGGCGACCTATATCGGTCCGCTGGCATCGTATCTGGTAAAGCGTTCCGCGGGCAAAGCCGTCAATCTGCGACACCTCTATGAACTCCTTGCGGTGCACATCGAAGATCCAGTCGAGCGCAAGCAGTTTCTCAGTAAACAGCCTTAACCCGGAAAATTCATGAATCACACACGCCCTCGCTTGCCCCTTGAATCCACAGGAGCTTTTGCTCAGTCGGCCGTAATCACCGATACGCCACTCCTTCACAAAAACTCCTGTGAATCCACAAGCTGCACAATCATTAATCATCGCGCGGATTCATGAAATTTCCGGGTTAACTACTTGCTGCCGTGTGATCATGCGTTCGGTTTGTTTCGATTATTACACGGCTCGTCAATTGGGCTCCTGCGCCAGGCGCTTGATGTACGCCAAGAACCCGTTTTCGGGATACAGGGAATCGAGAATGCACCGGGCTTCGACAGAGAGCAGCCCCTCGAAGCACTCGCCGAATGCGCCGCCCAGGGTGGCGAGTGCCAATGACTGGCGAATGTAGGCGCTCGCCAACTCTACGATCAGCGGTTGCTCGGTCAGCATCGCATTCACCTCGGTCTCGCAAGCCGCGGCCGCCAACATACGGGTGGCGTCGGCCACTAACAGGCACCAACGGGCCGCGCCGGGTGGCGCGAGGTTGTAGCGGTAGATATCCCCTTGGCAGCCACCGCACTCTGTGGGACAGCTTTCCATGCACAGCGTGGTGATAACGACGCCGCGTGCGCGAGCTTCATCCAACAATGCCGCCAATGCGGTTGCTTCCGGCGGTTGAATGGCGACCAGCAAGGTATTACGGGTCGATTCGATCAAGGACTCGGCCTGTGAGAGGAACTCGCCGCGGCCCGACAGGTTGAAGATCGCCGGTACCTCGGCGGGTACTCTAAGCGTAGCCAGCGCCCGGCGTGCGCTCGTGAGCGTGCGCCGTTGACCAGCTTCGATGTGCTCGAGCAAGCGCTCGGGTAGTGTAGCGGTATAGCGATTCCCATCGCGTGTTTCGAAGCGTCGTGCCGCGCCGCGCTGTACCAGTTTCTCCAACACCGGGTAGATATTGGCACGCGGCAAGCCCGCATCTCGCGCCGTTTCGTAGCCGTTCAGTGAGCTGCCCTGCGCCAGCGCCACGTAGGCGCGGGCCTCGTATTCGCTGAATCCCAGTTTCTGCAGGGCGAGCGTGATTTCCATACCGTACTTATAGTAGTCATCATCAAAACCACTATAAAATATTTAGGTGAGGAATCAAGACACTCCCTGCGGTTGCCAGCGACGGATTCGGGATTGCGACTCGCGGGGGCGGCCTTTGTCAGCACGATATTGTTGCCGCAGCTACGTCGTAATCCAGCGCACGCGCTGGATGGCTTTCGGGCAATCGAGTGCCGGTTTGCGCCTCAGGTGCGCGGCGCCATTGTGCTGGTGGGCGCCTCCGGTGCTTGGATGCTCTACCGGCTCGATCTTTGGCGAGTGCTCGATGACCCAGTTTCTGGTGGCTGCATGCCATGCTTGCTCTGTGGACATTGTTTTTCTCATGCTCTTCGTCCTGGCTCCGCTCGGGGTGCTCCGGCGCGTCATGTTCGGATCGCCGCAAGGGGATATGGCTCGACGACTCGCCCGGATGCACTATCTGCACGTGGCATTACTCATCTTGGCACTCGCGAGCATCGCTGGCGGCGTAGCGGGTAGCCATGGTTTGAACTGAAGCCCGATACGGCGCTCGGGCTACATGGATAAGCGGCGCGGTGTGACGGCTGTGGAATGGTTATCTCGGCGCAGTGGCGCAAAGGAAAAGGGAAGAAGCGTTTGCCAGGAGGCGAGCGCTCGACCACAAAGCGCCTTTCCAAGCGAGCGCGCTGGGGCCTCATGCGGCAGAATGCAAAAAGTGATCAATTCGACGAGACGTATTTCTCCCGCCGCACGTTGCGCATCGAAAACCCGTTCTCGGTCAAAAAGGCGGTCGCTTCGTCGATCATGGTCGGATTGCCGCAAAGATAGACGATATCACGCTCCGGGTTGAGCGCCATGTTCGGTAATATTCCCTGCACATAGCCGCTGTGTTCGAATTCGCCGGCCCGCTCCGGCTGCTCACGACTGTAACAGGCGCGAAAGGTAAACGCGTTGCATTGGCTCGCGAACGCGGTGAATTCATCGCCATAGATCAGTTCTTCTGGGCCGCGCACACCGAGCAGCAGTTCGACGTGGAAACCCTCCAAATCGATGCGCCGCTCAAGTTCCGGCAGCATTGCCCGGTAGGGGGTGACTCCCGTGCCGGTGGCCACCAGCAGATACCGACCCGGCGGGTCTTCACGCAATACCAGGCGGCCAAAGGGTCCCATGGCTTGGATACGCTCGCCAGGCTCTATTTTGAACAATCGTGCCGTAGCACGACCGCCTTCCACATAGGTCGCGGCGATGCGTATCTCCTCCGACTCGCTACCCGGGATGCTGGCGATGCTGTAGCTGCGCCGCAGCCGTTCGCCGCCGGATTCGATGAACAGCGTGATGAACTGCCCCGGTGTGTAGTCCAGTGGGCTGCGATCTTCGCGTACGAAAGTCAGCTCGCGCACGCGTGGAGTGATCATGCGAGCTGCTTGTAGAACGAGCTGGAATTGTTTCTGTGCCATGTGCGTGAATGCCGCCTCAAACTATAAAAAATGTAAGCATAACATTACCAAGGCAGCGCGGTCGCGCGAAGAGCGATGCCGATATCAGCGCTAAATAGAACGACGCTCTACACTAGCGTTGCGATGCGGTGCAACCAGCATCAACACGGCTGGCAACACGATCAGGGTGCAAATCAGAACCCAGCCGAGTGCGATGCTCAGCGTGCGGCCCAACATCGCTACCCCTGGATCGGAAGCGAGCGCCAGGCTACCGAAGGAACTCATGGTGGTCAGCGCGCTGAACAAGATGGCGGTCGGAGTACTGCTCAGTAGCACTTGGCCGATGTGCTCGCCACTGCGCCAGCGCAGCACGAAGTAGATGCCATAGGCGACACCCAGACCGACCAGGAGCGGCAGAACGATGATGTTGGCCAGATTGAAGGGAATCGCAAGGATTTCCATGCTGCCTACGGTCAACAGTCCGGCGAGCGCCAGTGGGGCTAGGGCCAGTAGCGTATCCCAAGGGTTGCGCAAGACCACCAGCAATAGGATTAGAATCGCGACGACGGCGATGAGAGAAGCTTGACGAAAGGCCGTGATTACGGCGTCACCTCCCTCCTTCAGCAATACCGGCAAGCCGATCGCCTGTGGTCCGACCGCCTGTACTTGATTGACGAAACGGCGCAGCTGCGGAATTTGATTCAGATCCAAGCTCGAAAAAACTTGCACTCGGGCCCGGCCGTCGGCGGTAAGATAGCGCTCGCGTAGCTCGGCCGGAAGGTTATCGAGGGTGATCTCCTGCGCCTGCAGGGCCAGGCTCAGGCGCTTCAGCTCGGTGGGCAGTGTACGCATGATGCGCCGCTGCAGTTCCGTGATGTTTTCGGGGCTATCGCCAAAGCGTGTCTGATAAGTATCGATCGCCTGCTGTAGGCCAGTGAGCGGGGCGGCTAAATCGGCCGCTCCGTGTGCCTGCCAATAGGCCAAGCGAGCGCGAAAGGTATTCAAGGCGGAGTGTAGCTCGGTAAGGTCGGGGGGACTGTCAGTTGCCGGTGGAACGAGGGTATATGGCGGAATGATAACCGTCAGACTCTCAACTCTAGCAAGCTTATCCGCTTGGTCTTCAGGGATGAAACTCGCCAGCGTTACGGCTTGTGCAACGGCTTGCAGCGCGGTGACACGCGCGGCCAGTTGCCGTGCGGCGGTAAGATTGGGCTGCATGAATTCGATGGTGTAGAGCGAGTACTCGCTTTCGGTCAGCAGCGAACGTAAGGCGCTGACGGCTTCCGAATTCGGATCCTGTAAACGTATCGGGTCGAAATCGAAATCGGCCTGTGTTGCCCAAGGGATGGCGGCCAGGCCGGCCAGCACGGCACCAAGGGTGATCCCCCAGGCGCTGCGTTTGAGCAGTAACGGGGCGAAGCCTAGCCGTTGTTTGAAGTGACTTGCGCGCGGATGAGTGCCCAGCAGTGTGAGCAAGGCGGGTAGCAGCGTGAGATTGGCAAGTAGCGCAATCAGCATACTGGTACCGGCGATGATGCCAAGATCGATGATTCCGGCGTAGCTGGTCGGCACGAACGAGTAGAAGCTTGCGGCGGCGGCTACCGCCGCCAGGCTCAGCGCTCCGCCCATGTTGCGCGCTGATAGGCGCAACGCCGTTGGAAGATTATGCGTGTAGCTGAAGTCCTCACGGTAGCGCATGCAAAATTGAATGCCGAAATCGATGCCGATGCCGACGAACAATACCGCGAAAGCAAGGGAGATGACGTTGAACGGCCCGACTATGGCAACGGCGAAAGCCGTTGTCCAGATCAAACCGACGAGCAACGTCACGAGCGTCGCCAAGACGAACCGCCAGTTACGCAGGCCAACCAGCAAAAGGATAATGATCAGCGTGATTGACAGGATAACGGCGAACGTCATACCGGTCGTGGCAGTTTGCAGCTGCTCATTGTCGAGCACAGCCTCGCCGGTGAGGCGCACGCGCACTCCGGGCTCGCGGTTCAGCCCTAGGGAGCGCACGGCCCGCTGGGTGGCGCTGATCGCGTGCTGAAAGGGCTGGGCGGCGTTTGCTTCCGGTCGTGGTTTGGCAAGGATCAGTTGCCGTCGTTCCAGCTGAGCGCGTGGCTCACCGAACATTAAGCGTTCCCAGGACAGCTGATAATGCGAACCGCTCGACAGTGCGTTGAGTGTCCGGGTGAGCTCCTGGAGAATCGTTTCGAGACCGGGCAGTGATTCATTGTCGGTGGCTTGGTGATCGAGTGCTTCGCCAAGCAGCGTGAACAGACCTCGCAGGCTGGGATCCTGTGCGAGTCGGGCCAGGAGTGGCTGGGCCTCAGAGAGCCGCTCGCTGAGCTCGTCCAGCGCTGTTGGCTCGAGGTACAGCAGGCCGTTCTGAGTGAAAAATGCCCCAGCCGTGGGTTGATACACTTCTGAGAACAGGTCAGGGTGCTGTTCGAACCAGCGAGTCAACCGCTCGGCGGCCTCCCGCGCAAGTCCACCGGTTTGCCCGTCGACGACCACCACGATGTTCTGGCTCAGATTGGGGAAAGCGCGGTTGAACTCGGCGTTCAATTTTTGGAAGGGCAGATCGCGCGAGAGCATACCGGTGGTATCGGGATTGATGGCGAAGTGGTTGGCGACGAAATACGCCAAACCGGTGGTCGATAGGACCGCGGCCAAGAATACCCACCCCGCCGCGCGGCGGGAGCGGTCGACCAGCCAGCAGAGACAACGTACGTAGGCAATGCCGGCCGCTCGGATGAGCTGGCCGGTCCGTTGCGGCTTATCCAAGGTCACGGAAACCGATCCGGGTAATGCCGTGGTCGATGAACGTGGCCGCGACCGGTGGGCTTATCAATGCCTCGAGCTCGCGCTGGTGTTGGTAGCCTGGCAATGTTGGCGCAATAAGCGCATGAACTCCGCTCCCTCGCGCAGGCGCAATCCATTGTCGCGCATGACCTTCAAAGTCTTATACGGGACATTTGCTTTGGTGTTGCAGGGCCGGGTGACTCCGAGCTTGCCGAGCCCGCAGGCGATCTCCTTGGCACACGGTTTGAAATCCCTGGAAGGGTCGTCGTCGGGAAAGACTTCCTTGGCCTGTGGGAAATGCTCCTGGACATCAGTCGGTGCGTCGATGAGCTTGTTGCCAGGCCGGAGGGCCGTTGGCTGGGCGAGCCAGGTGGGGCACCAGAACGAGCGGATTTCCCAGTTTGCCTGATAGTGGGCGCCCGCCCCGCCGTCAAAGCCGTCGAATAGCGACGGATGCAAGAGCAGCGTTCTCACAGCAATCCCCCTCCCGTTCGGTTGCGAGCGGAACCGTTCGCTTGAACGTTGAGCCAGCGCCGGCGCCAACGGACGCTGCGGGAACCGAAACCCGCACACCAAGCGGTGAAAGTCAATATATCCCGTATCGGGATCAGCCACGGCTGCGCTCGTTCGCCGCGCCCAGAAAACTTGTCGACTTCGTAATGTAGCATAAGGCGCATACCCAACGAGAGCCCCCAACAGCAGCAGTAACGGCGGCTGTCCTCCCCCCAGCGAGCGGGCCGAGCAAGCAGAGCGGTACCGTGTGACTCGGAGCGTTGAGTGCATAGCCTCATGGCTGTAGCCTGCGGATGGTGCGCAACCAGCGTACTTCGTGCTGCCACAAGTGGGCGAAATTGGGTTCGGCAACCACGGTTTCGACGAGATAATCCGAGAGCACAGTAGACGAGTTGAAAGCGGGGTGATTCTGGGCGCAGAAGGCGTATAGGCTCGTATAGAGCTCAGGTTCATCGCCACACAGCGGCTTCAGGACGGTGACCGGGGGTGCGGCCCCACGCTCTTGCGCAGTCTGGCCGGTTGTTTGACGCGCCAGAACATGGTCGCCATGAGTGCAACACACTGATAACTTATGACCAACAAGCAGATGGCGTAGCGGAGCACACATAAAATTCGGGCGGTAATCGGATCCGCAAGCAGTACCTGGCGCGCCGAGTCGGCGCGTGCGATCGTACAGCTGCTATTGCCGAGTTGGCACGGGCGGCACCAATACTCTGAAACAAGCAAAAATAAGATGGGCATTGCAATACCCTGAGGAGGGTGGCGCCGTACGATGGGTCCCACATTACTCACCGGAGCGAGTGGTTTTGTCGGCTCGGCCGTGTTACGCAGGCTGCAGGCCGCTGGCCATGAGGTGCGTGTCTTGGTTCGGCCGACCAGCAGCCGACGCAACCTCGAGGGGCTCGACGTGGAGGTGTTCACCGGCGACCTCACGCAGCCAGCCACGCTCGCACGGGCGGTTCGCGGGTGCCGGGTGCTGTTTCATGCGGCGGCCGATTACCGGCTCTGGAGCCGTGATCCACGGGCCCTCTATCGCAGCAACGTGGAGGGTACTCGATATATGCTGGCGGCCGCGCTCGAGGCGGGGGTCGAGCGGGTCGTCTATACCAGCAGCGTTGCGACCTTGGGGATCCGATCCGATCATGTGCCCGCCGATGAGGCTACCCCGGCCACGCTGGTCGACATGGTGGGGCACTATAAGCGCTCGAAGTACTTGGCCGAAGAGGAGGTCAGGCGCTTGATCCGCGCGACTGGGTTGCCGGTGGTAATTGTAAATCCCTCGACACCGATCGGACCACGTGATCTCAAACCCACGCCGACCGGACGTATGGTACTCGATGCGGCGGCCGGCCGAATGCCGGCCTATGTCGATACCGGACTCAATATCGTGCATGTGGACGACGTGGCCCATGGGCACTTGCTGGCGCTCGAGCACGGCCAGGTGGGGGAGCGTTATATCCTAGGTGGCACCAACATGAGCCTGCGCGAGATACTGATACAAATCGCGGCCATCGTCGGCCGGCCGCCGCCGAAGCTGCGCCTGCCGTATAGTTTGGTGCTCCCCATCGCTTATGCAGCCGAAGCCTGGGCTCGGGTCAGCGGCCGGGAGCCGCGGGTCAACGTGAACGGTGTCCGCATGGCCAAGAAGCACATGTACTTTTCCAGCACCAAAGCCGAGCGCGTACTGGGCTACTCACCGCGGCCCGCCGAGGCGGCGCTCGAGGACGCGATCCTTTGGTTCAAGGAGCAAGGCTACCTCAAATGATAATTATCGCCAGGCGCTATCGAAAGAGCAGTGATCGGCCTCTGGTCACGAGGCTGGCGATTGTCATGGCGAGCATACCGGTTATGAAAATTCCGTCGAACAGGCCCGCGCCGCCTATCGATGCGACCGGAGTACCCAGGCTGTGAATATGGTCCAGGTTGAGCAAGTCGCCGCCGATCAAAGTGCCGAGGCTGCCGCAAATGTAAGCGAGCGGTGCGGCATAGATTCTGGACAAGAGTAAGGCGACCGCCGCGCTCAGCAATGGGGGGGTTAATACGGGCACGGCGATGCCGGTTCCCGGCACAGGGGAAGCCAGCAGCAAAACCACCGCGCCTACCGCCGTTACGCCGAGCAAGGAAAGAAGATACAGCTTGTTCCTGATCAGCAGATAAATGGAGAGCAGGATCGGAATCAGTGCGCCACCGACATTGATGGCGAGCACGGTGCCGGGCGCATTCACGATAACCGGTAGGGTGTATTCCATCCCGAAGAAGAGGGTTTCGTGCTCTGCCAGATACCCCCTTGATGGGATGTGCGCGAGTGGAATGTTGATATAACTGCCGAGCCACGACAAGAGCAGCATTATGAATAGATAACGCCGATTGACGGCGGCGCGGGAGTGGGTGTTCGGCAGGACTCTGACGTCGATTAGGATGAGCACGGCGATGAGCGCACCAAAAAGCAAATATAGGAACTCGGGAGCGACTCGGAAATAATCCATTCGGAATTCCTAACGTGTTGGCGTTGCCGTATTGTGCCCCCCCTCAGCCCGACCTGAGCCGCCCACTGAGCTTATTGGTGTACCTGTTTGCCGGTAGGTTTTTCCGCCTCTTGCTGCTGGGACGATAGCGCAAGGCTGTCGCTGCGCAGATGCAGATCGCGCTGCGGAAAAGGAATCTCGATGCCCTCCTGGCGGAAAGCATCATCGATGGCAAAGTGGAGATCGCTGATCGTGGGTAGATAGTAATCGGTATCGTAGACGTAGCAGCGCAGTTCGAAGTTCAGCGAAGAATCACCAAAGGCGAGGAAATAGGCCGCCGCAGGCGGATAGCGCAGGATATGGCGATGCGCTTGGGCGCAGTGAAGCAGGATCGCGGCCACTTTTTTTGTATCACTGCCATAGGCGACCCCTACCCGAATGCGCACCCGCGCTAGGCGATTTTTATAAGTCCAATTAGTGACCGGTGAGGAAATAAACTCCGAGTTCGGCACGATCACGGAGGAGCGATCGAAGGTCTCTATTTCGGTCGAGCGTACGGAGATGCGTTTCACCGTACCCTCGGTCGCGCCGACGATGATCCAGTCACCAACCTTGACGGGTCGCTCGAGCAACATCAGCAGGCCCGCCACGAAGTTCTGAACTACGTTTTGCAGGCCAAAGCCGATACCGACGCCAAGGGCGCCGGCCACCAGGGCGAGGTTTGAGAAATCAACACCTAGGGTGGAGATGGCGAGCAGTAAGACGATGGCCACGCCGAGATAGCCGGTTGCGGCGGCAATCGAGTTGCGGGCGCCGAGATCCAAGCGCGTATTGGGCAGCACACGATTGGCGAGCCAATGTCGGAAAATGTTCGTGATGATCACGCCCACGATCAGTACCAGAGTCGCGAGCAGCATTGCACCCAGGGAGATGGAGATGCTGCCGATCTGGATACCCGAGAGCAGCTGACCGATCCACAGCTGCAAGGTTGTGGGAGGGACACCGCAGATGAATAGAATAAGGTAAATCAACGGTAGAAAGATCAGCAGGTTCAACACCATGCCGATCCAGAACATGGTTCCGCGGATTCTACGCTGATCCGTATCAGCGGCTTTTTTTACCGCCCCGTTTGGCATCAGCCGACGGCGGGTGAGTCCGCGCTCGACCATCTCCCCAATTGCCAAGCGCAGCAGGAGGGCAAACCCGAACAGGATCGCGACGGCCACCAGCCGCGATTGGATAAAAAAAGCGAGCCTGCCATAGCCCGCCAGCGCAAGGAATGGGGTAAGCAGCATGATTAGGCGGCCGGCTTTACGGCCGCGTTCGAACCAGGAGTGAGGGGAGGTCTCTTCCTCGCTTGCGGTCAGCTCTGCTTTATCGTCCGTTGCCGAAGGCTCTCCTGTACGCTCGGCGGCTTGCTCTACGCTACCGGCGCTCTGAGATTCCGCGAGCGAGGTCTCCCAATAGGCGGGTGCCAAGGCCCAGATCATAAGCAGACTCGTCAAGGGGACCTGGATGATGAAAAAGGCCGATTCCAGCTCCGGGGTCAGCATTTTGCTGTAGTAGGCCGTAATCAACAGTGCGAACGCGATCAGCAAGCTTGCGGTGACACCGCGAATAGCCGCCAGCAGGCGGTAGACATGAGCCGGCTGTACCGGGGCGATCCGCCAGGCAACCAGATGCGGGGAGGCGGCGGCGCGGACGAGACCCATGATCATGAGAAAGGCGGCGAGCGCTGTTCCACCGGAGTAAAACAGCAAAGCGAATAGGCCCGTCAGCACGCCTTGCAGATACAAGATCAGTAAGGTCAACACGACGATCGCGGCGGGTATGACGGCGTTAGCAAAACCGTCGGCCAGAGCCGCGATAAGGCGCCGGGCGTAGGTCGGCCCCTGCTCCGCTCCATCACGGCCAAAGCGCCGCGTCAGCCAGATTCGGGTCGGCCAACCGATTCCCAGGCCAAGCACCAACACCAGCATAAGCGGGCCGAGAAGCCGCCACGTACCGTCCTGGAGACGATGGATATCCCACCACGCACGCGGCGCTTCAATTGCCTGTCTGGCAAACGCCAGGGCATCGACACTGGCTTTCTGCCAGATCTGCAGATGAAAGGGCAGGGGGTTGCGCTTGAGGATCTCCGAGCGGATGCGCGTCTGCTCCCAACCGGCGATGGATGCCAGGAGATCATTGGCCTGGCCGATGATCAATTTGGTCTGGGTCACCTCGGCGTTGAGCTTGGTCACACGGCTTTGCATCTCCTTGCGTAGCGCGGCGATCTGCGGCGTCTCCGCCGGCGGCGCCTCAGTAGCCCCCGGCTCCTTGGATTCCTTGGTAGCGGGCACCGGCGTCAGGCTCTCCAGGCGCTGCTTAGCGGTCTCCAGTTGCGCCATGGCTTGGCCACGGGCCTTGCGGGCGGAGTCCAGCGTGGCTTGCAGGTCGCCCTTGATTTCGCTCATTTCCACGCGGGCAAAGTCGCTTTCGAGCGCTTCTTGGGCACGCTCGATGGTTTGATTCCAGCTCTTGAGGAGCTGGTCGAACGGCACGCTCTCCGATTCTTCACCCAGCGCGCTGCCCATCCCTAGCAGGGCTAACAGCAGCACGAGCGTAATCCATTTCACGGCGTGTCCGAGAGCGCCCAATCGTCCTGAAAGAGGGTGGTCATGGCGGCGGCGTGCATCCATACAACTGCTTCGTCCGTTAGAGGTTGGGTGGTGCCCGTTGGAGGGTACTATCACTGCCCAATGGTACGCCAGCGCGGCAAGAAGGTACGGGGCGGAATGCTCAACTGGTGAGCAATTCGCCGACATTTCAGGGATCACGCTCAGGTAGTTCAGCAGACCCTTCTGGTGCTTCTTGACAGTAGTAGGAGGGCGTTGGTTCGCTATCGTTTTTGATCTTAGCGCACGTATTATCGAGAAGGCGCTACGGTACCCGTTTGCCGAGTGCTATGAGTTGAAGAATAAAAATCCGGCCAACTGCATTTTACGCCCTTGGAGGTGGCTATGTCCGCCCGTATTTCGACCCGATCTATCGATGTGGCGGTGTTGCTGGGGGATCCCCGTCTGCCGTACGCCTACGCTATTGGGGCGTGCTTCGGGGCAGAGGAGCAAAACGCCGTCGAGCAGCTCAAGACGGCTTTGGCTGCGCTCGAGGGTTTCACGTTTACGTATCTGGATGATCATACGACCTTACTGGACGATCTGCGGCAACGCCCTCCTTCCTTGGCGTTCAATCTGTGCGATGTAGGGTTTCGCAACGACACTGCTCGTGAGCTCAATATTCCGGCGCTGTTGGAGATCTTGAATATTTCATACAGCGGTGCCGATCCCGTGGGCATGAGTCTCGCGACCGACAAGTCCATCGTCCGGGTAGTGGCGCGGAGTCTCGGCATCCCGGTGCCCAACGAAATGTTCGTGGACCTCGGGGCCGACCCGCTCGTGCTGCCGGCACTGTATCCTGCCCTGATCAAGCCAAATTTCAGCGACGGCAGCTTCGGTATAACCGCAGACTGTGTGGCGCACGATGCAGCCGAGGCGGAGCGCTATCTGCATTGGTTGGCGGGCGAACTGGAGCGCCCCGAGGCGTTGATTCAGGATTTTCTGACCGGCACCGAGTACACGGTTGGGCTGATCGGCAATGCAAGCCAAGGGTTCACCTACTTGCCGCCGTTGGAAGTGGACTACAGCCGGTTGGATCCGGAGCTGCCGCCTATCCTCTCCTACGCATCCAAGGCCGATCCCGACTCGCCTTATTGGCAGAAGCTGCGGTTTCGCCGGGCACGGATCGACGAGGTCACCCGAGGCCGGCTCTATGAGTACTGCACGCTGCTATTCAAGCGCCTCGGCTTGCGTGACTACGGTCGCTTTGACTTCCGCGCCGGCGCCGACGGCGAGCCCAGGTTGCTGGAGGTAAATCATAACCCCGCCTGGGCATGGGATGGCAAGCTCAGCTTGATGGCCAGTTATGCCGGCTATTCTTACTCCGATTTGCTGCGCTTGATCTTGGCGGCGGCCATGCGCCGCGTTGATCTCGGCGTGGCGCAAGATTAGCCGCTCGCTCGGTGGGGCGGATCGCGCAGTACGCGTTGCTGCCTGGATGGCAAGTCCGATTAGCCGGGCGTCTAGACGAGCCGGCGTTTGATCTTGCGATCCCATTGCCGAGAGAAAAAGCGTGTCTCCTCTTCATAGCACTCGAGCCGAGCTCGGATTCGAAATGCCTCCCGATCAGCGAAGAGCTCGGTATGGCAATCGATGCGGGTCGCCCAGCCGCTGCGCCGCAGCACCGTCTGCTGCTCGATCTGGGCGCGTGCCGAGAGCGGATCATCGTCCTGGATGCGAAAGATCTTGCGTATGGTGTAACCCACGACCAGGTCGATGTCGGGCAGATGAGCGAGCGAGGCGCCCGCGAAATCGCCTCCGTCACTAAAGGTGGTATATACCGTCTCGTTGCTGGTGAGATCGCGCTCGAGCGTGCGTTGCACTTGAGTCATGCGCAGCGGTGTATGCTCGGGGGCCGGGGCCCGTGCCGGGCGTTCGAAGGTGTGCAATGCCTCATCCTCCGGGCGCGGCGGACGTACCGGGAGATCGAGCCAGCTGGCGGCCGTGAAGACGCTCAGCGTGATCGGCTGTGGCGCCGGCCATACCACCGGCCAATAGCTGGTGGACACCGCCACGCGGATGATGTGACCGGCCGGGAAGGCGTGAGCGATGTCGTTGAGCTGGACCGATACGCGGTAGCGTCGACCCGGTTCCAGCGGCCGCGCGTGTTCATGGCTGTCGCGATGGGTCAGATTGAGAACGCCGTAGGTGACCCGCATGGCCGCGCCGTCCGGTGCGACGTCGTTGAGCCGTACCGCCACGAAAGCGATCGGCCGGTCGACGGCAAGCTCCAGCGTCACGACGGGTGCGCCGAGGATCTCGAAACCTTTCTCCAGCGCCTCCGTGTCGAACACCAACGATTTGCCGTCGTCCTCCCGCTGATCGGCGGGCATTTCGCCTTCACCGCCGAATCCGCACCAATCGCCGGCACCGAGCCCGGTCGTTTGCGGGGAGCGCAACGTGAATTGCAGCTCGGCACCCGGTTCGTCCCGTAAGCCGTGCACATCCAGATACCAGCGCCGGTGCCGGATTCGGCTCGAAGGCCAGCTGTCTTCGGCGACCCAGCGTCCGGGCCGCTCCTCATAGAAGGGGGCCGGGGGAACCCACTCCTGCATCCAGGCGCGATACATCGGCTCATCCATGACCCCCGTATCAAGGCCCTTGAGCCAGTGATCCCACCAGCGGATGGCTTCCTGGAAGAAGCCGATGCTGGGGCCGGGCAGGGCATCATGGGGCAGCGCATGCGACCATGGTCCTACGAGCGCCTTGCGGGGCACCTCAAGGCCCTCCATGAGGCGGGGGATGGCACTGGTATAGCCATCGGCCCAGCCCCCGATCGCGTATACCGGGCATGCGATGGCGGAGAAATCCTCGCAGACCGAGCCATGCTTCCAATAGTCGTCGCGCTGCTGATGGTGCAGCCAGATCTCGGGAAACAACACGGCTTGCTCGAGGCGTTGCCGCCACATGTCGCGCCAACGCTCGCCGACGATTTTAGGGTCGGGAGGATAGGCGTTGTAAGAGAGCAACACCGAACCCCAAGTGAGGTTCTCGTTGAGCAGGCAGCCGCCCATATAATGGGCATCGTCGGCGTAGCGATCATCGGTGGAGCACAGCGTGATGATGGCTTTGAGGGGCGGTGGTTGCCGCGCAGCGACTTGCAACGCGTTGAATCCGCCCCAGGAGATCCCGATCATGCCCAGTTCGCCGCTGCACCAAGGCTGGGCGGCGATCCAGGCAATGGCCTCCACCGCATCGTCTTGTTCCTGCCTGAGATACTCGTCGCGGAGCACGCCGTCGGAGTCCCCGGAGCCGCGCAGATCCAACCGGATCGAGGCGTAGCCGTGGCCGGCGAAATAATGATGCAGCGGCTCATCACGCAGCCGTGTGAAGTCCCGTTTGCGATAGGGAATGTATTCGAGGATCGCCGGCACGGGGTGCGTCTCGGCATCGGCCGGCAGCCAGATGCGGGCGGCCAACCGGCAGCCATCGGACAAAGGGATCCAGAGATTTTCGATCACCCGCACCTGGCGCGGAAAGGATTTCATGATTTCCATGGAGCGCCTCGCCTACCCGCACCCGCGTGGTCAAGTATTTTGCGTGGGCGATATCCGTCCGTCGAGCCGGGGGCCCAGCGGCTGCCCGGTCCAGAACAGCAACGCCAGCCGATCGCGGACCCAAAGGCCCCTCCCGAGGTCCCAGCAATTGACGATGGCCAGCCGGAAACCGCCCGGCGGCATCGCATGCAGTTCCGCCGGCTTATCGACATGGAAGGTAACCTGAATACTGGACACGCCGGGCTCGTGTGCCAGCTTATCGATGCTCCGTGGATCGGTGGGTTCATATTGAGGACCATGACCCCCGAATAGCACCACGCTGTAGCCGTCACGACGGGCTGTATCCGCATATTGCCAGCGTCCATGGACATAGAGCTCGACCACCGCCTCCAACCAGCCCGGACCATAGAGATCCGGCCATTGATCGGCGAAGCGCAGATGTGCCTCTATGATACGCCCGCCGATGGTCTCCAAGTTCAAGAATCCACTGTAGCCTTTCAGGTTGTGTCGCAGCCACTGCCCGCAGTAGGCCTCCAGTTCGGGACGGTGCTCGGCCAGCACCGTCCAGTAATCGAAGACCCCGGCGTCGAGGCTTTTGCCGACGGTGTGCCGCCACCATTGCGGTTCGCCATCTACGACGGCGACGTCGGTGCTGACATGCTCGCCGCTCAGTAGCGGCATCCACATGTGGCCAGGCGTCTGCAGCCGCTCGTACTCATCAGCGGAATGGATCACGCTGATTCCGCTGCCCATACCCCGTAAATTGTAGATCGGCTTACTGAAGACCGGATAAGTTGGCGGTGACACCCCATGAGGCGCGACCGCCAGTCCCTGGCTCTCGCAGATCAGCAGCTTACTGTAGATCCAGCGGTGCTGTGGGTAGAGCTGCCAGGCATCCGAATCCTCCGTGGGGATCAGCACCTCATCCGGGCAAGCGACGCCTTCGAAGTACTGCATCCGCCACGGGTCTCGCTCAACGATCGGCATGGTCTCCGTCCTTGATGGGCGGTATGGCCCAAGCGGTCGTCTCGAGCCCGAGCGGTCGGTCTCCTACGATGCGGGCACGAAGGCGACGATGCGCAGTGGCCCCCCGCTACCGCCTTCGATTTTCATCGGCAGCGCGATGGCCGTAGCCCCGGTGGCCGGCAGCGCGTTGAGATTGGTGACGTTCTCGAACGCCGGGACACCGGCTTTGAACAGGATCCGATGGCTTTCGAAGCGCTTCGACTGGCCGTAATCGATGCTCGGCGTGTCCAGTCCAATGGCGCCGATAGCGCGTGCGTGCACCAACCAGCGCGCCGCCTCCGGGTACAGGCCGGGGAAGTGCAGCTTGGCTACGGCCTCTTCTCCCCGCTGCGCCGTGCCCATGTATGCCTCGCGATTGGGCCAGCACTTGGCCGAGCCGGTGTTCAGGAGCACGATGGCGCCGTCAGGCAACCGGCCGTGCTCGGCCTCCCAGGCTTTGAAGTCGTCGGCCGTCACTTGATAGTCGCGATCGGCTGCGCCCGCCTGTGCCACGTCGATTACCGCGGCGGGGCCGATCAGTTGCCCGACCGGGATCTCATCGACGCTGCGTTGCCCCTCGGCAAAGTGGACCGGTGCATCGATGTGCGTGCCGCCATGCTCGGCGGCCGAGAAATTGTACGCTGAATAGTAGTAGCCGGCCTGCGTCGTTCCTGCAAACACTGTCTCCCGTTTGAACGGTTCGGCGGTCGGCCAGTAGATGGTTTCGGCCGAGAAGGCGTGGGAGAGATCGATCCAGCGCCCATTGGCAAAGATTTCGGCTTTGGCGTTGCCGAGACCGAGCGCGCACGCGAAGATCGCGCCTAAGGTGATGGGGGTGCGGCTCATGACCAATCTCCTTGATTTAGCATTGACAGTACGGGCATCTCAGCACGGCCTGGCAGCAGCGAGCCAAGCTTCGGACCGGGAGGTTGCCCGCCGAGGCACTCGAATTCGATTAAGGGGTGCTGGCCGCGCGCTCCCGTATGGAGAGGGCGCTCCCAGGTCGAGCCAATGCGGATGGAGCTCCCGGGGGAGGCTGCTGCTGAAAAGGTTCGCGGCCTTTATCAGCAGCAGCGACGGGGATGATGCGTCTATTGCATCAGGTTCTTTAGCTTATCCTGCAGTTTCTCTTGAGCCTTTTTTTTCATTTGTTCCGTGCCTTGTTCCAGCGCTTCGGCTTGGGCTTTTTGCAGCGCCTTTTCGATGACCGGTCGTAGCAGTTGCTCGGTGAGCTCGGCAGCCGTGACACCGCCGGAGGCATTGCCGATGTCGTGGATCTCGACTGCTGGAATCTCGGCTGTCCGCTGCATCTTGGCGAGGTCGGATGAAACAGTGACCGTACCACCGATGAAGCGGAACTCTTTGACTATGAATTTCTTAGCTTCCCCCGGCTCGGCTTCAGCGGCCGGTTGCTCCTCTTGAGTGGAGGGTTCAGGTTGAGTGGCGGGTTCAGAAGATTTTTTTACGTTATCGAGGATTTGTTGGAGGTTACTGCTCGTACCCTTGAACTCGGCATTCAAATTTGCTTCGCCGATAAGAATCTGCTCTATCAGAATGGTGTCGCTGGTTACGGATTCTGGAATCAGGTGCATCTTCACGTCATCGAGCTTGAAGGCATAATCCGAATCGAAGCCCTCCGGATTACCGATCTCGAGGCCGTGGAGTTCGGCTTTGCCGGAGAGCAGCGCCACGTCAACCTTGTTCAGATTGACCGGCGTTCCGGTCACCGATGGGCCGTATTGTTCGACGGCGTACTTTATGCTGCTGTTAATATTTAAAAGAACCAAGCCAACGGCGATGATGACGAGCACGATCAGTGTGCCGACCAAGCCGAGTACGATCTTGCCAGGTCTGCTCATTTGCTACTCCTTAGAAAATGAGAATGGTGCCGGAATTTTGGCGAGTCGCTTGTCATAGCGGCATCACCTGTTTGTTCGTGTGGTTGTTGTTCGGACGTCTGAACTTTACCGGATATTCGGCGCTGAGTGTCGCAATAGCAAACGACGGATTAAAAGCGATGTGCTGCATTGATCCATGACCGCGAAGAGCGGCGCGCTACTTTCCATTCCGTATTTCGATATCGATGTGCTGCGGTGTTCCGGCCGCTCCGACTTTGAGGGCGATCTCCGGCAGGCCGTTGTCGAAGCAGGCGGTGATGTTGCTTTTGCCGATGCCCTCGGGGAGGACCATACCCCGCCGGAGCGGACCGTGGAGGCGCTCCTGAGTGTAGTAGGTGATGGCCTCCTCGTTCGGCATGCACTGGCGCGCACCGGCGATGGTCAGCATGCTATTGGCGACGCTGATATCCGCGCCCACGCGCGTTAATCCCGCGGGCTCGCAGCGGATCACCAGATCGCCGCGGCGTGCTCATCGCCCCCTCCTGGTTGCGCTGTTGGTAGACTGCCCGGCTTTTTCACCGGGTTCGGGTCGCGGCCTGCGGGTCGGCTGCTCGGGCGCTTGACCCCGAGCACCGCAGGTGGAGCTCGACTCTTCGGACTCGCTGCGATCGTCTACCATCGATATACGATTCGGTAATTGCTCCTGACTCAGGGCTTTGTACAGGGTGTAGCACATGAGCAAAAGCACGGCGCAGAACGGCAAACCCGTGGTGACGGCGCCGGTTTGCAATGCCCCGAGTGCGTCTCCGCCGGTGGCGGCGCCGGCGATCAGCAGCACCGCCGCAATCAGGCCTTCCATTACCGCCCAGAACAGCCGTTGCTGCCAAATCGGGTGCGGGTCGCCACCGTTGGTGAGAATATCGACGACCAACGAGCCGGAATCGGAGGAGGTGGCAAAGAACAGCGTCACGACGGTGATCGTGACCACCGCGGCGGTTACGGCTATGAGCCCGGTGACCGGGAGTTGCTCCAGCAGTACGAAAATGGCTTTGGGGGCGCTCGCGGTTAATAAAGCCTGATTGCCGCCGTCGTCCAGTAAAGCCTCGAGCGCGGTGCGGCCGAATACGACGAACCAGACGATCGAGGCACCGGTGGGAATGAGCAGTGTGCCTGCGATGAGCTGGCGGATTGTGTAGCCGTAGGATATGCGGGCAATGAACATCCCTACGAAAGGTGACCAGGAGATCCACCAGCCCCAGTAGAACAAGGTCCAGGTCGCCTGAAACTCGGCGCCCGGACCGTTGGGGAAGACGGTCAGACTGGTCTGCGGTAGATGCTGGAGATAATAGCCAGTGTCGCTCACGATGGAGTTGAGTATGTGGAGAGTGGGGCCGAGCGCAAATACAAAAGCGCACAGCCCTATGGCAAGCCACATGTTGATGACCGAGAGACGCCTGATGCCGGCGTCGATTCCCAGCATGATGCTGGTGATGGCAACCGCCTCGACCGTGGCGATAACGAGCAGTTGCACCGTAAGGTTGCTCGGGATGCCGAACAGTACGTTCAGACCGGCGGTGATCTGGGTCGCGCCGAACCCGATCGAGGTTGCGAGCCCGAACAGCGTTCCGAACACCGCCAGGATATCGATGCCGTGGCCGGCGGGCCCGTAGATACGATCACCCAACAGCGGGTAGAACGCGGCCGCCGGCTTGAGCGGTAACCCTTTGCGAAACGAGAAATAGCCCAGTGCCAGTCCCAACAAACTGTAGAGGGCCCAGGGATGTAGCCCCCAATGAAAGATCGTGTAGTTCATGGCGATGACGGCGGCCTGTTCGGTACCGCCCGCCGCCAGGGGCGGATTCTTGAAATGGGCGATAGGCTCGGCGACGCTGTAGTAGACGAGCCCGATCCCCATGCCGGCCGTGAACATCATGCAAACCCAAGGCCAGGTAGCGTAATCCGGTTTGGCATCGTCCGGCCCGAGCCGGATGCGGCCGTAGCGGCTGAACATGAGCAGCACCACGAACACCAGGATGAACGTCGTGCCCAGGATGTAGAACCAACCGAAGTAGGTGGTGATGAAGTCTTGGATATCATTTGCAATTTTTCCAAACCGGCTCGGAAATGCCACGGCGAGCGCAACCAGCATGATCATGACCAGCCCGGAGGTAATGAATACCGGTGGGTTGGTATGCTCATTCAAGTAGGCGCGTATCTTCTCTGGCATGAAGTCCCTCTTTCCGATCGCTGGTTTTTCCTAAGGCAGCTAAAGCACAAGCAAGGCTGAGTCAAGGAGGATAGTCATCGGTTTGGCTGTACGCGAATAGCGGGGGTCGAGCAGAGGGGGCGTCGCGCCGGTTGAGACGCTGAGCGGTACGCTGTCGGGTAGAAGGCACATGGGTGCAAACCGGTAGATAAGGTAAGTAAATCTAGTCCGGAGAATTCATGAATCCGCGCGATGATTAATGATTGTGCAGCTTGTGGATTCACAGGAGTTTTTGTGAAGGAGTGGCGTATCGGTGATTACGGCCGACTGAGCAAAAACTCCTGTGGATTCAAGGGGCAAGCGAGGGCGTGTGTGATTCATGAATTTCCCGGGCTAGGCGAGAGTTGCGGTTATGTCGTCGTCGTGAGGGTGCTTGCGTTTCGCTCAGCGCCGGCGCTCCGCCCGGTAATGTGTCGACCGGGCGGAGGCCGTGCTGTCCTCATTTGGAGGCGCGCGTGCTGTTATTGGACCGGCTGGTTCAGGATTTGAACGCGATCACCGACCCGAAACGGCGGCTGAGTCGTCTGGGTTAGCGTCTGTGTCCCGCCGTTATCAAGCTTTATGCTCACCCGATAGGCACTGTCATCATAGACGCCGCCGGTGCGATCGATTGACGTGATCGCGCCACAACCAGCGCATTCGGCGCTTGGTGCCACCGCTAGGGTGGGTTGGGTTTGGTAAGTAGTGGTCGTGTTACGTGGAGAGCAGCCGATCAATGCAAAAGCGCTGCTGATCACTACTCCAGCCACCAGAATACGAATCACGTTGCGTTTCATCGGCTTCACCTATTTTCTTAGGTTCCGCCCCGCTCTTACCCCACGGCCTCTATCCCATTGAGACCCGCTAGAACGTAGGCAGTTCAATACGCGGGTTCAAGGATGCCGTTTAGATCCAGCCTTATAAAAGCCCATGTTGCTTCCCCGGATTTTCAGTACGGGTGGAATTCGCTCGTTAGTGGATTGGGCTCCAAGGTGTTTTCCTTCCGCGGCCATCGCTTTGGCGGGTTCGCCGCCGGTAGCCACGGAAGCCCATCGCAGGCCGAGCCAGTTCGCCAAGTGCGAAACACATCACTTTTATAGTGTCGTTCGACCGGTGTCTGGAGGAAATTGCCGACTGGGCCTCGGTCAGGCAAGAACGCGTTCCAGATCATGCGCTGAAACGAAGACAAAAGCGAACGAAACAGCACGGTTCCCGAGAACACGGCTAGGGGATTTCCCAGCATGAACCGATACCATCGAAGGGATAGTAGAAAGATCACCGTTTCAGCTCGGCAAACCATTGGCCAAGACCGCCCCAGAGGTGCTGGCGGCCGGGCGATCATATGGGGGCTTGCCGCGGCGTGTCTGGCAGTGCTGAGCGCGGGGCCGGTTGGGGCGCAACCGACCGAGCGCTGGGCCCGCGGGCATATTCTGGTGCAGCCGCGCGGCGGTCTGCCGGAGCATGTGCTGGAGAAAATTTTGAATCGGGCAGGAGGGCGCGCCGCCCGTGCCGCCAGCCGGCTGCAACGGCTGAAGGTGCGGATCGTGCAGGTTCCGGCGCGGGCCGAGCAAGCAGTGGCGCGGGCGCTGGCGCGCAATCCGCACATCAAGTTCGCCGAGGTCGATGCGCTGGTCCCGGTCGGCCAAACGCTTCCTGATGACCCCAATTACCCGAAGGCCTGGCACTTGCCCAAAATTCAGGCGCCGAGCGCGTGGGATACCGCGCTCGGCGATGGGGTGACCGTGGCGATATTGGATACGGGGGTGGACCCCTTTCATCTGGACCTCGCGGATAATCTCGTCGCCGGTTGGAACGTGGCCTCGAACAACGGTGATACCCAGGATATTTTCGGCCACGGCACCCAGGTCGCTGGGACTGTCGCCGCGGTCAGCGACAACGGCATCGGGGTCGCTTCCGTCGCCTGGCATGTGCGCCTCATGCCGATTCGGATCACTAACCGCTCCGATGGTTGGGCCTACCTCAGCGACATCGCCAGCGGCATCATGTGGGCGGCGGATCATGGGGCGCGGGTCGCCAACGTCAGCTATGATGCGAGCGGCAGCCCGACCGTCGACAATGCGGCCAAGTACATGAAGAACCGTGGTGGTGTGGTGGTCGTGGCGGCCGGCAACAGCGGCCGCAATCCCGGCTATGGCGCAGAACCCTCGATCATCGCCGTCGCGGCGACCACCAGCAGTGACACCCGGCCCAGTTGGTCGAACTTCGGGCAATACATCGATGTCTCCGCTCCCGGGGTCGGCATCTGGACGACCAGCCGCGGCGGCGGTTACGGGGCGCCTTCCGGAACCTCGTTCGCCAGCCCCATAACGGCGGGGGTGGCGGCGTTGATCAGCAGTGCCAACAACGCTTTGTCGCCCGATCAAATCGCCGCCGTGCTGACCCAGAGCGCAAAAGACCTCGGTAACTCCGGCTGGGACCCGTACTACGGCTACGGTCGTGTGGACGCGGCCGCCGCGGTGGCGCTTGCCGCGGAATCCTCCTCGCAGGATAACGAGGCGCCGAGTGTCGCCATCGCCTCGCCCGGCGCCGGCAGTACCGTATCGGGCCTGGTGGACGTGACCGCGAATGCGACCGACAATCTGGGGGTCAGCCGAGTCGAACTCTACGCCGCCAACCAACTGGTCGGCACGGTGACGACTGCGCCTTATGCTTTCACCTGGGATTCGACCCAAGTGGCCGACGGCACGGCTACTTTGCTGGCGTACGCCTACGATGAAGCCGGCAATCGGGGTGAGTCCGATGCTCTCACGGTCCAGGTCGCCAACGACGCGGGACCAGACACAGTGCCGCCGCAAGTGAGCATTTCGAGTCCGACCGACGGCACCACCGTGAGCGGGCCTCAAACCCTCTCGGCGACGGCGAGCGATGATGTCGAGGTGGTCGAGGTTCGGCTTTACCTCGACGGCGTGCTGAAATGTGTCGGCACCCTAAGCGTCTCGTGCGGCTGGAACGCCAAAAAAGCCGGCTCGGGGTCGCACCGAGTGAGCGCCTTGGCAACCGATACCGCCGGCAATAGGGCTGCCGCGTCCGTTACGGTTATCGTCGATGGGGATGGCACGAAGGGCAGCCGTGGCAATGGCCGCGGCCAGTCGAGGTAGCCGGCACGGAGCATCGCGCGAATCTTGGGAAAAAGAGGGGCACCTTGGGGAGCTTGATTTCTTAGGTGCCCTTCTTTGCATCGGGCCGTCGCGCCACGGTGAATTGCCCGATTTCTTTTAGTCGAGTCTCTGCTTAGTTCTCCAGCCGCCGGCGCAGCAACGCCAAGCCCAGCAGGCCGCAACCCAGCAACAGCAGCGTCGCGGGCTCGGGGATGCTGGTCGGGGGACGTGGATCCTCGATTTGTAGCGTGATGGGCTCCGATACAAGGTCACCGGTCTTATTCCCACTGGCGTCCACATAGCGCGCCTTGATGCTCGGGCAACTATTTGTCGTGCAGGAATCCACGGCAAACAGATCACCATTGTCGACGGTGATATCGAAAATCCAGCTGAGAATGCCGCCGACCGCCGCGCCATTACCGGATGCGGTCCAATCCGCGCATTCAAATCCACCGCCGGCGCCGGAGCAACCATTGGCGTTGATCCCTCCCGCAATGAGAGCCCAGCTGGTTGCCCCGCCGGCCGAACCGTCCGCCTGGGGTGCATCAAAGAGGGACGCAGCAGATACCTTTGAGCTCACTTTGATGGCGGCTGCGTCTATGGCTACACCTGGATTTGGACCAGAGCTGGCGTAGTTGGTCGTATCGATGGTGTAGGTAATCCGGTAGGTTTCGTGATTGGGATCCGAATCCGGCAATGCGTTGCCGTCGAACGTCAGAGTGTAGGTAGCGCCCTGGCAGCTCCCGCCCTGGTTTTCATCCCCGACCGTGCCGTTACAGGTCGGCCCGATCGGCGTTGCGTTCGCCTGTCCTCCCGGCGTGAAAAGCGATGCAGCAAGCCCCAGAGTGAACAAAGCCATTAGCCCGGGCAATCCTTGCGCTATGCCGGCTAATTTGTAGATTATTTTAACTTTCATTTCTGCCACTCCTCGTTACGTGGCACGTTGTTGATATTCAAGGCATGCCCCAACTAGTGGGTAACGCTCTAATAAGCAATATAGATGCCAATAAATATTTAAATAATTTTATCAACAGATTGTAAAATAGGCTCTGCGCTCAAACGACGAGCATGTAAGATTTATCGACATCGGCTCATACAAGCGCAGTTCGATATGGCCCATCTCTCAGCCCCGGGCCTTCGCATCGAGTCGGATGAAATACCAGCAGACCCCAATCGCCATGATCGCCAGTACTACATAGGCGAAGAAGCCGCCCGCATAGCCTGCCTTGCCCAGGGCGTCCACGGTGGCACCGAGCTCCGGCGGGATGAGGAAGCCACCGAAAGCACCCAAGCCGCCGACCAGCCCCGAGGCTCCGCCCACCGCTTCGGGCACGTATTTGGGCACCATCTTGAATACCGCGGCATTGCCTACGCCCATGCCGAGTCCGATCAGAATCTCGCCGAGCAGGTTGATCCGGAAATCCACGATAAAGGTGAGCAATAACGCTCCCACGAGCACCACGCTGAATGCGAGCAACGCCGTGCGCTCTCCGCCGAACCGCTCGGAGAGCACTCCGCCATAGATGCGGATGACTGCGGCGAGCAGGGAAAACCCGACTCCGCCGAGGAGACCGGCGGTCAGGATACTCATCTGGTGCAGATTGGCCCAATAGATGGGAAACCAGACGGTGAGCGCGAGGAAGCCGCCGAACGAGGTGAAATAGAGTGCGACCAGGCCCCAGGTGCGGGGCTCCTCCGCCGCGGCAATGATGGCCTGCCACACGGTTTCCCGAGGGAAGAGTTCCTGACCGTGCGCTGCGGCGATTTTGCGGCTTGCCTCGGGCGAGGCGCCCTGCTTGCGGAGCTGGAAATAATACGCATCACGCGCCCATATGGCGTATACAAGTGTGCCGATGAGCAAAAACAGGAACCAGGCGAGGTAGGAGCCCGCCAGCCCCCAGCCCGCGATGGCGAAGGGCAGCGCCAAGGTGAAAAGACCGGGAGCCAGGTTGCCCAGGCCGCCGTAGGTGCCCAGGGCGGTGCCTTGGCGGCGTTGCGGATACCAGTAGGATACCTGCGGTATGCCGACCGAAAAGGAGGCTACCCCGAAGCCGCTCAGAAAACCGAAGAAAACGACGAGAGGGTAGTGCCGAGCCGTGATCTCGGGCACTGCATAGAGGATGAAGACCAGTCCCCACATGCCGAGCAGCGAGAGTCCGAGCAAGGTGAGCATCGGAGCCCGCCCGCCGACCCGGTCCACCCAGGCGCCGAAGGGAATGCGAAACAGCGAGCCGGTCAGCTGTGGGGCGGCCAGCAGCATTCCCAGCGCCACGCCGCTGAGCTGCATCTGTTCCTGGAAGTATTTTGCCGCCGGTCCGTAAAGTGAGACTGCGGCGAAGCCGATGAAAAACCCCCAGGTGCCCATAATAAGGCCCGTGCTCGGCAAGCCATGCAGTGTGTAAGGGGATGATGATGGGGAGGCATTCGTTGCCGGGTTCGTCATGGCGGTTTCCTTGCTTGACGGCGTTATTGGGATCTCGAAAAATCACACTTCGCATCGTCACCCCAGCGTAGGCTGGGATCCATCTTGCTGTTGCAAAAGGGAGATTAAATTACGCAATCCCGCCCTGGTTTACGTCCTCCAGCCAGCTAATGCTGTTCAAAATCGTTTCTAACTGTCAGGTTCCGTGTGGTTCTATTGTGTTTTGGGACAAATTGATCGGGTTTCCTGAGGGGGAAGGTGTGTTCGGAGTTGCCGCGAGCCGTTCGGCTGACCGCTCTGGGAAACGAGTCGACCCCGCTCACATTGAGCGGGGTCGACGCGACACAGCCTGTGGCGGTTAGTTTTCTTGCTCGGCTTCCTTGCTCGCGCTTTCCTTGTCCATCCCATGTCCACGCATTTTATGCTTATGCATCTTATGCTTCATTCCGTGCATTTCTTTCCACTGGTGCATGACCTGCATGCTGTAGAGAAAGCGTGTGCGCTGATCGTCGTTCAAAACCTGCAATGCATCTTGGGCCTTGCGCGCGGTCTCCGTGCGCGTTTGTACGGCATGCTCGGCCGCCTGCTTCAGGGCCGACTCATAGGTGGCGAGATCGAACTGCCCTCCCTTGAAAGCCGATTCTAGCTGTTCGTGAATCTTCTCGATGGCGTCATGGTTGTCGCCGGCCTGGTTCATCTCTTTTTTAATGGAGCGGATTTTCTGAACCTGCTCCTCGGAGAGCCCGAGGAGGTCTTTCTGGAACAGGATCGCCTTGGGTACGTAGGCGAGCATGTCCACCCCCCACATACCGCCGTGCATGTGGTGGGCATGGCCCATTTGATGATGGCCCGTAGCCCCCGTGTCGTGGTGGTTAGCTAGCGCTGAGCCGGATCCCACTGCAAGGCAAAGCAGCAAGAGCCCAAGGGATTGAACGAAGGGATGCATCCGTATCTTACGCATAGCGTCCTCTTGGTCGAGTGTAATGGTACTTTCTAAGTAGTGACGAGGGTTTGAAAATGCAAGGGTTCTAGAACCCCCTCGGCTTCAGCGTATACTATGTGGCGACGTGGCGAACGAGCCACGCATCGTTTCGCATCTCCGAGCGACGGGCGGCCACTGACCGATCGGTAAAGACCGAGGAATGAGGAGCTATGCGCCTTTTCATATGCTACACGCTGATGCAGTTGCCGGGCACGGCGCTGGTCGTGTTGTTCCTTTATTTCACCCTGGAGACGGGCTGGCTCTCCGAGCTCAGCGCAGCGTTGATTTTGTGCGCTTGGCTACTCAAGGATGCCGTGTTCTATCCGCTTTTTCGCCAAGCTATGCGCAAAGGCCCGGTGGGCTGAAAGCCTTCACTCGAGGGCGGGGCACCGTTGCTCGTCGCCGGCTTTGTCTGCTTAGGGCTTGTGCGGATACCAGACCAATGGGGTCTGGCTCGTTCGGCTGCGGTCGACCTCGAAGTCGTGCCGCCCATACCAGGCGAACAGGTCGTCCTGGCTCATTCCCTTATCGTCGTCATAAGCGCTGGCTTGACCGAGTAAGGTTACCTGATGCCGGTCGCATATGCCGATCAGCAACTCGAGCAGTCGGTTGGCGTGGCCTTGGCCGCGCTGCTGCGGGGCCGTCTCGATACGGCAGAGCACCAGGTAGTCCGACTCCATTTCCAGCACCGCTGATGTTTGGCCATAACGGCGAAAATTCAAATCTGCATCTTCCGGGCGCGGCGCTTCGCAAGGCTGGGTCGCATTGAGCCACTCCTCGAAGGCGGCGTGAATGTTGCTTTGTGGGGACATCAAGCCTCTCCATGGTACTGCCCAAGCCCCTTTCGGTTGGGGATTGCTCGGCGGCGAGACGCACGGTACCACTCCTGCAAGCGGATGGCGACTGCCCAGCACGCGCTGGCAGAAATCGGTCTGTCGCTGCCAACAGTCGGATGAAAGAAATCTCGAATAACACATGGCTGCGTCATTTGGCTTGCGCCGGAGCAGCGCTGTGGACTATACATTTTTCGAGGGTTCCGAAGCTAATGCATCGTGGCTGTGGTCAAATTATTTGCAAGCCTGAGGGCGACGAAACAACCGCTTCGGCGCGGCTTCGAGCCGGGTCGTTCAAGCGTGTCGGATAGTGCCTGAAATACACGCGTGCGATTGCCGATGACTGGCCGGATGGGCGGGCCGTAGACCCGCGCGCAAGGCATGGGGTGTGGCTATTATGCGAGAGCAGGGGAGTGTGGTGACCGGCACAGTGCTCGATGAGCGTATCACACTGACTTTGAACGAACTGTGCGGCATGTGCGGGGCGAGCACCGAGTTGGTTATCGACATGGTCGAGGAAGGGATCGTCGACCCTACCGGCCGCGGCCCGGAAGAATGGTGCTTTACGGGAGAGGCCATCCAGCGCGTCCAGGTCGTGCGACGCATTACCGAAGATCTGCGGGTCAATCTGCCCGGTGCGGCACTGGCACTAGAGCTCATGGACAAACTGCACGCGCTGCGCCAACAAACAGCGCAGGGTGGTATCCATGGATAGGCCGCGCGGCATCCGGCGGCGGTTCAGGGGACCACGACAACGGGCAGGACGATCTCATCGAGCAATGAACGATGGGCGGGATTCTGCACCGCATGACTGGCTCTGCTGAGAATCAGCACCTGGCCCCCTGTTTGGCGCAGAGCTTGAACGAGGATCGGCGCATCCGCACTGGGCAGGCGCATAAAGCTCACCGCTGTCTTGTGCCGCCGCGCCCAGTTGCGGGCGGTCTGCTCGAGCCTTTCCACCTGAGTCTCGGCTGAAGGGGGCAGCAGAATCGTGAGCGCCTGGTTGGCGTCGCGCGCCATGAGCGCTGCCGTATCGAGTGCTCGGTCGCCGGTTTCGGGCCCTTCATAGAGCACCAATATTGGCCGTTGCGCTGGCTGAGGTGCTTCGCCCAAGATCATCACCGCACAGTTCGCGGTCGTGGCGATCCGCACCGTGAGCTGGCCGAACCGCAAGCCGGTGTCGCGGGCCCAATCGATGCGTCCGAGTACCAATAGATCCGTTGGCGTGGTAACGGCGAGGGTTTCCGTCTCCACCTGACCCCGGCAGACGTGCAGGCTCCATTCCACGGCGCGCCGGCGCCCGGCGGCGGCGAGCAGGCGGCGTGCCTCCTCCGCTTGCTGACGCAGGCGCCGCTCCATGTCCGCGCTGCTCAGGGCTCGGATGCGCCCTGAGGTGAAGCCGATTTCACGGCCGAAGGGCAGACTCGCCGAGCGCAGCAAGTCGGTGCTTTCGACAACCAGCCCGAGTAATCGAGTGTGCCGCCGGGCGGCAAGCTCGGCGGCGGCATCGAGTGCTATCCGCGCGGCCCGCGAGCTATCCAGTAAAACAATGATGCGCTCGATACGGGTGTGGGTACCGTTATTACTCGTCACCATTGGTCTTGCGTTGCTCCACGCGCTCCTCATTATTGCCGTGCACTCGGCGTGCCAGCTCCGCCAGTTCCTGCAGGCGCTGCTCGACCCGGTGGTTGACGGAATCGGCCGGATACTCTCCGTCTGAACCGCGCTCGCCGGCCTCCATTCCGGTCATCAAGGCCAACGCTTCGTCCACGGTGCTCACCGGGTAGACATGAAAGTGCCCCTCGCGGACCGCCTCCACGACGTCATGGCGGAGCATCAAATGAGGAATGTTGGCGGCGGGTAACAGCACGCCGTGCGCTCCGTCGAGGCGTTGCTTCTTACAGATATCGAAAAAGCCCTCGATTTTCTCGTTCACGCCGCCGACGGCTTGGACTTGGCCATGCTGGTTCAGCGAGCCGGTGACCGCGAGCGCCTGTTTGAGTGGCACATCGGCGAGCACGGAGATGAGCGCGCAGAACTCGGCCACCGATGCGCTATCGCCGTCCACTAGGCCATAGGATTGTTCGAAAGCGAGGCTGGCCGATAGGGACAACGGGCGGTTGCGGGCATAGCGGGAGGCGAGGAAGTTGGACAGGATCATCACCCCTTTGGAATGGATATTCCCGCCCAACTTGGCTTCGCGCTCGATATCCACCATGTTGCCGCGACCGAGCCGCGCGGTCGCCGTAATTCGCGTCGGGCGACCGAATGCATAGTTGCCGAGCTGAATGACGGACAATCCATTCACGCGGCCCACGGCTTCGCCTTGAGTGTCGATTATGATCGTGCCGCGATGAATGGCCCGCTCCATGCTTTCGCGTACCCGCGAGGCGCGGTAGATCTGATGATCGATGGCCTGTTGCACGTGTTGGCTGCTGATTCGGTCGCTGTCGGCGCTCGACGCCCAGTAATGGGCTTCGCGCAGAAGATCGATAATGGCGCGGTTATGCGTCGTGAGCCGCTCGCTGTCGTCGGCCAACCGGCTGCCATGCTCGATCACGCGGGCGACCCCGCCCGCATCGAGTGCCAGCAGACCCTCTTGCTGGGCCATGGTGCCGATCAGGCGGGTGTAGTGCTCGGTCGATTCAGTGGTGCGCGCCACGTCTTCCTCGAAATCAGCCTGCACCTTGAACAGTTCCAGGAAATCGGGATCGAAGGCCGAGAGCAGATAGTAGAGCAGGCGCTCGCCGAGCAGCACCACCTTGAGGTTGAGCGGCACCGGTTCCGGCTCCAAGGACACGGTGCTCATCAGGCTGTAGAGCTGCTCCAGCGATTCGGTTTTGATCTGATTCGAGTACAGGGCGCGCTTGAGGCTCTCCCAAGCGAACGGCTGCATCAACAGCTTGCGGACATCGACTATCAAATAGCCGCCGTTGGCTTGGTGGAGCACGCCGGGCCGAATCAACCGAAAGTCGGTGAGCAAGGCCCCTTGTTGGACATGATGTTCGATACGGCCGATCAGATGCTGGTGGGTCGGCATGTCATCATAGACAACAGGGGCGCCCTGCTGTCGGGCATTGTCGATCAGCACATTGGCCAGGTATCGATTGAGGAGTTGCTCGGCAGCGCGGTTGTGATCCTCCTGGCCGACAAACGCCCCGACGTTTTCGATCACGTCTTTCTGAATCGCATCCACATGTTCCAGGATGCGTGGACAATCCTGATAATCCGCCCGGAATTCATCGAGGAGATGACCCACTGCGAACAGCGCCATCTCCTCATTGAGTTCGTTGATTCGATTTTGGGTTTCCTTGCGCCAGCGCGGCATTTGTTGAATGACTTGCTGCAAGCGCTCTTGGAGGCGCTCGATGGTGCGTTCGAACGCCTGGCGCTCTTCTTCCGGCAAGGCGCGATAGCTCTCTAGGCGCAACACTTCGCCGTCGCGCTTCGGCGCAAAAGTGAAACCGCTTTGCGATTGGGTCAATGCGATATCGTGCTTGTCGGCTTCCTCCTGAATCTCGTGGAAAGCCTCCTGTTGGCGCTGGCCGAACTCTTGCTGTAAATCGTGCAGCCGGCTCTGATACTCCTCGCTCTCGAAGATGGCGGGAATGGCACTGCGCAACTCCTGAACTAACTGCTCCAAATCGTCGCGAAAACGCTTGCCCCGGCCTGCGGAGAGCTCGATCAGGCGCGGTTTATGGGGGTTGACGAAGTTGTTGATGTAGACCCAATCCGGCGGGGTGGGCTCGTCGGCCGCCCGGGCACGCAGGAACTTTTCCACCACTTCGTGTTTGCCGATCCCCGGCGGGCCAAGCACAAACAGGTTGTAGCCTTCGCTGTTGATTCCGGTACCGAATTTGAGCGTCTCGAGAGCCCGATTCTGGCCGAAGATTTCGTTAAATGGTCCCAGATCCGCCGTGGTTTCGAAGTCGAAGGACTTCGGATCACAGCGCCGATAGAGTTCTTCTGGATTCAGCGGCTTGGGTATGACCATTCCGGTGTTCCTATCTGTTCGGAGTTGCACATTGGTTGTCTCTACCGCACGCAGGTAAGTTTGGATCGCGTGAGCGCGAGGTCAAGCTTTGGTGGAACGGCCTGTTTTTGTTGGGCAAAGCACGCGTTCCGGCGGCGCATTTTATGGTCCGTTGCTTGACGGATCCTGAATGATCATCGCCCCGGCGAGTGAATCGCTCAGGGCATTGCTCGAGCGTTCCGATTCAGTCGCTGCTCGGTTCTACGGGTAGAGGCAGTTCGATGCAGTCCGATCCGCAGGCTCCCTCAGTGACGGGTTCGGGCCGAGGCGCCGGCCGGTGCAGTACGGCGCGGGTCGGAGTGATCCGCGCCGATTCGCCGCTCGCCGTGGCCTCTCCGTCGACGATCAGCGAGTATTCATCCAGCGACGCAGGTGGCCAGACCAAAGAGATAGTGGGGTGCGCGCGGAGGTTGTCCCGCGTGCGCCGCCCGAGACCCTCTACGGTAAGCACCCCACCGTCGATCCTGGGCATTAGCGCCACCGCATGGGGCGGCCCCGCTGCGCCGACGGTGAGCAAGTAGGCGAAGCGATACCGCGCGACGGTATCGGCCAGAGTAGACAGCTCGACTTCAATGCTCATATTAGCCACGCATCGCACCGTGCAGCCAATGTACAGGAAGCATAGTCCACCGCTTACGTGAGCAGCAACCCGAATAAAGGCATCGAAGGCTCGCGCTCCTGTTGATAGGTGGCCGCGCGCAAGGCCTAGCGGCTACTGCATGAACCAGCCATGGCTCACCACCAGCGATTGGCCGGTGAGTGCGTTGCTCTCGAAGGAGGCGAAGAACAGCGCCGCTTCGGCGACGTCCTCGATCGTCGTGAACTCGCCGTCCACGGTCTCTTTGAGCATCACGTTCTTGACGACCTCCTCCTCGGAGATGCCGAGATCCTGGGCCTGCTCGGGGATCTGTTTGTCGACCAGGGGCGTGCGCACGAAGCCCGGACAGATGACATTGGCGCGCACCCCGTGCTGGGCGCCTTCTTTGGCAACCACCTTGGCGAGGCCGATCAGGCCGTGTTTGGCAGTGACATAGGGCGCTTTCAGGACCGAGGCCTCCTTGGAGTGCACCGAACCCATATAGATCACACTGCCGCCGCGCCCCTGTCGGTACATTCGGCGCAGCGCCGCACGGGTAGTCAGAAAGGCGCCGTCGAGGTGGATGGCGAGCAGCCTCTTCCACTTGCCGAAGTCGAAGTCCTCAATTGGATCGACGATCTGGATGCCGGCGTTGCTCACCAGTATGTCGATACCGCCGAGCGCTTCGGCCACTTTATCGGTACCGGCATCGACCTGAGCCTCGTCGGTCACGTCCATGGCGACGCCGATCGCCTGATGACCGGCGGCTTCGAGTTCTTCGGCCGCCTGCTCGGCGGCGCTGCGATCGAGATCGGCGATCGCCACCTTGGCGCCCGCGCGCGCAAAGCAGCCGGCGATCTCCTTGCCGATGCCGCTGGCGGCACCCGTGACGATAGCGACCTTATCCTGCAAGCGCATGCTTTTTCTTTGGTTCATTGGCGATTACTCCTGTGCCGATCCGGCACGGCTTGTCACCGTCTATCTAAGCATATCGGGTCTATCTCGGGGAATTTGCCAGGAGCGCGTAGTCCGAATCTATCGGGGGAGGGTGCGAGATCGGCAGATTCAGGAGCTTCCCAGCCGCTCGGCAATTTTCTCGCAGTACGCCGGCTCGATGCGCAAATCGCCGTGGTGGCGTCCGGCCGGAGTTTGCGCCATCAATAGATTGAGGCGCAACAGAGCACGCCGGCGCGAGGCTTCGTCATCGACGGTCGAGAGGAGTTGCCGCAGGTTGCGGATCTCGTTCAACCGCTCAATTTCCGGCGGCACGAATCCGGCGTTTTTCAATATGCGGTAGGCCAGCCGCAACTCCTCCGGGATCAGCGCATCGTCGTCGAGCGCGAGCGGCTTACCCGCGCCGGGGAGGTTCGAGAACTCGCCGCGCTCGATGGCCTCGGCGATGCGCTGCTCGGCAATGCGGTCGAATGTTGTCAAAGCGCTCTCCAGCGTCCGTGATGCTCATCATTCATTTGGCATAATCTCGCCAAGTGTAGGAGGCTATGAATGTGGCCGGGCCGTGCTGTATCTCCTACGGCAGGACCAGAATATAGGGCTGAGGTGGGATGCGGACGCACGCTATGCCGCTCCGCGTGGATGCCGGTCTTCGGCCTCGATGAAAACGCGTCGGATGAACGGATAAGCGCTTTTTATTTTCTTATCCATGGCGGCGATATTGTCCTCGATCTCCGTCGCCGTGATGTCATCCGCGAAGGTGGCGCTGATATTGACCAGGATGTACTCCGGTCCCATGTGCATGGTCAGGACCTCGTTCACCCGGATGACCCCCGCGGTGGTGCGCGCGATCTCGCGGATGCCGTTCACTGTATCGGCTCCCGCGCTCTCGCCGATCAGCAAGCCTTTGGTCTCGTAAGCAAGCCACGCCGCCGTACCGCCCAGGATCAAACCAATGACGATGGAGGCCGCCCCATCGAAATAGAGGTTGCCGGTCAGCTGACCGATGAAAATGCCCGTGAAAGCGACCAGCAGCCCGAGCATGGCGGCGGAATCCTCGAAGAGTACGACGAACAGCGTCGGATCCTTGCCCTCATGCACGGCCTCTAAATAGCCGCGGTTGCCTTTCGCGCGCTTGAATTCCCGGAAGGCCACGTACCAGGCACCCGCCTCGAAGATCATGGCCAGGCCGAGCACGATGTAATTGACCAAGGGGTTGACGATCGGCCGCGGCGCCAGGATGTGGCTCACACCTTCGTAAATGGAGATGCCGGCGCCGAGGGCGAACAGCAGTATAGCGACGACGAAGGACCAGAAATAAACTTCCTTGCCGTGGCCGAACGGATGCTCCGCATTGGCCGGTCTTTTCGATCGGGCGAGGCCGAGCAGCAGCAATCCCTGATTGCCGGTATCCACGACCGAGTGAATACCTTCCGAGAGCATGGCCGAGCTGCCCGTGACGGCTGCCGCGGCAAATTTCGTTGCTGCGATCAGGCTGTTGCCGATAAGGGCGGCAATAATGACCTTTTTGGATCCTGCTGCCATGTTTCCGGTGCCTTTCTAGAGTTGTTGGTCCACCTGTCCCCGCTTGCCGAGGTCGCTGTCAGTGGTTTTCGTATCGCGCCTAGCGTAAATACGGCTGTGCGGCCTCGACCAGCGCGCCACTGCGTACAAGCTGCACAGCCTCGTCGATGTCCTGCGCCGCGAACGCATCAGAGGTGCGAAACGGTACTTCCCGGCGCAGCCGTTCACGCGCGCTGGCGGTGGCCGGGGCCGGGGCCAAGGGTGCCCTGAGATCCAGGGCCTGCGCCGCGCACAGCGCCTCGATCGCCAACAGCGCGGTGATGTTGTCCAGGATACGATAGAGCTTACGGCCCGCGCTCCAGCCCATGGAGTTGTGGTCTTCCTGCATGGCCGAAGTGGGCAGCGAGCCGACGCTCGCGGGGTTGGCGAGGCGGCGATTTTCCTCGGCCAAGGAGGCGGCGGTGTAATGCGCGATCATCAGGCCTGAGTTGATACCGGGATCGGGCGTGAGAAAAGCGGGCAAGCCCTGGGAGCGTTGCGGATCCAACAGCCGATCGATGCGCCGCTCGGCGATTGCGCCCAGCTCGGCGGCCGCGATGGCGAGAAAATCCAGCGCGAAGGCCAAGGGCTCGCCGTGGAAGTTGCCGCTGCTCTCAAGGCGGCCGTCCGCGAGGACAACCGGATTGTCGGTTACCGAGCGCAACTCGCGCTCGGCTACCTGCGTGGCGAAGTCGGCGGTATCCCGGGCCGCGCCGTGCACCTGCGGCGTGCAGCGAAAAGAGTAGGCATCCTGCACCAGGTGGGTCGAGTGGCGATGGTGCGCGAGGATCGAACTGCCCTGCAGGAGCCGGCGCAACCGCGCGGCGGCGATCTCTTGCCCGGGGTGTGGGCGCAGGCGCTGCAGCTCGGCTTGGAAGGCTCGATCGGTGCCGAACCCGGCCTCGATGCTCATCGCCGCGGTGAGATCGGCGGTGTCGAGCAGCTCTCCAAACCGGTCAAGCCCGAGGATGAGCATCGAGAGCATGCCATCGGTGCCGTTGATCAGTGACAGCCCTTCCTTGACCTCGAGCTCGACAGGCGTGAGGCCGCGATCTGTTAGCGCGGTCGTGGCGGCGACCCGTTCGCCGTCGACCAAAGCCCAACCTTCCCCGCATAGGCACAGTGCGATATGTGCGAGAGGGGCGAGGTCGCCGCTCGCTCCCAACGAGCCGTATTCGGGAACGGCGGGCAGCACGTCGGCATTGAGCATTCGAACGAGTGCTTCAACGAGTTCGCGGCGGACACCGGAGTAGCCCATGGCCAAGGTCTTGGCGCGTATGGCCATCATGGCGCGCACTGTCTTCGGCTCGATGGCTGGGCCCACGCCGGCGGCATGGCTGCGCAGCAGCGCATGTTGCAGCGTCCGGCGGTGCGCCGGCGCAATAGCGGTCGTGGCCAGTGCGCCCAAGCCGGTGGTCACGCCATAAACGGGTTCTTCGCCGGCCGCGAGCGCTTCCACCCGTTGGCGCGCTTGGTCGATCCGCCGGGCGATCCGCGGCGGCAGCGGCAGGGCAATGTACGCCTCGCGCCGGGCTATGGCCACGATAGTTGGGCGATCCAGCTGCTCGATACTCGCGTGCATGCGCTCCAGCCTTATTAGGGCCTGTTGCCAGCTCAATCTGTCAAT
>NZ_CH672427.1:80759-120798 GCF_000153205.1 Nitrococcus mobilis Nb-231
TGTTAACAGGCCCTGGCGCTTGCTAAAGATTTACACCGGTCGCTGATCGAGTCGAGCTTAATTGATCACAAATGTTGTAAAGCGCGAGGCCGGGCGGTGTCACGCTTACTCCCGTGGCTGCCGGCAAAGGTCGCAACGGGTGAGCTGAATAAAGCCGTTCGTGGGGAGTTGCACGATTGCGGCATGGAGCATGCCGCCGCAGCCGCAAGGCTGTGGAAATCCTGTCGAGCAGCGGGCGCAGCGTCGAGCCCCGGTATGGTGCTCGTCCCAATGCACGTTCTCCAAGGTGTCTGTTGGTTGATTTGTATCGGTAATCGAGTTCATGTAATTGCGCGCTTATCTCAACTCTCGGCTGTAGGTGATGTCGTCTCGCCAATCCGGCAAGAAACAACGATCGGTAGTTGGCCGTTGCTCGCGACGCCTGCTGATTCGAGTATCGGTACAGCCTTGCAGGGATGCCCGTATGGGAGTGGATGCGGTTCCTTACGTGAGCCATCGCCCGGGACGAGTGGCGGGCGGCTCTTCAGTCGGGTTGTCAAAAAAATATCATGTAGCCTTCGTCTCCGCCATGGCAGCACAGAGTACGGCATTACCGGAGTATGTCCAGCGGGAGTTTGAGGACGATTTCAGATGCGACCGACTTGAACACGGCTTGTGCGGATGCGCTGCGGCGGCTGCCCCACACCGAACACCCGGATCGTGTCCGGTTACAAGCACCGTGGGCTCACTCGTGGCCTGATTGGTCCCAAGTACCGGCGGCGATGTGTCGGTCGAACAGGCGGTTCACGACGGCCAGGATCGCGCCCGCGGACAGACCGAACATCAAAACGCCATTGGCCGCTTCGAGTCCGCCCAGCAGCCGCCAGTGATCTGTCAGGACGACATCACCATAGCCTAGGGACGTGAAACTGACCGTGGAAAAATAAAAGGCGGTTTCGAAGTCCTGGAACTCGCCGAGTTGCAGAAACGCGAACGCCCAGGTCGCAAACTGCAGGGCGTGGCCGGCGAACAGGACTAGGACGACAATGCTGAGCACCCTTGTATCGGCCAGCAGGCTGTTGCTGGCAAGCAACATTTTCTTGCGCCGGTTCAGGAACCGCACCATCGCGACGATCGCCAGAACCTGTATAACCATATTGCCCACCAGGATCAGGCTGCCGAGCAGAAGTGACATCAGCACGAGTCATCCTCTACTTGGTTGATCAGCGGCGCTGTGGCGGCCTCGTCGGCTTCACCCGATCGCAGCCAGGTCTGAATCAGCTTGTAGCCCAAGGTGAGAACGACGGCGCCGACAAACAGGCCGATAATGCCCGACATGATCATGCCGCCGGTCGCGCCGAGCCGGATCACCAGTATCGGCCTGTCGATGCCACGGTTAAGAAGCCGCGGTTTCAGCACGGCGTTGCTGAACGACACTATGATGCTCCAGACCATGAAGATGGTTGCAACAACGGTCGTGGTCTCGACCGAAAACACCTATAAAATGGCAGGCAGCAGGGCCAACAGGGACGGCAGTTGGGCGATCGCGAGGATCAGGATCAGCAGCGTCCAGACGCCAGCGGCCGGGATTCCGACCAGCTGCACACCGGCACCGCCCATGACGGCCTGGATGGAGGCAATGCCCAGCACGCCGACGGCAACCGACCGTATCGTCGCCGAGACCGTGCCCAGCGCCGTCGTTTCACCCGCCTGCGTGTTAACCTCGTTCACGGCCTGTTTTTCTCAATGTAGCTCTGCGTCAGGAGTTTATCCCATCCCCAACATGACCCACGCAACGTTGAGGACGGGCAGGTTGAGACATCCTGTCTGACGGGCGCTCTACCAGGCATTCGAATTGTTCCTGAGTCAGAGCGACAGTACGGCAAACATCGCAGTGAGCCACGTTATGTTTTAGGGTTCGTCTTCTTGCCGGGAATGCAACGGGTTACGAGGCCGCACCGGCCGGCCAGGGTCGACGGGTCGTTTGGGCGCATCGGCGAATCCGGCATTCGCACGACCTAGGCTTCCTAGGCTTCCAGGCAGTCAGGGCGAGCAGCAGGGGTGGGCCTGCTGCTGGCCAGACTCGCAAGGATACCGAAAGCGCGTGCGCTAGGATCTGTTCGGCATCGATTCGACGGTTGAGCATAAGTTGCTGGGGCAGTATCTCAGGCATCATGCAGGAATGGCGTATTCACCTATGCTGGTAGGCGAGAGTGGCAAGCCGCGAGCGAGGCAGGCGAGCCGATATGCGCTCGCCTGCCGGTAGAAGGGCAAATTTTGGCACCGGTCTAACATGCGATTACTATGGAGGAACAGCGATGCAAATCGCAGGAAAGTCGGCTCTCATCACGGGCGCGGGCAACGGTGTTGGCCGTGCCATTGCAGTGGCGTTCGCCCGCAAGGGCGTGCGGTTGACGCTGAGCGATCGATTCGAGCAGCGTCTGCGCGAGACCGCGCAGCAGGTGGAGGATGTAAGCCGCGAAGAGCGTCCGGATGACACGCCGGAAGTGCAACTGATCCCGAGCGATGTGCCCGATTCCTGGCGCGAGCGGGTCATTCGCATGGTGTTGGAACGTTTCGGTACGCTCGATATATTGGTGAACAACGTCAGCGTGGTGCAGGGCGGGCGTCTTGAGAAAATCGAGGCCGAGCAGCTTCGTGCCCAGCTCGATGCGAATCTCGTTGCACCTATTTATTATACGCGTGCGGCCTTGCCGGCCCTCAAAGAAAGCGGTGAGGCGGCCATTATTAATGTATCTTCGGTGCTAGGGCTCGTGGGCCTGCCGTTTTATACCGTCTATACAGCCGCCAAGGCCGGAATCGCCGGCTTCAGCGAGGCGCTGCGGCGCGAGTTGGTGGGAGAAGGCATTCAGGTCGTCACGGCGTATCCCGATGCGATGGTGGTTCCGATGCAGGAGGGAACTGATCTCGGCCCGGCGGAGGGTTTCGAGTACGAACCGCCGGAGGCGCTCGCCGATGCGGTCGTCGCCGCGCTCGAGCGCGGTGAGACCGAGGTGATTCGCGGCAGCGAGACGATTGCTTCGCTCATCGAGCGGAACCGTAAGCAGCCCCAAGAAGTCGATGATCTATTAGCGCAGAAAAAAGCGGCTCTGGAGCAGTTCGCCGCCGCCCACCGTGATGCCTGAAGGGGGAGCGTCGTTGCGCGGGTTTTGTGGGTTCCGGCGCTTTACCGGAATGTAGGGTACGAGGCTTGCCGCGCCTGTTCAGACCGAACGCGCGCCCGGGTCAGACGGAAAGCGGTTCGGCCCGGATATTGTCTGGAGCGTGCCTAACTTTGGCATTTGCCGATGCGCCGACCTTGCAGGTTTTGGATCATCCGGATCTGGCGGCCCTGCATGGTGCCGGTCATATGGATGATTGCATGGTACGCCTCAGGCGAATCGAAGGTTGCGGTGCCGTCCGCTTCCAGGGAGCCTTCCCCGGTGCAAGCCATGGCCCAATCCACGGTATTGCCGGAGCGATCCATGTGGGTCGCCTTGCATGTTACGTTGCCTTGTGTCTGGGGTTTTGGAAGACCAAAATTTTGGTCGAGGTTTTCCTGCGTGACACACCGGCGGACGGTCTGAGCCGGGAGACTCATCGGCATTCCGTCGATTTGCATGTTGATGGTCGTTTCCCACAAGCCGGGGGTCATAATGTCGGACAGGTTAGGGGCCGCATGGGCGAGCGGCGGTGCGATCGTCAAGGCAAGCAGGAGCCGCATTGTGTTGAGCTGCATAGGTCGTTTATCTCCTGGAGGAAAGAGGCCTGCTGGCGAGCGCGCCCGCTTCGTCCACGCCACGTGCATACAGCGAGACCCCAAAACCAATTCCACGCCAGCGGCTGCTGCCGCAGGCGCGCTCGCAGTCTCGCTCAATATTGCAGCCGGTGCCAAGTATTCGTGTTGCTCGAGGAGCGCGTCGAGGGTTGGTCAGCCGCGGCCCATCCGCGCGTCGAGTCGAGTTAGGCCGCGCCGGACTTCAGTCGCACCAGCTTTTGAACGCTCGACTGTTGTTTTTTGTTCGGCATGGGGCCGGCGGTCTGCGGGGAGCAGCATTAAGGAAGCTTGTTCGTTCGATAACCGCCCTTCGACCATTCTCCGAGCTGGCTTGTCGACGCATGAATGGAATAAATAAAAGTTTTCTTCAGCGGTTCAGATTGGTATGACAGCATGGGTTTTTTTCTATGACAACCCAGCACTAAGGAAGTCCTGATTTATTCGTCACGCCGGCGAAGGTCGGTTCCAGGCTTTTAGTTTTTTGGATTACGCAAACCTTCCCTGGTTTGCGCCCTCCGGGCCTGCCTTCGGCAGTTCAAATCCGTCCTACGGATTTGTCCGGTTTTCGTCGGAATGACGAGAAGCTAATTGATTCAGGGATTTTCTAACGGTAACAGGATGAGAGAACGGAAATGGCGGTAAGGTATCAGGAAATAACAGACAGGTTAGAAAAATTCATTAACGAGCAAAAAGTATTTTTTGTCGGAACGGCGACGGCAGACAGCAGGATTAATATTTCTCCAAAAGGTTTGGATACTCTGCGTATTGTCAACAAAAACCGAGTGGTTTGGCTTAACGTTACGGGAAGCGGTAATGAAACTGCGACCCATGTTCAAGAGAATCCGAGAATGACGTTGATGTTCTGCGCTTTTGAAGGCAAGCCGATGATTTTGAGGCTATATGGAAAAGCAAAGGTCATCCATCAGAACGATCGGGAATGGCAGGATTTGTTTGCTTTATTCAAGCCTATTCCAGGATATCGGCAGATACTCGACCTGTCGGTGGACATGGCGTTGACGTCGTGCGGTATCGGCGTTCCCTCTTATCATTATGTTGGTGAAAGAGATATGTTGGAAGATTGGGCTATAAGAAAAGACGGAGAAGACGGGACAGGGATAAGAAAATATTGGGAAGACAAAAATCAGTTCAGCATTGACGATATACCGTCTCATATAATGGAAAAAAATACCTAAGCTGCGTGCTGTAATGTAATTCAGATGGAAATTCTAGATTATACGGATGCTGACGTCGCGGCAATCTCGCGCCTTTATTATGAGACGGTGCGCTTGGTCAATATACGTGATTACAGTCTAGAGCAGGTGGCGGCTTGGGCACCTGAGATTTATTCTGACGATTTTTGGAAGAAGCGCTTCAAGAATTATCGTGTGTTCGTGGTGAAAGAAAAAGGACAGGTTGTCGGTTTTGCGGAATTCGAACACACGGGGCAGATCGATTGCTTTTATGTTCATCATTTGTGGCAGGGGCAGGGGGTTGGTTCAAAGTTGCTGAAACGAATCGAACATGAAGCACTTAGTGGGAACATAAGGCGGTTGTTTGCCGACGTTTGCATAACCGCACAGCCGTTCTTCAAACTAAATGGATTTGATGTAATAGAAGAATTAGAAAGAGCTTATAGAGGCTGTTCATTCAAACAATTCTTCATGGAAAAGACGCTTTCATGCGTGGGTTCACGAGCGGTATCCTGGGTATGACCAGCCGTGGCTGGAGCGGTGGCCAGCCCCAAGTATTTGGGCGGTTGGATTACCGCTAGCATCCATTGGCCCTGGATCTTTATAGCGTCGCGCTGGAATCGCACCCGATTGCGGGCTAGTTTGCTGGGTGAGGCAGTGCGGCGTGCGGGGGCAGCGATGTACCAGTCGATCGTCTTGGCCTTCGATGGCAGTGTGGAGGGGCGGGTGGCCTTGCAGGAGGGCGCTGACCTCGCCGTGTACTGCTCGGCGCGAACTTATCTTGTAGCGGTTTTGGAGCCTCCCGCGGGGATTGCTTTGATGGAGGGGATCTATCCGGTCGAGGTGCTGGAGCAAGGCCAGGAGGAAGTCCAGCGCGTGATCGCGACGGGGGTCGGAATCCTGCGCGATCGCGGTTTACAAGCCGAGGGACGACTCGGAGTCGGCGATCCGGCCGAGCAGATCAGCCGTATTTCCCGAGACGTCGCAGCGGACCTGGTCGTGGTCGGGCATCGGCGCTGCAGTGCGCTTGCCCGTTGGTGGCGCGGCTCGCTTGGCCGCTCATTGCTCGATGCTTTGGACTGCAGTCTGCTGGTCGTAATGGCAAGCGCCTCGACCCCTAAAGATTTCTTCGAATAGAGCGTGTTATGAGCTTCTGATCGGGGGCGGTGCCGAGGCCTGTAGAATGGCGCGATAACTCGAAAGCCCTATCCCACAGATGTCAGCGACCAAGAATGGAGCTTCGCGGCGCCGTACCTGAGCCTCATGAACGCGTCCGCGCCGCAACGCCGGCACGACCTGCGCGAGGTCTTCAATGCCCTGCGTTGGCTCGTGCGGGGCGGGTGCGCCGTGGCGACTGCTGCCCAACGACTTTCCGCCCTGGGCGGCGGTCTACCAGCAAAGCCGGCGTTGGGTCGATTCGGGCTGCTTCGAGGCCATGGTCTCGGAGCTGCGCTCGATCATCCGCGTGGCACAAGGACGCTAAAGCCAGCCCAGCGCCATGGTGATGGATGGTCGCACGCTGCAATCCAGCTGCGAGAGCGGGCCGCGCGCCGGCTACGATGGCTATAAGCGTCGCCGCGGCAGCAAGGTGCACGTGGCGGTGGACACGCTGGGGCATTTGCTGGCCGTGCACGTCACGCCGGCCAACGAGCCGGAGCGCGCGCAGGTGCGGCTGTTGTGCGAGGCCGTGCAAGAGGCCACGGGCGGCACCGTCAAGCTGGCCTAGCCCATCTTTAACGCTCTCTGCCTGATTTCGGGCTGATTTGGGCGTGTATGCGAAGAGAAGTTATTGATTCGTATAGTGGCGAGGGTGGCGCGCTGGATGTAGTGCCATAATATTTGTTGTTATCCCTTGTGCGGAGCGCCCGCCCACGCTAGCCTCGCGGGCATGTTCATCCGCCGCACCCAGACCCGCAGCACGGCCACCGGCGAGTCGTATGTCACGTATCGTCTGGTGCGCTCCGAGCGGCGCGCCGGTAAGGTCCGCCAGCGCACCCTGTTGAACCTGGGGCGGCACTTCCCAGTGGCGCAGGCACACTGGTCGGCGTTGTGTGCGCGCATCGAGCAACGGCTCAGCGGCCAGGCGGCGCTGTTCGACGAGGAGGGGAAGGGCCTCCCGCTCGCCGTCGAGCGCCAGGCCGAGCGTATTGCGGCGCGGCTGCTCGCCGAGCAGGGCGGTACGCCGGCACCGGCCGATGCTGGCGGTGTACCCGGCGGTGGGGGTGACGTGCAGTCGGTGGACGTGGACTCGCTCTCACTGGTGCGCCCGCGCTCGGTGGGCGTCGAGCAGCTCGCCCTGTGGGCGCTGCGCCAGGCGGGCTTGGAGGAGCAGCTCCAAGCGCTGGGGCTGACCGGCCCGCAACGTGCGGCGGCGCTGGGGCTGATCGTTGCCCGCATGGCCGCCCCGGGCTCGGAGCGGGCGACGTATCAGTGGCTCGCCCGGCGCAGCGGCCTCGGCGAGCTGCTGGAGGTGGACTTCGAGGCGATGAGCCCGATGCAGCTCTACCGTACCTCCGATATCCTGCTGCGCCACCGCGCGGCCCTCGAAGGGCATCTGTTCGCCCGGGTGAGCGATCTGTTCGCGCTCGCCCCGACAATCACGCTCTACGATCTGACCAACACTTACTTCGAGGGCGAGGCACCGGTCAATCCGGCCGCGCGCCACGGCCACTCCAAGGAGCGGCGCAGCGACTGCCCGCTGCTCACCCTGGCGCTGGTGCTCGATGCTGCGGCTTTGTGCGCCGCTCGCGGGTCTTCGCTGGCAATGCGGCCGAGGCGCAGACCCTCCAGGGGATGCTCACCGGCCTCGCGGCGCCCGCCGGCGCGCTTGTGGTCATGGACCGCGGGGTGGCCACCGAGGCCAACCTCGCCTGGCTGGCCGAGCAGGGCTACCGCTATCTGGTGGTCAGCCGCGAGCGCCGCCGCGCGGTCGATTTTAAAGAGGCCATCACCCTCGACAACGCCGGCGGGCAGGCCGTGGAGCTACTCAAAGTGCCCTCGGCTGATGGCCAGGAGGTGCGCCTGTATTGTCGCTCCGAGGGCCGCGTGCGCAAGGAGCAAGCGATCGCCGGGCGCCTGATGGACCGCTTCGAGGCTGGGCTCGACAAGCTTGCGACCGGACTCAGCCGGCGGGGCACCACCAAGCGCATCGACAAGCTCTGGGAGCGCATCGGGCGGCTCAAGGAGAAAAGCCGCGGCCTCGGCCAGCACTACCACATTGAAGTGATCGCCGGTGACAGCGGCGAGCGCGCCCGTGCGATCCACTGGCAGCGCCTGCCCGTGAAAGGCTCTCTGGTCACCGAGCCGGGCGTCTATTGCCTGCGCAGCAACGAGACCGGCTGGGACGAGAAGACAATGTGGCGCACCTACATCATGCTCACCGACCTTGAGGCGGTCTTCCGAAGCCTGAAATCGGAGCTCGGCCTGCGCCCGATCTTCCATCACAAGGAAGAGCGCGCCGAGGGGCACCTGTTCATCACCGTGCTCGCCTATCAGTTCGTCCAGCTCATCCGCCACTGCCTCGCCGCCCACGGCATCTGCGAGCGTTGGAGCACGCTACGCGATACCCTCGCCGGCCAGTGCCGGGTCACCGCCACGTTCAACCGCGGCGATGGCCGCACCCTGCACGTGCGCAAGGCCACCCGCGCCGAGCCCGATCAGGCGCGAATCTATCAGGCCCTCGGGGCCGATCCCGCCCCGGGCGGCGTGCAGAAAACAATCGTGTGAGCCCGCTGATTTATAAAATGAACGTAATGTAGTGCCACTCGCCGCCGCGGCCGATCTTAACTCTCTGAGTATCGCGAAGTTATTTTTGGGGACGTTAAACTTGGGCTAGGTGGATCAAGGCTACACGGGCGAGCAGGCCAAGGAGGCGGCGTAGGGCAACGGCATCGAGCTGCACAGGTGGTCAAACTGCCTGAAGCCAAGAAAGGTTTCGTAGTGTTGCCCCGACGCTGGGTGGTGGAACGCAGCTTCGGATGGCTGGCGCGGTTTCGCTGGCTCGCCAGAGACTACGAGCGTTTGCCCACGGTCCTGAGTGGTCTGCATTTCCTGGTCTTCGCCGTGCTCATGCTGCCAGCGGCCCTCTCCCTTCGGTGAAGTATTTTAAAAGAAGCCAGTTAATGAAAAAGCGGCGGCCAAATGGCCGCCGCAAGTCTGATTCTGCATTCAAGTATCCGCTCGGCGCAGTACGTAATCGAGCCACAGTCCGGCTAGCCGATCGGAGAGTCGATTCTGTTGCTGGCGCGCGGAGAGGTTGTCGAGGTCGATCCAGGACAGCGGCTGATCTTGGCTGGCGCAGGAGAAAACCGGACGGGTACGCTCGCCGTTGTCAGGGTCGATTTGCCATTGTAAACATTGAGCGCAGACGCCTTTGAGCATGCACTGCATCGGGCTGCCGACCGTGCCAAAGGCTTCCACGTTCGGTTGAAAGTAGGGCTTTAATGTGTCCTCGAGTGCGCGCTGGAAGCCGGCCAGCAGTCCCGTGCCGCCCATGACCATAATTCGGTCCACCGTGTGCAGCGCGATCGCCGGCGCGCTTGCGGGAGGGATCTCGCCATCCCCGTAGCGGCGCACCACCTCGATCATATCCGTGGCGACGACGCTACTGTCCTGGACGCGGCGAGCACGAACCCTGGGTTCTCTGGCTGTACACCAGATGATCTGATCGGCACCGGCCTCCAATTCATCTTGATGATCCACCTCCGCGGCGTTGCCGAAAGCAGCGACGTAGAGCACTCGGTTACCGGCGGCCCGCAGGGCCGCGCCGATATCAAGCATGACCGCAGCCCCCCAACGGCCCGCCACCACCAGAATGGTCTTCTCCTGGGGTATATCGGTTGGCGCACCTGTGGGACCCATCAAGACCAGCGGCGCATTGGCCTGTAAGCGTCCGATCAGGCGTGCCGCAACACCCCACTGCAGGACAATGAGCCGGATCATGTCGTCTCTAACGCCCGTACCGCTCACCGTGAGCAGCGGCACCTGCAACCGGGTGCCTGCCACGACGGGGCTGTTCGATTCGAACGTCTGCAGGCGAAAGAATTGGCCCGGTCGGAAGTTATACGCTGCCAAGGGGGCGCGCACCCAAAGCTCCACCAGTGCCGGGTTGAGTTGTTTGACTTCGACTACCCGGGCGACCAGCAGCCGATCCATTCGTGCCAGGAAAGCCTCGGCTGCGCCTACTGCCGGGCGGTCATAAATGGCATCGAGCACTTGCGGGTAGCTGCGTTTTGCCGAGGCGATTGCTTTTACCACGCTGCCGTGGAAGGCCGGATGGGTATCCCCAAGGAAGGTCACCCGCCGGCCGTTTTGACTGTACGATGTGAACGGGCCGAACTCCGGCGATTTGCAGTGACTTGCCAAGCCCACCGGCTGGACACCGTTGGGGTGGGCGATGTGGGGCAAGAAGTGGTTGCCATCGAGCGCAAAGGTGCCGGGGTATTCACGTTCATATAGGGTGTTGGGAACCGTGCCGGCGGCGACGAAAATCGACCGAGCCGGCAAGGTCACTTCCTCTCGCGTGGCCAACCAGCGACCTTCCTCGCGTTTCATACGGCGGCACACCAGGCTCTTGACGTGGTCAAAGCCGTCTACTTCGACATAGAGCGGCTCGAGACCTTCGGCGTAGAATAGGCCTTCCTCGGTTGCCTTGCTCACTTCTTCGTGGTTGCGGATGTAGGCTGGCGAGGCGTTGAGTCCCTTGCGATAGGCGACGGTCACGCCACCCCACTGACGCAGCAGTGTGCTGAAGTCCGGGGCCTCAGCGGCGGCCGCTGCCCGCTCGCGCTCGGCCCGTACCGCCGCCCCGTGCTCGAGGAACTCGGCTAGCGTTGCACGGTCCTCGGCGTTGAGTCCGGTGACGACGGACTCCGCCCCGAGCTCGGCGACGAGTGCTTCGTAGCGCCCGAGAATTTTTTCCACCTGCTTGATGTAATACGCTTGGACCTCGGTTGCCGTATCGATGCCGGTGAGTCCGCCGCCGATGACTACGGACGGCAGTCGGACCTGGAGATTGGCGAGGCTGGACGCTTTGGCGGCCCCGGTGAGCTGTAGGGCCATGAGGAAATCGCTGGCTTGGCGCATGCCTCGCGCTAGGCTGTTGCGCATGTGGAGGACTCGCGGCAGACCTGTCCCAGTGGCGTTGCAGACATGATCGAAACCGAGCCTCCAAGCATCCTCCAGGGTAATGGTTCCGCCTAGGCGGACTCCGCCGTAGACTCGAAAGTTCGCCCGGCGTGCCAGCGACAAGTAGATCAGCTTCAGGAAATTCTTATCCCAGCGCACGGTGATGCCGTATTCGGCTACGCCACCGAAACCGAGCAGGATGCGCTCGTCGAGGGGCTCCTTTAAGTCCTCCCAGCGCTCTATGGGATTTTCCAGAATTGTGCGTGGCAACGGCTCGATTTTCAGGCCGTCGATGCCCACTACTGCGCAGCCTTCCATGGTGAGATGGTGAGCCATGGTAAAGCCGGCTGGTCCCATGCCGGCCACTAGGATGCGTCGGCCGTTGTCCGGCTGCTGGAGGTATTGCTCCTGACGCAGCGGATTCCAGCGCGTGAGCAGATGATAGATCTCTACTCCCCACGGCAGTTCCAAGACATCCGTCAGGACACGGGTTTCGATCTGGGGGATGTTGACCGGAGTTTGTTTCTGGTAGATGCAGCTTTTCATGCAGTCATTGCAGATGCGATGCCCGGTCGCCGGCACCATGGGGTTATCCACCATGACCACCGCCAATGCGGCGATTGTCTGGCCGGCACGCTTGAGCACGTGCATCTCGGAAATCTTCTCCTCGAGCGGGCAGCCGGTGAGTGTTACCCCCAGGGGGTCAGCCTTGAACTCGAGTTCGGGGTGATCTTTTTTCTCCGGGAAGCCCTTGGAGCAGAAATCGCCGTTGTGCTCATGACAGTAAACGCAATAATGGATTTCGCTGTGCACGCTGCGTGCATCCATCCGTGCATCGGTGAGCTCAAAGCCGTCGCGTCGGCGCCAGCGTATGGGATGGGTCTGTAAGCGCACCGTGCCGTGGGCGTCCACCCTCTGCAACGCAACCAGCCGCGCGTGATCCAAGCGTTCGGGCAGAGCGAAGCTGACCCAGTCGGCTAGTTCGGATCGAGCCTTAGGGTCGGTGCGAGCGAGTTTGCACCAGTGGGTTACCCGCTCGATTGAAGCTGCATTGGCCATTGGATCCTGCAACAATCCCATGGCGTAGTCGGCCACGGCACGTTCCCGATCGGCGGCATTGGCAATCCGGGTATCCAGCCAGTCATTTAGGTTTTGGAAGGTATCCGTGACGGGCTGGCGAAGTTTTTTGACTCGCTTAATAACGAACTCTTGCTTGAACGCCAGCACCGCATCATGGCTGCGCAGCGCGGCCTGTGCTTGCTCGGTTGCGTTGGCAATACCGAAGAGATCGGCAATGAAACGCTCAAGATGCGGGGCGAGTGTAAGCAACAATGCGCTGGTTGCGATCGGGCCATCGGTACCGCTGCGGCGGTATGTGGTGAGTTGCTGGGCCAACGGTTGAGAAATTTTGCCAAGATAATCGCGAAAGGCTGTATCCAAACGCGCTAGGCCAGCAGCTGTTTGCAACTCGGTAAAAGTAAGACCGTGGCGGGTGAGGGCGGTTTCCAGGCTCATCGGCATCAGCATAGGGGCTAGGGTGGCGGCGCAGTGGTGTTCGCCGGGAGCGCCCTATAGTGTGGACCTTAGGCAAGGCCATCAAGCCACAGTCTGCGCGGTTTTCCCTATGATGCCTGCGAGCGGCACGGCGATTGCCCGGTTGAGGCGGCGCGCCCCGAGGGGCTTTACAAAAAATTGCCAACCATCCAGGCCGCCTGCCTTTCTGACAAGGGGTAATCCCCCGTTACTCGATATCGTGCACGCGGACCTAAACGATTGGCAATCTTGTCTTCTTTAGGGTTATTTTGTTTTTACAGGCGGTTCTCAGCTATCGAATCGGTTCTCGAATATCTTGACTTGCTCTTCCACTAAATCCTTGGGAAGTCGGTACCTTTCATGAATTTTATTAACTAGCATGTCCCGGCGACCGTTGATCTGCTGCAACTCCTCTTCAGTCAGCTTGCTCCATAGTATCCGCACTTGCCCTACATGCCGCTGCCAATCTCCTTGAACAGTATCCCAGCCCATAGTTAATCTCCTAAATGTATGTCTATACGTAGAAAATTTAAGAAATCCATTTGCTATCAATGCTGTTCCTGGCTTTAAAAACTCATCCATCATTGGATGGTTTCTGTCAAAAAATTGGCTCTTACGTAACGTATGTAAAGCATCACCTCATCAGCTAATGACCTAACAAGATATAATTTGATAGCTAAAAAATACCTCTTTGTACACCCCTTTTGGTCCGCTCTGCTTACGCTCCCTACCTGCTACGACTGCAATAGGCAGATCAACGTCACCATTCCCTAATAAAAAAGAAGACCTTCGATAGAAGGTAGCTCAAAATTTATTTTTTGCAAGAGCAAATGCAGACTAAATAAATTGATATATTTTTAGTGAATGTATTTTAGGCCAATACATAGCAAATTTTAATTAAGCATATAAAAGTTAATTACTATATTGAAATGGCATATTCTGCACTGGGAAGCGGCCCAAACAAGTGGGCCGGTTCTCATAATAGTTAATTTAAATCAGAAGCTTACAGTGAACCCACCCTGGAATACGTTCTCGCGGAGTTTCGCCTTTAAGGTTGTTCCGCCCAGGTCCTTCCATTTTTCTGACTGGTAAAAGCTGTGCGTATACTCGATGCGGAAGGTAACCATGTCCGAGAGCGCCCACATACCACCGGCCCCGGCCCGTATACCGTTAAGCCTCTGGCTATCAGAGTCTCCATTGAGACGCGCCGTACTGTTCAACCATTGCCAGCCGACCCGGCCGTAGAGTAGGGCTCCCGGGACTATGCGTCGCCCGAACAACACAGACGCGCCGTAGGTCTCTTCGCTCTCCAACTTCAGCCCGGCGCCATTCACGCTCACATTACCGTCGGCGGTGCTGGTTGCGGCGTTGAGTTCCACCGCGCCGTAAATATCGTGGCCTCCCCACATGCTCCATCCGCCGACGACTCCGGCCCGTGCTCCCACGAGTGCAAGAGAATCTACTTTGGCTGTGCCACCGCCAAGGCTTCCAGACCAATCGAGGTCCGTGCTCTGGTATCCCCCGACGACACCCACATAAGGTCCGGCTGAAATAGACGCCGCTTCAGCGCCGGCCGTGAAGGCTACTGAGGTGCCGCACCCGATCACGACCGCTGTCCTTGTTATTCCTTGTAATATGCCTCTCATCCAAACCTCCCTGGCGATTTCAGCCGATTCTTAACTTGTGTCTTTAGCGGGCCCCTCCGCCCGCGACCCCTGCCGTCTATTTGCAGGACGCGACCGTTTCGTTCTTTTTAATTACCATGCTGAAATTCGCGGCGATGGGAATAGGTTCAAATTTTGGGTATTCCTGCCCGAATCCGATGCCGCACATCGAGCAGTGCGGCATACTGTCGGGGGCAACCGAGTGGTCGTATAGCAGTGTGGTGTGGTTGTTTCCCGAGCGTGAGGCGCTGGTCTCGGTAGCGGTGAAGTTCGGCAGCGCCGCTGCTCCCCCAAGTCGTGGGTTAGCGGTGTTTATCCCGCGCGGCGGCGGTGTAGGGCAACGGCCAGGCGTTTGCGCCCCCACTCGCCGGGTGTGGGCTCGAAGACGCCGGGCAAGCGGGCGCCGCAAAAACGGCAGTCGCCGTGCGCATCCACATTCCAGGTGGAGAGCTCATACCAGTCGCGGCCGATCAGGCGCTGTCCGCAGCGTTGGCAATAGGTGCTGCCGCCGTCCAGGTCATGGACATTGCCTGTGTAAACGTAATGCAACCCGTTGGCTATGGCGATGTGCCGGGCCCGAGTCAAGGTCTCTGGTGGGGTAGGCGGGGGGTCGCGCAGCTTGAAATCCGGATGGAAGGCCGTGAAGTGTAATGGCACCTCGGGACCGAGTTTCTCGCACACCCAACGGCTGAGAGCATCGAGTTCGCTGGGCTCGTCATTGTGTCCAGGGATCAGCAGGGTAGTGATTTCGAACCAGACGCTGGTTTCGTGTTTCAGGTACTGCAGCGTTTCCAGCACTGGTCCGAGCGAGGAGCCGGTCAGCTTGCGGTAGAAGCGCTCCGTAAATGCTTTAAGATCGATATTGGCGGCATCCATGTGTCGATAAAACTCCACGCGCGGTTCGGCGCACATGTAGCCGGCGCTTACGGCCACGGCCTTGAGGCCGTGCTCATGACAAGCCTGTGCGATGTCGATGGCGTATTCCAGAAAAATGACCGGGTCGTTATAGGTAAACGCCACGCTACGGCAGCCGGTCCGTAGCGCCGCGGCGGCCAGTTCCTGCGGTGCCGCTTGGTCGGCTAGGGTGTCGAGTTCCCGGGATTTGCTGATGTCCCAGTTCTGGCAGAACTTGCAAGCGAGGTTGCAGCCGGCGGTGCCGAAGGAGAGCACCGGTGTTCCGGGCAAGAAATGGTTGAGCGGCTTTTTCTCAATCGGATCGATACAAAAGCCGCTGGAGCGTCCGTAGCTCGTCAGCACGATCTGTTCGTCCTGGCAGGCGCGCACGAAGCACAGCCCACGCTGACCGTGCTTGAGCTTACAGGCCCGTGGGCAAACGTCGCATTGGATACGCCCGTCCTCCAGCCGGTGCCAGTAGCGGGTGGCGATGGTATCGGCCGCAAAGAACGTGTGCTTGGCTTCCGCGAGTGGTTGCTTCATTTCGTTCCTCTCATTTGAAAGTGTCGTCGATACAGCTATAACGTCAATACCAAAGCTTGATCTGATTGGGTGATGCTGTCCTGGCGCATCAAGCTGAGCACGCCGCCACCCGCGTGGCGTATAAAATGTCGCGGGTGGCGGCCGCGGAGGGAGAGGTCGACCAAGAGCCATGGCGAGAAAAGTGCGCGAACCCGCTGTCGCCGAGCTGTTTTATCCCGGCGAGGCCGAGTCGCTGCGCCGGCTGTTAGGCGAGCTGATGAGTCGCCCGGTTGCCGAGCCTCACACACCGAAGGCGCTAATCGTGCCGCATGCGGGCTATGTCTTTTCCGGCTCTACGGCGGCTGCGGCCTATGCGCGGATCGCACCGGCGCATGCGCGCATCGAGCGGGTAGTGCTGCTGGGCCCCGCCCACCGGGTGCGCTTTGCGGGCCTCGCCGCCCATACCGGAGATGCTTTTTTGACCCCGCTGGGCGAGGTGGCGCTGGATGGCTCGGCGCTAGGGCGGCTCGCGGATCTCGCGTATGTGAGTTTCTCGGACAAGGCGCATGCCGAGGAGCACAGCCTTGAGGTCCAGGTGCCGTTTTTGCAATATCTGCTCGATGATTTTCGCCTCGTGCCGTTAGCGGTGGGTGATGCGAGCGCCGAGGCGGTGGCAGCGGTGCTGGAGCGTCTCTGGGGTGGTGCTGAAACTCTCGTCGTCATCAGTACCGACCTCAGCCACTATCATGACTACGAAACCGCTCGGCGGTTGGATAACCGGACCGCGGAGAACATTTTGGGCAAGCGCCCTGAGGCGATCGGCTATCAGGACGCCTGTGGGCGCACCCCCCTCGTTGGGTTGCTCGAGCTGGCACGCCGCCGGGAGCTGCGTATCGAGCAGCTCAGGCTCTGCAGCTCGGGCGATACCGCCGGCAACCGCCAGCGAGTAGTGGGCTACGGGGCTTTTGCGGTTTATGAAAATTGACTCCGCAGAGCGCCAGCGGCTCCTGGAGCTCGCCCGGGCCAGCCTGAGTCACGGTTTGTCGAGTGGCCGCGCGTTGCCGATTGCGTTGCAGGAGTGGCCGGCTCATCTGTGCGAACCGGCTGCCAGCTTTGTCACGCTGCGGCGAGCCGATCAGTTGCTAGGCTGTATCGGCAGTTTGGAGGCGCGCCGCCCGCTGGTGCAGGACATCGCCGAGAATGCCTACGCGGCCGGCACCCGTGATCCGCGCTTCGCTCCATTGCGGCCGGCCGAGCTCGCGGAAGCCGTTGTGGAGATCTCGGTGCTCACTCCGCCGCAGGCGTTGAGCGTGGCGAGCGAATGGGAGCTGCTGGCGCAACTCCGACCCGGTGTGGATGGTCTGATCCTGGAGTGGCAGGGGCGCTGCTCGACCTTCTTGCCCACGGTTTGGCGCCAGCTGCCGCGACCAAGCGATTTTCTGGGTGGGCTGCGGCTGAAGGCGGGTCTGCAAGCCGAATTCTGGGCCAGTGGTGTGACGTTTTATCGCTATCAAACGATCTCTTTCCGGGAGGAGAACATGCCGCGCTGTCAGACGGGGGCTGGGGCTCCGAGCTGAATGCGAGGCGCGCTGGACAAAGCGCGTATCCGGCTTTTATCGGTCCGGTGGGTAGGCCGGCAGTAAGGTATCATCTGGCTCTTCCTCACCCAAGGACATCAACGTGGCGTTACCCCCGGCGGCGGTGGTATCGATGCTCAACGCCCGCTCATTTGTGAAGCGCGGTAGATAATGCGGGCCGCCGGCCTTGGGGCCGGTGCCGGATAGGCCCTCGCCGCCGAAAGGGTGTACACCCACCACGGCGCCGATCATGTTGCGGTTGACGTAGATATTACCCGCGTGCATGCGGCTTACCACATGCTCTACCGTGGTGTCGATGCGGCTGTGGATGCCGAAGGTCAAGCCGTAGCCGGTCGCATTGATCTCGTCGATCACCCGGTCCAGATCACGCGCCTGATAGCGGATCACATGCAGAATGGGACCGAATTTCTCCTCCGTGAGTTGCCGTAGGCTGCGCAGCTCGAAGGCGCAGGGCGGGAAGAACGTGCCGTTTGCGGTTCCGGCCGGCAGTTCGCAGCGATAGAGCGGCTTCGCCGTAGCGCTCATGTGCTCGGCGTGCGCTGCGAGCATGCGCCGGGCGCCCTCATCGATCACCGGCGTGACATCCGTTGCGAGGCACCAGGGATCACCGATGCGCAGTTCGGCCATCGCCCCGATCAGCATCTCGATTACGCGCTCGGCGATGTCATCCTGCAAATACAGCACCCTAAGGGCCGAGCAGCGTTGCCCCGCGCTCTGAAAGCTCGACCTCACCACATCGCTCACCACCTGCTCGGGCAAAGCGGAGGAGTCGACGATCATGCCGTTTTGCCCACCGGTCTCGGCGATCAACGGCACGATCGGTCCCTCTCGCTCGGCGAGTGCCCGATTAATGCGCTTGGCCGTGGCCACCGAGCCGGTAAAGGCCACGCCATCGACCCGCCGGTCCCGCACCAGTGCCAGGCCCACATTGGGCCCGTCGCCGGGCAGAAACTGCAAGACATCCGGCGGGATGCCCGCTTCGTGCATCAGCCGCACCGCATAGGCCCCGATCAGCGAGGTTTGCTCGGCCGGCTTGGCAATCACGGCGTTGCCGGCGATCAGCGCCGCGCTGATTTGGCCGGTGAAAATAGCGAGCGGGAAGTTCCAGGGGCTGATGCAGGCGAATACGCCTCGGCCGTGCAGCGAGAGTTGATTGCGCTCGCCAGTGGGACCGGGCAGCGACGTCGGCTCTAGGTCCAGGCGGGCGCGGGCGGCGTAATAACGACAAAAATCCACCGCCTCACGCACCTCGGCGATGCCATCGGGGATGTGTTTGCCCGCCTCTCGGGCACACAGCGCCACCAACTCTGGCATGTGTCGCTCATAGAGCTCGGCCAAACGGTCGAGACAATCGGCGCGCTTTGCGGCGGGGCAGGACTCCCAGTCGGCGGCGGCCTGCTGGGCGTGGGCGAGGGCGCGCTCGAGCGCCTCGCGATCGGCGAAGGCCACCGTGCCGACCCGCCGTGAGCGGTCTGCGGGCGAGAACACAGGCGTTTTCAGTCTTTCGTACACCTGCCCGCCGATAAGGGGTGTGGCCGTCCAATCGTGGCGATCCGCCTCCACCATGCCTTGGCGTAGCCACTCGAGCTGGGCGAGATCGGTGAGATCCACGCCCTTGGCGTTGCGCCGCTGTGGGCCATAGATGTTGACCGGCAAGGGAATCCGCGGATGCGGCAGATACGAGCGGGCGGCCATCTTGGCGATCGGGTCGGCTATGATTTCCTCGATTGGCACTTTCTCGTCGACGATGCGGTTGACGAATGAGGAGTTGGCGCCGTTTTCGAGCAGACGTCGGACCAGGTAGGGCAGCAGGTCTTCGTGACTGCCCACGGGCGCATAGACCCGGCAGGCAATCCCCGGCTGCTCCGCGCCGACGATCTGGTCATAGAGCGCCTCCCCCATGCCGTGTAGACGTTGACACTCGAAGGCGTGGTTTTGGCCGGCTACTTCCAGCACATAGGCCAGGGTATGAGCGTTGTGGGTGGCGAACTGCGGGTAAAAATGCCGGGGATTCGCCAACAGCTTGCGGACACAGGCGAGATAGGAAACGTCGGTGTTGGATTTGCGGGTGAACACCGGATAGCCGTTCAGGCCGAGCTCCTGAGCCCGCTTGATCTCGGTATCCCAGTAGGCGCCCTTGACCAGCCGCACCATAAGCCGCCGACCGTGGTATTCGGCCCGCTCGGCGAGCCAGTCGAGCAGAGGAAACGCCCGCTTCTGGTAGGCCTGCAGCGCAAGCCCCAGGCCTTGCCAGGCGCGCAACTGCGGGTCGGCGCACAGCGCATCGATGAGCTCCAGCGAAACGTCCAGGCGGGCCGCCTCCTCGGCATCGACGGTCAGATTGATATCATACTGTGCGGCCTGGAGCGCCAAGGCGTGCAGCCGCGGCAGCAGCTCGCGCAGGGCTCGGTCACGATTGGCGAGCTCATAGCGCGGGTGCAACGCTGAGAGCTTGATGGACACACCCGGCGAGGCGATCGGCCCGCGGCCAGCGGCGCTCTCGCCGATGGCCTCGATCGCCTGGCGATAGCGATCGAAGTAACGGCATGCATCGGCATCGGTGCGTGCCGCCTCGCCGAGCATATCGTAGGAATAGCGGTAACCGCGCTGCTCCGAGGCACGCGCGCGCCGCAGCGCCTCCTCAATGTCGCGCCCCATCACGAACTGTCGCCCCAGGATGCGCATGGCCTGGAGCAGCGCTTGGCGGATCAGCGGCTCGCTGCTGCGGCGCAGCAGCCGCTGCAGTACGCCGCGCAAGTGTTGTTGCGGCTGATCGTGGTCGCTCAGCAGGCGTCCGGTGAGCATCAATGCCCAGGTGGAAGCGTTGACGAACAGCGAATCGCTGTCACTGATGTGGCGTTCCCAATGGGATGTGCCGAGTTTGTCTTCGATCAGCTTGTCGATGGTCGCCGTGTCCGGGATGCGCAGCAGCGCTTCGGCCAGGCACATCAATACCACCCCTTCATGGCTGGAGAGCTCGTATTGGTGCATGAAGGCGTCGATGCCGCTTTTGTGGACGCGGCTGTGGCGCACCTCGCACACCAGCGCCCGCGCGTGTTTGGCGATCCGCTGCTGGGCCGCGGCGGGCAGTGCCGCCTCCCGGAGCAGCATGCTGACATGCTCCGTCTCGTTGGCGCGATAGGCCTGGTTGACCTTCAGGTAGAGAGGGTGGGAGAAGATGTCGGGTATCTCAAAATCCATACCACACCTCAGGATCTCTGGCTGGGTGGGGCGCTCGATTATTAATTAGGTGTCGGGTTTCGTCATTCCGGCGTAGGCCGGAATCCAGTTCTCCTTGCGGAACAATAAAATGAATCCCGGTCTTCGTTGGGCGGACCATGCAGTTTCCGAAGCCTCCACTATTCGTCCGTCTCATGCGACCTCCCCGGCAAAGTATGCGCATCGCTCGTCTCGCGCAGCGCCTCGACGCGGCAAACGAGTTCACCGCTGTAGAGCCGGGCACTGACGCGCTCGCCCGGAGTCACCTCGCTTGGCCGGCGCACGATGTGATCATCCCGTTGGCGCCGGACGATGGCGTACCCTCGGCCGAGCGTCTTCAGGGGGCTGACGGCCTCCAGTGCCCGCACCGTTGCGGCGAGCAACTGCCGGCGGCTGCCAAGGTCTTGGCCAAGCGCGGCGTGCAGCCGGCGCCGCAGCGCCGCGATCTGCTCGAGCCGTTCCCGGACGCGGCAGCGGGGATCCTGACGGTGCAGCCGGTCCGCGAGATGCCCATGGCGGGTGGTCAGCTCGCGCCGCCGCCCGCGCTCGGCGCGTGTCATTCGCTGCTCCAGCTCGTCGAGCCGCTGCGCGCGCTCCTGCAGGCGGCGGCCGGGGTGCTGATTGGCAAGCCGCCGCTCGAGCCGGCCGAGCCCGTGGCGTTGACGCTCGAGCCCGCGCCGCAGGCCCTGCCGTAGCCGCTCGGCGAGGTGATCGATACGAGTCAGCCAGCCCGGGCCGTCGGGGCTGAGCAGCTCGGCCGCGGCGGAGGGCGTTGGGGCGCGCTGATCGGCCACGAAATCGGCAATGGTCGTGTCGGTCTCGTGGCCGACTGCGCTTACGATCGGCAGCGGGCACTCATGGATGGCCCGGGCGACGGCCTCTTCGTTGAAAGCCCATAGATCCTCCAACGAACCCCCGCCGCGGGTCAGCAGCAAGGCATCCACCTCGCGGCGGCGCGCGGCGAGCCGGATCGTGGCCGTGATTTCCCCGGGCGCGTTCGCACCCTGTACCGCCACCGGATAAATCAGCACACGGATCGCCGGGAAGCGCCGGCGCAGGACGCTCAGCACATCGCGCAAGGCGGCACCGGAAGGCGAGGTGACGACACCGATGCGGCGCGGCAGCGCCGGCAACGGCTTTTTGTGCTCCGCTGCGAACAGCCCCTCCTGCGCCAAGCGGTTTTTCAAAGCTTCGAAGGCCCGGCGCAGTGCACCGTCTCCGGCCTCCTCCATGTGCTCGATGATCAGCTGAAAATCGCCGCGCGGCGCGTATAGACTGATCCGGGCGCGCGCCAGCACGTGCAGGCTGTCCTTGGGCCGGAATCGCAGATAAAGGCTGCGGTTGCGAAACATTGCACAGCGCACCTGCGCCGCTTCGTCCTTCAACGTGAAATAGAGATGCCCGGAGCGGGGTTGGCTCAGGTTGGAAATTTCCCCCTCGACCCAGAGCAGCGGCAAGGCGTGCTCGAGCAGCAGGCGTACTTCCTGGTTCAGCCGCGATACCGTATAGACATCGCGGCGCGTCTCATGGCTTAGCGGGTGAGGTTCACTCATGCCGAGATGATAGCAGCTCACTGGGCCGTAGCAGGGGGCGCGCAGTTTGGCGTACCTTGGTAAACCAAAGAATGAGTCTGGTTGCGAAATTAGGGAAGTCGCGGCCGGCCAACTTTGGTGGCAGGGCAGGGTAGAAGTCGGATCGTAAAAGAGGTCGAGGCGTTCAAGGCCAGTATCAACCAGGAAATGCTATGAAGATCGGAGTGATAGGAACCGGCCTGATGGGACAACCGATGGCATCCCGGCTGATCCAAGGTGGGCACACAGTCCTTGCGTATAACAGAACCCAATCCAAGGCGGAGTCCCTTGTTGCTGGAGGCGCACGACTTTGTTCCCGACCCGCGGATCTCATCGAGGAGGCAGATGCGGTCGTGACGATGCTCAGCGACGCCGATACAACAGCCCGGCTTCTTGGTATCGATGAGGCGGATGGCCCGTCATTTGCCCGCACAACCGTCATCCAGATGGCCACGATCGCGCCCAGCGAAAGCAAGCAACTGATGAGTGCCGTGGCACGAAGAGGTGGTGACTACTTCGAGAGTCCTGTTCTGGGCAGCCTACCCGAAGCCAAAAGCGGCAATCTGATCCTCATGGTCGGTGCTACCGAGGAGCAGTTCGTGAAGTGGCGGGACATTCTGGCCCTTTTTGGACCGACGCCGCGCCTGATCGGACCCGTGGGGGCCGGCGCATGTGTGAAACTCGCCATGAACCAGTTGATTGCCGCGCTGACGATCGCCTTCTCCGAGAGTCTCGCTCTGGTGCAGAAAGAACAGGTCGATGTCGATGCCTTCATGGCGATTACGCGCGCGAGCGCCCTCTATGCGCCGACCTACGACAAGAAACTCGCGCGGATGCTCGAACGCGATTTCGCGAATCCGAATTTTCCGACCAAGCACCTGCTGAAAGATGTGCGCCTGTTCGCAAAGGCCGCGGCCGAAGCGGGAATCAGCACCGATACACTGCATGCCTTCGAGCGGCTCCTCGACCAAGCGGCCCAACAGGGGTTCGCCGGCGCGGACTACGCGGCCGTGTATTCAAGCGTTAATCCACCTACGGAGTAAGGACGTGACCGGAGGTGCCATCAAGCGCGTTCTCGCCAGGCAGATCGAGCCGGTAATGGCCGCGGGTTGTGGGGGACGCCCGACCGGGCGCCCCCAGAAAAATCCAGAACGACGCCCCGGATTCTAGGCGCAATGGCGGATCGAGGCTACGCAGCGGGCTGCCAGGTGGCCGCGATGGCTTCTTGGAGCTGTTGCTGCTCTTGCGGCGTCAGGTTCATTTCGCCGCTGGCCGGCGGATCGAACGCGGCCATGGCCGAGACGAGTTGATCAACCTGACCCGAGAGAAGCACGGTACCTTCGTCGGTCTTGATCCGCTCTACTTGGTGGCTGGTGCTGGTGTACCAGTCGGCGATGGTCACGCCGTCGGAGGAACCCAGACGATCGATGACGAGATCGTCGCCGTTTCGGGAGAGCCATAGATCTTCTTTAACAATCCCCGCGCCGAAGACCAGCACGTCCGAACCGCCGCTGCGGTTATCCAACTCCTTGATGGTATCGGCGCCGTCGCCAAGGCCGAAGCGGTAAGTGTCCCCGTAGCGGGTGCCCTGCAGCCGATCGTTGCCGCGGCCCCCGGCGTAGGTGCTGCCCACCCAGCGACCGCTCACATAACTCGCGCCCCACTCATAGTTGCGCAGCAGGTCATCGCCGGCCCCGCCGTCGAGGGTGTTCGAATCACTGCCCCCGTCGAGCACGTCATCGCCCGCGCCGCCGTAGAGCGTATCGTTGCCCCTGTCGCCGAAGAGCGTATCCGCCTCGGCATCGCCGTAGAGCGTGTCGTTGTGGTCACCGCCGTGCAGCGCGTCGGCTCCCGTGCCGCCGTGCAGCGCATCGTGGCCCCAACCTCCGTAGAGCGTGTCCGCGCCGGCATCACCGTAGAGGGTGTCGTTGCCGCCGTGGCCGTCGAGCACATCGTCGCCGGCGAGCCCGTGGAGCACCTCGCCACTGATGTTGCCGCCGTGGATCGTATCGGCCTCGGGCGTGCCGGTGAGCTGCAGACCCGGAGCCTCCACCTGGGAGCGGTTCCACACGGTGCCGTCGGCAAACTCCACCCGCTCCAGGCGATGCCCGCCGGCGTCGAACCAGCGGTGCACCCGGACGCTGTCCGTGCCGTTGACATGGCGCAGCACCAGATCCGTACCCTCGCGCACTCGCTCGATGTCGGAGGCGGCAATCTCTTCGCCGAAGACCAGCACGTCCGAACCGCCGCTGCGGTTATCCAACTCCTTGATGGTATCGGCGCCGTCGCCAAGGCCGAAGCGGTAAGTGTCCCCGTAGCGGGTGCCCTGCAGCCGATCGTTGCCGCGGCCCCCGGCGTAGGTGCTGCCCACCCAGCGACCGCTCACATAACTCGCGCCCCACTCATAGTTGCGCAGCAGGTCATCGCCGGCCCCGCCGTCGAGGGTGTTCGAATCACTGCCCCCGTCGAGCACGTCATCGCCCGCGCCGCCGTAGAGCGTATCGTTGCCCCTGTCGCCGAAGAGCGTATCCGCCTCGGCATCGCCGTAGAGCGTGTCGTTGTGGTCACCGCCGTGCAGCGCGTCGGCTCCCGTGCCGCCGTGCAGCGCATCGTGGCCCCAACCTCCGTAGAGCGTGTCCGCGCCGGCATCACCGTAGAGGGTGTCGTTGCCGCCGTGGCCGTCGAGCACATCGTCGCCGGCGAGCCCGTGGAGCACCTCGCCACTGATGTTGCCGCCGTGGATCGCATCGGCCTCGGGCGTGCCGGTGAGCTGCAGCCCCGGAGCCTCCACCTGGGAGCGGTTCCACACGGTGCCGTCGGCAAACTCCACCCGCTCCAGGCGATGCCCGCCGGCGTCGAACCAGCGGTGCACCCGCACGCTGTCCGTGCCGTTGACATGGCGCAGCACCAGATCCGTACCCTCGCGCACTCGCTCGATGTCGGAGGCGGCAATCTCTTCGCCGAAGACCAGCACGTCCGAACCGCCGCTGCGGTTATCCAACTCCTTGATGGTATCGGCGCCGTCGCCAAGGCCGAAGCGGTAAGTGTCCCCGTAGCGGGTGCCCTGCAGCCGATCGTTGCCGCGGCCCCCGGCGTAGGTGCTGCCCACCCAGCGACCGCTCACATAACTCGCGCCCCACTCATAGTTGCGCAGCAGGTCATCGCCGGCCCCGCCGTCGAGGGTGTTCGAATCACTGCCCCCGTCGAGCACGTCATCGCCCGCGCCACCGTAGAGCGTATCGCTGCCCCTGTCGCCGAAGAGCGTATCCGCCTCGGCATCGCCGTAGAGCGTGTCGTTGTGGTCACCGCCGTGCAGCGCGTCGGCTCCCGTGCCGCCGTGCAGCGCATCGTTGCCCCAACCACCGTAGAGTGTATCCGCCCCGGCATCGCCGTAGAGGGTGTCGTGGTCGTTGCCGCCGTGCAGCTCGTCGGCTCCCTCGCCGCCACGCAGCGTGTCAGCTCCGTTGGCCCCCCGGAGAACGTCGGCCCCCCTTGCTCCAGCGATTACATCTCCGCCATCACCGCCTGTGATCTGATTGCTCATCTCGTTGCCGATCAGCATTTCCGGATCAGCCGTGCCGGCAACCGTCACCGTACCGTCAGCCGCATAGACGATGCGGCGCTCGGCAAGCAAGCCTGCAACATCAGCGTTCAGTAGCGCTGACCTGAGCTCGTCACCGAGAAAAGACCAGGCATCCCAACCTGATTGCATCAGCGAATCACCGCGCGCATCAATCAAATCCAGAAGATCCACAAAGCCGTTATACGGATCCTGTTCAATTCTTGTCGCCGCAACCTGTTCGATACCCGAAAAATCCAGCACGAGCTGATCGCCGTCGGACTGCAGGCTGATCCCGTCCACGTATGGTTTGAGCCGCGTCTGAAACAACAGTCCCTGATACACGGATGTCCGCAATGCCTGGTAGCTCTGCTCCAAGAGCTCCAACTGCGTGTCCGATAGATTGACGTCGACTTTATGCAGCGATATCCCCACCGTTGCACCGGTGCCGCCGCTCGCAGCGGTGTCCACCGAGATCGCCCAATCATCGCTGTCGACTTCGGGTGCCTGGAACTCGATGAAGGTGCGGCCATTGAACCGCTCAAGGGTGGATAGGCGCGTGAGCCACTTCTTGTAGTCGTCGCTCTGTCCGTCGTTGTAGGCCTGCAATACAGCCTGAGCACCGGTGCCGTAAGCGCCGCCGTCGTACCGCGCCGTGGCGGCTGCGGCGTCACCGTCGTCCTGCGCCGTGCTGCCGAACCGCCAGCTGACTACGAATCCCGCATCGAGCGCCCGCTCCTGCAGGCTTTCCATATCGCTGCTTCTGCTCCACGCCTGCAGCAGCCCGTCCAGCAGCGCCTCCTGCTCCGCTTTCGTGCCGGCGTTCGTATAGTCCATAAGCGCCTGCGCCAGATCGGCGCTTTGGCTCGCCGCCTCGCGCAGATCGCGGACCATGCCCGAGCCCTGCATGTCCGGCAGCGCCTGGGCCTCCTCGGTAAGGGCTGCCGTCTGTTCGAAGCGCCGGTGGAAATGATCCTCGGCGAAGTCTACGTCACCCAACTGGCCTTTCGTGCCATCGCTGCGTACGAACGTGCCCGTTTGGATCAATCGATTGCCGCCGGTGAGGCTCTGATCGGTTTGGCTGTGGGCGAGGTTAAGGGCGCTGATGCCCATCTCCTCCAGGGTGTGCAGCTCCCCGGCCTGGCTCACGCCGTCGCCGTTGGCCTCCTGCCAGATGCGTAGCTTGGCGAAATCGGCATCGGCGGCATCGATGCGGCCGTCGGTGTTGCTATCCAGGTCGGCCAGCGCGGCGAAGCCGTCCGCTGCCGTCCCGTCACCGCTGCGGGTCGCCTCGCCGAAAAGTTCCCGCCCATCGTCGATGGCGCCGTTGCCATTGCGGTCCATGACCAGCAGGCCGTCGTCGGTATCGATCCAGCCGCTCGCCGTGGCCACCCCGTCGGCGTTTTGATCGAAGACAGCGCCGGCCAAGCCGTTAGTGCCGACCGTCTCGATGCCGTCACCGTCGAGATCGACGGCGAGGGGGTCGATGCGAGGGCGCCAATTGGCTGCACTACGCCAATAGTCGTTGGTGGAGTCTAGGATGCCGGGGATGCCACCCATGACCTCGAAGAAATCGGTCAACCCCGATCTTGCCTGGTCGTAAATATCTACGATGGGATCTCCTATAGCTTGTGCCCAGTTGTCGGGGAGGACTGTATTCAAGGCTATCGCCGCGCCCGCTGAGCTCAAAGCGACGAGTCCAGCGGTGCCGAGCACTCCCAAACTGAGTGTGGTGGCCGTCGCGACCGCGAGCCCTGTGACTATGCTTCCGGCGACGGTTCCGACCAGACCGGCCCCCACCGCCTGGCTATCCTCAATGGAAAGCGCATGCAAGCCTTCACCAAACGATATGGCTGAAGCTGCTGGTCCAGCCAACGTTCCGAGCTTGCCGGCAAAGACATTGAGCTTCTCGACCTCGCTGAGCGTACCGTTTGCTTGCGCCGCCGCCTCTTCGGCGGCATCCAGGGACTGGCGGATCCAGTCTTTCATGGTTCCATAGCTTTGGCGCAGCGCATCCTGAAGCGCCGGGTCCTCTGCACGATGCGTAAGGTGACGCATCTCCAGCAGCTCGATCTGGCGCAGACGGTTCCCCGCGAGCCTGGCGTCTGCCAGTGCCTTATCCAAACGTTCCTTTATGGCTGACGTATCAAACGTTTCATTCGTCAGTTGATCCATACCAGCGAGAACGGTACGGGCAACGTCTGCAGGCGTCATGATTGCAGCATCATCCTTGGTCATTTAACATCTCCTTTGATTTCCAACGGCAGGAACAGGGCATATAAAAAGCTCACGAAAACACTGAATAGATAGCTGTATCCCCAATAAGCAATCACATAAAATAAAACCATCTTGAAATGCGTGTCGTGAAATACTTCTGAAGGGTCTTTAACATGGCTATTAAAAACGGGAACATAGTGGGCGAGTACCGAAAAAAAGGCCACCAGAGCACCGGAAGATATAGCACCCCGAAGAACTTGAAGTCTTTTTCTCTTTACTTTCGGCTTGATCAGCATCGGCCGAGTAAAAATAAAGACGACCAACGTAAAGGCCAGGCCGCACAGATGCAAAAAGGCCAACTGCGCCTCCGCCGCCGGCTTGCTCATAAAATGGATCATGCTCGGCAAGCCGCGAATGCTTGGTATGATCGATGCCATGATATCAACCATATCGGCAACCCAAGCCCATTGCCCTATCGACTCCCATGGCAGTAACCAAGCAACCATCCAATAAATCCCTAAGCCGACATAAAGCCATTTCGATTGAAAAAGCGATGGAAAAGATGTCTGTATTCTCTTGTTAGCTTCTGACATTGTTAGCATCAATTCCGCCCTCGTAAACAATATTGATCCCTCGCGCCGGGCTTTTTATATTTTTCGCATCATATCCTTTAATAGTGCACTGAGCGGAGTCTATCGCTCCTTATTTTTCTGCTTTATAAAACCCCATCCATTTCCTGTCTAAGACGCTTATTCATCGTTCCCTCGCACTTTCGTCGATGTGCTCAATCAACGGCGCCAGCAAGAAATCCAACACCCGGCGCCGCCCCGTTTTCACCTCCAACGACACCGTCATGCCGGGGCTCAAGTGCACTCTTCGGCCATTCACGTTCATCCAGGCCCGATCGATTCTCGCCGTCGTCTGGTAGACCAAGCCGCGGTGCTCGTCCTGCACGGCATCGTTGGAGACCTGCGTGACTTCGGCGTGAAGGGTTCCATAACGGGTGAATGGAAACGTCTCGACCTTGACCTCGGCGAGCTGTCCTGTGTTCACGAAGCCGACATCGCGGTTGGCGAGCCAGGCCTGGACTTCCAGGGGCGCATTCTCCGGCACGATCCGCATCAGCTCCTCGGCGGGCTGGACGACGCCACCGGTGGTGTGGATCTTTAGGCCCTGCACGAAGCCGGCGATCGGTGCGTCGAGCGTGTTCCAACCAGTTCGCGCGTCGGCCTTACGAAGCTCCTCCTGTAGAGAGGCGATCTGTTTCTCGGATTCAAGCAGGCGTTGAGCGAGGTCTTTTTGAAACTGAGCGCGTTGCACCTCGATGCGTCTGCGGTCCTCCTCGATCCGGGCGTCCAGCGCCTGCAAGCGAGCGGCAATGGTCCGGATGTGACCGGCGTGGTCCAGGCGCTGTTGCTCGATTTGCAGGTAGTCGAGTTTTGGGGCCATCTTGCGGCGCGCGAGAACCTCGAGTGCATGCGCGCGTTGCGCGATCAGTGGCAGGATCGATTCGAGCCGGCGCTTGTCCCGCTCCGTGCTCTGCCGCTCGGCCCGGGCGCGGGCAAGCTCGGCCTGGAGCGCAGCCAGTGATGCGCGCTGCTCCGCCAGCGCGCTGTGCATGAGCCGCCTGTGGGTCGTGATGGCAGCGGGATCGGCACCGGTCGGCCAAGCCGTGGCGAGGGCTTCGGCGGGGGTAGCTCGCTCTGTGACAGTGAGCATGGCCACCAGACGTGCCCGATCGAGCCGTGCCGCAGCCAGCTGCTCGCGCAGGCGGTTGCGCTCGGCGGCGCTGATGGTGGGGTCGAACTCCACCAGCACCTCACCTGCGGCGACGTGCTGGCCTTCCCGGACGCGAATCGCCCGCACGGTGGCCTGCGCCATGGGCTGGATGATCTTGACCTGCCCCGACGGCACGATCTTGCCGGCGGCGGTGGCGACGATGTCGATATGGCCGAAGTAGCTCCATACCACGGCGATGAGGAAGAGCAGGCCAATACCGGCGGCGATGGCACGGCCGACCGGCGAGGGCGGCGTCTCTTGGACCTCCAGCGCTGCCGGCAGGAATTCGAGCTCTTCGTTGCGCGGCGGGCTCGAGACCAGCACTGTTGCTTTGTTGCCTTCCATAGCGATCCCAGTCAGTTTGGCTTAGGGCATCGGCAAGCGGCGCGCTCGAAACCATCGAGGCGTGAAGCGGCATAGCCGCTGTCGGCGAGCGGTTCAGCACCGTTGGTTTTGTCCTGCAGCGCGTGGAGACGAGCGTACGGTCCATGGCGCCGTAACAGCTCTTCGTGGCGGCCGGCCTGCACGATCCGTCCCTTCTCCAGCACGATGATGCGGTCGACGTCGCGCACGGCGCTGAGCCGGTGGGCGATGATGAATACGGTTCGCCCCCGCACAATGCGCCGCAGATTCTGCTGAATGATCCGCTCGGACTCGTAGTCAAGGGCGCTGGTGGCTTCGTCGAAGATGAGGATTTTCGGATCCATGATCAGCGCTCGCGCGATCGCGATGCGCTGGCGTTGACCGCCGGAGAGGTTCGCGCCGTGCTCGCCGACCAGCGTGTCGTAGCCTTCCGGCAGCTCGAGAATGAACTCGTGCGCGCCGGCGAGCTGCGCGGCGGCGACGACGCATTCCATGGACAGGCCCGGTTCGGCCAGCGCGATGTTCTCCCGTACCGTGCGGTTGAAAAGCCGGCTTTCCTGGAGCACCACGCCGATGTTGCGGCGCAGCCACGCTGTGTCCACCAGCCGCAGGTCCACACCGTCGACGAGCACACGCCCGGACTCGGGCACATGCAGGCGCTGCACCAGCTTCGTCAACGTGCTCTTGCCCGAACCGGAGCGCCCGACCAGGCCGATGACCTCGCCGGGTGCGGCGTGGAGCGTGAGATCCTTCAGCGTCTCAGAGCCGTCCGGGCGGTACCGGAAGGAGACGTGCTCCAGCCGGACATCGCCCTTAACGGCCGGCAAGGCGGCCCGGTTGGGGTTGTAGCCCGGCTCGGTGGGCGCGTTCAGGATGTCGCCGAGGCGTGCGACGGAGATCCCCGCCTGCTGGAAATCCTGCCAGAGCTGCACGAGCCGCAGTATCGGAGCGCTGACCCGACCGGCCAGCATGTTGAAGGCGACCAGTTGGCCGACCGTGAGATCGGCATCGATGACCAGCCGCGCGCCGAGCCAAAGGATCAGCAGCGTCGTGAGCTTGTTGATGAAGCTGGCGCCCTGATTGGCGATGTTACTCAAGTTCGTGGCGCGGAAGCTCGCCTTGACGTAGCCGGCGAGCTGCTCCTCCCAGCGCGCGCGCATTTGCGGCTCCACGGCCATCGCCTTGATGGTCTCTACACCGCTTACCGACTCGACGAGAAATGCCTGATTCTCGGCTCCGCGCCGGAACTTCTCGTTCAGTCGGGTGCGCAGCATCGGCGTGACCAGCATGGAGAGCAGCACGTACAGCGGTATGCTCGCCACTACGACGCAGAGCAGGGTTGCGCTGTAGAAATACATCACGGCGAGAAAGACCAGCGTGAAAAAGAGATCGATGACCAAGGTGAGCGCGGAGCCGGTGATAAAGCTGCGAATGGTCTCGAGCTCACGGACTCGGGCCACGGAATCGCCGACCCGGCGAGCCTCGAAATAGCTGATGGGCAAAGCGAGAAGGTGGCGGTAGAGCCGTGCACCGAGTTCGACGTCGACGCGGTTGGTCGTATGGGAGAAGAGATATGTGCGTAGCCCGCCCAGGAGCACGTCGAATACGGCGATGATCAGGAAGCCGACGGCCAGGACGTCGAGGGTCGTAAGGCCCTTGTGCACCAGCACCTTATCGACGATGACTTGGAAGAACAGCGGCGTGACCAGCGCGAACAGCTGAATGAAAAACGAGGCGAGCAGAACCTCCCCGAATATTCGCCGATAACGGGCGAACGCCGGAATGAACCAGGCGATGTCGAATTTGCGCCGCAGCTCCTCGGCAAGCGTTCGACGCGTTACCAGGATGAGCCAGCCGCTCCACTCCTGCGCAAATTCATCGATGGGGAGGGCGCGCGTGCGGCCCTCGCGCGGATCGTGCAGCAGCACCTGACCATCACCGAGCCGGGCCAGGACGACGAAACGGCCGTCGTGGCGCTCGGCGATCGCCGGCAAAGGCGTTTTCTCAAGCCGCTGCACGCGGCTGTGGAGCTGTCTCGCCCGCAGCCCCAGCGAGCGAGCGGCCCTTACCAGGGTGAGCGCATCGAACGCCTTTCCCGGTGGGACGAACTCGCGGCGCAGCTGCTGCTCATCGGCCGGTAACTGGTGGTAGCGAGCGATCAGGCAAAGACAGGCGAGGCCTGTATCGGCATTTCCTGCCGCCTTCGAGAGGCGTACTTTCCCCACGGCAACGTCCCTGTTCCCTTAAATTGATATACCGCACGGAACATCCTGTTCCGTGAACGTGCTCGGCGGGCATCGTTTCCCGCAGCCCTATGCTTTTTACCGTGATCAAAAACAAAGTGCAACCTAGTTCACAAAAAAGTTCGACTTGCCTAGCAAATAGGGTCTGTCCCCTATTTATGAAGTCCTAAAAGTCAAATTTACCTGGCTTTGCGGTTCCGACTATAATGCTCGGTTACCTTCAAACCGACATCCCGCCATGCTTTTCAAGGTAACGAGCGTATGCGATTTGCTCAGGAAGCACTCACCTTCGATGACATCTTGTTGATTCCGGCTTATTCGGAAGTCTTGCCGCGGGAGGTGGATCTGCGCAGCCGCCTCACCCGCGAGATTGAGCTCAATCTCCCGCTGGTCTCGGCCGCCATGGATACCGTTACCGAAGCGCGTTTGGCCATTGCGCTTGCCGAGCAGGGCGGCATCGGTATCATCCACAAGAACATGACGATCGAGCAGCAGGCCCTGGAGGTGCTGCGCGTCAAGAAATTCGAAAGCGGGGTGATCAAGGAGCCGATCACCGTAGGACCGCAGACCAGCATCCGCGAAGTGCTGGCGCTCATGGGCGTGCATTGCATCTCCGGGGTGCCGGTGGTGGAAGATGAAAATCTAGTCGGCATCGTGACCAGTCGTGATCTACGCTTCGAGAGCCGGCACGAGGCACCGGTGACGGCGGCCATGACGCCCAAGGACCGCCTGGTCACCGTGCGGGAGGGGGCGGAGCGCGATGAAATCCAGCAGTTGCTGCATCAATACCGCATCGAGAAGCTGCTGGTGGTCAACGAGGACTTCCAACTGCGCGGGATGATCACCGTGAAGGACATCCAAAAGGCGCAGGACTACCCCAACGCCTGCAAGGACGAGCACGGGCGGCTGCGGGTCGGTGCGGCCGTAAGCACGGGGCAGGGCACCGAGGAGCGGGTCGACGAACTGGTGAAGGCCGGGGTCGATGTGCTCGCGGTGGACACCGCGCACGGCCATAGCCGTGGGGTTATCGAGCGAGTTAGGTGGATCAAGGCGCAATACCCGCACGTCCAGGTCATCGCCGGAAATATCGCCACGGCGGAAGCGGCCCGTGCGCTCGGCGAAGCCGGTGCGGATGCGGTTAAAGTGGGTATCGGCCCCGGATCGATTTGCACCACGCGGGTCATTTCCGGGGTCGGAGTGCCGCAGATCTCGGCGATCGTCAATGTTGCCGAGGAGTTGAAGAGCTCCGGACTGCCGATCATCGCCGACGGCGGTATCCGTTTCTCCGGTGATCTCGCCAAAGCCATCGCGGCTGGTGCGCATGCCGTTATGTTGGGCGGGATGTTCGCCGGCACTGAAGAGGCGCCGGGGGAGGTGGAACTCTATCAGGGACGTTCCTATAAATCGTATCGCGGCATGGGTTCCATCGGCGCTATGGCGCAAACTTCGGGTTCCTCGGATCGTTACTTTCAGGAAAGTGCCGATGGGGTCGACAAGCTGGTGCCGGAGGGCATCGAGGGCCGTGTCCCCTACAAGGGCAGTTTGGTGGTCATCGTCGAGCAACTCATGGGGGGGGTGCGGGCCAGCATGGGCTATTGCGGCTGCGGTAATATCGAGGCGTTTCGAACGCAGACCCGGTTCACTCGGATTACGCAGGCGAGTATGCGCGAGAGCCATGTCCACGATGTGAATATTGTCAAGGAAGCCCCCAATTACCGGATCGACTAACCGGCGCAGAGGTGGTATTCGGCATGGCCTTCGACCTACAAAGCCAACGAATCCTGATCTTGGATTTCGGCTCCCAATATACGCAGCTCATTGCCCGGCGGATTCGTCAGGCTAATGTTTACTGCGAGATTCACCCTTGTGACTGGCCAACAGCCGAGATCGAGGCGTTTGCCCCCATGGGAATCGTTCTCACCGGCGGCCCGGAGTCGGTCCACGTCGATAATGCACCGCGCATCCCCGATATCGTCTTCCAACTGGGGGTGCCTGTGCTCGGCATCTGTTATGGCATGCAAGCGATGGCGCGGCAGCTCGGCGGTCAGGTCGAGCCTAGCGCCTACAAGGAGTTCGGCTATGCGCAGGCGCGCGCGCGTGGCCATTCCCGGCTGCTGCGTAATATTGAGGATCACACCACTCCGGAAGGCTACGGTCTACTCGATGTCTGGATGAGCCATGGTGATCGGGTTGCTGGCTTGCCCGAGGGCTTCAAGGTGATCGCCAGCACGCTGGGTGCTCCCATTGCCGGCATCGGCGATGATGAGCGGCGTTTCTATGGCCTGCAGTTCCACCCGGAAGTAACGCACACAACTCAGGGGCAGCGCATTATCGAGCGGTTCGTCGGTGAGATCTGCGGCTGCTCGGGGCAGTGGACCGCTAGCAACATCATCGAGCACAGCGTTACCCGAATCCGCGAGGAGGTGGGCACAGATCAAGTTCTGCTTGGTTTATCCGGCGGCGTAGACTCTTCGGTGGTGGCCGCGTTGCTGCATCAGGCGATTGGTGAGCAGCTCACCTGTGTTTTCGTGGATAATGGTTTGCTGCGCCTCAATGAGGGCGCGCAGGTCATGGCGACGTTCGCCCGCCATATGGGCGTGCGGGTGATTCACGTCAACGCCGAGGAGCGCTTCCTCACGCGCCTGGCCGGGGTGGTCGATCCGGAACGTAAGCGCAAGCTCATCGGGCGTATCTTTATCGATGTTTTCGATGAACAAGCCGGCAAGCTCGACGGCGTCAAATGGCTCGCTCAGGGCACCATTTATCCTGATGTGATCGAATCGGCCGGCGCCAAGACCGGCAAGGCCCGGCTCATTAAGTCCCACCACAACGTCGGCGGTCTTCCCGAACGGATGAATTTACGGTTGCTGGAACCGCTGCGCTCGCTTTTCAAGGACGAGGTCCGGTGCATTGGACTGGAGCTCGGTTTGCCCACGGAGCTGGTCTATCGCCATCCTTTCCCGGGTCCAGGGCTTGGGGTACGCATTCTCGGTGAAGTGCGTAAGGAATACGCGGATGCGCTGCGCCGGGCCGATGCCATTTTCATCGAGGAGTTGCGCCATTACGAGCTCTATGATCGGGTCAGCCAGGCGTTCGCAGTCTTTCTGCCGGTGAAGACGGTGGGTGTCACGGGCGACGGGCGACGCTATGAGTACGTGATCGCGCTGCGGGCAGTGGAGACCACCGATTTCATGACAGCGCAGTGGTCCCACCTTCCTTATGAGCTTTTGGAAGAGGTCTCGCGACGGATCATCAACGAGGCCGAGGGGATCTCTCGGGTGGTTTATGACATATCCGGCAAGCCGCCCGCAACGATCGAGTGGGAGTGAAACACCGATTGTTTTCGAGGAAACGAGATGAATCGAGTGCATGGTTTTTAGCAATACGGGTTCAGTGGCCGAGCTGGAAGTAGTTACTCAGTCGCAGGTGGGTGTGAGCGACCAGGATCAGGCCTTTATGGCACGGGCGTTGGAGTTGGCGCGGCGGGCACAAGCGCACGGCGAGGTTCCGGTCGGCGCCGTGGTCGTACAGCGAGAGCGCGTCGTGGGCGAGGGTTACAATCGGCCGATCGCCACCCGCGACCCCACGGCGCATGCCGAGATCGAGGCGCTCAGGGCGGCCGGGCAGGCCCTGGGCGCCTATCGGCTACCGGCCACGACTTTGTACGTGACCTTGGAGCCGTGTGCGATGTGCGTGGGCGCGCTGATCCATGCCCGAGTAGCCCGTTTGGTATTCGGTGCGCATGATCCAAAGACCGGTGCATGCGGGGGAGCGCTGCGTCTGATCGATTACCCTAGTCACAATCACCGGATCGCCTTGTGCGGTGGGGTTTTGGCCGAAACCTGCAGCGAAATACTGCGTGCTTTCTTTCGCGACCGTCGTGTGGATGGCGCAAGGCCTTTGTCATCCCCCTAGCCCGCTTTTCTTTACGATGCCATTCGTTTGAAGTTATTCAATATCGGCGTGCACCCTTGTTTCAGTGTACGCCGGGCTTGGATCGTCATTCCTGAGCGTTACCTATACAAACGAGCTGTTCTGGGAAACACTGGGCAAGCTTCAGTGAATCCCGTTGCGCTGTTGACCCGGCACCGCATCAAACGCCGATGCTTGCGCTTGTGTCATCGAGCGCGGGAATATCTTCACCCAGCCCTGAGAAACCGTTGTCAATCGACTGCTCGATACATTAAATCGTTTGCATATACGTTCCTGTCACTTGCGGCCATCGTATAGGGGGACTATTAATCCATTTTGCGTTTTGTCTCGAGGACAAAATATCAATATTGGTCGGATCCTTGAGAAATATAGGCTGAATGTGTGAAACGAAGCCCGGTATCCGCAGTTGTCTGGATTTATCACTGATAATGGGGTCGGCGGTGTCTGCATGGAGTATAAAGTAATAACAATGCAAAAGGTTTTAAGACTATGAGGCAATTGATTTTGCTTGCCTTGCTGAGCTTGGGTCTGAGCGGCTCGCCGGTTTGGGCGGAGAACGACGAGACGCCTACAGCCAAGCAGTTACTCGAGCATGACGCTGAAGATTCCGTCATGGCAAAAGAAGCAGCCGAGTTGAAGAAAAACCCCGATGACCGCACGACGCCACGCAAATCTCTCTTGGGCGTGATAGCGGCATTGAAAGCCGGGGACTACGAAAAAGCCGCGGAATACCTCGATATGCGCTACCTGCCGTCGGGCATCGATAAAGGGGATGGGCCGGATTTAATCAGAAAGTTGGCTTATGTGTTCACCCGACATTTGTGGGTAGATATTGCCGCAGTGAGTGACGAACCCAGCGGCGAAGCGGACGATGACTTGCCAAGCTACCGTGACGCTTTCGGTGAGATTCCGCTCGAAGATGGTACGGTCACTCTGTACCTGCAGAGCATACCGGATGGCAAGGGCGGCCGGGAGTGGAAAATTTCCAACGCCACTGTCGCCATGATTCCCCGCTTGTGGCAGGAATATGGCCACAGCGACTTTGCCGCGCGGCTCAGCGAGCATTTGCCAGTATTCATCTATATGGGTATCGATAACTGGCAGTGGGTTTATTTGATTAGCTTCCTGCTGTGCCTGTTAGTGGTGATTGCCGCACTTTACTTGGTGCTCGGGCGTATTAATCACCAGCGTGACAGTTATCTGCTGAGTGGTTTGCGACGCTTTTTGGTGGGCCCCTTAGGCTTTTTCTTCTATATCGTATTATTACGCGAATTCATGCTGAGCCTGGGCCTTAGTGTCAAGGCGAGGGCACTATTCGACTCAGTGGTATTGGCCTATGCAGCGTATATTTTCCTAACCCTGGGTATTATCGAGCTAATCGCCGGGCATATTCGACAACGCATGCAAAACAGTGAACATCCGGAAGCGCAAGTTATCGTGCGGCCGATATCGGCAGTGGTTAAGATGCTGAGTGTAGCGGTGCTGGTGGTTATGGGCTTGGACAACGCCGGCTACGATGTTACGACCATCATTGCCGGTTTGGGCGTCAGCTCAGTTGCCATTGCCCTGGCCGCGCAAAAAACTCTGGAAAACCTCATTGGCGCCATAACCATTTATATTGCGCGCCCTTTTATACCCGGCGATTTCTGCCGGGTAGGTGCTAATCTGGGCGTTGTTGAAGAGATTGGTTTGCGCGCAACTTTGTTGCGAACTCTTGATCGCTCGGTGGTCAATATTCCCAATAGTATGCTGTCCAGTATGGAAGTGGAAAATATAAGTCGGCGTGACGGTATCCGTTTTTACCGGTTGCTTGCCCTGCGGTTAGCAACCACCCCTGACCAGATGCGTTATATCATGGCCCGGCTGCAGGAAATTCTCTACGCCCATCCGCAGGTCATGAGCGATACTGTCAGTGTGCACCTTTATAATATCAATGATTACGCCCTGATCGTGCGGTTGGATTCCCGCATCAACACCACCGACTACCAGCACTATCTGGCCACAGCGGAAGATATCTATCTGCGCATTATCGACACAGTGCATCAGGGTGGCGCGGAGTTCGCGTTCCCGGCGCAATCGGTCATGCTCGAAGAACCCCTGGCCAGCGATCAGGAGCGCAAGGCGCAGGTCGAAAAACTGGTAGGGCAGTGGCGAGAACAGGGCAGGCTGCCGTACCCGGACTGGTCTGATGAACACGTCGCTAAAATTGATAATACACTGGATTACCCGCCAACGGGTACGCCTCACAATCCGCGTAACTGAGGAAGACGGAACTGCCGACTGATTATCCTCTCAGGCTGGATTTTCGGGAGTACCGGTCTTGGGCATCCCGTTGGATGCGCTTTGTATTGGCAGAGAGGAGGAATTCTAGTCCTCGTTTTTATTGCCACTATCAGGCAGTTACTTGGGCGTTTCGTAACACCTCATTAACCGTGGGTGCGAGGGTGGCGAAGACAACAAGCGACCCTTTCGGGCCGTTCCTGAGGTCAGAGCTGGATGCTGGAGGAGCGCGGCCAAGGGTATGTGCTGGCCGTCAGCCGCAAGCCTATGTATGGCGGGGCTGTAAACAACGCAAAGTGGGGAAGCTGTTGGAGGCCTTGAGGGGCGATGCGCAGGCGCGCTGGTCACGGCTCAGTGCCGGGGCCGGTAGTCAGGGTCCCCGGGAGTACGACTGGACCTGCTTAGCGGTCAACCCGCCGCCGTTCGAAGGCTGGCAGCGGGCGGTACTGGTCCGCCGCAGCTTGGACGCCGAGCAGGAGATGCAGGCGTTTTTCATTTTTGCTCCGAACGGAACGGAGCTGGCGGATTTGGCCTTGGCGGCCGGAGCACGGTGGAACATCGAGCGCTGTTTTCAGGAGAGCAAGTCACAGCTGGGACTGGATCAGTACGAGGTGCGCACCTGGACGGGCTGGCACCGGCATATCACTTTGGTGATGGCGGCTTATGCTCTGCTGGTCACGCTGCGGCGGCACCAGTTGAAAAAAAACCTGCTGCTCAGCCTGGGCGGCCAATGCCCGTGGCCCTCTCTGTGGCCGAGCTGCGACGGTGGCTGTGTCTCACTCCCATCGCCTGGCGACGCGGAGGGCCTGAACAGGCGTTACAGTGGTGCCGCTGGCGTTGGCTACACCAACGCCTCGCTCAGTTCTACCACTGGGTGAGACGGCAGCGAATCGCGGGGATCATCGTCGAGATGTCCGTTGATGATTATTTGCAACTGTAGTATTAAAGCCTGTCCATGATTTTTGATATACGCGAGAGTGGAGAGATGAGGAAGAAAGCCTATCCCAGCGACATCACGCGCGAGCAGCCTGAACAGATCAGGCCACTACTGTGATGGTAACTTCGAGGATCCCAATGGTTTCCTCAGACTTATCGGCGTGACATCCGGTGCGTCACTGATTTACACCGGGGGCGTCGAAATCGAGGTGGATGACGACGAGGAGTTCGAAATCGAGCCTCTTGCCCAAGACGCGAGCGCCACGGACACCTCGATTATTTGGCGGCGACATCGATCTTGACACGCAGGGCACGAGCTTTTTCACCAACCCGGACGTGCTGGCGAGGGTGGTTGCCGATCTTCTGGCGAATCCCCTCCCAAGCGTAACCACAAACGCAGCGAGTACAGATTTTTGGGACGGCTCTGACTCAATAATCGGGATGAATTTCGGCCCGTCGTCAAACCCGACAATAATCACCGCCATCACCCGCCGTTCCCAAACCCATAACCTCCGCACTGATTGTGCTTGGCTTGAGCGCGCTAGGAATGACGAGAGGGTGGAGGCGGAGAGCGCTTTCAAGCGGAGGGTGTTGATTTCGACCTCGCCTGATTTCCAGCACCAATTCCTTGGCGGCACCAATAGAAGGGTCTCGC
>NZ_CH672427.1:120898-222172 GCF_000153205.1 Nitrococcus mobilis Nb-231
CGAGACCCTCGCGCCTGGAGAACGCGGCTACGCTGCGCCGGCGAGGCGTCATGACCGCGTATTTCATCGCCCTAGGCGCGCACCGGACGCGTGCATCACGCGGAGGAAAAGAAAGGAGCGCCGGTCCCGATCAATGCCCGCGCGGAGAAGGGTGCCGATTCGGCTTACTTCCGCAGCGCCTTTTCCAAGCGCCGAGTCATTATCCCCGCCGACGGCTGGTACGAGTTTTTAGGGGGCATTAGGGCAGGGTGGAGGGCAGGGTTTTGCCCGGGCTCTACACCCCTTTACCCTGCCCTATTTTTCGAGAGCAGCACCTCCAACGGAATCGCCCACATCTGTCTACTTCCGGTTTGAACACGACTTGCTCGCATGCCCCGTTCCTTACACGCATCTTGGAATGCTTCCCAAAGCCGTCACTAAACCACCCGCTCTGTCCAAGGCTCATGAAAATTTCCAACAAAATATGATGCCAAGTTAGGCAAATCTTGACTTGGGATGGCTGACGGGTTCTGTCGATGCGCCCGCCCATTAACCTGCAAAAATAGGTTTCGCCGCGTCACTGCTAAAAACCGGCTTATGGTAGACCACCAAGAGAAATGACCTGCCGCGGGCGGTGCGCACCGCTTTGAGCGGACAGTTATTTCAACAAAAACAGATCAGGAACTGATCTGTCGCCATCATTCGCCAAATAGTGGCGGCGACCCGACAGCCCCGCATAGCTTCCCCCTACGTATGTCCACGCCTCTGGATTGGGTTTTCTATTCTCCCTTATATAAAGCTTATAGGCTGTCGTGCTTAATGCCCGCCCTTTTGAGTCGCACAAGGTTTTAATCCAAGTGTTGCCGTTCCGGGTCCATGAAGAAAGTGACCATTTGCGCGCGGCCGGGAATGGGGATCCCCCAAAACTGTAGTACCGATTGCCACGTTTCCAGAGTGGGCTGCCAGGCCCCTGGATGATCGCGCCATCGAATTGCCTGTGAGTCTTCCCCACCTTATCAAACCGGATGCAACTCCTTGCCTCGGCCGAGCGTGCAGGGCCGGAAGTCGTTGCAGGGCGGGCGCGAACTGCCACATCGATCACTGTCTTTCGTGACTGGCTATCGATCGCGTCCCAAAGCACCCTGATTGACTGATTCGCCAGACTTGTCTTGGGAGTGATGCAGAACATGGCGTTTCTAATCGGCGCGGGACCGACGGTGCGGCACTCGACATACTGGAAGCCGCCCCATGTGTTACCCGAGGACTGAAATACCGACGGACCACAATCGAGTCCGTTTTCTCCAGACACGCTGATACTACCGACGCTCGGGGGAATGACCCCGAATCTCAATCTGCGCCCCGCTGCCCCTTGAGATAGACGTCCGCTGAAGCAAAGCGGTTCTCCAACTTGAACTCGTCCACCATGGCGCTTTCGATAACCCGGCGGATTTGCAATCGTTCTGTTGATCCCTGCGTCATGCGGATCGGTGTATTGCGTTCCGTCGGCGGGCGAAACACGCCAAAGAGAGCCCCTAAGCCCCGCCCCCGTTGCAGCATTGAAGAGCGCGCACGCGAGTAACAGGACTGCCGCATATCCGCACGCGCTTGCAATGTTCGCTAGGCGAGGCTGGATTTGCCCAGCCCTAGATGAATCGGTGTGGATTACCGACTGCATTCTGGGTCTCCGGAACGGCGGGTCTGGTCTTGTCTTTTTTCCGCCAAGGTCCTTCGATCCGCACCGTTCACCTTATGCGGTTTGCAAAGGAGACAACCGCCCCGCGCATTCTTGGGTTTCCGGCGTTTATGGTGTGCCATTCGCAGATCGTTGTGCAGTTTTTTGTTTCTCGTTCGCAAAGCCTTGTTCCGACGCCGAAGGCGACCCGGATCTCCCCGGCACTGCTTCTTATTACTTAATCACCCCGGCCAAAATGCGCGGAACCGGTATTGCTCGACGCCCTTATCCAGACTGTCCTAAATTATAGCGGCCTTAACGAGATAAGCGACAATAGGAGACAAGTTGCGAAAGTCCGTTCTCAGAATATGGGACAAGGAAATCCTGCAGCGTTTGCGCGCCATCGCTACCGGCACAGCGAAGCTCGTGGACCGTGACGAGTTACGGAGAAGGCTTGAGAAGCGGCTCAGATCTCCGCAGTGACTCGTGTCTGAATTCTTGAACAGGCGGCGGAAGAGGCTCTGTGTTAAACCCAGGCGCACGGTAGCGCAGAAGGCATCTTGTTTACCCTTTACTCACCAGAAAATTTCTCCTCATAAATCTTCAACGCCTCGTCCAATGACCGGGAGAAAGCAATCTGCCCCACCCGTTCGCGCACGCCGGCGCGGCGCAGCTTGAGGATCATACGCGGGTGCAGATTGTTGATGATCAAACCAATACGGTGGCCGCGTAGTTCCTTAACGATTGATTCCATGGAGACAATCGCCGTCATGTCCAGCATTGTGACCTGCGTCATTTCGAGGATGACCACGCACACATCGGGACTGACCATACCGATTTGGCGTATGGCCTTATGAGCGGAGCCGAAGAACAGCGGCCCCTTTATATCGTAAACGGCCAACCCCTTCGGGAGATCCTGGGTTTCTGCTTTTTTATCGTTGGTGAACGCTCCACGCAGATCCACGCCGGTGAGGGCGATACTACGGCGAATAAACAGCGCGGCCGCTAGGCCGACGCCGACACTAACCGCGACGACCATGTCGAATATCACAGTCAGCGAGAAGCAGGTCAGCAAGGTAATCACATCTTGGCGAGGTGCGATCCTGAGGGTGCGCACGAAGTGGCGCGCCTCGCTCATGTTCCAGGCTACCATGATCAACAGCGCCGCCATCGACGCCATGGGAATGTAGGCTAGTAGCGGAGCCAGCACCAGGATGGCGGCCAGAATGAATAGGCTGTGCACGACTGAGGATAGGGGTAATGAACCACCGGCACGGATATTGGCCGCCGTACGTGCAAGGGCGGCGGTTGCTGGAATACCGCTGAATAGAGGTGCGATCAGATTGCCGATGCCTTGCCCGATCAACTCATCGTTAGGATTATGTTTTTTCCCAGACATGCCGTCTGCGACCACCGCGCACAGCAGGGATTCGATTGCGCCAAGCATGGCGATACTCAACGCCGAGCCGATCAAGGTGTTCACCAGACTAAAGGAAAACCCGATGGGCTCACCATTCGGCCCGGGCTGCTGCCAGGGCCACATAAACTCCGGCAGCACCGGTGGGATGCCGCTGCCGGTCACCCCATCGATCACATATTGAAAGCGGGAACCGATGGTTTCCACGGTAAAGCCATCGAATACCTCAACAAGGCTCAGGGCGGCACAGGAGCCGGCCAGTAGTGCGACCAGATGTCCCGGTATCTGGCTGCGCACGCGCGGCCACAGGACCAGGACTAGAAAGGTCACCGCACCGATCAGTGCCTCCCGCCAATCCAGAGTCGGTAAGGCACTGATGAGGGTAGCCACCTGTTCCGGGAAATGCCCATCCAGGCTCACGAGGTCCAGTCCGAGTAGGTCCTTGACCTGAAGAGTGGCGATCACCACGCCGATGCCCGCGGTAAACCCAACTGTCACCGGATAAGGCATGACCTCGATTAGGCTACCCAGGCGCAGTATCCCCATCAGGACCAGAATGATGCCCGCCATGAAGCCACTGAACAGTAACCCACCCAGCCCGTGTTGCTGCACAATCGGCAGTAGCAACACGACGAAGGCCGCCGTCGGCCCAGAGACATTCACTTTCGACCCACCAGTCAGGGCAATCACGATGCCCGCGACGATGGCAGTGTAGAGACCATTCTGCGGGGGCACACCGCTGGCGATTGCCAGAGCCATGGACAATGGCAGGGCGATCACGCCCACGGTGAGGCCGCTCAGGATGTTGGACCAGAGGATCGAAAGCGAGGGCTTGCTCCGGACACTGCGGGTCAGGGCGTAAAACACATCTACTTCCTTGGCGGTAACACCGAGGCCTCTATGCGAATTCAAACATGGTCAACACAGGGCGCGCGTAATGATCCGCGTCGCTCAGCCTAACGGACAGAAGCGAGAGACCAAGCGCTTTATCCACAGGGGCATTTATGTCTCACAGCTCCCGCCGGTCTTGGATGCCCCCTGCTGGCCAAGGTCGGCGCGACGCTATCGAGGATCACCTTGGCGGGCCACCAAGCGTGAGCCACGCCGATAAGTGACCTGGTCAAGACATAATACGATCGGCTGCGCGACCGGCTTGGCGACTCAAGTCGCGACGATAGCCTAATAGCCTACCCGAAACACCCAGCCGGTATTTCGCCTCTGCTGGACCACCAACACGGCTAGTCTTGCCAAGGGCAATAGCTATGGCGACAGGCGTTATTCGGATTGATTCTTAAGGGAAGAGATCACCGAGCGGAAATTCATTAAGGGAGCTATTTAGGGGCTGAACGCTAGCATTGATAGAAAAACACCAGATTTCACAAAGCGTTATTAATTTGTATTGGCGGAGAGGGAGGGATTCGAACCCCCGGACCCCGTAAGGGGTCAACGCATTTCGAGTGCGCCCCGTTCGGCCGCTCCGGCACCTCTCCACTGGTCGCCTCATACTCACACGACAGGCGGACTGCGCAGTTTACAATAGAATACCCTGAGTAAGCCAAGGCTAGGCTGCACGATGGCCAAGCGACACGGTTTATCGGGGGGCGACGGATATCCTCGTGATCAGTGCCTGGCGCTCTACAATAACCGTCCAATTTGACCAAGGCCGTTTTTATTCACTATGGGCCGCTCGTTCGCGCAGCTTTTTATTATTTTGTTGATCCTTAGCGCATGCCTGCTGAGCTGGTTCGGTCGGATGCACTTCCCCGATCGGCTCCAGCTCGTCCAGCAGCGGGATAAACTTGTCGTGCTCACCCGTCTTGGCGCGAGTACTTATTATCAGTCCAACGAAGGGCCGGAGGGGATCGAGTACGATCTTGCGAAGCGCTTTGCCAATCGCCTCGGGGTGCAGTTGGTGATAACGCTGACCGATGATCTGGGCAAGCTCGGAGTGCAGCTGGAAACCGGCATGGCAGATCTGGTGGCCACGGGGATCACGGCGACGCCGTTGCGCAGCAAGCGCTTCGCGTTTGCCACACCGTACCTGCAAGTATACCCCCAGCTGATCTACCGTGCCGGCTCACGACGCCCGGATGGGCTTGCGAATACGGTCAGCGGATCGCTAGCCGTGCTCGCCGATACCCGCTCCGAGTGGCTCCTTTCCGACCGCCAAGTTGACATCCCCCAATTGCATTGGGCAGCGCTCACCAATGCCACCAGTGAGGACCTGCTCTATCGCGTCTGGAGCAGGCAATTCGATTACGCGGTAGTCAACTCCAACGAATTCACTCTGAGTCAACATTTTTACCCCGAGCTGCGTGTGGCTGGAAATATTGGCAAGCCGCAGGGGGTGGCGTGGATGTTTCGCCGCGACGGCGATACCAGCCTGCTCGAGGCGGCCAATCGATTCTTTGCGGATTTGCGGGCGAGCGGCGAACTCAACCAGCTCATCGAGCACTATTATGGTCATCTGGATAAGTTCGATTACGTCGGTACACGGGTATTCATACGCCACATAACCGACCGCCTGCCGCTCTATCGACAAGCCTTTCAGGAGGCCGCCGAGAAGCATCAGTTGGATTGGCGGTTGCTTGCCGCAATCGGCTACCAGGAGTCGCACTGGAATCCTCAAGCGAAATCGCCCACCGGCGTGCGCGGCATAATGATGCTCACCCGACCGACGGCCCGCGCGATCGGCGTCGACAACCGACTTGATGCGGGGCAAAGCATTTTCGGCGGGGCCGCCTACCTAAAGCGTATACTCTCACGCATTCCCGAGCGGGTGCCCGAGCCGCAGAGAACCTGGTTCGCTCTCGCTGCTTATAATATAGGCTATGGCCATTTGGTAGATGCCCAAACGATTACCGAAATGCAGGCTGCGAACCCGGAATCTTGGGCGGCTGTACGCAAGCGCCTGCCGCTGCTCGCGCAAAAGAAATGGTACAAACGGGTAAAATACGGCTACGCTCGCGGTTGGCAGCCCGTACGCTATGTAAAGAACGTTCGCAAGTATTACCGGTTGCTGGTGCGCATCACCGAACCAGCCATCCTTGATCCCAAGCACATCGAGGCCGGCAAAGCTATGCTCGAGGGCCGCAGCCCTTTCTATCTAGAGGGCGCCGTCCAGTCGTTGTATTAAAGCACGCCGCGGTGCGCGTCCCACTCTGTCGGGACGGTTCACATCCATGGTTGAGTTGTTCGTGGATCGAAGAAGCGTCACTGCGGCAACACCTTCCCCAAAGCCCTCTCTGTAAGCGGTATACAAGTTCTAATCGGCATACAAGCCGGCCGACCAAGCGGCATCATGCTTAGTTGTGCAATGAACGAAAGAAACGGGAAGCACAATCGGGATAGGCCTTTTTCTGAAAATATTAGAACTTCATCACACCTGCATGACTGCCGCGTTGACCTGGCTTGTAACCTGGATATGCTGCAGAAGATAAAACACGGTTAGAGCGACCTTCTAAAAAGGTGGCCGGTTTTCTTCACCTGTGGTGATGCTTTGGTGCACCAATGGGTGGCGGTATTCGGCGAAATGTCGAGCACGAAAACGCGCAATAGAATGGGCCGCATCGCTCTTGGGGGAAGGGCACCCAATCCACGGCGTTCGGATCGTGGACACCGCTCTCAACCAACGAAACTGCCGTTGAGGGCGGCGCGATGAGCATAATTCGGCCGGAGCTATCAATTATGCGAGGCAGCGGTCGTGCCAAGTTTGTGGTGATTTTATACGCTTATCTACTGCCTGGAGGGCAATCTTGCTGTGGCTGCGAAGCGTAATCTGAGCAACCTTATTGTCTTCCGCAACAGCCAGGGCCTGCAGGCACGCGGCTCTCTGCTAAAACTCTCCCGCACGACGCTCATTTTCGAAGTCTACAATCCCTACTCCATCGTTCAGCTAAGTGAAGTGCTGGAGGACATGGAGATTCGCAGTGGCGAGCGAATCGTCTACAGTGGCCGAGCCGTCGTCACCAATTTGGTCAACACGGGATTGATGCTGATCATCTCGGCGCGCCTGGTGGATGCCTGGTCTGATTTGCGGGGGTTGATCGGCGATGACCGTAGAATTCAGCAAGAGGTGGTGTCATTCATCGAGGATTGGCAGGACTCGCATCGAATACGCCCAAGCTATCAGTTAAGCGTATCCCGGATTCGCTCCTTCCTGACCGAGCTGCATCGTTGGCTCGAGCACGTGGACATCGAAGGCGATCCTGCCGACGCGGCATCCAATACCGAAGAAAAGCGGGAACTGCTCGCTTCTCTCACCAAGCCCCTCCTGCCCCGATTATCCGAGATGTTCGAGCGCTTCGAAGAAGTTGCTGCAGAAGTCTCGGACGAAGAGCGCACCACCCATTCCCGTTATGTCCAGCGCGATCTGCACCCGTTGCTTATGCGCGCGCCGTTTGTCCATCGCGCCTACCACAAACCACTCGGTTATGCCGGCGATTACGAGATGGTCAACATGATGCTGCGCGAACCGCAGGAGGGTCCGACCATCTACGCGCAGCTTATCAACACGCTGTATCTCGACACCGGTCCCGCCCAGGCCCACCGTAACCGCATCGACATATTGGCGGATTGGCTACAGGAGCGTGTCCGCAAGACTCTGGAGCACCGTGAGCAACCGCGCATACTCAATATCGGCTGCGGGCCGGCAATAGAGCTCCAGCAACTGATTCGCAGCGAGCCTTTGATGGCTCAGTGCCGGATTAAGCTGGTCGATTTCAGCGAGCAGACCCTTGCATACACGAAAGGAAAACTTGACGAGGCCAGTCAAGTAAATGGCATCCGACCAGAAATTGAATACAGTCACGATTCAGTGCACAAGCTACTCAAACGTGCTTCCCAAAAAAGGGAAGAGGAAGATTACACAGAGGCGTTCGACATCGTCTACTGCGCGGGCCTTTTCGATTATTTATCCGATCGAGTGTGTACGCGGCTGCTCAGCCTTTTCTGCCAATGGAGTTGCCCAGACAGCGAGATTTTAGCCACCAACGTGCATCCGAGCAACCCGACTCGCTACTGGATGGAATACTTGCTCGAATGGTATCTGATTTACCGGGACGAGCGCCAAATGTTGAAGATTTCCGAAGACCTTGGCCGGCGGGAGGTTTTCGTAGATGAAACCGGGATCAATGTTTTTTTGAAAATCTTCAAGGAAGTAGATGCCGACTCGGATGGACATTGACCCGGCCGTCGAGCAGGCTTGGGCCGAAAAGGATCGTTCGGCGCGGTTGCGATTTTCCAGGATCGGCTGTGTGCTTGCCCTCGTCCTGATCCCGGCGGGGGTGACCCTGGATCTGTTCATCTACCCACAGTTTTTCGGCAAATTTTTGCTGCTGCGCGCGCTTGGTGATGTGGCTGTCCTGGTCATTCTAGGGCTGCATTTCAGTAAAAACGGCCGCGACAATATTCGAATTCTCACGATGGCCTGGCTGATCATACCCCAGGCAACCATCTGCTACATGATCTACCTGACCGAGGGCTATGCCTCTACCTATTATGCCGGGCTGAATTTAGCGATCCTCGGTATGGGTGTGTTACTGCCCGTCACCGTATGGGAAGTCGCGATACTCGTTAGCGCTAGCCTGGCGCTTTACCTCGTGGCTTGCTTGAGCCGGACCGAAGAGCCGATTAATTCTGTTTTGCTCTACAATAATCTCTATTTTCTCGTCTCTACCGGTGTTATCAGTGCCACCGCCGTGTATTTCAATCGACTTCGACGTTTTACGGAATTCCGGCTTAATTTCGAGCTGGATGCACGTCATAAAGAACTAGCGGAGCTGGACCGACTTAAGTCCGAGTTCTTTGCTAATGTCAGCCACGAACTGCGCACGCCGTTAACGCTGATTCTTGCGCCGGTGGAGGATCTGCTGCAAAAACGTGCCGCTATTCCGGCGGCCATTGCCAGTCAGTTGGACATCATTTACGGCAACGCGCATCGGTTGTTGCGGCTGGTGAACGATCTGCTCGAGGTCATCCGGCTGGAGGAAAGCGGTGTCAAGCTGGATCGTCGGCCACTCGATCTGACGGCACTTTTGAAAAGTATCGTAACGGCCGTTGAACCGCTCGCTAAGTCACGCGGTATCACTTTCAAGCAGCGGCTTCCCGACGATCCGGTTCCGATTCGAGGTGATCGCAGTGCGCTAGAGAAAGTCTTTTTCAATCTGCTGAGCAATGCATTCAAGTTCACCAACGCTGGGGGTGGCGTTCGCATCACCGCCGAAGTTGAACCGGATCAAGTGCAGGTGACGGTCCAGGATACGGGCATCGGCATCAGCGAAAGCGATTTGCCGTTCGTGTTTGACCGTTTCCGGCAAGCGGACAGTTCGGCAACGCGAAAATACGTTGGCACGGGTTTGGGCCTCGCGCTCGTGAAAGAGCTCACAGAAAAACATGACGGTTCAGCCAAGATTCAGTCAAGACTGGGAGCGGGCACGGCCATAACGGTTAGTCTTCCCCTGGCGCGTGCCGCGGGTGAGCTCGATGCGGAGCCCACGGATAAAGAAATCTTTGCGCAGCCCGCTAGCGCTGCGCCATGGCAGGAGCTGGCGGCGGCGCCGGGCACCGATGCGTCTCCAGTCGCTACGGGTGATGATGAGCGGGCAACAGTCTTGGTGGTGGACGATGAGCCGGACATGCAGCGTTATCTGGTCGAGTTGCTCGCACGGGAATATCGAGTGCTCAAAGCAAGCGACGGGCGGCAGGGGTTGGCGCTCGCACAAAGCCAGCGTCCGAATCTTATGGTGCTCGATTTGATGCTGCCCGAAATCGACGGTCTGGAGATCTGCCGTCGCATCAAAGAGTCTCCGCAGACCCGTTCGACGCGCATCGTATTGCTCACCGCCCGAGCGGACGAGACTACCAAGCTGGCGGCGCTCGAGAACGGTGCGGATGACTTCCTCACCAAGCCGTTCAGCGGTATCGAGGTGCAGACTCGGCTGCACAATCTGCTGCGCTCCGCCAAGCTGGAGCAAGACCTGCAATTACGTAACGAAGAGCTGCAGACCACCTTGGATGAGCTCACGCAGACCCAGAACCAACTCCTGCACAGTGAAAAGATCAATGCACTCGGTCGCCTCTCGGCCGGACTCTTGCATGAGGTCAACAATCCACTGAACTACGCTCTGACCGCTTTGGAGGTGGTGAAAAACGATCGCACGATCACCGGCGACGAGGAACTCAGTGAAATCATCGGCGATATCGACGAAGGCATGCAGCGTATCCGCGGAATCGTCTCCGAGCTACGCGCCTTCGCCTACCCCTCCAAGGGTGAACAGCAGACGTTCGATGCCGCCAAAGCCGTACAGGGCGCGGTGCAAATGCTCGTCCACGAACGTCGCGACGTCGCCGTGTACAACGAGGTTGATGAGAGCTGCTGCGTCAAAGGCTCGCGCAATCACATCGTTCAGGTTCTGGTGAACCTCATCGGCAATGCCATCAAGGCCGTACAGGCCGTGGCAGAGCAGCGAGCCGGCGAAATCCGGATACGGGCCGAAGAGGACAATGGGCGCATCCGCGTCAGCGTCCGCGATAACGGCACCGGCATACCGGCCGACACATTAAATCGCGTTTTCGACCCCTTCTATACCACCCGGGATGTGGGCGAGGGAATGGGCATGGGTCTGAGCGTCTGTCAGACCATCGTTCGCAACCACGGCGGCGAGCTTTGCGTGCGTAGCGAAGAAGGCGCCTGGACCGAATTCACTTTTGATCTACCGGCAGCGGATGAGCTGACCCAGACACAGAGCAAGGCGCACAGGGATGTACGTGAGCGAACCGCATAAACGGGCAGTCGTACTCTTCGTCGATGACGAGACTAAGGCGCTGAAGTATTTCGCGCGTTGCTTCCACCGGGAGTTCAACATCCTCACGGCCAGCAGCGGCGACGAGGCCAGAGAGATACTTGCGCAGCACGGCATGTGTATTGCCGTACTGTTAACGGACCAGAGAATGCCCGTCAGCGATGGCATCTCGCTGCTGAGCGAGACTAAAGCACGCTATCCCCACATCGTGCGATTGCTGACCACCGCGTATACGGACATCGGCGAAGCCATCGCCGCGGTCAATCGTGGCGAGGTGTGGCGCTATATTACCAAGCCTTGGGATCTTGAGCTCCTGCGCGGCGAGTTGACCAATGCACTGGAGCTGTATCGCGAACAGAACCACGAGCGCGAGCTACTCACCGAGCGGCGCAAAAGCATCCTCTCCGTGGCGAGTCACATCGCGCACGAGATGCGCACTCCGCTGCTCAGTACCCGTTCCGCCGCCGCGGGCATCGAGCGCTACCTGCCGCGCTTGCTCGAAGGTCACCGCTGGGCTTGTGAGGCCGGGGCGCCGGTCGAGCCCCTGCGGGAATCGCATAAGTTTGCCCTCGAAGAATCGGTAGTCAGCATTCGCCGCATCGTGGATCGAACGAATATTATGATCGATCTGTTGCTGGCGAATTGCGGCGGTAAGCGCATCGATCCGACGGCCTTCGATATCTGTCAGATGGGTGAGTGTGTCGACTGCGCCCTGCAAGATTTTCCGTTCCAGACCGATCAGCGAGAGTGGGTGCACAGCCAGGTCCAGCCGAGTTTTTATTTCCGTGGCTCATGCGGGCTGATGGTGTTCGTGCTGCACAATCTCATGCGTAACGCGTTCAAAGCAATAAACAACGCGGGCAAGGGGCGGATACGTATTTGGACGAGTCGCGGCGAGACGAGTAATACGCTTCATTTTGAGGATACCGGCACCGGTATCGATCCGAAGGTATTGCCCGAAATTTTCGAGGACTTCGCCAGTTTTTCGAGTAACGGCAAGGGAGTCGGTATCGGACTTGGCTTCTGTCGCCGCGTCATGGAAAGCTTCGGAGGCACGATCAGCTGCCACAGCATACCCTCCGTACACACCCGCTTCGATTTGGCATTTCCCCTAGTGGTTGGCGATGGCGCCGATCGGAGCTGATTCTATTGTTTAATTTATGGATGTTAATACACGCGCTATGACGATATATGCGGTTCTCTATGTGGACGACGAGGAGAAGGCGCTGAAATACTTCCGCCGCGCGGTCGCGGATGAGGCGCTACCGGTATACACCGCTTCCAGTGTTGCGGAGGCCTTGGAAGTGCTGGAAGTTCACGGCGAGGAGATCGGTGTCTTAATCACCGATCAGCGTATGCCGGGCCAAACTGGCGTCGACTTGCTGCGCCGCGTTCGCGAAGACTGGCCTGAAATCGTACGCCTGCTGACGACGGCGTATTCGGATCTGGACGAGGCAATCGAGGCGGTCAATCGCGGTGAGATCTTCCGCTACATCACCAAACCTTGGGACATTCGGCAGCTGCGCACGGAGTTGCAGCAAGCTTTGGAAATCCACCGGCTCAGGCTGGAACGCTCATTGCTCATGGAAGAGAAGCTGAGCGTGTGGCAGCGTCTGATCGAGGTCAACCGCGTGCGTGATCTGGTGGTCATGGCCGGCAGTTTTACCCATATCCGCAATGCCATGACGGCCGTCGCCGCCTATCTGGAGGCCAATGTCACCGCAAGCTACCGCGGTAGACTGATTGCTCCGGAACAACTCGACCTGTGGAGTCTGACCGAAACCGAGATCCGGCGCACACTGGGGCTGATCGAGGCGCTCATCCATACCACCGAGCCGAACGAGGCTCGGGATGCCTTCGATGCACAGACCAGCCCACGCCGCTTGATCGAGGAGGCCGCGCCGCCGGTGTGCCAAGTGCGTGTGCAGGAAGTCGACGGGATTCAGCCTGTACTCGTCGATAGGACCCTGGCGCGCTCGCTCGTTGCCAGCTTATGCCACATGAGCGCCGGGGGTGACGAAACGACCGTGGAGGTACTCTGCGAGCCGGGAAGATTATATGGGGAGCTGGCGGCCACCGTTATGACCTTCTGCAGCGCGAGTAATTATCAGGCACCGGAAGGGACGTCCGGTTTGGATGTGATCCCGGAGCATCTGAGCGCCTACCTCATTGCCTATCATCACGGTGGCAGCCTACAGCCGGTCCTGGATGGTTCTATCCAGAAGGGCTTCCGCCTCACCCTGCCCACCGAGCCGGCGGTGGTGCCTGCGGGGCAACCCGCCGAAGGCTGGTTGGAAAGGATTCTCGCGCGCTTGGAGTGTTGGGAGTAGCAATCAGGGCGATCAATTAGCCGGATGAGTGGCGTCCACACGGCGAGATCGTCCTAGTTTCAGCGCGCGTGCTGACTGGGAAAACAACGGCCAATCTATAGTTTCTGTGCAAAATACACTTTTTGACCGCCAACTAAGGGATTGGCCTGCCAGTATGTGAGGTATTTCTACCTATAGATGATCCGGCCGTCCGTGGTGATCGTTTGGGCAACGCCGGTCGGTTGCGCATCTTACGCAACATGCGTACCCATCGGGGCTCGAAGCTGATCCGGCAGAAGAGCGCCGGGAATGCTATCGCCGCCAGCGACTGAACTGCCCCCGTTTCACGGTTGGAGTTTCGTAACTTGCAGTACCGCCCCTGATGATTTTAAAGTCATCTATGCTTGAAACGAGCCGGCGCTCCGGCCTTGATCTCCGTGCGGGTGCGCGGCGTGGTGCGAGCCTGGGGGTGTAAAGTAACAGGCATCATCGGGCTTCAAGGTGCCGGCAGGGTTGTCTCATCGCGTCACGGGCCACGCATAAACGCCAGACCCGCTGTCCAATAGAATCACACGGAACCTGACATATAACCGAGTTACGGAATTTCTCGAAGTAACCGGCGTTTTTCAGTGCCACTTCTTGCGCATCAGCTATATGGCCTCGCGTAGAGGTTCGTTGCTGCGGTGACGTGGTCACCCCAAAGGCTTTCAAGGTGCAAAAATACAATATTGTAAATCAATAGCTTATGACACACCTTGCAACCCTGTGTGACGGTTCAGACCGAGACCGTACCGCGCTAGAGGACCGGTTTTCAGTCACTTACCTTGAGCCGCCATCTGCCCACCTTGAAAGCCTTGCTGCCACCCCTTAATGTCGGTGAAAGCCACGGCCTCGGTGGTAGCCACCGCGGTAGCCTCTGTGGTGAGGTCCTCTGAACTGGTGTCCACCGAAATAAAAATTGCCGAAACGCGGGCCCCGAAAGCGGGGGCCGCGCTTAAAGCGCTGGTAGTAGAAGCCCTGGTTCCGGAAACCCCGGCGCCAGCGCGGGTAATGGCCGTGCCGAAAGCGATGGTAGCCGCCCATGGGCGCGGAGTAACGGTATTGGTAGAAATGGGGACCGTAGCCGTAGGAGAAGCCGTAGCGCGTCACCGGTAATGCGCCTGGGCCGCCGAGATAATCGTTGGCGCGCGCCGCAGACGATCCAGCGAACGTTGCGCCAAACAGCATGCCTGCCGCGATCAGCGGTAATAAACGCATTCTCGTCATAATACGTCTCCTTCCTGCTCCTTGCGGATAAAGCCGGGCTGAGCCCGAGGCTTCTTTGAATCCATGCTGCGCGCTGTTTCCTGAACCGCGGCTGAACGGGTGGGCCGAGAGCCTGTTAACAATCAGCCGCGACGCTGCGGGTGATTGTTAACAGGCCCTACTGCCATTCAGCACCCGTTCAGCTCGTGCGCGCTAGGGTGGCCGCGTGCCGATGCTAAATCGGCTGCCAAAATACGCGAAAAAGTAAGGAGGCCTACCGATGAACAAATTGCTGAGTATCGGTCTGTGCGCGGCATCCGCGGCCCTTGCCCCGCTTGCTCAGGCTGCCAGCTACGGCAATTACGGTATGGATTACGCCCGGGTGATCCGCGTGGAACCGATCTACCGCGAAATAGAGATCACCACACCGCAGCGGCAGTGCTATGACCAGCCGGTTCATCGAGGTTACCGGGCCAATGATGGCGGTGATGGCGCCTTGGCGGCCGTCGTCGGCGGGGTTGTGGGCGGCGTGATCGGCCATAGTCTGGGCCGTGGCCGCCACCGCGCGCCCGTTACCATCGCTGGTACTTTGGCGGGGGTGGGTATCGGCCGGCACATTGCCCGTCAGCGTGACGACTACTACGCCGAGCGGATTGGCTATCAGCGTGTTTGTCAGGTGGTCGACGATACCCGTTACGAGCGGCGCGTGGAGGGTTACGATGTCACCTACCGTTACCGTGGCGAGACCTATGAGACGCGTCTGCTCTATGATCCGGGTCCGCGGCTGCGGGTACAAGTGGATGTGACACCGGTGCTGGAGAATTAACCCTCGGGGTAAGCGAATGGGTTAGGCTAGCGGGGATGGGGCGCATGATGGTCGTAGCGGCACTGCTGGCAGTGGTCCTGGGGGGATTCGGAATCGCATCCGCCCAGTCCCGCCCCTTCGATTTCGACCAACGCCGCGTCATGGCGCGTTCGATGCCCTTTCCCGGGGAAGGCGGGCCGCGCCGGTCAGGATCCGTTGACCACGCCGATCACCACGGCTCAGCCCGTTCCGAAAGTCTCGCCCCAGGCTATGCGCCGCGGGATCGCCTGATCTCACCCGGGGAGGCGGCGCGCCGGGCCCGGCAGCGCTATGGTGGCCGCGTGCTGGGTGTAGAGCTCGCCCGTGACGGCGCGCCCTACTATCGAATTAAGCTGCTTCGCAACGGCAACGTGCGGGTCGTGCGTATACCGGCCAGGCGGTAGCCATGCGTGCTCTGATCATCGAAGACGACCGGCATTTGCTGGAGCAGCTCAAGGAGCATCTGGCGAGCGCGGGCTTGGTGGTGGATACGGCCGCCGACGGGCGCGAAGGTTGTCATATGGCCATCGAATACCCACTCGATGTGGCCGTGATTGACCTGGGGTTGCCACACGTTTCGGGGCTGGAGATCATCAAGGCGACGCGTGCTGCCGGGCGCCGGTTTCCGATCCTCATCCTTACGGCCCGCACTCGCTGGCAGGACAAGGTGGCCGGGCTGGAGGCCGGCGCCGACGACTATCTGGTCAAGCCCTTTCACCCAGAGGAATTGCTGGCCCGGCTGCGCGCATTGCTGCGGCGCACGAGCGGCTGGGCTCAGCCGCTATTGATCTGTGGCCCCGTACGGCTTGATATCTCGAGCCAGGCGGTCATGCTCGATGGTCGGCCCGTTGCTCTCACCGGGTTCGAATACCGGGTGCTGGAATATCTAATGCTCCACGCCGGGGAGGTGGTATCCAAGACCACGCTCACCGAGCACCTCTATGCCGAGGACGGCGACCGCGACAGCAACGTCATCGAGGTATTCGTCCGGCGCCTGCGGCGTAAGCTGGATCCGGATGGCCGGCTGGCGGCGATCGAGACGCTGCGCGGTCGAGGCTACCGGTTCACCCTGCCGCGGCAAGAGCCTGAGGCGTGAGCTCGCTGCACACCCGGCTGTTGCTCGCAGCCACCTGCATTCTGGTCGTTTTTATCGCGGCGACGGGGCTGGCGCTGGACCATGCGGTTTACGAGCGGACTTTGCACGCCGAGCGTGACAAGCTCCAAGGGCTGCTCTATGCCGTGTTGGGTGCCGCCGAGCTGGACTCGGATGATGTCCTTACTGTGGCGCTGGCACAATTGCCGGAGGGTCGGCTGGTGCAGCCGCAATCGGGCCTCTATGCCTTGCTGTTGGATGCCACTGCAGAGGTAGTCTGGCAGAGCCCATCGCTGCTGTTTCCGGCACCGAGGGTGGTTGCGCCCGCGGTCGGGCACTGGCGGTTTCAGAATGTGTCGAAAACGGGCTTCGGCCCCGTTTTTGTCCTCAGCTTTGGCATTCGCTGGCTGGGGGAGGACGCCGGCGGTCGCCGCTACACGGTGGTGGCATTGGAGGATAGGACGGATTTCGATGCTCAGCTACGACAATTCCGCACCAATCTCTGGACGTGGCTCATCGGGGCCGCCGTATTGCTCCTGGTAACGCAGTTGCTCGTGCTGCGCTGGAGTTTGTTGCCGCTGGGGCGGCTGATGCAAGAGTTGCGTCGTATCGAGGCGGGGGAACGCGACACCATCGGCCCGAGTTATCCCGATGAGCTGCAACCTCTGGTGGCAGCGTTGAATGCCATGCTCGAGCACGAGCGCCGCCAACGGGCTCGTTACCGTAATGCTCTTGCCGATCTGGCGCACAGTCTGAAAACCCCACTGAGCGTGTTGCAGGGTATTGCCCAGAGCAATGAGCGCAGCAGCAGTGCGCAGCGCCGGGTCGCATTGGAGCAGCTCTCTCGCATGGGCGCTATCGTCGACTATCAGCTCAAGCGCGCCGGCGCGGCGGGGCGGCAGGTGCTGCGCCGGCCGGTGCCGCTTGGCCCGGTGGTGGGTCGGTTGATAGCGGCACTCGAGAAGGTCTATCGAGACAAGACACTGGAATTCGAGCTGCAGATTGTTCCCGCGGCGCTGGCACTGCGCGCCGATGCGGACGATTTGATGGAAATGCTGGGTAATCTGCTCGATAACGCCGCCAAATGGGCGCAGGGGCGCATTGGTATCCGGGCCGAACGCTCGGCGGAGCAATGGGTGATTCAGGTCGACGACGACGGTCCAGGGTTTCCGGCGCAGGCGTTGGAGCGCCTGCGCGAGCGCGGTGCCCGCGCGGATACCCGCACCGAGGGTCAGGGCATCGGGCTGGCAATTGTCGATGAACTGGTGCAAAGCTATGGCGGTACGCTGAGTGCCGAGCCCTCACCGCTTGGAGGCGCCCGGCTGGTGATCCGGATTCCGGCTCGTTCGCTATAACACCGGGTGGACGCTAACGCCTGTGCAACCGCGCAGTGGGGATGAGACTAATGGCGAGGATTCTGGTCGTCGGCTCGATTGCTCGGGACGAGGTGGTCTATCTCGATGCCTCGTTGCGGGTGGGCGCACACAATCAGGGCCGCTGGGGCGGCGTGCGACTCGGTGGCGGTGCCGCCAATACGGCGTTGGCGCTCGCCCGCGCCGGTGATCGCGCACGGGTGGTCAGCGCCGTCGGGCAAGACCAGGATGGCGAGGGCTTGCTGCGCGAGTTGGTCGCCGGCGGTGTCGATGTGTCCCTGGTGTCGCGAAGCGCAGCGGCGACCACCCGATCCCTGGTTTTGATCGAGGCCGGCGGCGAGCGCACCATCATAAATCTGGCGCGGGCTTGCGTGCCGTTGCCGGCCGATCTGGCGCGGTTGCCGGCAGATTGCCTATACGTGCGCAGTGCCGACCCGGCGCTGACGCCGATTATGGCGCAACGGGCGGAATGGGGGCTGGTCGTCGCCCATGTGCCGCCGGTTCGGGCGGGTTGCCTACCGGCACGGATTCTACTTGGTTCTGCCGGGGATCTGGATGATACTTTCCTGACCGATCCCTGGACCGCCGGCCGGCGCGTCGCCGGCCAATATCTGCAATGGATGGTGGTGACTCATGGGGGCGAGGGGGCCGTTGCGTACAGTGCGGATGGCCCGCTGCGCGTGCGTGCACCGCGAGTCTCCGTAGTCGATAGCACCGGTGCCGGCGATGTGTTCGCGGCGGGTCTCTTGCATGATCTCGCGCGTGGCGAGATGATGGAAGCCGCGCTTGCCACGGCGGTCTCGTGGGGGGCTGCATCCGTATCTTATGCGGGTAGCGTGCCGCTACGAGGCTTCCTTGATCGCGGCTGAGCAGCGGTGCCGGGTGTCCGTATCCGCTTCGCTGTAAGTGGCGAGACCCAAAAAATGCGCGAATACTTGCCACGGCAACCGGCTTCGATGGTAAAGTTGAGCGTCAAAATCTGAACGGCTTGCCTGCATGAGCATCGAGTACTCACCAGCCAAAGCCAAGGCTTTACCGCTGATCGTCCGCTATCTGTTGATCGGGATCGGGTTTACCGCCGTTGCCTTGGGAATGCTCGGTGTCGTGCTGCCATTGCTTCCCACCACACCCTTCCTGCTGCTTGCCGCGGCGTGTTTCGCGCGTAGCTCCGAGCGATTCCATGATTGGCTCATGAATATGCCCGTCTTCGGTCAATATATTCGAGACTATAAGGCCGGCAAGGGCATTCCGCTGCGGGTAAAGATCACGGCGCTCACGGTGCTTTGGGTGACGATATTGACGAGCGTGATCTGGATAGTGCCGGTGCTGCTCATCAAAGCATTATTGATCATCATCGCTAGTGCGGTCACCACGCATATCGTGCGCTTGCCGAATCGTCGCCCGGAGGCGGTTTGGCGGCGATCGGCGCCGCCACCCGCATGAGGGTGCATGGCATAGCGTAGCTTGGGCGGCCCGAACACAAGGCAGTTGTCTCGTCACGGGTTCATGTGAATTACCACTAGCGGCTGAGGGCGAATACGTTGCGCAGCTCTTCGTCGGCGAGGTTGCCGATCCACTGCTCGCCGGTGCCGACGGTGAGTTCGGAGAGCGCCCGCTTGGAGCGGATCATGGCATTGATGCGCTCCTCGAAGGTTGCGCGGGTGATGAGCCGGTGGACCTGCACGGTTTGGGATTGGCCGATGCGGTAGGCGCGGTCGGTGGCCTGTGCTTCCACCGCTGGGTTCCACCACAGGTCGAAGTGAACGACCTGGGAGGCGGCGGTGAGGTTGAGACCGGTGCCGGCGGCCTTGAGCGAGAGAATGAAGACGCGCTCGGTGCGCTCGCCCTGGAAGCGCTCGACCAGGGCATCACGTTGCTTGCGCGAGAGACCACCGTGCAGGAACGCCGGTGTGCGCCCGAACGCCTCGGCAATCCAGCCTTGCAAGAGCTCACCGGCTTTACGGAACTGGGTGAATACCAGCACTTTCTCGTGCAGGCGGTGCGTCTCGGTCAGGAGCTCGAGCAAGCGTTGGGCCTTGCCGGAGTGCATGGGTGTCGTGGCACCGTCATTGAGGTATTGCCGGGGGTGGTTACAGATCTGCTTGAGCGCGAGAATCATCTGCAATACGAGCCCCTGGCGCTGGAAGGTATCCGACTCGCCCTGAATGACTTCGAGTCCTTCCCGAACGACGGATTCATAGACGGCGGCCTGTTCCTCGGTGAGCTCGCAGAATTGGTCCTGCTCAATTTTCTCCGGCAGATCGCTAATGATGGAGGTGTCGGTTTTTACCCGTCGCATCAGGAAAGGCGCGGCGGCTCGGCGGAATCGCTCGGCGACGCGGCGGTCGCCGTGCACCTGGATCGGGGTGGCGAACTGCTCGCTGAATCGTTTCGGTGTGCTGAGATAGCCGGGGTTTGCGAAGTCCATGATGCTCCAGTACTCCGAAAGCCGGTTCTCGACCGGGGTGCCGGTCATGGCGATGCGGGCACCCGCGCGGATGGACTTGATGGCTTTGGTCTGGGCGGCGGAGGGGTTTTTGATGTTCTGCGCCTCGTCGACGATGACAACGCGCCACGACAAGCGCCGCAAGGCCGCCAGATCGCTACGCGCATGACCGTAGGTCGTGGCCACCAAGTCCGGTTGCGCACCGGGAGCAGGTAGGGCGCGGCCGGGGCCATGATAGACGTGGATCGATAGCGACGGCGTGAAGCGCTCGATCTCCTTGCACCAGTTAGTGAGCAGACTGGTGGGAACGACGATCAGCGCGCTTGCGTGGTTGCCGATCTCGCCGTCCTCCTTGAGTTTGAGCGCGGTGGCGAGGACCTGCAATGTCTTGCCAAGCCCCATGTCGTCGGCAATGATGCTGCCAAGCCCCGCGTGGGTGTTGCCGTAAAGCCACTGGAACCCGCATTGCTGGTAGGGACGCAGCTCCGCGTGAAGGGCAGTGGGCAGTGGCACGTCGTCAATTGTCTTGAGCGCTTTTACACGCTCATGGGCCGCGTTATCGAGCTGCACCGGCGCGTCTTCATACTCGCCGGTCAGGGCAATGCGCGTAAGCTCGGCCCCATGGAGGCGGGTGGATTTGGCGAGCTGCTTGCGCAGGCGCTCGATCTCGCTCGGCTCGAGGTAGACATACTCGCCGCGGAAACGCACGATGCCCGTGGCTTCGCCGACCAGGGACTCGAACTCCTCGGGGGTCAGCAGGTGGTCGCCTACGGCAATACGCCAGTTGAAGTTGAACAGATCATCGGCACTGAGAAATCCGCTCGTTTCTCTCTTCTTGGCGGTAACCTCCAGGGAGCGCTTTGGTCTCAGCAACTGCTCCAATCCGCGTGGTAGGAGGGTACGGATGCCGAGGAGCTGGATAACGGGCAAGACCTCGAAGAGCAACTCGGGAAGCTGTTCGGCTGCAATGCGCATCGGTGCGCTGGCTCCGGCGCGTACATAGTCGTTAATGGGCGGGTAGGACTCGCCGAGCATCGAAATGGTTTGCAGGATGCGGCTGCGCTGCGTCGCCCACTGCGGATTCTGGAGGATCTGTGCGAGAGGCGTCGGTGCCCGCGCCGGGGCATCGTTGCGCGCCGTGACGTCGATGGACAGGGTGAATGTGGCGGTGTCTTCCTCCAGGCGAAGAAGCGGTGTGTGATCGCCCTCGGTGAGATGGAGTCGTGCAAGCCAGGTGCGGATGCTTCCCGCTATGGCCCCTTCGCCGGGGCCGTCGAACCATTCGGAGCCAGCGCCGAAGAACAGCCCCATGACCTTGTCGCCGCGCTGGGCTTCCGTGAGCTTGCTACCCCACTCACGCAGCCAATGATCCATGAACAGCCCGCACAGTAGGCGGGCCTGCATTCGCGCCGAGAGCCGTCGCTGGCGATTCTCCAGTCGCAAGCGCAGCAGACTCGAGGGTAACCCGCGAGCGAGGTGCTCGATGAGTGCCCGCACGCTGGGGTCAAGCGTCGCAGGTAGCCATAACAGGCCGGTGTCACCTCTTGGGAGGGCAAAGACCCAAGGAACGGCCGCACCCGCCTGGAGGAGGTGCAATGCGGCTCGGTTGGCGGCATGCAGCCCGGCCAGCTCGGGTTGGTAATCCGGCAGGTCGGCCGGGTCTAGCGCACCGAGGGAGGCGAGCAGGTCGGCAAGCTCCGTCACGCTTGCGGCGTCAATGACGGTGGTGTCTGCGTTTGCGTCGACGAGCAGCAGCGGTTTGTCATCGCTCGTGAGGCGGGTTGTGGGATGTGCCTCCGCCTCTGTTCCACCGTGCTCTAACTGCCGGCGGGCGGCCTTCGCTAGGCGGCGCATCTGGGTTGTCCAGCGCTTGCGGAAATCACCCGCCGGGCTGAATGATGGATTCGGCGGTAAGGCTTGGGGCAGCGCGTCAACCAGGTCGGATAGGCCCGAGTAATCGATGTGGGCGAGGGAGTCCGGCTCGGGGGCGGGCTCACGTTCGTTCTCATCCGCGCCCGCGAGGGCGAGTTCGTCGAGCCCGGGAGGTGCGCCTTTGACCTCCGCGGTAATGGCAAGACCACGATGCTCGAGTTCAGCAGCGAGATCGACGCCACGCAGGTGGAAGACGAGAAACGGGTTGCCGTCGATCTCCCGCGAGAGTGTGTAGATCACAGCGGCGAGATGCTTGCAGGGCACGGCCCAGTCCGGGCAGGAGCACTGCATCTGCAAGTCGCGCCACTGGGTGGGGAAAACGCTGATGTCCAGCGAGTCAGCTCGCTCGAGCACGGCGGGGTCGAGCTCGCGGTTGAGCAGCCGGCCGATCAGTGCCGGATCGGTGGCGAGGGCGTCGACTAATTCCTCGGTGTCTGCCATCGTCATAGCCGGTACTCGAAGGGTGACCCTATACGGGCGTGGCCGGCTTCCCTTCACCCGTGCCCGCACGTTGGTGCCGTTGATCGCGAGTTCCTCGACGGAGCCGTTATTCGCGTATCGCCTTCCCCGCGGCAGACGGTTCTCCCAGTCGATTTCGCGTAGCGCATACAGCCACTGCGCGCCCCACCATGTTTTGCCGAACGTTTGCCTGGACATGAGGATTGAACGGGTTAGAGGAGTAACTGCGCGTGCTTTTGAAGTGTCGGACTGTAGCATAGAGGGTCCGGGTAGAGGATGACTAAACAAGCCGTGGTGAGGGAAAACGACCTGAACACCGGCCTGCGCCGGCATGGCGCCTAGACCTGAATTTTCCCCGGCAATCCGCAAAATGCACGTTACAATTAAGTGCGTCTGCTGCCGTGTAATCACTCATATCAAAGGGCGACAATGAATTTTTGGCCCCACTACGACAGCGACGAGCTGGCAGGCGTGCAGCAAGTGCTGGCCTCCAAGCGGGTGAATTACTGGAACGGCGCAGAGGGGAGGTGTTTCGAGCGGGAGTTCACGGCGGCTATGGGCCGGCCGTGACACGCCGTGGCGCTCGGCTTGGCGTTGCGCGTGCTCGGCATCGGGGCGGGCGACGAGGTCGTAGTAATGCCGCGGCATGCAACCTGAAGGTCATCGAGGAGTGTGCTCAGGCCCACGGCATCCCCGCGCTGCATGGTTCCTGTCCGAAGGTGTATCGGGAAATGGCCTTCGACGGGCTAGGCTGTTGCCCGGCCGAACGCTTGCCGATTGCTTGGGTGCTCGGTGAGACCAGCCTTATGCTTCCCGTGCATTCGGCTCTGACCGGAGCTGATCTGGATCGCTTCTGCGCAGGCCGCAACGAAGTGCTAGAAAAGGCCTCGTCCTGAGGGTCGGGTGCAAAAGAGTTGGCACAATATGTCTATTGCATCTTAACCCAAGTTTAACGTCCCCAAAAATAACTTCGCGATACTCAGAGAGTTAAGATCGGCCGCGGCGGCGAGTGGCACTACATTACGTTCATTTTATAAATCAGCGGGCTCACACGATTGTTTTCTGCACGCCGCCCGGGGCGGGATCGGCCCCGAGGGCCTGATAGATTCGCGCCTGATCGGGCTCGGCGCGGGTGGCCTTGCGCACGTGCAGGGTGCGGCCATCGCCGCGGTTGAACGTGGCGGTGACCCGGCACTGGCCGGCGAGGGTATCGCGTAGCGTGCTCCAACGCTCGCAGATGCCGTGGGCGGCGAGGCAGTGGCGGATGAGCTGGACGAACTGATAGGCGAGCACGGTGATGAACAGGTGCCCCTCGGCGCGCTCTTCCTTGTGATGGAAGATCGGGCGCAGGCCGAGCTCCGATTTCAGGCTTCGGAAGACCGCCTCAAGGTCGGTGAGCATGATGTAGGTGCGCCACATTGTCTTCTCGTCCCAGCCGGTCTCGTTGCTGCGCAGGCAATAGACGCCCGGCTCGGTGACCAGAGAGCCTTTCACGGGCAGGCGCTGCCAGTGGATCGCACGGGCGCGCTCGCCGCTGTCACCGGCGATCACTTCAATGTGGTAGTGCTGGCCGAGGCCGCGGCTTTTCTCCTTGAGCCGCCCGATGCGCTCCCAGAGCTTGTCGATGCGCTTGGTGGTGCCCCGCCGGCTGAGTCCGGTCGCAAGCTTGTCGAGCCCAGCCTCGAAGCGGTCCATCAGGCGCCCGGCGATCGCTTGCTCCTTGCGCACGCGGCCCTCGGAGCGACAATACAGGCGCACCTCCTGGCCATCGGCCGAGGGCACTTTGAGTAGCTCCACGGCCTGCCCGCCGGCGTTGTCGAGGGTGATGGCCTCTTTAAAATCGACCGCGCGGCGGCGCTCGCGGCTGACCACCAGATAGCGGTAGCCCTGCTCGGCCAGCCAGGCGAGGTTGGCCTCGGTGGCCACCCCGCGGTCCATGACCACAAGCGCGCCGGCGGGCGCCGCGAGGCCGGTGAGCATCCCCTGGAGGGTCTGCGCCTCGGCCGCATTGCCAGCGAAGACCCGCGAGCGGCGCACAAAGCCGCAGGCATCGAGCACCAGCGCCAGGGTGAGCAGCGGGCAGTCGCTGCGCCGCTCCTTGGAGTGGCCGTGGCGCGCGGCCGGATTGACCGGTGCCTCGCCCTCGAAGTAAGTGTTGGTCAGATCGTAGAGCGTGATTGTCGGGGCGAGCGCGAACAGATCGCTCACCCGGGCGAACAGATGCCCTTCGAGGGCCGCGCGGTGGCGCAGCAGGATATCGGAGGTACGGTAGAGCTGCATCGGGCTCATCGCCTCGAAGTCCACCTCCAGCAGCTCGCCGAGGCCGCTGCGCCGGCGAGCCACTGATACGTCGCCCGCTCCGAGCCCGGGGCGGCCATGCGGGCAACGATCAGCCCCAGCGCCGCCGCACGTTGCGGGCCGGTCAGCCCCAGCGCTTGGAGCTGCTCCTCCAAGCCCGCCTGGCGCAGCGCCCACAGGGCGAGCTGCTCGACGCCCACCGAGCGCGGGCGCACCAGTGAGAGCGAGTCCACGTCCACCGACTGCACGTCACCCCCACCGCCGGGTACACCGCCAGCATCGGCCGGTGCCGGCGTACCGCCCTGCTCGGCGAGCAGCCGCGCCGCAATACGCTCGGCCTGGCGCTCGACGGCGAGCGGGAGGCCCTTCCCCTCCTCGTCGAACAGCGCCGCCTGGCCGCTGAGCCGTTGCTCGATGCGCGCACACAACGCCGACCAGTGTGCCTGCGCCACTGGGAAGTGCCGCCCCAGGTTCAACAGGGTGCGCTGGCGGACCTTACCGGCGCGCCGCTCGGAGCGCACCAGACGATACGTGACATACGACTCGCCGGTGGCCGTGCTGCGGGTCTGGGTGCGGCGGATGAACATGCCCGCGAGGCTAGCGTGGGCGGGCGCTCCGCACAAGGGATAACAACAAATATTATGGCACTACATCCAGCGCGCCACCCTCGCCACTATACGAATCAATAACTTCTCTTCGCATACACGCCCAAATCAGCCCGAAATCAGGCAGAGAGCGTTAAAGATGGGTTAAGAGCTTGCCGGGGTTTGTCATCAGAGCTGGATGAGCGCTGGTACAGCGAGGGACAATCCTGGTAACGGCACACGGAACTTCTGCCTTGGGGCGTTAAGGGCGTCGGTTCTTCGATGGTTTTGAAACCGAAAGTATCAGAGATACTGAATCCAAGCGGCCGCGCCTAAGGCGCGGCCGCTTGCTTGATGCCTCTCGTTCACGCTACCACTCGAGCTTCTCGAGTTTGCGCACTGCAACGTGCGTATCCCGCGTCATGATTCCGGTCGGACCCCAGTAATTCCATGCGTAGGTGAATTGCCCACTTCCCCCGGCGAGATAGAGCGGGTTCAAGCGGGTACGTGTCAGACTGTTGTGGCCGCCGGCGCGACGGCCACCGCGGATCTGCGATTTGGGTATGTAGATGGTCCGCTCGACGGCGTGATAGTACAGGCACATACCCGACTGCACTCGGCGGCTTACGTTGGCGCGTGTCACGACTACGCCGTTGTCGTTATAGACCTCGACCCAGTCGTTGTCCTTCAGGCCGACCCGTTCTGCGTCTTTGTCGTTGATCCAAACTGGGTCCATGCCGCGCGACAAGGTCAACATACGGTGGTTGTCCTTGTAGGTCGAGTGGATGTTCCACTTCCCGTGCGGGGTGACGTAGTTCAAGATCAAGGTCTTGTCATCGATCGGGCTGACGCTCAGATCATGGATATCCTTATAGTCGATCTTTGCTCGATAGGTACACAATTGCGCACCGAAGTCGAGATACCATGGGTGGTCGATGTACATTTGCTGCCGGCCCGTGAGGGTACGCCAGGGTATTAACCGCTCCACCTGCAGGCACCAAGCCGCGTAGGCCCGGCCCTCGGTGATATTACCGGTCCAAACGGGGCTGACCAAAACTCGGCGTGGCTGGCGGGTGAGGTCATAGAAAGTCATCCTCACGCCGCGGTACGGCTCGGCCAAGTCAACCAGCGGCACGCCAGTGTGGTGCTCCTCCGCCTTGAAGGCCTGATAGCAAACCTCGCCGTTGGTCTCTGGAGCCATATACAGCAAAACGTTGGCGGCATCGAGCGCGTCCTCGAGGCAGGGATAGCGCTTGCCGCCCCACTCGATTGCCCGGCGATGGCGCGGGTCGGGTGAGCCGCCAACCGGCTGGTCGCAGAGTTCGTCGTATTGTTTCGTAACTGGGAAATTACACCCGTTGCCGCTAATGCCTTTTTCTCGGACGGCGGGGCCCAGGGAAATGTACTTATTGTAGATCAGGCTGTAATCCCGCTCGAACACCTCGAAGTGCGGCATGGTTTTGCCCGGAATGGGCTCGCACTCGCCTTCCATCCAGTCGCGCACCTCACGTTGGGCCATCTGATCCGGCGTGTCGTGCATCAGCGGTCCTGCGAAGACGTCTTTCACTGGTCCTGGGAATACGCTGGGTGCGAGTTCGCTGATCTTCTTGGCAAACGCCTTGAAAATATCCCAGTCGCTCTTGGACTCCCAGACCGGCGGTACTGCCTGACTTAGCGGATGGATGAACGAGTGCAAGTCGGTGCTGTTGAGATCGTTCTTCTCGTACCAAAAGGCCGTTGGCAGAATGATATCGGAATACAGCGCTGTGGAGTCCATCCGGAAGTTGATGTCGACCACCAGATCGAACTTCCCGCGCGGAGCCGGCTCCCGATACTTTACGTGCTTGACGTGCGGTTTGGCGCGCTCTTCGGCGACCGCATTGTCATGCGTGCCAAGGTAATGTCGTAGGAAGAACTCCGCGCCCTTGGCGCTCGACTGCATGGCGTTGCCTCGCCAAACGAACCACACCCGTGGCCAGTTCTCCGGGGCATCCGGGTCATCGGTCGCGAAGCTGAGTTCTTTCTTCTTCAGCGCCTGCACCGTATAGTTCACGATGCCTTTGTCGTCCTTTGCTCCAGCCGCTTGCGCCGCACGGGCGACCTCGTGGGGGCTGCGGTCGAACTGCGGGTAATACGGCATCCAACCCATTCGTACCGACTTGGCGATCAGATCGATCGAGTGCTGACCCTTCGCGAGTTTGGAATGCGGGGGGAGATTGGCATACTCTTCGGCCAAACCATCATACCGCCAGCTGTCGCTGTTGCTGTAATGCCAGGTAGCCGATTGAGTGAGGCGCGGTTTGACGCCCCAGTCTAGAGCAGACGTCAAAGTGCTCCATGGCGCGAGGATCGCGAGCTTCTCCTGACCGACGTAGTGGTTCATGCCGCCGCCGTTGCGGCCACAGCAACCGCAGGCAATTAGGCAGTTGATGGCGGCCCGATAAATGAAGTTGTTATGGTACCAGTGGTTGGCGCTGGCGCCGACGATGACCATCGAGCGGCCCTTGGTCTTCTCCGCGGTGCCGGCGAACTCGCGGGCGAAGCGAATGACCGTCTGCCGGCCGATGCCGGTGTATTGCTCTTGCCAGGCCGGCGTGTAGGGCTTGAGGTCGTCGTAGCTCTCCGGGTAATCGCCGGGCAGCCCGCGACCCACGGCATACTGGCCCATGTTCAGGTCATAGACCGTGGCGACCAATACACTGCCGCTGCCGGTGTCGATCTTCTTCGCCGGTACGCCGCGCTTGTATAGGGTCTCCGAGGCGAACTCGTAGAACTGCACCATGGCGATTTCGTCGCTCTCGCCGAGAAAGCTCAGCACGGGCTCGATGGGGCTGTTGTCGAGAGCGTCCTCCATCTTGAGGTTCCACTGGCCGTGTTGTTTGGCCCAGCGATGGCCGACCTGGCCTTTCGGGCAGCGGGTCTCGTTGCTTTTGCGATCGAGCACCAGCTGCTTCCAGGCGGCGTTCTCCTGCTTCTTGTACTTCTTGACCTCCTCGCTGGTCAGGTAGCGACCCGGACGGTAGCTATCACCGTCCTTCTCGAGCTTGACCAGGAACGGCATGTCCGTGTAGCGCGTCACGTAGTCGATGAAGTAAGGCACTTGGCGCTTGACGTAGAACTCGGTGTAGATGACATGGCCTACGGCCATCCATATTCCCAGGTCCTGCCCCTTCTTGACCGGAATCCACCAGTCGGCGTACTTGCTGACCTGGCTGAAATCCGGCGACAGCACCACGAACTTGGCCCCCTCATGGCGCGCCTCGGAGATGAAATGCACATCCGGGGTGCGGGTCATGTTGAGGTTGGAGGCCATCGATACGATGAACTTACTGTTGTACCAGTCGGCGCTCTCGCAGACATCGGTCTGATCACCCCAGATCTCCGGGAAGGAGTTGGGCAGATCGGCGTACCAGTCATAGAAACTTATGGTCGCGCCGCCGAAGAGCTGCAGGAAGCGCTGGCCGGCCGCAAAGGAGAGCATCGACATGGCCGGAATCGGGGAGAAGCCCATTACCCGATCGGGTCCGTACTTCTGGGCGGTATAGAGACAAGCGGAAGCGATGAGCTCGAGCAGTTCGTCCCAGCTCGTGCGTCGGAACCCGCCCTTGCCGCGGGCCTTCTGCCAACGCTTACGCTTGTTCTCGTCGGTGACAATGGAGCTCCACGCTTCGACCGGGTTGTTGTGGCTGGAGCGCGCCTCGCGCCAGAAGTCCAGTAGCACACCCCTAGCATAAGGATATTTGACGCGAATCGGACTGTAGACATACCACGATGCAGAGATGCCGCGCTGACAGCCGCGCGGCTCATAGGGCGGTATGCCGCGGCCACCTTCACCCCGCCCAAGCAAGGGGTAGTCGGTCTGCTGCATTTCCCAGGTGATGATGCCGTCCTTGACGTAAATCGCCCACGAACAGCCACCCGTGCAGTTCACACCGTGGGTGCTGCGGAAGATGTTATCGTGCTGCCAGCGGTTGCGGTAAAACTCCTCCCACCGGCGAGTCTTTGGGTTGACAAGATCCTGAATCCAGCCCATGGCTTATTAATCTCCCCTGCGAATTTCTTCTTGGCTCGCTTCGCGCTCGGTTCGCCGAAGCGATCATCGCGCTGGGATCTTTAAGCTACATCCTTCGTCACGCATCGGGAGGAAGCTTTGCAATCCCATTAATTTAATAAATATCATTTATACTTAATAAAGTAAAAATATTATTTATACTTGTTTATGTTTAAGTGGGGGGAGGCCTTACTCCTGATGGGCGTGTTGTCGGGCAGGGTGTGAAGACACAATAGGTCCAGCTTCTCTTCAGCATTGTGCCCCTGGGTGTGGAGAGGCTAATGATCGAAGAAGCTGTCGAGCGTCTGGAGGTGGTGCGCCTCGCATTTTTGGAGCGCAACTGGGGTGAGGAAGCCGCCCGTGCTTTTGCCGCACGAACCTCGCGCAGCTATCGACGGGCCGTAGTACATCACGCCCGCCCGCCGGTGATCGGCGGTTTCGGTTGCGTCTACTCGCTTCCTATTGCTTCTTAAAACGATGTGTTCGCCCGAAACGAGGGGAGCGTTGGCCGGGCCCGGTTAAAGAGCGTGCACGCCTCACCTTGTGTCAGCACGGCGGTGGTGAACCGAGGCATCCTGTCCTGCAAAGCGCATCCCTACCGTGCGACGAATATTAGGCTGTAAAGAGATTGTAGGTGTGAGCAAATGTCAGCGCCACCGATCAACTTCCGAGGGGTAGCGTTTGAGCATTACCATTAGAGGTGGCATCGCTGCCGCAGGCGGCGCAGACCGATAGCCCGAACTCATCGGTCTCCAAGTGTTCCACGGTCTGTGTGATGCGTTCACACAGATCCGTGAATTCTTCCAGCGGGTCTCTGGGTAGAGGCCGGTAAGGTCGGTCTGGGGCGGTATCGTCGGTTGACCTGTGGCGATGACGCTGGAGATAGGAACGCTCTCGCCGTAAATGTTCTTGATATATCCGCAAGTAACGCCGCGCAGGTGTGAGCAACGCTGATCGTGACACCACGATGCTGCCTATCATGTCCTCGATGAGTGCCAAGCAGCGTTCGCCGAGTTCGATGATCGCCTCATGCTCGGTGGTTAGGACAAGCCGAGCCGGGGCAAAGCGGTCATCAGCCTGCGTGAGCGCGTCGATCAACTCGCCTTCGTAGGCATCGTCGCCAATCGCCGCGTAGCGGTTGAGGCAGTCGACGATGTCGTGCATTAGCAGCATATCCGGTGTCCGACCACGCGCGAATGCGCGCAGTTGATTGGAAAAGACATCCAGCAACCGTTGTACGTTGCGCTGTCCAGCTTGGAAACGATCGATGGCAGTACTCATAATGCGATCCTCCGGATCGATTATTATGCATATCAAATACTTTTTAGGTCGCCTTACCCCAATCAACCGATCGGATTTGCCGGAGGCACCGCGAGCATTCGGAGACCCTCGACAGGATCCGTCCCAAGGGTTCCCGGCGGTTCTCGCCGCCGACGATACATGGCTAGTAGTACAGTGTAGTCGTGTTTGGTTTGCGGGCGAGGTTTTTAAGTCAATTCTTATATTATACTGCGAAAACGTAATGTGTGCTGTGGGGGAGATCGGTTGTCCGCGACCCGCGCGTTGTTTGCCCGGTCTGTGGACGCTTATTGCAAGCACTCGAGCGATTCAGTTTATGCTTTTTCTTTGGAGCTTCAGCCATTGCGCCAGGCCGTGGTTGCCAAGTGTCGGCCGCGCCACGTCGGTTTTTCGGAGGGGCTGATTAATGAGCGCCGTCCTCCATCGGGTCTAATGCCCGTGAACCGGCCCAGCCCCTGGCAAACGCCCCGTGATCGTTATAATTAGGCTCGCTTGGGCGGTGGTGTGGTGCTGGAAGTTACCCGAACCGGGATTTCGATGGCGAGCAGGTTGGCCAATTTTTGTTTCGGCTCGAGCAGATCGGCAAGGCTATAGCGATCGAGCACGGCGAGAAAGGCCTGCAAGGCCTCGCGAAGTACCCCGTGCAGCACGCAGGAAGGTGTCAGACGACAGTAGTTCTGGCTGCTGAAGCACTCCACCAGTGCCATGTCGTTTTCAGTACGGCGTACGACCTCGCCGAGATTGATGCTGGCCGGTGAATGGCGCAAGCGCATACCGCCGTGCTTGCCGCGCACCGTCTCTACATATCCGAGCCGGCCGAGTTCGTAGACGACTTTCATCAGGTGGTTGCGAGAGATGGCATAGCGCTCGGCAATCTCCGAGATCGTGCTGAGCTCGTTCTCCTTGAGGCTGAGGTACATGAGTACCCGTAAGGAATAATCGGTAAAAGAGGTTAATCGCATCGTCTACTCCGTAGATAAGCGGTTCGCGGGTAACTGCTCATCCTGGTTGTCCATCCACTCGTGGTCGACTCAGAATCGGCGCGTAGCGCACTGCGAACAACGCAAACGCTGCGACCCAAGCCAGTGCGGCAGCATACAGCATCCACGGCGCCCCGCTGAGGGTGGCGCTTACGCGCAGTACGGCCGCCGCGCTTACCAGCCAGTAGATCGGCTGCGTGCCGCGCAACAAAGTAAGCGGCCGTCCAGTGTGTCCGACTGTTACCCGTGTCATTACGCCAATGATCAGAGTACCTATGGCGCCGACGCCAAGTGTATGATACCAGACGCTTGTATCGAGTGCCGCCGATAGTGGAGTCAGCCCCTTCAGTAACAACGCCAGTGCCAGCCAGGCATAACCCACGTGCAGAATCCACATCAGCGGCTCCCGCCACGTGTGCCAACCCTGCCAGCCACAGAGTCGTAACAAGTGAAACAGGCCGGCAGCGAGTGCGATCATGCCGGCGCCAAGACTGGCGGGGGCGAGCAAATCCGCCGGCAGCATCAGTATCGTGGCGAGCAGCGTCGCTTGATCCAGGCGCGGCTGGCGGCGTATGCGTTGCGGCTTATGCTGGCGGATCAGCCAGTTGTCGGTGAATGCCGGGATGATGCGCCCGCCGATTACCGCCATCAGCACCGCGATGGTGTCCAACGCCACGAGTTCGCCCATATAACCGAGGGTAGGCGTGAGGCCGAGCAGGGTGAGGTGCATGAGCACATTGCCTGCCGCGAGGACGGCAAGCACCGCGACCAAGGGTAAATTCCGCGAATTGCCTGCACGGCGCAAAATCAGAAGTGCATAAAATGCCAATGTCGGTAGAAAGCTTAGATCTATGGCGGCCACCAACCAATTCGGTAGCCAACCCGTTAGCGCCATGGCAAGACGGCCGGCGAGCCAGAGGGCGCCGAGGGCAAGCAGCGGATAGCCGCTCGGCGGCGGGAGACCGGTCCAATTGGCCATGGCCGTCAATAGAAAACCGGCGATGGCGGCCGGGACGAATCCGTAGAGCATCTCGTGGGAATGCCACAGCGGTGGTGAAATCCCGGCCGGGAACTGCAGCCAGCCGAGCAGTACCGCCAGCCACACCAGTACCGCCACTGCGCCGAATATCCCGGTGAGTAAAAAGAACAGGCGGAAGGGGTAGGCGAGCAACATAGCGCGCTTAGCTCATGGGTGGCCGACTGCGGCTTTATCGAAGAGAGCCCGCGTGGCGCACGCGCCACGCGAGAAAGGGTTGTCGCTATACGCTGTTGCAGCGCAGGAGGCCCGCGATCGAGATAGCAACGCAGCTAAGGAGTGAGGCGTGGCGGGCATAAGCCGGAGACCTCAACCGCCAGGCGATAATGACTATATGAAATACTTTATTTTGTGTGGTGTCAAGTCAGCGTGGTATTGGTTGAATGCGCCGGTGCCAGTTGTTCATTTCGAAGGCGAGCCTGGCGCCGGCGATCTTCGGTAAAGGGGCGCTGTTTAAACAAGCCGTAAGAGGAGATGATCATGTCCCTGACCTTATTCCATGGGCCATTGTCCGGCCGACCCGCCGAGGCCAACTACCGCATCGAGGGTCCTGCGCATCGTTTGTTTTTTGATGACTTCCCGCGCCGTGTGCGGGCGAAGTACGCTGGCCAGACGCTGCTTGATACTCGCCGCGGCAAGCTTCTCCACGAGACCGGATTGTTGCCGCAGCTCTATGTCCCGCGCCAAGATGCCCGCTTCGACATGCTGGAGGCGACGGACCGCAAAACACATTGCCCCTTCAAGGGCGACGCCTGCTACTGGTCTGTTCGTGTCGGCGAGCGTGCCGTACAGAACGCGGTTTGGGCTTATCCTCAGCCGAGCGAGGCCGCGGCGTGGTTGCGCGACTACATTGCCGTCTACTGGGCCACCATGGACGCCTGGTTTGATGAAGACGAGGCAGTCGAAGGCCATCTGCGGGATCCGTACCACCGTGTCGATGTACGCGAGACCAGTCACCATCTGCGTGTCTGTGTGCAAGCTGATGTGGTGGCCGAGACCAAGCGGCCGAAGATCCTCTCCGAAACGGGGCTTGCGAATCGTTATTACGTGCCGCCGGCGGATATCCGCGCCGATCTGTTCGAGCCGAGCGCCACACAGACGGTCTGTCCGTATAAAGGGGTCGCCTCCTACCGCGCGCTTCGAATCGGTGATCAACGCATCGAGGACGTCGCCTGGCTTTATGCCGAGCCGCTGCCAGACGCCGGCAAAATCGGTGGTTACCTTTGCTTCGATCTCGCTGAAGGCCTCACGATCGAGATCGACGGTGCGCCGGTGCCGGGCCGCAAGGACAAGTAGATAGTAGGGGAGAGCTTGCGTGCTTGTCCGTGTCAGGTTCGGGCTGACGTGGCGCCGCCGGGAATAGAAAATTCTCTGTTCGGGCCGAGTTCTGCAAGCCTTTGGTGCCGGGAGCGAGACTCGAACTCGCACTCTGTCTCCAGAACCGGATTTTGAGTCCGGCGCGTCTACCAGTTCCGCCATCCCGGCTGCATCATAGCGGTGGAGTATAAGGCAGGCCGAGTTACGGCGAAACCCATTATCTCGCGGTATGGCTTCGGAGCTGATACCATCGGCGCAGCTGTTCAAGGCGCCGCGTGGATTTGCCGGCACAGGTGTTGATTCAGGATTTTCCCTTCCCCTATGCGGGTGAGCGATTTTCATTTCGAATTACCGGATGAGTTGATTGCCAGTACGCCGTTGCCTGAGCGTACGGCAAGTCGGCTGTTGGTGATCGATGCCGCCACAGGCGCGTGCCAGGATCGCCGGTTCGATGCGCTGGTCGAGTTGCTGCGCCGCGGTGATCTCCTAGTCGTCAACGATACGCGTGTGATTCCCGCGCGCCTTTATGGCGTGAAGGAGAGCGGCGGGCGAGTCGAGGTCCTACTGGAACGGTTGCTCGATGCGCACTCGGCACTGGTCCACGTGCGGGCCAATAAGGCGCCGCGGCCCGGCACGCGGCTGTGGTTGGAAGAGGCGCTCCCCGCCCTTGTTCTAGGGCGCCAGGGTGAGCTCTACCGGCTGCGCTTCGAGACCACCGAACCGCTGCTCGAACTCCTCGAACGCTACGGCCACGTGCCGTTGCCACCCTATCTGCGGCGGGCCGATACGCCGGTCGACCGGGAGCGCTACCAGACCGTGTTCGCAGCCCGACCGGGCGCGGTGGCGGCGCCCACCGCCGGGTTGCACTTCGATCAGGCGCTGTTGCAGCGGCTGGCGCAAAAAGGGGTGGCGCAGGCCCGGGTAACGCTGCATGTCGGCGCGGGTACCTTTCAGCCGTTGCGTACTGAGCGAGTGGAGCAGCATCAGATGCATGCCGAGTATCTGGAGGTCGACTCGGCTGTGTGCGCGCGTGTGGCGCAGACGCGGGCCCAGGGAGGGCGCGTAGTGGCCGTAGGCACGACCGTGGTTCGAGCTTTGGAAACCGCGGCGCGCTCCGGGGCGTTGCAACCCTATCGCGGGGAGACGGATCTTTTTATCTACCCCGGCTATCGGTTCCGGACGGTGGATGCGCTGATCACGAACTTCCATTTGCCTGGCTCCAGCCTGCTTATGCTGGTTTGCGCCTTCGCCGGACGTGAGCCGGTGCTGAGCGCATATCGTCATGCGGTGGCGGCGCGCTATCGTTTCTACAGCTACGGCGATGCGATGTTCATCCACCCGGCCCAGTCGGAGGCGCGGGCGTGAGCATGCGCTTCGAGCTACTGGGGCAGTGCGGACGTGCCCGCCACGGCCGCCTCGTCTTCGAGCGCGGGGAGGTGTATACCCCCGCGTTTATGCCGGTGGGCACCTATGGCACCGTCAAGGCCATGACCGCCGAGGAGTTGCGTGCGCTCGGCGTGGAGATCCTGCTCGCCAATACGTTTCATTTGATGCTGCGCCCGGGCACCGAGATCATCGCCGCCCACGGTGATTTGCACGCGTTCATGCACTGGGATGGGCCGATACTCACCGACTCCGGTGGCTTTCAAGTTTATAGCCTGGGCGCGATGCGCCGGGTCACGGAGCAGGGGGTGCATTTTCGCTCCCCGGTCGACGGTGCTTCTGTGTTCATGGGACCGGAGGAATCCATGGCGGTTCAGCGTGCACTCGGCGCGGATATCGTCATGGTGTTCGATGAATGCCTGGCTCATCCAGCGAGCGAATCCGCTGCACGCACTTCTATGGAATTGTCGCTGCGTTGGGCGGCGCGCAGTCATCAGGCGCATGCCGGTAATTCAGCGGCGCTGTTCGGCATCGTCCAGGGGGGGCTCTACGAACCGCTGCGAGTGGCTTCCTTGAACGCGCTTTTGGAGATCGGCTTCGATGGCTACGCGGTGGGGGGGTTAGCCGTGGGAGAGCCGACCGAGGAGCGTCTGCGCATCTTAGAGTTCTTGGATCCGCACCTGCCCGTGGCGCACCCACGCTATCTCATGGGGGTCGGCAAGCCCGAGGACATTGTCGAGGCGGTGCGCCGTGGGGTGGATCTGTTCGACTGTGTCATTCCCACGCGCAATGCCCGTAACGGTTATCTCTATACGCACGCCGGAACCTTGCGGATTCGCAACAGCTGCTATGCGCATGATACGCGGCCGGTCGATGAACAGTGCGGCTGCTATACCTGCCGGCATTACACTCGGGCTTACTTGCGCCACCTGGACCGCTGTAATGAAATCCTCGGCGCGCGGCTCAACACGCTGCATAACCTATGCTACTACCAGCAGCTGATGGACAATCTGCGCACGGCCATCAGCGAGGGACGCTTGGAGAGCCACATTCGCGAGTTCTACGCCAAACGCGAGCCTGGTATGACATAATGCCTAGCTTTCGTCACGGGCGCGTGCCCGTTCCGCCGTTTTAGCGACGAGGAGTTTACATATGGATTTTCTAATCAGCGACGCCATGGCTCAGAGCGGTCCGGCGGCGGGTCCAGGCCTCGGCGGTCTGATCTTTCCGATCGCGCTGATTGCCATCTTCTACTTCCTGCTGATCCGCCCCCAGCAAAAGCGCGCCAAGGAGCACAAGAAACTGGTGGCGAATCTGGGCAAAGGCGATGAGGTAATCACTAACGGCGGCCTGATGGGCCAGATTACCGATGTCGGTGAAGGCTATGCCGCATTGGAAATTGCCGATGGTGTCGAGGTCCGGATTCAGAAGAGCGCGGTGGCTCAGGTGCTACCCAAGGGGACCGTCAAGCAGAAGCTGAAGAAGGACGAAGTGCCCGCCGTGCTCGGTAAGGGTAAGGCCGAGGGCGGCAAAAGCAACAAGTAAGCCACCGCTGTCGGAGCAAGCATGACCAATCGCTACCCCCTATGGAAGTACCTCATCATCGCCGTGGCTTTGGTGGTGGGGCTTCTCTATGCATTACCGAACCTCTACGGCGAAGATCCCGCGCTCCAGATCACCACCAATCAGGGGGATGCACCATCGGCGCCGGTGCGCCAGCAGATCCTTGACTTGCTTGCCGATGAGGGGATTGCCGCCAAGGGCAGCGGGGTGCGCGATAACCATCTCCTGGTCCGATTCCATGATACGGAGGCCCAACTCAAGGCGGCCAACCAAGTGGGGTTGGCGCTGGGCCGGCAATACACTGTGGCGCTCAATCTGGCGCCGACCACACCCGCCTGGCTGCGTGCGATCAATGCGCAGCCCATGTATTTAGGGCTTGATCTGCGCGGCGGCGTGCATTTTCTGATGGAGGTGGATACGCAGGCCGCGATCAAGCAAGCCATGGAACGCTATGTCAACGCCTTTCGCACGCAACTGCGCGAGGAGCGCATCCGTTACTCGGAGGTGGCGTTGAACGGCCATAGCGTACAGGTCGCCTTCAAGCAGGCACCGGTGCGCGAAGCGGCTTTCCAGGCGTTGCGTAACGAATATCCGGAGCTCACTTTTAGCGCCGATGAGCACGATGGCAAGTTTCAGCTGACGGCGCTGCTGCCGCAGGGTGAAGTGCAGGAGATCGAAAACTTGGCCGTGCAGCAGAACATCACCACGCTGCGCAATCGGGTCAACGAGCTGGGGGTGGCGGAGCCGGTGATTCAGCGCCAGGGTGGGGACCACATCGTCGTGGAGCTTCCGGGTGTGCAGGATACCGCTCGAGCGAAAGATATCCTGGGGGCGACGGCCACCCTCGAGTTCCATTTGGTGAACATGAGCCACTTTCCTTATGAGGGCGAGCCGAATCAGCCGGTAGCACCGGATGACAAGGTGTATCCCGAGCGCGATGGCGGCTACGTGCTGCTCAAGCGCGATACCATCCTTACCGGTGAGTTCATTACCGACGCCCAGGCGGGCTTCGATCAACAAACCGGTGGCCCTGAGGTGACGATCCGGCTCAACGGCGCCGGTGGCAAGATGATGAATCGGTTTACCTCGGAGCACGTTAAGGACTATATGGCGGTGGTGTTCATCGAGAACCAAACCCAAACCCGTAAGGTTAATGGCGAACTCAAGCGGATACGCAGCCGCAGCGAGGAAGTGATCAACGTCGCTCAAATTCAGGAGCCACTCGGCAGCCGATTCCGGATCACGGGCCTGGACAATCCGCGCGAGTCCCACAATCTTGCCTTACTGCTGCGGGCCGGCTCATTGGCCGCACCGATCAGCATCGTAGAGGAACGCACCATCGGCCCAAGCCTCGGGCAACACAACATCGATCAGGGCTTCTTGGCCGTTTCGATCGGATTCGCCCTGGTGGTGCTGTTCATGGCACTTTACTACCGAATCTTCGGGTTGTTCGCGGACGCGGCTTTGTTCGCTAATCTGATCCTGATCATCGCCGTGCTGTCCATGCTGCAGGCTACCTTGACCCTGCCGGGGATCGCCGGCATCGTGCTGACCGTGGGTATGGCCGTGGATGCCAACGTGCTGATATTCGAGCGAATACGCGAAGAGCTGCACGCCGGCGCTACGCCTCAGACGGCGATCAATGCCGGCTATGCGAAAGCGTTGTCCACCATTACCGACGCCAATGTGACCACGTTGATTGCAGCGCTGGCGCTGTTTGCCTTTGGCACGGGGCCGGTCAAAGGTTTTGCGGTCACGCTTTGTATCGGCATCGTGACCTCTATGTTCACGGCCATCATGGGTACGCGCGCCCTGGCGAATCTCGTCTATGGTGGGCGCCGTGGTGTTCGACTGGCGATCTAACCCCGAGCGAGGGATACGATGGATCTGTTCAAACGCCAGACCCATATCAACTTCATTGGCATGCGCCGTTATGCGACGATCCTCTCCGCGATTCTGATTCTGATCGCGCTCGTATCGTTGGCGGTGCGTGGCCTCAACTTAGGTCTCGATTTTACGGGCGGCACCATAGTAGAGGTGACCTACCCCAAGCCGGCGGAGTTGCAGGACGTGCGGGCGGCGCTCGCGGTGGCCGGTTATCCGGATGCCGTTGTGCAGCATTTCGGCAGCGCCCGAGATGTGCTCATCCGTATGCCCTCCCGGCAGACGTCGAGCGCGCAGCTTGGTGATCAGATCATAACCGCGCTCAGCGGGTCCGGCGAAGCGCGGCTCAGCCGCGTTGAGTTCGTCGGGCCGCAGGTCGGCGAGCAGCTGATTGAGAAAGGCGGTTTGGCAATGCTCTATACGCTGGTGGGTGTTCTTATCTATGTTGCATTCCGCTTCGAATACCGGTTTGCGGTCAGTTCGGTTGCGGCACTGATTCACGATGTGATCATTACGATCGGGTTTTTCTCGCTGTTCCAGATCGAGTTCGATCTGACGGTCTTGGCCGCCGTGCTCGCCGTCATCGGCTACTCGCTAAATGATACGATTGTTGTGTTTGACCGTATCCGCGAGAATTTCGTGCGGATGCGTAAAGGCTCGCCAATCGAAATCGCCAATCAATCGATTAATCAGACCCTCTCCCGTACCCTGGTGACGTCGGGGACGACGCTGATCGTGGTCTTCACCCTGTATCTGATCGGTGGAGAGCTAATCGCCGGCTTCGCGCTGGCCTTACTCGTCGGTATCGTTACCGGAACCTATTCATCGGTCTACATTGCCAGTACGACGGCGCTCGCCTTAGGAGTAAGCAAGCAGGATCTGATGCCTCCAAAGAAGGAGGGGGCAGAGCTCGAAGAGCGTCTTTAGATGCGGCACATAATCCGCTAGGGTTCATTCCTCGGTTTTTGTAAAGACGGGTTTTGAGAGATTCAATTCGGGCGGTCCCCCATACGATTATGGGCTAGGCTTGCAGTGCGGGGCTGAGGTGGGGTGTTATCGTATGCAGTAGCTGCTGACACAGCCGCGGGCTGCCGGCGACCACGTTACCGGTCTCGAGATAGCGGTTGTGACCGGCAAAGTCGGTAATCATGCCGCCGGCCTCTTGGATCAACAATGCACCAGCGGCAATATCCCATTCCTTGAGACCGATTTCCCAGAAGCCATCCAGGCGGCCGCAGGCGACATAGGCCAAGTCGAGTGCGGCCGAGCCGGCCCGGCGCAGCTCACCGACCTGCGCAAAGACTGCTGTGAACATCCTCAGGTAGGCTTCGCGGTGCTCGGGTTGGCGAAAGGGGAATCCGGTTCCCAGCAAAGTTCCTGAAATGTTGGGCAGGGAGTTGACTCGGATGCGGCGGTTCTCCAAAGTGGCGCCCGCTCCACGTTTGGCGGTGAACAGTTCTTGGCGCAGCGGATCATAAATTACCCCGACCTCGAGCACGCCACGGTGTATCAGCGCGATCGAGACGGCCCAGTGCGGGAAGCCGCGCAGGAAGTTTCTCGTGCCATCGAGCGGATCGATGATCCAAACGTATTCGGCGTCGCGCTCGCCACCGAACTCTTCCCCGATCACCGCATGGCTGGGATAGGCTTTGTGCAGCACCTGTAGGATCGCTTGCTCGGCCATGCGATCGACGTCGCTGACGAAATCGTTATGGCCTTTCTCCTCGATTTTTACCCGGTCGAGGCGATCAGCGTAACGCACGATGATATTACCGGCGCTACGGGCGGCGCGCACGGCGATGTTTACCATTGGGTGCATATTAGGATGGGGCTCAAACTGTCGAAAGGTAGACGCCAAGCTAAGCATATCAGCAAAAGCTCGGCGCTTGAATCGGTGACTGCAGTTGTATGATGCGCCATGAATCCTGACAACATTCGCATCGTGCTGCTCGGCACGACTCATCCCGGCAACATCGGTTCGGCGGCCCGTGCCATGAAGACCATGGGGCTCTCCCGGCTGCACCTGGTCGCGCCCTTGTACTATCCCGATCCTCGGGCACAGGCCACGGCCGGCCATGCCGCGGATGTGCTGGGCGCAGCCCACGTCCATGCAGATCTGGCTGCGGCACTGCACGACACGCGGTTGGTTTTGGGGTTGACCGCTCGCCCGCGCCGTCTGGCGGCGGAGGCACTCGATGCTCGGTGTGGTGCGTTGCAGATTGCTGAGGCCAGTAGGGCCTATCCGGTGGCCTTGCTGTTCGGTCGCGAGGACTCCGGCCTTACCAACGCGCAGCTCTCTTACTGCCACGGGGTGGTGCACATTCCGGCCAATCCCGCTTACCCGGTGCTGAATTTGGCGGCCGCGGTGCAGATCGTCTGCTATGAACTGTTTCTAGCCGGGAGGTGTCTGGAGGGGGAGCGGGGGGAGCCGTCTGGCAGCTCAGCTGCGCCGCCGGCCCCTATGGAGGAGCTGGAGGGATTTTATTGCCACCTACAGCGAATAATGCAAGCGAGCGGCTACAGTCGGCACCGCCCCGATGCTCTGCTCATGCGACGGCTGCGGCGGTTGTTCAACCGAGCCCGCCCCGAGCGTGCCGAGCTCAATTTGCTGCGTGGAATACTTACTGCAATCGAACGTCGGCTAGGGTAACAAGAGCCTAATGGCCGTGGATGGCGCGAAGCCTTTATACTGGAGAAATGATGCATTGTGTCGGCTTCAATTATCCACTGTGTAGCGAGGGGCGTTGGGTGGCCCGTGAGGGTGGGCTGACGCCCCGAGCCTAGCGGTTTATCCCTGCATCGGTCGACACTGCGAGGCATCAGGATGTTCCAACGGCTAAGAGAAGATATCCGCTGCGTCATGGATCGTGATCCTGCGGCACGCAATGTGTTCGAGGTGATCAGCAGCTACCCGGGCGTGCACGCTTTGCTGGCGCATCGCCTCAACCATTGGCTGTGGCGGCATGGATTGCGTTGGTTGGGGCGATTTTTGTCGCTTTTTTCTCGCTGGTTCACCGGCATCGAGATTCACCCAGGTGCCTACATTGGCCGGCGCTTTTTCATCGATCACGGTATGGGAGTGGTTATCGGCGAGACAGCGGAGATCGGTAATGATTGCACGCTCTACCATGGGGTGACGCTGGGCGGGACTTCATGGGAGAAGGGCAAACGGCATCCCACGCTGGGCGATAATGTCATCATCGGTGCGGGCGCCAAGGTGCTCGGCCCGATCCACGTGGGCAATGGTGCGCGCATCGGTTCCAATGCGGTGGTGGTCAAGGACGTGCCCGAAGGCGCGACCATGATCGGCATCCCGGCGCGCGTGGCCGGCGTTCAACGGCACGGGTTGACCGCCGAAGACCGCCGCCGCGAGGAGGTGGCAAGACGCATGGGCTTCGATGCCTACGGGGCGACTCGTGGTGTCCCCGACCCCGTATCCAATGCCATTAACGCTATTTTGGATCATGTTCAAGCCACCGATCGGCGCTTGGAGGAGATTTGCAGTGCGCTGAAAACGCTCGGCGCTCATGTTGGGAACACACAGTTGCCGGACATCGAGGGCTGTCAGATCGAGGATAACGGCGAGTCGTCCGAGCAACAACCGAGCGTATCCGTTGCGCAGGGCGGTGCCGAGCGCCGCAAGCAGACGGGCGGCTGAAGCGTGGCAATGAGCGCGAGACAGCACGAGACCATTTATCTCGATTACGCAGCTACGACCCCGGTAGACCCGGAAGTCGTACGGGCGATGGCGAATTACCTCAGCGGCGACGGCGTTTTTGCCAACCCGGCCAGCGAGCATGCGCCGGGGCAGCAGGCGGCCGAGGCGCTCGCTGTGGCGCGCCTGCGTGTGGCCGCGCTGGTTGGGGCCGAGCCGGGGGAAATTGTATTTACCTCCGGAGCGACGGAGGCGAACAATCTCGCTATTGCCGGGGCGGCGCGCTGGCGCCGGCGGCACGGCCGCGGTCAGCGTATCGTGACCGTGCGCACCGAACACAAATCGGTGCTGGAGACGTGTACCGCCTTGGCCGCCGAAGGCTTCGCGGTGAGTTATCTCGATGTCGGCGCCGATGGGCGCCTTGATCCCGCGGCCCTGGATGCCGTGTTGGACGATGACACGGCTCTCGTCTCCGTGATGCATGTCAACAACGAGACCGGGGTGGTACAGGATCTGGCCGCCCTGGCTACTCGCGTGAAAGCTGTGGGCGCGTTGCTGCACGTGGACGCCGTGCAGAGTATCGGAGGCGAGCCGTTGGACGTGCGGGCATTGCCGGTGGATTTGGTCTCGCTATCGGCCCATAAGCTTTATGGGCCGAAAGGGGTCGGTGCGCTCTATATTCGACAGCGTCCGCGGGTGCGATTGTGTCCGCTATTGCACGGGGGCGGTCAAGAAGCCGGTTTACGTCCCGGCACGGTGCCTGTGCATCAAGCGGTCGGTATGGGGGTTGCCTGCGAACTTGCGGCGCAACGCCGCGCAAGTGATGCGCTGTGGCTTAAAGGCTTGCACCAGCGGCTGCGTGAGTCGCTGGCGGCGCTGGGCGGTGTAGTGCTCAATGGCCGCGAGGACGGCGCCGCGCATATACTCAACGTAAGCTTTGTCGGCATCCAGGGCGAAACTTTGGCCTACGAACTGCAGGCGGCAGATCTGGCGGTGGCTTCCGGATCGGCTTGCACGGCGGCGTTGAGTAATCGGGCGCCATCGCATGTGCTGCAAGCAATGGGGCGGCCTGCGGCACTCGCGCACGCGGCCGTGCGCTTTAGCCTGGGGCGCTCGATCACGGGCCACGAAATCGATACGGCGGTTGAGCGAATTCGGTGCCGGTTACAGTCGCTGCGTCGATTCTCGCCGCTCTGGCGCGACTGGTGCCGAGGCCGCTCGTTGCAGGCGCTTTATGAGACAGCTACGCCGCTGACGGTGCTTGAGAATTCGCCGGGAGCGCGCAAACGTGAGATCACTTAAACTCGGTTTGACGGCTGCGCCCTGGTATCATGAACGCAGTCGAGCCGGTATTCCGCCGGAGGCGGGTTGGCAGATCGGTCAAGCGGGCTCGGTACGCGAGGGCACGTGGGTGCGCTTCGGATTACGGCTGACGGGCCGGCGGATTGTCGATGCCCGCTATGAAGTGTTCGGCTGCCCAGCTGCCATCGCAGCCGCCGCATGGACGGCGCAGCGAGTGGTTGGCGCTGCTCCCGCGGCCGTTGCAAGTCTGCACGGACGCACTATTGCCGAGCTCTTGGCGCTACCGGTCGAGAAGACGGGGGTAGCCTTGGTGGTCGAGGATGCCGTACGGGCGGCCCTCGCTGCAGCCGGCCTATTGGTTGGACAGGGTATAGAGTAAGAGCGAGGTTGAGGCAATGGCGATACAAGTGACCGAAAGCGCAGCTACACATATCCGTGGTGCGCTTACCCGCCATGGTTCCGCTGTGGGACTGCGGCTTGGGATCAGGACTTCCGGCTGTTCCGGGTTTGCCTATACGGTCGGCTATGCCGAGCAGGTTGACGAGAGCGACGCCGTGTTCGAGAACCGGGGAATCAAGCTGGTGGTGGATCCAAAGAGTCTGCCGTTTTTGGACGGTATGGAAGTGGATTACGTGCGCGAGGGACTCAACGAGCGTTTCAGCTTTCGCAACCCCAATAGCAAGGCTGAGTGCGGTTGTGGGGAGAGCTTTTCGGTCTAGCTAAGATTGCCCGTGCTCCACGGTTCGCATGCCGTGGGGCAATATTTGAGATCAACCCATCCGTATTGGTCCAGCAACCTAAACAGAGGACGGATTGTACGTGCCAGTGCAACGCACCCTTTCGATTATCAAGCCCGACGCGGTTGCCAGAAATCTGCTCGGAGCTATCTGTGTTCGGTTCGAGCAGGCGGGCTTGGCCATCGTGGCCGCGCGGATGATGCACCTCACCCGCGAGCAGGCCGAAGGTTTCTACGCCATTCACCGGGAGCGCCCTTTTTTCAAGGATCTGGTCGAATTCATGCGCTCCGGGCCGATACTGGTCCTGATCCTCGAGGGAGATGAGGCGGTTCGTAAAAACCGTGAGATCATGGGGGCGACTAATCCGGCGGAGGCATTGGCCGGCACCATTCGGCACGATTATGCCGAGACGATCGATGCCAATGCGGTGCATGGCTCGGATGCGCCGGAAACCGCGCAGCAGGAAATCGAATTTTTCTTCGAGCAAGATGAGATCTTTTCGCGTAATTAAGACGGCCGAGCGCGAGGCACCCGGAAAAGCCAATCTGCTCAATTTCGATCGGCAAGCCTTGCAAGAGTGGTTGGCTCAGCTTGGCGAGCCGCCTTTTCGGGCCGTTCAGCTCATCAAGTGGATACACCAGCGCCGGGTCTTCGATTTCGATCGCATGACCGACCTCGGTAAGCCGCTGCGGGCTCGGCTTGCCGAGATAGCGGAGATCCGCCTACCAAGCGCGGTTTTCGACCGAACCTCAGCCGACGGGGTCCGCAAGTGGCTGCTCACCCTCGACGGGGATAATGCCATCGAGACGGTGTTCATCCCCGAGCCCGGCCGGGGTACGTTATGCGTTTCTTCGCAGCTGGGCTGCCCTTTGGCGTGCACATTCTGTTCGACCGGTCAGCAGGGTTTTAACCGTAACCTCACGGCCGCAGAGATCGTCGGCCAATTGCTGTTCGTCACGCAGGCCCTTGCAGCGGACGGTGTCGCTGGCCGGGTAACCAATGTGGTATTCATGGGCATGGGCGAACCGCTTGCCAATTTCGCCAGCGTGCTCAAAGCGAGCAACCTTATGGTGGACGAGCACGCCTATAATTTGTCCCGGCGGCGTGTGACGCTCAGCACTTCAGGTATTGTTCCGGCGTTGTATCGACTCGCCGAGGTGAGCCGGATCAGCCTGGCGGTATCCTTGCATGCACCCGACGACGCCCTGCGCGATGAGCTGGTGCCGATCAATCGCAAATATCCGATAGCAGAGCTCCTAGCGGCATGCCGCAACTACGTCGAGTGCACTCCGCATCATCGAATCACCTGGGAGTACGTAATGCTCGATGCGGTGAACGACACCGATGGGCATGCCCAGGCGCTGGCGCGGTTGCTGAAGGGTGTACCGTCCAAGATCAATCTCATTCCGTTTAACGCATTCCCGGGTGCGCCCTATCGCAGTTCGCCGCCCCAGCGCGTTGCGCGTTTTACCGAGATTCTGCAGCGGGCCGGCTATATTACGACGGTACGCAAGACCCGTGGAGACGACATCGACGGCGCCTGTGGGCAGTTGGTGGGCCAGGTCCGCGATCGTATGCGCCGCTTGCGTGCTCGCCCGCCACATTTGCCCATGGTACGCGCATGAGGCGATATGCGGCGGTGCTACTTACGGTGTGCAATATGGTGCTCGCGGCGGGTTGCGCGACGGACTCGAAGCCTCGGCCGAGCCCCGAGGCCTTGCAAAAGGCGTCCGAGATTAATACGCAAATCGGGATTCGCTACCTGCAGACCGGTGAGCTGCAGCAGGCGGTGCGCAAGCTGGAGAAGGCGCTCAAGCAAGACGCGGGGAACGCGGATGCCCATATGACGCTCGGGGTCGTCTACGAACGTCTCGACGAGACCGTGCAAGCACGCGCACATTACCGGCGGGCGATCGAGCTGCAGCCGAACAATTCCTCCGCTTTGAACAATTACGGCCAGTTTCTCTGCGAGCGTGATGAGTACGATCGGGCGGAGCGTTTATTTCTGCGTGCAGCCGAGAATCCGACCTACGAGTCTCCCCAGGTGCCGCTTGCCAATGCGGGGGTTTGTGCCATCCAGGATGGCGATACCAAGCGTGCCGAGGATTTCTTCCTGCGTGCTCTCAAGTATGAGCCGCGTTTCCCGTCGGCCTTGGCTCATATGGCGCAGCTGCGCTTCGACGGCCGGCATTTCTTGTCGGCTCGCGGATATTACCAACGCTACCTCGCCGTGGCCCGGCAGTCTCCGAGTACGCTTTGGCTGGGTATTCGACTCGAGCACGCGCTCGGCGACAAGGATGCCGTAGCCAGCTATAAATTGTTATTGAAGGGAAAGTTTCCCGATTCGATACAGACACGCCAGCTTCTGGAGTGGGAAGAAGATGGAAGGCTCTGAGCGCTTACATACCGCGGTGGAAATCGAATCGTTGTCCAAGGAGCGGCATGGTCCGGGACTCAGTCTGCGCCAAGCGCGCGAGCGTTGTCGGCTCAGCGTAGCCTCGATTGCCGATACACTGCATTTGGAGCCGCGTGTAATCGAAGCGTTGGAGGCCGATGACTATAGCCAGCTACCGCCGGTTACCTATGTACGCGGTTATCTCAGTGCGTACGCGAGGCTCGTGAACCTTCCGGTAGCGAATGTGCTACAGGCCTTCGAGCGTGTGGGCGGAGAGGAGCGCAGCCAGCCACTGACTTTGCATGCGGGCCGCGCCGGAAATCGCAGAATGGCCCGTTTCTCCATAGGCTCCTCCTGGCTGCTTACTTTGGCGTTCATCGCCGTGTTGATCAGTGGCTGGATGTTTTGGACGCAGGGTCAATCCACGTCAGAGGTCGCTTCCCCGGACGAGAATAATGCGGTTGATGCCGGTCCGGATACGATGCTTGACCCGAAGAGTGAGCCGGATGCAGCCGCTGCCGGGTCGGAGATTTTAGCGGCACCGACCGGAGCCGATACCGCGTTGCCGGCGCATCGTGCCGAAACCGCATCTCTCACCACGCAGCCTGCAGCGCCGCCAGGGGAACGGCTATCACGTGACCCACACATGAGCGGCGCTGAAACAGCCGGGGAAACCAGCGCCGTATCACCGACACCGCAGCGGGAAGCCCCGCTCATCCCATCGGCGAAGATCGGTACCGCCAGCATTGCGGATCACAAGCCGGCCGCACTCGCAGCCACAACGGTAGGGGTTGCCCCCGAATCGATCGCCGCGCAGCGCGCGGGAGCGTTGGAGACGCTCAAGTTCGATGCCAGCGGCAAGTCGTGGGTTACCGTTGAGGCCGCCGGTGGCCAACGACTGGTCTACGGCCTGCTCGAGCGGGGCGAGAGCCGTCGGGTAACGGGACGGCCACCCTTTAGAATCACGATTGGTGATGCAACGCAGGTGATGTTGCGCCACAACGGCACCCGGGTAGATCTTGGCCCCTACACCCACGCTAATGTGGCGCGCTTTACGCTGAGTGCTACGCACGATTAGCCGTGCGTGGCTCCGTCTACGCGCACCAAAGCGACCCGCCGAGTGCGGATTCATTGCCAAGCTGTCATCGGAGCAATATTCTGCCTCGCAAGAGGCGAGGGATGGTTACGCCGTCGCCGCTGGGAGTGAGCGAAACGGGTTAGCGTCCGGTTACTGGGAGTGGGCTGTTGGGAAAGTTGATCCAGGGCATTCGCGGTTTCAACGACATTCTTTGTGAGGCGACCCCCGTCTGGCGTTTCGTCGAGACCACCGTGTGCGAAATTCTGGACTCGTATGGCTATGAGGAGATTCGCCTGCCGGTCGTGGAGAAGACGGCCCTGTTCGCTCGCGCCATCGGCGAAGTGACCGACATCGTCGAGAAGGAGATGTACACCTTCGAGGACCGCAATGGTGAGAGCCTTACGCTGCGCCCGGAGGGGACGGCGGGTTGCGTGCGGGCCTGCATTCAGCACGGACTGCTGCATAAAGGCCAGCCACGTGTCTGGTATGGTGGCGCGATGTTCCGCTATGAGCGGCCGCAGAAGGGCCGTTATCGGCAATTTCACCAAATTGGGGCCGAGGTCTTCGGTGTGCCGGGGCCGGATATCGATGCGGAGATGATCCTCATGACCGGGCGCATGTTGCGCTCACTCGGGCTCCTCGACCTCCAACTTCAGATCAATTCGCTGGGGATTCCTGCCTCCCGTGCCGAGTATCGTGAGCGGTTGGTGAGCTATTTCCGGCGCCATCATGAGCAATTGGACGAGGAGGCGCAGCGGCGGCTGCATACCAACCCCCTGCGTATCCTGGATAGCAAGAGCCTGGCAATGCAACCGTTGATCGCTGCGGCTCCGAGCATCCTGGAGCACTTGGATGCGACCTCGCAGGCTCATATCGAGCAGATCACCGCCATTTTGGACACCGCCGGAATAGCCTATACCCTCAATCCTCGTCTGGTGCGGGGCTTGGATTACTACACTCGTACCGTGTTCGAATGGACGAGTGAGCGGCTCGGTGCCCAAGGCGCTGTCTGCGCGGGGGGGCGTTACGACGGCTTGGTCGAGCAGATCGGTGGGCCGCCTACGCCGGCGATCGGCTTTGCAGCCGGAATCGAGCGCCTCGTCACCCTGACCGCCGCGGCGGAGTGCGTACCGCCGGAACCGGCTTTGCATGCCTATCTGGTGGTCGTCGGAGAGGAGGCCGTTGCGCCGGCCTATCGATTGGTGGAACGCCTGCGCGATCACTTGCCCCGAGTGCGGTTACGGGTGAACAGTGGTGGCGGGTCGTTCAAGAGTCAATTCAAGCGGGCTGATCGCAGCGGTGCGCGGTACGCGCTTATCTTCGCGGCCGAGGAGCTCGCGACCGCGCGCGTGTCGGTCAAGGACCTGCGTGAGCGCACCGACCAAAGGCGCCTGAGCGAAGCCGAGCTTATCGAGTTGTTGGCGGAATGCATCGCCGGGTAATGCGGCTCGGTCGCGAGCAGGCCTGAAACGAGGAAACAGAGCGTGGCTGGTTATAGATCGGAAGAAGAGCAGATCGATCAGATTCGGCGCTGGTGGGGTGAGTATGGGCGGTCGGTGATCGCCGGGGTGATCATAGCGCTGGTAAGCATTTTGGGCTGGCAGCAATGGCACGGCTATCGGGACCGCCAGGAGTTGGCTGCTGCTGCAGCCTATCAAGCCTTGGTCGCTGACCTAGGAGATGGCAATACGGCAGCGGCAAAGAGCCAAGCTGAGCAGTTGCAAAGCGAGCACGAGGGCAGCGCCTATGCCGTATTGGCCGCCCTCCAGATGGCCGGCCAATATGTCAAGCAGGATGACCTGCAGGCGGCGGGTAAAGCGCTGCGCTGGGCGGTGGACCATACTCAACTGCCTGCCCTGCAGACTATCGCGCGCTTGCGCTTGGCGCGTGTGTTGCTGGGTGCCGGTGATGCCAAGGCGGCATTGCAGGTGGCACAGCCGGTACCGAAAGACGCGTTCGCCGGTCAGTTCCAGGAGCTGATCGGGGATATCCATATCGCGCAGTCTGATCAGGCGTCCGCCATCAAAGCGTATCAGGCGGCGCTGGCCGACGGGTCTAACAGTCAGCGTCACGGTCTGCTTCAGGCCAAACTCAATGATCTCGGTTCGGCAGAGTCCGCATTGTGAGGCGAGCCTTCCTGCTGACGGCGGTTCTGCTCGCTTTGACCGCTTGCACCAGCTCGAAGCTTTTGCAATCGACTCCCGCTCCGGCCGAACTGGCTGATGCCGCAACCGCGCGGGGTGTGCGGCTGGTATGGCACGCCGATGTCGGGCGTACCGATCTGGTGAGCGAGCGGCTTCGACCGAGTTCGGCTGCGGACCGCCTTTATGCGGCCGCGAGCGACGGCACTGTAACGGCACTGGCTGTGCAGGATGGGAAACAGCTCTGGCGTAAAGAACTGGATCGGCCCATCTCCGGGGGGCCGACGGTAGCCGATGACTTGGTGATCGTTGGCACGCGTAAGGGCGAGGTGTTAGGACTGGCGGCGGCCGACGGTGAGCTGTTGTGGATCTCCGGCGTGACCAGCGAGATGCTCGCACCGGCGGCCATTGGGCAAGGCGTAGTGGTCGTGCGGACCAATGATGGCCGCGTTTTCGCGCTTGATGCCAAGACGGGGGAGCGGCGCTGGATCTATGACCGCAACGTCCCGGTGCTTTCACTGCGCGGCCACGGTTCGCCGGTGCTCGTGCCGGGTGGCGTGCTCGTGGGTTTTGACAATGGTCGGGTCGCAGCGCTGAGCTTGAGGGATGGAACGCCGGCTTGGGAACAAAATATCGCGATTGCGCAGGGACGCTCCGAATTGGAGCAGATGGTCGATGTGGACGCGGACCCGGTGGTCGTGGAGGGCGCTGTATTCGCCGCCACTTATCAGGGTCGCATCGCGGGACTGAGCTTGCGCGATGGCCATATCGCCTGGGCGCGCGAGATTTCGGTGTACACTGGTATTGCGCTCGATTCGAACAATGTCTATGCCAGCGACGCAAAAGGTCGTATTTGGGCCTTCGATCGTTTCAACGGGGCCTCCGTGTGGCGCCAAGATGTGTTTCAAGGCGAACGCATGAGCGGTCCGGCCGTGTATTCGGATTACGTGGTCGTCGGCGGCTCGGACGGCTATGTGAATTGGCTTGCTGTCGACGACGGCCGGCTTGTGGCGCGGCAGGAAGTGGACGATACGCGGCTCAACGTGACTCCGCTGATCGCCGGTGACCGCATCTACGTGCAGTCGATGGGCGGTCGCCTGGTCGCCTATGAGCTCGAGGCGGGCCGCGATTGACCTCGGCGGAGGCCCTATGTGCTTGTTGCTGCTTGCTTACCGGGTCCACGCCGGCTATCCGATAATCGTTGCCGCCAATCGCGATGAATTCCATGAGCGTGCTGCCGAACCCGCGCATTGGTGGGAAAGGCCGGATATCTTCGCTGGGCGCGATCTTGAGGGCGGAGGCACCTGGATCGGTATTAGCCGCAACGGGCGAATGGCCGCTGTGACCAACTATCGGGATCCTTCGATCACCGAGCCGGGTGTCGCCTCGCGTGGCGAGTTGCCGGTGACGGCGCTGGCCCGGCATAACGATGCTGATCTGCTCCGGCATTTCCAACGTGAGGGTCACCGCTACAATGGTTTTAATCTCCTGTTCGGATCACCGGCGCGGCTGCTCTACTTATCTAACCGCGGTGCGCGGCGGATCGGGCTTGCAGCGGGAGTTTACGCTCTGAGCAACCACGTGCTCGATACCCCCTGGCCCAAGGTTAGCCGTGGTAAAGCGCGGCTGATTGACTATCTGCGGGGGCACAGCCGGCCCGATCCCGAAGGCTTGTTCGAGCTGCTTCGCGATCGGCATCGCCCCCCTGATACGGCTTTACCTGATACCGGTATCGGTTTGGAGTGGGAACGAGCGCTCGCACCCATGTTCATCATCACGCATCGCTACGGTACCCGTTGCTCGACCGTTATCATCATGAATGAATACAACGAAACCCTCTTCGCCGAACGCACTTTCGATCGCCAAGGCAATCCGATTGGAGATGTGTGTGAGTGGGTTCTGGCCGCCTAGAGATTAGCGGGCGGCGCCCTTGCTGGCGCGCCGATTGGGCCGTGTGTGACCTCGTCAAGAGAACCGCAGGAGATTGCTCGTATGCGAATCATTTTATTAGGCCCGCCGGGAGCTGGGAAAGGTACGCAAGCCGCCGACGTGTGCCGAAGCTATGGCATACCCCAGATCTCCACCGGTGATATGCTGCGCGCCGCAGTGCAAGAGGGCACGTCGCTGGGCCGGGAGGCCAAGGCGGTGATGGACAGCGGTGGGCTGGTTTGCGATGACCTCATCATCGAATTGGTCAAGGAGCGCATTACGCAGCCGGATTGCGCGAACGGTTTCCTCTTCGACGGCTTTCCGCGAACCATTGCCCAGGCCGATGCGTTGCGGGATGAGGGCGTTCGCATTGACTACGTCATCGAACTGCGCCTCGAGGATGAAGAGATCGTGCGCCGCTTGAGTGGGCGGCGCGTTCATCCGGGCTCGGGGCGAGTTTATCACCGCATCCATAACCCACCCACGCTGGATGATCGGGACGATCTGACCGGCGAGCCGCTCGTGCAACGCGATGACGATCGGGAGGAGACGGTGCGCGAGCGGCTTCGCGTCTACCACGAGCAGACCCATCCTCTGGTGGCCTATTATAGTGCTTGGGCCGTGCAGGATGGTTCTGCGGCGCCCCGTTATTTGGTCATCGACGGTCGAGGGGGCGTCGATGAAATCCAAGCGCGGATCCAGACAGCACTTGGTGGCTAGAGCGCCGCTGAGGAGTTTGCGTGCTCGGTGAACGAAGCCTGCAAGCCTGTCGTTGTACCGACACCCGGGAGACTGCGGCATGCGTGCCATCGTTCTTGCAAGCCTGCTTTGGTTGTTGACGGTCGCGACGGCAGCCGTTGCATCCAATGAGCGTGCCTTGCTACTGAGGATCGATGGTGCGATCGGTCCGGCGATAAGTGACCACATCACCACTGAACTGACTCGAGCGGAGCACCAGGGTGCGGCGCTCGTGATTCTAGAGATGGATACCCCCGGTGGGTTGGACACCTCGATGCGCGACATTATTCAGGCCATTCTCAGCTCATCGGTGCCGGTTGTCAGTTATGTCGCGCCGAGTGGCTCGCGTGCGGCCAGCGCCGGTACCTACATTCTGTATGCCTCTCACGTGGCCGCCATGGCCCCAGGAACCAATATCGGCGCCGCAACTCCGGTGCGGATTGGTGGAATGCCGGGCGCACCCTCTCCCAGGCCGGATAAGGAGCCGGACAAAGGGGATCGCGAGGAGGGGAACGAGGTCACATCGGCCACGCCGATGGAGCGTAAAATGGTAAATGATGCCGTGGCTTACATCCGCTCGCTCGCCGAGTTGCGGGGGCGCAACGCGGACTGGGCGGAAAAAGCCGTGCGGGAAGCGGCAAGCCTGCCGGCTCATCAAGCTTTGGAAATGAAGGTCATTGATGTGATGGCCGACAACGTCGCGCAGCTACTGCGCAAGATCGATGGCCGTACCGTGAAGCTTGCAACCGAGAAGGTGACCTTGGCTACGGCGCGGCTGAGCGTGGAGCGGATCGAGCCGGGTTGGCGTACCCGAATATTGGCGGTGCTTACCAACCCGAACGTGGCCTACGTTCTGATGTTGCTTGGTATCTACGGGCTTTTCTTCGAGCTCGCCAATCCAGGTGCAATCCTACCGGGTGTGTTGGGTGGAATCGCCCTGTTGCTCGCGCTGTTCGCCTTCCAGGCCTTGCCGATCAACTACGCCGGCTTGGGGCTGATACTGCTTGGCATCATCTTCATGATTGCCGAGGCCTTTGCACCCAGTTTCGGTGCCTTGGGGCTGGGCGGTGTGATCGCTTTCGTGATCGGATCGGTCATGCTAATCGATACCGATCTACCCGGCTTCCAGCTCTCGATAATGCTCATCCTCGGTTTTGCCGTTGCCAGTTTGCTGTTGTTGATGGCAAGTGCGAGTTTTGCGATACGGGCCCACAAACGGCCTGTCGTATCGGGGCAACAGCAAATGTTGGGCAGCGAGGGCGTTGCAGCGGTCGATTTTCAGGGGACCGGCTGGATCCGTATCCACGGCGAGCGCTGGCGGGCGCAGTGTGCTGTGCCCGTACGGGCCGGTCAGCGGGTGCGGGTTACCGAGTTGAATGGCCTATTGCTGCGGGTGGAGCCTGTCGAGGAATCGAATCGCTAGCGCCGTTCCAATGCTACACTACGCCGCACATTGGGTAGTTACGAGTCTCCATGGAACTCTATCGTGAGGCGATCGAGCGGTTTCAACGCCTGTTCGAACGCGCCCAGAATACAGCTCTGGCCGAGCCGGCGGCCATGACCTTGGCGACGGCTGATCGGCATGGTCGGCCCAGTGCGCGTACCGTCCTGCTCAAGCAGGTGAGCGAGGCGGGGTTGGTATTCTATACCAATACCCATAGTCGCAAGGGCCGGCAGCTCAGCGAAAATCCGCGGGCCGCACTCTGCTTGTTCTGGCAGCCGTTGCTGGAGCAGGTTCTCATCGAAGGGAGTGTACAATTGGTGGCTGCGCAAGAGGCGGATGGCTACTGGGCCACGCGGGAGCGAGCCAGCCAGCTCGGTGCATGGGCATCACAGCAATCGGAGTTGTTGGAGAGCCGGGCATGGCTTGAGAATCGGGTCAGGGAATTGGAGGCGCGCTACGCGGATCAACCGGTGCCCAGGCCACCGTATTGGACGGGGTATCGACTGGTGCCGGATCTGATCGAGTTTTGGCATAGCCGTCCTGGGCGGCTGCATGAGCGTTATCGCTACTGGTTCGAAGCGGGGGCGTGGCGCTGTGGACAGATCCAGCCATAACGGTAAATTGTCGCACGCTGGATCGCCGGCCCCCGGATCGCAGGCTTGTGTCATGGCCGGTGATGAATGCCTCCTTAGACCATCTCCCCATCGTGGGCAACACTCGACAAACGCCGGTCTCGCTCAGGGATACTGCGGGGTGCTTGCTCGAACCAAACACCGACCTGCCGGATAGCGCGCGTCTCCTTTATGTCCCGCCGGCCCCAAGGGGAGATTCTCGCGCTGAGAGCCACGTGCACGGGCGAAACGGGTTTTACCGGCAGTGGCGGGAACGTACCTCGATGCGGATAAGTAACCCTTGGCCCGCAGCGGCGATGCGGCTCGCGTTGCTCTTGCTGATTGCGGCCCTGATCGGCCTAGCCAGCGGCTATGTTACGCTGGCGTTGTTGCTTGCATTGGTGCTTTTCTTGGGCGTCCAGATCCGCAGCTTGGTTCGCTTCGAGCGTTGGCTACGGCAGGGACGTCAGCTACGGCCGCCTCGGTCGGAAGGGCTGTGGGCCACGCTTTTCGAGCATTTCTATCGATTGCAACGTCGCCACCGGGAGCGCCGCCAACGCCTTGCCGAGCTGCTGCGACGCTTCAAGGAGTCAGCCAATGCCATGCCCGATGCCACCGTGGTGCTGCGTGGGATGGGGGAGATGCAATGGTGGAACGCTATGGCCGAGCGCTACCTAGGGCTCGAGTGGCCGCGTGATCAAGGCCAGCGAATTGCCAATCTGTTCCGCCATCCGTTCTTCAGCGAGTTTCTGGCGCATGGCGACTGGTATGGCTCGGTCAAGGTTCCTTCACCGCTCGACGAGCATCTGATATTGGAGATCCGTATCGTGCCTTATGGGCAGGAACGCAAGTTGCTGGTCGCCCGCGACGTGACCCGCCTGCATCGCTTGGAGGTGATGCGGCGCGATTTTGTCGCCAATATCACCCACGAGTTGCGTACTCCGCTGACCGTGATTCAAGGAGTGGCCGAAACATTATCCGAGCAAGAGGAAGCCGGCTCAGAGGATTTCCAGCGATCGCTGGAGCTGATCCAGGAGCAGAGCCAGCGGATGAGCCGGTTGGTGGATGATCTGTTGCTGCTCTCCCGCCTGGAGACCGGTGAGCGTAAATCGGCTGCGGTGCCGGTCGATGTCGCAGCTATGTTGGAGGCGCTTGCCGTGGAAGCCAGCGCGTTGAGCGGCGGTCGACACCGCATCGAGCTCGATATTGACAGAGATCTAAAACTGCACGGTGATCAAACCGAGTTGCGCAGCGCTTTTTCGAATCTGGTGGTGAATGCGGTGAAATACACGCCAGCCGACGGCCGGATCGTCATCCGCTGGTTTGTCGATGACGACGCCGTGCATATGCAAGTGGTGGATACCGGCTTCGGTATTCCGCCGCACCACCTGCCGCGGTTAACCGAGCGTTTCTATCGCGTGGACAGTGGGCACAATGATGCGACCGCGGGCACCGGTCTTGGCTTGACTATCGTCAAGCACGTGCTTAGTCGTCATGACGCACGGCTGGAGATCCGCAGCCAGCTGAATAAGGGCAGCACCTTCGACTGCCTGTTTCCCGTCAAGTTGAGTGCGCGCGGGCTGGCTGCGAGCGCATCGCCAGGGACAAGCTCGCCGTAGCAGCAGCGAGCGTAGCGGCTGACATCCACGTTACCGATGGCCGTCATGGACGTGTAACACAGCTCCAGTACGCTAGGCCCTACCCGAATGTATCGCTTATACGGCAATCTCAAGCCGGTCATTGCAATTTCAAGGGTTAGATTGCCATCCAGTTCAACGCTTGGGGAGATCAGAATGCGAAAAGAATTGACGCGTGTGCTTATGGTCGCTGCCGTGCTGATGGTTGCCGGTGTGGCGAGCGCCGCCGCGGCGAGCAAGAGCAAGCAGATCAGCGGGGCCGGCGCGACTTTCCCTTACCCCATCTACAGTAAGTGGGCCGCGGCCTATCACAAGGCGACCGGGGTTAGAGTGAATTACCAATCCATCGGTTCGGGCGGTGGTATCAAACAGATCAAGGCGGGAACGGTGGATTTCGGTGCCTCGGACGCGCCGTTGACCAAACAGGAGCTTGACGCAGCTGGGTTGGTACAATTCCCGATGATTATCGGCGGAGTGGTGCCAGTGGTCAATTTACCGGGAGTCAAGCCTGGTACGCTGAGGCTGACGCCGCAGACGCTTGCTGGGATTTTCCTGGGCCGGATCAAGCGCTGGGATGATCCCATGCTGCAGGAGCTCAATCCCGAGCTGGACTTGCCCGACTCGCCAATCACGGTGGTGCATCGCTCCGATGGCTCGGGTACGACCTGGGTCTTTACCAATTACCTGAGCAAGGTCAGCTCGAGCTGGCAACGCCAGGTAGGCAACGCCAAAGCGGTCAGCTGGCCCGCTGGGGTTGGCGGTAAAGGCAATGAAGGCGTGGCTTCCTATGTGACTCGGCTGAAGGGCGGAATCGGTTACGTCGAGTTCGCCTATGCGCTGCAAAACCAGATGAATTACGTGCTCTTACGTAACCGCGCGGGTGATTTCACCAAACCGAGTATCGAGGCTTTTCAGGCGGCGGCAGCGGGTGCCGATTGGGCTCACGCGCCGGGTTTTTATTTGGTGCTGACCAATCAGCCCGGTCAACAGAGTTGGCCGATCAGTGGGGCGAGTTTCATCCTGATGCACAAGGTTCAAAACGACCGCACGGCGGGTCGAACGGCGCTCGAGTTTTTCGCTTGGTGCTTCGAGCATGGGAACGAGATGGCGCTGGACCTGCACTATGTGCCATTGCCGCAAAACGTGGTCGATCAAGTCGAAAATGCCTGGCAGGAAAGGCTGGTAGGATCGGATCAGCAGCCGCTCTGGACCCGCGCCGCGTCCCATGAGTAAAGACCTACGGTTTGACCCAACTGACCTAAGCTGGTACACAAAAGCCGCTCACCGAGGCGGCTTTTGGCTGCATGCCACAGCGCGGCGGCGGTACTTTAGTTAATACACCATGCGCGGAGTGCGTTATGGAGCAGGTTGCCAGCATACCGGCGACGGCCGCCGAACGAATCCTGCAGCGTAGACTGCGTCGGGGTCATTTGGCAGATCGATTGTTTGCCTACACCACGATGTTGTTCGCCGGAGTCGTGCTGTTTCTCGTTTTGGCGATTAGCGTAGCCCTCCTGGTTGGTGCGTGGCCCGCTATCCGTCAGTTTGGTTTTGGCTTTCTGACGAGCGCCGAGTGGAACCCGGTGACGGATAACTACGGTGCCGTGGTACCGCTTGTAGGCACATTAGTTACCTCGGCGATCGCGATGATTATCGCCGTGCCGGTCAGCTTCGGCATTGCCGTGTTTATCACCGAGCTTGCGCCACGTTGGCTGCGCCGCCCCATCGGTACCGCCGTTGAGCTGTTGGCGGCTATCCCGAGCATCATCTATGGTATGTGGGGCCTATTTGTGTTCGCCCCCTTGTTCGCCGAATATCTCCAACCCTGGGTAATCGAGCACATCGGCCGGCTGCCGCTGATCGGCGCGCTATTCTCCGGCCCGCCGTTGGGGATCGGTGTGTTCACGGCTGGGATAATCTTGGCCGTCATGGTCATTCCTTTCGTCACCGCCGTGATGCGCGATGTCTTCGAACTGGTTCCGGCCGTGCTCAAGGAATCCGCTTACGGGCTCGGTGCCACCACATGGGAAGTGCTCCGTCATGTCGTGCTGCCTTATACCAAGGTGGGCGTGGCCGGCGGTATCATGCTTGGCCTTGGGCGGGCGTTGGGCGAGACCATGGCGGTGACTTTCGTGATCGGCAACGCGCATCAGTTCAACAGTTCATTATTTATGCCCGGCAATACGATTTCCTCAACCCTCGCCAATGAATTTACCGAAGCGACGGGTGAGCTATACACGGCCGCGCTGATCGAACTTGGTCTGGTGCTCTTTTTTATTACCTTCCTGGTGCTTGCGCTCGCCAAGCTGCTGTTGCTGCGGCTGACGGCGAGAGAAGGTGAGCGTACCTGAGGCACGCAGCCTATGAGTCTGTATGTTCGTCGCCGTATCGTGAACGCCGTGGGGCTGGCCTTGTCGATTTTCGCCACCGCATTCGGCCTGTTTTGGCTGGGCTGGTTACTCTGGACGCTAGTGGCGCAAGGCCTGCCTTGGATCGATCTGAGCGTATTCTCGCAACCTACGCCGCCGCCCGGCGATGTAGGGGGATTGTCCAATGCCATCATCGGAAGTTTGTTGCTCACCGGCAGCGGCATTGTTATTGGAGCGCCGATCGGTGTTCTGGCCGCTACCTATCTATCCGAGTTCGGGCGCAAGACCCATTTGGCTTCGGTGGTTCGATTCGTGAATGATATTCTGCTGAGTGCGCCATCGATCGTTATCGGCGTGTTCATCTATGAGCTGATCGTTTTGCGTACGGGCCATTTCTCAGGCTGGGCGGGAGGCATGGCATTGGCTCTCATCGTCATTCCGATCGTCGTGCGAACGACCGAAGACATGCTCTGTCTCGTACCTGTAAGTTTGCGCGAGGCGGCGGCGGCACTGGGTGCGCCCCGCTGGCGAGTGATCTTCGCCGTCGTCTATCGAGCGTCACGGGCAGGTATACTGACCGGTATGTTGTTGGCGGTAGCGCGCATAAGCGGTGAGACGGCGCCATTGCTGTTCACGGCGCTCAACAATCAGTTCTGGAGCTTAGATATGGGTGGCGCCCTTGCCAATCTACCGGTGGTGATCTTCCAGTTCGCCATGAGTCCTTATGAGGATTGGCAACATTTGGCGTGGGCGGGCGCGCTGTTGATCACGGCGGGGATCCTGGCACTGAACATCATCGCACGCGTACTCGGTAGAGCACGCAAATAGAGTGAGCTAGGCCATGGCTTACGATGGATCGAGTGCACGCGGCCGTATCGACCTGCGGCCTCTTGGCTCGTACAAGCGAGAACAAACTGTCGAAGACGCGCGTGCGCGTCAGAGCTGGACCGCGGGAGTCGAACAAGGCGCTGGACAAGCGGCTAAAGGATCGGCAGTGACCTGTATCGAGGTCCGCGACCTGAGCTTTTTCTATGGTCGCTATCAGGCGCTGCAAGCGATTAATCTGGAGTTGCAGGCGCGCCGGGTGACCGCTTTCATCGGCCCCTCCGGTTGCGGGAAATCGACCTTGTTGAGAACGTTCAACCGCATTTATGAGCTCTATCCGGGCCAGTATGCGACCGGGGAGATTCTCATTGACGGCAGTAATATTCTGGACAAGCGCCAGGATCTGAATCTCCTGCGGGCGCGGGTCGGGATGGTATTCCAGAAACCGACGCCGTTTCCCATGTCCATTTACGACAACATCGCCTTCGGCGTCAAACTCTACCAGCGTCTTAGCCGGTATGATATGGATGAGCGGGTGGAGTGGGCTCTAAGGAAGGCTGCTTTGTGGGACGAGGTCAAGGACAAGCTCAAGCAGAGCGGTACCTTGCTTTCGGGTGGCCAGCAGCAAAGGCTTTGTTTGGCCCGGGCCGTGGCGGTCAAGCCGGAGATTTTGCTGCTTGATGAGCCGGCATCGGCGCTCGATCCGATCTCGACGCTGAAAATCGAGGAGCTCATCGAGGAACTCAAGGGCGAATACACGATTATCATCGTGACCCATAATATGCAGCAGGCGGCCCGTGTCTCGGATTACACGGCATTCATGTATCTGGGTAAACTGGTAGAGTTTGCCGATACCGATACGATCTTCACCCGACCGCGCGAGAAGGAGACCGAGGACTACATTACCGGCCGCTACGGCTGACCTCGGTAGCCGCCACGCAATACACATTGAATAGGGACGGGCCCGAGGTAGTACGCTATGGATAAAATGAGCTTCTCCCATCATATTTCGCAACAGTACAACGAAGAGCTTTGGGGGATTCTCGACAACGTCATGCGCATGGGCGGGCTGGTGGAGCAGCAGCTCGGCGATGCACTGGTGGCGTTGGTGGAAGGGGACAATGAGCGCGGCGAACTCGTGGTGACCAGCGACTACAAGGTCAATGCCTTCGAAGTGCGCCTCGACGAGGAATGCACCCATGTACTGGCTCGCCGGCAACCCGCTGCCAGCGACTTGCGCCTGATCATCGCCGTGGTCAAGACGATTACCGATTTGGAGCGCATTGGCGATGAGGCCGAGCGCATCGCTCGGATGGCGTTGCATCTGCTGGAAGCGGATCGTCGGCGTAGCCCAATGGAAGAGGTGGCGGCCCTCGGAGAATTGGTGAAGAAGATGCTCCACGGAGCGCTGGATGCCTTTGCCCGGATGGATACCGAGCAGGCCGTCAAGGTGGCGCAAGAGGATATCAAAGCCGACTCGCAGTACGAGGCGATCGTACGGAACCTGATTCAACACATGGAGGACAATCCCAAATCCGTGTCGCCGATCATGGATATTCTCTGGTCGGTACGTTCACTCGAACGCATCGGCGATCGATCGCGCAATATCTGCGAGTACGTGATCTACTTCGTCCTCGGCAAGGATGTGCGCCACACCAGTTTCGAGCAGATGGCGGCGGAGGCTACCGGTGATCGCCGTTGAGCAGCAAGAATTCCAAGAGTGCTTTTTGGGCATGGAGTCGATTCTCCGCTTCGTCCCATACCACGCTCTGGGCGCCGTCAATGACTTCTGCCTCGACCTCTTCGCCACGATGCGCCGGTAGGCAGTGCATGAACAGCGCCTGTGGATCGGCGAGCTCCATCAGGCCATCCGTGATCCGATAAGGCGCTAGATCACGCAAGCGCTGCTCGCGCTCGCGCTCTTGGCCCATGCTGGCCCAGACATCGGTAACCACCAAATGGGCTCCGCGTAGGGCCTCGCTGGGTTCGGGAATGAACTCGATGCGGGGATCGGCAAGCCATTGTGGGCCTGGGGCGTAGCCGGGTGGGCAACATACGCGCAGCTGAAAGTCGAGCATGCGGGCGGCATTGACGTAGGAGCGGCACATGTTGTTGCCATCGCCTACCCAGACGACGGTTCGTCCTCGGATGTCGTCCCGGTGCTCCCAGTAAGTCTGCATGTCGGCCAGCAACTGACAGGGATGGAACTCGTCGCTGAGTCCATTGATGATCGGTACTCGCGAGTATTCGGCGAAGCGCGTTAGGGTCTCGTGTCCAAAGGTGCGGATCATGATCGCATCCACCATGCTCGAAATTACCCGCGCCGTATCTTCAATGGTCTCGCCACGGCCGAGCTGGGTATCGCGGGGGGATAGAAACATGGCATGCCCGCCGAGCTGCACCATTCCAGCCTCGAACGATACCCGGGTGCGGGTCGATGCTTTCTCGAAGATCATCGAGAGGACGCGGTTTTTGAGCGGTTCATGGACCAGTCCGTCGCGGCGCATGCGTTTGAGCTCTATACCGCGGCGGATGAGAGCGTGCAGTTCTTCGGCAGTGCAGTCCGTTAAGGTCAGAAAGTGACGCGGATTCATTAGTCATCCTCTGCGCGTGGTGCCGCTGTTAGAGAGGAAGGAAGTGACGAGGTCGATCACGGTGTGGGTGATCCATTGTGCCTCCTCATCCGTGAGGATTAGCGGCGGTAATAAGCGAAGCACGCTCTGTTCGGTGACATTGATCAGCAGTTTCCGATCGAGTGCTTGGTAAACAAGCTCTGTGCAAGGCCACTCGAGTGCGATGCCCTGCATCAGACCAAGGCCACGTACGGCCCGTACCCCGGGCCGTCCAGCCAGCCCAGCCTGAAGCTGCGCAAACATACGCTCGCCGAGCCGGCTCGCTCGCTGTACCAGACGCTCACTCTGCAGTGTTTGCAGGACGGCCAGGCCAACCCGGCAAGCCAGCGGGTTGCCTCCGAATGTGGACCCGTGTGAGCCGGGCTCGAAGAGTTCCGCGGCCTCGCCCCGCGCCAGGCAGGCGCCGATGGGATAACCGTTGCCCAGTGCTTTGGCGAGGGTGAGTACGTCGGGTTTAGCTCCCAGCCGTTGATGGGCGAACCAAGCACCGGTTCGCCCCAGGCCCGTCTGGACTTCGTCGAGCATGAGCAGCCAGGCACGCTCATCACAGATGCGGCGTAGGCCGGTGAGATAGCCCTTATCCGGCACGACCACCCCCGCTTCGCCTTGGATTGGTTCCACCAGCACGGCAACGATGCGATTGTTATTATTACCGGCGCGTTCGACCGCCGCTAAATCGTCGTATGGAACGCGTACGAAACCATCGACCAGGGGATCGAAACCGGCTTGCACCCGCCGATTACCGGTTGCGCTGAGAGTGGCAAGGGTGCGACCGTGAAAGCCGCCATCCATGACCATCACGGTGGGAGTATCGATGTTGCGCTTGCGGCCGTATAGACGAGCGAGCTTGAGCGCAGCTTCATTGGCCTCGGCGCCGGAGTTGGTAAAAAAAATCGCAGCCATGTCGGCGAGCTCGCAGAGTTTCGCAGCGAGTCGCTCTTGCAGTGGAATGCGGTAGAGGTTCGAGGTGTGCAGCAGGGTTCGGGCCTGCTCCGCTATGGCCTGGGTAATCACCGGGTGCCCATGTCCGAGGTTGCAGACCCCGATGCCGCTCAGCGCGTCCAGATAACGCTCGCCCTTGTTGTCCGTAAGCCAAGCGCCCTCGCCGCGTTCGAAGGCGACCGGGAGCCGGGCATAGGTCCGCATCAGCGCGTCCGACATGCCGTCTATCCTCATCGGCGGTACCCGCAAAATAAAAAAACAGCCTCGCGGCTGCTTTCTGCATGCTCAATTATATCGAATAGCCGACGCGGGCGCAGCAAGCGCCCGCGGGGTTCTCAGCGTTATTTTTCAAAGTTTCGGTTGACGAAATCCCAGTTGACCAAATTCCAAAAAGCTTCTAGATACTTAGGCCGTGCATTGCGGTAATCGATGTAGTAAGCGTGTTCCCAAACATCGCAGGTCATCAGGGGCACGACGCTCTCATCGGTCAGCGCGGTCTGGGCATCGTCGGTCTCGACAATGGCCAGCGTGCCATCGGACTTATTCTTGACGAGCCAGCCCCAGCCCGAGCCGAAATTTGCGGCCGTCTTCTCATTGAACTGCTTACGGAACTCCTCGAACGAGCCGAAGCTCTGCCGAATCGCATCCGCGATGGGTCCCTTGGGGTCACCGCCGGCGTTGGGAGCCATGCTGTTCCAGTAAAAAGTGTGGTTCCAAATCTGGGCAGACTGGTTGAAGAGCCCACCGGCGGCTTTCTTGATAATGGCCTCGAGTTCCATGTTCGCGTACTCGGTGCCTTCGATGAGCTGATTGGTCTTATCCACATACGCCTTGTGGTGCTTGCCGTGGTGATATTCCAGGGTCTCCTGGGAAATGTACGGCTCCAAGGCATTTAGCGCATAAGGCAGCTCGGGCAGTTCGATTTTCATGGGTTACTCCTCTGAGTGGTTGTTGCTGTTTGGATACCGGCATAGAGAATCGCTAGCAATCGCCGCCAGTACGATTCCTCTACATAGACCCTACAGGGAGGGACTGGTCCGTCGGGCTTTGGGGAGAATGGTCGCAGCTACGTGATGCAGAACCCTTACTTGATCCGTCGCGTCGTACCACAGCCCATAAAATTTGGCGAACAAACGGGCTGTTCCCATTCCTCTACTTGTAGTACGGAGCGCGGCGATCTCTGAAGAGAACGCAAAACGTCTTCGCCATTTAGTCAAAGCAGTCTAAACACCGCTGCCGCATGTTTCAACAGCATGCCGAATCCGGTCCCGTTGCGGCTAGCCGTCGGCTGTTGGACGGCGGCATTGGCGCCGCGTGCAGCGCTTCTCTCCACGGCAAGGGTAATTCTTCGCTGTTGTGGGAAAAGTCGCTCCGGAATGAGACAATCGAACGCAGGTGATGCAGTCATCTTGCAGGGGACGGGCAGCTAAGCTATAGATTTTTTGTTAGACCCATGCATCGGGGCACGCAGGCGTAATTTGTCCATTAGCTGGATAGGCAGGCCGGATCAACAACAAATGCAACGTTGCCGTCATGGAAAGATATGCTAAACGGGCGAACGGGCGCCGCTCGGGCAAAGATCGCCGTCGATCGCCGGGCTGGCGTTCTGCCGTTCAACTTGAGCGCATCCGCTATCCGGGCTGGTGGGAGCAACTATTGCAGTTTTTAACCCGGTATCTGTTCATGGTACTGGGAATCGTGTTCTTCAACTACTCGCCTGCACCTGGCCCGCTGTGGCTGTCCGCGCCAACGATCACCGCTGTGTTGCTTGGCCACGGTGTTCTTAATACGATTTTGCTTTGGCATGCAGTGCACCGGCCGATCTGTCCGGCACGCTATCGACTGGCTATGTGGGTGGATCTCGTAGCGGTCTCACTCTGCGTCGCCAATGATCCCTATCAAGTTCCACCTTCGGTGCTTGCCTTCATCATGGTTGTGCTCGGTAACGGCATGCGCTATGGCATGGCGCTGTTCGCCGAGGCAATCGTCGGGGCGTTCGCTGGGGCGATGGTGGCGCTGTCGGTGAATGGCGCCGGTGGAATTACCCAGATCACCCCTGGGTTGGTTTTTCTCAACCTCTTCGGTGGCATCATTTTGCTCTACACCTATGTTCTCATGAGCCGTATCGAGCGTTCCCGGTTCAATTTGGAAGAACGCAGCCGGTTGGATAGCTTGACGGGGTTGGTCAACCGGCGTGCCTTGGAAGAGGCGGCCGATGCCCTGCTCAAAAGTCTTTTGGAACATGGTGGTGAAGTTGCGGTGATGCTCGCCGATATGGACGATTTCAAACAGATCAACGATCGCCATGGTCATGCCGTTGGGGATTTGGTGCTGAGGCGTTTCGCCCGTATTTTACAGCGCTCGATTCGCAGTCACGACATAGCGGCTCGCTACGGCGGTGATGAGTTCGTGCTTATCCTGCTGGATATAGATCTCGCTGGCACTGAGCGGGTTGCCCAGCGCATTCAGGAGTCTGTGGCCGCATGGGCACGGGAGAACGCTTTGTGTTGCACAGTGACCTTTGGGCTTGCTGCGGCGCCGCGGCATGGTACTTCGCTGCCGGTCCTGCTCAAGGCTATAGATGAAGCGCTTTATCGCGGCAAGCGCCGCTCGGAGCACGGGGGTGCGGTGGAGTGGGTTACTGATGAAGCCGTAAAGGTCAGCCCGGTCGAAACCCCCATGTTGGTTGATTGAAGCTCAGCCACAGTAGCGAGAGGGCCGATCAATAGAGCCGTCGACCAACTCTCGTGTGGACTCGGGTTGAAGGCGGCATTCGCTTTGCGCCGGGCTTGCGCAAGATGCAAGTTCATGGACCGTGTGGTTGGTTCAGCGCCAATACATGTGTGTCCGCCTGGCCTCACGCTATAAGCGCTAAATAGGGCGGGGCACTACACTAGGTGCAAGGAGCCGACTCACAGCATGAGCAGTCCAATCGATTTGCATGCTCATTCGACCGCCTCAGATGGAGTCTTGTCGCCGGCCGATCTGGTGGTGCGCGCGGCCGAGCGTGGGGTGCGAGTACTTGCGCTTACTGATCACGACACGACTGATGGCTTGCCGGCAGCGTGTCGCAGCGCCCAACTCAGGGGGGTGGAGCTGATCCCGGGGGTCGAAGTCTCCGCTACTTGGGCCGGTCGGACGCTCCACATCGTGGGGCTCGGCGTTGATGCGGACAATGCGTTGCTGCAGCGTGGGTTGACCAACATTCGCTCGACCCGACTGCAGCGCGCCCGGGAAATAGGGCGGATGTTGGAAGGCGCTGGACTCGAGGGCGCGTGGGATGGTGTGCGCACGCTCGCTCAGGGTGATGTTGTGGGGCGTGCTCATTATGCTCGGTTATTGGTTCTGCGAGGTTTGGCAGCGGATCCAAGCGAGGCCTTCCGCCGTTACCTACGCCGTGGTCGGCCCGGCTATGTCCCAGTCCAGTGGGCGGATCTTGATGAGGTGGTGGGTTGGGTGCATCAGGCAGGCGGTCTTGCCGTATTGGCGCATCCGTTACAATATCGATATCCACGCGCTTTTCTGCGGCGGATGCTGGCAGCGTTTGCCGCAGTCGGGGGGGATGCGCTCGAAATAGTCACCGGTGGCAGTACCGCGGAGCAGGTTTCAACCGCGGCGACCTATGCCCGACGTCTGGGCCTCGCGGGTTCGTTGGGCTCGGATTTCCACACTCTCCATCCGCCTTGGAACGACCTCGGGAGCATTAGGCCGCTGCCACGTGGGGTGGTGCCCATCTGGGAGCGTGGCTCATTGCTATCACAAGCAGCGCTCGCTGTCCCTGCTGATGTTAACGCTCCAGGTTGAACTGGCTCGCTGGCTCGCTGGCTCGTTCAGCCGCCGTCGCAAGACCTTACGATCTATTCGGTTTTCTATGAAATCGAAGCAATATGCAAATACCTGCCTTTCCCCGACATACCGTATCGCTGGGTCTTGCGCGGACAATTCGAAGCATTCATGGTAGCAACGGCACTCATAACGCGATTTAGCGATAACGCCGGTACTCTCCTTCGATGGTAGTGCCAATGTTCGTTCCCGGTTCAGCTCCGCCGCGCCGCAGTCGCCGGCGCAGCCACCATACGCGCACGGCAATGATCAGAGTCAAGATGGCTCCCAAGCCGATGACCGTCGCGAGTATGAACGCGCCGAATACGGCCGCCACAGCGGCTACCACTACGAAGGCCAGCGTGGCAAACACTTGCGCCAGCGGGTTGCGGGTCGGTAGGTAGTATTGCTTACGCATCGATCTCTCATCCAAATGCTTTAGCTAATCGACCTCGTTTAGCCGCCGGAGTTCCAGATGTGATATCGGGTATAGCGCAACAACGCTGCGAGAGTGGCCGCTCCTACGTGCAAGTTGCAGCCGTTCTCTCGGGCGGCTTCGCTAACCAACAAGGCCGCTTTTTCAAGTATAACTGGGTTACTTGCCCGAGTCGGTGATGCGGCTTGAACCCGTGTGCGAGCGTTCCACGCGGCCCCACCCGCTTCACCTCTTCGGGTTGGCGCCTTATAGTGTACTAAACTCGCCGTTGCGATACTGAAGGAGCAGGGTGGATCCGAGTCCGCATCCCTATGCAGCCTTAGCACCCGAGACCGTGCTCACGGCCGTGGAGACACTGGGGTTGACCAGCAATGGCCGGCTGTTGGCATTGAATAGCTACGAGAACCGAGTCTATCAAGTTGGCCTCGACGGTGCCGAGCCGCTGGTGGTCAAATTCTATCGCCCAGGGCGTTGGAGCGACCAGGCTATTCTCGAAGAGCACGCTTTTGCGGCGGAATTGGTCGGCTACGAAATTCCGGTGGTTGCACCGTTGCCGTTCACCGGCGCGACATTGCATTACCATCAGGGTTTTCGCTACGCCGTCTTCCCGCGCCGCGGCGGGCGCTCGCCGGAGCTGGACGATCCGGATTGCCGTGTGCGGCTGGGGCGGTTTCTCGGGCGCATTCATGCGGTTGGTGCCAGCCGGGCATTCGCGCATCGACCGGCTCTGGGGATTGCCGACTATGGTGAGGCGCCGCGCCGTTACCTGCTCGAGCAGGGGTTCATTCCAGCGCACTTGGTAAGCGCCTACGAGACGCTGAGCCGAGATCTGTTGGCGGCGATCCGCCGTTGCTATGCCCGCGTTGATGGGCTCAGGCAGCTGCGGCTGCATGGTGACTGCCACCTGGGTAACATCCTTTGGACGGAGGCCGGGCCGCATTTTGTGGACTTGGACGACTGCCTCCGTGGTCCCGCCATACAGGATCTCTGGATGCTGCTCTCGGGAAGCCGTGCGGAGATGACGCTGCAACTCTCGGATTTGCTAGCTGGTTACGAGGATTTTTATGAGCTCGATCGTCGGGAGCTGGTGTTGGTGGAAGCGTTGCGCACGCTGCGGATGATGAATTATTCGGCCTGGCTCGCGCGCCGCTGGTCCGATCCGGCTTTTCCACTTGCCTTCCCGTGGTTTGGCAGCGATCGTTACTGGGAAGAACATGTACTGGCGTTGCGCGAGCAAGCCGCTGCGCTCGACGAACCGCCATTAGTAGTCTAGCCGTGAGCGCAAAGCGTCCGGTTGCCGCTGTAATGTGCCGCCACGGGGAGGCCAGCCAACGTTTGGCCGTAGCGTTGGCGCCGGGCCGGTTTTTGCGTGTTGTTCTACAGCGCCGCCGTCGTCGCACGTTGGCTATTCATGTGCATCGCGATGCTACGGTCGAGGTTCGCGTCCCCGTTGCGTGCCCGCTCGGGACGGTGGTTGAGTTCGTGCGTCGGCGCCGAGCTTGGATCATGCGACAGCTCGAGTGGGTAGCCACCTATCCGCCAACCCGAGCGTTGCAGTATACGCAAGGCGAGCACCATCGTTATATTGGCGAGTGGGTGATGCTTGCCTTGCGCTCGGGCTCGCCCCGGCAGGGACAGCTAGTCGCTGGGCGGTTGCTGCTCACCCTGCGCGGGTCCACCGATCCCACGCGGGTCAAGCGGCTTTTAGAGCAATGGTACCGCGATCGGGCGAGCGAGATCTTCGCCGAACGCTTGGCGTATTGGAGTGAGCATCCCGCCTATGGGGGGCTGGGGCTGCCGCCGTTACGGTTGCGGCGTATGTCACGCCGTTGGGGCAGCTGCTCCTCCCGTGGTGTCATTACCCTCAACACTGGCTTGGTGAAACGGCGCTTGGAGCTGATCGATTACGTTGTCGTTCATGAGCTCTGTCATCTGCGGGTGTTCGATCACTCGGCCAGATTCTATGCCTTATTGGATAAGGTACTACCGGACTGGCGCCGGCGTCACCGAGCTTTAGCCCATCTTTAACGCTCTCTGCCTGATTTCGGGCTGATTTGGGCGTGTATGCGAAGAGAAGTTATTGATTCGTATAGTGGCGAGGGTGGCGCGCTGGATGTAGTGCCATAATATTTGTTGTTATCCCTTGTGCGGAGCGCCCGCCCACGCTAGCCTCGCGGGCATGTTCATCCGCCGCACCCAGACCCGCAGCACGGCCACCGGCGAGTCGTATGTCACGTATCGTCTGGTGCGCTCCGAGCGGCGCGCCGGTAAGGTCCGCCAGCGCACCCTGTTGAACCTGGGGCGGCACTTCCCAGTGGCGCAGGCACACTGGTCGGCGTTGTGTGCGCGCATCGAGCAACGGCTCAGCGGCCAGGCGGCGCTGTTCGACGAGGAGGGGAAGGGCCTCCCGCTCGCCGTCGAGCGCCAGGCCGAGCGTATTGCGGCGCGGCTGCTCGCCGAGCAGGGCGGTACGCCGGCACCGGCCGATGCTGGCGGTGTACCCGGCGGTGGGGGTGACGTGCAGTCGGTGGACGTGGACTCGCTCTCACTGGTGCGCCCGCGCTCGGTGGGCGTCGAGCAGCTCGCCCTGTGGGCGCTGCGCCAGGCGGGCTTGGAGGAGCAGCTCCAAGCGCTGGGGCTGACCGGCCCGCAACGTGCGGCGGCGCTGGGGCTGATCGTTGCCCGCATGGCCGCCCCGGGCTCGGAGCGGGCGACGTATCAGTGGCTCGCCCGGCGCAGCGGCCTCGGCGAGCTGCTGGAGGTGGACTTCGAGGCGATGAGCCCGATGCAGCTCTACCGTACCTCCGATATCCTGCTGCGCCACCGCGCGGCCCTCGAAGGGCATCTGTTCGCCCGGGTGAGCGATCTGTTCGCGCTCGCCCCGACAATCACGCTCTACGATCTGACCAACACTTACTTCGAGGGCGAGGCACCGGTCAATCCGGCCGCGCGCCACGGCCACTCCAAGGAGCGGCGCAGCGACTGCCCGCTGCTCACCCTGGCGCTGGTGCTCGATGCCTGCGGCTTTGTGCGCCGCTCGCGGGTCTTCGCTGGCAATGCGGCCGAGGCGCAGACCCTCCAGGGGATGCTCACCGGCCTCGCGGCGCCCGCCGGCGCGCTTGTGGTCATGGACCGCGGGGTGGCCACCGAGGCCAACCTCGCCTGGCTGGCCGAGCAGGGCTACCGCTATCTGGTGGTCAGCCGCGAGCGCCGCCGCGCGGTCGATTTTAAAGAGGCCATCACCCTCGACAACGCCGGCGGGCAGGCCGTGGAGCTACTCAAAGTGCCCTCGGCCGATGGCCAGGAGGTGCGCCTGTATTGTCGCTCCGAGGGCCGCGTGCGCAAGGAGCAAGCGATCGCCGGGCGCCTGATGGACCGCTTCGAGGCTGGGCTCGACAAGCTTGCGACCGGACTCAGCCGGCGGGGCACCACCAAGCGCATCGACAAGCTCTGGGAGCGCATCGGGCGGCTCAAGGAGAAAAGCCGCGGCCTCGGCCAGCACTACCACATTGAAGTGATCGCCGGTGACAGCGGCGAGCGCGCCCGTGCGATCCACTGGCAGCGCCTGCCCGTGAAAGGCTCTCTGGTCACCGAGCCGGGCGTCTATTGCCTGCGCAGCAACGAGACCGGCTGGGACGAGAAGACAATGTGGCGCACCTACATCATGCTCACCGACCTTGAGGCGGTCTTCCGAAGCCTGAAATCGGAGCTCGGCCTGCGCCCGATCTTCCATCACAAGGAAGAGCGCGCCGAGGGGCACCTGTTCATCACCGTGCTCGCCTATCAGTTCGTCCAGCTCATCCGCCACTGCCTCGCCGCCCACGGCATCTGCGAGCGTTGGAGCACGCTACGCGATACCCTCGCCGGCCAGTGCCGGGTCACCGCCACGTTCAACCGCGGCGATGGCCGCACCCTGCACGTGCGCAAGGCCACCCGCGCCGAGCCCGATCAGGCGCGAATCTATCAGGCCCTCGGGGCCGATCCCGCCCCGGGCGGCGTGCAGAAAACAATCGTGTGAGCCCGCTGATTTATAAAATGAACGTAATGTAGTGCCACTCGCCGCCGCGGCCGATCTTAACTCTCTGAGTATCGCGAAGTTATTTTTGGGGACGTTAAACTTGGGTTAGGGCCCGTCTAAAGTGGATTTGATGCGCTACACTGAAACTCGCGCGGCGCGTTTGCGTTCGTGCTCACGCAGCAGCTTCTTGCGCACCCGGATGGCGTTGGGGGTTACTTCCACCACTTCGTCCTGATCGATGATCTCCAGTGCCTGCTCCAGCGTGAGACGCAGGGGGGGCGTCAGGATGATGCTCTCGTCGCTGCCGGCGGCCCGAATGTTGGTCAGCTGCTTGGCTTTCAGTGGGTTTACGAGCAAATCGTTGTCGCGGCTGTGAATGCCGATGACCATGCCTTCGTAGACTTCGTCGCCTGGGCCGATCAGCAGCCGGCCGCGCTCCTGGAGGTTGAACAGCGCGTAGCCAAGCGCGCGGCCGCCGGCATTGGAAATCAGGGCCCCATTCGGACGCTGGCCGTATGGTCCGGGTTTGACGGGCCCATAATGATCGAAGACATGGTACAGCAGCCCGCTACCCGAGGTTGCGCTGAGAAACTGGGTGCGAAAACCGATGAGCCCACGGGCCGGTATCAGGTAGTCCAGGCGGATGCGGCCCTGGCTGGGGGGGTGCATGTTTTGCAGTGCACCACCCCGCGCCCCGAGCTTCTCCATGACGGGACCTTGGTGGAATTCGGCTACATCCACGCTCACCCGTTCCCAAGGTTCTTGGCGCTCGCCATCGATCTCGCGGATGATCACCTCAGGGCGGGAGACGCCGAGTTCGTAGCCTTCGCGGCGCATATTCTCGATCAGGATGGACAGATGCAATTCGCCGCGACCGCAGACACGCAGCTTATCCGGATCCTCGGTTTCCGTTACCCGTAGGGCGACGTTGTGTTGGAGCTCGCGCTCGAGGCGTTCGCGAATCTGCGGGGCGGTAATGTACCGTCCATCACGCCCGGCAAGCGGCGAGGTATTCACCTGGAATGTCATGGCAATTGTAGGTTCGTCGACGCTCAGGGGTGGCAACGCTTCGACGGCACCGGGATCGCAGAGGGTATCCGAGATCTGCACGTCTGCCACACCCGAGAACGCGATGATATCGCCGGCCTGCGCGTCGCTCACCTCGATGCGGTTCAGTCCGAGGAAGCCGAGCACCTGCAGGATGCGGCCGGCGCGGCGGCCGCCTGCGCGATCAATCGTCACTATCGGTCTATTGGTCCATACGCGCCCGCGTTTGATCCGCCCGATGCCGATGAGGCCGACGTAGCTACTGTAGTCAAGCGCGCTGACTTGCATCTGAAATGGCCCCTCGGGATCGACGGCCGGCGGCGGCACATGATCTCGAATGATCTCGAACAAGGCGGTCATGTCTCCCGTTCGAACGGCCGATGTTAGGCTCGCGTAGCCGTTCAAGGCGGAGCAGTAGACCACGGGGAAGTCCAGTTGTTCGTCGCTCGCGCCCAGTTCGGCAAATAGATCGAAGGTTTGATCCAGGACCCAGCTTGGGCGTGCCTCCGGCCGATCGATCTTGTTGATCACTACGATTGGCCGAAAGCCCTGCGCCAGCGCTTTATCGGTAACGAACCGGGTTTGGGGCATGGGGCCGTCGACGGCGTCCACCAATAGCAGCACGCTGTCGACCATTGACAACACCCGTTCCACCTCGCCACCGAAGTCGGCGTGGCCGGGGGTGTCGACGATATTGATGCGATGACCTTGCCACTCGATTGCCGTGTTTTTCGAGAGGATGGTAATACCGCGTTCGCGTTCGATCTCGTTGGAATCCATGACACGCTCGGGCAGCGCGCCCCGGTTCTGAAGACTGCCGGAGTCTTGTAGAAGGCGGTCGACCAGGGTCGTTTTACCGTGGTCGACATGGGCGATGATGGCGATATTGCGGAGTTTTTCAATCACGTTTGATGCCGGCCGTTCGTTGCTTGGCGCGTATGATCGTCGAAGCGGCTACAGCTGTCGAGCGTTTCGTGCGCAACAGTGGCTCCGCCGATGCCTGTACCTACGACGATCGAGCGCATGCCCGAGGCGTTATAAAGCGGGCTCACAATCCGTAGGCTTGCCTGCGCGGCGGCACTGGATTGTCCGCAGAGTCGCCCGGAAGGTGGATAAAAATGGGCCACCTAGGCGCACAGCTTGCGTGGCCGCCGTCTCGGCCACCGCCCAATTACCTCGATCGGCCTCGATCTGCGCCAGATTATTGTAAAGCACTGCGCTCCAATCGGTTTGACGTTCGAGCGCCGCCTTGAGCACAGCGGCTGCGCTTGCCAAGCGATCACTCTCGTATAGCGCATTAGCCAGCCCCAGAGCCAGGCGGCCGTCCTTCGGGAAACGTTTTACGGCGGCCCGCCAGCTTGGCAAGGTTGTCGTCGGATCGTGCTGCGTTTCGAGATCGGCCAGCGATTGAAACAACCGCACTGCGGTGGCGGTTGCTGGCAGCTCGCCAGGTGGCAGCACGACGATTCCCCAACGTTCCCCGCGCGCCCAGGTTCGCTCGAAGGTCTCGATCGTTACCACATGCCGGCGCTCATCGCCGGAGCGCAGCACTAGATTGCCATTTATCGGCTGCACCCCGACCACTACCGCATAGTGCCAGATTGGATACCAACTCAGCCCAAGGTTTTGCAGCACCAGTACCGGGTGTCCCGATTCCAACTCGCGCAGCAGCTCGGCTAGTTGCGGTGGGATGATATAAGCGAGGCGACGGCTGCGGCGGGCGCGAGCCAATAGTTCAGCCTGCAGCACACCATGTTTGGCCGGGATGTAGAGTTCGGTACCGAGCTGCTCGGGGTCGGCGCTTACCCCGCTCCAGCCCAGCACCGTGGCCAGCGCGGCCGGGCCGCAATGGTAGGCGGTTTGGGGATAGAACGGCACGTCGAGCAATTCGACGGGCGGCACGGTGAGCGTGCTGGCGAGCAATTGTGGGCCGTTTTGAGAGGCGCATCCGGCCAGGGCGAGTAATCCCGCGCACAGAACGAGCAACGGCCATGGCGAGGCCGCCCTCGCCCCGCCGAATTCACTCATCAATGCACTGTTTTTTTCACGAACGGGAATACATCCGTGAAGCCGAGAATGTCCGTTACCAGCAGCACGAGGAAGACGACGAGCCCGATCCCAACAAGAAAAGTAAGGGTACTTCCGCCTGCTGGCATATTATCGATGTGTTTTGCCAATGCTCTGGCCTGCGCGTCGGACAAGGCGGCCACGCGATTACGCGCTGCTTGCGGATCGACGCCCAGCGCGACGAGTTGCGCGTGCACCTCGTCGCGTTCCAGCATGGCCGCGATCCGTGCCCGCTCAGCGTCGGCAGCCGCGCCGGCGGCCAATGCTTGGGTACTGATCATCTTGGCCTGTGTGGCTGGAACGGGTATCACCGTAAGCACGAAAACAACCGCGATGAGACCAGGAAGCCAGCGGTGTCGATGTTGGAGCTCCAGCATCGTTTCCTCCTTGACGTTCGGCCCCGGGTTAGGAGTATCCCTGTGCGCGCGTATTGATGATGATTGACGGTGGCCGCATGCCGCGCCGTCCTGCGTGCAGCAGCACCCGCCGCGCGCTGGCGTTGATCAGCTATGGCGCTCCCCAGCGGCGAGTTGCTTGTCGCGCTCGATGAGGGCGTAGGCCGAGTGATTGTGAATCGACTCGAAGTTTTCCGAGGCGACGCTATAGGCGAGGATACGATCGTCGGCCTCCAGGCGCCCCGCCACCTCGCGTACGATGTCTTCGACAAATTTGGGGTTGTTATAGGCCCGTTCGGTGACGTATTTCTCGTCAGGGCGCTTGAGCAGTCCATAAAGCTCGCACGAGGCGCTCTCCTCGGCGATCTGGATCAGTTCCTCGAGCCAGATGAAGCCGCCGGTGCGCGCGCGAATGGTCACGCGGGAGCGCTGGTTGTGCGCGCCCTGTTCGGAGATGGACTTCGAGCAAGGGCATAGGCTGGTGACCGGCACCAGGACCTCTAATGTCAGCTCGGTGTGATCGCCCTGGGTTTCCCCGATGAAAGCCACTTCGTAGTCCAGCAGGCTTTCCACGCCGGAGACCGGCGCGCGTTTACAGATGAAGAAAGGGAAGCGCATTTCGATATGACCCGATGCCGCTTTCAGGCGCTGCGCCACCTCGCGGAGCATCGCTTTAAACGAGGCAATGGTGATCTCTCGGTTATGGCCTTCCAGGATCTCCACGAACCGTGACATGTGCGTGCCTTTGAAGTGATGCGGCAAGTCCACGTACATGTTGAACGTCGCAACGGTATGTTGCTCCTCGCCATTGCGCGCCCGCACCCGGACTGGGTGACGAATGTCCTTGATACCCACTTTGTTGATCGGAATACGCCGGGTATCCTGTCGTCCCTGAACATCTTCAATGGGCAGAGCTAGCGCACCTTTTGTTGCCTCGGCCATACTTCAGTCTTCCTCTGTATATCGAACGCGAGCGTGCGCGGTTTCCCAGACGGTCACGGCGCTGAGCCGAGCGTGGTGTCCGCTAAGCCACGTGCGAAGCGCTCGGTAGATGGCGCCGGCCACATGCTCCGCCGTGGGGTTGATGCCGGCGAATTCAGGTAAGTCGTTGAGATGGCGATGATCCATTGTTTCAACGATCTGCCGCGTGGCCGCTTTGAGCTCGGCGAAGTCGATTGCCATCCCGAGCCGGTCCAGCTCACGGGCTTCGACTTCTACTTCCACCGACCAGTTGTGGCCATGCAGGCGGCTGCATTTACCAGGATGCCCCTCCAGAATGTGGGAGGCCGAGAAGTCGGTGACTATGCTCAGGATGTAGCGCCCGCTCATGGGTGAATCCCGGTTTACGCGATGGCATATTAGGGTAACGCGGCGGGATCGGCAACGTCAGTGATCACGCGCTACGATGTATTCAGCGACGCTTCGCAGGCAGTCGGCCTCAGGGCCGAAGTCCTCTAGACTGGCCACGGCGTCTTGGCAGAGCTGACGCGCGAAATCGCGCGCCTCGTCGAGTCCGAGCAGCGCTGGGTAGGTCGGCTTATTGAGCCGAGCATCGGCGCCCTGACTTTTCCCCAGCCGCGCCTCGTCGCCGATCACATCCAGTACGTCATCCTGGACTTGGAAGGCGAGACCGACGCATTTTGCATAATGGTCCAGACGTTCCGTGCAGGTTGTGTTAGCGGTAGTGTCCGCCAAAGCGCCGAGCATGACGCTGGCGCGAATAAGCGCGCCCGTCTTATGGATGTGCATGTCCTCCAGTTCCGCTACGGTAACCTGACGACCCACGGCTTCATAGTCCAGGCTCTGGCCGCCGGCCATACCGCGAGACCCCGCGGCCAGGCTGAGGACCTCGATCATGCGTAGACGTCCCTGGACCGGCCCAGCTTCCCCATCGCGGCAATGGCTCAACACCCGGAAGGCAAGGCTCTGCAGCGCATCGCCGACGAGAATAGCTGTAACCTCATCGTAGGCACGGTGGCATGTCGGGCGGCCCCGGCGCAGGTCATCGTCGTCCATGGCCGGCAGGTCGTCGTGCACGAGAGAGTAGCAGTGGATGAGTTCCACCGCACAAGCCGGAGCATCCAAAACCTGCCGCGGTAGTCGCAGGGCATCGCCGGTTGCATAAACCAACAGCGGGCGCATCCGCTTGCCGCCACCGAGCACCGCATAACGCATGGCCTCGTGCAGCCGTGCGGGGTGCGTTTGTGCCGGCGGCAGCCAGCGCTCTAAGGCGGCTTCCACGCGGGCCTGGTACTCAGGCAAGTAACGCTCAAGAACCGTCATGGTTGATCGCCTCGAACGGCATGGTTACGGCGCTTTCATCCTGACCCAGGAGAATTTCGATCTTCTGTTCAGCTTCGCGCAGCACCTTCTGGCAAGCGCGTGTCAGTTCGATTCCCCGCTCGAAGGACTTTAGGGAGTCCTCGAGCGAGAGTTCTCCCGATTCCATGCGGCCGACCAGTTCTTCGAGTTCCTGCAGGGCGTGTTCGAAGTCGAACTCGGTATCACTTGGCTGGATCATGTTGCCTCGTTTGGCGCGGCGAGCGAACGCGCTTAGTGTAACTTGTGACGGCCGGCAACGCACTCGCAGTCGTTTGGGGCGCACGATACACTGCCAGCCTCGGTTCGAGCAGCGCCGGCAGCAACGACTATCGCAGAAATCGGGAGGGACGGAGTCCGTCGCAAGATGACGAAACACTATAACGCCGCTTCGATTGAGGTTTTGACCGGGTTGGATCCGGTGCGTCGCCGCCCGGGTATGTACACGGATACCACCCGCCCGAATCATTTGGCCCGGGAGGTGATCGACAATGGCGTCGATGAGGCTTTGGCCGGTTTCGCCGACCGAATCGAGGTCGTACTGCATTATGATGGATCACTTTCCGTCAGCGACAATGGCCGTGGTATGCCGGTGGACCTCCACCCGGAAGAGGGGTTGCCGGGGGTAGAGCTCATTCTTAGTCGGCTTCATGCCGGCGGCAAGTTCTCCCAACACAGCTATCAATTCTCCGGTGGTCTGCACGGTGTCGGTGTCTCCGTGGTGAACGCGCTTTCGCGCCGGCTGGAGGTGACGATTCGGCGTGACGGCCAGCAATGGCGGATGCACTTTGTCGAGGGTGAGAAATGTTCCGAGCTCGAGCTGATCGGCGCACTCAATAAGGTCGAAACCGGTACGACCTTGCGGTTTTGGCCCGACGCCCGGTATTTCGACTCCCCGCGTTTCTCCGTGCCGCGCTTGCAGTATGCTTTGCGAGCCAAGGCCGTGCTCTGTCCCGGGTTGCGCGTTCGCTTCTATGACGAGGCGGCGCAGGAAGAGTTTGTTTGGTATTACGAAGATGGCCTGGCGGATTATCTCTGCGATACGCTTGGGCCGGTCGAGCGACTGCCAGAACCGCCCTTTCTCGGCCAGATGAGCGCCGCTCAGGAAACTGCGGAGTGGGCACTCGTCTGGCTGCCCGATGCTGGGGAGGCGGTGCAAGAGAGCTATGTGAACCTGATTCCCACCCCGCAAGGTGGCACGCATGTCAATGGCCTGCGCGCCGGGTTGACCGAAGCGATTCGCGAGTTCTGCGAATTTCGCAATCTGCTGCCGCGGGGTGTGCGGATTGCGCCGGATGATGTTTGGGAGCGGTTGAGTTTCATACTCTCGGTCAAACTCGAAAATCCCCAATTTACCGGGCAGACCAAAGAGCGCTTGTCCTCGCGCGAGTGTGCCGCCTTCGTCTCTGGTGTCGTCAAAGACACCTTCAGTCTGTGGTTGAATCAACACATCGCACCGGCGCAGCAGATCGTCGCGTTGATCATTCAGAATGCCCAGCGGCGGTTGCGCACGAGTAAGAAGGTGGCGCGCAAGCGGGTGACGAGCGGGCCGGCACTGCCCGGTAAGCTCGCCGATTGTACCAGCCAGGATCTGCGCCAGACCGAGCTGTTTCTGGTGGAGGGGGATTCGGCAGGCGGTTCGGCAAAGCAGGCTCGCTCGCGGGAGTATCAGGCGGTTATGCCCTTGCGGGGCAAGATCTTGAATACCTGGGAAGTGGATCCCGCCGAGGTGATGGGCTCGCAGGAAGTGCACGATATTGCCGTCGCCTTGGGTGTGGAGCCCGGTTCAGCGGATCTCTCCCGGTTACGTTATGGCAAGATTTGCATCCTGGCTGATGCCGACCCGGACGGCGCGCATATCGCTACGCTGCTCTGCGCTTTGTTCCTGCGCCATTTCCCGGCGCTGGTTCGCCAAGGTCATGTCTATGTCGCTATGCCACCGCTTTATCGCATCGATGTTGGCAAACAGACCTACTATGCCCTCGACGGCGAGGAACGGCGGGGTGTTCTCGATCGCGTCGCCGCCGAGAACAATAAGGCAAAGCCCCAAATCACGCGTTTTAAAGGGCTCGGCGAGATGAATCCGAAGCAGTTGCGGGAGACCACCATGGCGGCGGAAACCCGACGTTTGGTGCGGCTTACGGTGGACTCCGAGGACGCTGCCGAGCAGCTGCTGGGTATGCTGCTTGGCCGACGAGCGGCGGCGCAGCGCCGCGCCTGGTTGGAAGCGAAAGGTGATCGAGCCGAGGTGCTGCTTTGAGGCACCGGCTGATGGCTAGGCGCCGTACAAGGGGGTGGAAGCGAATTGCCTGTACATGATGCCGATTATGAAACTCAGCCGTTGCGCGAGTTCACCGAGAAAGCGTATCTGGACTACTCCATGTACGTTATTCTGGACCGGGCGTTACCCCATCTCGGTGATGGTTTGAAGCCGGTCCAGCGACGCATCATCTACGCCATGTCCGAGCTCGGGATTTCCGCCGCTGCCAAGTATAAAAAATCAGCCCGCACGGTTGGCGATGTGCTCGGCAAATACCATCCGCATGGCGATTCCGCCTGCTATGAGGCCATGGTGCTCATGGCGCAGCCGTTCTCCTATCGTTATCCGTTGGTGGACGGGCAGGGCAACTGGGGTTCGGCCGACGAGCCCAAGTCGTTTGCGGCCATGCGGTATACCGAAGCCCGGCTTACGCGCTACGCGCAGCTTCTGTTGACCGAGTTGGGCGAGGGCACAGTGGAGTGGATGCCGAATTTCGACGGAACCTTGGAGGAACCTCGGATCCTACCAGCCCGGCTTCCCAATCTGCTACTCAACGGCAGTACCGGTATCGCGGTGGGTATGGCCACCGATATCCCACCGCATAACTTGCGTGAGGTGGTCGCCGCCTGTATTCACCTGCTAGATCAGCCCGATGCCAGCGTGGCCGATCTTTGTGAAGCCATTTTGGGCCCGGATTTCCCGACCCGAGCGGAGATCATCACTCCGGCCGAGGACATTCGCCGTTTCTACGAAATCGGTTACGGTGGTCTACGCCAGCGTGCCTGTTGGGAGCGCGACGGGCTCGATATCGTGATCACCGCGCTGCCCTACCAAGTCTCTGGTAGTAAGGTCCTGGAGCAGATCGCCGCGCAGATGCAAAGCAAAAAGCTGCCTATGGTGGAGGATTTGCGCGACGAGTCCGACCATGACAGCCCGACACGATTGATCATCACTCCGCGCAGCGCCCGAGTGGACGCCGAGCCGCTGATGCAGCATTTGTTTGCCACCACGGACTTGGAGAAGACCTATCGGGTGAATCTGAACGTCATCGGCTTGGATGCCCGGCCGCGGGTGCGTAATCTACGAGAAATCCTAACGGAGTGGTTGCGCTTTCGCACCGAGACAGTATGTCGGCGCCTGCAGTGGCGCTTGGATAAGGTCGAGGCGCGGTTGCATCTTCTCGACGGTTATTTGATCGCGTTTCTCAATATCGACGAGGTGATCGCGATCATCCGGGCCGAGGATAAGCCCAAGCTCGTGTTAATGGAACGCTTTGGGCTGACCGAGCGCCAGGCCGAGGCTATCCTGGAACTGCGCCTGCGTCATCTGGCGAAGCTCGAGGAGATCAAAATTCATGCTGAGCAGGATGAATTGCTGCGCGAGCGGGACCGCCTTCGCTCCATCCTGAACTCGGAGGCACGGCTTAAGGCTCTGATTAAGTCGGAGTTGCAAGAAGATGCCCAGAAATACGGCGACCCGCGCTGTTCGCCATTGGTGCAGCGTGGCTCGGCGCGTGCGCTGAGCGATACGGAGCTCGTGCCCAGCGAGCCAGTGACTTTGGTGCTCTCGCAGAGAGGCTGGATTCGGGCGGCCAAAGGCCACGATGTGGATGCGCAGCGTCTGAGCTACAAGGCGGGCGATGGTTATCGTGATGCGGCCATCGGCCGCACCAATCAACAGGCGGTTTTTCTCGATTCGCAAGGCCGAGCCTATTCTCTGCCGGCTCATACGCTTCCCTCGGCGCGGGGGCAGGGAGAGCCGCTGACAGGGCGCTTGTCGCTACCGGGGGGAGGCGAGTTCAGCTACGTGTTGCTCGGTGATCCGGACTCGCTTTGGCTGCTAGCAAGTGATCACGGCTACGGGTTTATCACTCGCCTGGGTAACCTCTACAGCAAAAACCGGGCGGGGAAGGCTGTATTGAGCGTCGCTGGCGGGGCGCAGCCACTCAAGCCGGCCCGGATATATGCGCTGGCACAGGACCGCCTCGTTGCGGCTACTACGGCCGGTCGGCTGTTAGTCTTTCCGCTGCAGGAACTACCGGAGCTTGGCAAGGGTAAAGGTAACAAGCTTATCCAGATACCATCGCCGCGGCTGAAGACGCGCGAGGAGGTGGTTGCCGGCGTGTTGGCCGTGCCCCCTGGGCGTGCGGTTATCCTCCAGGCGGGTAAGCGTACGCTCACGCTGCGCCCGAGTGATCTAGAGCGTTATCTTGGGCAACGCGGTCGCCGCGGAGACGCCCTGCCACGGGGATTTCAGCGGGTTCAGCAGTTTTGGGTGGATGGTGACTAAGACCTGTAGCACCCGCTTCCGAGCGCTGCTTTCAACTGTATGGGGCAAGGCGGATTAGATCACCATGCCGCTGAAATCGTAGTTCATCTCCAGAACGGGCTCTTGCAGAAAATGCCCTTGGACCAAGTCCACCTTATATTGCCAGAGCGTAGCGAGCGCAGTGGCCTCCTCGAGGAAGCCGGCGATGACTTGCTTACCCATAGTGTGGGCGGTATCAACAATTTGCCGGAGCTTGCGTTGGGTTTCCACACTATCCGTGAGATCGACGCATAGACTGCGGTCGAGCTTCAGGTAGTCGGCCGGGATGTGTTTGAGTAGCTGAAAGGAGTTGAACTCGCGGCCGAATTGATCCAAAGCAAAGCTGCAACCGAGCTCTTTGACTCCTTGACGGAAGGCCTTTGCCTGCTTGAGCTGGGTCATCGCGACTGGCTCGCTGAGCTCGAATACGAGGTTCGTGCCCTTCACGTCCAGGCGCTCCAGCTGGGAGGTGAGAAACGGCAAGAATTCTGGGTCGCCGAGGGTGCCGCCGGTGATCTTGATGAACACATGGGGCTCATGCCCAGCCGCGCGGCGCTGGGCGATTGCCGCGAGTACGGTTTGAGTCAGCCAACGATCGATGGCCGGAGTTAGGCCGCATTGGTCCGCAAACGGCATGAAATCGCGTGGCGCCAAGAACTGGCCGTTATCGGCGCTCAACCGCAGGCGCGTTTCGTAGCGCTCGGTCTGATCTCCGGACAGTGAGACCATCGGTTGATAAACGAGATAGAAAGCTTCATCGGCGAGCGCGTGCTCGAGCCGGCTCTTCCAGTCACTGCCGCTCTCGTTTCCGCTCTGCCCAGCGGTGGCATGGAGGTGGATACGGTTGCCTCCTTCACGGCGCGCCGCCTCGCTTGCCTCGGCGGCCAAATTGATGGCCTGGGATGCGTTGGCCCCACCTTCGCTTAGCATGGCAATGCCAATGCTGCAAGATTTTGTTATTGTTCGATTGTCGGCTTCCGAGACATGTTCCTCGATGCTTTGGCGTAGCGCTTCGGCCAGTCCGATTGCCTCGTGGACGGTACGGTTCGGTAGCAAAATGGTAAATACGGCGTTTGCATAGTGCGCGGCTATATCGTTTTCGCCGGTCTGCCCTTCGATGAGCCTGGCAATGTCGCTGAGAACGAGCTCCACCGACGTGATCCCTAAGCTCGCATGGGCGGCCTCTAGGTTATCGATCTGGAGGTAGAGCAACCCCAGGCTCGCTCCCTCGCCTGCGGGGGGCTGTTCGGCGAGGCTTCGATCGAGCTGTTCGAGGAAATATTTGCGATTGAACAAGCCGGTTAGCATGTCGCGGCGGCTGAGGTTGGCCAGCTCCTGCTCAAGCCCTGTGGCCTTGCCGCGCATGAGGATCTGGGTACAGGGCTCACCGTCGATGCTGGCGCCGGAGAAGTGCATGACTACCGCTTGGGTTTCCCCTTTTGGCCCACGGATGCTTATCTCCAGGTGGTCCTCATTGTGTTTCCCCTGGCTGTAGCGCCGTAAGAAATCCTTGAAGTGGGCCTGATCATCGACGGCGATCAGATCGAGGATGGGCATGCCTTCAATGGCCTCCCCACGATCCATGCCGAATCGCTCCAGGTAGGCCGCATTGGCGTAGATATGCATTCCTTCGTGGACATAGGCGATGGCATCACGGGAGTTGTCCAGCAGAGCATGGCAGCGCCGCTCTGTCTCGCGTAGAGCTGTTTCGAACTGGTATAGGCGACGGCGCTCGCGGAGGTTGCGGACCTCCCGCTCGACCACTAAGCGGAAGTGTTCGGCATCGCTTTTATCGACCAGATCCAAGGCACCCATACGCATCACCTGAAGGCGTAGTTCCGGGTCAGAGTGCTCGTTGAGGACAAGCAACGGGGTATTCCCGTCGGATTGCGATGCGATCTGGGCTGCGCTCTCTAGCGGCAGTTGTTCCAACTGGGGCGCACAAATAAACAGGTCATGGCAGCATTCGGATAGCACCGTCTGCAGCGCCTCTTCATCCTCCACCGAGATGGCGCGCACGGCGAAACCGGCATTGCGCAGAACATTGATCAGGTGTTCGGCGTCATTGCGTGACTCTTCGGCGATTACCAGTCGCAGCAGGTTCTTTTCGGTTGCCATCCCTTACCCTGGAATCTCTAGCCGTACGGTGTCATTTATGCTGTGGGTACGATACGTCCGGCACCGTCTCCTCCGCTTCCAAAAGATCACTGCAGCAGAATTCGAGCTGGACATAATGTGCAGTGGCATCGATCTCACGGCTGAGCTTCACTGCGGTTTCGCGCTGGCCGTATCGTACCCGCGCGCGCCGCTGCGCGGCGTAATTACGCCCTGGTGCGATCAATGTCGCAGATTGATCGGTTGCCGTCACGGCCGGTAGCAAAAGTCCCCGTTCCAAGGGGCCAAAGCGGTGTTCCGCGTGCTCGGCTCGCAGTTGGATGGGGCTTGGGCTTGATGCCAGGATCTGCACGCCGATTTGCAGCGTCTGCTCCGGTAGCACCCGCATCCAGCGGATTGCGCCCAGCTGCCAGGGTGGTTTGCGATCTGTCATTTCTCGCATGGCGATGAGTTCACCCACACGAGCGTGCGAATTTTGTTGTGGTCCGGAGACGAGGCAATAACCACCGGCACTGACATTGATTAGGCTCCAATCGAGGGTCTCTTCGTGGCGGGAATGGTGGGGCAGGTCATGTATGGACCGCTGCGGCTCTTGCGGCATCACCCCCAGTAGCTCGGCTGGATAGATCAGATCCCAAACGTCGGGCGCTTCGTGCTCGGCCAAGGGCGCGTTGCGGCATTGAAATCGGTCATGCGCCGGGTCGATCGTTTCGACATCTTCCCCGAGCTCATGGGACAGCGCGCGATGGATTGCGGTCAATCCAGGAACCGCTAGGATCCGCGCTGTAATTCTCATGCGCGATTGGCGCCGCCGGTCCGTCACCGCGCCTAGCGCCAGCGATAGGCGGCGGGAGAGTTCTGGATGGATGTCCGCCAGCGCCTTACGGCGCCCAAACAGCCCCTTGGTTGTGGTGGAGAACTCCCGCTCGGTGAGCCGCTGTAGTGCATCGGTGAGCAAAAGCCGATCCTGCGGCCCGGTCGAGCCCACCGTGTAGGGTTGTGGCGGTGCGTCCAAAGCATGTGGGACCCAGAATAGTGCTTCGCTTGCCGCCGGGTCTTCCGGCGCTACGAGACGTGCCACCGCTGCCCACTGTTCGAGCAGCCGATAAGCATCTAAAATTTCGCTGTGATGCATCCGCTGTGGGCCGGCGGCGGCAAGCAGCACCACTTGCCGATAGGCTCGTCCGGGCGTGCTGCGGTGGCGCCGGCTAGCAAGCTGTGAATCGATTACTCGCTGTTCGCTAAGTCCGGCTGCCTCGGCGATGGCGTAGAGGGTGTGCAGTCGGCGCCAGGTATCCGTAGGGGGTGCTTGATAGACGACCCAGCTCTCGAGCAAAACCTGGGAGCGGTAGCGAATAGCCCGATCGAGCGCGCAGGCTCGGCGCTGATGGTGACCAAATGCAGGGCGAGGTTGAGAGTGTGCTGTCTCGATTAAGATCTCATAACCCAGTGCCATTTCTTGCAGCAGTAACAGAGCAAGCGTGACGATGCCTTTGGGTTTGGGGCGCAAGGGTAGGGCGCGGCCCATATATTGTTTGCGCAGCCCATTGCCGATATAGCAAACGATCTCGCGGAGCTGTTCTAGGTAACGCAGTCGCAGGCTCGGGTGCAGCTGCTGGCGATTACAAGCCTGCAGCGATTCATACACGGCGCGGCTGGTGACGCTGAGATTGACAACGGGAAGATTCTGCAGCCAATCCTCTACTGAGTGGGGCCGATAATCGAAGCTGCCCGGGCCCGCCGGTTCTTGCTTCGGTATCGGAAGGTGGCTGGTCGTCGAGTGTTTCATACTGTTCCTTTCGCTTGGCCCAGTGTTGTCCGGGCGTCTTCCTTGTCCGCAGCTTAGCCATAGCCGTGGATTGGTCGACCCACCTGGTTTGAACGTCGCTCTTAGGGGGGCAGCCAGTGCTTGCCCGGCGCGCCTTCGATCTCTTGCACTAGCCTGGGTACTAGGTATCCCGGCAGCCGTCTAGCCATCTGTCGGTGCAGCTCGCGCGCTCGGTCTTGCGTAATCGCAAAATGGCGAGCGCCGGCAACCCGGTCGAGCAAGTGGAGGTAATAGGGCAATATGCCGCTATCGAACAATCGCTGATGGAGTGCGGTCAGTGCCATTGCCTCGTCATTGACCCCTCGCAGCAGCACTGTTTGATTGAGCATGGTGACCCCGGCCTCGCGCAGGCGTTTGACCGCGCTCGTTACCGTTGCGTCTAATTCGTTAGCATGGTTGGTGTGCAGTACCATGATCGGTTGCAGCCGGCTGCCCGCAAACCACTCGACCAGCTCGTCGGTAACCCGTGCGGGTAGCACTACGGGCAGCCGAGTGTGGATTCGCAGACGCCGGATATGAGGAATATCGACCAATTGGGTAACAAGTTGAGCCAAGCGGCGGTCCGCTAGAGTCAAGGGATCTCCGCCGCTCAAGATGACTTCTTCGACTTCGGTGCGCTGGGCGATATAGCGCAATGCGGAGTGCCATTGTCCGGCCGCGGCGTTCGCTTGGGCATACGGAAAGTGTCGGCGGAAACAATAGCGGCAGTTGATGGCGCAGGCGCCGGTGGTAATCAACAACACTCGACCATGATACTTATGCAGCACCCCCGCACCCTTGGAAGCGCCTAGGTCACCGACCGGGTCGGTAACAAAACCGGGCGCGGGATCCAGTTCCGCCGTAAGGGGAAGCACCTGGCGTAGCAGGGGATCCTCGAGGTTACCGCGCTCCATCCGCGCGAGATAGCTACGCGGTACGCGCAGCGGGAAAAGTCGAGCCGCCCGCCGTGCGGGTTCCAATAGGGTGGCGGGAAGTTCCAGCAAACGCAGGAGCTCCGCCGGATCACGAACCGCCCGCGCCAACTCCTGCTGCCAGGGGGGACGAGTGGTGGTGAGTGATACCGCGAGTGGAGACTCACTCATAAGCAATTATTCTAACAGCCGTGGTTTTCCGTTAGTATTCGCGTTTCTGGACGTGCAGAGCAAGTGCAGGTCCGTCGAATGCCCATAACAGTACCTGAATTTCAGCGCCAAGCAGGGGTTTCATGGCCAGTTATACCACCAGCCAGTTCAAGGCGGGGCTCAAAATTCTACTCGATGGCGATCCTTATGCCATCGTTGAGAACGAGTTCGTAAAGCCTGGCAAGGGTCAGGCCTTTAACCGTGTAAAGATACGCAATTTGCGCTCTGGCCGGGTGGTGGAGCGGACGTTCAAATCCGGTGACAGCGTTGAAGCCGCGGACGTGATCGAGACCGAAATGCAGTATCTCTACACGGACGGGGAGTTCTGGCACTTTATGAAGCCGGATAGCTTCGAGCAGTACGCGGCCGGCAAGACTGTGATCGGCGACGGGGCCAAATGGCTCAAAGAGCAGGATCTGTGTAAGGTCACGCTCTGGAACAATGAGCCACTTTCGATCGAGCCGCCCGCGCACGTCAACCTTGCCGTAGTCGAGACCGATCCTGGCTTGCGCGGCGATACCAGCGGGGGCGGGGGTAAGCCTGCAACCCTGGAAACCGGAGCGGTGGTGCAGGTGCCGCTGTTCATCGAGGAGGGCGAAGTGGTCCGGGTCGATACCCGCAGCGGAGCGTATATCTCCCGCGCAAAGGAGTGAGCGGCGTCGGTGCATGACGATTGGCGCCCTTCGGCGTGTCGCAAAGCCTTGCGTCAGCGGGCGAGTATCCTTGCGGCCATACGGGGTTTCTTCGCCGAGCGCGGTGTGCTGGAGGTGGATACGCCCTGCCTGGTCGGCGCCGGCGCGACGGATCCGAATGTGCCGAGTTTCTACGTCGCTTACGACGGTCCGGGCGCGCCGCCGGAGGGACGTCTTTGGCTACAGAGCTCGCCTGAGCATGCCATGAAGCGCCTGCTCGCCGCAGGTTCCGGCGCGATCTATCAGATCACGCATGCTTTTCGCGCCGGCGAGCGTGGGCGGTTGCATAACCCCGAATTCACCCTGCTCGAATGGTATCGCCTCGGCTGGGATCAACACGCGCTGATGGACGAGGTGGCGGATTTGTTCCGCTACCTGCTGGGTGGCTGCACTGTTGAGCGGCTGACTTATACGCAGGTGTTTCACGCTCATCTCGGTGTGGATCCCCTCGAGGCGTCTCGGCAAACGTTAGAGACAAGCGCCGGCGGACTCGGTCTGGGCCGTGCCGCCTTGGCGGCACTCGATCGGGATGGGCTGTTGGATCTGCTCCTGAGTCACCGGGTCGTGCCTGCGTTGGGAAGCGGCCGGCTGACGTTCGTTTATGATTTCCCAGCGTCGCAGGCGGCACTGGCCCGGTTGCGCCCGGATGATCCCCGGGTTGCCGAGCGTTTCGAGTTGTTCAGCAACGGTGTCGAGCTCGCCAATGGCTACCACGAGCTCACCGATGCGGTCGAGCAGCGCCTGCGCTTCGAGCGCGAGCGTGCTGCGCGCGCCCGCCTGGGATTGCCGCTGCCGGATGTCGATGCGCGCCTGCTAGCAGCCATGGAAGCCGGGCTGCCACCCTGCGCCGGGGTGGCTCTCGGCCTGGATCGACTCATTATGCACGTTTGCGGGGCTCGGCACATCGACGAGGTGATTGCTTTCCCGATCGAGCGCGCCTAAAGGTCGGGCGGGGCTCAGTTGGCCATGCCGTTTCAAGTGTCTCGGAAGCGGCCTAGTGCCTGGCCCATGCGTACCGGCTGTGTGGCGGCCAGGTCGTCCCGCCAACTGACCCGTTCGGGTCCGACCAGTACGATCACCGTTGAGCCCATGTTGAAGCGGCCCAGTTCTTCACCCCGTGCCAGCCGATATCTGGGGGGCGGGTAGTGCCAGCGCCGTAACCGCCGGCCGCGGGGCGGGGTCACCACGCCGGCCCAGACGGTCTCGATGCTCGCGACACAGATCGCTCCCACGAGGATTACGGCGAGTGGACCGTGTGCGGTATCGAATAAGCTGACCACGCGTTCGTTGCGGCTGAACAAACGGGGTATCGTGCGCACCGTGTGGGGGGCTACGCTGAATAGCCGGCCCGGGACATGGATCATGGTGCGCAACTCGCCGGCGGCCGGCATATGTACCCGATGGTAGTCCCGTGGGGAGAGATACACTGTTACAAAATGGCCACCATGGAAGCGTGTCGCCAGTTGATTATCGCCACCGAGGAGTTCGCCTACGCTGAAGTGGCGTCCTTTAGCCTGCAGTAAGTGTGCGTCGTCAATCCGGCCGATCTCACTGATTACACCGTCGGCCGGGCAGATAAGCGTTGCGGGATCTTTCGGCAAGGGGCGGGCGTCGGGGCGTAGTGTCCGGGTGAAAAAGCTGTTGAAATCCGGGTACGCTGTTGCATCGGGCTCGCCCGCCTCCCCCAAGTCCACTTGGTAAGTCCGTACGAACCAGCGTATGAGCGCATTTTTCCAATGCTTGTTGCGCGCCCGCGCGGCGTGCAGCACAAGGCGTGAGAGGGCGTGTTGCGGCAGTGGATAGAGCGGCAGCGCCTTGAGCCAGTCGCTCAGAACGGCTCGCTTGGGCCCCGTGGCGCTCAGGATTCGCTGCATTGGTTGTGAACTGGTGCGATTGGGCATGGCGGCGGATTATCACATAGGCTCACTGAATGCGCATTAGCCGTGAGCTTGCATTGGATTAAGCGCAGTGCGGATTAAGCGCAGTGCGGTGTTCTGCAAAAGATCTGCGCAAATATTTAAATTTAACAGAGATGGTAGAGACAAATGTCGGGCAATACCTTCGGCAAGTCCTTCACGGTGACTACCTTCGGCGAGAGTCATGGGCCGGCGCTCGGCGCCATCGTCGATGGCTGCCCACCCGGTTTGGCGCTTAGCGAGTCGGATCTGCAGCGGGATCTCGATCGGCGCAAACCGGGTACTTCCCGGCATACCTCACAACGGCAGGAACCCGATCGGGTAAGCATTCTCTCGGGTGTGTTCGAGGGGTGCTCCACGGGAACGCCCATCGGGCTGTTGATCGAAAACGCCGATCAGCGCTCCAAGGATTATGCCAAGATCAAAGCGAGCTTTCGCCCAGGTCATGCGGACTATACCTACCAGCAGAAGTACGGCGTGCGCGATTATCGCGGCGGAGGGCGTTCCTCGGCGCGGGAGACCGCAATGCGTGTGGCCGCGGGGGGCATCGCCCGGAAGTATTTAGCGGAACGGCTAGGTGTTCGTATCCGCGGCTATTTGGCGCAGCTTGGGCCGATCCGCATGGAACTGCGGGATTGGGAGGCAGTAGATAGCAACCCCTTTTTTTGCCCCGATCCGGCGCGTTTGCCGGAGCTGGAGCGTTACCTGGATGAGCTGCGCCGCAAAGGGGATTCGGTCGGCGCGCGGGTAACTGTTGTGGCGGAGAATGCACCGGTTGGGCTCGGGGAGCCGGTCTTCGATCGCCTGGATGCCGAGATAGGTCGGGCTTTGATGGGAATCAACGCGGTCAAGGGCGTCGAAATCGGTGCCGGCTTTGCTGCCGTCGAGCAACTCGGAAGCAGCCACCGCGACGAGATCACGCGGGCGGGTTTTTTGTCGAACAATGCCGGTGGCATTCTGGGCGGAATTTCCACCGGCCAGGACATCGTCGCCAGCATCGCCCTCAAACCGACCTCCAGCATCCGCGTCCCCGGGCGGTCCGTGAACACGCACGGGCAGCCCGAGGAGGTGGTGACTACCGGTCGGCATGACCCGTGCGTAGGTATTCGCGCCACGCCCATCGCCGAGGCCATGCTCGCCCTGGTGCTCATGGATCACTATCTGCGCCACCGTGCGCAGTGCGCCGATGTGCGCACGGCCACGCCGGTCATTCCGAGCGGCCACGATCGTTGATCACATGAGCTCGGTGGCGACTCCGTACTGGCGGTTGGCGGCGTTCTATTTTTTCTTCTTCGCTGTGGTCGGGGGGTTGGTGCCTTACTGGGGTGCTTATCTGCGCTCGCTCGGGTTCGGCGCTGCCGCAATCGGTGAGCTGATCGCCATACTCTATGCCACCAAGATCATCGCCCCCAATATTTGGGGATGGTTGGCGGATCATAGCGGGCGGCGCATGGCAACGGTGCGGCTTGCCTCGCTCGTGGCTGCAGTAGCATTCGCCGGCATGCTATACGCTCAGAGCTATGTGCGGCTTGCGCTGTTGATGGCTTTGTTCGGTTTTTTCTGGAACGCCGCGCTGCCTCAGTTCGAAGCCAATACCATGAATCATCTGGGGGCGAACGACCATCACTACAGCCGTATTCGGTTGTGGGGTTCGATGGGTTTCATCGCGGCGGTGACAGTGCTCGGCGAGCTCACTGATCGTATGGGGTTGCACATTGTGCCTTGGGCGCTGCTATTGCTGGTTACCGGTTTGGCCGGGGCGAGTCTGGTTGCGCCGAGTGCACCGGCGCAGCTCAGTGACGCATCTCATGAGCCGTTTCGTCGGGTTTTGCTGCGGCCCAATGTCCTGGGTTTTCTGGTGGCCTGCTATCTGCTTCAGGCAAGCCATGGCCCTTTCTATGTCTTCTACAGCATTTATTTGGCCGACCACGGCTATAGCGGGATGGCGATCGGGGCGCTTTGGGCGGTAGGGGTCCTCGCCGAGATCATGGTCTTTCTGAAGATGCACAGTTGGCTGCCGCGGTTCGGTCCGCGCCGACTGATGACCGCGGCGCTGGCGCTGGCGGTCGTGCGCTGGACACTCGTCGGCGCTTTCCCGGATTGGATCTTGCTGCAGATCATGGCGCAGCTTCTCCATGCGGGCACCTTCGGCGTTTACCATGCGGTGGCGATTTCGCTTATCAACCGTTTTTTCACCGGTCCCAACCAGGGGCGTGGGCAAGCGCTCTACAGCAGCCTGACCTTCGGCGCCGGCGTCGCCTCCGGCAGTCTTGCGAGCGGCTATCTTTGGTCGACCTTCGGTGAGGCCCCAACCTGGTATGTGGCCGCGGCGCTGGCCGCTACCGGTACGGTGCTCGCTGCTCGGAGTCTGCCGCAGGGCAGATGGGCGGTTAGCCTGCCGAGCCAGCGTTCAGTATAATAAAAGTTTATTGCAAATCCTTAAGCCTCTCGGAAAGCGCCGCCGATGCCTCGAACCGGCCGGGTTCCAGCCGCTTGCAATGCCCTATACCAGTTGCATAACAGGGGAGCCGTATGGTCGCCGCAACGCTTTACGATAAACTTTGGGACGCCCATGTCGTGCGCGACAACGCGGACGGTACCTCGCTGCTCTATATCGACCGCCATCTGGTGCATGAGGTCACCTCGCCGCAGGCGTTCGAAGGGATGCGGCTTGCCGGTCGCCGGCCTTGGCGCGTGGCCGCTAACCTAGCGGTGGCGGATCACAACGTGCCCACCATCAACCGCGCGCAGGGGATTGCCGACCCGGTCTCGCGGTTGCAGGTGGAGACGTTGGATCGCAACTGTGCAGAGTATGAAATCGTCGAGTTTCGCCTCGCGGATTCGCGCCAAGGCATCGTCCATGTCATCGGCCCGGAGCAGGGCGCTACACAGCCGGGGATGACCGTGGTCTGCGGCGATTCCCACACCTCGACGCATGGCGCGCTGGGTGCCCTTGCCTTCGGTATCGGCACCTCCGAGGTCGAACATGTGCTCGTCACGCAGACCTTAATCCAGTCGCAGTCCAAGCGCATGTTGGTGCGGGTGGAGGGCCAGGTCGGTGCCGGGGTGAGCGCTAAGGATATGGCGCTGGCGCTGATCGGTCGGATCGGTACGGCTGGGGCGACCGGTTATGCCATCGAATTCGGCGGTGCCGCCGTGCGTGCCCTGTCGATGGAAGGACGCATGACGTTGTGCAATATGTCGATCGAGGCGGGCGCGCGCTGCGGGCTGGTGGCCGTGGACGATGTCACGATCGAGTATATGCGCGGTCGACCCTTCGCGCCGCACGGCGCGATGTGGGATCGCGCCGTTGCCTATTGGCGCACGCTGGTGAGCGACTCGGATGCGGTATTCGATCGGGTGGTGGAACTCGATGGCACCGAAATCGTGCCGCAGATCACTTGGGGGACCTCGCCCGAAATGGTGGCGCCGGTGGACGCTCGAGTGCCGGACCCGGCCGCCGAGCCCGATCCCACCCGGCGGATCGGAATGGAGCGGGCGCTTGCTTACATGGGGCTCGAGCCAGGAGTGCCCATGACGCGCATCCGCCCGGACAAGGTGTTCATCGGCTCTTGCACCAACTCACGCATCGAAGATTTGCGCTCGGCCGCCGCGGTGGTGCAGGGGCGACGCGTGGCGGACACTATCAAGTTGGCGCTGGTCGTACCGGGCTCCGGGCTTGTCAAACGCCAGGCCGAGGACGAGGGGTTGGATCGAATTTTCCAGGCGGCGGGTTTCGAGTGGCGGGAGCCGGGCTGCTCTATGTGTCTTGCGATGAACGCGGATCGTTTGCAGCCCGGCGAACGCTGTGCCTCGACCTCGAACCGCAATTTCGAGGGTCGTCAGGGCCATGGTGGTCGGACCCATTTACTGAGTCCGGCCATGGCCGCCGCCGCTGCAATCACCGGGCATTTCGTCGATGTGAGGAAGCTTTGATATGCAACCACTCATTCGGGTCGAGGGCATCGTCGCACCCATCGACCGCGCCAATGTGGATACGGATGCCATCATTCCCAAGCAGTTCCTGAAGTCGATCAAGCGGACTGGCTTTGGTCCCAACCTTTTCGACGAATGGCGTTACCTGGATCACGGTGAGCCGGGCCAGGATTGTGCCCAGCGGCCGAAGAACCCGGAATTCGTGCTCAATCAACCGCGCTACCAGGACGCGAGTATTCTGCTGGCACGGCGCAACTTCGGTTGCGGCTCCTCCCGCGAGCACGCCCCTTGGGCGCTCAAGGACTATGGCTTTCGGGTTCTGATCGCACCGAGCTTCGCCGAGATCTTCTATAACAACTGCACCAAAAACGGGATTTTGCCGGTGGTGCTCAGCGAGGAAGCCGTCGAGCAGTTGTTCCGGGAAGTCACCGCAAGCACCGGTTACACGCTGGAGGTGGATCTGCCGAGTCAATCCGTGACCACTTCCGCGGGTGAGGTGTTTAGTTTCGAGATCGATACTTTCCGCAAGCAGGCTTTGCTCGACGGGCTCGACGAGATCGGGCTGACCCTCCAGCACGCCGCCGAGATCCAGGCCTATGAGGCGCGCCGACGGCGCGAGACCCCCTGGCTGTTTCAGACCCCCGATACATGATCCAGACACAGGGAAGCGCTTGCGTATGACGGTCAAAATCGCAATTCTCTCGGGCGATGGGATTGGCCCCGAGATCGTCGCCGAGGCGATAAAAGTCATCGGTTGCTTGCGCAAGCACTATGGCTTTCAGGTGGAGTTGGAAGAAGCCCAGATCGGTGGGGCTGCGGTGGATACTAGCGGCGAACCGCTGCCGGAGGCGACGTTGCGGCTGGCTCGCCAGGCCGATGCGATCCTGCTGGGAGCGGTCGGTGGGCCAAAGTGGGAGACCCTCGAGCGGCGCCGCCGACCGGAGCAAGGGCTGCTTGCCATCCGCTCGGCGCTTGGTTTGTTTGGCAATTTGCGCCCCGCCATCCTTTATGCGGAACTGGCCGGAGCCTCGACTCTGCGACCCGAAATCGTAGCGGATTTGGACATCCTGATCGTCCGGGAGTTAACCGGGGGTATTTATTTCGGCGAGCCCCGCGGGGTGCGCACCTCCGGTACGGGTGAGCGAGAGGCGTACAATACGCTGCTCTACCGGGAATCGGAAATCGTGCGCATCGCGCGGCTGGCGTTCGAGATCGCCGGTAAACGCGACGCTCGCCTGTGCTCCGTGGACAAGGCCAACGTTCTGGAGTCGAGCGGACTCTGGCGCGAAGTGGTCACGCAGCTTTCGGGCGAATACCCTCAGGTCGAGCTCTCGCATCTCTACGTGGACAATGCGGCGATGCAATTGGTGCGCGCCCCCAAGCAGTTCGATGTCATCGTCACCGGTAATCTGTTCGGGGACATTCTCTCGGACTGTGCCGCCATGCTGACCGGTTCCATCGGTATGCTGCCATCGGCCGCGCTGGACGAGCGGGGCAAGGGAATGTACGAGCCGGTCCACGGTTCGGCGCCGGACATTGCTGGGCGGGATGTGGCCAATCCGCTCGCCACCATTCTTTCTCTAGCGATGATGCTTCGCTACAGCCTCAACCAAGCAGTGTTGGCCGAGCGGGTGGAAAGCGCAGTCCGGTGTGTGCTTGCCGAGGGTTATCGCACGGCGGACATCCACACCGCCGGGACACGTCGGGTGGGGACCCGGGAGATGGGCGAGGCGGTCACCGCCGCATTGCGCGCGGTGGCCTCCTGATCGTCGGTATAGTCGCCATTCTGACTAGTAACGCGACAAGGTAGCAACTTTATGAAGCGTATTGGATTCGTCGGCTGGCGCGGCATGGTGGGTTCGGTCCTCATGCAGCGGATGCGTGAGGAAAACGACTTCACGGCCATTGCGCCCGAGTTTTTCTCCACTTCCCAAGTCGGCCGGCCGGGACCGGATGTGGGCCGTGAGGTGCCCACAGTCAAAGACGCCCATGATTTGAACGCCTTACAGGCGCTGGATGCCATCATCACGTGTCAGGGTGGTACCTACACCGAGGCAGTCTATCGCGAACTACGCGCGACGGGCTGGAACGGTTATTGGATCGACGCTGCCTCTACGCTGCGCATGCAGGAAGACAGCGTGATCATCCTGGACCCGGTCAACCGGGCGGTCATCGACCGCGCCCGCGCGGCTGGGGTCAAGACCTTCGTCGGCGGCAATTGCACGGTGAGCCTTATGTTGATGGGCATCGGCGGCTTGCTGCACCATGATTTGGTGGAGTGGATCAGCCCGATGACCTACCAGGCGGCTTCCGGCGCCGGGGCTCAACATATGCGGGAGCTGATCCAGCAAATGGGGTTTTTGCATAGTGCGGCCGATCGATTGTTGGACGATCCGGCTAGTGCGATTTTGGAAATCGATCGGGCTGTCTCCGAAGCACTGCGTAGCGAGAATTATCCGCGCGAGCATTTTGGTGTCCCGCTCGCCGGCAGCCTGATTCCGTGGATTGATCGGGCGATGGATTCTGGGCAAAGCCGCGAGGAATGGAAGGCCGGTGCCGAGACCAACAAAATTCTCGCTCGTCAGACGAATCCTATTCCCATTGATGGTGTATGTGTGCGTACCGCTGCGATGCGCTCGCATTGCCAAGCGCTGACGATCAAGCTGCGCCAGGATGTGCCCATCAATGAGATTGAGGAGATCCTGGCGCAGGCGAACGACTGGGTGCGGGTGGTGCCTAACGAGCCTGAGGCATCGAAGCGTGAACTCACCCCGGTGGCCGTAACGGGTACGCTCACCGTGACGGTGGGCCGGCTGCGTAAGCTCGCCATGGGGCCGCACTACCTGGCGGCTTTTACCGCCGGCGACCAGCTCCTGTGGGGTGCGGCTGAACCGCTGCGGCGCATGCTGCGGATCCTGCTCGAGGAGTAAACGGTACCTGGCCGTCTCTGCCCCTTGGGTTGACCGTGTTACGGGCAGCGCTGCGCGGTGGCTGCCTTGCAGAAGATCCCCTTTGGTTGTCAAAGCTGCGAACCAGGTCGAAGTTTTCGGCCGGTTAATACGGCATAAAGACAATCGAAACTCCGCTTGCTGGGCACGTCAGGCATACAGCGTGCCCACGGTTGGAATGAGAGGCAATAGGGGATTTCCATGGCTCGGAAGCTGGCATCCGCGTTGATGGCTGCGTTGATGGGGGCCCCGCCGTCGACCATGGCGCTGGGTCTCGGTAAGCTCGATGCAAATTCCGCCTTGAATGAGCCGTTGTTAGCCCGAATTCCGTTGCTGTCGGTAGGGGGCAACGATGTCGCTTCGGTCCGCGTCTCCCTCGCCTCGCCGGCTGCCTTCGAGCACGCCGGCTTGGCGCGCCCTTATTATCTTTCCAGACTAAAATTCGAAATCAAAGAAGTGGATGGGGAGCACTATATTCTCATCTCGACCGAGCAAGCCATCAAGGAGCCATTCCTGGATTTTCTGCTCAATGTGCGTTGGCCACAGGGTAACCTCCAACGCGAATATACGGTGTTACTGGATCCACCGAAGTACTCGGTAGGCGAGCCGCCCGCTACAGTGGGCAGTAATCATGTGAGCGCTACCCAGGCAGGGTTGCAAAACACGAATCCCTCACCGTCGCAGGCGCCGACAAAGGGCGCTGTTGCCGGTGAACGGGCGAACCGGTCAACTCGCTATGGCCCTGTGCAAGCCAACCAGACACTCTGGGGTATTGCCGAGGAAGTTCGCCCATCCCATGGGGTCACCGTCTACCAGACGATGCAAGCGATTCTGCTCGCCAACCCGGAAGCGTTCATTGATGGCAACATCAACGCCCTAATGAAAGGGGCGGTGCTGCGTGTGCCGCCACGCGCAGAAATTGTCAGTATCGATGCCCACCAGGCGACGCTGCAATTGCAGGAGCAGCTTGCCCGCTGGCAGATGAGTCACTCAAGTGGGGGTTCCACGACGCCGCCAGCACAAGCCCGTGCCCAGGCGACCGCTATGGGGCAAGGTGAAGTCGGTACGGCTGAGGCACCCATTCCGCCAACCCCGCTAGCGAAGGGGCGTTTGCATGTGGTGGCCGCGAGCGAGGACACCGAAACGCACGCAACCGTAGCGCTTGCCGATCAGGCGTTGGCACCGACACAGCAGAACATCCTGCGGCTGCAGCAGCAGCTTGCCCTGGTGGCTGAGCGCAATGCCAATCTGGCCTCCGCCAACGAGCGACTCCAACAGCAGGCGAGCTCGCTGAAAAAAGAACTGACCGATTTAAACGGTAATGTGCCGCTCGATGAAGCTGTTCCATTGCCCGGCGCCGAATCGGTGACAAAACAAGGGGGCGAGGCGACAAGCGGAGCACAGCAAGCAAGCGCCGTCGATCCAGGCGGTGAGGCCGCTTCCGCGGGCGCTTCTGGGATGCCGTCGTCCAGTCATTTGGAAACGACCGAGCATGCGGCCAACGGCCGGAGTGCGGTGCTTGGTACCAGTGGCTCGGGTGGATCGCAGCCGACGGCTGTGGCGGACAATACCAAAAGCGAGTTGGATTCAAGCCGCGCTGAACCAGAGGCTGCCGCCAATCCGCAGAGCGATTCTTCGCTCAAAGCGCGGCTTTTGGCCTATTTGTCGCTGGATGCCAAGCGGATTGGCTTGCTTGGTGTGGGTTTGCTGTTGGTGCTGATGCTGCTATGGGCGCTTCGCCGCCGGAGTGCGGCGGCTCGGCGCCACGCGCTTCCGCCAGAAGCGCCTAGTTCGGTCGGAACGCGGGCAGTAACGAGTGTTGAGCCGGCCGGTACCAGAGCGAATCTTGGCCGCGCTGATGTGCAGGCGCAGGCAGGCTCGGCGGTAGAGGAGAGCAATTCGCTCGATGAGGCCGAGGCTTATATCGCATACGGCCACTATGATCGGGCGCAGGAGCTTCTGGATCATGCCTTGGGCGAGCATCCCGATAACCGGGAGCTCCGGTTGAAACTGCTCGAAGTTCTAGCGGCACAAGGCGATCGCGGTGGTTTCGAGGCCGAGGCACAGGTGCTACATACGCAGCTTGCCGACGAGGCAGATCCACACTGGCAACAGGCAATCCAGTTGGCTCGGCGTATTGCTCCCGACCATCCGCTATTCAACGACACGCTGTCGTTTGAGACAGCAACGGGAACCACGGGAGCACAGCCTGAACAGGGGGAACGCGCTGCCGCAGCAACCACGGCCAAGTCGACGGACACGCCAATGGCGCAGGTGCAGGCTACAGAAGCCGACTTCGAGCTCAGCATAAGCGAACTGGCACTGGATCACTCCGGTAACTCGGGCGAAGCAGGGCGGCAGCCGACCGCTGAGCGCCAGGAGAGCGCTGTTCTCGAGTTTGATTTGGGTGAGATCGAGGCGTTTGCATCACAACGCGCGCAGGCGGCGGCATCCGCCTCCTCCTCCGCCGAGGACTCGGCGGATGATGGGTTGGGCTCGCTGGATTTCTCCCTGTCCGAGGATTGGGCGGCTCAGTCGGAGAGCATTTCGGAGAAAGACGGCGACGATGACCAGGACGTACCGCAGCGCAATGATTTCACCTTGCAAAACGAGCTTGATCCGGAAGATGAGCGTGCGGCGAAAACACCGGAGGATTCGATGGGCTCGGACGAGGTGGGCACCAAGCTCGATCTGGCGCGTGCCTACCTGGATATGGGCGATATGGCTGGGGCGCGAAGCCTTCTCAGCGAAGTCGTCACGGAAGGCAATACGGCTCAGCAGAGTGAGGCGCAGGACTTGTTACGGCGGGTCGGATGAATATGATCGCTTGCCGTGGTATCAAGGTGGTAGGCCTTTGCGCGATGCAGGTCTTAGTGGAACAGACCTGGTGTTTGTTCATACCATTTTCCAGCCGGGTCGAGGCGTGCAGCGACGGTCGCTGAGCGTGGCCGCTGCGTTGAATCGATCGGTTGGTTCCATATCGCCGCGGTGGTGTTCGACTGCTCATTTACTCTCACCGGTTGTTTAAGCTCGCCGAGATCTCTGCCTCACCGGCTTCCCATGGCCACCTATTCCGTGCATTCTGCGCAAGCAACGCTTCTTTTGAATTTAAATTTAGCGGGCGGTCTGTTTCCCATGCGTGTTGCGCTTGGCATTGAATATGACGGCAGCCGGTTCAGCGGCTGGCAACGCCAATCGCACAGACTTTCCGTGCAGGTGGCATTGGAAGAGGCGCTGTCACGGGTGGCCGACCACCCGGTCACCGTGACCTGCGCGGGGCGCACCGACGCGGGTGTCCATGCCACTCACCAGGTCATTCATTTCGATACCACCGCGCCGCGTCCGTCGCGGGCCTGGGTCCGGGGCGTGAACTCTAATCTGCCGGGTGACATTCGGATAACCTGGGTACGTGCGGTGCCGCAGGTCTTTCACGCCCGATTCGCCGCTACGGCTCGCAGCTACCGTTATGTGATTCTGTCCCGAGCGGTGCCGCCAGCGCTCCACCGCCGGCGGGTGGCGTGGACTTACCGCCCGCTCCAGCTCTCCGCGATGCGTGTCGCGGCGCAATACCTGTTGGGCGAGCATGATTTCTCCTCCTACCGGGCGCTGGCCTGCCAGGCGCGCCACCCCGTGCGTACGGTGCATCGCCTAGACATTACCCGCTGCGGGGATTACTTCTATGTCGACGTAACGGCCAATGCGTTCCTGCATCACATGGTGCGTAACATCGCTGGGGTGCTGCTCAGCATCGGTTCCGGCGCACGGCCGCCGCAGTGGTCGTGGGAGATTCTGCAAGCCCGGGATCGAACGGCCGGCGGTGTTACCGCGCCGGCAGGAGGGCTTTATCTAGTCGCGGTGCGCTACCCGACTCAGTTCGCTATCCCCGAACGCGGCGAGCTTCCGGTTTTTGCGTGACCCTCGCTGGCAGGGTACCATTACGCATCTCCTCGAATCACAGGTCTTGGCTCGATCCATACGGGGCCCCGCGGTTGCGTACACGCATTAAAATTTGCGGACTGACCCATCCGGATACCGCTGTTGCGGCCGCACAGCTGGGTGTCGATGCTGTTGGGCTGGTTTTCTATGAGCGTAGCCCGCGGCGGTTATCATTACGCTGTGCCCGTGAAATCGTCGCGGCGCTGCCGCCGTTCGTAACCGTGGTCGGGCTTTTCCTCGATGCGCCAGCGGCGCAGGTGGAAGAGGTTCTCGCGAGCGTAGCGCTGGACGTGCTGCAATTCCATGGCGCCGAGGAGCACGCCTATTGCGTGCAGTTCCGCCGCCCTTATATCAAGGCTGTGCCCATGGGTGGGGCTATTGATCCGGTCGCTTATGTTCGCACCTATCCGGATGCCGCCGGTTTGCTACTGGACAGCCACCGCCTCGGTCAAGCCGGCGGCAGCGGCCAGGCCTTCGATTGGCAACAGGTGTCCCAGGATTTGGGGCGCCCCATCGTGTTAGCCGGGGGGTTGCATGCCGGCAATGTCGCAGCGGCGATCACGGCAACACGTCCTTGGGGCGTGGATGTCAGCAGTGGGGTAGAGGCAAGACCTGGGGTCAAGGACCCCGCGCTCATGAGCGCATTTGTCAAAGAGGTTGCTCGTGTCCAAGGTGGCTATGTCGAGTAAGGTATCGATCGATACAGCGG
>NZ_CH672427.1:222629-344485 GCF_000153205.1 Nitrococcus mobilis Nb-231
TCTAGGCCTGGAATGCGTGATCTACATGGGTGCGGCGGATATACAACGTCAGTCTGTGAACGTCTACCGGATGCGGCTGCTCGGCGCTAAAGTCGTCGCTGTCGAAGCCGGCACGCGCACCCTCAAAGATGCCCTTAACGAAGCCTTCCGCGATTGGGCCGCCAACGTCGACGATACTTTCTACATCATCGGAACGGTGGCCGGGCCGCATCCTTATCCAGCGATGGTGCGGGATTTCCAGACGGTAATCGGACGTGAGGCCCGGAGGCAGGTCCTCGAGCGTGAGGAACGCCTGCCGGATGCGCTGGTTGCCTGCGTCGGTGGTGGCTCCAATGCCATGGGACTGTTTCACCCTTTTCTCGCTGATCCCGGGGTTCGGCTCTATGGTGTGGAGGCCGGCGGTGAGGGGTTGGCTGGTGGTCGGCACGCGGCGCCGCTCGCGACCGGTCGTCCAGGGGTGCTGCACGGCAATAGGACATATCTAATGGAGGACGCCGATGGGCAGATCCTGCCTACGCATTCGATTTCGGCCGGTTTGGACTATCCTGGCGTGGGGCCTGAGCATGCTTGGCTCAAGGACATCGGCCGTGCCGAATACGTCGATGCCACCGACCGTGAGGCGCTGGCGGCGTTTCACACGCTGACTCGGGCCGAAGGGATCATGCCGGCTTTAGAGAGCGCCCATGCCTTGGCCTGCGCTGATCGCTTGGCCCGCGAAATGACGCCGGATCAAATTATAATCGTGAATCTATCAGGCCGGGGGGATAAGGACATCAACACCGTGGCCGTTCTGGAAGGGATGGAGCTATGAATCGCATCGAGCGCCGTTTCGCCGCTTGCCGTGAACGTGGTCGTAAGGCGCTGATTCCTTATATTGCCGGTGGAGATCCGCAGCCTGACGCCACTGTACCGCTGCTGCAGGCCTTGGTGGAGGGGGGGGCCGATATCCTCGAAGTGGGAATCCCGTTTTCTGATCCCATGGCTGATGGCCAAGTCATTCAAGCGGCTTGTGAGCGCGCGCTGGTTCATCGGGTCAATATCCGACGAATTCTAGAGATGGTTCGTGAGTTTCGTGTGGATGACGTGCACACGCCAGTGGTTCTCATGGGCTACCTCAATCCCATCGAACAGATGGGCTATGCGGTTTTTGCCCGGGAGGCCGCTGCTGCGGGTGTGGATGGCATCCTGTGTGTGGATTTACCACCGGAGGAAAGTGGGCCTTTTGTAGAGACACTGCAGGCAAACCAGCTCGATCCGATCTGGTTGATCGCGCCGACTACCCAGGCCGGGCGTATGCACCGTATTTGCGAGGTGGCGCGCGGTTTCGTCTATTACGTATCGCTCAAGGGAGTAACCGGCGCCGACAGCCTGGATGTCAGCGACGTCGCTGTGCATGTGGCGAGTATCCGCACGGCCACGCAGCTGCCGGTGGGTGTGGGGTTTGGTGTTCGTGACGCCGCTGCCGCGGCTCGCATTGCCGCCGTGGCCGATGCCGTGGTGGTTGGCAGCGCGCTCGTTGCTCGAATCGAAACCCATCAGAGCCAGCCAGAGGTTATGTATGATGTCGTACGGGAGTTGATCGCCGATATGCGCCGGGCCATGGACGCCGCGGTGGTAAAAAGCGCGCTGGGCGCAGAGCAATGAGCGACGGGACCTATATGAGTTGGTTCCAGAAGCTGATGCCTTCCCGGATCCGCACGGAGGCTAACAATCGACGTAGCCGTAACGTCCCCGAGGGACTCTGGACCAAATGTGGCGCTTGCAACAGCGCGCTCTACCGACCGGAGTTGGAGCGCAGCTTCGATGTCTGTCCGAAGTGCGGCTATCACATGCGCATCGGGGCACGGCGGCGCCTGGAATTGTTTCTGGATGAAGGGGCGCGAAGCGAACTGGCTGAAAACGTGCAGCCGGTGGATGCGCTGCGCTTTCGCGACAGTAGGAAATACAAAGAGCGCTTGGTCCAGGCTCAGAAAGGGACTGGTGAAAAGGACGCCTTGGTCGTTATGCAAGGCGGGATATATGGCATTCCGGTCGTGGCCGCTGCTTTCGAATTCCGTTTCATGGGCGGTTCTATGGGCTCGGTGGTGGGCGAGAAAATTGTTCGTGCCGTCAATGTAAGCTTGCAGGAGCGTATTCCGTTGATCTGTTTCTCGGCAAGTGGTGGGGCGCGGATGCAGGAGGCGCTGCTCTCGCTTATGCAGATGGCGAAGACTGCTGCTGCATTGGGGCGGTTATCCGATGCGGGTATCCCCTTTATCTCCGTTTTAACGGATCCCACGATGGGGGGGGTTTCGGCCAGTCTAGCGATGCTCGGCGATGTGAACGTCGCCGAGCCGGGGGCTCTGATCGGCTTCGCCGGTCCTCGAGTCATCGAGCAGACCGTTCGTGAGACGCTGCCGGATGGCTTTCAGCGCAGCGAATTTCTGCTGCAGCACGGGGCCATCGATCTGATCGTGGATCGTCGTGAGATGCGGCCGCGGTTGGCAAATCTGCTGGCTATCATGACCCATAGGCCGCCGCCGAATGTCAAGCCTCTCGCCACCGTGACCTGAATCGCATGCGCTGCTCCAGCCTGCGAGATTGGCTGCGCTGGCAAGAAGGGCTCCACCCCCGAACGATCGAGCTCGGGTTGGAGCGCGTGGCGGCCGTCGCCAAGCGTTTGGGCGTTGATCGTAGCGGCGCGCGTGTCATCACCGTCGGCGGGACGAACGGTAAAGGTTCTACCGTTGCCTACCTAGAGGCTATGCTGCGGGCGTTGGGGTATCATCCGGGCGTGTATAGCTCACCTCATGTGCAGCGCTACAATGAGCGTATCCGCATCGACGGTCGGGAAGCGACGGATGAAGCCATCGTTGCCGCCTTCGAGGCGGTGGATGAGGCACGTTCGGATACCCCGCTGACGTACTTTGAATTCGGCACGCTGGCTGCCTTGCACCTCTTTCAACTCACCCAATGTGACGTCTGGCTGCTTGAGGTTGGGATGGGCGGGCGTTTGGACGCGGTCAATATCCTGGCAGCAGATGTGGCCGTGCTGACTAATGTTGAGCTCGATCATACCGATTGGCTCGGTCACGATCGTGACAGCATAGGTCGGGAAAAGGCCGGCATTATGCGCCCGGGTCGCCCCGTGATCTTCGGTTCGGTAGCTATGCCGTGCACGGTGACAGCACATGCGAGGTGCCTTGGAAGCGACGCGCGCCGTCTGGGGCGAGACTTTGATTACGGTTCGCCGGTTGGGGTGCCGCACTGGTGGTGGCGTGGTCGAAGCGTCCACTTATCCGAGTTGCCTTTACCGGGTTTGTCGGGTTGTCACCAGCTGGCCAATGCTGCGGCCGCCCTGGCCGCGTTGGAGGCATTCGGCGAGCCTGCCGCGCGTTTGGCTGACGCGGCACGGCGTGCTCTACCGCGGGTTTACTTGCCGGGGCGCGCCCAGTGGCTTGCCGGACCGCCGGATTGGCTTTTGGATGTCGCGCATAATGCCGCCGCCGCCGCTCGTCTGCCCGCGTTGCTGCGCGCCCGATCGGGCTCGGGTCGAGTGCGTTGTATCTTCGGGCTATTACGGCGCAAGGATCTTGCTGGTGTTGTCGCGCCGTTGTTACCGTTGGTAGATCAGTGGTATTTGCTCCAGCTAGCCGATGGTGAAGCGTTGGCGGCGGCGCACGTGGCGGCTCACCTGCGAGCCAATGAGGCGCGGATCGCCGCGATTGGGCCGGCGCACGAACTGGTGAGCCGAGTGTGTGGCGAGGCGGAGACGGTTGATTGCATCGTTGCGTTCGGCTCGTTCCGGGTGGTTGCGGAAATCTTGCACGAACTGCGCTTGTCCGACCCCCTACGGTAGATGCCCAATAATCGCCAGTCCTTTTCGGCCTGGCTCGAGGTAGGTAGTATGCTATGGATGTTCCAGCGCTTCGGGGAGAAAGAAGGTGGAGCAGCGAGCCAAACAACGGTTGATCGGTGCAGTGATCCTGGTCGCCTTGGGGGTGGTCTTCATCCCCATGTTGCTCCAAGGACCCGTCGAGCGTGATCGCAGCGGTATCCCAGTTGAAATTCCGCCACGGCCACAGATAACACCGGTGCCTGATGTTCCCAAAGCCGCGGTGTTGCATGAGCCCGCTCCCGGACAGCGGCTGGCTGAGCGTCCTCCGCCAATAGGGGCACCGCAGGCGAACTCGATGGCTACGGCGAATCGGTCAGCGTCGACGCCGGTCGACGAACGCGAGCGCCACACCTCCGCGCCGGTTTCGAAATCGACGGTTTCCGCCGGCGTCGGCGCCAACCAAATGGCAGCAGCCCCCCGTCGTGAGATTGCCGGTGAGAGGCCGGCTGCAGCCTGGACCGTGCAAGTGGGCAGTTTTCGAGAACGGGATAATGCCAATGCATTGCGACAAGTGCTGCGACAGAGTGGTTTCAGCACCTACATCGAACAGGCCCAATATCGACACAAGCCGCTTTTCCGCGTACGCATCGGCCCATTCGTCGCTCGTGACGAAGCCGAGCAACTGGCTGCTCGGTTGCATGAGCAACGTGGCATAAAGGTTCTAGTGGTGGAAAAATAACGACTGCGGCATAAGCGCTTCTCGCGCTCTGGGACATCTCGATCGCGAGCGGTTTGTTTGCACCTGTGGCGTATATGAACTGGTTGGATTACCTCTTCAGCGGTATTATCGCGGTCTCTGCAGCCATCAGCCTAGTGCGGGGATTCGTGCGCGAGGTATTATCCATCGTGGTCTGGGTCGCCGCATTTTGGATCAGTTTGCACTTCGCCCGTCAGCTTGCGTTCTACCTGAATGACTATGTCCATTCGCCTACACTTCGTTTAATGATTGCGTTTGTCGGTCTGTTCATCGTCGTTTTGGTGCTGGGCGGAGTTGTGAATTACCTCGTCGGTACTTTAGTCGGCAAGACCGGGTTGAGCGGCACCGACCGAGTTTTCGGGATGGTATTCGGCGGTCTGCGTGGTGCGTTGATCGTGGGGCTGCTGGTGCTCATGGCAGGGCTCACCAGCATTCCGCGGGAGCGGTGGTGGCAGGAGTCCGTGTTGGCGACGCAGTTTCGCCCGTGGGTGTGTTCCGTTGGGGTGGGGCAATGGCTGCAAGGTTTGCGCTTGTATAGCCCGGTCACTGCCAGCGACGAGCCGGCCACCGGCACTCCGCTGCGCGAGTACTGGCGGGAATACTGTAGTGCTGCTGAGCGTTGAGCAGCGCTTAGATCGTCGCCGCGGTCGTGGCGTGGCTTTACCGAATGGGATAATCAGTTGACATGTGTGGTGTAATCGGCATGGTGGCCCGAGGTCCCGTCAATCAGGCGCTCTACGATGGGCTCACGGTGCTTCAGCATCGCGGGCAGGATGCCGCGGGAATCATGACCTACGATAACGGGCAATTGTATCTGCGTAAGAGCAGCGGTCTCGTGCGGGACGTGTTCCGTGCCCAGGATATGTTGCAGTTGCGGGGCAATATGGGTATTGGTCATGTGCGCTATCCTACCGCCGGCTGCGCCAGTCTGGCGGAGGCACAGCCGTTCTACGTGAACTCACCGTACGGAATCAGCCTCGCCCACAACGGCAATCTGACCAATGCCGAGCAGATAAAGCGCGAGCTTTATCTCGAGGATTTACGGCATATCAATACGAACTCTGACTCGGAAGTGTTGCTCAACGTTTTTGCCCATGAGCTGGGCGAGATGCGCAAGCTCAAAATCGACGAGAACGACATCTTCTCGGCCGTGGCCGGTATCCACCGGCGGGTATTCGGCGGCTATGCCGCTGTGGTGATGATCAACGGTTACGGCGTGCTCGGCTTTCGCGACCCCCATGGCATTCGCCCGCTATGCTTCGGTAAGCGTGAGACCGAGTACGGCAGCGAATACATGATTGCCTCCGAGAGTGTGGCGTTGGACGTGCTCGGCTTTCAGCTGGTGCGCGATGTCGCGCCCGGTGAGGCTGTGTTCATCGACGTGGATGGGCGGCTTTATACTCGGCAATGCGCCACCAACGCCATTTTGACGCCTTGTATCTTCGAGTTCGTCTATTTGGCGCGTCCCGACTCCATGCTCGACGATGTCTCGGTATACAAATCGCGGCTTAGAATGGGCCGGATGCTTGCCCGCAAGATCGCTCGAGACTGGGCGAGCCATGACATCGACGTCGTCATCCCGATCCCCGATACTAGTCGCACGGTGGCCTTGGACCTCGCCAATGAATTGGGTGTGGTCTATCGTGAGGGGTTTATCAAGAATCGCTATATCGGCCGTACCTTTATCATGCCGGGCCAGACCCAGCGGCAATACTCGGTGCGCCAAAAACTCAACGCCATCGAACTGGAATTCCGCAATAAAAACGTCCTGTTGGTTGACGACTCGGTTGTGCGAGGAACCACCTCGCGGAAGATCGTTCAGATGGCTCGCGACGTGGGCGCAAATAAAGTCTATTTCGCCTCGGCGGCGCCGCCGGTGCGCTATCCCAATGTCTACGGCATCGACATGCCGGCGGCCAAGGAACTCATCGCTCATGCGCGCACGGAGCCTGAGATCTGCTGTGCGATCGGCGCGGATCACCTCATATACCAAGACTTGCCGGATCTCATCGAGGCAGTCCGCGGGGGTAACGACAAGATCGAGCGCTTCGACTGCTCTTGTTTCACAGGTGAATACGTCGCGGGTGACGTTACCCCCGACTATCTTCGCACGCTTGCGGCGTTGCGCTCTGAGGAGACCAGGCAGCGCGGCGAGGATGCCATGAGTTTCTGTGGGATCTCCAATACGGCCATTTGACAGTCCTGGCGGCAGGACGGAAGATAATCGAACGGCGCTAGTTTGACTCTCAGCTTGCGGGCGCCCTAGAAATACGGCTAAAGCGAGATCGGCCCGCCGTGTAGATTTCGCAATGGCGGGCTTGCGTTGCCGAGTTTCCGGTCTCGCTTCGCTCCGCCTGCTACGAGCTAATCCGTTGCTAGTGCGAGGTTGAGCCATGACCGACATCGATTTTCGGGAATTCGGAATTGCGACGCAGGCTCTGCGTGGAGGGCAGAGGCGAACGAACGAGCAAGAGCATTCCGAGCCGATTTTCCCCACCTCCAGTTTTACGTTTCAAAGCGCCGCCGAGGCGGCCGCCAAGTTTTCCGAGCAGCAGCCGGGCAACATCTACTCACGTTTCAGCAACCCGACGGTGCGAGCTTTCCAGGACCGCTTGGCGATCATGGAGGGCGGTGAGGCCTGTGTCGCCACGGCATCCGGTATGTCCGCTATCCTCACGACCTGTATGGCATTGCTCAACGCCGGAGATCATATCGTCTCCTCCATAGGCATCTTCGGTACCTCGGTTTCGTTGTTCGGCAATCATCTCGGGCGTTTTGGTGTACACACCGATTTCGTTCCGCTCACCGACTACGCGGCCTGGGAGGCGGCAATCCGTCCCGAGACGCGGTTGTTGTTCCTAGAGACCCCTTCCAACCCATTGACTGAAATCGCCGACATTGCCCGATTGGCCGAGCTTGCCCATGCGAACGATGCCGTTTTAGTGGTAGATAATTGCTTTTGTACCCCGGTGTTGCAGCGACCGTTGGCACTCGGTGCGGATATCGTGATTCACTCGGCTACCAAATACCTGGACGGCCAAGGACGCTGTGTGGGCGGTGCAGTGATTGGAAACGCCGAGCAGGTGGGCAAGCAGGTGTTGGGTTTTCTGCGCGCCGCCGGTCCTTCCATGAGTCCGTTCAATGCCTGGGTATTTCTCAAGGGACTCGAAACTTTGGCGCTACGGATGCGCGCCCATTGCGAGAACGCGCTAGCACTCGCCACTTGGCTCGCGGAGCAGCCTGGCGTGAGCCGGGTCCACTACCCAGGGCTTGCGACGCATGCTCAACATGAGCTTGCCGCGCGCCAGCAAAATGGTTTCGGCGGTATCGTATCCTTCGAGGTCGAAGGCGGGCGTGAGGCCGCCTGGCGCGTGATCGACCATACGCGAGTGTTGTCCATTACCGCTAATTTGGGCGATGCACGTACCACGATTACTCATCCGGCGAGCACCACGCATGGGCGCAACCCGCCGGCGCAACGCGCCGCCGCCGGAATCACCGAAGGTTTGATCCGGCTGTCGGTGGGTCTAGAAGACGTGGCGGATCTCTGCGCTGATCTCGACCGTGGGTTGGTGGCGGCGAGGAGTGAATGAATCCCCGCGAAGCGCTATTAGCGATCTATCAGGCCGGCCTTGACGCGGTGCGGGGTGATAGGTGCGTCCGCCGGTGGTTGCGGCAGCATCCATGTGATAATGCCATATACGCTATAGCCATCGGCAAGGCCGCGGCAGCTATGGCCCGCGGCGCCCTGGCGGTATGTGATCGCGCAACCGAGCGTGTTTTAGTGATCACCCGAGCGGGATATGGTGATCCGGGGCTCGCCAGCGATCCCCGGGTCGAGCAGTTGGAATCGGCACACCCGGTACCGGATACCCGTAGCTTGGTAGCGGGTGAACGCCTGGTCCGGTTCCTGGAAGCCGCCCCAGAGCAGGTGCACTTGTTGGTCATGATCTCCGGCGGCGCTTCTAGCCTGGTGGAATTACTCCCTGACGGAGCCAGTCCCGAACGGCTTGCCGAGCTCAACCGGCGGTTGTTGGCGAGCGGCTTCGCTATCCATGAGATCAACCGCATCCGCAAGGCTGTTTCGCGCATCAAGGGCGGACGTTTGGCGCGGTGGGTCGCAGGGCGGCCCACTACCGTCTTGCTTATATCGGATGTGCGTGATGATGATCCAGCGGTTATCGGTTCGGGATTGTTGTCTCCGGATAGCCAGGCAAGCGGCCTGGCAACACTACCGCTTGCGCTGCGCCGGCTCTGCCCACCAGCCGAGCCCGCTCCGAGGGCGAACGAGGCTTTGTTCCAGTCGATTCAATGGCAGCTCGTTGCCAGTAATCGGCAAGCGCGGGCGGCGGCGGTAAACGCCGCTCATGCGCTGGGGTTGCCCGTTAGCAATCACGAGGAGTTCATCAGTGGAGAGGCCGCCGTTGAGGGGCGGCGCATCGCGGAAGAACTCGTATATCTCAGCCCGGGCGTGCACATCTGGGGGGGCGAGCCGACCGTGAGCTTGCCGGAGAACCCTGGGCGCGGTGGTCGTATGCAGACGCTGGCGCTGGCGGCAGCCATGGCCCTTGCCGGTCGGGATGACATCTGGCTACTCGCGGCCGGCACCGACGGCGCCGATGGCTTTAGCGAAGATGCCGGCGCCTTGATCGATGGGCAAACCGTCAGTCGGGGCTCGGTTGCCGGGGGCAATGTCAACGAAGCCTTATTTGATGCCGATGCTGGGGGGTTTCTTGCCGGCAGCGGCGATCTCATACGTACCGGCGCGACCGGGACCAACGTAATGGATTTGATCATCGGGTTGCGGGCGGCCTGAACGATACCGCCGCGGGAGATCACGGTGAACGGATTTGACCGCTTCTGAGCTACACTCGTGAGGAATGGTTGCAGAGAGCGACAATCGAGGAGGCAAGCTCATGGTAACCGCGATCGTGCTGCTGAATGCCGCCCGCGGCCGGGTCAACGAGATCGCGAGCGTGCTTGCAGAGATGGAAGGCGTCAGTGAAGTCTACTCCGTCGGCGGTCACTACGATTTGGTCGTGGTCATCCGCGTGCATGCCAACGAAGAGCTGGCAGACTTGGTGACCGAGCACATGCAGAGCCTTGAAGGCATAGAGGCCACCGAGACCTTGATCGCCTTCCGGGCGTATTCCCGCCATGACTTGGAGAGCATGTTTTCGATCGGTCTTTGATCAGTTGCTTGCTGAAGTGCAGCTTGACAGGATGAGCGTTCGAATCAAGCGGATCTATGATGCTCCGGGCGATGACGATGGCTACCGGGTACTGGTGGATCGGGTCTGGCCACGCGGCGTATCCAAGCAAACGGCACGGCTTGATCGTTGGCTCAAGGAGATTGCTCCGTCCACTGAGCTTCGGCGTTGGTTCGGGCACGATCCGAGCCGCTGGAATGAATTCCGCAAACGCTATCGTGGGGAGCTGCAGGAGACCCCAGTGCTCGTGCAAGAACTCGCGGATAAAGCGCGGTACGCTCCGGTGACCCTGCTCTTTAGCGCGCGAGATCGGCAACATAATCAAGCCGTGGTATTGCGCGAGTGGCTTGAGGAGCGGCTTAGTAGCGACTGATTCGATTTTGCCCGGTCGGCGGTTTTCTCAGCGCTCGGCTGTTAGCCGAATTCGGGCGGGCCGTTGTGGAGAAACACAACTTGGAGCTTAGAATGGGCGGGGCATGTTCAACCTCATGGTTATCGGGCAGCTGAGAAGTTGGATTTTGCTCGTGAGCGTGGGCGGGCGGCAAGTGTGGGTTGATGGTTTCGCCTGTTGAAAAATAGCAAACATCTGACGGGCGGGTTTTTTCATATGCTGGTTTAGGGATCCATTGCCACATGTGGTTTGATCGATTTCGCCGGCCTGGCTGGCAGCATCGCAATCCCAAAGTACGTCAAGCAGCCGCTGCGAATCTTGCTACTGCCGATCCTGGCGAATATGCCACATTGGTGTCGCTCGCGGTGAGCGATCCCGCGCCCGCCGTGCGAGCAACGGCGGTCAAACGGCTTGTCGTACTGGAGACGCTTTGCCAATGTGCACAGCAAGATACTGACGCCGCCGTACGAGAGGCCGCGCAAGCTCGCTATTGCCAGCTCCTGGCGGAGGGCTGCGAGGCGCTTGATTATCCAAGCCGGGAAATCGCGCTGCGTGCGTGTCAGGATGCCGGTGTGCTGGCACAGGTGGCACGCTTTGGTCGCGAGGCAGCGATTCGGCTGGCGGCATTGGAACGGCTGGACGATCCGTTGGTGTTGGAAGAGATAATCAACACCGATGCCGTAGCGCGCGTGCGCCGGTTCGCCGTTGAGCGTGTTCGCGACGAAGCCGTGCTGGCGCGTGTTGAACGCCGGCGGCGGCGCACCGACCGCAGGGTCGCGCGTCTGGCGCGTGAGCGCCTCGATGAGCTATGTCGCCAGCGCGCGCGGCTAGAGGCTGTGGAGCGCGAGCGGGCGGCGGTGGTTACCGCATTGGAGGCGCTTGCCGAACATTCACGAAGTTCAGCTGTGGACGCTGAGCGCCAGCGCCTGCTCAACCGCTGGAAAACCCATGACGGCGGGGCGCCTCCCGAGCTGCAGCAGCGCTTGGCCACTGCCCTTAATGCCTTGGACAACGCTTTACCGCCAGAGGCAGATGACGCGCCACTGCCTCTTTCTGAGCGCTCCCCTGAGGCAGATGTTGACGCGCAAAGGGAGCAGGCGGCGCCACTCGAGAGCGTACTCGAGGCGATAACCGCGAGCCTCGAGCCCACCTCTGAGGCTGTGGTGCAAGTTCAAAGCCTGCTCGTGGGAACATCCGATGAATCGGCTGTCGAGTTCAAGGGCCGAGTCGCGCAGGCGCGCGCATGGCTGGATGCCGCACGCCGCTACCTGGAAGAGCGTATGGCCTTGGAGGCGGCCCTGACGGGTGGGACTGAGGTGGATCTCGCTGCCCTGCAGGTGCTTGAGCAACGAATCGCTTGGCCGGACGATTGCCCCGTTCCTATTTTACTGCAGGAGGGGCGCCGGCTGGCCGCGGCTCATCAAAGTAATAAGCAAAACCAGCGCCAGCGAGAGCGCAAGGTTCGTATAGAGGAGCTGCAGCGGCAGCTCGATGAGCTCGAAGCGGCGCTGAGCGAGGGGTATTTGCGGCCCGCGCGACGTCTGTTACAGCGCGTGGAGCAACTCGCGCGAGGTATGGCGGGCTCGTTGCCGGCACAACTCGAGCGCCGCCTGCGGCATGCGACGGTCCAGGTCGCGGAGCTACGGGATTGGCGACGTTTTGCCGTGCTGCCTAAACAAGAGGCATTGTGCCGCGCTATGGAGGCACTGCTTGCCGAGAATCCGGACCTCTCACCACCGGAGCGTGCCCGCCGCGTCCGTGACCTGCAGTCCGAATGGAAAGCGACCGGTGGCTCCGATTCGACTCGGTCGCGGGTGTTGTGGGAGCGCTTTAGCGGTGCGGCTGATCGGGCCTTTGAACCGTGTCGGGCATGGTTTGAAGCTGAGACGCAGCGCCGCAAGCTTAATCTAATTGAGCGTGAACGCATTTGTGGTCAGCTTGCCGAATTCGTCGAGCAGGCCGATTGGGACGCAATAGCCGGTAACACGTTGGAGCAGATTCGCGCCACGGCACGGGATGAGTGGAGGCATTTCGGCCCTGTTGAGCGCGCGCAGTCTGGAACGCTGCACGAGCGATTCGAGGCGCTTATGACGACCTTGACGCAGCATATCGAGATCAAACGAGCGGCTTATCGGGCATGCAAAGCGGAGTTGGTGGGCAAGGCCAGAGCGTTGCTCGATCACGACGATCTTGAGGCTGCAGCCGAACAAGCGAAACATTTGCAGCAAGAATGGAAGGCGCTCGGTCCAGCGCGGCCGGCTGATCGCATACTCTGGAAGGCGTTTCGCGCCGCCTGCGACGAGCTATTCAGCAAGCGCGATACACAGCGCGAGCGTCGCCGCTCGCGGCGGACTTGGTTGCTCGAAGAAGCGGCATTGATTTGTGCCCAATTAGAAACCTTAGCTGGGACGGATGGTCCGGTGGATCGTAATGCGCTGCGCAGAGAAGCTGATCGACTGCAATCCGCCTTCCAAGCGCTAGGTCTTCCCCAGGGGCGGGATGGTCAGGCTTTGAGGAAGCGCTTGGCGGCCGTTGATGAGGCGCTGGCCGAGCGACTCCAACGGCTCGAGACGACCACGGCGCGCCGGCAGCTCGCCGAGCTGAAGCGCTTGGCTGAGCTGAGCCGGGCTTGGGAGATGGGTACAGCCGGCCCGGTTTCATCAGCAGATCTTATGGAGCTTCCCAAATGGTCTCTCGGGCCGCTGCAACAGCGCTGGGCGGCAGTGGAAAGTGGCAAGCCCAAACCCCCCGACCCGGAAACGGCGCGGCGAATTTGTGTGCGCTTGGAGATTCTTGCAGGCATTGATTCACCACCGGTCGATGGAACGCTGCGTCTGGAGTTGCAGGTCGAGCGGCTCTCCGAGGGTCTGGGCCGCGGCAAGGAGTTGTTGCGGTGCCAGGAAGCGCAGCGATTGGCGGCGCAATGGTATGGCTTGCCAGGGGGCGAGGCATTGCAGGAGCGAGTGGATGCGGCGCTGGACCGCCTTTTCTAACTTGGGGGCAAGCCCGGCTTGCGGTTTGTATCCACTCGTATTGGGTTCGGCGTGCCCTGCTGGCGTTGCTGTCGGCCTGCACCCAGCCTTGGCTGGTTAGGAGAGGCAGGATGGACCACGAGCCCGATCCCATTTGTGTTGAGGTTGCCTATGCAACCGCCGATGAGCAAATCATCCTGTCGATGCAGGCACGCTCGGGTATAACCGTCGCGGAGGCGATCCGTCGTTCGGGAATTCAGCAGCGTTTCCCCGAGATCGACCTTGCGCGTCAGAAGGTCGGTATATTCAGCCGACCGGCTGAGTTGACGCAACGGCTGCGCCACAAGGATCGTGTGGAGATTTATCGCCCTTTGCTCGCCGATCCCAAAGAGATGCGGCGGCGGCGCGCGGCCCGAACCGGCGCTGCAGGGCGTGCTTCATCGGCGCGCCGATAAGCGTGGTTTGCTCTCGGACTCGCGCCGCAACAGCGGGCTCGTGGGCGGTAGCGCGTAGCCTTGAGCGGCCTGTAAGTGATTGCTGTCATCGAAGAAAAGCGTTAGCTGACGTTGCACTGGAGGGGCGCCGTTGCGCGGGTCGCGCAGATAGACATAATCCCAACGGTTGGTGTGGAATGGGTCTTGAATGGTAGGGGTGCCGAGCAGGAATTGAACTTGCTGTGGCGTCATGCCGGGCCGCAACTGTTTGATTTTGTCCGCGCTGAGGACAGTGCCTTGCTCCAGCGCCGGACGGTAGACGAAAGGCAGTTGTGATACGGAGCATCCCGAAAGTAACAAAGAAGTGATGTATACTATGGTTGTTACAATAAATGCAGTGCGCATCGACATCGTATCCTTACCCCAAACCGAGCGCATAATAGCGCAGCTGGCAAACGTTGCATACGAGCCGGGGAGGCGTTTTGGAATCCAAAGACCTCAGAAAGGCCGGTCTTAAGGTTACGCTACCGCGGACGAAGATACTTGAGATCCTGGACCAAAATCGACATCAACATATGTCCGCTGAAGATGTCTACCGTTGCCTCTTGGAAGCAGGGGAGGACATTGGACTCGCTACCGTTTATCGCGTTTTAACACAGTTCGAAGCGGCAGGACTTGTTCAGCGTCACAATTTCGAAGGCAATCAGGGCGTCTTTGAGCTCAACAAGGGCGAACACCACGATCATATGGTGTGCACCGAATGCGGCGGAATCGAAGAATTCATGGACGCGATTATCGAAGATCGGCAGGAACTGATCGCCCATGATCATGGTTTCGATTTGACCGCCCATTCGATGATTCTATATGGGCGTTGCCGGAAATGCCGTGGCAAGCGTTGATCGCTTCCTAAATTATTAGGACACGCGTGTTGCTGCCTCAATAGGGCGACTGTGCGGTGCTAAGCCGTGGCAAGAGTGAGCTGTGTTGCTGGCACTGGCTGGGTTGATGTTCGACAATAGGACTGAGGAGGAGCCTTGCGGCCCCTCAATCTCACCCCAGAAGGAAGCAATTAAGTAGTGCCGGTTTCAATTCACTCGCTGTAGCATTTCGCGAGCATGGTTGACAGTATTTTCCGTGATTTCCAAACCGCCCAGCATGCGGGCGATTTCGTAGGTTCGACTGGTTTCGTCAAGCGGCTCGACGCGGGTTCGCGTGCGCTCATGGTGGGTTTGTTTACAGACGCGCAGTTGGTGATGGGCTTGAGCCGCGACCTGGGGTAAGTGTGTGACGCAGAGCACTTGATGGTGGGAACCGAGTTGGCGGAGCTTGCGTCCAACCACCTCGGCAACGGCGCCGCCGATACCGCTGTCGGCTTCATCGAAAATAAGCGTAGGGATACGGGTCGTACGTGCCGTAGCCACTTCGAGTGCGAGTCCGATTCGGGAGATTTCGCCGCCGGAGGCGATCTTGTTGATTGGACCGAAGCGCTGATCGGGCGCGGTGCGGACCTCGAAGCACACATCATCCATACCATGCGGACTGATCGTTTTTGCAGCGAGGTTGACTTGGATCTTGAGCTCACCAGTCGGCATCCCGAGCTCGTGGGTCAAGCTCGTGACCTGCTCCTGTAGGACGCTGGCCGCTCGCTGACGCGCGTTACTAAGTTCGGTGGCCGCGGCATGGTACTTAGTCTCGACTTCGGCCATTTGCTTGGTAAGCTCCGCGAGCTGTGCGCCTGCCGATTCCTGCTCATCGAGCTCGTTGCGCAACTTCTGCAAGCACTCGGCCAGCTCTTCCGGGCGCACGCGGTGCTTCCGGGCCAGGTCGGCAATTTGCCCTAGGCGCTCCTCTACCTGCTGGAGCCGGTCGGGATCCACCTCGATACCTGTGACGAAATGACGTAGGGTTTCGCAACCTTCGCCGATCTGCACCAGCGCCTCATTGAACAACCCATAGGCTGCGGCAATAGCCGGGTCCAGGTCGGTCCGTCCAGCGAGCTGACGAACAGTTCCGCCGAGCACGTTTTGGACCGCTTGTTCGTCTTCGTAGAGTACGGCGATAGCCGACTGACAGATGGCGATGAGCTCTTCGGCGGAGGCCAGCCGGCGCTGCTCGTGATTGAGCTCTTCGAGTTCGTTGGCGTTCGGATTGAGCCCGATCAACTCGTCGACCTGGTAGCGCAAGAGTTCTATTTCGGCCCCGCGTCCTTGGCCACTTTGCAAGCGCTGAATGGCGGTGTGTAAGCGGTGATACGCCTGGTGGTATTCGCCCACCCGCGCTAGTTCGGTGGTGTGGCCACCAAACGCGTCCAGAATTTCACGCTGGATGTCGCGTCGACGCAGAGATTGGTGGGCGTGTTGACTATGAATTCCTATGAGCCGGCCCCCAAGCGCTGCAAGTTGTTGGAGCGGGACGGGGCGGCCGTTAATATAGCTCTGGGAGCGGCCATTGCGTTGTAAGATGCGGCGCAAAATGCATTCGTCGTCGTCGTCAAGATCTTGTTGTCGGAGCCACTCCCGGGCGTGCCAAGCATCGTGCAGATCGAAGGTGACATGAATCTCTGCACGTTCGGCGTGGTTAGGCAGGACAGAACTGTCGGCACGCTCACCGAGACACGTCCCGAGTGCATCGAGCAGAATGGATTTGCCGGCCCCTGTCTCTCCGGTCAGAGTCGTCATGCCCGGTTCGAAGGCGATTTCAACGGTATCGACGATCGCGAAATTCCGTATGTGAATTCGCCGCAGCATGGGCTATATCCTTGTGACGATGAGCGCTTGTAATTTTAACTGAAGTGGGTTCCTCCCCAGCGTAACTTGGCCCGCAGAATTCCGAAATAGCGGTAACGGGGCGGATGGATCAAGTGCACTTTGCGGGTGCTTTTGCGTACCATAATGCGTCCTTCGTTAACCAAACCGAGGTCTTCCTGACCGTCGCAACTTACCCGGATTTGCTTTAATGAGCTTGGATGCACAGTGATCTCGATCGTGCTCTCGGCGCTGATCACCAATGGGCGATTGCTTAGAGTGTGCGGGCAGATCGGTACCAGAGCGATGGCGTCCAGATTCGGATGCATGATCGGCCCTCCGCCCGACATGGCATACGCCGTCGACCCCGTGGGCGTAGCTACGATCAGCCCGTCGGAGTGGTGCCGATTGGCGAGTTCACCATCGATATAGGTCTCGAAATCGATCATCCGTGCCGTATTCCATTTATGCAATACGACATCGTTCAGAGCGATTCCGCGACTCAGGATCTCTCCGCCGCGGTGAATTTCCGCAGTGAGTAACATCCGATCATCGGCGATGAATTCTCCACTGAGCACGGCGTCGATTTCATCGAGATGACTGGGAGACACATCGACGAGAAAGCCCATGCGGCCGCGGTTGACACCGAGGATCGGCACCTCGTGATCGGCGAGCAGACGTGCTGCATGCAGCAGCGTGCCGTCACCCCCGACGGCAATGAGCAGATCGGCGTTTTGAGGCAGCACAGATCGCTCGCAGCGGTCGCCGTTCGGTATCTGAGGGGTGCTTTCAGCGTCGAGCAAGACCGGATGACCGATACTCTGGAGATGCTGCGCAATACGCGTTATGGTATCCGCGGCGTCGGGATCGTTGGCTTTGCCCATGATTCCAATCGTGTGAAAAGACTGCATCGTAGCGTCGTTCCTCATCATCCGCCGCCAAGTTATCATGTTGGGTCCAGTCGGCCAATTGCCTTCGCTATATGCGTTGTTCCTGGCGTGGATGGCGCTGCGTTTGCCGGTGCAGTATGGCGGGGGACTTTATTGACACTGTAGGGGGTGGCTGTTAGCTTGCCGTTAGCACTCTAGGTCATAGAGTGCCAATAAAGTGAGTCTGAAAACTCATGGCACGTAGAACTGCTCCCGCGCGAAGCGGTAGATCTTGGTCGTCGGCAGCTGTCCCGAACAGGGAATTTGCCGATCCGATTCTTGAGGAGCGCGCTCAGCAGCTGCTGAAGGCTTTGGTGCAGCGTTATATCCGCGAGGGCCAGCCGACGGGGTCGCGTACTCTCACGCGCGAGTCGGGCTTGAATCTCAGTCCGGCCACGGTTCGCAATATCATGGCGGATTTGGAGGAGGCGGGCTACGTTCGGGCGCCGCATACATCGGCCGGGCGGGTGCCGACCGACCTTGGTTACCGGTTCTTTGTCGACAGTCTGCTGACCGTGAATCCGTTGCGGGAGTGGGAGATCGAGCAGTTGCGCATTCGCCTGGATCGTGGCAGCAATGCCGATGTGTTGATCGATTCGGCGTCTAATTTGCTTTCTGGGCTGACACAGTTGACTGGAGTCGTAACGATACCCCGCCGCCACACGGGCTCGGTGCGGCAGCTGGGCTTCTTGCCGTTGTCCGAGCGGCGGGTCTTGGCGATTTTAGTGGTCAACGAGCAGGAAGTGCAAAACCGGATTTTACAGACCGGACGAGATTATAGTGGTGCCGAGCTTGAGCATATCGCCAACTACCTCAATGCCGAATTTGTCGGCAAGGACATCGAACAAATTCGCGCGGCGCTACTCGATGCCATGCACCAGGACCGTAAAGAGATGACCGAGCTGATGAGCTTGGCTATAGAGGTGGCGCAGCGCCTGTTTACGCGGTCCGAGGATGAGGATGACGACTATGTGATGGCTGGCGAGACCAATCTCATGACTTTCGCCGAGCTATCCAATATCGAAAAGCTCAAGCAGCTATTCGAGGCATTTAATCATAAGCGGGATATTATCCATCTGCTCGACCGCTGCCTGACAGCGGATGGAGTGCAGATTTTTATTGGTCAGGAATCAGGCTATGAGGTCTTTGATGGCGTTAGTTTGGTAACCTCGCGCTATCAAAGCGACGATGGGGTATTGGGTGTGCTCGGTGTTATCGGCCCGACTCGGATGCCCTACGGTCGGATCATTCCAATCGTCGATGTGACGGCGAAGTTGCTTGGTCATGCCTTGAATCCACACCACTGAGCCCCAAGTAAGGCGTAGCGTTCGCCCTATTTGGGGCGAGCGTTAGCTTATTGTGAGTGTTTTCGTACCGTCTGCTCGGAGAAAACGATGGCGGAAGAGGAACGCAACGAAGCTCAGCGCAACGATGAGCCGTCTGCACAGGCCCATAGCGAGCTGGATGCACAAGGCAATGAGTCGATCGAGCGGCTCCAGCAAGCCGTCGAGCGTTTGACTGTCGAGTGCGAGTCGGCGCGTACGCGGGCCGAAGAAAATTGGAATCAATTTTTGCGTGCCCGCGCCGAGCTGGAGAATCAGCACCGACGCTCGCAGCGGGACGTGGAGCAAGCCCATCGATATGCGCTCGAGAAGCTTGCAAACGAGCTTCTGGGGGTGCGAGACAGCTTGGAAATGGGAGTAAGTGTCGCGCAGGAAGCCCACGGCGATGTGTCCAAATTACGGGAAGGGGTGGAGCTTACGCTCAAGATGTTGAATCAGGTCATGGAAAAATTCGACATCCATGAGGTCAATCCACAAGGCGAGCGCTTCGACCCCGAGAAGCACGAGGCAATGGCGGCGCAGGAATCCGCTGAGCACGACCCGAATACGGTCATCCACGTGGTGCAAAAAGGCTATCTGCTGAACGACCGGTTGCTGCGCCCCGCGCTGGTGATCGTTTCCAAGCCCGACAATCACCGTCCCTCCGGCGGCGCGATCGATGAGCAGGCTTGAAATACCTACGCCTGGCCGCATTTAACCAGGCAGATCTTGAATTTAGCACTTGCACGCCGAAGTGACGAGGTGAGAGAGGGAGCATAGACTTATGGGTAAGATCATCGGCATTGACCTGGGCACCACGAACTCTTGTGTGGCCGTAATGGAAGGGGGCAAGCCCCGGGTAATTGAGAACGCCGAGGGCGATCGCACGACGCCATCCGTGGTGGCGTTTACCGAGGACGGCGAGATTTTGACCGGTGCGCCGGCCAAGCGGCAAGCGGTTACCAATCCGGAAAACACGGTCTATGCCGTCAAGCGCTTGATTGGCCGGCGTTATGAGGAAGAAGTCGTGCAGCGCGATGTGCGGGAGATGCCGTACAAAATCGTTCGAGCCGACAACGGTGACGCTTGGGTGGAAGTGCACGGTAAAAAGATGGCTTCTCCGGAGATCTCGGCCCGGACATTGATGAAGATGAAGAAGACCGCCGAGGATTATCTCGGTGAAGAGGTAAAGGAGGCGGTGATTACCGTGCCCGCCTACTTTAACGATTCCCAGCGCCAAGCGACCAAGGACGCCGGTCGTATTGCCGGTCTCGAGGTCAAGCGTATCATCAATGAGCCCACCGCGGCCGCGCTGGCTTACGGTTTGGACAAACGGGGTGGCGACCGTAAGGTGGCCGTCTTTGATCTCGGCGGTGGCACGTTCGATATCTCCATTATTGAGATCGCCGAAGTCGAAGGCGAGCATCAGTTCGAGGTGCTCTCCACGCACGGCGATACTTTTCTCGGCGGCGAAGATTTCGACCGGGCGATCATCAATTACCTGATCGCCGAGTTCAAGAAGGATCAGGGCATCGACCTCGGTGGTGATCGCCTGGCGATGCAGCGGCTTAAGGAAGCCGCCGAGAAAGCCAAGATCGAGCTGTCCTTCGCTCAGCAAACGGAGATCAATCTACCCTATATCACGGCGGATCGTGCCGGACCGAAGCACTTGAACCTGAAGCTGACCCGGGCCAAGCTCGAGGCGTTGCTCGAAGATATCATCAAGCGCACCGTCGAGCCGTGCCGGATTGCGCTAAAAGACGCTGATCTGTCTGCCTCCGAGGTCGATGAGGTGATTCTTGTCGGCGGCCAGACCCGGATGCCGAAGGTGCAGAAACTAGTGGAGGAGATCTTCGGCAAGGAGCCGCGAAAGGATGTCAACCCCGATGAAGCCGTGGCGCTCGGTGCGGCCGTGCAAGCCGGCGTGCTCGGTGGCGACGTCAAGGACGTGTTGCTGTTGGACGTGACGCCGCTGTCCCTGGGTATCGAGACTCTCGGCGGGGTAATGACCAAGCTGATCGATAAGAACACCACGATTCCGACCAAGGCGAATCAGGTGTTCTCTACGGCCGAGGATAACCAGACCGCAGTAACCGTGCACGTGCTGCAGGGTGAACGGGAAATGGCGAAATATAACAAGTCACTCGGCCGGTTCGACTTACAAGATATTCCGCCGGCTCCGCGCGGCGTGCCGCAGATCGAGGTCACGTTCGACATCGATGCCAATGGCATACTGCACGTCTCGGCGCGCGATAAAGCCACCGGCAAGCAGCAGTCCATCCAGATCAAGGCATCGAGCGGTCTGAACGACGATGAGATCGAGCGTATGGTCAAGGATGCCGAGGCGCATCGCGACGAAGACCGCAAGGCTCGAGAGTTGGTGGATGCCCGCAACCAGGCGGATAATCTCGTCCACGCCACCCGTAAGTCCATCCGTGATCTTGGTGACAAGATCTCGGAATCGGAGAAAAAGGATGTGGAGGAGGCGATTGTCGCACTGGAAGAGGCAATGAAGGGCAGCGACAAGACCGCCATCGATAGCAAGATGGAGGTTTTAGCGGAGAAGTCCGGAAAACTCGCGGAGCGCGCTTATCAGAGCAGTGCTACTGAGGGAGCCGAGGGCGAAGGGCAGCAAGGGGGCGGCGCGCGTGAAACCGCGCAGGAAGACGTGGTCGATGCTGAGTTTGAAGAAGTCAAGGATGACAAGAAGTAATCTGGGTTTGGCCACAGCGAGAGCGCGCCCACCTTCGCAGCGGCGACCAAAGATGTGGTTACTTGGCCACGTGGGGAAGGACCGAGAAAAGCATGGCTGGAAACGCGGTCAGCCGTTGGAGAGGGGGGGCAAGCAACCGAATAGGTGCGGTTCCAAAACTGATTATAATTCCCTCCGCTTTTAAGGTGGGGGATGGGTTAAGCGATAGGGCCGAGTTTTCAGCTAATGACGGAAAGAGATTATTACGAAATTTTAGGGGTGGCTCCCAATGCTTCGGAGGCCGATCTCAAGCAGGCCTATCGTCGCATGGCGATGAAGTATCATCCCGACCGCAACCCCGGCAACCAGGAGGCAGAGGTCCGCTTTAAGGAGGCCAAGGAAGCTTACGAAATCCTAAGTGATTCCCAGAAGCGGGCGGCTTATGATCAGTTCGGCCATGCCGGCGTCAATGCAAGCGCTGGGCGGAGCGGCTTTGGCGGGGGGCCAGGCAACTTCGCCGATATCTTCTCCGATGTCTTTGGTGATATCTTCGGCGGCGCCGCCGGTCGGGGCGGCGCTCCGGGCGTGTTTCGGGGTGCCGACCTGCGCTACACTTTGGAGCTCTCGCTTGAGGAGGCAGTCGCGGGCACCGAAAAGGAATTCGAAGTCCCGACCATGGTCGCTTGCGCGAGCTGCGCTGGCAGCGGTGCTGCCCAGGGCAGCAAACCACAGACCTGTACGACCTGCCAAGGACACGGTGAGGTGCGGGTCCAGCAGGGCTTCTTCGCTATCCGCCAGACCTGCCCGCGCTGCCGAGGCGGCGGCACCATAATCTCCACACCCTGCCGGCAATGCAACGGCAATGGCCGAGTTCCGGAGCAAAAACGCCTGTCGGTGAAGGTTCCGGCCGGTGTGGATACGGGCGATCGGATTCGCCTCGGTGGCGAGGGGGAGCCTGGAGAGAACGGCGGCCCCCCTGGCGATCTCTATGTGCAGATTGCCGTTCGGGCACACCCGATTTTCAAACGCGATGACGCGCATCTTCGCTGCGACATACCAATCAGCGTACCCACAGCTGCCCTTGGGGGCGATTTGGAAGTGCCGACTCTGGACGGTCGCATTACCTTGCGAGTGCCAGCAGGAACCCAATCCGGGCGGATTTTTCGCATCCGTGGCAAGGGGGTGCAGCCGGTGCGTGGCGGTTCACCCGGCGATTTGCTCTGCCGCGTGAAGGTTGAGACTCCGGTCAATCTGACGACTAAGCAGAAGGAGCTGCTCGAAGAACTGGCTGCGACGCTGGAGGTGGGCGGTGACCGGCACAACCCGCAGAGCAATAGCTGGCTGGATTCGGTCAAATCGTTCTTTGAGAGTATGAAGTTCTAGCCTCGGCGGGCGGCCGGCCGCCGAGGCTTTAGGTGTACACCAATGATCAAGATCGGTATCTGCGGGACGGCTGGTCGCATGGGGCGCACGCTGGTCGCGGCGGTCGTGCAGAATCCGCACACGAGACTGGCGGCGGCGATCGAGCATCAGGGCAGCCGCTGGATCGGTGCCGATGCAGGTGATCTGGCCGGTATCGGTACTCTAGGGCTCAGCCTCGTGGACGAGCCCGCCGCGGCGATCGATAGCAGTGACGTCCTGGTGGATTTTACTGTGCCAGAGGCCACGATGGCGAACCTTGCGCTGTGTCGTGCGGCGGGTAAGCCGATCGTCATCGGGACCACCGGCTTAGATCAAGCACAACGCCGTGAACTCAGCCGCACGGCGGAAGTGCTACCGATCGTGCTGGCACCGAATTTCAGCGCCGGAGTCAATTTGACGTTCAAGCTCATTGAGCTGGCCGCTCGGGCGCTCGGTGAGGACTTCGATATCGAGGTGATCGAGGCCCATCATCGCCATAAAATCGATGCGCCTTCGGGAACGGCGCTGCGCATGGGAGAGATACTGGCATCGGCATTGGATCGAGACTTCGGTACATCCGCGGTCTATAGTCGGCAGGGGCGTACCGGCGAGCGCGACCGCAAAACCATCGGCTTTGCGAGCGTCCGCGGTGGCGACATCGTCGGGGAGCACACGGTGCTGTATGCCGGCCTTGGCGAGCGCTTGGAAATTACCCACCGCGCATCCAGCCGTATGACTTTCGCCAACGGGGCTGTGCGTGCAGCTGTTTGGCTCGCTGGGCAAACAGCCGGCCTCTACGACATGCAGGATGTGCTCGGCTTGCGGGACTAGTGTCATGTCACGTATTAAAGGTCGGATATAGACGCTTCAGCTTGGTGCGCGCGTCTTGCGCGGTGAACCGTCGTTCACCTTTGCCTGGAGTTGATCGCGACGCACCTGCCAGGCTGAGATCTGCTCGCGCAACTGCGCAATGGTGTCGATTCGTCGATTCAGGCATTGGCTGATCATCACATTGAGCTCGATTTCGGCGACATTGAGCCAACTGCCGTGCTTCGGTGTGTAGACGAACTCAAAACGGTCCCAGAGGGCTTTGGCCTGATCCGGGGGAAAGGCTTCGTATAGCGCTCCCGGTCTGTGGGTATTCAAGTTGTCCATGATCAGCGTGATCCGCTCGGCATCAGTGTAACGCTCGGCAATGTCCTGAAGGAACTGCGCCCAGTCGATCTTCGTCTTGCGATCCGTCACCTTGGTCATCCGGGTTCCGGCCAACGGTTCAGTGGCCATGAACACGTTGCACACACCGCATCGCTCATACTCATAGTCATGGCGTTGCACACGCCCAGGGCCGGGTAGGAGCGGCGAGCGTGTCTCTCGGATGAGCTGTCGCGGCGTCTCGTCCATGCACATAACCGGATTCGCACCATCGTAAGGGCGTCGATACACGTCCAAAACCCGCTCCATCGCGGCGACAAACTCGGCGCTGCCCCCCGGTGGAATCACCCAACCGATCCGCCGCCAGGGTTTGATTTCGTTTTTTTTAAAACCCGACGGACCGTCTCGTAGGATAGGCTGTCGACGTACTCGAGTTCGACAGCACGATCGGCGAGTAACCGAAGCGACCACTGAGAGTAACCCTTCGGCGGCTCACTACAACTCAGCGCGACCAGGCGCGCTTCCAGATCACCGTCGGCCTTGCGCTCGTACTGCCGCTGGCGCGGCTGACCGCCCAAAGCCGTCTCCAGTCCCTCTTCGACAAATCGTTTTTTGACCCGATCGAGTCTGCGCAGGCTGACCTTCAGCACCTCGGCCACATCCTCGCCCCGCAAGCGCCGCTGATTGAACTCGCCTTCATCGCAGTTCAGCAAGATCAATGCGTTGATGACCTTCCGAGATTGATGCGAGCCCTTCTGCGTCATCGCCTCGAGCGACTGCCTCTCCTCCGCCTGTAACGTCACTTTGTATTTCTTGACCAAGGGTCTCTCTCCGTCTGTTCAGACGGAAAAACAGCCTGTCACACCATAAGCACATACGACGCTTTACGAGTGATGCGACACTAGCAGCTCCGAATAAGGTACAGAAACTTCAGCAGACACTTCATGCGAAAGCAAGTCGAGCACCCCGGCTCGTTGCAAATCCGCTGCGGATAGGAACCGACTGGCTCAGAAAGTGGCTGATGGACACTCGGTCAAGCAGTATGGGCCAGTCGGGCATTTTCCGCACATGGGTTCGGATCAGCCCAAACCCTGCTTAGGGGCGCGGTTTAAGCTCAAGTGTCGAAACTGTAAGGCAGTTCAAGGGGCTGCAACGGCGCACCGTTTAGCAGCAAGCTATTCTGCTCGGCCAGCTCGATCCGCAGCACGGCCAGTAGCTCGCAGCTTTCGGGCGTTGCCTGCGCGGCGGTAACGACCGTCCCGGCCTCCTGGCCGCCCGTGCCGGCGCGTACGATCTCGCCGGGCGCCGGCGCTGTCGCGGTTTGTGTGTGCAGGCGATACATTCGGCGCTTGAGTTTGCCCAAATAATGCATTCGGGCGATCACCTCTTGGCCAGGGTAACATCCTTTGCTGTAGCTGATTCCTTGCAGTGGCTCGAGGTTGAGCATTTGCGGAACGAAAGCTTCCTGGGTTGCGGGCGTGATTGTCGGTATGCCGGCACGGATTTCGAGCAACCGCCAAGCTTCGCTGCTGACCACCGGCAACGTATTTGCTAGCCTTGCCCAGAGCTCTGGCAGCAGCCGTCCCGGTACGACAAGCGCAAATCGATCCGGTACACAATCCAAACGTATGAGTCGAATTTCGTCCGCGTTTTGCACACCGCCGACCTGCTCCGGTAGCGAGCCCATGAGCCGCTGCAATGGTGGCCTGGCCGCTGCCCCGACCAGCCCGATTACCCCAATTGCCTCCGAAACGTCGTCGAGAGTGACCTTGGAGCGCAGCACGAACATGCGCAAACGCCGGATGAGTGAGTCGGTGAGTGCCTTGTGGGTAAACAGGAGCAGGCCGGCATCCGTGCGCAGCACTCGCAGCAGCGCAAGCGCGCGGCCTTTGGCATTGCAATAGGCCGCAAGCCGTGCGTTCGCCGTGTCGAGGCTTTGGATGTCGTTGCTGAGCTGACTGTGGAGGAATGCCGCCGCATCAGCACCGTGAACGTGAATGACGCCCCAATCCGACAGCGCGCACAGGCACTCGCTTGGTTCGTTCGGTGAGAACTCGGTGGGGGTTTGCCCTAGGGCGGGGTTTGCCCGCCGTTCGGGCGTGCTCAGATCGAGGAAGTTCCAGAGTCTCGGCATAATGCTTTTTACTCAGCCCAATCATTTCTTTCCCATCAAAAACCCAATATATCGTATTATCGAAACGGCTTGGACGCACGTGCCGTTCACGCGGGTTATCTCAGTCTTGCAAGGCGGGTGGCCAGCCTATACTGTCGGCAGTGTCGTACTTTTTGCTAGGAGCGGAGCGGTTTACAAATGGATAGTGATGATCGGCCGCTTTCCCCCCACCTGCAGATCTATCGCTTCCCAACCACCGTTATCACCTCGATTACCCATCGTATCACCGGTGCCTTGCTCGCGCTCGGCACGCTGGGTGTGACCTATTGGTTGATCGCACTCGCCTCTGGCCCACAAGTGTATGCCGCAGCCCGTGCCTTTTTCGGCAATGGGTTCGTGCAGCTCATCCTATTTTTCTGGACATACGCACTTTTCTATCATTTATGCAATGGCATCCGCCATCTCGGGTGGGCCATCGATTACGGGTTCGAGCTGGAGCGGGCGCGCAAGTCCGCGGTGGCGGTGTTCGTAGCGGCTGGGATTTTGACCGTTATCACCTGGCTGTTCGCCCTGAGCTAATAATTTCGTTATCGAGGAGCGCCATCCATGAGTTTCCGCACGCCGCTCAAGCAGGCTTTGGGATTGGGAGCGTCGCATTCGGGAACCTCGCGCTGGTGGGCGCAGAGGGTGAGCTCGGTGGCGCTCGTCCCACTACTGATCTGGCTCATCATCGGAATCGTCCGCCATGGCGGTGCCGACTACACCGATGCTCAAGCTTGGCTCAGTTCGCCAATTACCGCTGTTTTAACGATTCTGACGCTTGTCGCCTCCTTTTATCATGGCGCGCTCGGCATGCAGGTCATAGTGGAAGACTACGTCAGTCACGAGACGGTCCAGCTGGCGTTGGTCGTATTGGTGAAGTTCGCCGCCATGGTGCTTGCCGTTGCGGGGATTTTCGCCGTGCTCTTGGTTGCATTGGGAGGCTGATGGATGGCCGGCGATTATGTGATCATCGATCATAGTTACGATGTTGTCGTGGTGGGCGCGGGTGGGGCGGGGTTGCGTGCCACGCTCGGCATGGCCGAGAAGGGTTTGACGACCGCCTGCGTCACGAAATTGTTCCCGACGCGCAGTCATACCGTATCGGCCCAGGGCGGAATCAGCGCGGCGCTAGGCAATATGGGCGAGGATGATTGGCGCTGGCATGCCTACGATACGATCAAGGGCTCCGATTGGCTCGGTGATCAAGATGCCATTGAATATATGTGCCGTGAGGCGATTCCCGCGATCCTCGAGCTCGAGCACTATGGCGTACCGTTTTCGCGTACCGAGCAGGGTCGGATCTATCAACGCGCGTTCGGCGGTATGACGACGCACTTTGGCGAGGGTCGCGCCCTGCGCACCTGCGCCGCGGCTGATCGCACCGGGCATGCAATCCTGCACGCGCTTTATCAGCAGGCACTCAAACACCAGGCAGAGTTTTTCATCGAGTTCTTCGCCATCGATCTCATCATGGATGCGCAAGGTGTCTGTAGAGGGGTGATCGCTTTGGAGTTGGCAACCGGAGAGATTCACCGTTTCCGCGCGCATCTCACCGTGCTCGCAACCGGCGGTTATGGACGGAGCTATTTCTCCTGCACCTCCGCGCATACCTGTACCGGTGATGGTAACGGTATGGCGCTGCGCGCGGGCTTGGCGCTGCAGGACATGGAGTTCATCCAATTCCATCCCACCGGAATTTACGGCGCCGGGATGCTGATCACCGAGGGCGTGCGTGGCGAGGGCGGCTATCTGACCAACTCTGAGGGTAACCGTTTCATGGAGCACTATGCGCCGCATGCGAAGGATTTGGCTTCGCGGGATGTGGTCAGCCGCGCCATGACCGTAGAGATCCGAGAAGGCCGAGGCGTGGGTCCGAGCAAGGATCATCTTCACCTACACCTCGATCATCTCAGCCCGGAAGTCATCCACGAGCGGTTGCCGGGCATTGCCGAGACCACCCGCATCTTCGCCGGAGTGGATGTGCGCAGGGACCCCATACCGGTGCTGCCAACCGCGCATTACACCATGGGCGGAGTCCCGACCAATCTGCATGGAGAGGCCGTCACGTTGCGGGGTGGTGACTCCAACAGCGTAGTCCCCGGGCTGATGGCGATTGGCGAGGCGGCCTGTGTATCCGTGCACGGCGCCAACCGGTTAGGTTCGAATTCGCTGTTGGATATCGTGGTCTTTGGCCGCGCAGCGGCGCTGCGTGCCGCGCAGATCGTCAAAGAACAGGGACCGCCACCGCCATTACCGCGTGACGCGGCGGAACCGGCGCTCACGCGATTGGAGCGGTTGCGTTACGCCAAGGGCGGCGAGCCGACCGCGATGATCCGCGAGCGTATGCAGCGTACGATGCAGGATTGTGCCGCCGTTTTTCGCGACCTCCCCACCTTGGAGGAAGGTTGCAAACGCATAGCCGAGGTTTATCAGCATTTTGCGGGTGTGAGCGTTTCGGACCGCTCGCTCATTTGGAACACGGACCTAGTGGAAACCTTGGAGTTGGAAAATCTGCTGGGCTGCGCGATTACAGCGGTCGAATCTGCGCGCAACCGTACGGAGACGCGTGGCGCACATAGCCGTGAGGACTACCCTGAGCGGGACGATCGACATTGGCTAAAGCATACGCTGTCATGGCTGGATGCCAGCGGCAAGGTCTCTTTGGATTACCGTCCCGTACGTTTGACGCCTTTGACAGGCGCAATGAAAGCGGTGCCGCCGCAGGTCCGTGTTTATTAAAATTGCGGCCGCGACCCCAGCCGCGCGCGCGAAGACAAGTTTTGAGACGAGGGCCAGCTATGGCGAAGTTCAGACTTCCGGCGAACTCCCGCATTCAATCGGGGCGGCACCATCCTGCACCTGTGGGTGCCAAGAACGTCAAAGTGTTCAAGGTTTATCGATGGAGCCCGGATCAGGGCGGTAATCCGCGCTTGGACACCTACGAAATAGATCGGGACAGCTGCGGTTCGATGGTTTTAGACGCGCTGATCAAGATCAAAAACGAGCTTGATTCCACCTTAACGTTCCGACGTTCATGTCGGGAAGGGGTCTGCGGCTCCTGCGCTATGAACATTGCCGGCCGCAATACTTTGGCTTGTACCAAACCCATTGACGGAATTGAAGGGGAAATCCGAGTTTATCCACTGCCGTCCTTGCCGGTGATCAAGGATCTTGTGCCGGATATGACTCATTTCTATGCGCAATACGCTTCAATAAAGCCATGGCTGCAGGCCAAAACACCAACGCCTCCTAACCGTGAGCGGCTGCAGTCTCGGGAAGACCGAGCGAAACTCGATGGGCTCTATGAATGCATTCTCTGTGCCTGCTGTACCACCGGCTGTCCGAGCTGGTGGTGGAACTCAAAGCGTTATCTAGGACCCGCGGTTTTGCTGCAAGCTCAGCGCTGGCTAGCGGATAGTCGGGACGAGGCGACTGGAGAGCGCTTGGATGACCTAGAAGATTCCTTCAAGTTGTATCGTTGCCACACCATCATGAACTGCGTCGAGGTCTGTCCCAAAGGACTGAATCCGGCGCAAGCGATCGCGCGGATCAAAGGGCGGCTGCTTGTTCGGGGTTGAGGGGCTGGGTGCTTTGCAGAGGCGGGCGATCAGATGAGCGAAATCGCGCGTCTACGCTGGCGCTGCCGACGCGGTACCCGAGAATTGGAATATCTGCTGCAGCGGTTTCTGGATCATCATTTGAGCCTGGATGAACCGGACTTGCGTGCCTTCGAACGCTTGCTCGATTGTGAAGACGACCGGCTTATCGATTGGCTTATCAGGGGAGATGACCCGGCCGATGGACAGCTCTGCGCCATCATCCGCCACATACGGCGCAGCATTGGTTGTTGACGTAGTACCCTCGCGACGTCTGTTCGGGCTGGTGCTCGCGTTGTCGGCCGCCGCGGCGCTACCGGCATTGCTTTGGTCGGATTTGGCCGTGGCCGTACGAGTTGGCTGGTTCGTGGTAATTGTCGTGTTGTGCTATCGCGAGCTCACCCGTCAGGGCTGGGCGCACCCCAATGCCTTAGTGCATCGGTTCGGACGAACCGGCGCTGGCCATTGGTTCTTTGAAGCCCGTGGCGTTCGATACAGCGAAGCGGTTTTGACCGAGCGGTTGGTTGGGCCAGGGGTATGCATATTGCGGCTATCGACCCCGAGTTTTGCCCGGACCCTGGTGGTCCCCACCGATGCCACCGATGGACTTAGCCATCGGCGCCTGCGTGCGGCATTACTGGTCCTTCAATGATCCCGCCCTGACGGATGTAAACCGTTATCCTTCCTTGCCCTTGCGACGATAGGGCCGCGGCGCTGCAGGTGTAAGAATGGTGGGGCCTGAGGGGTGAGCCTCATCGCGCTGCGGATAGTCCAGGATGTAATGCAACCCGCGGCTTTCTCTGCGCAGCAAGGCGCTGCGAATGATCAGATCAGCCACCACAGCGAGGTTGCGCAGCTCCACCAAATCCGCGGTAATGCGGAAGTTGCCATAGTACTCCTGGATTTCACCGAGGAGCAGATCAATCCGCCGCTGCGCTCGTTCCAAGCGTTTGTGAGTACGTACGATGCCGACATAATCCCACATGAAGCGTCGAATTTCGTCCCAATTATGGCTTACTACCACCTGCTCGTCGGAATCGGTCACCAGGCTTTCATCCCACAGTGGCAACGCCGGCTGCCGCGTTGGCTGTTCGGCGAGCACTCGAGCGATGTCGGCGGCCGCCGCAGTGCCATAGACGAGGCATTCGAGCAACGAATTGCTGGCCAGTCGATTGGCCCCGTGTAATCCGGTGTAGGAGACTTCGCCGATGGCATAGAGCCCCGGTACATCCGTGCGGCCGCAGTGATCCACGAGCACTCCGCCACAGGTATAGTGAGCCGCTGGTACCACCGGGAGGGGAGCCTGGGTCAGGTCGAAGCCGAATTCGAGGCAGCGGCGCTGGATGGTCGGGAAATGGGTGCGCAGAAATGCGGCGGATTTATGGCTGATATCGAGGTAAACACAGTCGATTCCGAGACGTTTCATCTCGTGATCGATGGCTCGGGCGACGATATCTCGGGGTGCGAGTTCACCGCGCGGATCAAAACGCTCCATAAAACGCTCGCCGTTGGGTAGTCGCAACCAGGCCCCTTCGCCACGCACGGCTTCGCTGATGAGGAACGATTTGGCCTGCGGATGATAAAGGCAGGTGGGGTGGAATTGAATGAACTCCATATTGGCGATACGGGCTCCGGCGCGCCAGGCCATAGCGATACCGTCTCCGGTAGCACCGTCCGGATTGCTCGTGTAAAGGTATACTTTATTGGCTCCGCCACTTGCCAAGACGACACAGCGCGCTTGCACGAGTATGACGTGGTTGCTGCTCTGATCGAGCACATAGGCGCCGTAGCAGCGGTTGTCGTCGAGCCCGAGCCGACGCCCGGTGATGAGGTCGACCGCGGCATGGTATTCAAGGACGCTAACATTCGCTAGGTCGCGTACTTGCTGCTCTAGGGTCGTTTCGAGAGCGCGTCCGGTGGCATCGGCGACATGGGCGATGCGGCGGTGGCTATGGCCGCCCTCGCGATGGAGGTGTAATCTCTCGGTACCGTCGGCGCGGCGCTCGCGCGAGAAGGGGACGCGTACATCGAGTAGCCATTCGATCATCTGGGGGGCGCGGCTGGCGACGAACCGCGCTACCTGCGGATCGCAAAGTCCGGCGCCGGCTTCCAGTGTGTCGGCGACATGTGAGTCGATCGAATCGGGTTCTTCCAGTACCGCCGAAACGCCGCCTTGGGCATACAGGCTCGAGCCTTCGTTCAGTGCCCCCTTGGAGAGCAGGGCGATGCGGGTAGTGCGCGGCAGATGCAGCGCCAGTGTCAGGCCGGCCGCGCCGCTGCCAACGATTAACACATCATACGAAATTGCCGCATTTTCCATATAGTTGCACCTAACGGAGGGGATCGGCTACCCTCCTGTTCCGTTGCCGCGCAAAGATCAATCCGGTTCTGGACCGTAGCCGGGTCAATATAAACCTACACTGTGACCGCGCGAACTATCCATGTTGCTTAGTGTCTATGAGGATAGAGCAAACCGCTCCACGAGCCGGTGGTTGGTCTCCGAATGATGAGGAGATCGGGCACCGATCAGGAGTTGGTGGCGCGTGTGAAGGCCGGTGACAAGCAGGCCTTCAATGTGTTGGTGCAAAAATATCAGCACAAACTGGTTAAGCTGATATCGCGCTACGTCCATGACCAAACAGAGGCGCTGGATGTGGCACAAGAGACATTTATCAAAGCGTATCGGGCGTTGCCCGGCTTTCGCGGCGAGAGCAGTTTTTATACGTGGTTGTATCGAATCGGGCTCAATACGGCGAAAAACCACCTGGTTTCATTGGCTCGGCGTCCGCCGGACACTGACATCGATGCCCAAGATGCATCACGCTATGATATCGAGTCGAGGCTGAAAAACCATGATACGCCCGAAGCGCTCGCCCAACGCGACGAGATCGAGCGTACGGTGTTGATGGCCATTGAGGAGTTGCCGGAGGATCTGCGCATCGCGATCACATTGCGGGAGCTCGAGGGCTTGAGCTATGAGGAGATCGCGCAAGCGATGGATTGTCCGATCGGTACCGTACGGTCGCGGATATTCCGCGCTCGGGATGCTATCGCCAAGCGTTTGCGGCCATTGTATAGCGTTAGCCTGGCAGGTGACGGGTTATGAGGGATGGGCTTAATGAGCAGCTGTCGGCGCTGGTCGACGGCGAGCTTCGCAAAGGTGAGACGGATTTGCTTTTGCGTCAATTGGGACGTTCTGCAGAGCTTAAAGCGCGTTTCGCGCGTTATTGTCTGATCAGTGATGCATTGCAGCGGAATCTCTCAGTAGCAACGGGCAGCGACCTTCCCACGCGGGTTGCACGCGCACTCGAAGACGAGCCAAGTTACGGCGCAGAACAGCACCGGCATACGCGCGGCCCGCGTGGTCGTTTATTATTGCGCCCGGTGGCCGGCATGGCACTTGCTATTACCGGAGCATTGGCGATGGTGACGATGTGGCCGCAGCAATCCCAGAAGACAGCATCGGTGCAGGCTGAGGGCGAGAGGCCGATCGTGGCGGTACAGGAGACACCGCTGCAAAGTCGTCTGCGGCCGATCGAAGCAACCGTTGCGTCTGAGCATGCGGTGCCGAGTGTGGCCGTTGAAACGGCGGCGCGCAGTCAGCTCCAATGGAAGCGCCTCGATCCGCAGCTACAGCAGCAACTGACAGACTATCTGATCAAGCACAGTGAGCGTTCGGCAACCGGCCAGATGGATGCCGCCCTGCCTTATATGCGGATCATAGGGTATGAAGCGGGCGAATGAGTGGGGGGCGGAACGTTGGTTCTGGCTTGGTGCGCTCGTATGTTTGGCGGCTTGTCTAGTACTCGGCACCCGAGCTCAGGCTGATGCCAATGAAAGCCAAGCGGCACAAGCCTTACTGCAGCGTATGATGCATGCCGTGCGGTTTACCAACTACGTCGGCGTCTGCGTTTATCGCTTCGGTGACAATTTGCAGACGATACGTATCGTTCATCAAGTCAAGAATGGTCATCGGTACGAACGGCTGATTTCGTTGAACGGGCCTGAGCGGGAAATCATCCGCACTGATGCTCAAGCCACTCGCATCCAACCGAGCGAGCATTTCATCGCCCAGAATCTGGCATTGTTGAATCCCCCTTTTGACACGGCGTTTTCGGGTGATACGGCTCGATCCGTAGCGGTCGATGATTTTTGGGATAACATTTATGGCCTGGAATTGCTTGGTACCGATCGTGTTGCGGGACGAGAGACGAGACGTTTGAACATCGTGCCGTTCGACCATTTTCGTTACGGCTATCGATTGTGGATCGATGAGGACAGCGGGTTGCTGCTCCGATCGGATCTGATCGATGAGGCGGGCGAACCTTTAGAACAGATCATGTTCACGAGGATCGAAACCCCGGACACCATTCCGGATCAGTGGCTCGAGTCTGCACCCAACAGTGATGCAATCACTTGGCATCGCGTGCATGCACCACATATGCAACGCGGTACGGTTATGGCTTCGGCGTGGATGATCGGTGACTTGCCGGAAGGCTTCAAGCTCGCCTTTCGGGGGCATCAGCCTCTGCATGGCGAGCGTAATGATTTCATAGAGCATTGGCTTTATAGCGATGGTTTGGCGACGGTGTCGGTTTATATTCGACCGCAAGGCAGGCATCCATTCAACGGCTGGTCGCGAATGGGCGCGGTTAGTACGTTTGGGCGTACGCTTGATGATTATCAGATCATTGTGGTCGGGGAGGTTCCGGCTGTGACGGTTCGACGAATCGGTGAGTCGATGATGCCGGCGCAGGGTGCTGAACCATGAGCCGATGCCGGATGCTGTGACGGTTTGGGGTGGACGTGCCGCGCGAAGGGCGCTCGAGTGCTTGCCTTAGCCTAAGGACACAGGCGAAGACGGTTGGGCCTCATGGGGGCGGGATTAGGCCGGTTGGCCGTAGCGCTATTGATCGCGTTGCCCACGAGTGCCACGGATTTTTCCGGTTTCACTAAGCCAGCGTGCTGGAACTCCTCGGCGATACTCGGCGCCCGCCAGGGGCGATAGAGTTGTATCAACAGGGTAAGAACCACCCGACAGTTTTTCAATGACCGGCTCTCTCGCAAAGCGTATGATGCGCAATCATTTGGCTCGAGTTGCCTTATCTCCAAAGACAACCACCCCGTGACCGATTCTCATGGGGTGGCGAAGGCGAGCCAGATCAGGGGTAGGTTTGCGCAGCCGGCCGAGTTCACGAGACGCAGTTGGTCCAATCGGATCGGTGTGACGACCGTTCGACTATTTTGTCGCTGCAGTTTTGACGAATAAAAGCCGGGCGGCCGTGTATGCGCGCTCCGCAATCCATCGTTTGGCCTCGCCGGCCCCGTGGCCGCCGCTGCGCGGGCGACGCTAATCAGGCTGTCGAGCTAGCAGCGGCCCTCTGGCACGGCATAACATTCGGCAGTGCGCCGTTGGATTTCTATGACTACGCGCAGACTCGAGCAAATTCGTAACTTTTCCATTATCGCGCACATCGATCATGGTAAGTCGACGCTGGCGGACCGGCTGATCGAACGCTCCGGTGCTCTGAGCCAGCGGGAGATGGCAGAGCAAGTCCTCGATAGTATGGACTTGGAGCGCGAGCGCGGGATTACCATCAAAGCACAGAGTGTTTCTCTCGATTACACAGCGCGCGACGGGCGGACCTATCAGCTCAACTTCATCGACACTCCGGGGCATGTCGATTTCTCATACGAGGTCAGCCGCTCCCTCTATGCGTGTGAGGGCGCCTTGCTATTGGTCGATGCCTCGCAGGGCGTGGAGGCCCAAAGTGTGGCCAATTGCTACACTGCGGTGGAGCAAGGGCTCGAGGTTCTGCCGGTGCTCAATAAGATCGATCTGGTATCAGCCGATCCCGACCGGGTGGTCCAGCAGATCGAGGAAATCATCGGCCTGGATGCGGCCGACGTACTCAAGATTAGCGCCAAGACCGGGCAGGGCCTCGATGAGCTACTGGAGAGCCTGGTCCAACACTTTCCACCACCTATGGGTGATCCGGATGGGCCATTGAAGGCCTTGATCATCGACTCTTGGTTCAACAATTACCTGGGCGTGGTTTGTCTGGTGCGGGTGTTCGATGGTGTGGTGCAGCCAGGCGAGAAGATCCGTGTCCATTCTACGGGACGGGAGTTTACGGTGGATCAGGTCGGGATATTCACGCCCAAGCAAACCTCGTGGCAAAGCCTTACGGCCGGCCGGGTCGGCTATGTGATCGCCGGTATCAAGAGCCTCGACGGAGCTCCTGTCGGTGATACGCTCACACACGCCAGCCAGAAAACCACCGTTCCGCTCCCGGGATTTAAGGTAGTCAAGCCCCGGGTGTTCGCTGGGGTATTTCCCGTGAGTGCCGAGGACTATGAAGACTGCCGCGAAGCGCTCGCCAAGTTGCGGCTAAACGATACGGCGTTGCGCTATGAGCCAGAGACTTCCCAAGCGCTGGGCTTTGGATTTCGTTGCGGCTTTCTCGGTATGCTGCACATGGAAATCGTCCAGGAGCGGCTCGAGCGGGAATACGGCTTGAACTTGATTACCACGGCGCCGACGGTGGTTCATGAGGTGCTGACGACTCGTGCCGAGGTGTTGGAGGTGCACAACCCTGCGGATTTGCCGCCGCTGGGGGAGATCAAGGAAATTCGGGAGCCGATTATTCAGGCGAGCATTCTGGTGCCGCAGGAGTATTTGGGCAATGTAATCAAGCTTTGCGAGGACAAGCGCGGCAGCCAAAAATCACTGCAATACGTGGGCAACCAAATAGCGCTGGAATACGAGATGCCCATGAGCGAAGTAGTGCTCGATTTCTTTGATCGGCTCAAATCTGCGAGCCGCGGATTCGCCTCGTTCGACTACGAGTTTCGTCGCTTCCAGGTGGCCTCTCTAGTCAAGCTGGATATACTCGTTAACGGTGAACCGGTCGACGCACTTTCCACCATCGTTCACCGTGATTTGGCGCAAGTTCGTGGTCGTGAGCTCACAGAGCGGCTCAAAAGCATCATCCCCAGGCAGATGTTCGAGGTGGCGATTCAGGCGGCAGTCGGTAGTCGGATCATTGCCCGCTCCACCATCAAAGCCTTGCGCAAGAACGTCACAGCCAAATGCTACGGCGGCGATATTACCCGCAAGAAGAAATTGTTGGAGAAGCAAAAAGCCGGCAAACGGCGCATGAAACAGGTGGGTAAGATCGAGATCCCACAAGATGCTTTTCTTGCCGTACTACAGGTTGATCAAGCAAATAAATGATAATCCCGCGTGGGAGAAGCGATCGGGGGTAGGTGTAAAGCTGGGTGGGCCGCGGCGCGCGCGCTCGCATAATAGGTTTTCGAGCGTTGATCAGTGATGCGGATAAACCGGCTGTTGATCACCCTGGCGATTGGCAAGACCGATAGGGGGGACGGTTCATGTATTTCAATTTCGAGGCGTTACTGGTCCTGCTGACATTCCTCACGGGCGCGATTTGGCTGTGGGACTGGCGACAGCGCCGTAGCCAAGCTCAGCGCCGCGGTGCAGCAGCGGCTGAGCCCCGCACCAAGATCGGTTGGTGGATCGAGCTATCCCGGTCGCTGTTTCCGGTGATTTTGGCAGTGTTGATCATCCGCTCCTTCATTGTCGAGCCATTCCGGATTCCATCGGGCTCTATGATTCCGACTTTGCTCCCTGGCGATTTCATTCTGGTGAACAAGTTTTCCTACGGTTTGCGGCTGCCCGTGCTGCACACTCGAGTATTCGGCGATGGGCAGCCCGAGCGGGGTGATGTGGTCGTATTTCGTTACCCCGAGGATCCCTCGCAGGACTACATCAAGCGGATTGTCGCTTTACCTGGGGACGCCATCCGCTATGAGCATAAGAAGCTCTATATTAATGGCGAGCCCGCGCCCCAGGAGCTGGTTGGACGCTACCCGCCGGATCCTGCCGCCGTAGTAAAGAGAGAACACCTGGAAGGTGTCAACCACGAGATCCTCTTGTATAAGAATGCGCGTGACGGCGGCTTTACTTTCAAAGTGCCGCCGGATGAATACTTCGCCATGGGGGATAATCGGGATCGTAGCAGCGACAGCCGCTATTGGGGAGGGGTTCCAGCGAACAATCTGGTCGGCAAGGCGTTTTTGGTCTGGATGAGCTGGGATTGGCAGGACAGCACGATTAACTGGGGCCGCATCGGAGACGCCATTCATTAAGTACACACAGGGAGGGGGCGCTTATGAGCCGGTTTGGTCATCAGGGGGGGATGACACTGGTCAGCTGGTTGGTGGCACTGTGCCTGATCGGAACGTTTATTTTGATGGCGATCCGATTGGCACCCGTCTATATCGAGGCCTATGAGGTCGGCTCGATACTGCAGAGCATGGCCGGTGACTCGGGACTTAGGAACTCAACCCGGGGAAAGGTGTGGGAAACATTCAAAAAGCGCCTCGACATCAATAATATTAATTATATTGTTAAAAGTGATGTCGCAATGAATGAGGTTGCAGACGGGTTGCAGCTGATCGTCGCCTACCAGGCACGCGTGCATCTGCTAGGTAACCTGGACGCCGTGGCCAGCTTTCGTAAAGAGGCTATGATTCGGAAGTGACGGTGGAATATGATCGTCTACAGGAGAGACTTGGCTATCGATTTTCGGAGTCGACGTTGCTCGTGCGGGCGTTGACGCATCGCAGTGCGTTTGGGCCGAATAACGAACGCTTGGAATTTTTGGGCGACAGTGTCTTGAACTTCGTCGTTGCGGCGGAGGTTTTCGATCGCCGCAAGCAAGCCAGAGAGGGTGAGCTGAGTCGGTTGCGGGCGAAGCTGGTCAATCAAGCCTCGTTGGCTGATATTGCTCGTGAACTTGCGCTGGGTGAGGCGCTGCGCCTGGGCGGCGGCGAGATGAAAGCCGGTGGCCAACGCCGGGACTCCATCCTGTCGGATACTTTGGAGGCCATAGTCGGCGCAGTCTATTTGGATGCCGGGTTTGCTATCTGCCGTGAGGTCATCCGGCGCCTGTATGGCAATCGGCTACGGGAACTCCCAAGTATCCGAGAGCTAAAAGATCCGAAGACCCGTCTGCAGGAGCATCTGCAATCGATTCGCCTGCCATTGCCGGAGTACCGTGTGCTCGAGATCGCCGGCCGGGCGCATGCTCAGACTTTCCAAGTCGAGTGCCGTATTATAGGCGTGGAGACGGTAACGCATGGTCTGGCGAATAGTCGTCGCCAGGCCGAGCAGAAGGCCGCCGCATCGATGTTGCAGCGGTTGGAGGAGGAAAGTTGACTGATCTGAACGATACGTGCGGTGTGAGTGCCACGGCATCGCAGCTGCGTTGCGGTTTTGCCGCGCTCGTCGGCCGGCCCAACGTCGGCAAATCGACTTTGCTCAACACCCTCCTGGGGCGGAAGGTTACGATCGTCTCGCGCAAACCGCAGACGACCCGGCACCGGATTCTCGGAATTCACACGCTTACCGGTGCCCAGATCGTCTATGTGGATACGCCCGGCTTGCACCGTCAAGAGAATACAGCTATGAATCGCTGCCTCAATCGCACCGCCACCACGGTGCTGGCGGAGGCAGATGTGGCGGTTTTCCTGGTCGATGCGCTGCGTTGGACACAGGAGGACGAGTTCGTCCTCGAGCGATTGACGCCATTTGCAAACCCGGTCATTTTGGCTCTCAACAAGATCGACCGCCTGCGGGCCAAACAGGCTTTGCTGCCGCTCATCGATCGGCTCTCGGGACGACGTGATTTTGCCGCCGTGGTTCCGGTCTCGGCAAGCCGTGGGATCAATCTCGCGGCCCTAGAGGCAGAGATCGTGCAGCAGTTGCCCAATTCCGTTGCCTACTTCCCGCAAGAGCAGATCACCGATCGCAGTGAGCGCTTCATGGCAGCCGAGCTCATACGCGAGCGTCTGCTCAAAACCTTGGGTCAGGAACTGCCTTATGCGAGTACCGTGGCGATTGAAGCCTTCGAGCAAGAAGGTCGGCTGCGGCGCATCGCAGCGGTAATCTGGATCGAGCGTCGTGGACAAAAACCCATTGTAATCGGCCACAAAGGGCAGCGCCTCAAGCAAATCGGCCGCCAGGCTCGCGAAGAAATGGAAGCGCTGTTTGGTGCCGTGGTTTACTTGCAGCTGTGGGTTAAGGTTCGGGAAGGCTGGTCGGATGACGAACGGGCACTTGGCTTGCTGGGCTATGCCGAACCGTGATCGTCCATGATGGCTGAACGTCGCTCGAGTCTCCTCGAGCCGGCTTACGTTTTGCACCGCCGGGCCTATCGAGAGAGCAGTGCCATAGCCGAGTTGTTCACAGCTGAGCATGGGCGGCTTGGAGTCGTCGCGCGCGGTGTGCGCTCCTCGCGCTCGCGTTGGCGAGCGCTACTGCAGCCGTTTACTCCCTTGTCGGTATCATGGCAGGCGCGAGGTGATTTGGGTACGCTCACCGACGTGGAGTTGCAGTGGCGATCCACCCTGCCGACTGGTCGGCGGCTGGTCAGCGGTTTTTATCTGAATGAGCTTTTGCTGCGTGTGTTGCAGCGGGAGGATCCCTATCCGGAGCTTTTTCAATGCTATGCCGGTGCTGTGCTAATGTTGGCGAGCCGCGGCGCGGAGCAGCCACTGCTGCGTTGTTTCGAGCGGGACCTGCTCGCTGCGATGGGCTATGGCTTATTGCTGAGCCACGATGCGGACGGTAGCCCGATCGAACCACAACGTTGGTATCGCTATGAAATCGATAAGGGGGCGGTGCCCGTGACGGCGCCGCGAGGCCGGTTGGTAGTGCAAGGCGCGACGTTGAGTGCATTGGCCAGCGGTGTGTTCCCGAATGCCGGTGTCGAGGTGCAGGCCCGGCAACTCATGCGAGCCGCATTGCGGCCCCATGTTGGAGAGCGGCCACTGAAGAGTCGTGAACTCTATGCCCAATACCTGGGGGCCAAATCCCAGCCGCAGCCGCGGGGTGATGGGTAACCATGGAAACGACAGGCCAGTCGAATGAAGTTCTGCTCGGTGTCAATATCGATCACGTGGCCACGCTGCGTCAGGCGCGGGGAACCCGTTATCCAGACCCCGTACAGGCGGCGATTGTGGCTGAGCAGGCTGGAGCCAATGCCGTCACGCTGCATTTGCGTGAGGACCGGCGGCACATTCAAGAGCGCGATCTGAGGCTATTACGGGATATCGTGCAGGCCCGTTTGAACCTGGAGATGGCGATGACGGCGGAAATGCTCGAAATCGCCGAGCGCTACCGGCCGCATGACAGCTGCATCGTGCCTGAGCGGCGCGAGGAGTTGACTACCGAGGGCGGGCTCGATGTGCGAGCTCAGCTGGCGCGGACGCGCGAGGCCTGTACTCGGCTTAGGGCGGCCGGTGTGCAGGTGGCACTGTTCATCGACCCGGAAATCGAGCAAATCGACGCAGCGGTAGAGGCGGGTGCGCCCTGCGTTGAGATCCATACTGGGCATTACGCCGAGGCGGCCGAGACCGCTAGCCGCGCGCACGAGCTGGAGCGCATCCGTGCGGCGGTACGCCACGGGCTGCAACGAGGCCTTCAGGTCAACGCAGGGCACGGCCTGAATTATCGCAACGTCAAGCCCGTGGCCGCCTTGGCGGGCTTGGGTACGCTCAACATCGGGCATGCAATCGTCGCGCAGGCGGTATTTGTCGGTTTCGCCACGGCGGTGGGCGATATGAGGCGTTTGATTTTGGAGGCGCGGGCTTGGCGATCGTCGGGATAGGTGCCGATGTGGTGGATACGGAGCGGATCCGAGCAATATGGGGGCGCCACGGCCAACGCTTTGCACAACGCATCCTTACCTTAGCCGAGCGCGCGGAATGGAACGGGCTGGAAGTCGGTTTCCTGGCGCGCCGTTTTGCCGTTAAGGAGGCGGCGGCCAAGGCGCTCGGTAGCGGTATCGCGGCGGGTGTCACCTTCCGCGATATGGAGCTCGGGCATGACCATCGTGGCCGGCCGCTGCTACACTTTACTGGCGCGGCGTGGCAGCGCAGCAGGGTGCTTGGGGTGACCTCAGTGCATGTGAGTATTAGCGACGAAAGGACACTCGCTCTGGCTTTCGTCATTTTGGAATCCCAGCCGCTTTGAGATCGGCCAGCTGATTGCTCGGTTCGAGGCACGCTTGCCGCTACAGCAGGAGGGGAAACGCCGGCGCACGGTGGTGGTTGGGCGCCATCAGATCATGCGCGTAGGCGGGGGCCGGGGCTGGCGATCGCTGTCCAGTTGCTGGTCGATTTCGGCCAACAGCCGTTTCATGCCGCCGATGATCGCGTGACGCTTGCCCTTGATCAGCGCCTCTTCCAGGTTTCGACAGGCCCCCTGCAAGGGCGGTAAGCGGCAGATGCTGGCGGCGCCGTGCAACCGGTGCACCTGCTCGCGCAGGCGCGCCATGTCGTCGCTTCGATAGGCATTGCGAATACGCCGGCGGTGCTCGGGGAGCTCTACCCGAAGCATTTGCTTTAACTCCGCTTCCAGCAGATCTCCACGAGCAGCAGGATCGCCGTAGGATGTCACGGCTTGGTTGTTTGCTTCGTAGGGATCGGCTCGCCAAAAACTGAGCCAGTCTGCCACTTGCTCCTCGGTGATCGGTTTGATCAGGCACCCGTCCATGCCGCCGGCGAGCAGACGCTCGCGTTCACCGGGCATGGCATTGGCGGTAAGGGCGACGATTTTCGGCATGCGCTCGCGTGGATAGAGCTCATGAATTCGTTGCGCAGCTTCTTTACCGCCGAGCCCGGGCATGACTATGTCCATGAAAATGATGTCATAGTTTCGTTCCCGGCAACGTGCCAGCGCTTCGAATCCGTCGCAGGCCTCGTCGACCCAGGCGCCTTGCTGGGCCATGATACTTCGTACCAGCTTGCGGTTGATCGCATTGTCATCGACTACGAGCACCCGCGAGGGGGGGGGCTGGCCGGGTCGCGGCTGCGCCGCGGGGGAGCCCGGCCTCGTCGTGGCGCGCCGTTCGCGGCGCCAGCGGGTTGGGTGCGCCGATCAGTTGGCAGAGTTCCCGGAGAATAGCCTGGCGGCGGCTTGCTCTAGACAGGACGGCGCTGGCGCCGCTTTTATAGAATCTGCGCAGCTGCGCGCGATCGACGGTGCTTGCCAAGATCAGCAGCGGCACGGCAGCGTCGCTGCATCGGCTAACCAGCTCCTTCGGAAGCTCTCTATGCAGTGCCTTACGTGCCACACTTAAGATGGTTGCCTCCCAAGGCCCGTTGTGGTCAAGCCGATCCAGGGCGGCCATTTCATTCGCTACCGGGGTGACGTTTGCCCCCCAGTGTGCCAGCAAATTCTGGGTTGCCTGTTGCGATAGCGGTTCATCATCCAGCAGTAAAAAGAACCGACCCGCCAAAGGGGAAGCGCGTCCAATCGCAGTTGTCGGCGCAATGCTGGGTTGTTTCTGCAAAGACAAGGCGAACCAGAAAGTCGAGCCTTTCTGTGGCTCGCTCTCAAAACCGATCGACCCTCCCATCTGTTCGACGAGTTGCTTGGAAATGATCAAACCGAGCCCGGTGCCGCTACAATGGCTACCTGGCGAACCGCCTGCCTGGCCGAAGGCTCGGAAGAGCTTGCTATGGTCGTTTTCGCCCAATCCGATCCCGGTATCGTTAATCGTTATCCGCAGTGTTGCATCGACGGCGCTCTCCTCTTCGAGGATGACTCGAACGACGATTCGACCCTGCTCGGTGAACTTGATGGCATTATGCAGCAGGTTGGTCAATATTTGCCGGATACGGACGGGGTCGCCGTTGAGCTTGGGGGGTACGTCCGCGTAGATCAGTTGAACCAGTTCGAGCCCCTTGCTATAGGCCGTTGGAGCGAGCAGCGTGATCACCTCTTCGACGCTGTCGCGTACATCAAAAACCATATTGTCGATTTCTAGCTTGCCGGCCTCGATCTTGGAGAAATCCAGGATGTCGTTGATGATGGCCAGCAGATTGGCACAGGAGACCTTGATGGTGTCGACATGATCGCGCTGTTCTGCATCGAGCGGGCTGTGCTGGAGTAGCTCGGCGAAACCCACAATGCCGTTGATTGGTGTGCGGATTTCGTGGCTCACCTTGGCAAGGAATTGCGATTTGATCTTGCTCGCCTCGAGTGCACGTCGGCGCGCGACATCGAGTTCCGCGTTTTGCACTTCGAGCGCTCGTAGCGTCTGGCGTAACTCCGAGGTTGTACAATGGATTCGCTCCTCAAAACGATGTTGACGCTGCCGTAAGGCAGTTACCATTGTCTCTACCGCTGTTTCCAGTTGCCCTAGCTGGCCTTGGCAGCCGATCGGTGCCCAGCTCTGCAGAGAATCGCGTTCGAACTTTCGGATTTGTTGAGTCAGTCGACGCATGGGTCTCAGGATGGTGCCGGCGGTGAGTAATGCCAGCAAGCCGGCACAGAATAGGGCAGCCAATGCAAGCAATCCGGGTAAGAGTATCTCCTCCAGTTGGGCACGCGCGGCATTGGTTACCGGCAGCTCGATTTCCAGGCTGCCAAGCGGGGCGGCGGGTAACGCGCGCAATGAACTCGCAGTGTAGGTGCTCGAGTAGATTCGGAGGACTGCGGCACTCGGCTGCAAGTGTTCACCCGCCGGTAGTACACGCAGCAAATGATTTGCGAGCGTGCCGAGGCGGTCCGCCGTTTTGTGCTGCCTGATGTCGACTAGGATTTGGCCCTGCTGGTCGCGCACCCGGAGCCGAGCAATGCGCTTGCTTTGCACTGCGGCCTGCGCAATGCGCTCTAGCATAGCGCCGTCATTGTACTGCAACGCTCGCTCGATGGCCGGTGCCCATTGCCTGGCGATTCGCTGCGCTTCGGGCGCTAGATTGTTGTTGAAGCGTGCCAAGCGAGCATTTACTAGAAAAACGAGCAATACTACGGCGATGGCGGCAGCGGGAGTCAAGGCCACAAACAGAAATCGAGCTCGAATCCCGCAATACTCCATCTGTCTCTCCCCCAACACAGTGACAGTGCTCGATGTCGGCGCCCATTAGACCCTATGTTTGAACTTGCTCAGCAAGTTAAAACATATCAGTCCCTTGGGGATATCGCGGGATGGTAAATCAAAAATTTTGACACACTAACTAGGATAGCAATCCCTGGGCCCGGGTAGCTGCTGTTCTTCTTAAGCCATTTGCGTTCCATTACAATCGTCGGCTGGAGAGGTTTTCAGTTTGGCCGTGACGTTATCCTGTACAGGGCGTTTCGAAACGCAATTGCGAGTCTGGGCCTAGCGATGAACGTGTTCGCCTTTGACATCGAGACCATCCCCGATCTACAAGCTGGCCGCCGGCTCTACGGCCTCCAGGGGCTTAGTGACGATGCGGTGCTACAGGCCATGCGCTCGCTGCGTCGGCAGCGCGCGGGTGGTTCGGAGTTTCTCCGGCTGCATCTGCAGCGCGTGGTCGTGATTTCTTTGGCAGGTCGCATCGGTGAGCGTTTTTGCATCTGGTCGATCGGCGAGGCGGAGGCCAGCGAGGCCGATGTGTTGGCGCGTTTTTTCGCCGGTATCGAGCGCTATGTGCCCCGGTTGATTTCCTGGAACGGCAGCGGTTTCGATCTGCCGGTACTGCATTATCGTGCCATGATTCACGGCGTTCAGGCACCGCGTTACTGGGATAACGGAGTCGAGGATTCGAGCTTTCGCTGGGACAATTATCTCAACCGCTTTCATGAGCGGCACACCGATCTGATGGACGTGCTCGCCGGGTATCAGGCTCGTGCCAATGCACCGCTCGATGAGATGGCGAGCCTCTGCGGATTGCCGGGCAAGATGGGGATGAGCGGTGCGCAGGTATGGGAGCAGCTGGCGGCCGGGGAGTTCGATTCGGTGCGTGATTATTGTGAGACCGATGCCTTGAACACCTATTTGCTGTATTTACGCTTCGAGCTAATGCGGGGCCGGTTGGATACAGCGGGTTACGCCGAGGAGTGCGAGCGCGTGAAGGAGGCATTACGGCAAAGTGGCAAGCCCCACCTGGATGCTTTTCGTCGCGCTTGGGAGGTTGCCAGTGGTTGACTCGAGCAAAAATGCGATATAGAGCATGAACCAACCACGCCGGAGGCGGTTACCTCAGCAGCCACTCGAGGCCGAAGTGAGTGCGCTTAGCCATGAAGGTCGCGGCATTGCGCACGTGGAAGGTAAGATCACCTTCGTGCGAGGGGCGTTGGCCGGCGAGCGGGTCCGCTTGCGTTATACCAAGCGGCATCGACAATGGGATGAGGGCAAACTGCTCGAAGTGTTGCGCCCCGCGCCCGAGCGGGTCGAGCCGGGCTGCATCCATTTCGGTGTCTGCGGCGGCTGCGCTCTGCAGCATTTGACTCCGCAGCAGCAACTGACTTTCAAAGAAACCGTGGTGCGGGAGAAGCTCCGCCATATGGGTGGCGTGGAGCCAAGCACATGGCTTGCACCCCTGGGCAGCCCGGCCTGGGGCTATCGCCGTAAGGCGCGGCTGGCCGTGAAATACGTGGCGGGCAAAGATGACCGGGTGTTAGTGGGTTTTCGCGAGACCCACAGTACCTTGGTAGCGGATCTGGCGAGTTGCCGCGTGTTGGATCCACGGATAGGGGCGCATATCCCCCAGCTTGCCGAGACGATCAGATGTTTGTCGATCTTCGACCGAGTGCCGCAGATCGAGGTTGCTGCCGGTGATCAGGCCGTGGGGTTGGTATTTCGTAACTTGGCACCTTTTACAGTCGAAGATTATCGGCTACTGAGCGCTTTTGCGCGACAATACGATTTTTACGTCTATGAACAACCGGGCGACAAGGCTTCGGTTCGGCCGATCTGGCCCCGGGCGCCGCAGCTGAGCTACGCACTGCCGGATCACGCCGTCAGTGTGTTCTTTGAGCCCACTGACTTCACTCAAGTCAACCCGGCCGTGAATCATGCATTGGTGGAGCGGGCCATTGCGCTGTTGGCGTTGCAGCCGCAGGATCGTGTTCTCGATCTCTATTGTGGTTTGGGAAATTTCGCGTTTTGCATCGCCCGGCAGGTGGCAAGCGTGGTCGGGTTAGAAGGTGACGACGCGCTGGTGGAGCGAGCCCGAGAGAATGCGGCCCGTAACGCAATTACCAATGTTGTTTTTCAACGAGCGGATCTGAGCCGAGGCATCGCTGAGCTGGCGCATCTACAGCGGGATGGGGTTTCGCGGGTACTGCTCGATCCGCCGCGCTCCGGAGCGGCCGAAGTGCTTGCCGATATCGCCGCCTTGCGTGCCGAGCGTATCGTCTATGTCTCGTGCGGACCATCCACGTTGGCTCGGGATGCAGGGCGCCTCGTCCACGAATATGGCTACCGGCTGGCAGCAGCCGGGGTAATGGATATGTTCCCGCATACGGCCCATGTCGAGTGCATTACGCTGTTTGTTCGTGACCAAGCCGGTGACGTGCCATGAGCCTGCGCTACGATGTCCTCGAGCGTGAAACCGCCTACGAGGGGTACTTTCGGATTGTTCGTTATCGCGTCCGTCACAGCCTTTTCAGCGGTGGGCGCAGCGGTATTTTGAGCCGCGAGTGCTTTGAGCGCGGCGACTCGGTCGGTGTGTTGCCGTACGATCCGGTGCGAGACACCGTTGTTTTGGTCGAGCAGTTTCGCATTGGTGCGTTGGGGGTTGCGCACGGCGGCCCCTGGCTGGTGGAGGCCGTAGCCGGGGTGGTCGAGCCCGGTGAGTCGAGCGAACAGGTCGCCCGTCGTGAACTGCAGGAAGAGGCTGGTTGCGAGCCACAGGAACTCGTGCCGATTTGCCGCTATTTGGTCAGCCCGGGGGGTGCCTCAGAGCAGGTCACACTGTTCTGCGCACGCCTTGATACCGCTGGCGTTGGGGGCATTCACGGGAAGGCGGAGGAGGGTGAGGATATCCGTGTGCACATCGCACCCTTCGAGCAAGCGTTGGCCATGGTTGCAAATGGAGCAATTCATGCGGCGATGCCCATCATTGCCTTGCAGTGGCTCGCGCTTAATCGCGAGCGTCTACAAGCGCTCTGGTGCGGCGACTGACGGCGCGCTGCCTATTTTAGTGCAGGTGTTCCGATCTCCTGCAAGCTTTTAATGCTCACCCCCTGGCCCAGAATGCCTTATGCTGATTTGAGCCAGCGCGAAGGCGGGTGCGGCGGATTTTCTCTGCTGCATAGGAGGTCACCATGTCGCACGATTTCGAACCTGTAGTCGGATATTGGTATCTTCATCTGGATAAGGGGCAAACGTTCGCGGTGGTTGCCTTTGATGAATCGCAAGCCGCAGTCGAGATCCAGCACTACGACGGTGACGTTGAAGAAATCGACCTCGATGCATGGTACGAGATGGAAATCGAGCCCACGATAGCGCCTAAGGATTGGATTGGACCGTTGGATGATATCGAACTCGACGATCTGGGCTACACCGATTTCGCCATGGATGAGAAGGTGGCGGAGGGGGACAGCGATGAGTATTCCGAACGACCCGAAGAGTGGAGCAACGATCCCGAGGCTCGGGAGGCGGCGGCGCGTGACCCGGAGGAGCCCGATCCCCCGGAGGAGAGCATAGAATATGGTGTGGCGTCCGATAGGACCGATCGCTAATCGCTAAGGGTGTGACTGAGCTATATGAAGGCGTACCGTAGAAGACACGGCGGCATGCTTTTAGGTGCTCTGGGCCGTGGGCAGTTCTTCCAGGGCTCTTGCTAAGGCGGATAAACTGGCGCTGCGTAGCAGAACCAACCTCGTTGGAGACTGCTTGCAAAAGTGACGCACGCGCTGCATGGCTCCGTGACTGACACAGTCCACTGGACAGATCACCGCATCGGCACGAGGCAGCACCGAGGCCAAGCGGCCGAGTCCCACCTCGAGGCCGCCGTCGTGGTGCATAAAAAACCAGCCGTTTTGCTCGGCTAGCGCGCGGTAATGTTTGCATAGGCGAACTCGCCCGCCGACATAGAGAAGGCAACGGGTCTCGCAAGGCAGGCCGGTTTGTGGGCAGATTCTAGCCAACCGGCGCGGAGGTGCTGATGGACGCTTACCGCCGCCATTTACCGTGAGCGGTATTTCATTGGGATGCTCTTTTCGATTCGGCGCAACGGTTCCAGCCATACCGTTTGCGCCTGTAAGGGATTGGGGCATGATAACAAGCCATGGTTGAAGCAGAACAAAGGTTCTAATAAAAACAATAATAATTCTTATTTGTGTTGTCAAGTGATTGTGATGCGCCGCGGGCTTTGCTTTGACACATAGGCGGCGCTACAGACTTGCCCAATGAAAGTTCAAGCAAGCCGCTACGAGGGAGGGTCACGAGAAACGCTCGGAGAAGGAAGGTGTGGCGTTCGTGATAAGATAAACGGGTGGCGCTTCATTTTATGATTAGCGCTTCGGCGCCTCTCTCAGGATCGCAGAGAGAGGCGCCACCGATCAAAAGGTCAGTCTCAATCGTTGTCATACCAATCAGGGAACTCACAACGCAGGTCCACCATGACCCGAGCAATTTCCTCTTGCGTATAGGGCTCATGTGCACCGTCTCCTTTGAACTCATCGGCCGGCCATTTTTGTGCCACCTGCTCTGCTAGCTCTTCCTCGGAGTAACTGATAAAAAGTTGCGCGAGTTCTTCACGTGTGTTTTGCCCGCTACCCGTGAGGTGGGTTGCACAGATCGCCCGCAGCCAATCCTCTCGCGTTTCGAAAGGGTAGTCACCAAATACGTAACCCATTGTTTGATCCTCGCAATAGAAATGCCCACCACCGCGCACTCTCTGTTGCCATCGCAGGTATATCGCGCGGTAGCCAATTGCTTGCTCGGCGGCGGCGCATGCCCTTGCCAGTATCCGCCGTCGCCGCCCTTTGCTCGATTTTGTGGTGCGAACGCCGAGTGCTTCGCCGATTCAATCTATAATGATACCAATATTCCAGTGCCTCCCTCGGAGGCGCTAATATGCATTTAGCGCAACCCGTATCCCCCGTCAATGTCAACGTCGACAGCGGTCAGGTGGGCGTATTCTATGCCATACGAAAGCGTGCAGCAGGCCCTCTAACTAGCCTGCCGAGGCTAAAACTAGAGGAGCAGGGCGCAATCAACTCCAACATAATGCTCACGAACCGGCTCATCCGATGCTATAGTGGCCGGCGATCCGTGCCCGATCCATATGTGGTCTACTGGTGGATTAGGGAGAGGGGGGTTGGACCGGCGGTGATATAAGGGGTATTCTGCGCCGCTTCGGCTTGTGAGTCTGTACTGGACAACCGCAGTAGCGATTCGAGGAGTGACTGCAGACGCATCTGCGCGCGTCTATTCCAGCTGTGATGTCTAGTTAACAAGTTTATTTAGAATTTAGAGGCGAACAAAGGTTTACGGGTCCGGGCGGATAGCTAAGGGGCGAGTGACCGGCTCGTTGCCGGAAGCACCCGTGGGAGCGTTCGGAACAGCATTCGAAAATAGAATGTATCGATCTTTATTCTATTCTTAAAAAGATCAATTTTACGATATAAGCATTCCATTAATGAGCAGCTATGCTGCCTGTTTTTTGCCAGGAGGTCGTACGATGCAACCGCCGCAGGATACTACGACGACGGCTGCCGACCGGTCCCCCCACGCGCGTGCGAGCGACAGTGGGCCCCGACGGCGCCTCGCCAATGCCATCCGAGCGCTGAGCATGGATGCTGTGCAGCGCGCCAACGCCGGGCATCCGGGGGCCCCGATGGGCATGGCCGATATTGCCGAGGTGCTGTGGAACGATTTCTTGCGCCATAATCCAGCCAATCCGCGCTGGTTTAATCGGGATCGTTTCATTCTCTCCAACGGCCATGGTGCAATGCTGCTTTACTCCGTGCTGCATTTGAGCGGCTATGAGCTCAGCATGGAGGACATCATGCAGTTTCGCCAGCTGGGCTCCAAAACCCCGGGGCATCCGGAGTACGGCTATACTCCAGGCGTTGAGACGACCACCGGCCCGTTGGGGCAAGGCCTGGCGAATGCGGTGGGAATGGCCATCGCGGAGCGAACCCTGGCGGCGCAGTTCAATCGCCCTGGGCATACCTTGGTGGATCACTACACCTATTGTTTTTTGGGCGATGGCTGTTTGATGGAGGGGGTTTCTCACGAGGTTTGCTCCTTGGCCGGTACATTGCGGCTGGGCAAGTTGATCTGTGTCTACGACGATAACGGCATTTCGATCGACGGCAAAGTCGACGGTTGGTTTACCGATGATACGCCGTTGCGATTTGAGGCCTATGGTTGGCATGTGGTGCGTGATGTGGATGGTCACGACGCCGAAGCAGTGAAACATGCTATTGAGGAGGCGCGTAAGGTCGCTGATCGACCCTCGCTCATCTGTGCCAAAACAATAATCGGTTTTGGCGCGCCGAATGTCTGTGGTACCCACGGCGTGCATGGCGCACCGCTGGGGGGGGATGAAATTCAAGCCACGCGCGAGTTCTTGGGCTGGGAATATCCACCATTTGAAATCCCGGATGATATTTATCGGGACTGGGATGCTCGTTCGCGGGGAGCGCGCTGGGAGACGGAATGGGACGCCGTCCTGGGTGATTATAAGCGGGCGCATCCGGATCTGGCGCGTGAGTTCGAACGGCGCTGCCGTGCCGAGTTGCCGGAGAAATGGTCGCAGCATGCCGCAGAGGCATTGGCACGCGCCAATGAACGTGGAGCCAAGGAGGCGACCCGGAAATCTTCGCAGGCCGCGCTCAACGCTTATGGCCCTTATTTGCCGGAGTTGCTTGGCGGTTCGGCGGACCTCACCGGTTCGAATAACACGAATTGGGATGATTGTACGGCGCTGACCCACAAGGATAGCGATGGGAATTACATCTACTATGGGGTGCGCGAGTTTGGCATGTCGGCCATCATCAACGGGCTCGCGCTCCACGGTGGTTTCATTCCGTATGGTGGAACCTTCCTCGTCTTTTCCGATTATGCGCGCAATGCGTTGCGTATGGCCTCGATCATAGGTGCGCAGAGCATCTTCGTGCTGACCCATGATTCCATTGGTCTCGGCGAGGATGGCCCGACCCATCAGCCGGTGGAGCACGTCGCCTCGCTGCGCTTGATCCCGAACCTCACCGTGTGGCGTCCTTGCGATAGCGTGGAAACAATTGCCGCTTGGCGCTCGGCAATCGAGCGCCGTGATGGCCCCACATGCTTGATTCTTACGCGGCAAAATGTCGCCCATCAAGCCCGTGATGCAAAAATGCTGCAGGCGATCGAGCGTGGAGGCTACGTGCTCCGTGATGCCACCTCGGAGCCGGAAGCGCTCATTATTGCAACCGGTTCCGAAGTCGAACTCGCCGTGGATGCGGCGCAAGCGCTTACTGAGCGCGGCCGCCGGATACGGGTGGTTTCCTTGCCCAGCGTTGAAATCTTTGAGGCACAGGATGCGGCCTATCGCGAGTCGGTTTTACCCTCCCGGTTGACCGCCCGATTGGTTTTGGAAGCGGGTGCCACGCGGCTTTGGGCCTCCTATGCTGGCCCGAAGGGCAAAGTGCTCGGTATCGACCGCTTCGGCGAATCAGCGCCGGCGAATGCACTGTTTCAGCATTTTGGCTTTACCGTCGAGCGGGTCGTTGCCGCCGTGGAAGCATTGTTGTCCGAATAGCCTGGAGTCTACTCGCACTGCGCGATGAACGGCGGTCGTGGTGGGTTGCTGCAACATGTTGGCAGCTTCGCTGCGATCCATCGTTACGACTCTTAAACACCTGCATCCGAACAGTACCTTGGAATTTCAGCCACTTTGAAGAGGAAATCGAGATGGCCCTAATTACCTTGAGGCAGCTGCTTGACCACGCCGCTGATCACAGCTATGGCGTCCCGGCCTTCAATGTCAATAACATGGAACAGGTGCACTCGATCATGGAGGCGGCGGACAAAGCCGACAGTCCCGTGATCATGCAGGCTTCTGCCGGCGCTAGGAAATATGCCGGCGCATCTTTCCTGCGCTATCTGTTCGACGCTGCGGTGCAGCAGTGGCCCCACATACCAATCGTCATGCATCAGGATCATGGTGCCTCCGCGGCGGTATGCTTGCGCTCGATTCAGCTCGGGTTTACTTCGGTGATGATGGACGGTTCTCTGCTCGAGGATATGAAGACCCCGTCCGATTACGATTACAATGTCGATGTGACCCGCCGGGTGGCGGAGATGGCGCATGCGGGTGGTGTCTCCGTGGAAGGCGAGCTCGGCTGTCTCGGCTCGCTTGAGAGCGGCTTGGCTGGGGAGGAAGACGGCTCTGGCGCCGTAGGCAAGCTGACGCGGGAGCAGTTGCTCACCGATCCGGATCAGGCGGCCGACTTCGTGACCAAGACTCAGGCGGATGCGTTGGCGATTGCCATCGGCACCTCGCATGGCGCCTACAAGTTTACCCGACCGCCGACCGGCGAGACGCTCGCAATCGACCGGGTTAAAGAGATCCATGCGCGAATTCCGAATACCCACTTGGTGATGCATGGCTCCTCTTCGGTGCCCCAGGAGTGGCTGGAGGTGATCAATACTTATGGTGGCGACATGGGCTCGACCTATGGTGTGCCCGTTGAAGAGATCGCCGAGGGCATTCGCCATGGAGTGCGCAAGGTGAACATCGATACCGATCTGCGCATGGCTTCCACCGGTGCTATACGTAAGTTCCTGGCGGAGAATCCAGCCGAGTTCGATCCGCGCAAGTTCCTCACGGCCTCGACCAAGGCAATGAAGGAGATTTGCCAGGCGCGCTTCGAGGCTTTTGGCTGTGCGGGTCAGGCCACCAAGATCAAGCCGGTCAGCTTGGAGGCGATGGCGCAGCGCTATGCCAGTAGCTCTTGAGCGAGTGAATGGGGCTGCCGCGCGCCTCCGTTGGGATTGGGAAATCCGTGCTGCCCGCAGGGAGAGTTATTAATGTCCAAACAACACCCGATCGTCGCCATCACCGGCTCCTCCGGAGCCGGTACCTCCACCGTGCGGGGGGCGATGGAGCATATCTTTCGCCGTGACGGTTTCAATGCCGCGGTCATCGAGGGGGACAGCTTTCATCGCTACGATCGTTTTGAGATGCGACGTCAGCTCGAACTCGCACGTGAGGAGGGACGCAACCTCAGCCACTTCGGCCCGGATGGCAATGTCTTCGAAGAACTCGAAGCCTTGTTTCGGGAATACGGTGAGCATGGCACCGGAAAGCGTCGCTACTATCTGCATAATGCGGAAGAGGCGAGTCCCTTCAAGCAAGAACCGGGGACATTCACGCCCTGGGAAGCGCTGCCTGGTGATACGGACTTGCTTTTTTACGAAGGGCTGCACGGCGGGGTAGTCACGGGCGATGTCAATGTCGCTCAGCATGTGGACTTGCTGGTCGGCGTGGTGCCGATTGTCAATTTGGAATGGATCCAAAAGATCCATCGCGACACCTCGGTGCGGGGCTACAGCCCGGAGGCGGTCACTGACACCATTCTGCGGCGTCTGCCTGATTACGTGCATTACATTACGCCTCAGTTCTCTCGTACAGATATCAATTTTCAGCGGGTTCCGACCGTGGATACGTCCAATCCGTTCATTGCGCGGGATATTCCTACATTGGACGAGAGCTTCGTGGTGATTCGTTTTCGGGAGCCACGTAAGACGCAGGTGGATTTCTCTTATTTGCTCAACATGATCGATGACTCCTTTATGTCGCGGCGCAATACCATCGTGGTCCCCGGCGGCAAGATGGGGCTGGCCATGGAGCTGATTACTCAGCCTTTGATCGAGCGACTGGTGCAAAACGGCGCTAATCGGGTACCGGCCTAGGGTTCGGCGTGATCGGAGATAATCGAGGACTGGATCAATGCGTAATCAAGGTAAGTCCCTGACTCAATTCCTCAATGAAGGGGTGCGCCAGGGCTTAGGATTAGAGGCGGATCTTGCCGTGTTGATCGGCGAGATCGCCGCGGTATGTAAGTCGCTCTCTTATGCCACACGGGCGGGAGGTCTCGAAGGAGTGCTCGGTACTGCCGGTACCGAGAATGTCCAAGGGGAGACTCAGCAGAAGCTGGATGTTTTCGCCAATGAAGCGATGCTGGATAGCTTGGGTGCCTCCGAGCACGTGGCGGGGATGGCCTCCGAGGAGTTGACGGATATCCATCCGGTATCGGCCGGCCGCTCGCGTGGGCGCTATCTCGTGGTCTTCGATCCGCTGGATGGTTCCTCAAACATCGATGTCAACGTATCGGTGGGGACCATATTCTCGGTTTTACCGGCCCCAGCAGGGGTTAGCGAGCTTGCGGCCCAGCATTTTCTGCAGCCGGGCCGCGAGCAAGTATGCGCCGGATATGCGCTCTACGGCCCGTCCACCATGCTGGTGTTGACGACCGGGAACGGGGTCGATGGATTTACATTGGATCCGCGAGTGGGTGAATTTATCCTGACGCATCCGCAACGCCGAATCCCGGCCGACACGCGGGAGTTTGCCATCAATATGTCCAACCAGCGGTTTTGGGAGCCTCCGATGCAGCGCTATATCCAAGAGTGTCTGGAGGGTAGCAGCGGGCCGCGTGGCAAGGACTTCAATATGCGTTGGGTGGCTTCGATGGTTGCCGAAATTCACCGTGTGCTGATCCGAGGTGGCATCTTCATGTACCCGTATGACAGCCGTGAACCCAAGCGCCCGGGCCGTTTGCGGCTGATGTACGAGGCAAGTCCCATGGCTATGCTCGTCGAGCAGGCGGGCGGGTCCGCTTCGACTGGTTATAAGCAAATCCTTGATGTGCAGCCGGACGATCTACACCAACGGGTTCCAGTAATTTTGGGCTCACGTAACGAGGTTACCCAGGTGACTTCATATCATACGCAGACAGCAGCCGACGCCGCCAACTAGACATGATGTTTTGACCGATGTCCGTGCTCCCTCTGCCGTCGAACGGTAGTGATCGCGCTGGCAAGAGGCAGGCGCAGAGGCGATTCAGTCGGATTTTGGCGAGCCTGAGAGTTCTATTGACATACCTCGGGCTCGCGCTCTTTCTCGGTCTAGGACAGTAATTGACGGCCAATGAAGCATGAGCTAATTGGCAAACTTTACGCCGAGCAGCCCGATGGACGGCGCATTTCCCTCCATAGCCCCATACCGCAGCGGTTTTCTCGATACCCCTGATGGACAGCAGATTTATTTCGAGGAGAGTGGCAATTCAGCCGGTTTACCCGTTGTCATCGTGCATGGCGGCCCGGGCGCATCGACCCAACCATACCGGCGACGGTTTTTCCGATCGACAGTCTACCGAATCATTGGCTTTGATCAGCGTGGCGCTGGGCACTCGCGCCCAAGTGGTGTGCTAGAGCGGAATACCACTGCGTATCTCCTCGATGACATAGAGGTACTTCGAAAATACCTCGGAATAGAGCGTTGGGTGGTGTTTGGCGGATCTTGGGGGGCGACGCTGGCCCTTTGTTATGCGCAGCGTTACCCCGAGCACGTCCAAGCCTTGTTGGTGCGCGGTACATTGCTCGGGCGGGCACGGGATCTAGAATGGTTTTTTGGCGCCTATGGTGTGGCTTCGATTTTACCGGAAGCCTATCAGCGGTTTCTCGCACCGCTGCCTCCAGCTGCGCGGGATCGGCCAGTGTCGGCGTACGTCGACTTGTTTACCTCGGGCGCGCGGGACATTCGCACGGCCGCGGCCGCGGCATGGGCGCATTGGGAGGCGAGTGTCGCGTACGGACTATTTTGCAAAAAAGCAGGCTACGCGCCTGAACCGCGGCTGGGCGCACAGGCTCCGGACCGCTATGCGATTGCTGCGATGTACGCCCACAACGGTTTCTTTCTCGAGCCGGAATGCGGCGCCCTGCACGATACACGAAATCTCTCGGATGTACCCGGCTTCATCATCCACGGCCGGCTGGATCTTGTCTGTCCAGTGGAGAATGCGATCACTTTGCACCAGGCCTGGCCCAAGGCCGAGCTGCAGGTAATCGAAGAAGCGGGGCATCTGGACATCGAGCCACCGCTCGTGGCCGCATTGGTGGCGGCCAGCGAGGCGATTTTGTCTTGCTGCCACTCTCATCGATAGACGGGTTGCCCATCACCAATCCGCGTAATTATCGAATACCGCCGCTGGAGCTCGATTCGTAGCAGGCTAGCCCATCTTTAACGCTCTCTGCCTGATTTCGGGCTGATTTGGGCGTGTATGCGAAGAGAAGTTATTGATTCGTATAGTGGCGAGGGTGGCGCGCTGGATGTAGTGCCATAATATTTGTTGTTATCCCTTGTGCGGAGCGCCCGCCCACGCTAGCCTCGCGGGCATGTTCATCCGCCGCACCCAGACCCGCAGCACGGCCACCGGCGAGTCGTATGTCACGTATCGTCTGGTGCGCTCCGAGCGGCGCGCCGGTAAGGTCCGCCAGCGCACCCTGTTGAACCTGGGGCGGCACTTCCCAGTGGCGCAGGCACACTGGTCGGCGTTGTGTGCGCGCATCGAGCAACGGCTCAGCGGCCAGGCGGCGCTGTTCGACGAGGAGGGGAAGGGCCTCCCGCTCGCCGTCGAGCGCCAGGCCGAGCGTATTGCGGCGCGGCTGCTCGCCGAGCAGGGCGGTACGCCGGCACCGGCCGATGCTGGCGGTGTACCCGGCGGTGGGGGTGACGTGCAGTCGGTGGACGTGGACTCGCTCTCACTGGTGCGCCCGCGCTCGGTGGGCGTCGAGCAGCTCGCCCTGTGGGCGCTGCGCCAGGCGGGCTTGGAGGAGCAGCTCCAAGCGCTGGGGCTGACCGGCCCGCAACGTGCGGCGGCGCTGGGGCTGATCGTTGCCCGCATGGCCGCCCCGGGCTCGGAGCGGGCGACGTATCAGTGGCTCGCCCGGCGCAGCGGCCTCGGCGAGCTGCTGGAGGTGGACTTCGAGGCGATGAGCCCGATGCAGCTCTACCGTACCTCCGATATCCTGCTGCGCCACCGCGCGGCCCTCGAAGGGCATCTGTTCGCCCGGGTGAGCGATCTGTTCGCGCTCGCCCCGACAATCACGCTCTACGATCTGACCAACACTTACTTCGAGGGCGAGGCACCGGTCAATCCGGCCGCGCGCCACGGCCACTCCAAGGAGCGGCGCAGCGACTGCCCGCTGCTCACCCTGCGCTGTGCTCGATGCTGCGGCTTTGTGCGCCGCTCGCGGGTCTTCGCTGGCAATGCGGCCGAGGCGCAGACCCTCCAGGGGATGCTCACCGGCCTCGCGGCGCCCGCCGGCGCGCTTGTGGTCATGGACCGCGGGGTGGCCACCGAGGCCAACCTCGCCTGGCTGGCCGAGCAGGGCTACCGCTATCTGGTGGTCAGCCGCGAGCGCCGCCGCGCGGTCGATTTTAAAGAGGCCATCACCCTCGACAACGCCGGCGGGCAGGCCGTGGAGCTACTCAAAGTGCCCTCGGCTGATGGCCAGGAGGTGCGCCTGTATTGTCGCTCCGAGGGCCGCGTGCGCAAGGAGCAAGCGATCGCCGGGCGCCTGATGGACCGCTTCGAGGCTGGGCTCGACAAGCTTGCGACCGGACTCAGCCGGCGGGGCACCACCAAGCGCATCGACAAGCTTTGGGAGCGCATCGGGCGGCTCAAGGAGAAAAGCCGCGGCCTCGGCCAGCACTACCACATTGAAGTGATCGCCGGTGACAGCGGCGAGCGCGCCCGTGCGATCCACTGGCAGCGCCTGCCCGTGAAAGGCTCTCTGGTCACCGAGCCGGGCGTCTATTGCCTGCGCAGCAACGAGACCGGCTGGGACGAGAAGACAATGTGGCGCACCTACATCATGCTCACCGACCTTGAGGCGGTCTTCCGAAGCCTGAAATCGGAGCTCGGCCTGCGCCCGATCTTCCATCACAAGGAAGAGCGCGCCGAGGGGCACCTGTTCATCACCGTGCTCGCCTATCAGTTCGTCCAGCTCATCCGCCACTGCCTCGCCGCCCACGGCATCTGCGAGCGTTGGAGCACGCTACGCGATACCCTCGCCGGCCAGTGCCGGGTCACCGCCACGTTCAACCGCGGCGATGGCCGCACCCTGCACGTGCGCAAGGCCACCCGCGCCGAGCCCGATCAGGCGCGAATCTATCAGGCCCTCGGGGCCGATCCCGCCCCGGGCGGCGTGCAGAAAACAATCGTGTGAGCCCGCTGATTTATAAAATGAACGTAATGTAGTGCCACTCGCCGCCGCGGCCGATCTTAACTCTCTGAGTATCGCGAAGTTATTTTTGGGGACGTTAAACTTGGGCTAGCAACGCTAGTACTACAGTTGTAAATAAATACGCTATACTTCGTTATCAGATAGTTGAACGAAGTGGCGGTAGAGATGAACCATTTCCTGACGCTAGAGAGTTTGCGTGAGCAGGCGGGCGCTTGGGAAGCGGAGCTGGGTAGCTGGGTAGGGCAACTGGGTGGCCATGTCAAGCGTGCCGAAGCCCGTGAGCGGGTGGGGGCCTACCTGCGGGGGCTGCTGGGCGAGGTTGAGCGTCGTAATAGCTGGCAGTTATCCGAATACCAGGGTGAAGCCCATCCGTATGGATTTCAGCACTTGCTCAACCGTGCCCGCTGGGACGAGCAAGGCGTGCGCGATGCCGTGCGGCAGCGTGTCTACGAGGCCCTGAAGGATGCCGCCGGGGTGCTGGTGGTGGATGAGACGGGGTTTATAAAAAAGGGCATACACTCGGCGGGAGTGAAACGCCAGTACAGCGGTACGGCGGGTCGGATCGAGAACGCTCAGATCGGTGTATTTCTCGGTTATGCCAGTTGTTGGGGCCAGGGACTACTGGATCGTGCGCTGTTTGTGCCGCGGGAGTGGTCGGAGGATCGTGCGCGTTGCCGCCGGGCGGGTATACCGGACGAGGTGGTTCATCAGCCCAAGACGGAATTGGCCCGGCAGATGTTGGTGCGTGCCTTGGACAGCGGGGTAAGCGCCCGTTGGGTCACAGCCGATGCGCTCTACGGCGATGATTTTCGACTGCGCTGGATGCTGGAGGAGCGCGGCCAAGGGTATGTGCTGGCCGTCAGCCGCAAAGCCTATGTTTGGCAGGGCTGTAAACAACGCAAAGTGGGGGAGCTGTTGGAGGCCTTGAGGGGCGATGCGCAGGCGCGCTGGTCACGGCTCAGTGCCGGGGCCGGTAGTCAGGGTCCCCGGGAGTACGACTGGACCTGCTTAGCGGTCAACCCGCCGCCGTTCGAAGGCTGGCAGCGGGCGGTACTGGTCCGCCGCAGCTTGGACTCCGAGCAGGAGATGCAGGCGTTTTTCATTTTTGCTCCGAACGGAACGGAGCTGGCGGATTTGGCCTTGGCGGCCGGAGCACGGTGGAACATCGAGCGCTGTTTTCAGGAGAGCAAGTCACAGCTGGGACTGGATCAGTACGAGGTGCGCACCTGGACGGGCTGGCACCGGCATATCACTTTGGTGATGGCGGCTTATGCTCTGCTGGTCACGCTGCGGCGGCACCAGTTGAAAAAAAACCTGCTGCTCAGCCTGGGCGGCCAATGCCCGTGGCCCTCTCTGTGGCCGAGCTGCGACGGTGGCTGTGTCTCACTCCCATCGCCTGGCGACGCGGAGGGCCTGAACAGGCGTTACAGTGGTGCCGCTGGCGTTGGCTACACCAACGCCTCGCTCAGTTCTACCACTGGGTGAGACGGCAGCGAATCGCGGGGATCATCGTCGAGATGTCCGTCGATTATTATTTGCAACTGTAGTACAAGAGTTTGTTGACATTCCAGGTTAAAATACACGCCCAACTTTCTGGAGGAGTTGACCACATGGCTCGAAAATGTCTGCGTGATGACCAGTGGCGACGCATTGAGCATTGGTTACCAGGCAAACAGGGTGATCCAGGGCGCAGCGCGGTCGATAACCGCTTGTTCGTGGAGGCGGTCCTGTGGATCGCTCGCACCGGCGCACCGTGGCGCGATCTGCCGCCAGAATTTGGGCCTTGGAACAGTGTGTACAAGCGTTTCTCGCGGTGGGAGACGAAAGGCGTGTGGCATCGCGTATTCGAGGAATTGGCGCAGGATGCTGACTTCGAGGAGCTGTATCTGGATTCCACCGTCGTGCGTGCTCAGCAGCACGCGGCGGGGGTCGTAAAAAAACGCTCTGCATGACGCGATGGTCGTTGACGCCAGGACAGACGCATGACCTCACTGAGGCGGCGGCGTTGATAGAGGGGCTGTACGCTGAGGTGGTGGTAGCGGACAAACCCTATGATGCCGATGCGTTCTTGTCGAACATCGAACGCAGTGGGGTCACCACGGTCATTCCGCCGCGAACCAACCGACGTGATCAGCGCTGCTTTGATCGTCATCGATATCGGGACCGTAATCTTGTCGAACGATTTTCTGTCGCATGAAACACTTCCGTCGCATTGCCACGCGCTATGAGAAACTCGCCAGCCGCTTCTCGGCTTTTGTTGTACTCGTCGCCGCTTTCATATGGCTGGCTTGAATGTCAACACTCCTCAGCTTAGCAGCCGGTTCAGAATGTGCTCGTATACCGCTGAAATCGTGTTGAGCTCCGCTATGCCAGCGTGTTCGTCTACTTGATGGATAGTTTGGTTGATCGGGCCGAGCTCGATCACTTGGGCACCGGTGCTGGCAACAAAGCGACCGTCAGAAGTGCCACCGGCGGTGGACGTTCGAGCGTGGCGGCCGGTCACGTCATGTACCGCCGCCAACGCCGCATCGAGTAGCGGCCCTTGTTCGGTAAGAAAGGGTTGCGCTGATAATCGCCAGTCGATCTGATATTCCAGGTCGTGGCGCTCGAAGGTGTGTTCTACTTCAAAGCGAATGTCCTCCGCAGTCAGCTCCGTGCAATAACGGAAATTGATATCCGCCTGGAGACTGCCTGGTATCACATTAGTGGCTCCAGTGCCGGCATGAATGTTTGAGATTTGCATGGTGGTGGGTGGAAAACTGGCGTTGCCGTTGTCCCAACGGCGGCTCGTAAGCTCCAGCAGCGCAGGGGCGAACTGGTGAATCGGATTGCTCGCGCGCTGGGGGTAGGCGACGTGGCCCTGAATGCCACGCACGGTCAGATGACCGTGCAGGGAGCCCCGACGACCGATCTTGATGGTATCGCCGATCACGACCTCACTGCTCGGCTCGCCCACGAGGCACATGTCGATGCGCTCACCACGCGCGCGCAAAGCCCGAACCACCCGGGCCGTACCATCGATGGCATCCCCTTCCTCATCGCTGGTAATGAGCAGCGCCACAGAGCCACGTAACGGCCCCCGGTTGTCGCCGAGAAACCGCTCACAAGCGGTGACGAAGGCAGCGAGGCTGCCTTTCATGTCGGCCGCGCCACGACCATACAGCTGCCCCTGTCGCAGACTAGGCTCAAAGGGAGGTGTAGTCCATTGCATCTCGGGACCGCTCGGAACTACGTCGGTATGGCCGACGAAGGTAAGCAATGGGCCGCTATTCCCGTAGCGTGCCCAAAGGTTCTTTACCTCGCCGAAGGCCAGATGCTCGCAACGAAAACCCAATGCCTCCAACCGGGTGGCGAGCAGGGTCTGACAGCCCGCATCCTCGGGAGTCAACGACGGTCGGCGGATCAGTTCGCAGGCAAGGTCGATTGTGGGGGTGCGCTCCATAGTGTCGGAATCCTGTGGCGAGGTGTTGCCACTCACGGTCGCAACAGTTCGTTGATGCCGACCTTGGCGCGGGTCTTCTCATCCACCTGTTTGATGATTACTGCGCAGTAGAGGCTATGGCTGCCGTCCCGCGCGGGCAAACTGCCGGGGACTACCACAGCGCCGGGTGGGACACGGCCGTAACTCACCTCGCCCGTTTCGCGGTTGTATATCTTGGTACTTTGGCCGATGTAGACACCCATCGAAATCACGGCTCCGGCACCGACAATGACGCCCTCGACGACCTCCGAGCGTGCGCCGATAAAACAATTATCCTCGATGATGGTCGGATTGGCCTGCAGAGGTTCGAGTACGCCACCGATGCCGACGCCGCCGGAGAGATGGACGTGCTTGCCGATCTGGGCGCAAGACCCGACCGTGGCCCAGGTATCCACCATGGTGCCCGCATCAACATAGGCACCGATGTTGACGTAGGAGGGCATGAGCACCGCACCGGGGGCAATGTAGGCACCGCGGCGCGCCATGGCGGGCGGGACGACCCGCACACTGTTCGCGGCGAGTTCGCGACTGTTGTAGTCCGTGAACTTGAGCGGCACCTTGTCGAAATATTGGGTCAAGCCGTCACGCATAACCTCGTTGTCGTGTAGACGAAAATGCAGCAGCACGGCCTTTTTCAGCCATTGATTGACCCGCCATTCGCCATCGATTTGCTGCGCCACACGGACTTTGCCGGTGTCGAGCAAGTCCAATACTTCAGCGACGGCATCCCGAAGCTCCGGCGTAGCCGCGCGGGGTGAGAGCTCAGTACGTTTCTCGAACGCCGCCTCGATGACGTTTTTCAATTGCTCCATGGCACTCTCCTGTCTGCCGATAGGTTTTTTGCCCACGGATGGATGATAGCCTCCGAGGCGCGGCTTACTGAGCCCGACTGGCTAGGTACTGCAAACGCTGTGGCACCGTCTCGGCCGTCGAGCGCGCAGCAGTATAAGCCAGTCCGGTCGTATTCCGTAACGCCATCAAACGCCATCGGCGCGTTTGCGCAACTCCTCCTCGTCGGTCAGCATCCGTCGCAGCTGCTCCCGCAGACACTGTTGGCTGGCTGTTCCCAGCGCGCGATTGTTGCGGTCGGTGAGGAAGAAGACATCTTCGGCACGCTCACCCATGGTTGAGATTTTGGCATTTTGCAGGCGTACACCGCAGTGAACAAAAGCATAGCCGACTTGAGCGAGCAGGCCAGGACGGTCGCCGGTGATCAGTTCCATAGCGGTCCGGTCATTATGTGGCTCGGCCGTGAATTCGATTTGGGTTTGGGTGCTGAAATGCCGCAACCGGCGCGGCAGGGTTCGGGTCGACGGCTGTGGCAATGGTTTGCCAGGGCACAGCATAGTGCTGAGATGTTCGATAATCTCGCGTTCGCGGTAGCCGGCGGCGATGGGCTTGCCGGTATCCTCCAGCACCAGGTAGCTATCGAGTGTATGGCCATCGTCGGTCGTGATGATGCGCGCGTCTTGAATATCGAGGCCGAGTTGGTTCAGGGCCGTGACGGTTAAGGCAAAGATGTGGTCTCGATCGCGAGTGTAGACGAATACTTCGGTGCCGCCACGGGTACTGATCGGATCGATTAGAATCAGCGGCCGCTGCGCTGCGCCGCCGAGTTTGTGAATGGCGGCCGTATGCCAGGCGATTTCCGCGGCCGAGTAGCGCAGGAAGTAGTCTGCCGTGAAGGGACGCCAAATCGCACGCACGGTCATGTGGTGCAGTCCGCGCCCGCGCAGCGCCTTGCGTGCCTGAGCCTGCGTCTCGCTAATAAGTTCCTCCGCATCGATGGGATTACCCAGACCGCGTCGGATTGCCCGCTGGGTGAGCTGATAGAGTTCCAGCAGCAACGCCTCACGCCAGGAATTCCAAAGTTTGGGATTGGTGCCCCGAATATCACCGATCGTGAGTAGATAAAGGTAGTTGAGATGCTGCAGGTCACCCACCTTGCAGGCAAATTCGTTGATGACTTGCGGATCGCTGATGTCGCGGCGCTGGGCCGTTGACGACAGGAGCAGGTGATGCCGAACCAGCCAAGCCACCAAGCGGCTGTCGTAGCGGCTCAGGCCGTGATGAAGGCAGAACTGGTAGGCATCCTCGGCACCGAGTTCGGAGTGATCACCGCCCCGTCCCTTGGCGATGTCGTGGAACAACCCGGCTAGGTAGAGTAGCTCGGGCTTGGGCAGGCGATTGATCAGGGCGCTGCAGAAAGGGAATTCATGGGCGAACTCCGGTGCGGCGAAACGACGCAGGTTGCGTACCACCATCAAGATATGAGAGTCCACCGTGTAAGCGTGGAATAGGTCGTATTGCATGCGCCCGGTAATATGCCGAATGGCTGGCAGGTAGCGCCCGAGGATGCCGTAGGTGTGCATTCGGCGCAGCTCATGGGTGATCCCACGCGGTCGGCGCAGGATTTCCATGAACAGGCTGCGGCAGCGTAGATCGTTGCGGAACCGTTCGTCGATGAGGTGATGATGTTGGCGGATCAGTCGGATCGTAGCGGCGCGCACGCCTTTGATTTCGGGGTGTTCTTGAATCAACAGAAACACTTCCAGCAGCGCGAACGGATAGCGCCGGAACACATTGGGATGCGTGACTTCGATGAAGCCACGCTTGATCTGGAAGCGCTTGTTCAGCCGCTGGGGTGCCTCGTCTAGGTCGGCGTAGAGGATTACTTCTTGGTAGAGCTGGAGCAGCATTTCGTTGAGGCAGCTCAATCGCATCACGGTACGGTAGTAGCGCTGCATGAGCTGTTCGACGGCGAGCGTGTGCTCGGTGTCGCGGTAGCCGAATTGTTTGGCGAGGGTGACCTGGTAGTCGAAGAGCAGGCGGTCTTCGCGCCGACCGGTGAGCACGTGCAGGGCGAAGCGCAGGTCCCAGAGAAAATATTGGCCACGCATGAGCGTGCGGTACTCGCTCTCGGTAAGAAACGCATGATCCACCAGATCGTGCAGTGTACCGGCGCCGAACTGGCGTTTTGCCACCCAACCGATCATGTGGATGTCGCGCAGACCGCCCGGGCTTTCCTTGAGATTCGGCTCCAGGTTGTGAGCCGTGTCATGGTGTTTTTCGTGGCGGGCGAGCTGTTCGCGCCATTTGGCCTCGAAGAACTGGCGGCTGGGCCAGATCCGATTCGGGCCGGTGGCCTGTACCATGGATTGATATAGGCTTGGGGAGCCGGCGAGCAGGCGGGACTCCATCAGATTGGTGGCGACGGTGATGTCCTGGGTTGCCTCTCGAACACACTCGGTTAAGCTGCGCACGCTGTGTCCGACCTGTAGGCCGATGTCCCAAAGCTGAGTAACGATGTGTTTAAGAGCGCTGTCCAAACGGTTGCCGGCGGAGTCGGCGAGCACGACCAGGAGGTCGGTATCCGAGCCCGGATGAAGCTCCCCTCGACCGTAACCACCCACGGCGACCAGTGCGGCCTGCTCTGCGGCATCGTCTAGGTGAAGATCCCATACCCGGGTAACCAGCGTGTCCACCAGTTCCGCGCGCAGTGTAACCAGTTCGGCCGCGGGCGTGCCTTCCAGAAAGCGGGCACGCAGGATCTGATCGGCGTTGATAAGACTTTGGCGGAGCAGGGGTGTTGCCGGGTGAGACTCCTGCAGGGCTCGGTCTATCGCATCGACATCGAGCAGGTGGCGATCATCGCGAATGCGGGCAGATGTGCGGCTCATCGGCGTGGGGTTTCACCTCGTAGCGTATTTTCTAGCTGGGTAAGAATCTCGTAGCCGTTTTCGGTTACCAACAGCGTATGCTCCCATTGGGCCGAGAGGCTGTGATCTTTGGTGACGACCGTCCAATGATCCTTGAGCAGCCGGGTCTCGCGACGCCCAGCGTTGATCATGGGTTCGATGGTGAAGGTCATTCCCTCCTGAAGGGCCAGTCCTTGGTCGGGCTTGCCGTAATGAAGCACCTGCGGCTCTTCGTGGAAATTGCGCCCGATTCCATGTCCACAGTACTCGCGCACCACTGAGTAACCATGGCTTTCGGTGAACTGCTGAATGGCGTGGCCGATATCGCCTAGCCGAATGCCGGGGCGTACGCGCTCGATCCCTACCATCATACTCTCGTAGGCTACCTCACAGAGCCGGCGGGCCTGAATGGAGGGTTCAGCCACATAGAACATGCGGCTGGTATCCCCATGGTAGTCATCTTTGATCACGGTCACATCGATGTTGATTATGTCGCCGCGTTTGAGCTTTTTCGCACCGGGGATCCCGTGGCAGACCACGTGGTTGACCGAAGTGCAAATCGATTTCGGAAATCCTCGATAATTGAGGGGCGCGGGGATTGCCTCCAGATCGTTGACGATGTACTCGTGACAGATTCGATCGAGCTCCTCGGTGGTTATCCCAGGTTGCACATACGGCTCGATCATGTTCAAAACGGTGGCTGCCAAACGGCCGGCCAGACGCATCTTCTCGATTTCTTCCGGGCTCTTGATGGTAACGGACATTGAGGGAAACCTTGTTTGAGAACGGGCTTTCGATGAGCCACCAATTCAAGCTCGGCCGCAGCCGAGCGAATGGGTGACAAATTGTGGCTGGGTCAGAAATATGGTATAAAGCGCGCGCTTTCCAGGCAAACGGCGGTTGCATGATCGCCGTATCGTAACCGCAACTACCGGGCTTGGTTCCGGATACACCACACATACATCGTCACACGCGACCGGGTGCCCAATGTGGGTTGTCGCGTGCGGGTGTATGGAGGCTCAACCCGAATGAGGAGACACCAGTCATGGCCAGGGTAACCATGCGGCAAATGCTCGAAGCCGGCGTGCATTTCGGGCATCAGACTCGTTACTGGGATCCGAAGATGGCTCCGTATATCTTCGGCCAGCGTAACAAAATACATATCGTCAACCTTGAGAAGACGTTGCCTCTGTACGATGAGGCCATGAACTACCTAGGTCGGCTTGCCGCCAACGGCGGGCGGATTTTATTTGTAGGGACTAAGCGTGCTGCCCGTGAAGCCCTCCGTGAAGAAGCCGTGCGCTGCGCAATGCCCTACGTCAATCACCGTTGGTTAGGCGGCATGTTGACCAATTTCCGCACGGTAAAGCGCTCCATTCGCCGCTACAAGGATCTTCAGCAGCAAGAGAAGGATGGTACCTTTAACAAGCTGAGCAAGCGCGAGGTGCTCTCGCTGCATCGAGAGATGGGTAAGCTCGAGCGTGCTTTCGGCGGTATCGTCGATATGGAGGCGTTGCCGGATGCGTTGTTCGTCATCGATACCGGTTTCGAGCGGATCGCTGTGCTAGAGGCACGGAAGCTCAACATTCCGGTAGTGGCGGTGGTCGATACCAACAACTCGCCGCGGGCGATTGACTACGTCATACCCGGCAACGATGACGCGTTTCGTGCTGTTCGCCTCTATTTGAAAGGGGCCGCCGATGCGATCATCGATGCTAGGATGGTTGGTATTCGGCCGAGCGGTGACGATGAGTTCATCGAGATCGGGGCGGCGGGCGCCCAAGCAGCCCCCGAGGCTGAACAGCAGGCCGAATAAGCCCCGGCTCCGGCAGGACATTCGATAATGCATCGGCAAGAGGTGAAATCCGCATGGCGATTACCGCGCAAATGGTAAAGCAGCTCCGTGAGCACACCGGCGCTGGGATGATGGAGTGCAAAAAAGCGCTGCAAGAAGCCGACGGGAATACGAATGCTGCGATCGAGGTGCTGCGCAAGCGCGGGCTAGCACAGGCCGATCGCAAAGCCGGGCGCACTGCTGCTGAAGGCGCTATCGTCATCACGTTGAGTAACGATCGTACGCAGGGCGCGATGGTCGAGGTCAATTGTGAGACGGATTTTGTCGCCGCCGACCCGCACTTCAAAGCCTTCACGCAGCGCGTTGCACTGCAAATTCTCGAACAGGCTCCCGCTGATCTCGCAACGCTGATGGGATTGGCGTTGGAGGGTGAGTCGGAAGATACAGTCGAATCGGTTCAGAAATCGCTCATTGCCAGGCTCGGAGAGAATATCCAGATCCGGCGTTTTGTTCGCTACCAGTCCGATACGGGATTGATCAGCTCTTATCTGCATGGCAGCCGTATCGGTGTTCTGCTCGAGATGGAGGGTGGTGATGCCAAGCTGGCACGTGATGTCTGTATGCATATTGCAGCCAGCCGTCCGCTGTGTCTCGACCAAGCCGCCGTTCCTGCTGATGTTTTGGAGAAAGAACGGGAGATCCTGACCGCCCAGGCTCAGAGCAGCGGCAAGCCGGCACAGATCGTGGATAAAATGGTTGCCGGACGGCTCGACAAGTGGTTGGGGGAAATTACTTTACTAGGACAGCCTTTCGTTAAGGATTCGGAGCAGAGCGTCGGTGCGCTCCTTGACCGGGCCAATGCCCGGGTGCTGCGCTTCTCTCGCCATGAGGTCGGCGAGGGCATCGAGAAGAAGCAGACCAACTTCGCCGAGGAGGTCGAGGCTCAGGTCAAGGGTTCCTAAATTTCGTGCGCGCGCCGGGTCCGCCCAGGGTAGGAGACTCCCGCCGATGACCGACCCCAAGTATCGTCGAATACTGCTGAAGCTCAGCGGTGAGGCGCTGCTCGGAGAAGCGCCCTATGGAGTTGATCCCGGGGTTCTGAAACGGCTGGCCGCGGAGATTCACGAGCTCGTCGAGCGGGGCGTGCAGGTTGCGTTGGTTATTGGCGGCGGCAACATTTTTCGTGGCGAGGGTTTGGCCGCCACGGGGATGGATCGAGTAACGGCCGATCAGATGGGTATGCTCGCGACGCTGTTGAATGCGCTCGCGTTACAGGACGCTCTCGAGCAGGAAGCGGTTTTCACCCGCGTGATGTCCGCTATCAAAGTCAATCAGGTGTGTGAAAGCTATATCCGGCGGCGTGCGATCCGCCACTTGGAAAAGGGTCGAGTCGTGATATTCGCGGCGGGTATCGGTAACCCATTTTTTACCACTGACTCGGCAGCCAGCCTGCGCGCCATTGAGATCAACGCTGATATCATGTTCAAGGCGACCAAGGTCGATGGCGTCTACAGCGCCGATCCGGTCAAGGAGCCTGGAGCACAGCGTTACCAGCGTTTGACCTACGATGAGGTGCTCCAGCGTAAGTTGGATGTGATGGACGCGACCGCCATCGTCCTTTGCCGTGATCAGAACATGCCCATCATGGTCTTTGACATCACTCGGCCGGGCGGTCTGCGCGATGTAGTCGAAGGCCGCGCTATTGGGACGTTTGTGGAGAGGGGGTGACGCTCATGACCGAGGACATCAACAAGGACGCCGCCGCACGGATGGGGAAGAGCATTGAAGCCCTGAACCATGAGTTTCATAAGATACGTACCGGAAGAGCCCATACGAGTTTGCTGGATCATATCACCGTGACCTATTACGGCGCGAAAATGCCGCTCAACCAAGTGGCGTCGGTGACTGTTAGTGACCCACGAACACTGAGTGTCACCCCTTGGGAGAAGGGCATGATTCCGGTGGTGGAAAAAGCGATTCTCGAATCGGATCTTGGGTTGACCCCAAACACGGCTGGCGGTGTCATACGTATCCCTCTGCCGCCGTTAACCGAAGAGCGTCGCCGTGAGTTGATTCGTGTCGTCAAGCATGAGACCGAGCAGGCCCGAATCGCAATCCGTAACGTTCGTCGCGATGCCAATAGCGCCCTCAAGGCTCGGCTCAAGGATAAGGAGATCACGGAGGACGATGAAAAGCGTGCTGAGGATGATATTCAAAAACTCACTGATAAGCATATCAGCGAGGTGGACAGTCTGCTCGTCGCCAAAGAAAAGGAGCTGATGGAGGTTTGAGCCGTTACGCCAGGGGGCTGAAGCCCGGCCTGGATGATGAGGGAGGCTGCCATGATGCCTTCGAACGGCGCACTAACCGGGTTACGGCCTTAGGATACTCGAACGAGCCCCGTCGGATGGCCGGCAGCGGTGGAGTTCGGGAGCTGTGATGAGCGACGAGCAAAGCGATTTTCAAGCACCTGACCTGGAGGGTGCCGTTCCCCGGCATGTTGCCATCGTCATGGATGGTAACGGTCGCTGGGCGCAGGCCCGCAGCCAATCCCGTCATCTCGGCCACCGCGCCGGTGCGCGGGCGGTACGCCAAGTCGTTGAGTCCTCGGCGCGGGCAGGAATCAAGGCGCTGACACTGTTCGTCTTTAGCAGCGAGAACTGGCGTCGGCCCGCCGGCGAGGTGGGAATGCTCATGGAACTCCTGATCCGAACCTTGGAAAAGGAGACTCCACAATTGCATAAAAACCGCGTACGGCTACGTTTGATCGGCGAGCGCGATCAGTTCTCACCGCGGTTACAGGCGAACATAATGGCCGCCGAGAATCTCACCGCCGCCAATACCGGGTTACAGCTCAATTTGGCCGCCAGCTACGGTGGGCGTTGGGACATCGCGAGGGCGGCTCGGCGGCTCGCAGAAGAGGTTGCCAACGGCGAGCGGGATCCAGCTTCAATCGATGAATGGGTCTTTGGCACCTACGTTTGCCTAGCGGGACTGCCGGCGCCGGATCTTTTTATTCGCACCGGCGGTGAGCACCGGATCAGCAATTTCCTCCTCTGGCAGCTTGCCTATACTGAGCTCTATTTCACCGAGGTCTTGTGGCCCGATTTCGATGTCAGTGAATTCGAGGCGGCGCTGCGTTGGTTTGCACAACGGCAACGCCGCTTCGGCATGACCTCGGAGCAAGTGGAGCGTCAAGGTCGTGCTTAGATGGCGCGTACTAACGGCTTTGGTTCTCATTCCCGGGGTGCTTTGGCTCGTGTGGCTTGCCCCACCAGCGCTCCTGTCGGTCGCCTTCGCGGGTGTTGCCGTGCTCGGAGCCTGGGAATGGGCGCTTTTGATGAATCTTACCAGCCACGGCAGTCGGTTGGCTTATACGTTCACTATCCTCATTATCGTGTTCGGGGGCTGGCTATGGCTTGGCTCCGGTGGCAGCGCAATGCCGGTGCTGGTCGTGGGTGCGTTATGGTGGCTGGTTGCCATAGCCTGGCTCGTCGCGTTCGTGCGCAATCCCGCTAAGCGGAGGCCGCCTCTGCTTGGCTTTGCGCTGATCGGTGCCGTGGTCCTGGTTGCGTTCTGGTTCGCCATTGTCGCCACTCACGACAAAGAGGCATTTGGTTCTTACTGGGTTACCATGTTGTTGTTCCTAGTCTGGGGCAGTGATACGGGTGGCTATTTTGCCGGCCGGACGTGGGGCCGGCGTAAGCTGGCTCCTCGGCTCAGCCCAGGCAAAACGTGGGAAGGTGTCATCGGCAGCATGATCTTGGGAGTGTTGCTCGGTGGTGTGTATTATGCCTGTGGGCGGGCACTCGGCTTCGCTCCTGCGGGCACAAGCCTGATAGCGTTGCTCGGCCTGGCACTGCTTACCATTGGTATCTCGATAGTCGGTGATTTGTTCGAGAGCATGTTGAAACGACAGCGTGGCATCAAGGACAGCGGCGGTTTGTTACCCGGCCATGGGGGGGTGTTGGATCGCATCGATGGGCTGCTGGCGGCGGCGCCTATCCTAGCATTAGGCGTACGGGGGATTAGCTGAGTGAGCGCATGCAACGCATAACGATACTTGGGGCGAGCGGTTCCATCGGCGTCAATACGTTGGATGTCATTGCTCGTCACCCGCAGCATTTCGAGATCTTTGCGCTGGCGGCCAATCGGGCGGTCGATCGTTTGTTTGAGCAATGCCAGCGATTTCAGCCGCGATACGCGGTGTTGGCCGACGAGCAGGCCGCGGCTACACTGCGCGCGCGGTTGAGCGAGCGGTCTGGCTGCTCGACCCAAGTGCTGGGCGGGACCGAAGCATTGATCGATGTGGCCGGTGCGAGCGAGGTGGATTGCGTTGTCGCAGGTATTGTCGGCAGTGCCGGGTTGTTGCCAACATTGGCCGCCGCTCGCGGCGGCAAGCGGATCTTGCTAGCGAACAAGGAAGCGTTAGTCATGGCTGGCGCGCTATTCTTGACCGAAGCCAAGCGCAACGGTGCGACGTTGGTTCCCGTCGACAGCGAACATAATGCCGTTTATCAATGTCTGCCGCCGGAGTTTGGCCAGCGCCCCCTGTTAGAACTTGGTGTGCGGCGTATTCTGCTGACCGCCTCCGGCGGGCCCTTTCGTTGTCGGCCGCTGGCGGAACTGCAGTGGGTGACTCCGGCGGAGGCTTGTGCCCACCCCAATTGGGTGATGGGTCGGAAGATTTCGGTGGATTCCGCCACCTTGATGAATAAGGGCTTGGAGCTGATCGAAGCCTGTTTGCTGTTTGATGTGGGGCCGGATTGCGTGGAAGCGGTCATTCATCCGCAGAGCATTGTGCATTCGCTGGTGGAGTACGTGGACGGTTCGGTGCTGGCCCAGTTGGGCAATCCTGATATGCGCACGCCGCTGGCGCATGCATTGGCGACACCGGGGCGCCTGGCTTCAGGCACTCGACCACTGGACTTGTTGAATGTGGGCCGGCTTGAGTTCGAAGCTCCCGATCATCGACGTTTTCCTTGCCTAGGTTTGGCCTATCAGGCGATGCAAGCCGGCGAGTCGACCCCGGCGATTCTCAACGCCGCCAATGAGGTAGCCGTTGGGGCTTTCTTGCAGGAGCGCATCCAGTTCACCGCTATTCCTGCGGTGATCGAATCCACCCTCGAGTCGGTTACGGCCGAGGTCATCGAAGACTTGGACCAACTGCTGGCCATGGACCGCTGCAGCCGACGCGCAGCGCAGCATGCCGTAGAGGCGTGGGCTGGGAGGCGTTAATGGGGATTCTCATCGACGTACTGGCCTTCGTAGTAGCCATAGGTGTGTTGGTCATCGTCCACGAATTCGGCCACTTTTGGGTCGCACGTCGCATGGGCATTAAGGTATTGCGCTTTTCGGTCGGATTCGGCCGGCCGATCTGGTCGCGCATAGGCCGTGATGGGACCGAATATGCCGTTGCCGGTATCCCGTTGGGCGGTTATGTGAAAATGCTCGACGAGCGCGAGGCAGAAGTAGCGGAAGAACAGCGGGCGCATGCTTTCAACCGCAAGCCAATTTGGGCCCGCAACCTCGTGGTCGTGGCTGGACCACTGTTTAATTTCCTGTTCGCTATTTTGGCTTATTGGGCGATCTTCGTGATTGGCAGCACTGAGCTGCGCCCAGTCATCGGCAAGGTTGTCGAGGGCACGCCGGCGGCGTCGGCGGGCTTCCAGCGCGGCGATGAGGTGCGGGCGATCGCCGACGAGGCGACACCGAGTTGGACCGATGTGCTCATGGAGCTGCTGGATAAGGGCGCCGGCTCCGGGCAGCTGGCCGTGCAAGTCGAAACCGAGCAGGGCGTCGAAGCCACGCGTTACCTCGATTTGGGGGAAATCGGTCCGCTTGGCAAAAATCCCGACGTGCTCGGCGCCTTGGGTTTTCGTCCCTGGTTACCCCGAGTTGAGCCCAAAGTCAGTCAAGTCTTGCCGGATAGCGCCGCTGCTGCTGCGGGCATCGAGCCGGGTATGACGATCGTGCGCGCCGATGGTCAGCCTATTGATATTTGGCAGGATCTCGTCCGCTATGTCCAGGCTCGGCCCGGAGAGCAAACGACCTTCACCATCGAACAGCATGGCCAACAGCGCCAGGTTGTTGTCACGCTCGGGAGCCGCAGGGCGGAAAACGGTACACGGGTGGGTGTTCTCGGTGTCATGCCAGTCGTCCCACAGCAAGACATCGAGAGCTTGCACCATACCGTTCAGTATGGGCCGATCGAGGCGATCGGCCGTGCCCTGAACCAGACTTGGGATGCCTCCGCGCTAACTGTGAAAATGCTCTGGCGCATGGTGTCGGGCGAGGCTTCCATGAAGAATCTGAGCGGGCCGATCAACATCGCCCAATATGCGGGTGTGTCCGCGAGCCTCGGCGTGACTCCATTTTTGAAATTCCTCGCCATCGTCAGCATCAGTTTGGGCGTGATCAATCTGCTACCGGTGCCGGTGCTTGATGGCGGGCACTTGCTCTATAACAGCATAGAGTGGGTGAAAGGGCGTCCACTATCCGATCGGGCACAAGGGATTGGTCAGCAGATCGGTATCGTTTTGCTGGTCTTCCTCATGGTGTTTGCCTTCTACAATGACTTGGCACGCCTTTTTGGACCCCAATAGTAACAAACAACGCGAGGGGCAATGCAAAGAACGCTACTGGCGGTGGCTCTGCTCGTGCAGATCCACATCGCTGCCGCCGGAGAAGCATTCAAAGTTTCGGACATTCGCATTGAAGGATTGCAGCGGATCTCCGCCGGTACCGTTTTCAACTATTTGCCGATCCAGGTCGGTGATCGCATCGATGTCAAGAAGATAGCCGAGTCCATACGAGTCCTCTACCGCACGGGTTTTTTCCAGGATGTGACGTTGGAGCGGGCTGGCAACGCGCTGATCGTCATTGTAGTGGAGCGCCCGGCGATTGCGCGGATCGAGCTACACGGCAATGATGAAATCGGTAGCGATAAACTGCTCGAGGCCCTAAAAGGAGTAGGACTCGCCGAGGGGCGGGTATTCAACCGCTCTCTGCTTGCCACCGTAGAGCGGGAGTTGCAGCGTCAATATTTCGCGCTCGGTTATTACGACGTGCAGATCGAAAGCACGGTATCACCTCTGCCACGCAATCGGGTTAGCATTCGGCTCGACATTCGCGAGGGAGAGACTGCCTCGGTTCAGCAGATCCAATTCGTTGGCAACAAGCGCTTCAGCGACAGCGATTTGCGCGATCAGTTCGAGCTGGGACCACGTGCTTGGTGGGCGTTTTTTTCCGACTCGGATAAGTATTCGCGGCAGAAGCTGGCTGGAGATTTGGAGCAGTTGCGTTCGTTCTATCAGAACCAGGGATTCATTAACTTTTCGATCACTTCGACCCAAGTCTCCATTACCCCGGATCGGCGACGCATTTATATCACGGTAAATCTTGCGGAGGGCAAGCAATATCATGTGCGCAACATCAAGCTGGCGGGAAAGCTCATCGTTCCGGAGCAGGAGTTGCGCGCCCTGCTTAAAGTGAAGGCGAACGAGCTCTATTCACAGCTCGCGGTAACCAAGAGCAGCGATGCGCTCCGTAAGAAATACGGTGAACTCGGCTATGCGTTCGCCAATGTCAATGCGGTGCCGAACGTTACAGAGCAGGCGAAGACGGTGGATCTCACTTTCTTCGTCGACCCAGCCGAGCGGGTCTATGTGCGACACATCAACATCTCGGGCAACGCACGTACCAGCGATGAGGTGATCCGCCAGGAAATGCAGCAAATAGAAGGCGGTTGGTTGTCCACAGAGAAGGTCAAGCAATCACGCCAACGTCTCAATCGGCTGGGCTTTTTCAAAGAAGTGAACATCGAGACACCGCGTGTGCCGGGCGCGAGCGACCAGGTGGATGTAAATGTCGATGTCGAAGAGCGCCAAACGGGTACTCTGCGGGCTGGCATCGGTTTTGGTACCGGCAGTGGGTTACTGTTGAACCTTGGCGTGCAGCAGGATAATTTTCTGGGTACGGGTGATCGAGTGAGTTTTACTATCAATAATAATCGGATCAATACAATCTATCAGCTCAGTTACCTCGATCGCTTCTATACACTAAGTGGCATCAATCGGCGCATCGGGGCTGCCTATCGCGATACCGACGCTCGCCGGGCCAACTTGGCGAGGTACGGCCTCAAATCAGCCACCGGCAGTTACGGCTACCAGATCCCCTTTAGCAATGAGGATTCCGTTGACGCCGGTCTCGAATATGAAGACCTAGCACTGAATCTCAGTGATGATCCAACGCAGATTCAGCAAGAGTTCATAGAGAGTAACGGCAAGCGCAACCGGGCGTTCAACGTGGCGCTCGGCTGGTTACACGATTCCCGCAATCGAGCGATTTTCCCGGATAGCGGTTGGCGGCACCATATCACCGGGCAGGTGGCGGTCCCCGGCAGCGAGTTGGAGTACTACCGACTCAACTCCGACCAGCAGTATTTCAAGGGTATCACGAAGGCGCTGACGCTGGTGCTGAGTAATACCGTGAGCTATGGGGACGGTTATGGTGATACCAACACGTTGCCGTTTTTTAAGAATTTTTTCGCCGGCGGTATTTCCACGGTGCGCGGCTTCAATATCAACGCGCTTGGCCCGCGCGATGAGAACAACGACCCAACGGGTGGAAATTTCCGGCTGCTCGGTAGCGCAGGGCTGCGCTTCCCGACCCCCTTCGTAGATCCCAACGCGGCCCAACTTACCGCCTTCGTCGATTTCGGCCAAGTCTATGATACGTTCCGGGGCGGGATTGATTTGGGCGAGTTGCGCTATTCGGCGGGCTTGGCGGCAACTTGGTTCTCCCCTTTGGGTCCGTTGACAATAAGTGTGGCGCAACCGTTAAATGCGAGCTCCAATGAAGATACCCAATTCTTCCAATTCTCGGTTGGCTCATTTTTTTGAGTACAAACAGGATCGACGACTAAAGCTTTATGAATATTCGAAACTTACCGACAACGCTTGGTACCATCGTCCTACTGGTAGGGTTGGCGGGAGCCGTTGGGGCGGCCGAGCTCAAGATCGGCTTTGTTAATCCGGCGCGCGTATCCTCGCAGGCGCCGCAGGCAGAAGCGGCTCGGAAAAAGCTGGAGAAAGAGTTTGCCCCTCGGGATAAGGAAATCGTCGCTATGCAGAAGGATTTGAGCAGGCTCGAGACGAGGATGCAGCGCGATGGGGCCGTGATGAGCGATGAGAAAAAGTTGGGTCTGCAGCGCGAGATCATCGCGCGCCGGCGCGACGTTCAGCGCACCCAAGAGGCGTTCCGGGAAGATTTCAACATGCGGCGCAATGAGGAACTCGCCAATCTTCAGCGGCGGATTCTAAAGACTGTAGGTGGTTTTGCCAAAGAGCAGGGTTTTGATCTTATCGTCACCGACGGCGTCATCTATGCCAGTCGCGAGGTCGATATTACGGATCGCATAATAGAACGCCTGCGCCAGGATTATCGCTCGGGTAGAAATTGATGGCCCCGCCAGCCGTAGCTGCCAGGTCCCACTAGGAGAGCGTAGGCACCATGGCAGATCTTAACGGTGCGAGCCTCGCGGAGTTGGCGCGCGTGACCGGAGCGCGGTTGGAAGGGGACGGCACTAAACGGATCCTGCGGGTCGCCTCGCTGCAGGACGCGGGTTCGGATTCATTGAGCTTCCTCGCCACTGACCGGCAGCGGCGCTACCTGACACACACCCACGCCGGGGCCGTGATTCTGCGCCCCCAGGATCTGGCGATGGCACCGGTGGCGGCGCTGGTCTGTGACGATCCTCATGTGGCATTCGCCCGCGCCGCGCAGCACCTTACCGGCGCAAGCCGTCCCTTGGCCGGGATTCATCCGACGGCCTGGGTGCACCCTGAGGCGCTATTGGAAGGGCGGGTAAGCATCGGTCCGCATGCGAGCATCGCGGCCGGCGTCTATCTCGCGCGACGGGTCAGCGTGGCGGCTGGTTGTGTTATCGGGGAGGCGGTTGAAATCGGCGAAGACACCCGTTTGATGGCCAATGTGACGATCTATCCGAATACGATAATCGGTCGGCGCGTTGTCCTCCATTCAGGAGCCGTGCTGGGTTCCGATGGCTTTGGTTATGCCAACGACGCTGGGTGTTGGATCAAGGTGCCCCAATTAGGCCGCGTGATCATCGGTGACGATGTGGAGATTGGCGCCAACACGGCAGTGGATCGAGGGGCGCTCGGGGATACCGTTATCGAGGAAGGCGTCAAAATCGATAATTTAGTTCAGATCGCTCATAACGCGCGCGTGGGAGCTCATACGGCCATGGCGGGTTGCTCTGCCGTATCCGGCAGCACTCGAGTTGGGAAATACTGTAGCATTGCGGGCGGTGCCGGGCTGGCCGGTCACTTACACATCTGTGACCGAACCCAGGTGACTGGCATGACGATGATTACCCACGACATACGCGAGCCCGGTTCTTACTCGTCCGGGACTCAAATGGCACCGACACGGCGGTGGCGCCGCAACGCCGTACGCTTTAATCGGCTCGACGAGATGGCTCGGCAACTGCGGCAGCTCGAGCAGCAGCTCGCGGAACTGCAGGCCAGGGGCAAAACCCTCCCCGGATCAAAATAGCAACAGAGCGCGACAAGCCTATGGACATTCACGGCATTCTCAATTACCTGCCGCATCGTTTCCCGTTTCTGATGATTGACCGGGTACTGGAGTGCATTCCCGGAGAGATGCTCGTGGGTGTCAAAAATGTATCGATCAATGAACCGTATTTTAGCGGACATTTTCCGCAGCGACCGGTGATGCCGGGCGTGCTCATTCTGGAGGCCATGGCGCAGGCGTGCGGCTTGCTCGCCTTCAAGACGCGGGAGCAGCAACCGGATGAGCAGCAGCCGGATGCTACGAAAATCTTCTATTTGGTCGGGATCGAGAAGGCGAAATTCAAGCGACCGGTGGAGCCGGGCGATCAGCTGCGGTTGTCAGTGCGCTTTAGCCGCAGCATGCGCGGCATTTGGATGTTCGAGGCTGAATCGTATGTACAGCAGATCCTTGTTGCGCAGGCGCAGATCCGCTGCACGATGCGGGAAATCTGAGCGTGATCCATCCTCGCGCCGTTATTGCCCCTGCGGCGGAGCTTGCCCATGATGTCGCGGTTGGTCCATATGCGGTCATAGGTCCTGACGTGCAAATTAAGGCCGGAACCTGGATCGGACCGCATGTCGTCATTCAGGGGCCGACCCGGATCGGCGTTAACAACAGGATCTTTCAATTCGCCTCCATTGGCGAAATACCACAGGACAAGAAATTCCAGGGTGAGCGCACCTGGCTTGAAATCGGTGCGGGCAATACCATCCGCGAATACGTCACCATCAACCGCGGCACTGCCGCTGGGGGGGGGATCACCCGGGTGGGTGATGATAATTGGATTATGGCTTACTGCCACATCGCTCATGATTGTCAGGTGGGCAATGCGACGGTTTTCGCCAACAATGCTTCGCTCGCCGGTCATGTGGAGGTACATGACAATTCGATCCTGAGCGGTTTCTCACTGGTGCATCAGTTCAGTCGCCTGGGGCGGCACTGTTTTTTGGCATTTGGAGCCCACGTGGACCGGGATGTGCCACCGTATGTCATGGCCGCCGGGCAGCGCGCCACCCCCCGCGGGATCAATATCAAGGGATTGCAGCGCCATGGCTTTACCAAAGAGACGGTACAGGCACTGAAACGGGCGTATAAGACGTTGTATAGCTCCGGGCTGCGGCTGGATGAAGCCTTGGGGGTGCTGGATGAGATCGGGCATGAGGTTCCCAATGTGGCGGCTTTCAGTCATTTCATCCGGGGCAGCCGGCGCGGCATCATTCGTTGAATCGGCGTCATCCCATGCGGGTGCGGAAAAACCCGCCCGCGAGCGCCGCCGGTGCTCGTTTGCGTGAGTAAACCGGTGATCCCGGTGCGGCGCGGCTACCGGGGTTTTTGCAAAGCTCGCCCGCGCCGCTGAATGTGCGTCTGGGGTCGATATGCAACGCATCGCTATGGTCGCCGGTGAGCTCTCGGGCGATGTGCTCGGTGCCGGGTTGATCCAGGCGCTGAAGCGGCGTCATGCGGGATTACGCATCGAGGGGATCGGCGGACCGGCTATGCGCGCGGCAGGGTTGCACAGCCTATACCCAATGGAGGCGCTCTCGATCATGGGACTGGCGGAGGTGCTGCGCCACTTGCCGCGGTTGGTCGCGTTGCGCCACCGCCTCGTTTGTCACTTCCGCGATCATCCACCCGAGGTGTTCATCGGCATCGATTCGCCCGATTTCAACTTGGGGCTTGAGCGGTGTTTGCGCACGCTTGGCGTGCCTACGGCCCATTATGTGAGTCCGTCCGTGTGGGCCTGGCGGCGGAGTCGTATCAAACGGATCGCCCAATCGGTGGATCTGATGCTTACCTTGTTGCCGTTTGAGCCCCCCTACTACCGGGCGCAGGGCGTGCCGGTGGTGTTTGTTGGTCACCCTACGGCTGATCGCTACGGGTTCGATCTCGATGCCGCGCAATTTCGGAGTTGCCTGGGGCTCTCCGGCGAAGGGCCGGTACTTGCAGTGCTGCCCGGTAGCCGCCAGGGCGAAGTGGCGCGTATCGGCCCCATATTTGCCGCCACAGTGGCTCAACTCGTGCGCCGGCAACCCGAGCTGCAGCTCATTGCAGCCATGGCCACACCGGGGCTGCGTCGATTGTTTCAGCGTCAGCTTGAGGCCGTCGGGTTGAGCCGGTGCCGTCTGATCGAGGACAACGCAAAAGCGGTTATGGGAGCGGCCGATGTTGTGCTCGCCGCTTCGGGCACCGCTACCCTGGAGGCCATGTTGCTCCAACGCCCTATGGTCGTCGCCTATCGCGTTGCTCCTATTACCGCCGGGGTGATAGCCGCGCTGAGATTGATCAAGACACGCTATTTCGCGCTACCCAATCTGCTTGCCGATGAGGCGTTGGTACCCGAATACATTCAAGGCAAGGCGACGCCACAGAACTTGACGCGGGCAGTCGAGGATCTCCTCGCTGACCCGGAGCGAGCGAGCTATTTGCGGCAGCGCTTTCGGCAGCTGCACGGCATTTTGCGATGCAATGCAAATGAGCGAGCAGCGGATGCGTTAGAGCAACTGGTGAGTCCGTGATGCGACCGACGCTTGATTTTCCCGCCCCGGCGGCTTGGACAGCGGGGATCGATGAGGCGGGCCGGGGACCGCTCGCCGGGCCCGTATTGGCTGCGGCCGTGATATTGCCACCGGCGCCAATTGCTGGAATCGCTGACTCGAAGCGCTTATCCGCCGCGCGCCGCAGCGAATTGGCAACGATCATCCGGAATCGTGCCGTGGGATGGGCAATCGGCCGAGCCGAGGTCGAGGAGATCGACCGGCTCAACATCCTCCAGGCGAGCTTGCTGGCAATGCAGCGCGCTGTGGCCGTACTCACGCCCAAGCCGAGCCTTGCCCTAGTGGACGGCCGTGACAAGCCAAGGCTGCCCTGCCGGGTGGAGGCCATCGTGGGCGGGGATGCTTCCGTGCTGGCGATCGGCGCCGCTTCCATATTGGCGAAGGTGGCGCGCGATGCCGAAATGATTATGCTGGAACAGCGCTATCCAGGGTACGGTCTAGCTCGGCATAAAGGCTATGGCACGCGGGAGCACTTGGCTGCACTGCGGCGGCTCGGGCCGGCACCCATACATCGGCGTTCGTTCAAACCGGTACGTACCCTGTTGGGCCTGGGGTATGTGGCCAGTGGGTCGGCGCGCGCGGTGAGTCGCGTGGCCGTGAAGGCCAAACGGCCGTGAGGTATGTAAAGTCAGGGCCAGTGCAATGGAGCGGGTTCGGCCGGCTTGGTGGCTATACGCGCCTTGAATACGTCCCTGTAGGCGCGTAGTCCGTCGTCTAGACGACCTGCGGTCTAGCCAAGCCAGAGGCCGGACCTGCCGCCTGATTATATTTCCGATCGCTTTAGCTTTAATAACCCGCGCGAGGCCATGTCAGCTTTTTTCGCACACCTACATTTACACAGCGAGTTTTCCCTTCAAGACGGCCTGATCCGGGTCAAGCCCCTCATGCAGGCGGTCGCGCAGGCGGGCATGCCGGCCGTGGCGCTTACCGATCAGGGCAATTTGTTCGGCGCGGTGAAGTTCTACCGAGCGGCCGTGAACGCTGGCGTCAAACCTATCATCGGCGCCGAGATCCGAGTTGCGGATGCCGATGCCTCCGAGAGGCCTGCGCGCCTCGTTCTGCTCTGCGCGGATACCCAGGGTTATCGCACGCTTACCCGGCTGCTCACGCGTGGCTACCTCGAGGGCCAGCAGCAGGGTGTGCCGGTTGTTGATCGCGAGTGGTTACGCGGGCGCTGTGCCGGGCTCATCGGTTTGTCAGGCGGTCGCGTGGGGGATGTCGGGCGCGCGCTGTTGTCGGGTGAGCCCGCGCTTGCCGCACGTAAGCTGGAATTCTGGCGTGAACAGTTCGGTGACCGGTATTACTTGGAGCTCCAACGTACTGGGCGCCCGGGGGATGAAGAGCATGTGCAGGCCGCGGTCGAATTGGCTACGGCCCACGGCGTGGCGGTTGTGGCAACCAACGACGTGTGCTTCCTGCGCCCGGAAGATTACGCCGCCCATGAGGTGCGGGTGTGCATCCAGGATGGCCGTACGCTGGCTGATAAGCACCGGCCGCGACACTACAGCGAACAGCAATACCTGCGCTCGCCGAAGGAAATGGCCGAGCTGTTCGCCGATGTCCCCGAGGCATTGGAGAACACGGCGGAGATTGCCCGCCGTTGCAATCTCCATCTGACGCTGAGCCATAGTGCCTTACCCGTATTCCCTATTCCTGAGGGGGCGAGCATCGACGACGTACTGCGTCAGGAGGCCGAGCGGGGGCTGCAAGAGCGGCTGCAATGCTCGTTGGTTACGGATCACCCGGATGGCGTTGAGCTCAGGCGAAGCTACTCCGAGCGCCTTGAGCGCGAGCTGGAAGTGATCAACCAAATGGGATTCCCCAGCTATTTCCTGATCGTGGCGGATTTCATCCGTTGGGCCAAGCGCCAGGGAATCCCGGTGGGTCCGGGGCGCGGCTCGGGTGCGGGTTCTCTAGTGGCCTATGCTTTGCAAATTACGGACTTGGACCCCTTGAGCTACGATTTGCTCTTCGAGCGCTTCCTCAATCCGGAGCGGGTTTCTATGCCCGATTTCGATATCGATTTTTGCATGGAGAACCGCGATCGCGTCATCGATTATGTCGGCGGGCGTTACGGGCGGGACAAGGTCTCGCAGATTGTTACCCACGGTACCATGGCCGCACGTGCCGTGGTGCGTGATGTCGGCCGGGTCCTGGGTCATCCCTACGGCTATGTAGATCGCATCGCCAAAATGATTCCGTTCGAAATCGGGATAACCCTGGAGAAAGCGCTGGCGCAAGAGGAGGAACTGCATCGGCTTTACCGTGAAGACGAGGAGGTGCGGACGTTGCTGGGTATGGCGCGCAAGCTGGAGGGTCTGGCGCGTAACGTAGGGCGACATGCCGGTGGCGTCGTCATCGCGCCTTCCGAACTCACCGATTTCGCCCCGCTGTACTGCGAGCCGGGTGGACAGGGGCTGGCGACGCAGTACGACAAGGACGATATCGAAGCGGTGGGCCTGGTGAAATTCGATTTTCTCGGCCTGCGTACGTTGACGATCATCGATTGGACCGTCAAGGCGGTGAACACCCAGCGCAGCGCCTGTGACGAGCCGGCCCTGGATATCGCCGCCCTCGCGTTGGATGACGCCAAAACCTTTGAACTACTCAAGCGGTGTGCGACCACGGCCGTGTTTCAGCTCGAATCGCGGGGCATGAAAGACCTGATGCGGCGTCTGCAGCCGGATACCTTCGAGGACATCATCGCGTTGGTGGCGTTGTTTCGCCCTGGACCGCTGCAGTCGGGCATGGTGGATGACTTTATTGCGCGCAAACACGGCCGCGCCGCGGTAGCCTATCCCACTCGCGCGCTTCACCACGAGGCGTTGGAGCCGATTCTCAAGTCGACCTACGGCATTATTCTCTATCAAGAGCAGGTAATGCAGATTGCCCAGACGCTGGCTGGGTACAGCCTCGGGGCGGCCGATCTGCTGCGCCGCGCCATGGGTAAGAAAAAGCCGCAGGAGATGGCGCAACAACGCCATATTTTCCTCCAAGGCGCCATCGAGTGTGGTTTAGCCAGGCAGCAAGCCGAAGGGCTCTTTGATTTGATGGAGAAGTTCGCCGGTTATGGCTTCAACAAGTCACATTCCGCGGCTTACGCGCTGCTCGCCTATCAAACTGCTTGGCTCAAGGCCCACTATCCGGCGCCGTTCATGGCGGCGGTGCTTTCCTCCGACATGGACAACACCGACAAGGTGGTTGCTCTGATCGATGAGTGTCGCTGCCTGCAAATTATCCTCGACCCGCCGGATGTCAATCGCTCGGGCTACGCGTTCCAGGCTCGTGAGATGACCCATATCGTCTACGGTCTGGGGGCGGTGAAAGGCCTTGGGCTGTCTGCCATCGAGGCGCTGGTCGAGGCGCGCGAGGCCGGCGGGCCGTATGCCGATTTATTCGATCTTTGCCGCCGGGTTGATCTGCGGCGCGTCAATAAACGGGTCATCGAGACCCTGATTCGTTCGGGCAGCTTGGACGGTCTGGCCGTTAACCGTGCGACCGCCTGGCAGCAGCTGCCGGACGCATTGCGCTCGGCCGAGCAGCAGTGCCGTAATCGGGATACTGGGCAGGTTGACCTATTTGGCTTGGGCGCAACGCCGCTCGAACAAGCCCCACTGACGGTGTCAGATCCAGGCGTACCGGAGTGGGACGAGCAGGAGCGGCTGGCTGCCGAGAAAGCAACACTCGGACTCTACCTGACCGGGCATCCGATCGAGCATTACGAAGCGGAACTCGACGGTATTGTCAGTGCGCGGCTCAATCAAGTGAGCGCCGGTGCCTGCGGTGAGCCGGCGCGCGGCGTTGGGCGCAAGCGGGAAGGGGAGCGTAAAGTGGTCGTCGCCGGTCTCGTGGTGGCGCTGCGCGCACGTCCCACCCAAAACGGCGGGCGGATGGGATTCATCACCCTGGACGACCGTACCGGGCGGATGGATGTTATTGTCTTTCCAGAGGCTTACAAGCGTTTTCAGCATCGATTGGTCAAAGACCAGCTGTTGGTGGTCGAAGGCGTGCTCGGCTATGACGAGTTCACGGACGGTTTTCGAGTCGCCGCTGAGCGCGTGCTCGATATCGGCGAGGCACGCGAGACCTATGCCCGATGCCTCGTCCTTGGTGTCACCGCGGCGCAAGCGGGTGATGGTTTCATCCCGGCGTTGCGCGAGGTCTTAGAGCCGTTTCGGCAAGGTTGTTGCCCGGTTTGGCTTGAATATCAGGGCCGGGGCGCCTGGGTGACATTGCGGTTGGGCTCGGCCTGGCGTGTTCGGCCGACCGATGAGCTGCTCAAGGGCCTCGGCCATGTGGCCGATCCGGCTACGATCCGGATCATCTATTGAGGTGTATCCTGGCGGTGGACTCCATGCGCAGCGCCGCTGTGGTAGACGGCTCGGCCGGTGCCGATTTCTTAGGGTGCGACGAGAAGCCCCGAGTAGGATGTCGAGCATGCTATAATTACAGGTTTTAGGTATCACCGTATCGATCGCGCTGACGCGGGTAGGCATGATGAATTTGAATTGCCTCGACTTCGAACGCCCCATCGCCGAACTAGAAGTGAAGATCGAGGAGTTGCGCTATGCCGGCAATGACGCCGAGGTCAATATCAACGATGAGATCAACCGCTTACAGCAGAAAAGCCGGCAGTTGACCGAACAGATCTTCGCCGCGCTTTCTCCTTGGCAAATTGCTCAGCTCGCCCGGCATCCCCAACGACCCTATACCCTGGATTACTTGCAGCGGATATTCACCGAGTTTGAGGAATTGCACGGCGATCGGCGCTTCGGTGACGATCCGGCGATCGTCGGTGGCGTGGCGCGCCTCGAAGGGCAGCCGGTGATGGTGATCGGCCATCAGAAGGGGCGCGACACCAAGGAGAAGCTCCTGCGCAACTTCGGTATGCCCCGTCCGGAAGGTTATCGCAAGGCCGTGCGGTTGATGCAGTTGGCCGAGCGCCTACGCATGCCGATTTTGACCTTCATCGATACTCCCGGTGCCTATCCGGGAGTCGGGGCCGAAGAGCGCGGCCAGAGCGAGGCGATCGCCTATAACCTCAAAGTCATGGCGGAACTGCGCACGCCGATCGTCAGTACCGTAATCGGTGAAGGTGGCTCGGGCGGCGCGCTGGCAATCGGGGTCAGCGATCGCCTGTTGATGTTGAGCTACAGCACCTATGCCGTGATCTCTCCCGAGGGCTGTGCCGCCATCCTCTGGAAGAGCCCGGAGAAGGCGGCCGAGGCGGCCGAGGCTATGGGGATCACGGCCGAGCAGTTGCATAAGCTGGGGCTGGTCGATGAGGTGCTGCCCGAACCGCTTGGCGGTGCCCACCGCGATTACGCAGCCATGAGCGAGATCCTGCGGGCCGCGTTGCTGGATGCCCTCGCCAAGCTGGTTGATATTGATACCGAGCAGTTGGTGCAGCAGCGCTATGAGCGGCTCATGCAGTTCGGCAGCTACCGTGAGTAGTAGTTGGACGGGTATGGGCGGATTCAGTGTAGCAGCGTTTGCCCTGGCCATGCGGCCTTGGCGGCCGATCCCACGGCTTTGGATTGCCTACAGCGGCGGCTGCGACTCCACCGTCTTGTTGCATGCTGCGGTCACTTCGGGATTGCCCGTGTCTGCGCTGCATGTCGACCACGGTCTGCACCCCGAATCCGGTGACTGGGCGCTGCACTGTCGGGCTCGATGCCAGGCTCTCGGCGTTCCGCTGCGAGTCGAGCCGGTGACGGTACGAGACGGTGGCGAGGGCTTGGAGGCGGCTGCCCGGAAGGCTCGCTACCAGGCCTATGCTGCGATTCTAGCACCGGGCGAGTGCATTGCTACCGCCCATCATGTCGATGACCAGGCCGAGACCGTGCTGTTGCGGATCCTGCGCGGTACAGGCATCGATGGACTCGCGGGTATACCCGCCGAACGGGAGCTTGGTGAAGGGCGGCTGATCCGCCCATTGCTGGGTTTTTGCCGCGCGGAGCTGGTCGCTTATGCGACTCGTCATGAGCTGAGCTGGATCGATGATCCGGCGAACCGGTGCGATCGGCACGACCGTAGCTTCTTGCGTGAGCATGTGGTGCCGCTGCTCGAGACGCGCTGGCCTGGGCTGGCGCAGCGCTTGACGCGGCTTGCCCGCCACGCCGATGCCGCCTCGATGCTGACGGAGCGTTGGGCACGGCGGCAGCTGACGGTTCTGGGTGATGATCCATGCGTTCTTCCCGTAGCCGTGCTGGCCGAGTTCGATGAGGCGGAACGAGTGCAGCTGCTGCGAAGTTGGATCCGGCGGCAGGGTCGACGGCCGCCGCCGGAGCGACGGCTGTGCCGCGGGTTGATGGATTTGCTGCGGGCCGCGCCCGACCGACAACCTGCACTCGTCTGGGCAGACGGTTGCATTCGGCGCTACCGGGGTCGACTGTATCTTTTACCGCCACGTCTGCCGCAACCGCCTGCCATCGGTCTACCATGGGATATGAGGCAGCCGCTGAACATGCCGGAACTGGGCCGCCTGGAGGCCCGACCCAGCGTGGGGCGGGGGCTGCGTGCGCAGTGCGTGCGACAGGCGCCGGTCGAAGTGCGCTTTCGCCAGGGTGGCGAGCACATGCGCCTGCGCGGTCACGCGCGGTCCCACGCACTCAAGCGCTTGCTGCAGGAACGGGGAGTCCCCCCATGGGTACGGGAGCGTTTGCCGTTGATCTTCATCGGTCACGAGCTCGCGGCCGTGGCCGATCTTTTGCTCGCCGAGTCGTTCAGCGCGGGGCCAGCCGAACCCGGATTAGAGCTGTGCTGGCGTTTTTCTGCCGCTCGAGACCGAGCCGCTCCTGCGTTGTGAAGCCAGCGGCATTCTGCTACCTTACCAAGCCATTCTGCGGCCCCGCAGTGCTGTTCCCGATCTTGGTCGCGAAAGCAATTTTATGACGCGCTTCATCTTTATCACGGGCGGTGTCGTCTCCTCGCTGGGGAAAGGCATCGCCGCGGCATCTTTGGGCAGCATCCTTCAGGCCCGCGGTCTCAACGTTACGCTGGTCAAGCTCGATCCCTACATCAATGTCGATCCAGGGACGATGAGTCCGTTTCAGCATGGTGAGGTATTCGTCACCGACGATGGCGCCGAAACGGATTTGGACCTCGGCCACTATGAGCGTTTCGTGCGTACGCGCATGACCTGCGACAATAACTACACTACGGGTCGCATCTATGAAAGCGTCATACGCAAGGAGCGGCGCGGCGACTATTTGGGCAGTACGGTGCAGGTGATTCCACATATCACCGATGAGATCAAGCGCTGTATCAAGCAAGGAGCCGACGCCGCCGACGTGGTCTTGGTAGAGATCGGTGGCACGGTCGGCGACATCGAGTCTCTGCCGTTTTTGGAGGCCATCCGCCAGATGGGCTCAGAGCTCGGGCGTGAGCGCTGTCTGTATCTCCATCTGACGCTGGTGCCGTTTATCGGTGTCGCCGGAGAGATGAAGACCAAGCCCACCCAGCATTCGGTGAAGGAACTGCGTTCGATCGGCATTCAACCGGATATCCTCGTGTGTCGGGCCGCGCGTGCCATTCCTGAAGAGGAGCGGCGCAAGATCGCATTGTTCACTGATGTCCAACCGCAAGCTGTGATCGCCGCGCTCGACGTGGACAATATCTACAAAGTCCCCGAGCTGCTGCACCGGCAGAAATTGGATCAGATTGTGGCCGAGAAGCTCGGTTTGGAGTTGCCACCAGCCAACTTGGCGGATTGGCATCGGGTAGTGCAGGCGATGGAATATCCCAAGGGTCGGGTGACCGTCGCCATGGTTGGTAAGTACGTCAATCTGACCGATGCGTATATATCGCTTAACGAAGCCTTGCGCCATGCTGGTGTGCAAACTCGATTGAAAATCGACATTCGCTATGTCGACTCCGAGGAGATCGAACGCGAGGGTCCCGGGGTTCTTGCCGACGTGGATGCGATTCTGGTGCCGGGCGGTTTCGGGGAGCGAGGTGTGGAGGGAAAGATCAGCGCGGCCGGTTATGCACGGCGCCAGCGCATTCCCTATCTCGGGATTTGCCTGGGGATGCAGGTTGCGGTGATCGAGTTTGCACGCAACGTTGGCGGGCTTGAAGGGGCTCACAGCACGGAGTTCTTGGCGCATCCGCAATATCCGGTCATTGGCCTGATCTCCGAGTGGATGACCCCGGAGGGTTTGGCGGAATATCGCGACGAGCACTCCGATCTGGGTGGAACCATGCGTCTGGGCAGCCAAGCCTGCCGGTTGGTGCCGACCACCTTGGTTCATCGGATTTACGGCAAGGACATGATCCGTGAGCGCCACCGCCATCGCTACGAGTTCAACAACCGCTATGCCGAAGTTTTGGAGCAGGCGGGTCTGCAAATCTCCGGCTGGTCCCGAGATAATAGGTTGGTCGAGGTGGTCGAGCTGCCCGATCATCCCTGGTTTCTCGCCTGCCAATTCCACCCTGAATTCACCTCGGCACCGCGGGATGGTCATCCTTTGTTCACCCAGTTCCTTCGCGCTGCCGCCGATTACCAAAAACGCGCCACTACCGCCGATTCGGTGGGGACGGTTCACACTACGCAGAGGAGCTAAGTTATGGCCGCGTTCGAGCTTTGCGGCTTTCCGGTGGGGCTTGATCAGCCCCTATTTTTGATTGCGGGACCCTGCGTAGTGGAGTCGGAGCAGCTCGCGCTGGACAGCGCCGGCGAGCTTAAGGAAATCTGCCGCACGCTCGCGATTCCATTCGTCTATAAAAGCTCGTTCGATAAAGCCAACCGCTCTTCACACCACAGTTTCCGCGGACCTGGCCTGGAAGCGGGGTTGCGCATTCTCGAGCAGGTGCGCCGCGAGATCGGGGTGCCTGTGTTGACCGATGTTCACGAGGATACACCCCTCAACGAGGTGGCAGCGGTCGTTGATTTGCTGCAGACTCCGGCCTTTCTCTGTCGTCAGACCAACTTCATTCAAAGTGTTGCCCGGCAGGGATTGCCGGTAAACATCAAGAAAGGACAATTTCTTGCGCCCTGGGATATGGTCCATGTGGCCGAGAAAGCCCGCGCGGTGGGTAATCAGCGCATTCTCGTCTGCGAGCGGGGGGTGTCCTTCGGCTATAATAACCTAGTCTGCGATATGCGCTCATTGGCGGCTTTGCGCCAGAGCGGCAGCCCGGTCGTATTCGACGCCACGCACTCGGTCCAATTGCCCGGTGGACAAGGAACGGTTTCGGGAGGCCAGCGCGAGTTTATTCCGGTACTCGCTCGCGCGGCGGTTGCGGCCGGGGTCTGCGGAGTATTCATGGAGACCCATCCCAGGCCCGATGAGGCATTGAGCGATGGTCCCAATTCTTGGCCGCTGGCACGGATGCGCAGCCTGCTTGAGATGCTCAAGGAAATCGACAGCGGGGTTAAACGCCGCGGGCTTATTGAATTGGAGCCGGCATAACGCGGACGTCGCCCCCCGCCCTTAGACATACTAAAGTGGCCCTCGGGCCTGTTAACAATCAGCCGTGGCGTCGCGTGGCTGCCCAAAATGCGGCCAGCCAAGGCGCGAGGAGAGAAGTTTGATTGTTCCAAATGAACGACGAGCAACGCCGGATGGCCGCATTTTGGGCGCCACCCAAAGGGCCGGGGCCATTTCCCCACAATCCTGCGTTATCGCTCGCTTACGTTGCGGGCTACACAGCACTTGCGATGCCTTGTCTTGCGAGAAAATGGCCGCCGGCGCGGCGTCGCAAGTAATTGTTAACAGGCCCTAGGCCGGCTGGCTGAGGAAACACCAACCGATGTCGATCATCAAGACGATCAAGGCTCGAGAAATCCTGGACTCGCGTGGCAATCCAACGGTAGAGGCGGAGGTTGTTCTCGACAACGGGGTGTGCGGCCGCGCGGCGGTCCCCTCGGGAGCGTCGACCGGCACTTTGGAGGCCTGCGAGCTGCGCGACACCGAGCCGCATCGCTATCTCGGCAAGGGTGTGCGCCAGGCCGTGGCTAATGTCGATACCCTTATCAGCGCCGCATTAGCTGGAATGACGGCGGGGGATCAACGCACCATCGACGAACGGATGAATGAGCTGGACGGGACGGAGAATAAGACTCGCCTAGGCGCCAATGCCATTCTCGCCGTTTCTTTGGCGGTGGCGCGCGCATCCGCTGCTGATCAAGGCGTATCGCTGTTTCGCCATCTGCGGCGCGAGCCGCCATATACGCTGCCGGTTCCGTTGCTGAATATCCTCAATGGTGGCGCTCACGCCGACAACCGTATCGATATCCAAGAGTTTATGATCATGCCGGTGGGCTTCGCCTGCTTCAGCGAAGCGCTGCGCTGCGGCAGCGAGGTGTTTCATTCGTTAAAAGCGGTTCTCTGCGAGCGCGGCCTGAGCACTGCTGTCGGTGACGAGGGTGGCTTCGCACCTGATCTGGCTTCCAACGAGGCGGCTCTTGAGCTCATTTTGGAAGGAGTGGAGAAAGCGGGGTACCGCATCGGTGAACAGGTTTTCCTGGCGATGGATCCGGCGAGCTCGGAATTCTATCGCGACGGTGCCTATCATCTGGAGGCGGAAGGCCGGGCTTTCAGCTCCGATGAGTTTGTTGAACTCCTAGGCAGCTGGGTCGATAAATACGCGATCGTCTCCATCGAGGATGGGATGGCGGAGAATGACTGGGATGGTTGGAAAACCCTTACAGAGGCACTGGGAGATCGGGTGCAGCTGGTCGGCGATGACGTGTTCGTCACCAATACCCGCCTCATACAGCAGGGGATTGACCGGGGTATCGCCAACTCCGTTCTCATCAAACCCAATCAGATCGGCACCTTGACGGAGACCCTCGATGCGATTGCCTTAGCGGATCAGGCCGGTTACTCCACGGTGATTTCGCATCGTTCCGCGGAAACGGAAGACACCACGATTGCCGATCTGGCGGTTGCATGCCCGGCGACTCAGATCAAAACGGGGGCGCCGTGCCGGTCTGAGCGGGTGGCGAAATACAATCAGTTGTTGCGTATCGAGGAGGAGTTGGCGGATAACGCGCACTATGCGGGACGGCGGGCTTTTCCTCAGCTGAATCCGCGCGCCTGAAAGGAAGAGCGGCACGTGCGCTGGGTCATCGGTCTTCTGGTGCTGCTATTGTTGGCGTTGCAGTTGCGCCTGTGGCGCGGTGACGGCAATATTGCAGAGGTGCTGCAATTGCGCCAGGCGGTAGCCGAGCAGCGCCAAGAAAATACCGAGCTGCGGCGTCGCAATCAGGCTCTGGCAGCCGATGTGCGGGATCTCAAGCAAGGGTTGCAGGGGCTAGAGGAGCGAGCCCGGCGAGAACTCGGCATGATCGGTCGCGACGAGACTTTTTATCAGGTTGTTTCGCACGATGACGATTGACCGCAGCGGCGGGTGTTGGGCCGTTGTTCCGGCCGCGGGTGCAGGCCGACGCTTTGGGAGCACGCTGGCCAAGCAGTACCTGCAGGTGAACGGACGTTGTGTGCTTGCTTGGACGCTCGAGGCGTTGCTGGCAGTGACCGCCATTCAGCGCATCGTCGTCGCGCTTGCAAGCGATGATGACCTATGGCCTAAGCTTGGTTTTGCCGGTCACCCGCGCATTAGTACTTGTACCGGAGGTGCAAGCCGAGCCGAATCGGTTCTAAACGGCCTGCAGCAGCTCGCCGAGTGGGGCGTGCACCCACAGCAGCCGGTGCTGGTCCATGATGCCGCTCGGCCTTGTGTAACACCCCCCGAGATCGAGCGACTGATTGCCGAGGTGGGGGACCACCCCGATGGCGGTCTATTGGCGATGCCTGTGCGCGACACGTTGAAGCGCGCGGACAGCGAGGGTCGGGTGGTCGTAACGGTGAATCGGAGTGGCTTGTGGCAGGCATTGACACCGCAACTTTTCCCGTTGGGTCGGCTGCGTGCCGCGCTTGAACGCGCGGCGGCGGAAGGTGTCGAGGTCACCGACGAGGCACAGGCGCTGGAGCGCATCGGCGCGTGCCCGCGGTTAGTTGAAGGCGCGTTGCATAACATCAAGCTCACCCATCCTTCCGATCAGGGCTTGGTCGAGCGCATCTTGGCGGGCGTGCGCGCCGCGAAGCCGATATGATGCTGCGCATCGGACAAGGCTTCGATGCACATCGCTTCTGCGACGGGGGGCGTCTGGTGTTGGGTGGGGTGATCATTCCCTTTCACCGGAGCCTGCAGGCGCACTCCGATGGCGATTGTTTGCTGCACGCGATCACCGACGCCTTGCTCGGTGCCGTTGGCGCTGGCGATCTCGGGCGCCACTTTCCGGATACCGACGAGCAGTATGCCGGTATCGATAGCCGCAGGCTGCTGCGTCGGGCGGGGGCGCTGCTGCAGACGCGGGGCTGGGAGACGCTTAATATTGATGCCACGGTCATTGCCCAACGCCCCCGACTCGCGGCTTATCTACCGCAGATGGTAGCAAACGTGGCTGAGGATTTGGGCATCGAAACCGACCGGGTGAACATAAAAGCAACGACGACCGAGGCCATGGGTTTTACCGGACGCGAGGAGGGGCTGGCCGCACTCGCGGTCGCCTTGGTGACCCGCTGCGCAACTTGATGTGAAGCATCGCTCCGGCGGCAAGCTCCGGGCGATCGAGCAATGCTCGGGGGGTATTTTTGCGGCCTTGTTTGGCTCGGACGGCCCTCAAATGCCTGGTGTGCGGTGATGCTGTAGCAGCACGTAGACGGCGCCGGTACCGCCGTCCACCGGCCGGGCGGAGCAGAAAGCGAGCACTTCGGCCCGTTGCCGCAGCCAGCGATCGACTCGGCCTTTGAGGATCGGTCCGCGATTGCTCGAACGCCGGCCCTTGCCGTGGATGATTCGCACGCAGCGATAATCACGGTGACGGCACTGGCTAAGAAAGCGAGTTAAGGCGTGCCGGGCAGTGACGGCGGTCATCCCATGCAAGTCCAGCTCGGCAGCGACGCGGTAATACCCGCGCCTGAGCCGGCGTAATACCCGGTGCTGCAGACCGGGCCGCAGATAGGCGAGCTCCTCGCCGGTTTCGTTGTACGGGATTGATATTCCGTCGGCCGGTAGCAGCAGCGCTTGCAGGACGGCGCGATCATCGGCCCGTCGTTGCAGGGGAACAGGAGCCGGGCGCGGAGCGTCGATATCAGGGGTTTCATCGACATCAAGCGGTTGCACACGCTGCATGGCTGCCCGGAAGAACTCTAAATCGGCATCGTGATCTCGATCGGTCATGATGCTTAATGCCTCTTGAAGGTCCGCCCCTTCGTTACTGTTATCCTAACAGCTGGAATACTTGCATAGGCAAGCGCGAGACAGAGCCGAAACAGAAAAGCAGGGCATGCTCCGAGCTGCGGTGCGCCGAGAGGTGGAGAGGAGTGCATCGAAGCGGGGCCAACGCGTTGCCCGGATTGACCTCGTTGTCACACGGTTTCGCAGGTAAGCGTTGCCGCCGCCGAGCCGCCCTTGCCGCTGGCACAGCAGTACCGGACGAGGGCTCGAAGTGGTGAAGATCGCTGCGCCGAGGCGCGTCATACTTAGGAAGTGCACGCAAGATCATGCGGTTACTGGTCAGCAATGACGATGGTTATCAGGCATGCGGGATCATCGAGCTCGCGCAGGCGTTGCGGGAAGTTGCAGACGTCACGGTCGTGGCCCCGGAACGGGATCGCAGCGGTTCGAGCAACTCACTGACACTGGATTACCCCATTCGAGTCGCGCGCCTCGCGCCCGATGTCTACCGTGTCGAGGGCACGCCGACCGATTGTGTTCATCTGGCGGTCACCGGGCTACTCGACCACCAACCGGACATGGTGATCTCTGGTATCAACGCCGGTGCGAATCTGGGCGATGATGTGCTCTACAGTGGAACCGTTGCGGCTGCGATGGAGGGACGCTTCCTCGGCTTGCCGGCTATCGCGATCTCCTTGGCCGCGGCATCGCCTACCCGCTACGATACTGCTACGCAGGTGGCTCGCCTGCTCTTCGAGCGCTTGAAAATGGATCCACTACCGGCCGATACCATACTCAACGTCAACGTTCCCGACCGCCCGTGGCGGGAGCTCAACGGTTTCGAGGCGACGCGGTTGGGGCAGCGTCATCAAGCCGAGGCGGTTGTACGCGCGGAGGATCCCCGCGGTCGCCCGATCTATTGGATCGGTCCCCCAGGAATGGAACAGGACGCGGGGCCCGGAACCGATTTTCACGCGGTGAACCGCGGTTTTGTCTCGATCACCCCCATTCAGGTCGATCTGACCCGGTATCAAGCATTGGATCAGATCGCAGGATGGATCGAAGGGTTGCGTTGATGGATGGGCGTCGCGTAGTGGGAATCGGTATGACCTCGCAGCGTACGCGTGAGCGGCTGGTGGCGCGTCTCAGCGAAGCCGGCATAACCGACCCACGGGTGCTCAACGCGATCCGCCAGGTACCGCGTCACCTGTTCGTCGAGGAGGCGCTAGCAAGCCGAGCTTATGACAATACCGCCCTGCCCATCGGTTATGGCCAGACTATTTCGCAACCGTTCATCGTCGCCCAGATGACCCAGCTGTTGTTGGAAGGGCAAGCGTTGCACAAAGTGTTGGAGGTGGGTACCGGCTCCGCTTATCAGGCCGCGGTGCTTGCGAATTTGATCCCGTATGTCTTCAGTCTCGAGCGGTTACGCGTGCTGCATAATCGCGCTCATCGGCTGATACGCGAGCTGCGGCTGAGCAATGTTCGTCTGCGCCTGGGAGACGGTCACGAGGGTTGGCCCGGTGAGGCCCCCTTCGATGGCATCATCCTCACGGCGGCGCCGCTGGCGATTCCTAAGAGCTTAACTGAGCAGCTGACTGTAGGTGGTCGACTGGTAGCACCTGTTGGTACGGGCGGAAATCAGAGTATGCGCGTTTGCGAGCGCACTGAGCAGGGGCTGATTTGTCGTGATGTCAGCCGCGTGAGCTTTGTGCCGATGAAGCATGGTCTTGGATGAGGCACCTGTTCAGCCGGCTCTATAGCGCTACGCGGTACGGTGCCGGCCATCCGCGTGCTCCCTGGTTTTTGGCCGCGTTGAGCTTCGCCGAGTCTTCCTTTTTTCCGGTGCCGCCGGATGTCATGTTGGCGCCGATGGTGTTGGTGCAGCCCCGCCGAGCAGTGCATTTCGCCGTGCTGACGACACTGGCATCGGTGCTCGGTGGTTTGCTCGGTTATGTGATCGGCTACTATGCTTTTGAGCTCGTTCGCCCTTTATTGTATTCGTGGGGGCAATGGCAAAGCTATCTCACGGTGCACGATTGGTTCGATCGTTGGGGGTTTTGGGTGATTTTGGTAGCCGGTTTCTCACCGATCCCCTACAAAGTGTTCACGATTGCCGCCGGCGCCATGCACGTTGCCGTAATTCCATTCATCTTGGCTTCTCTGCTTGGCCGAGGGGGGCGGTTCTTTCTGGTGGCTATTCTTGTCGCCTGGGGTGGTGTCAAGCTGGAGCCTTGGCTGCGTACCTACATCGACTGGGTGGGGTGGGTAACCGTTGCTGTCCTCATGCTGGTTGTGGTGTGTCTGCGGTTATTGTGATGGCACGGCGTGTTTTGCTTGGTCTTGGGGTGCTCGCCTTTGTCGCTATAGGCTGCAGCGAATTCAATTACGGTCGCCATGACCTTCGGCCGCGCACCGCGACTGGGCCGCCACCGCAGGTATACATCGTGCGCCAAGGCGATACGCTGTTTTCGGTGGCTTGGCGCTATGGCTTGGATTATCGGAGCATCGCCCGCTGGAATGGCATAGCGTCGCCCTATACGATCTATCCCAAGCAGCGCCTGCGGTTGCGTCCTTCCGCCACGCTCAATCGTCAGGTGGCGGAGCGTCCGAGCCGAGTGAAATCGGCGGCAAAGTCAAAGCCTCTTGCCAAGCCCTCACCCGTTCCCAAGCCTCAGCCTTCTGTGCCGGCTCCCGTCGCCGAGCCGGATTCCGGGATCGTTTGGCGCTGGCCTGCCGAGGGCACTGTTCTGCGGCATTTTCATGCCGATGGTGCGGGTATGAGGGGGATTACGCTGCAGGGTCAGTTGGGTGAGCCGATCCGGGCCGCGGCGGCCGGTCGCGTAGTCTACAGCGGCAATGGATTACGGGGCTACGGTAACTTGATCATTGTCAAACACAACGGCACCTATATCACCGCTTACGGCTACAATCGCGAACTGCTCGTGCGCGAAGGCGATAAGGTTCGTGTCGGGCAGATCATCGCGCGCATGGGGTTGGGTCCAGCGCATCAGCCGGCCGCCCACTTTGAAATTCGGCGCAACGGCAAGCCAGTGGACCCCTTACGGTATTTGCCTCCACCTTGACGAGGGACGGATGCCGAGGCATTGCACGGGATATTCTACGAGCATATATTGGACTGACCAGAAGAAAAACGCTGGTTTTTCCGGCGGTGCCTATGGATGCAGGCGACGCTGAATACCCGCGCACCGCAGCATTGGGCGGGCCCGACGGAGGAGAAGCCATGGCGAAGAAGCAGGCGGTGGAGATCGACACGGACGTTGCGGTAGAGAATCTCGATCTCACCGAGGATGAGTTTGTTCTCGATGAACGGGAGGCAAGCTCAGCTCCAGCTGGAAATCAAGACGAGCAGGACGTGGGAGAGCGTTGCGCACAACGCAAGATGGAACACCAGGACACACTTGATCCCACCCAGATCTATCTCAACGAAATCGGCTATTCGCCGTTATTGACCGCCAAGGAGGAAGTATATTATGCGCGCCGCGCCCAAGGGGGTGACGAATCGGCGCGCAAGCGAATGATCGAGAGCAATTTACGGTTGGTGGTCAAGATTGCGCGGCGCTATATGAATCGTGGGCTCGCTTTTCTCGACCTGATCGAAGAAGGCAATCTGGGCCTCATACGGGCAGTAGAGAAGTTTGATCCTGAGCGTGGGTTTCGCTTTTCCACTTATGCGACCTGGTGGATCCGGCAAACCATCGAACGCGCGATCATGAATCAGACCCGTACGATTCGACTACCAATACACGTTATCAAAGAGATAAATCAGTATCTACGCGTCGCACGGCAATTGGTGCAGCGGTTGGACCACGAACCGACACTTGAGGAGATTGCGATAGCGATGGATCGTTCCATCGAGGACGTGCGTCATATGATGGGGCTCAACGAGGGGGTTACTTCCGTCGATATCCCGATCGGTCGAGATGCCGACCGGGTTTTGCTGGATGCCATTCCCGACGAGGTGAACCCGGACCCTTTTGCTGCATTGCAAGACGAGGATGTCGTTTCTCATTTGGATGCCTGGCTCAATGAACTCACCGAGAAGCAGCGAGCAGTGGTGGAACGGCGTTTTGGCTTGCATGGTCACGAGAAGGCGACGCTGGAGGAGGTGGGTGACGAAATTGGGGTGACGCGTGAGCGGGTTCGCCAAATCCAGATCGATGCGCTGAAAAAGCTGCGTGAAGTGATGGAGCGCTCGGGTTTCTCGCAGGACACTGTCTTCGGTTGACGGCCGCGGTATTGGGCCGAGGACGATTGATAAGGTGGATCTCGGGCGGCTGGGCGATGAGAATGGTTCACGGTACTTCGGTCTGTTTCAGCAGATGATCAGGGCAGCGACGACTCGACGGCCTTCGGACATCAATATATTGTAGGTCCGGCAGGCTGAGGGAGTGTCCATGATTTCAAGGCCAATACCCCGCTCTAGTAGGCTGAGCATGATGTTTCGGGGGGGGAAATGCTGCTGCGGGCCGGTACCGAGTAGTACGATCTCCGGTGCGAGCTCAATGATAGCGTCTATGTGCATGGGTTCCAGCTCCTCGAAATGACGAGGTGGCCAACCTCGAAGGAGCTTATCCGGGGCTACGACAGCGCTGGTTTCGAGCACCCATTCGTTGATGGTGACCCGACCGGGCTCATAGCTTTTGATGCGATAGGCCTTAACATCGCCATTTTCAAGTATCATCTTCATCTTTATCACAGTAACCGTTGTGGCGAGCGGCGTTGCGTTGACAGCGTTTTCACCACTCGGTAGCTTGCCATAAAGCCTCGCTTTTTATTGCGGTGCGCTCGGATTCGGTTCCGAGAAGCTCGGTAAGCGGTTGTGTGTCATGGACATTCAGAGCGGCGACGATCGTGGAACGACAACCCGAGTTGAACGCGGAATTCCCGCGGATTAAACGCCTCCCCCCTTATGTATTCAATATAGTCAATGAACTCAAGGCGAGTGCCCGCGCCCGCGGTGAAGACATCATCGATTTTGGCATGGGCAACCCGGACCGCCCCACCCCCGCTCACATCGTAGAGAAGCTGACCGAGGTGGTGCAGCGCCCCGATACCCACCGTTATTCCATGTCACGGGGTATCCCCCGGTTGCGTAAAGCCATTACCGATTGGTATGCGCGGCGTTTTGACGTCGAGCTCGATCCGCAAAGCGAGGCCATCGTCACCATTGGCTCGAAAGAGGGCTTGGCGCATTTGGCACTCGCCACCTTGGGGCCGGGAGATAATGTTTTAGTACCCAATCCCTCTTATCCGATCCATCCCTATGGAGTAGTGATTGCGGGCGCCGATATCCGCCACGTGCCGTTGACGCCAGAGATCGATTTTTTCGCCGAATTGAAAAGGGCAGTCAAGGATACCTGGCCAAAGCCGAAAATGCTGATCCTAAACTTTCCGGCAAATCCCAGCACGCAGTGTGTCGACCTTGACTTTTTCGAGCAACTGGTCGCCGTGTGTCGTGAGCATGGTATTTGGATCGTCCATGATCTGGCTTATGCGGATATCGTTTTCGATAATTACGTCGCGCCCTCCGTTTTACAGGTGCCGGGCGCCAAAGCAATCGCCGTCGAGTGCTTTTCGTTGTCGAAAAGTTATAACATGCCCGGCTGGCGGGTCGGGTTCCTCTGTGGCAACCCCAAGCTCATCGCTGCATTGGCGCGCATGAAATCATACCTCGACTACGGTATGTTTACGCCGGTTCAGGTCGCGGCCATTGCGGCCCTGGAGGGGCCGCAAGATTGTGTCATCGAGATTCGGGAAACCTACCGTCGGCGCCGAGATGTGCTGTGCGACGGTTTGGTCGCCGCCGGCTGGGAAGTGAGCAAGCCCAAAGCGACGATGTTCGTATGGGCGCCCATACCGTCAGAGTATCGAGCTATGGGCTCGTTGGAGTTCACCAAGAAGCTGCTGAGCGAGGCCAAGGTGGCTGTCTCCCCCGGCATCGGTTTTGGTGAATACGGCGACGATCATGTCCGCTTCGGTTTGATCGAGAACGAACATCGTACTCGGCAGGCTATTCGGGGGATAAAGCAGATGTTGCGCAAAAACGGCCGTTTCTGAGGAGGAGAAGCAGCAGTGAAGGCGGTGAAAGTCGGTCTGCTGGGGCTTGGCACGGTCGGAGGGGGCACGGTCAACCTGTTGGCGCGTAACCGCGACGAGATCACTCGCCGCGCCGGCCGAGCCATCGATGTCGTACATGCCGCCACGCGCCACCTGGATCGACCGCGCACTTGCAGCACGGCCGGGATCCGGCTGACTACCGATCTGTTCGAAGTGGTCGACAATCCTGAGATTGAGATCATCGTCGAGCTCATCGGCGGTGAATCCTTGGCCAAGGAGTTGACGCTACGTGCCATCGACAATGGTAAACACGTCGTAACGGCCAACAAAGCGTTGATTGCCTTACACGGCAACGAGATTTTTCGGCGCGCGCGCGACAAAGGTGCCTCCATCGGCTTTGAGGCGGCGGTGGCGGGCGGTATACCCATCATCAAGGCGGTACGCGAGGCTTTGGTGGGCAATCGGATCGAGTGGCTCGCCGGCATCATCAATGGTACCGCCAACTTTATTCTTAGTGAGATGTTTTACGAGAGCCGAGAGTTCGGTGAGGTGTTAGCCGAAGCGCAGCGCCTGGGTTATGCCGAGGCCGATCCCACTTTTGATGTAGAGGGGATCGATGCTGCTCATAAGCTCACGATTCTGGCATCGATCGCGTTCGGCATCCCGCTGCAGTTCGATAAGGTTCATATCGAGGGGATTACCCATATTAACCGTGAAGACGTGGCTTATGCTGAGGAGTTTGGTTTTAGAATCAAACACTTGGGAATTTGCCGGCGCGACGAACGGGGTATTAGCTTGCGCGTGCATCCGACCTTGCTGCCGGCCAGGCAGCTGCTCTCTAGCGTTGACGGGGTAATGAATGCGGTTATGGTCAAAAGCGATGCGCTTGGCCCCACGCTCTACTATGGAGCCGGAGCTGGAGCCGAGCCCACTGCTTCGGCCGTAGTCGCCGACTTGGTGGACGTGGTCCGAGAATTTACGCTGGAGCCCGAAAACCGCGTGCCCTTCTTGGCTTTCCAGTCCGATGCCTTGTCGCATGAACCGCTGTTACCGCTCCCGGAAATCGAGGCGGCTTACTATCTGCGCATGCAAGCCATGGATCAACCCGGCGTTTTGGCCGAGGTCACGCGCTTGCTTGGAGAAGCCGCGATCAGCATCGAAGCGATCATCCAGAAACAGCCCACCCCCGGCGCCGAGGAGGTGCCCGTGATCATACTCACCCACCGCGTGCGGGAGTGGCAGATCCAGCAAGCCTGTGCGCGTATCGAGCAACTCGACTCCATTCAAGGGTATATTACGCGTATCCGCGTGGAAAGGCTTGACTAGGGCCTGCATAAGAACCCAAGGGAACCATGCCCATGCCGTTTAGGTCTCGATACACCGGCCTTATCGCTAAATACCACGACCGGCTGCCGCTCGCCGACGACGTTCGAGTCATCAGTCTGGGGGAGGGGAATACCCCGCTGATCCGACTCTGCAACCTGCCGCGCCAGTTGGCTCGGGGGGTTGACATCTATGTTAAGTACGAAGGCCTCAATCCAACGGGCTCTTTCAAGGACCGCGGCATGACGGTGGCGGTGACTCAAGCCGTCGCGGAGGGTTGCCGCGCGATCGTCTGCGCCTCTACGGGCAACACCTCCGCCTCGGCGGCGGCCTACGCAGCTCGCTGCGGAATGCGTGTTTTCGTGTTGATACCCGAGGGCAAGATTGCCATCGGCAAGCTGGCGCAGGCCATCATCCATGGCGCGGAAGTCCTGCAGGTTCGAGGCAACTTCGATGCCGGTATGCGCATCGTCCGAGAATTGGCCGAGGAGGGACCGATTACCTTGGTCAACTCTATCAACCCCTATCGACTGCAGGGCCAGAAGACTGCTGCGTTCGAGATCGTAGAGGAACTGGAGCGCGTGCCCGAATTTCACTGTTTGCCGGTCGGTAATGCCGGCAACATCACAGCCCACTGGATCGGCTACAGCGAACTCGCCCTCGGCCATAATGACCCGGGAACCCAGGCGTGCTCTTTTTGTGCTGGGCGCTGCCGCTTTACTTGCGCTATGGTTCGGGAGCGACCACGGATGATCGGATATCAGGCCGCGGGTGCCGCTCCCTTTCTGCGTGCTCAGATGATAGATGATCCGGAGACCGTCGCGACCGCAATCCGCATCGGTCATCCGCAATCCTGGGAACAGGCCTGGGCGGCGAGCCGCGAGTCCGGCGGTTGGTTTGCCGAACTCACCGATCAGGAGATACTCGCCGCGCAGCGGCTACTCGCCGAACAGGAAGGGGTGTTCTGTGAGCCGGCCTCGGCCGCGTCCGTGGCAGGTTGCCTTCGGGATATCCAAACCGGGAAAATTCCCGAGGGCAGCACCGTCGTGTGCACCTTGACGGGTCACGGCCTTAAGGACCCAGATATTGCCAGCCGTGATGCATCGGCCGCCATGCGTACGCTCGAGGCGGATGTCGATGTGGTTAAGCGGGTGATCTTGGATAAGCTGAGCTGATTCCTTTTTTGCCCATGGTTGCGGCGGCGCCAGAGCTCCACATCATCGCGCCCACTCTGCTGGGCCCGCTCCCAAGAGGTGCTTTTCAGACCCAGGTTGAGGGGGTTCGCCCGTCGGCTCTGGAAACGCTGCTCACGCGGGGTCGTCTCAGTCGCTGCAGGCAGTCCGGAGAGCTGAGCGCCGTGTTAGCCGGGTTGCTCGGTCTCGAATCCTTGCCGGTCGGCCCGGTCGCCCTGCTGGGCATGGGTGGCGATCCTGGCGAGAGTTACTGGTTTCGCGCCGCACCCATTCATTTGTACCCGGACCGGGACCGTCTGCTGCTGCTTGCCGGCGCTCAGCTGCAGCCGCGCGAGGATGAGGCCCGAATACTAATCGATGAGTTCAATGCGCTATTCCAGGAAGACGACCTGGAGTTGGTAGCACAAGGCGGGGCATGGTTTCTGCGCACACCCCACGAGCCTGCGATCCAGACCCAGCCCCTGGAGCGTGTCTGCGGCCGCTATATGGATGAGTATCTACCGGTTGGTCCCCAGGCTCGAACTTGGATTGCCTTTCTCAACGAGGCCCAAATGCTGCTCCACAGCAGCGCGGTTAACCGCCGGCGCGAAGCGCGCGGTGAGTTGCCAATTAATGGTTTATGGCTCTGGGGTGGCGGTTATCTACCCCGCTGCAAAAAATACTCTCTCATCGAAGCAGTCTATGCCGATGCCGCCGAGGCCTGCGGCGTTGCCAAACTGCTCGGCATCAAAGCGTTGCTACCGGCGGCCAAACGTCTGGCGCAGATCAAGACGACCGGAGGGCCGACATTGGCTGTATGGCTACGCTCGCAGGCCGCGCTGGTGCAAGGCGATATCGATCAGTGGTGGCAGGCCTTGGCCGCCTTTGAGGAGAGTTGGGCCGCGGACGCCTTAGTGGCCCTGCGTACTGGGGCCTGGCGGGCCGTGCATTTGTATCCTGGCTCCGGGCAGTCCTGGCGCATCACGGCGGCTGATCTGCGCCGTTTCTGGCGGCGTCGGCGCGCGTTTACCCACTGGGTTACGGAAGAACAGATGTAGGGTCTAAGCCATGGTTACTTGGACTATCCGCCGTCGGCCCATTCCCGCAATGATCGAGCAGTTGCCGCAGAATCTGCATCCAGTATTGCGTCGGGTCTATGCGGCGCGCAACGTGTGCGGGCCGGCCGATCTCGAACACGGGTTAAATGAGCTGCATCCACCCCATCTGCTATCGAATGTCGATACAGCGGCGGAGCTGCTGGCTGGGATTCTCATGGCGCAAGGGCGGATCCTGATCGTCGGTGATTTCGATGCCGACGGGGCTACAAGTACGGCCTTGGCAATCCGAGCCTTGCGGGCCATGGGGGCGAAGGCGGTCGACTACCTTGTGCCGAATCGATTTGATTTCGGTTATGGCCTGAGTCCGGAGATCGTGCAGGTGGCGCAAGCACATCGTCCGGATGTCATCATTACGGTCGATAATGGGATATCGAGTCTTGCGGGGGTTGCTGCGGCCAACGCCGCCGGCATCCAGGTGGTGGTCACCGATCACCACTTGCCAGGTCCTCAGCTGCCGGATGCAGCGGTTATCGTCAACCCCAACCTGCCGGGCGATCCGTTTCCGAGCAAGTCGCTTGCAGGGGTGGGCGTGATTTTTTATGTCATGTTGGCGTTGCGTACGTATCTGCGCGCAGCGGGTTGGTTCACGAGCCGCGGAATTGCGGAGCCCAATCTTGCGCAACTGCTGGACCTCGTCGCCTTGGGCACGGTGGCGGATATGGCCGTGCTGGACCGCAATAATCGGATTCTATTGGAGCAGGGGTTGCGGCGCATGCGCGCCGGTCAGGCTTGTCCTGGAATCCTCGCTTTGCTTGCGGTGGCGGGGCGGACATGCCATCGGCTGGTGGCCGCTGATCTCGGGTTTGCAGTGGGTCCACGGTTAAATGCTGCCGGTCGTCTTGAGGACATGTCGAGGGGAGTCGAGTGTTTGCTCACCGATTGTCCGCAGAGCGCTTCGACGATCGCTCGGGAACTGGATGCTCTCAATCGACAGCGTCGAGCGATCGAGCGGGAAATGCAGGAGCAGGCGCTGGCAAGTCTGGAAGTTTTGCAGAACGAGTTTGCGACGGCGAGCTTGCCGCGGGGTTTGTGCTTGCTCGATGCGGGTTGGCATCAGGGTGTAATCGGCATCCTGGCTTCCCGGATCAAGCAGCGCTTGCACCGGCCGGTGATCGCTTTTGCACCGGCTGCTGACGGAAATCTGCGTGGCTCGGCGCGTTCTGTTCCAGGATTGCATATTCGTGATCTATTGGAGCGCGTCAGTAGCCGAAATCCGGGCTTGATCGTTAAATTCGGCGGGCATGCCATGGCCGCCGGTTTGACGCTGCATGAGGGCGATTACGAGCGGTTTCGTTTAGCCTTTGAAGCGACGGTGACGGAAATGGCCTCGGAGGAGATATTCGAGCGCATTGTCCTTACCGATGGCGAGCTTGAACCGGACCAGTTGGATCTGTCATTAGCGCAGACGCTGCGCGTGGCCGGGCCTTGGGGGCAAGGCTTTCCGGAGCCGGTGTTCGATGGGGTGTTCGCAGTCGTCGACCGGCGCATCGTGGGCGAGGAGCATGTCCGGTTTCGTTTACAGGCGTTTCAGAACGAAACGATGCTGAACGCCATCGCCTTCAGCGCCGCTCGACATGGTTGGGATAAAGTGCAGGGTGTCGTGCGGCTCGCTTTCCGGCTCGATGTCAACGAGTTTCGCGGTCGGCAATCGCTCCAGCTAGTGATCGAGCACCTGGAGCCAGCGTCCTGAGCAATCGATCGCCCGAGCCTTATTCGAGGTGGGTAAGTGCAGGATTTCCAGCTGCGCCACCCCCGCCGTCGCGAAAAAACGCTGCCAGGCCTCGAGCCGGGCGTTGAGTCGTCCGGTGTTAGGCTGAGGGAGGGTCACGACCGCGATTCGGCGACCGCTAAGCAGGCGTTGCAGATCGAGATCGATGGCGGGCGGATCGGCGGCAGTCAGTGCGCCGACGATGAAGTATCGGTTCGCCCGGCGACGGTCGGAATTGGACGCTGCGGCGAGTCGGGTAAGGATCTGAGCCAGACTGGGCCAGTCAGTGGGCTCCGCGCTCGCCAGAACCTGATTGAGCAATCTCCGAGTGGCAATTAATACGGCGGCGCGTACGCCCGGTCGGCGCTGCGCGGTGAACGCGGCAAGCCGATTCACTGCAGCGCTTGCATCTAGCGCAGGTATGATTATCTCGAGTGTGTCGCCGGGTTTGAGATCGAGCAGGATCTTATCAAGGCAGCGATCGCTCGCTGAGCCGAGGCCGGCACGCACCCAAGCCGCATCCACTAGCACGGTGACCGCGTGCGTATTCTGGGATAAGCCCATGACGATGGCGGCCATTAGTATGGAGGTCGTGCGCATGAGCTGACCAGTCAGCACGAGCCGTAAGGTTCCAGAGACGGTTGGCTCGCTTCCGGGCGCGCTGCTTTCTCATGCGCTGCGAGCGCAAACCCACCTCTCCGCTTCCAGCAAGGCCTCATTGTTGCACTTGCCGCTTTGAGAGAGTCCCCCGGGCTTTTCCCTCCGCTTCCTTATCGAAGTAGCTCGTATCGCCTGTCATGCGATTGTGCCACACATGCAGCCACCATGATTCGAGCCGTAATGGCATGAAGATGAGCAGATCATAGGCTTGATTCAGAAAGCGGCCCATTCCAAGGCTGAGGACGGCACCTAAATGGCAGAACTCCCCGGCGGCTGTGAGACTCAACGCCAAAGCGCTGCCCAGAACGAATCGTCCGGATTGCAAGACACTTTGCAAGGGGATCGCAACAACGCCTAGGAGGAAGCCGAGACCGAGCGCTAGAGCCGAGTGCGTCAGCGCCGGAATCCAATGGAATTCGGGCCCCGGGAAGCTGGCCTGCCCCGCTTGCAGGAGTTCAACGAGCGCGATGTCTTGGTGGATGAGATAATCGCGCGTCCAAGCCAATGCCACAGTTGCCGAGACTGTGAGCAGGAAAGCAGTTGAGGCGGCTACCCGCAGTCGGTTCCGTATGTGTGGCTCCAAGGCCGCAACCGCGGGTAATAAGTGTGTTACGGCCATGCTCTCCAATACCAGTGCGCCGGCTGTTATTTCGGTTAACAGCATGGCCGCTGCAGTCACGTTGTAAAAAGGAATTCCAATCACCGCGTCGGTACCGTTAGTGATCTCGGCGAGCGGTCGCGCGATCAGTTGAAAGGCGACCACTGCGACGGGGACCACTGCAGTGAGCAAGGCGATCGCACTGAGAAAGCGCACGCTGGCGGCATTGGCAATTTTTTTTATGGGAGATTCTGCGTGCTGGCTTTGGAGACGCAGCATGGCCCGATCGATTCGCCGGGAGCGACGATTGAGCTCGGCAATGGTTGCCTCCAGGCTGCCAAGCCGACGCTCCACCATGCGCCAATAGGGCTGCATGCGGGCCAGGAGGCGATGGCGGCGGTGCTGGGCCGTCCTATATTCCAGCAGCGCCTGATGAGCGGCCCGATCCAGGGTGTTGGTTAAGTCTTCTAGAATGCGCTGAACGGCTGGGTCGTTGCGCCCAGGGCTATGGGTGAGGGTCGATACGGCCTCAAGCCATTCCGGTGGGCGGGGCGAAGGGGGCACCGATTCCCGATAATCTTGCTCGACGCGGGTAATCTGTTCACCTAAGCGCCGGGACAAGCTGGGGAAGGTGGCAAGCTCACGCTCGACGCCAAGCGCGACCCGACGGAATTCACGATCCAGTGATCGCTTAGCTTGATTACGGGCCAATGCGAGTAGATAGCTGCGATTGCGCCGGCGCACGAAGGTGCCGGCCGCTATCAGACGGCGCGCGAACTGCCGCAGTTGCCGTGCCAGCAGACGGCAGGTGGTTTGAATTAGGGTTTGGGCGCGTTTGCGTGCTAGATAGAGCACCCCTAGCAGGAAGATGAGCCACATCAGCAGCGATAATACGGTGGATTCTGCCCATAATAGTGTCAGCAATATGCTTGATTCCATAGCTGTGCGCTATCCAGCCGACCCAAAGTGCATGATCTAATGATTCTGGGTGTCCTTAACCCGTGAGGTAGGGCGAGCGAGGGTCTGGCTTCTCTCCTGCCTCATCCCACCACCCCATGCAGCGCGGCGAGGCGACGCTGACCAGCAGCTCGATCCACAGTGTAGGTTCGCTGCGCCGCGGCTGAAGTGACGGGATTCAAACTCCGAGCATTCACGATGTGAACGGCCCTGCTGGCATTGGCCGGTGCGTGTTCGCCGCAATCGGTGGTTCTCAGTTGAAGTTCGCTTGCGACCAGTTACTGCGCGGAGTTTGCGCTCTGAGTACCCGCATGTCGGTGGCGATCCGTGCCGCCTCCTTTAGTAGGGTGTCCGGCAGCTCGTCTTCATCGATTTCGTCGAGAGACTGAATCGACGGCTGGTCAGATGCACGCAGCAACTGATTGATCGCAGCAAGCCGGGTCTGCTCCGAGTGCTCACGCTGTTGCCGCCGAATCTTCTCGTTGAGTGAGACCTCAGTGCGCGCCCGCTGCGTGCGCAGCTGTCGGTATTCATCCGTTACAGCCTGCAGTCCAGGATCAGTAGCCATGCGCACGGCATGCTGCTTTTCCAAGCTTGCCAGCCACCGTTGAACATCGCCGGCCGGCTGGAAGCGCACCGGTGCAATACGATCCCACGGCAGCGCAAACGGTTCGGCCATTTCACCAACGCGGTTGTCGTTGGTGACCGCAGGCAGAGCAATGTCAGGTTTGACGCCGACTCGCTGGGTGCTCTCTCCCGTAATACGATAAAATTTTGCGATGGTCAGCTTGAGGCGCCCGCCCGGGGAGTCCTGTTCATCGAGCTCAAGGCGACCCAAGTCGATCATGCTTTGAACCGTGCCCTTGCCGAAGGTCTGATCGCCGATGATGAGACCGCGGCCATAATCCTGAATCGCGGCCGCGAAGATCTCGGATGCAGAGGCGCTGAATCGGTCCACCATGACCACCAGTGGACCTTGGTAGGCGACGGTATGCCCATCGTTGTCGCGGAGCACCTCACGTTCGCCCGTTCGGCGGCGCACTTGGACTACAGGCCCATCCTCGATGAACAAACCCGTCGTCTTGGTGGCTTCCTGCAAAGAACCACCGGCGTTGCCGCGCAGATCGATTACTAAGCCATCGATGCCTTGCTGCACCAGCTCGTTCAATAGCTTGTGGACATCACGGGTGGTGCTGCGATAATCCTTGCCACCCAGTCGGGCCGCCTGGAAGTCGATGTAGAAGGCCGGTATTTTAATGACCCCAATATGGTACTCACGGTCGTTGTGAGGGATCGGCAGGCGCTCGGACTGCGCGGCTTGTTCCTTTAGTTGAATGCGATTGCGCACCAGCTGCACCACCTTGGGTGTGGCGTTGGCTCCGCCTTTGGCCGGAAGTACTTGTAACCGAACGGTCGTTGCGGCGGGGCCGCGAATCAGTTCGACCACGTCCCCGAGTCGCCATCCGACCACGTCCTGGATCGTACCCTTATTTTGGCCGACGCCGATGATCTTGTCGCCTGGGGCGAGCTGCCCGCTCTTGGCGGCCGGCCCGCCCGGAATAAGCTCGACCACCTCAGTGTGGTCGCCTTCGCTGCGCAGCAATGCCCCGACACCCTCCAATGACAGACTCATGTTGATATCGAAGTTCTCCGAGCTGCGGGGCGAGAGATAACTGCTGTGTGGATCGAAAGCGCCGGCCCAGGCATTCATATATATTTGGAAAACGTCCTCTTCATGGAACTGAGCGACGCTGCGTGCCATGCGCTGGTAGCGGTCGCGCAGCGTCGAGCGAATCTCCGCTGCGTCTTTTCCGGTGAGTTTTAACGTGAGCGCATCGTTTTTCACCCGCTTGCGCCAGATCCGGTCGAGCCGAGCCTCATCCGCCGCCCATGGGGCTTTGGAACGATCGAGATCGAAGGTTTCGTCGGTGGTGAACTCAAATGGTTTGGCGAGTTCGGTGACGGCGAACTGGCTGCGTTCCTTGACCCGCTGGCGATAGACATCGAAGATGTCAAACGCGGGTGTTATTTCGCCTTCGCGCAGCAGATCATCCAAACGGGTGCGGTATTGGGAGTAGCGTGCCAGATCGCTCGCTAGAAAATAGTAGCGTTGCGGATCCAGCGCGGTGAAATACGCGGTATACACCTGGCGGGAGAGCGTGTCATCGAGGGGCTGATTGCGGTAGTGATATTGCGCTAAAAAAGCGCCGATCATTTGCTCGGCATACGCGAAATGCGAGTCCGGTCGCGGCGAGGGCGGATTCGTCAACGCCAACACCCCGTAGCCGGCAAGCAAAAAGCTTGCTAGCGCAATTGGCAACCAGCGCCATAAGGATGGTACCCGGCTTATCGTCATCCCCGTTTACTCCACGGCTCGATCGAGGCTCCGAGCTACGATCTCGTATACATCCTTGGACAATCCCTCTTGAGCGTAGATCCGTTCCAGTTGTTGGTGCATGCAGGAGCTTCTTCTCGGATCGTGGCGCCCCCAGCGGCTGAGGGGTGTAACCAGCCGAGCCGCTACCTGTGGGTTGATCCCGTCCAGTTCGAGAACCCGATCGGCAAGAAAAGTATAGCCAGCCCCAGAGACGTCATGGAAGCACGCTGGATTACCTTGGGCGAATGCACCTAGCAGCGAGCGGACCTTGTTCGGATTGCGGATATCGAAGGCCGGATGCGCCGTTAGCTGGATTACGCGGGCGAGGGTGTCGGAGCGGCTGGACAGCGCTTGAACCCGAAGCCATTTGTCCACCACCAGCGGCTCGTGTTGCCAGCGGCGGTAGAAATCCGCCAGCGACGCTTCAGCTTCAGAGGCGTTGCTGTCGACCAGCAGTGCAAGGGCCGCCAGCGCATCCGTCATGTTATCGGCCGTTGCGTATTGGTCGAGACACCGCTGTAGCTCCGTGGAGTTTTGCAAGGTTGCCAGGTAGCCCAAGACGGCGTTTTTGAGGCGACGGTAGCCGGCCGCCGCCGCCGTGTTTTCGGTCTTATTCCCCTGCTCAACGCAAAGTGCGTAGCGTGCTCTCAGCTCTTCGCTCAGATGTTCGGCGAGGTTGCAGCGCATGGCTTCGCGTGCGATATGAATGCCCTCGACGTCGATAACCTTCATCTGCTCGGCTAGAAAATTCTCGCTCGGCAGCGCCAGGGCCTCGGCAAGCAAGGCGGGGTCGGTTTCGGTGTCGCATAAAGTACGCCGGAAAGCCGTGCGGAAGCGCTCGGGTATCGACCCGCGCCCCTCGTTGACCCAGCGCAGTAGAATGCGCGCACTGAGTTGCTGGCCTGCCTCCCAGCGATTGAACTCATCGCTGTCATGGCCAAACAAGAACGCGAGCTGGTCCTCCGTATAGGCATAGTCCAGTTTTACCGGTGCCGAGAACCCACGCAGCAAAGAGGGGATGGGGCGCTGCGGGATATCGAGAAAGCGGAATGTCTCCCGCTCATGGCGCAGTTCCAGCACGCGGCTGCCGGTGGTGATTGCCTGGGTTTCGTTCTCTAGGCGCAGCGGCAGATCGTGTCCTTCGGCGTTCAACAGTCCGACGATCACAGGGATATGCAGCGGCTGTTTGTGCGGCTGGCCTGGCGTGGCAGGGGTATGTTGGCGAATATGCAGGGTGTAGCGGCCCGAGCCGGGCTCATACTCGTCGTGAACCTCCAGGCACGGTGTGCCCGCTTGGCTGTACCACAGACCGAACTGCTCGAGATCTATCCCGTTGGCTTCGGCCATCGCCATGAGGAAATCGCGGCAGGTTACCGCTTGGCCGTCGTGGCGTTGCAGATAGAGCGCCAACCCCTGGCAAAACCCCTCCTGGCCGAGGAGGCTGTGGTACATTCGAATGACTTCTGCCCCCTTCATATACACGGTCGCCGTGTAGAAATTATTGATCTCGACGTACTTATCGGGGCGTACCGAATGCGCCATCGGGCCGGCATCTTCCGGGAATTGCGCGGCGCGCAGGCCGCGGACCTCCTGGATCCGTTTCACGGCCGCGGCACCCATGGCCGCAGTGAACTGTTGTTCGCGAAATACGGTCAGTCCTTCCTTGAGGCTGAGCTGAAACCAGTCCCGTAACGTGACCCGGTTACCGGTCCAATTGTGGAAGTACTCATGGCCCACCACGGCCAGGATGTCCTCATAGTCGGAGTCGGTGGCGGTCTCCGGGCGGGCGAGGATGTACTGGGTGTTGAAAATATTGAGCCCCTTGTTCTCCATGGCCCCCATGTTGAAATCGCCCACCGCCACGATCATGTAGTCGTTCAGATCGCATTCCAGGTCGTAGGTTGCCTCGTCCCAGCGCATGGCGGCTTGTAGGCAGGCCATGGCGTGTTCCGTTTTGTCGAGATTCTCGCGCTCGGTGAAAATTCTCAGCCGCACCGTGCGGCCCGAGGCCGTCACATGGCGGTCTTCATGGCAGGCGAGATCCCCGGCCACCAGCGCGAACAGGTAGCTCGGTTTCGGGAACGGGTCTTCCCAGCGGACCCAGTGGCGATTACCCGCGGCTTGCCCTTGGGCCACTTGGTTGCCATTACTGAGCAGCACCGGGTAGCGGTCACGATCCGCCTCGATCGTGGTCGTAAAACGGGCCATCACGTCCGGGCGGTCCAGGAAGAATGTGATGCGCCGAAAGCCCTGGGCCTCGCATTGGGTGCAGAACATCGCACCGGATCGATACAAACCCTCCAGGCGCATGTTCTCTTGAGGACGAATGCGAGTGATTACCTCAAGGGTGCACTGCGAGGGTACTCGTTCGATGGTGAGGCTTTCTGCGTCCAGTCGATAATCTTCCTGGGTCAAGGGCACGCCGTCCAGCGCCAGTCCCAGGAGCTCGAGCTCGATACCGTTCAGGCGCAACGGCTGTGGCTGGGCGTTGTCGGAATCATTGCGCCGCAGTTCGAGGCGCGCGTGAACAGTCGTCTGCTCCTGGTGTAGATCGAAGTGCAGAGCTACATGATCGACCAGATAATCCGGCGCTGAGTAATCGCGGCGATGGACGGTAGTGGGCTGATGTGCCATGGAAGATCCGTTTTTTCCCTATTGGTCAGTCGGTTGTACGCCTGGTGCAGGCCTTTTGAAGTTAGCTTAACCTGAATGGCGCAGCGGCGCATCCTCGGGTCTTCGCTGCGGCGCTCGGCGCGCTTTGCGATCCGTCGTTCAAAAACGCACGCCGGCGCGAAAGCAGGTTAAGATGCGCGCTTATAGCATTGATCAGAGATCGGATGCGGGATTTCTTAGGTGCCGAGATATGACTTACGGTTGGAGGTAATTGATGTCCGTCGGATTCGGTGATGCAGCAAGCGGCGTAGTTACGCCTGCCGAACCGCAGCTCGAAATCCTCGTGTACCAGCCGTCGAAGCCTGTGTTCCGAGCTCCATTGCTGTTTCTGCACGGCGCCTTTGTCGCGGCGTGGTGCTGGGAAGTTCACTTTTTGCCCTATTTCGTGCGGCACGGCTTTACCGTCTACGCGCCGAGCTTGCGAGGCCACGGTCGCAGCGCCGGTGGGCAGCAGTTGCAGCAGACCGGGATAGACGAGTTTGTATGCGACCTCGAACGGGTGGTGGCTGGGCTGGAGCATCCGCCTGTGTTGATCGGGCATTCCATGGGGGGGTTCGTGATTCAGAAATACCTTGAGCGTCATACCGCGCCAGCGGTGGTGCTCATGGCCTCGGTTCCCCCTTCTGGGCTTATGCAGTCAAGCATGCGGCTGATGTTGGCTGACCCGTTGCTGCTGACGCAGCTTACGGCGTTGCAAGGTATCGGTCCCGGTGCTATGGACCTGAGCAGCGCCCAGCGTGCGGTATTCTCTGGTCAACTACCGGAGGCGGAACTGCTCGAATATGCCCGCCATCTGCAGCCGGAATCGCAGCGGGCGCTGTGGGACATGACGGTCGGTGCACTGCCGTGCCCGTGGCGGATGCAGACGCCGCCGATGCTGGTTATCGGCGCGCAAGACGATGCCTTGTTCTCGGTTGCGGAAGTCGAGCAGACGGCCCGGGCCTACAACGCCGATCTGCATCTGCAGCCGGATATGGGGCACGCGGTCATGCTCGAACTGGGCTGGCGCTCGTTGGCAGAGCGCGTCCTCGACTGGTTGGTTGCTAAGCGCTTGGTGGCTCCGTTTGAGCCTTGACCTGATAGGCGGCGCGTCCCGCCGCCGTTGCGGTCGGGAAGGTTCTCTTGCCGCTGCTTACCAGCGGTACTTATCCCAGAGCTCCGGGTTGGCCCAATTGTTTGGAGACAGCCAGTCTGGAGTTGTCTTATAGGTTGCGATATCGAACTGGTACAGCAACAGCCGCTCGCCCTCTGCCCCGGTTGCCGCGCCGTATGGCGTGAATCCGAGCCGAATCAGTGAGCGGCGGTTCCAGGGGCCATCAGCCAGACCGGGTGCTACGATGACCAGCACTTTGCGTGCATAAACATCGCGCAGCCGTGCCAGCAAAACCCCGCTTTCCAACGCGGCTAAAGCCGTATCGGCTTGGACTAGGGCTAGGTCGTGGATGCTCAGGGCGGGCAGCCGTTGCGCTGCCTCTGCGCTGGAAAGGTGGGTGAGCGTCTCATCCGCACCGGTGAGTGTTTTGACAAGAACGGCCAAAGAATCGCCAATAACCAGAATCGAACTCGGGCGGAGTTCCTCCAGCACGCTCTGCAGCCGCGCGTTTAGGGTCTCATCTGCCATCGCTTGGCCCCGGGTTTTGGGCTTGCCATGAACTCGAGGATTTGGCTCGAAAGCCGGTTATTTGCCCCTGCCGGTCGCTATAAGACAAGTTTACGTGTCGGACAATTTGCGCATTCGCTCACAGCATCTAGTCAAGAAGCGGGGGATCGTATCGCTATTGCTAACAGTCCGCCTGCGCCGTGTCGCAAAGTCCACGGTATCACAGTAAACGATAGGCGTCAGGAGTCTTGCATTTCATGGATCTGGCAACCCTCATCGGCTTTATTGGTGCGCTCGGAGTCATAGCCGCTGCCATCTTTATTGGTGGTAGCCCGGCTATATTTTTGAATTTGCCATCGATGCTCATCGTCTTGGCGGGTACCTTGCTGGCCGTACTGATCAAGTTTCCCCTCGGCCAATTTCTAGGGGCTTTCAAAGCCGCAGGGCGAGCGTTTCGGTATCGCAGTGAGTCCCCGCAAGGTCTGATCGATCAGACCGTGGAGTTGGCGCAGGTGGCGCGTAAGGAAGGGCTGTTGGCGCTGGAGGGCTATGAGGTAGCCAACCCGTTTTTCCGGCAAGGCATTCAACTCATTGCCGACGGCCATGAGTCGGAGCTGGTCAAAAAAGTGCTAGGTCAAGAAATCGATCTGACCATGGCGCGTGATGAGCAGGGTGAGCAGGTCTTCCGGGCGATCGGTGATGTGGCTCCGGCAATGGGTATGATCGGAACCCTGATCGGTTTGGTGCAGATGCTCAGTAACATGGCTGACCCGAAACAGATCGGTCCGGCGATGGCGGTGGCGCTGCTGACTACGCTTTACGGCGCGGTACTCGCCAACTCGGTTGCAATTCCGATCGCCGATAAGCTGGCGAACCGTAACGGCGAGGAGCGCCTCAACCGCACCTTGATCCTAGAGGGTCTGCTGTCCATACAAGAGGGCTTGAACCCTCGGGTGATCGGGGAGCTGTTGAAGACTTATCTGCCCGTCAAACAGCGGGCGCCAGCCGAGGAGGCCGCTTGATCACATGCTCGGCGATGCATCGAAGAGTGGTAAACGGCGGTTGGCTCCTGTCGGCGCGCCGCCCTGGATGGCGACCTTCGCGGATTTGAGCACGCTGTTGCTGTCCTTCTTCGTGTTGCTGCTCTCTTTCTCAGAGATGGATGTGAACAAGTACAAGGAGATCGCGGGCTCCATGCGCATGGCGTTCGGCGTTCAGCGGGAGGATGTTACCAGGGACCCGCCCATGGGTACGAGTTTCGTCGCGCGCGATTTCAGTCCCGGCCAACCTTCCCAGTCCCCGTTCGCCAAAATCGCGCCAACACCTATGAGCACGAGCGAAGGCATTCGTCCGATGCCACCGCGCGTTACCGTTGCACCGAGTGGTCCGGGCGGTCCGGACAGCTTGCTCTCTTTGTCGCGGCAGCCCTCTGATGCCGCCGTCGAGCAGGCCCGCAGCAACTTGATCAAACTCCAGAGCCTGTTTCGCCAGGAGATTGAGCGTGGGTTGATCGAAGTCGCTCAAATCGGTGCTCAGATCGTCATTCGGGTTCGGGAGCATGGTTCGTTCCCCTCCGGCTCAGCCAAGCTCATCAAGCCGTTTTTGCCGGCGGTGCGCAAGATTGGCCAAGCCATCCGAATGACAGAGGGGCAGGTCATCATCGCCGGCCATACCGATAACGTTCCGATTCATAATGCCCAGTTTCGATCAAATTGGGATCTTTCGGCGGCGCGCGCGATTTCGCTGCTGCGTGCGTTGGGAGCGGTCGAGGCGGTGGATGCCAATCGAATTACCGTTGCCGGACATGCCGATACGCGACCTATCGTTTCCAACGACACCCCGCGCCACAGAGCGCGCAACCGCCGGGTCGAGATCATCTTAGTCAACGGGAATGGCTTAGAATTGACCCGTAGCCTCAACGAGGTGCTCGAGCCGAGCGATGCAAGAGGAAACGAAGGTGGCTGACCGACAGCTTTGTGGCTCTCTCAAGGACCGGCGCGAGAACTTTCGGATCACCGATGAGGTGCTGCTCGACTACCGGTGCCTGTCTCGGCAGGAGGCGCTGCTGCGCCGCCAGGCGCCTGCTCAGGATGCATCGAGCGCTTTTGCCTTGGTTCCGGAAATGAACGAGTTGCGCCAGCAAACAGCGATTCTACGGCGCCAGGCCGAGCAAGAATCGGCGGTGATTGCCCGTCTCATAGAACATCTCGACCGGAAAGTCGATCGGGTGATTGGCGTGTTGATGGTGCATGAACTCGGCAGCCGTTGTCCGCAGCCCGTTACGGTCGATATCAGCGCCGATGGCATGGGTTTTAGCTCAACGGAGGTGCTCGAAGTAGGACAAGTGTTGGATATACGACTCATGATACCGGCCACGGGGTATGGTTTGCACACCTTTGCCCAGGTGATGCGCTGCGGGGAGAGCGGTAAGCACAGCGGGTCCCGCGTCGGTGTGCAGTTCCAGTTTCTGCGCGATTACGACCGCGAAGCCCTGGTCCAACACCTTCTGCAGCGCCAGTCGATGCTGCTGCGCCAGCGTAAACAAGATCTCGAAGAGGAATAAGGCGCTGCGTTTGCAACGGCTGGGACAGCAGAGCGGGTGCGGCTCGTGTCACTTTCAGGAGGTGAGCGCACGGAATGTCACAAGCCGGCAGCACTAACCCGACGTGCCCCAACATGACTTAGCCGTAATGCAAGGCGGTGATGAGCGGACACGATACATCGCCTTGATGCGCATGGCATTCGCTGACTAGCTCGGTCAATACGGCCTTGATCCGGTGCAAGTCAGCGAGTATGGCGCGTACATCGTCCAACCGCTGCGACGCCAGCTCCGTTGCCTCGCTGCAATGCATACCGTCTTCACGACGATCAAAACGCGCCGACCAATGTCGCCGGAGCTGATGGGGGATTGGCTGTATGTTGTATTAAAATCGTTTACTCACAGAAAAAGTTGTCTAACAAAAAACATTACTAGGTAATGCTCGGCTGTTTGGCTACCTGAGCGATTCAGTTATTAAAAAATAAATGTATTAAAAACAGATAAATATAAATTAATTTGGCTTTTCATCCGCCATTGGCATGCGATCTGCCTTTATCTAAGCAACGAGAGCGAGATGCTCTCGGAGCCAAGACCAGACGAGTTTTTAATCGACGATCGAACGTAACTTTTAGGAGATCAAGACCATGGCGAGCATCATGATCCGTGACCTGAGCATGACCGAGACCTTGGACCGGCAGGCGAGTCTGCGCGTGAAGGGCGGCTGGTACGGCGGCTACCTCATGCCCCATCTGAGCTACCCGAGCAGCATCAGCAAGAAGTTCACCAATCAGATTCAGGTGGCCAAGGTCAACAACACGGCAGTGGGCATCGGTGGTCCGAACACCTTCAACCTCAACGGCACCATCGTCCAGAGCCAAAGCGCCTGAGCGAGAAGCTCACAGCAACTCACGCGGCGGAGACCAGGCAGGTCCCCGCCGCGTTTTAGCGTCCCGCCCTTTCGCATCGTCCGGCTACGCGCATTCCCGAATCAGCGGAAAAACCTAGCCCAACTTAGCGGATTCGGCTGTTCTGAAACGCCAACTAATTGATTAATATAGGCGCACCCTCCAAAGGTCTTCACTACAACGGGTTTGCGGGGCTTATCCACAGACCGCCTTTTGATTTTCAAAAAGATTTTTCTTCGGCGCCCGCAAAATCCGGGGCGAATCCGCTAAGTTGGGCTAGCGGCGGCGCATGCGTAATGCGCCGCCCACTGGGGCGAGTCCTGTCGGGTGGCTCTAGGGCTTGCGGCCGTCGATGAGGCAGAAAGCCACGTTTGGGTTGGGTGTATCCGCCGCAAGCAAGGAATGAGGTGCGGATGGCTAGTCGGGCGAGCCGTCTACGGAAGCGTTCGGCCTTGACCGAGGCCATTGAAGTAAAATCTTCCTTATTGTCCGTGGGATAAAATTCGCTGCTGCCATTCCCGGGCGCCAGGATTGGGGTCGGGTGATAATCGTCCAGCAAAAAGCGACGCAGCGCTTCGGATTCTAGCCCATTTCCACGGACGGTAATGCGCGTCGGCTCATCGTTGCCCTCTTCGGTTGTTTATTCTTCGTCCCTGTTTAACATGGCTGGTGGCTTATGAAGTGAGGCTGTTCACATATTTTGCAGTACACCGAAGCTACTGCAGATTGCGTTCCGCCGAGGTAAAGACTTATGGGCCATGACAACCTAATGCTGGGGCACTTGAGACATATCCGCGGAAGGGTGGATCAGATCAGCGAGGATGTGGTCGAGCTCAAGCACCGTCTCGCCTCGGTGGAACGCGGGCAGGCCAAGGGTCTGCGCGAGTATGCGGGCCTCTACAGCGATCAGGCGCGACAGCAATCTTCCATTGACCGTTTAGTGGAGCGCATCCAGCGTATCGAGCGGTGCCTGGAAATCACCGACGAGTGACCAGCACGAAGCAGCCGCCGGACACCCCATCGAATCTTCTTCCGTGTCGATTCTCTGTTCCCATTCAGCATCGCGGATGGTGTGCGCGTGCTCGCCTATTGAGCCGGATGGCGATGCTGCTGGCAGCGAATAGATGGGAACCTTCTTGTGACAATGTTGCATTCTTGAGCTCATTTAGAGGGAATATGTCGTCTAGTTAAAAACATGATTAGGTGAGAGGCGGTCGGCCTTGCCGCCGAAGTGCTCCTGGCATTTAAAAATAAGCTTTTTAAAAACAGCTATATATAAATTAATTTGGCTTTTCATCCGCCATTGGCATGCGATCTGCCTTTATCTAAGCAACGAGAGCGAGATGCTCTCGGAGCCAAGACCAGACGAGTTTTTAATCGACGATCGAACGTAACTTTTAGGAGATCAAAACCATGGCGAGCATCATGATCCGTGACCTGAACGCGACCGAGACCTTGGACCGGCAGGCGAGCCTGCGCGTGAAAGGCGGCTGGTACGGCGGCTACCTCATGCCCCATCTGAGCTACCCGAGCAGCATCAGCAAGAAGTTCACCAATCAGATTCAGGTGGCCAAGGTCAACAACACGGCAGTGGGCATCGGTGGTCCGAACACCTTCAACCTCAACGGCACCATCGTCCAGAGCCAAAGCGCCTGAGCGAGAAGCTCACAGCACCTCACGCGGCGGGGACCAGGCAGGTCCCCCCGCGTTTTAGCGTCCCGCCCTTTCGCATCGTCCGGCTACGCGCATTCCCGAATCAGCGGTGAAAACCGGAACGGTCTTATCTTGTAGTCGAAGCGTTCAATATGAGCCGCGTTCTCCGGCTTCTTCTGGGTACACTGAGTCTGCCGAGATCGACGAGATGCGTCTGCAGGAGGAGTCCTGAATTCAAACTTGGCGCAACGGCGGTGGCTGCGCTTAAAATAGGCCCACGCGCGTCGAGTTGCATGGCCGGCAGCGGCGTGCGGTCACGGCAAGGCTCGACTGAGCTACGAAGCGCTCCCGTGGAAGGTGAGCGCTTTCGCTTGTTCGGCACAAAATAAGGATACCCTCGATTTATGACCGGTACGCAGCATGCAATTTCGCTTGACAGCACTGGCAGCAACAGCGTGGGCTTGTCCCCGGAGGGCATTGCGCAGCTTAATGAGGCTTATGCGCCGTTGGATTTTGAAGCACGAATTCGTCGCCTGTATCGCGACTTCGTACCGCAGCGCATTATGGTGACGTCCTCCTTTGCCGCCACGTCGGCGTACTTCCTACACATCATCTCTCGCATCCGGCCGGAACAAAAAATTTTCTTCATCAATACCGGCTTCCATTTTGTTAAGACGTTGGAATACCGTGATTATCTGATCGAGCTCTTCAAGCTCCGAGTCGAGGACATCCGTCCCGATGCGCATCACTTCCGTTACGCGCAAAAGGAACGCCTCTACGAGACCGATCCGGACCTGTGCTGTGCAGTGAACAAAGTGCAGCCGCTGGAGGCCGCCAAAGAGGGGGTCGACATCTGGGTCTCCAGCCTGATGCGCTGGCAGACCGAGCATCGCGCCGAGTTGCACATCTTCGAGGAGCGGCGCGGTTTAGTGAAGTTCAATCCCATGATCGATGTCACCCGTGAACAACGGGATGCCTACATCCGCGATCACAACTTGCCCTTCCACCCGCTGGTTGCCGAGGGTTATGCCTCGATCGGCTGTTCGCACTGCACCGTGAAAGGTGAGGGTCGTAGCGGCCGCTGGCAGGGGAAGCCCAAGACTGAATGCGGTTTGCATCTTTGACGGATGCAACGCTGTAGGCGAGCTATGCCGGCGCCAATAGTAATGCTTGCTGTAGCATTCGGCATGTGGGCGGATTGTCAGAAGATGCTGTTTGCCGATCTCACCACTGAAAGCGCATGTTGAGGGTTGCCCCGTCTGGCCGCGAATTAACGAAGACCTCAACGTTGGAGGTCTTCTCGCCCGTCAGGTTCTGATAGGCCTCCCAGTCTTTGGCGGGTTTGGAGGGTTGGGTGAGCAGAAAGGCCAAACCGCCGATGAATCCAGTCAGTGCCACATCCACCCCGTGCTTAGGGCCTGCGGCCAAACCGGTGGCGGCGCCGGCGGCAACGTTGAGTGCGATATTACCAACGTGCTCCCATAATCCCCAGCGCGTTTCAGCGCGCTCGGCGTTTCGGCGCAGCTGGTCCTCGGCGGCGCGAAGCTTGGCGAGCTTTTGCTCGCGCGTGCGTTCGGGCAGGGTAACGATTAGGCTTGCGCCCAAGCGCGCTTCCAGCGGGGTTACCAGCATATACGCTAGGCCGATACCTGCATTCGCTGCATACGCGGCATCTTTGACCCGATCGTCGTCATTGTCGGCCAAAGCGGCCGCGGCGCCGAGTCCAACCATGCTGACGCCATTGATGGCCAGCCAGCTATACGACCAAATCTGCCCCTGTGTTTTGGACTCCTGGAGCCGGTTCTCGAGGAAGCGCAAGCGCTGTTCGATGACGGCATCTGGGAGGCCCGAGTCATCTAGGCTCGTCTGAATCTGGCTGGGCAATGAGGCGCTTAATCCTAGCTGAGCGATCAGTGTAAAATACTCAAGCATTGGAATATGGAACCAAGCATTGGGTAGAGTAAAGAATAGGTTACCATTTCCGTAGCGCCAGCCTATCTGTTGCCGTCCCTTTCGTTTGGCGGTGCCTCAATAGCCGATGCGTGGCCATGTTGGTCTGTCCTCCTTCATCAAACCGTGCATACGGTTCTCCCGTACACGGCTTTCCGATGCCTTTCACGCCAAGGCATGCGCCGTTCGCCAGGGTGCTCGCGTCGGCGGCTTGAACAATCCATAGTGTCCATAGAGCATGTGGTTTGGGAAGCGTCGATGCGTCTGTGTCCGGAAGGTAAGCTGTTGTTATACCTTAAAATATGGAATTATGTGCGTAGGCACTTTCAAACTCGAGTGAGAGCGAAGCCGTTATCCGCCTGTCACCGCTCAAGGCGGCCGGCGCGTTGACTTATAAAATCGCCCGCCAGCCCACGCCCGCCCTCAACTAAGCCACATACCTACAGCGCCTACCGGTTACAATGCTGAAGGAGGGCTTAAGTTGAGAGTATTAGGAGCGAGGGGGCAACGTCCGGCAACCGCTGGCCAAGCAGATACTCAAAACGCAGCATATCGGAGGTCATCGAAAGCTCTATAGCTTCCGTAGTTTCGGGCAATTGTTATCAGACCGGAAGTTTCAGTGCGCCG
>NZ_CH672427.1:344576-358235 GCF_000153205.1 Nitrococcus mobilis Nb-231
AACTTCCGGGTTAGGAGGTCCAAGGCCAAAGGCCTTCTGCTGCAGGACGATAAGAAGTCGGGCGGCTACCTTAATCCAAGGCCCCAACGTGGATTGGTAGCCGCTTCGGGCCGGGGAATGTGTTCAGACTGCCCGAGCCTTACGGCTGACTGTGGGCCGCAACGGGGGGTTGTTCAACTCTCTGGGCCGATCCCGGCCGGTAACCGTTTCGAGTGGGGATAACGCCAGTGCTCGGCCGGCCACACGAGTCCTCTGCAGATGCCGCAGCACGGCGTTGGGCATACCCTCGGGCAATTCCACGGTGCTGTAACGGTCAAAAATGTCGATTCGGCCTATATATTGACTGTCGAGACCGGCTTCGTTGGCGATGGCCCCGAGGATATTCCCCGGCTTGACACCATGGCAGCGCCCGATTTCGATGCGGTAGCGCACCCGGTCGGTAGCGCGTGCCGGGGAGTTGCGCTTGGGCGGGCGGTTCCTTGCATTCGCCGATTTGCCAAACTGATCCGGTGCGCCGAAGGGACGCCGCCCTGGGACGCCCGGCTTGGGTTCGGGAGGGGGGCTGAGCAACAGCGGCGTGTTGCCCTGGACGAGCTTGGCCAGAGCGGCCGCGATTTCGATGGCCGGCACGTCGTGATGGCGCTGATACGACTCCATCAGTTCCCGGTAAAAACTTAGATCCTGTGCGGCCATGACATCACTGATTTTTTGCTGAAAACGGGCGATGCGCTGGTCGTTGATGGCCTCGGTACTGGGTGGGCTCATGGCGGTGATTTTCTGCCGCGTGGCTTTTTCGATCATGCGCAGCATGCGTTGTTCACGCGGGGTGACGAATAAGATCGCATCCCCAGCACGCCCCGCCCGCCCGGTGCGCCCGATACGATGCACGTAGGCCTCTGTGTCATTGGGAATATCGTAATTGATCACGTGACTGATGCGCTCCACGTCGAGACCGCGGGCGGCAACGTCCGTGGCCACCAGTATGTCGAGCTTGCCGCCTTTTAACCGCTGCACGGTGTGTTCGCGCAACTTCTGCGAAATGTCTCCGCTCAGTGCCGCAGCGGCGTAACCTCGGGCTTCGAGCTTTTCGGCGAGTTCGACGGTGGCGGTTCGCGTCCGCACGAACACGATCATGCCGTCGAAGGGCTCGGCCTCCAGGATTCGGGTCAAGGCATCGAGCTTGTGGGTGCCGTTGACCAGCCAATAGCGCTGGCGGATGGTCTCGGCGGTTGCGGTGCGCACTTTAATGCTGATTTCCTGCGGATTGTGCAGGTGCTTTTTCGCGATACGACGGATGACCGGCGGCAAGGTGGCCGAGAACAGCGCAATCTGCCGCGTCGACGGTATTTGATCCAGGATCCATTCGACATCGTCGATAAAGCCCATACGCAGCATCTCGTCGGCTTCATCCAGCACCAGGCAAGCGAGTGCATCGAGCTTCAATGTGCCTCGACGCATATGATCCATGACCCGACCCGGCGTGCCGACTACGACGTGAGTGCCATGTGCGAGTCGCTGGAACTGGCCGCGGTAATCTTGGCCGCCATAGAGTGGCAGGACATGGAAGCCTGTGAGGCGAGCGGCATAGCGCTGGAAGGCCTCGGCGACTTGGATGGCCAGTTCGCGGGTCGGTGTCAGCACGAGCACTTGTGGCACGGCTTGGCTCAGATCCAGACGCGAGAGCAGCGGTAGAGCAAAAGCCGCGGTTTTGCCGGTGCCGGTCTGTGCCTGACCCAACACGTCACGGCCCGCAAGAATATGCGGAATGGTGTGAGCCTGGATGGGGGAGGGCACCTCGTAGCCCACGTCGTGGAGCGCATTGAGCACGGCTGGGTTCAGGCCCAGATCCTGGAAAGTGATTTCATTCGAAGTCGATTCGGTCATGGGAGCTATTCAATGTCGGTGGTCTAAAAGAGGTCACAAGGATACGCGGTTCAGGGGCGTGCGTCTGGAAAAAATCAGCGCCCCGGGGGGCAAAATTATAGCGAGCCCTCTCCAAGCGCGCGCCGCATCATTCGATGCGGTAGGCCGACGTCCTGGAAGATCCCGCCGTAGGGTTCGAAGTGCAGCTTTTCGTAGAAGGCAATCACGGGCAATTGCGCCGCGAGCGCTACGGTGTTCATCCCGGCCGCGGCGGCTTCCTCCAATGCCGTGTGCAGCAGCCGAGTACCGATTCCGCGCCGGCGCCAAGCCGGCAGCACCGCCATTCGGCCGATGTGCGCGTTTGGGGTAAGTCGCACCGTGCCGACCGGATCGTCGCTGGCGGTCACGATCACCAAGTGGCGACTGGCATCATCCAGCGCATCCCACTCCAGTTCCACGGGAATACCTTGCTCTTCGATAAATACCCGCCGGCGCACCGGCGCGGCCAAATGCCCCAACTCAAGCCAACTGCCTCTGAGTAGCCTCCCTACGGTCATATCACACCTCCCGGGCTAAACGCTCGGCCAGCCCAATATAGGTGGCTGGTGTCAATGCCTCCAGCTCGCGCCGCGCTGGCTCGGGGAGATTCAAATCGTGCATGAATGCGCGCAGCACGGCAGGTTCCACACGTTGGCCGCGCGTCAGGGCTTTGAGTCGTTCGTAGGGCGCCTCGATACCGTAGCGGCGCATCACCGTCTGCACGGCCTCGGCCAGCACCGCCCAGTTAGCCTCCAAATCATCGTGCAGCCGCTGGTAGTCTGCCTCCAGCTTGCCTAAACCCTTGTATAACGCCTGATAGGCGATGTGCGAGTGAGCCAAGGCAACGCCGATGTTGCGCAGTGCCGTGGAATCGGTTAAATCGCGCTGCCAGCGCGAGATCGGCAGCTTACGCGCCAAGTGCCCGAGTAGCGCATTGGCGATGCCGAGATTGCCTTCGGCATTCTCGAAATCGATAGGATTGATTTTGTGCGGCATGGTGGAGGAGCCGACTTCGGACTCGATCAGGCGCTGCTTGAAGTAGCCCAAAGCGATATAGCCCCAGATATCGCGCGCGAGATCGATCAGGACTGTGTTGAGCCGAGCTAACGCGTCGAAGAGCTCGGCGATGCCATCATGGGGCTCGATTTGGGTCGTATACGGATTCCATTCCAGTCCCAGCCCCTCGATATAGCGCCGAGCGAGGGCGCGCCAATCAACCTCCGGGTAGGCGCAGACATGGGCATTGTAGTTGCCGACGGCGCCGTTGATCTTGCCCGGTAACGGCACATCGAGAAACTGCTGGTGTTGGCGCTGCAACCGGCGCACGCTGTTAGCCAGCTCCTTGCCGAGGGTGGTCGGGGAGGCCGGCTGGCCGTGCGTGCGCCCGAGCATGGCCGCACCGGCGTGTACATGCGCGAGCTCGCGCAACCGCTCGATGAGCGCATCCAGGCCGGGGCGCAGGACCTCCTCCCGCACCGCTTTGAGCATACGTGCGTAAGCCAGGTTGTTAATATCTTCGGACGTGCAGGCAAAGTGTACGAACTCACGCACCGCAGCGAGCTCAGGGTATTCGGCGAGCCGCTCTTTGAGGAAGTACTCCACCGCCTTTACATCATGGTTGATGGTGCGCTCGATGTGTTTGATTCGTTCGGCGGCGTGAAGATCGAAGTCTTCCAGTAAAGTCTCGAGAAAGCGTTTAGCATTTGCCGACAAGGCCGGCACTTCCCTGATTGCCGGCTCGGCCGCCAAGGCCTGGAGCCAACGCACTTCTACCGTGAGGCGTTGGCGCAAGAGCGCGTATTCGCTGACCAGCGGCGCCAACGAGGTCGTTTTCTCACCGTAGCGACCGTCGATAGGAGAGATGGCCGTGAGTCGAGTTAGGTCCATGCGCTAGGGCCTGATTGCACAGGATCAGTGATCGTAATTGGGAGTAAAGTATAGTTGCAACGGCAACATAGTGAATAACCGGAAACGCATTGTATACCTGCCAAGGCGGTGGCGCACACTCAAGGTGCGCCCCTAGGCGCAGGGTGAGCACGTGGGAGCGTGGCATGAGCGAACAGGGCTACCGGATTGAGAAGGACAGCATGGGCGAGCTTCGCGTACCTGCGGAGGCGCTCTACGGTGCGCAAACCCAACGGGCCGTCGAGAATTTCCCCATCAGCGGCCTACGTTTGCCGCGGGCTTTCATTCGTGCATTGGGGTTGATCAAGGCGGCTGCGGCGCGGGCTAACGGTAGTCTCGGGGGGCTTGAAGAACAGATCGCCGATGCCGTCGCGCAGGCGGCGGAGGCCGTTGCACGTGGCGACTACGATGCGCATTTCCCGGTGGACGTATTCCAGACCGGTTCGGGCACCAGCACCAATATGAACGCCAATGAGGTGATTGCGCAGTTGGCCTCGCGCCGGTTCGGCGTAAGCGTGCATCCGAACGACCACGTGAACATGGGACAAAGCAGCAATGACGTCATCCCAACGGCCATCCACGTCAGCGCCGCTCTGGAATGTCACGAGCACCTGCTGCCAGCATTTGCCGACTTGGCCAAGGCTTTGGAGGCGCGGGCGGCAGAACTCGCCGAGGTGACCACCACCGGCCGCACCCACCTCATGGACGCGATGCCGATCACTCTGGGCCAGGAGATCGGTGGCTGGGCGGCGCAGATTCGCCATGCCGGCGAGCGCATCGAAAGCGCGCTGGAACGGGTGCATGCACTGGCCCAGGGCGGCACCGCCGTGGGGACGGGTATTAATGCTCACCCCGAGTTAGGGGACCGGGTGGCGGCCTTGCTCGCCGAGCGGACTGGCATCGCGTTTCGCGTCAGCGACAATCCTTTCGAGAGCTTGAGCAGCCAGGATGCCGCGGTCGCACTCTCCGGTCAGCTCAAGGTGGCCGCGGTCAGCCTGATGAAGATCGCCAATGACCTGCGGTGGATGAACAGCGGCCCCCTGGCCGGGCTCGGCGAGATCACCCTGCCGGTGCTGCAACCCGGCAGCAGCATCATGCCAGGCAAGGTCAACCCGGTGATTCCCGAGGCAGTGGCCATGGTGGCTGCGCAAGTTATCGGCAACGATCTCACCATCACCGTGGCCGGACAGTCGGGGAACTTCCAGCTCAATGTCATGCTGCCGTTGGTTGCCTATAATTTGCTCCAGAGCATAGCGCTGCTGGGCCAGTCGAGCCGTGTGCTCGCGGAAAAAACCGTCTGCGGTTTTACCGTCAACGCGCCGCGGCTGCGGGAAGCGTTAGCGCTCAACCCGGTGCTGGTAACCGCGCTCAACTCCGTTATCGGCTACGAGAAAGGCGCCGAGATTGCTAAACGCGCCTACGCCGAAGGTCGGCCCGTGCTCGCGGTGGCAAAGGAAATGACGGATCTCTCCGAGGCCGAGTTGCAGCGCCTGCTGGATCCCCAACTCCTTACCCGTGGGGGGGTTCGTAAGTGAGCCAAGTCCGGCTCGTTACGGACCGCTTGCTAACGACAATCATAACGGGCGAACATCTGCCCCGCACCAGCCGGACTAGCCGCGTCGTAATAGAGCCACCGCAGGCGGTAATCCAGCGGGGCATCGAGCAGCGCCCCCTGCATGATGGTGGAGAAGTCCGAGCCGCCGAGCAGGCGGTGGACGGTTGTGAGAAATAGCGTGTCCAAGCACCCGGCGCTAGCCAGCGTGTGTAGAACCTGCGGTCCGGCGACGCAGTAAGCACGGCGGTAGCCGAGCGCAGTGAGGCGTGCGACGATGTCCTTGCCGTCAATACGCCCGTTACCGACGAAGCGCTCCACGCTCACGCCCTGCGCCGCCAGCTCGGCAATCTGCTCGCGAGGTGGCGTGTTGGCCGTGAATATGCTGATGGTGCGCCCCTCCTGCAGCAGTGCCTTCGGTAACGGGAAGTCGAGATCCTCGCTCAAGAAGACCACGTCGGGTTGCGCTGCCAAGCCGTTGCGCCGACGCCAACGGCGGATGTCGGCGAATGCGCCCGCTGAGCCTATTGGCAAGCTGTCCTGCGCTTGACCGGCGGCCAGATCACGTAAGTAGCGTCCGGAGCTGATGAGCACATCGGCGTGCCCGGCCAGCTCCTGGAACAATCGCCAGTCACGGGGGTTCGCCGTGGTACTTGGAACTGTTTGATGAGCGTTCGGCGGCTGCGCAATAGCGATGCGTCCGTCGAGGCTCATTACGAAATTGCCATACACGAATAGCCGTTCAGCCGGCTCATTGGGAACAAGCGGGGCGTCGAGGTAGAGCCCTTTCAGGGGAACGGTCGCGACGGGTTGTGGATACAGACGCAACATAGGCGATGGCATTGACTGAGTCGCTTCGATGCCGTGTTCGGTCAGGCCGGGTAATTTAACAGATAAATGCAATTCTCGAATCGAGTATGTTGTAGTAGCGGCAGTTTATTTAAACCAGCCTGCGGCGAAGTAAGGTTTCGACTGACATAATTTAGACCGGAGAGGGTGTCTCAGGGGTGTTGTTGGGATGATCAGAGTTGTGTTGGTCGACGATCACCAGCTGGTTCGCACCGGAATCCGCCGAATCCTCTCTGAGGCCGAGGAGATCGAGGTAATCGGCGAGGCCGCCTCGGGAGAACAGGCCTTGGATGTAATCCGACAGCTACGACCGGATATGGTATTAATGGATGTTTATATGCCAGGGATCGGGGGCCTAGAGGCCACCCGCAAGTTGCTGCGAATCGACCCGGCGCTCAAAATTCTGGCGTTGACAGTGTATGGTAACGAGCCTTACCCCAGCCGCTTGCTGGAAGCTGGAGCGCTCGGCTATCTCACCAAAGACTGCAGCGAGCAGGATATGTTGAGCGCCATCCGCACGGTTGCTCGCGGCGAGCGCTACATCTGCTCCCGCATTGCCCGAGAGATGGCACTCTCCGGTTTGGAGGGCCAGTCCAAGAACCCGTTTGCCAGACTCTCCCACCGCGAGATCCAAGTGATGATAATGATCACGGAAGGACGTAGGCTGTATGAGATCTCCGAGGCCCTTTGTTTGAGTCCGAAAACCGTCAGCACATACCGCTATCGGCTCTATGAGAAGTTGGGCGTGGCCAACGACGTGGAACTCACACGGTTGGCTATCCGTTTCGGTATGATCGAGAAGGCTTAGGGCCTGGATAATCCAGCTTATCAATGCAACCGCAACCGAGCGCGATAATGGCCCAAACGCAAGCGTTCGATATCGATTGTACGGCCTGTCCGCGGCTTGCGAGTTTCCTGCGCGAGACCCGGGCGCTTTACCCGGCTTACTATGCCCGGCCGGTGCCGGCATTCGGTCCACTCGATGCCCGCTTACTGGTCGTCGGTCTCGCCCCCGGCAAACACGGTGCCAACGCCACGGGTCGGCCGTTCACCGGTGATTATGCGGGCATCCTGCTCTACCAAACGCTCTTTGACACCGGCTTCTCCAACCAAGCCCGCGCCGACCGGCCCGATGACGGCCTCGAACTGTACGACTGCCGGGTGACCAATGCCGTACGCTGCCTGCCGCCGGCAAACAAGCCGAGCGCGAGCGAGGTCAATAATTGCAGTCGTTTCCTCGGCTATGACCTGGCAGCAACCCCCTCCGGGGGAATCGTGCTGGCGCTGGGGCGGATCGCGCATGAAGCGGTCGTGCGCTGTGAAGGATATCGCCTGCGCGACTATCCTTTCGCACACGGTGCACGGCATCGGTTGTCGCGCCGGCGAACGCTGCTCGACTCGTATCACTGCAGCCGCTACAACACCCAGACCCGCCGGCTGACTGCCGCGATGTTCTATGACGTGCTGTGCGATGCACGCGCGTTGCTTTCGGCGGCCAAGGCGTAGCGCTAGACCAAACCTTCGATTGCGGATGAACGCAGCCAACGTCTTCGATTCCAAGGCCTTGCTCGCGACGCTGCCGCAGCGCCCGGGCGTGTATCGGATGCTCGATGGGGCCGGGAAAGTTATTTATGTCGGCAAGGCTCGCAAACTCAAACATCGCGTGAGCAGCTATTTCACGCGCACCATGCACGATGCCAAAACGCGAGCGATGCTCGCACAGGTGCACGATGTGCAGATTACGCTGACTCATACCGAGGCCGAGGCGCTGCTGCTCGAGAACAACCTCATCAAAGAGCTGCGACCACGCTACAATGTGTTATTGCGCGACGATAAAAGCTATCCGTATATTTTTCTGTCCAAACAGCAGCATTTCCCCCGGCTTGCCTTTCACCGTGGACCGCGCAAACCGCCGGGGCGCTATTTCGGACCTTTCCCCAGTGCTGGGGCCGTGCGCCAGACCCTCAATCACCTAAAAAAGGTTTTTCCCCTGCGGCAGTGTCGCGACAGCTTCTTCAATAATCGCTCACGGCCTTGCTTGCAGTACCAAATTAAGCGTTGTACGGCACCTTGCGTCGGCTATATCTCAGAGGAGGCCTACGCGGTAGACGTTCGCCATGTAGAGCTGTTTCTCGAGGGGCACAGGAATCAGGTGATCGATGAACTGGTGCAGCGTATGGAAGGCGCCTCCGAGGCGCTCGAATACGAACAAGCCGCTCGACTGCGCGACCGGATCTCGGCGTTGCGGCGCATACAGGAGCGCCAGTATGTCGCCGGTGCCCGAGGCGATGTCGACGTGATCGCCTGCCTGGCTCACTCTGAATTGATCTGCATACAGGTTTTTATGATCCGTGATGGCCGCAATTTAGGTAACCAGACCTTTTTCCCGCGGATACCCGAGGGGACGAGCGAGGCCGAAGCACTATACGCTTTCATCGCCCGCCATTATTTGGGCCGGGATATACCGATGGAACTATTGGTCAGCCACGATTTCGAGGATCGGGCCTTGTTGGAGGAGGCCTTGGCACGCGATGCCGGGCATCGAGTTCGTATCCAGTGGCGGTTACGTGGGGAACGGCGGCGGTGGCTGGAAATGGCCGCAAGCAACGCTCGGCATGCGTTGACCGCTCAGATCGCGACCCGGGCCGGCATGGAGCGGCGCTTCGAGGAGTTGCAGCTTGCTCTCGACCTGGACGGCATGCCCGAGCGCATCGAGTGTTTCGATATCAGCCATACGCAGGGGGAGGCCACGGTAGCCTCTTGTGTGGTCTTCAACCGCGCCGGCCCGCTGAAATCGGATTACCGGCGGTTCAACGTCGCCGGAATCGAGCGGGGCGATGATTACGCTGCGCTGCGCCAGGCGCTAGAACGGCGTTACACACGGCTCAAGCGCGGCGAGGCGCCCATCCCCGACATCCTGCTCATCGATGGCGGCCGCGGGCAGCTCAAACAGGCGCAAATCGTGCTGCGGGAGCTACAAGTAGAGGATGTCCAGCTGATCGGGATCGCCAAGGGGCCACGCCGGCGCGCCGGCGAGGAGACCCTGTTCATCGCCGGCCGGCCCGGCGTGTTACAGCTGGCGCCGGATTCACCGGCGCTGCATCTTCTGCAACACGTTCGCGACGAAGCACACCGTTTCGCGATCACCGGCCATCGAGTGCGGCGCGGCCGCAAGCGAACGACCTCCATGCTGGAGGAGATCCCGGGGCTGGGTCCGAAACGCCGACAAAGCTTACTCAAGCAGCTGGGCGGGTTGCACGGCGTACGCCGAGCCGGGATCGAGGATCTGGCACGAGTCCCAGGGATCAGCCAAGCCTTGGCCGAGCGCATCTATCAAACTCTGCATGGCTAGCGGCATGCGTACCCGAGGCAGCAGACCGACGGCACTTGTCGTGCTACAGTGCATAGCTGCAGGCAAGGCGCGAGGGGTCCGATGAGCTGGAATTTGCCCAACCTCCTCACCTGGCTGCGCATCGCTCTGATCCCCGTGCTCGGACTGATTTTCTTGTTACCTTATCCCTGGTCGAACGCTACAGCGGCCGCGATTTTTGCCTTCGCCGGTCTGACTGACTGGCTGGACGGCTATTTGGCTCGCCGCTGGGGCCAAACCTCGGCTTTCGGTGCCTTCCTCGATCCGGTGGCAGACAAGCTCATCGTTGCCGTGGCGCTGATCGCGATTCTCGTCGCCACACCGGCTGCCGCTGTGGGGGTGCCGGTCGCGATTATCATCGGTCGTGAGATTGCGGTCTCGGCATTGCGCGAGTGGATGGCGGAGTTGGGCAAACGGGCGAGCGTAGCCGTCGGTCGGATTGGCAAGTTCAAAACTGCGGCACAGATGGTTTCGATCGTGCTGCTGCTGTATGCGCACGATATCTATGGCATCCCCGTCTGGCTGATCGGATTCTGGCTGCTTTACGTAGCCGCGGCCCTGACGCTTTACTCTATGGCTCTGTATCTGCATGCAGCGTGGTGTGTCGTGGGACACCTTACCGAGAGCGAGGCAAAGAACTATGAGCTTGACAGCAAGATCGAGCTCACTAGAATAAATGCGGGAGCGAAGCGGGAATAGCTCAGTTGGTAGAGCACAACCTTGCCAAGGTTGGGGTCGCGAGTTCGAGTCTCGTTTCCCGCTCCAAGTTTTGGACCCCGGCAACGTCGGGGTTTTTTCTGGCGTAACGTGCCTACTCGCCAGACATTCTGACGGCATCCGCCGTATTTTTGATCGGTTTTGTGGCTAGGTGGCAGAGTGGTTATGCAGCGGCCTGCAAAGCCGTGGACGTCGGTTCGATTCCGGCCCTAGCCTTTTTTCGCCCTCGTTTCGAGATTCCTCCGCGGTTGCTGCGTTCTCGTTCACTCCAAGTGTGGAGGACGGGCGGATTATCAAGAGTCTTCCGGCTTACGCCAAGGCCCCAGCGGCTTCAGTCACGCTCAGTTCGAGAGTGGCTCAAAGCAGAGCCTCTTGAGAACTTCGCCAGCAGTTTTACTGAGTCCTGTCAGCGGGGTGTCTCGCATGGTCGCACCTCTTGCCAAGACTACGCCAAGATCTGTCCATCCCGGGGCTGTTGCGCACGGTGCGCGCGTGCTTTGAGGCACTCGACGATCCGCGAAGCCGTCCCAACAGCACCCGTTACACCCTTGCCGATGCGCTGAGTAGCGCGCTGGCGATGTTCTTGCTGAAATATCCCTCGCTGCTGCAGTTCGACGACAGCGCACGGGCGGCTGATGAGGTTACGCGCCACAATCTCGGCACGCTCTACGGGGTCGAGCAGGTGCCCTGTGACACGCAGATGCGTGCCATCCTCGATCCGCTGAAACCGAGCACGCTGCGGGGCGCGTTTCGCGCACTGCACAGCGCCGTGCTCGATGAGGCGTTCCGCCATAACTGATCAGGAACCGGAGAGTTCTGACCCTTCGCTACCTGCGGCGCATCGACGAGAAGTTGGATGGGCTGCGTGAGGATATGAGTGGCGTCAAGAGCCGTCTTGGCCGTTTGGAGACAGGTGAGGCCCAACTGCATGTTGACCTCGCGCAGATCCACGCCGCACTCGCTGAGCACTCAAATCGCTTTGACCGTACTGACGCGCGGTTTGAACGAATCGAGCAGCGCCTCGAACTTGGTGACACCTCGCAGTGAACCGCCCCGAATTCCCGTATTCATGTGCCATTACGCAGCAGGAATTCTTCAGGCGTGAGTGCCTCCACAGGGGAATCTGCAAAATCTCCTATGTTACGGGTTACGATTGCGGTGCATCCGATCGATTCCGCGGCCGCGGCGACCACCGCATCCTCGAAATCACCCCACCCAAGCGCCCGAGCGCGCAACAGCTCTTCACGGCGAACTGGCGCGATTCGAAAATACCGTAATAGCCAATCCACTGCCTTATCGGCTACGGCGCGGTCCTGATAGCGTGCGACGATGTAATGAACCGTTGTCGTCCCGTGGGCAGGGAATGCACCCTCCACATCACCTTTGATGATCGCTTCGAGCACTGCCGCCGATGCCCGGTAGTGGGGTTCACGCTTTTGTACCACGTCCAGCAGCACATTGAGATCTACCAGGATCACCGTCCGTGCTTTTCCCGAAGATGCCGGCGATATTCTTCCTCAGCGTCCACGTTGCTGGGTATCAACCCCATGATCGCTTCAAGTTCTGCGCTCGGTGCTGTCCGTTCTAGGGCCTGCATGCGACGCAGGTAGCGATCGATCATCTCCGTCACGCTGAGCCCGTGCGCCTTGGCGTAGCGCTTGGCGAACTCCACGTGCCGCTTCGGGAGACGGACAGTGAGCTTGGTCGTTTCAGAGTTCATAAACAGTCGCCCGATACGATACGGCATAATTTCTATAATTGTACGGCTTCTATACCAGATTGCTAGGAACGGATCGAACTGCGTGGGCGGGGCAGGCCTCGTAAACACCTAACGATGAAAAATAACTCCGTCCCTGTTTCGGGCGCGTCCCCGTTTCCCAGGCGGCTGACAGCGTGAAAAGCAAAGCCCCCGCGATCGCCAGGGGCTTTAGTAATGTTGTGAAGTGCTCACCGGGACTGCCTTCCGACGCGAGCCCCAGCCATCATCCTCATAAGGATGAAGGAGATCATCCGGCGACGGTGACTTTCATGGGTGGGTCAGTCATGGCTTGTTGTCAAGAAGCTTCTGACGGGCCGAGAACTTGCCGCACCTCCCGCACTTTGACACGTTACCACGGTATGCGCCTCGCCTTGGCGGATCTCCCACGCTCCACACTCCGCCGTGTCGAGCGAGGCCACTAGCCGGGGCATATCGCTCGCGCAGCCGGTGGTGAGCAGTAGCAGGAATGCTAGGATCGCCGTTTTCATGGTTCGCCCCCTCTCGTCGGTTACTGCGAGATCCGCCATTTCCCAGGCTCCCTCGAAATCCATTCGATCACTCATATTGATGATCACGAGTCCATCCCCCCATTCCGCGACTCTTTCTCGATACGCAATATGTTTCGCCACAGTGTGACATGCAGCATTTTTTATGCCGTGGACCGGGTTGGCTGGGCTTCGCAGATGTAACCTATTGTTCTTTGGTTTTTTTATGTTGCGTGTATTGATGTGTCTGGTTGGCTGGCTGAGGACTGCTGTAAGAAGTGCCGACACCGGAGGTCAGACTCTAATACTGCTACCTTAACGAATTCGTTGACCGACGGATGGCTTGGCACGCCGCATGGCGGGGCCTGGTGAGCAAGGGATAGGGTTTAGGGCGTCGTTTGACTGCACGGAGTTGTGGCAGACGCAGAGTTGTATCGGCGCCTTGATGCCTACAAGGTCGATGGCGAGCCGGTGCGCCCCGCTGAGATCGCGTTGGCGGACATTCGGAAGCGACGTAGTGGTATGAAGGGCAACGGGAGGGGTTGGTCAGCAATTCCTTGATGAAGTGCGGCACGCTTTTCAATCAATTGCTGAACAGCCGCTATGTTCCCTTTAATCGGCCGCGGTGCGCGCCGAGCGCTAATCCGCCGGTTTCCATTCGGCATCTATTACCGTGCTGGGAAAGAAACGGTTGTGGTCCTCGCCGTCCAGACCAGAGGCATGGCGAGGGAAGGCAAGCTCGACGGCTTTGGCATCCAAGCCCTGGAGGGCGTAGCGAATGGAGGTATGGGCCGGCGCGCGCTTCCGGTGCAGTTGGCACAGAGCGTTCAGGCGTTCACGGTGAGTATCCATGAATCGTTGGATCTTTCGGTAAGAGGTCGCGCCCGAGACCATGGCCAGGATGCTGAACAGCAGAAGGTGAGTTAGGTCATACATCCGGCCCTGAGCCCGGCGATGATCGGGAATCGCTGATAGGTAAGCCTTGAGCTGCATGGGTATCACTATTAATCCTGCAGGTTACAAGACAATCTGCATCATTCTCTCAGCATTGAACAACCCTGTATCGCGGGGAGCCCTTCTTTCGCGCGGGAAAAAGGGGGCGGATTTGGTCGGGGCGAAC
>NZ_CH672427.1:358270-410493 GCF_000153205.1 Nitrococcus mobilis Nb-231
CTGTTTCCGAATAACCATGATTCGATCTCGTATTGGTGTAAAACTGACCACTCGCACCGAGTTTTTGAAGCGATCAGGCTAAATCATTTTTTTACTTCGTAAACGGGATTCCCTTCAACTTCAAAATAATCTTGGCCATATATAAAAGGAATATACCAGCCACCACGCTTGACAGTGACATTTGATAGTCCTACAGCACCAGGTTTCTGTTCGATAGCATTATCCATGGCTTCTTTGATATTTGGAATGCCTGTTGGGAAGAAAATAATTATGTGTTTCACATCCTTATCTTTTAAGCGCACACTTTCATCAACTCTATGGAGTGTTTTTTTAATATCCATATTTTTTGTTGATGCGATAGTAAAATCGCCAATTCTGTTTGTGCATCCAGAGCAAAATAACATTATTAAAGACAACGTCATAATTTTTTTCATTATTACTCCTTTCTAAAGTTGTTCGTTTGACTATAAGCAGAAACTATAAATGACGTTTATTCAGGCATGGAATTTTAAGAATGGTTTCGTTCTATGACTAATGATAGGGGAAGCATTCTGGCGCAGGAGCCGTCACTACAGCATCCGCACCGAGCCAACCTATTTAGACAAGATTCGTTGCGTTCGTGTACACGAGAAGTGTTATCTGCAGGAAATGGGTGTTGAAGGAGCCGGTGTCTTGTTATGGCTCTGCTGTGGAGCGGTGGGTGTTCGTGATGGCACGTTGGCCAAATGACCGAGTGTTGCATGCTCATTCCCTTTGCGATCCATGTTGTTTACAACGACGTTTTTTCGTTAATCCTATTTCAGAGTAATCGGCAAGAATATTTGGAACTAAAGTCTGTTTTGCCATGCAATGGATGAAAGGCTTTGGGGTAACCGCGCTCTATGTCATTCCGACCACGAGGGCACAAACGGAGGAAAGTTTGCGTAATTCTTTAAAATCAACAACTTGTGAATTGATTGCGCTAATGTGGTGAATAGCCCGAGACTTCCAAGGTTTCTGCATTGATCTTTGCCCCTATACCTCTTTGACACTACACTCCTGCAGCGCCCGCCCCGGCAGCCAAACCAATCCGAAAAAGCTCGCCAACCCCGCCGTGCCCATGAGGGCGATGATGGCGGCCATGGCAAGTGGGGTGCCGCTGTGCAGGTGGCCGACGAGTATGCCGGCGGCGGCTGCGATCGACATTTGCACCATACCGAGCAGGGCCGAGGCGGAGCCGGCTATCTGGGGGAATGGTCCGATGGCGCCGGCGGTGGACTGGGGCAGCACGATGCCCACGCCGATCATGTAGAGCATCATCGGTAGCATCACCGCCAGCGCTGTGAAGATTTGCGCGAGCGCCAGCGCGGCCATCAGCGCACCGCCGAGGGTGGCGATCACGCCGCCGATCAGCAGCAGTCGGTTGATGCCGAGCCGGCGGCTCAGGCGGCCGGCGAACAGTGTGCCGGTTATGTAGCCGCCCACGGCGAGGGTGAAGTAATAGCCGAAGTGCTGCGCGGAGATGCCCAGGAACTCGATGAGCACGAACGCGGCCCCGGAGAGGAAGGCAAACAGCCCGGCGAAGGTGAAGGCGCAAGCGAGCATGTAGCCGACGAATTCCCGATGCCGCAGCAGAAAGCGGTAGTTGCGCACGATCGAGTGCAGGTGGATCGACTGGCGCTGCGCCGGTGCCAGTGGTTCCGGCAGGGCGAGCCAGAGCAGCGCCGTCGCGGCAAGTCCGTAGGCCGCGAGAAAGATGAACACCGAGGGCCAGCCGAAGGCCGCCAGCAGGTAGCCGCCGCCGATCGGTGCCAGCGCCGGGGCGAGCGCTGTGGCGGCGCCGAGATAGGAAAGGATGCGGGCCGCCTCCAGCGGGCCGTGCACGTCGCGCACGGCGGCGCGCCCGAGCACCGGTCCGGCCGAGCCCCCGAGCGCTTGGAGGAAGCGGAAAGCGATCACGGCCTCGATGGATTGCGCCAGCGCGCAGGCGAGGCTCGCCAAGGTGAACAGCACCAGCCCGACCAGCAGCGGTGGTTTGCGCCCGAAGCGATCGGAAAGTGGTCCGTAGACGAGCTGGGCCAAGGCGATGGCGATCATGTAAACGCTGAGGGTGAGCTGGGCCTGCGCCGGGGTAGCGTTCAGCGCCGTTGCCATGGCGGGCAGCGCTGGTAGGTACATGTCCGTTGCCAGCGGACCGAGGGCAACGAACGATGCCAGCGCCAGCGTTGCCGCAGTGGAGCGCAGTCGCAGCATTCCGGTTTCCCCGTGTATTACTGAACGGCGTATTTGAATGTGTTTCCGTGCGGGTGTAAAAAAGGAGCCTTAGCAAATAGGACAAGCCCGTTCGGCGCGCTCGAGGGTAGCATGGCCGGCCGCAGCGTGGGTCGATAGACTAAGGACGCGCGTGGCGCGCCGGTATGCGCGGTCGGTCGGGCTGTTTCGAGCTATCACAACAAAGGACGTTCGTGTGAAAATCCTCATTACCGGGGGCGCGGGATTCATCGGCTCGGCGCTCGTACGCTATCTGATAGGGGAGACCGAGCACTGCGTGGTCAATGTGGATGCGCTGACCTACGCGGGCGATCCGAGTACGGTGGCCTCGGTCGCGCAAGACCCGCGGTACCGGTTTTATCATACCGATATCTGTGATGCGGCCGCGCTGCGCGCGTTGTTTGCCAGTGAAAAGCCGGATGCGGTCATGCACCTGGCGGCGGAATCGCACGTGGATCGCTCCATCGACGGGCCTGCCGAATTCATCCGCACCAACATCCACGGTACGTATTGCCTGCTCGAAGCGGCACGGGCCTACTGGACGGAACTCGCGCCGACCGAGCAAGAACGTTTTCGGTTCCACCACATTTCCACCGATGAGGTGTTCGGCGCGCTTGGTGCGAACGGCTGTTTCACGGAAGCAAGCCCGTACCGGCCCAACTCGCCGTATGCGGCAAGCAAAGCCTCATCCGATCACTTGGTGCGTGCCTGGTGCCACACTTATGGTTTCCCTGCGGTACTCAGCAATTGCAGCAACAATTACGGGCCGTATCAGTTCCCGGAAAAGCTTATTCCGTTGCAGATCACCCGCGCGCTTGCCGGTCGTTCGTTGCCCGTGTACGGCGATGGCCGTAATGTGCGGGATTGGTTGTTTGTCGACGATCACGCCCGCGCCCTGGTGCGCGTGCTGACCCGCGGCCGCGTGGGGGAGAGCTATAATATCGGCGGCAACGCCGAGCGCACCAATCTGCAGGTGGTGGAAACGCTGTGCGCGCAGCTCGATCGCCTTAGACCGCAGACGCAGCCCCATGCGCGCTTGATCGAGTTCGTATCCGACCGCCCCGGCCACGATTTCCGCTACGCTATCGATGCCGGCAAGGTACGCCGGGAGCTGGGTTGGTCGCCGGAGGAGAGCTTTGACTCCGGGCTCGAGAAAACCGTGCGCTGGTATCTGGACCGCCCGGATTGGTGTAATCAATTGGCGGCCAAATACGACGGTGTACGTCTCGGCCTGAAAGACGCCGCTGCCCAGCCGGTGCCCTTGTCCGGACGGCAGGGGGCTTGACCATGGCGATGCGGCCGCGGCGCAAGGGGATTATTCTCGCCGGCGGTGCCGGTACTCGGCTGTATCCGATCACCACCGCCGTTTCCAAGCAGCTCCTGCCGATTTACGATAAGCCGATGATTTATTACCCGCTCACTACGCTCATGCTGGCGGGGATCCGGGAGTTTTTGCTCATCTCCACGCCTGAGCACACGCCGTTGTTTCAGAAGCTGCTAGGCGACGGTGCGCAGTGGGGGGTGAGCATGAGCTATCAGGTGCAGCCACGCCCGGAAGGATTGGCGCAGGCGTTTTTGATCGGTGAGCGGTTTATCGACGGCGAGCCCTGCGCGCTCGTTCTGGGCGACAATGTCTTTCAGGGGCACGAGCTCAGTCAGCTCGTCGATAGAGCCGCTCAGCGGGCGGAGGGCGCGACCATATTCGCCTATCCAGTCACCGATCCGCAGCGCTATGGAGTGGTGGCGTTTGACGGCACCGGTCGCGCCGTGAGCCTTGAGGAGAAACCGGCCAAGCCGCGCTCGCGTTATGCGGTCACGGGTTTGTATTTCTACGATTCCGCGGTGGTCGAGATCGCCAAGGCGGTGCGCCCGTCGGACCGTGGCGAGCTGGAGATCACCGACGTCAATCAGGCTTACCTAGAGCAGGGGCGGCTTTCTGTGGAGGTGATGGGTCGGGGGTTTGCCTGGCTCGATACCGGCACCCATGAATCCCTGGCCCGGGCGAGTGCGTTCATCGAAACCATCGAGACGCGCCAAGGTCTGCAGGTCGCCTCGCCGGAGGAAACCGCCTACCGCATGGGCTACATCGATGCCGAGCAAGTGCGCCGGTTGGCCGAGCCGCTGGCGAAGACCGATTACGGGCAGTATCTGCTGCGCATCCTGCATGAACGCGTCTTCTGAGCAGGGCTTGATATGGATTTCATCCCAACCCGCTTGCCTGATGTCATTCTCATCAAACCCCAGGTGGCCGGTGATGCGCGGGGATATTTCATGGAAACCTGGCACGAGCGTAAATTCCAAGACGCGGGGCTCGATGTCCGCTTCGTCCAAGACAACCACAGCCGCTCGCGGCACGGCATATTGCGCGGCTTGCACTACCAGATCCGCCAGCCCCAGGGCAAACTCGTGCGGGTAGTCTCGGGGGCGGTGTTCGATGTGGCAGTGGACCTGCGCCGCAGCTCGCCGAGTTTCGGCCAATGGGTAGGGGTCGAGCTCTCCGAGGAGAACAAGCACATGCTGTGGATACCGCCCGGATTCGCCCACGGCTTCTACGTGAGCGCAGAGCACGCCGAGTTCGTCTACAAGTGCACGGATTTTTGGGCGCCGCAGCACGAGCGCACCATTCGCTGGGATGACTCCGAGCTTGATATCGCCTGGCCTATCCCGACTCACGCCGCGCCGCTGCTCTCGGAGAAGGATCGCGCCGGGGTGGCCTTTAGCGATGCGGAGCTGTTTCCATGAAAGTGCTCGTCACGGGCGCGAATGGGCAGCTGGGGCGTGCGCTGGTGCGGCTGGCGCCCGCCGGTGTGGAGTTGCTGGCGTACGGCCGTGACGCGCTCGATGTCACGCAGCCGCAGAGCGTGCCGCGCGTGCTCGCCATGGAGCCGGCGGTGATCGTCAATGCAGCCGCCTACACTGCCGTGGATCAGGCGGAGACCGAGCGCGCGGCGGCCTATGCGGTCAATGTCGGTGGGGCGGAACACATGGCCCGGGCCGCTCGGGAGCTCGGCTGTCGGTTGGTGCATATCTCCACCGATTTCGTTTTCGACGGTGCGCAGGGTCGCCCCTACACGCCTGAGAGCAAGCCGAATCCGCTGAACGTGTACGGCGCCAGCAAGCTCGCCGGGGAGCAGGCGGCGCAGGCGATCAAGCCCGATGCGCTCATTTTGCGCACCGCCTGGCTTTACGGGGAGACAGGGAGCAATTTCGTGCACAGCATGCTGCGGCTCATGCGCACCCGTGCGGAACTCCACGTCGTGGATGATCAGATCGGTACGCCCACGGCTGTCGCTGGCCTTGCGCAATGCGTTTGGCGGGCGATCGAGGGACGACTGCTGAGCGGAATACAGCACTGGACAGACGCGGGCGTGGCGAGCTGGTATGATTTTGCCGTCGCGATTCGGCAAACGGCGATGGCGTTGGGTTTGCTGCAGCGCCCCGCAGCCGTGCTGCCGGTGCCGAGCAGTGCATATCCGACCCCGGCGTCCCGGCCGGCTTTCAGCGTTCTGGATAAGACAGCCACATGGCGCGCGCTGGCTTTGACCCCAGGGCATTGGAGCGCCGCCCTGGCCGACACCTTGGCGGCAGTGGCGAAGGCTGGCGGCGATTCTTAGCTTGGGGCCCTAGTAAAATGATCCGCCTATTGCAAAAATGGCAGCCGAGTGGAAGCAGGGCGGTTTGCTGAGACACGCCGTGAATATATCCTTGTAGGCGCGCAGGGGCCATCCGGGCGGCCTACGTTCTCAGTAGACCACCCCCATTTGCACATCGGCGCTACTTACGCTCAGGTCCGTACGTGTGCCAATATTGCCCCAGCAGATAAACTAGAGTGTTGCGTGTGTGAGCGGGGTATTAGATAAGCTGCGGCTGCGCGGGCACAGCATTGCCATTGCTATGGCGGTGGTGGTGCTGCTCGCACAGCTCATCCTTGCTCAGCATGGTGCGGCCCACCTGCCCAGTGCGGGACACGACCATTGCCAGATCGCGCAGCTCGCGCATTCCTTCGCCGCACCACTTCCCTCGGTCCCCTTGCAGTTCGTTGCTCCTCGTTTCCAACAGCCATATCGGATCGGTTCGCGGCCCGCCGTTGTGCAATCGGAACCGCGTCACGGACCGCCGATCCGCGCCCCACCGGTCGTCTCCCATTACCGGCTCGTTTCCAAAGCATAAGCGCTGGTCCAAGCGGCCCTGAGCGGCGCGCTTTATTGCAGTTTTCGGGGAGACGCAATCTGATGCATCGTCATGCAGCCTGCTTGTTGCTGGCTACGCTGGTATCTGTCGGCGCGTCGGCACAAAACATCGATGGCGACGACGGTCCGGTCATGCTGGAGCCACTGAGCATTACCGCGCGGCCACCGGGCTCGCAAAGCCTGGAGCACACCGCGCAGCCGGTGAGCATTCTCTCCGGCGAGGAGCTGGAACGCCGTCAGGCCAATACCCTTGGCGAAACCTTGAATCGGGAGCCGGGCGTGACCGGCACGCAATTCGGCGCCGGCGCCAGCCGGCCGGTGATCCGGGGCCTTGGCGGTCCGCGCGTGCGCGTGCTGCGCGACGGCATCGGCACGCTCGATGTCTCGACCATCAGCCCCGATCATCAAACGAGCGTCGAACCGTTCCAGGCCGAGCAGATCGAGATCATGCGTGGCCCGGCTACGCTGCTGTACGGCAGCGGTTTGTCGGGCGGTCTGGTCAACGTCACCACCGGCCGGATTCCCGAGTATGTGCCCGAATTCGAGGCCAACCTGCGCGGCCAATACGAATCGGCTAATAACGGTAAGCTGGGGGGCGTGCGGGTGAGGGGCGGCTTTGATCAATTGGCCTTGCACTTCGATGGTCTGACTCGCGACACCGATGACTACAGGGCTGCGAACGGCACTGTAAAAAACAGCTTTGTCGAGACCCAGGAAGCCAATCTTGGGACCTCCTGGGTCGGTAGCCGTGGCTTTTTCGGGTTTTCCTTCGGTCGGTACCAAACGAAGTATGGCATTCCAATCGATCCGCAGGAGCCGGACGAGGCGGTCTTCATCGATTTAGATCAGAATCGTTGGGACCTCGCCGGCCGCCTCGACGATCCATTCGCTGGTCTGCGCAGTATCAGTATTCGCGCCGGTTATAATGACTACCATCATACCGAGTTCGAGGGTCCGGGTGAGGTCGGCACGGTCTTCAAAAACAAGGCTTGGGAGGGGCGGCTCGAATTCAATCACAAGCCCGTTGGTCCGCTGACTGGTACCGTTGGCGTGCAATATGTCCATCGCGACTTTAAAGCCACAGGTGAAGAGGCTTTCGTGCAGCCGGCCAAACAACGAACGGTGAGTATGTTCTTGTTTGAGGACACGGATTGGCGCGACTGGCATTTCGAGGTCGGCGGTCGCGTCGAGCACCAGGCTATCGACCCGAGTATGACCGGAGACAATGACATCAATCATACAGTTTATAGTCTTTCCGGTGGTGCTATCTGGAATTTTACGCCAGGGTATGCCGTAGGCTTGACGGCTACCCGCGCGCAGCGGCCGCCGGCACTGGTGGAGCTGCTGGTCGGCGGACCGCATTTCGCCACTGGAACATTTGAAATCGGTGATACGCGGCTGAATGCGGAGACCTCGAATAACCTCGATCTGAGCTTGCGCAAGACCGATGGGCGTCTGACGTGGCGCGCCAATGTGTTCGTCAACCTGATCGATAACTTCATCTTTGCGCAATCGCAAGATCGCGACGGTGACGGGTCTGCCGACCGGGTCGACGATGAAGGCAATCCCGGCGGTAATTTACTGCTGGTCGATTACACCCAGACCGACGCCTTGTTCTTCGGCGCAGAGATGGAGGCCTTATACGGGTTGTTCGACAATGCCAACGGGACGCTCGATGCGCGATTGTTCGGGGATTGGGTCCGCGGCCAACTCAGCGGCGGTCCCGATCTGCCGCGCATCTCACCGGCGCGGTTGGGCTTTGGTCTCGATTATCACCGCGGTCCGCTCGAGGCCAATCTCGAGACTACGCAGGTGTTCACCCAAAATGCAACCGCCCCGCTCGAGACGCGAACCGGCGGCTATACCATGCTGGATCTTGGGCTTAGCTATACGTTGTATGTCGATCCGCTGGAGACGAAGGTGTTTCTGCGCGGCAGGAATTTGCTGGATGAAACTGCCCGGCGGCACAACTCCTTTATCAAGGACCGGGCACCGCTGCAGGGACGTTCGGCCATCGTCGGAGTCAATATCCAGTTCTGACAGCTGCGTTTCCCTCGTATTCGGAGTTTCCTGCGCCTGGATCGGGACCGGGCAGGTTTTGTGATGGTGTGCTCATTCTTTTTTCGACTGGATGAGTAGGTTAAGGCTTCCCTGGAGTCGACTCCCTTCAAGACTCGAAGGCAAGGATGAAAACCCTGTTAACCAAGGAAAACACATCATGGGCATCAGTATCAGCATCGTCGCCGGTCACGACAAATCCGCATCAAGCGTAAACGCCACCGGAACCGTGCAGCACGTCATTACGGATCAGGAACGGACGACTTTCCATCTTGGCGATAAGCAACTCAAGGACGCCGTCAAGGCGTATTTCGGGAAAAGCCCGAACGACGTGTACTTGCATAGCCCGACGCCGTGGGGTGATCTCTACAAGAAGTACAGTTGGCCGCAGGTCCAAATGATCCTGGTCGTCCAGAGCGCGGAGATTCTCGGCATCACCTCGGAGCCGGTGATCGTCAAGACTCAGGAGTTCGTGAATAATAGCCGCCAGAAAGGCACCTTTAACGTTGCCATCACGGAGTCGGTGAACAACACCACGTCCTCCAACTGGAGTACCGGCGGCACGCTTACGATCGGGCAGAAGTTCTCCTACGGTGTCAAGTTTCTCGGTGCCGGGGCCGAGGGGGAGACTTCGCTGTCGTACAGCCAGTCGTGGGGAGTCGGGGGGCAGGAGTCGAAATCGATCACTGTAGGTTCATCGTCCGGGGTGAGTGTAGAGCTTGATCCCGGCGAGTCCGTTCTCGCCGAGCTCTCTGCCAGTCGGGGCGTGATGAAAGTACGAATTCGCTATAACGCCTACCTCATCGGCAATACAGCCGTGAATTACAACCCCACCTATAAGGACCATCATTTCTGGAGCTTGGGTGTCGCGGGTGTCATGGCGAAAGGCGGCATTACCAATTCGGTGCAATCGACCGAAGACATCGAGATCGGTTATTACTCCAATTCCAAGATCGAGCTCAAAGATAAGGCGACGGGTGCCTTGAAGGCCGCCTACAATATGGCCGACGCGCCCGGGCAATCGGCCGCGGAGTCTCGCCAGCCTGCTCTCGATGAGGCCTAGTCCCTGCTGAGGGTTTGACTGCTGCGCTCGCCGCGGCGCGCAAGTGTCATCCGCTCTCGAGCACGAAGGCGTTGGAAAACCGCCATGACCAACGGCTGCCCACGGCGCTCCTCTTTAAAAGTAGGGAGGGGGTGGTGGGCAGCCTTATGAGCTGTTCAAGACACTTGCGCTCGGGGGCTTTGACCATCTGGAGGTGGATTTCGACGAGCGGGCTCGACCGGAGCTGACCGGCTTGCGCGCCAGCGGCGACCGGGTAGGCGTCAGCGGTATGAGCGACGGTACTGCGGACCAACTCTACTTCGCTCTGCGGGTGGCTGCGATCGAGGAATGCCTGGGCAAGGCGCCTGGGTTGCCGTTCGTAGCCGACGATCTGTTTGTCAATTTCGATGACGCACGCGCGGTGGCCGGGCTGGAAGTCTTGGCGATGCTGGCACGCCGCACGCAGGTGTTATTTTTTACTCATCACAGGCATCTAGTGGGACTGGCTGAGCGCGCTTTCCGAGGGCGACTGCGGGCGGTAGAACTCTGAGTGGGTTGGTTCGGTGAGGCTTGGGTCATAATTAGTTGTTTTTTATCAGCCATTTAATTGAAAAATGTTTTTATAAAAAAACTTAAATGGGTGATTAATGGTCTTTGGACAAGTGATCTCTCCAAGTATTACATAATAAATTCAATAAAAACAGCATTATATAAATTATTTTAGTTTTGTATCGGTTTTGGCATGTGATCTGCATTTATTTAAGCAACGAGAGCGAGACGGCTCTCGGAGCTGAAGGGCAGACGAGCTTTTGATCGACAACCGAGACCATTCTTAGGAGAGCAAGACCATGGCGAACATCATGATCCGTGATTTGAATGCGACCGAGACTCTGGACCGGCAGGCGAGCTTGCGGGTGAAGGGCGGCTGGTACGGCGGCCACCTCATGCCTCACATGCACCACTCACTAAGCTTGGATAAGAAGTTCACCAAGCAGATTCAGGTGGCCCAGGTCAACAACACGGCAGTCGGCATCAAAGGGCCTGGCGTGTTCAACTTGAACGGCACCATCGTCCAGAGCCAGAGCGCCTGAGTTTAGCGGCTCTACAACTCACTCTCACGCGGCAGGGATCAACTCGATCCCTGCCGCATCGTTTAGTTAACCAGCCCCCGTTAGTGCTTGACCCCGATTCCAAACTATCGCGCCTGCGTTGGCTCGCCTGTCCACGCAGCCGATCCTTTGGGGTGAAATGTTAAGTGCAGCCTGTAAAATGAGTGGTATTAGGAAAGCGGATTCAGCGCTTTTTGTCATCTCGGCGCGGTAAAAATCAGCCGAAGCACGCAGCTCGAGGTCGGCCCACGGTTTGCTGTCTGGGGCAAGCCGCGCCTGCGGGGCAGCATTCGAGGTATGATGCAAGAGGCCGCGATCCTTAGAAAAAACGACTTGGGCGGAAAAGCCCGCTCCAGTATTCAAAAGCAGCACGTTTATTAACAGAGCAGGCGAGGGTTGGAAAATGGATATCTCAGCAACGATCGAAACCAGTAAAGGGAGCATTCACCTTAAGCTGTTTGCGGATGCGGCGCCCGTTACCGTAGCCAATTTCGTCAATCTCGCGCAGAGAAATTTCTACGATGGTCTTTTCTTTCATCGCGTGATCCCTCATTTCATGATTCAAGGGGGGTGCCCGTTGGGCACGGGGACCGGCGGACCGGGGTATAAGTTTGAAGATGAGTTCAGCCCGACGCTTTGCCACGACAAACCCGGTGTGCTCTCCATGGCGAATGCGGGGCCGGGTACCAACGGCAGTCAGTTTTTCATCACCCACACGCCCACTCCGCATCTCGATGGTGCCCATACGGTGTTTGGTGAGGTGGTATCGGCTGCCGATCAAGAGGTCGTGGATAGCATCCAACGCGGCGATACGCTGGTGAGCATTTCCGTACAAGGCGATGTCGCCGAGCTGCTCGGAGGGCTGCAGGACCGAGTCAAGGAATGGAACACAGCCATAGACCGCAACTTTCCCGCCCTGGCCAAATAATTTGAGGGCGCCCAAGGCGTTGTGATTGCCTGGAGCTGATCACAACGCCCTTCTCCGGGCGGACATTGGCGCGCCGAGCTGTTGCTTATCGCGCGGATCGTCCCACTATAGGCTGGTTCGCATACCCAATAAAAACCAATCAGCCCGCTTTCACTTCTTGTGGGAATTTCATGCGCCAGGCTTCGAACCCACCGTCCATGCTGTACACGTCGGTGAAGTTTTTTTCGACGAAGAAGTGGGCTGCGCTCAAGCTGGTGTTGCCGTGATAACAATAAAGAATTAATGCCTGATCACGATCTGCAGCCTCGAGAAAGCCTGGCAGGCTTTGTTCGTTCAAGTGCGCCGCATTGGGAATATGCCCCTGTTGATAAGAGTGTTCGTCCCGGATATCGGCAACCTGGCAATCCTGTTCCTGCATCATCGTATGGGCTTGTTCGGGGGAAAGGTGCTTGAATCCTGGCATGGCTTGGCCTGTTGGTTGGTAAAACAGTGATGATGATCAAGAAAATTAACAGTTTGGCTTTCTATGCCTGGCTCGCCCAGTGTACGCATTTTAAGTCAGTCGGTCATCTTGGAGCTGGACTCGGCTCAAGGTTGTACGGGGAATGGGCCCATCCATGTCAGGCATTGAGAATCACCCGCAGTCAAACTAATATTCGTAATGTATTTATATAAATGAACAGCGGTCAGCGGCCGGAAGTGCCAAGGAGGGTTGCCGAGTTAGTAGCAAGTCCGTTAGCGGAGAGATAAGTCATGGTTACGGCCATTCAACGTCTCAGGCAAGAGCATCGGGATTTATCCCGGCTGCTCGATGTGCTTGAGCGGCAGCTGGATGCCATCCGTGGGGAGCGAACTCCCGATTATCATTTGATGCGGAATATTCTGCATTACCTCATGGAGTACCCTAACCACTATCACCATCCCTATGAAGATTTGGTGTATGACCGGCTCGCCGAACGCGTGCCGGGCATGGCCAGTGTGGTCGAATATTTCTTTGCAGAGCACGACCGACTTGCCACGCTCGGTTGGCAAAGCCTGACCCTTGTCGAACGGGTGTTGAATGAAGATCTCGTCGCGCGTGCGGAAGTGCACGCCTCTGGGAATGCCTTCGCGCGTGAGTACCGGGCTCACATGCAACGTGAGAACGAGGAGATCCTCACGGCGGCCGAGACATCGCTAACGGCGGTGGACTGGCTTCAGATCGAGACAATGTTTCATCGCCGACCGGACCCGCTGTTTGGACCCGAGGTCGCAGCGGAGTATCAGGCGCTGCACGATTGCATCACGATCGAGACCGCTCAGCGCGAGTCCGGCCGGGCGGGTGAGTCGTATTGCAGCGCCTGCGCAACGGATTAATGAAAAAGCAGTGAAGGAGGGAGACAGATGGGATTCGCGCTGTCGAACATGCAACTGACGAGCACCGCGTTTACGCACCACGGCAAGATACCCGCACGGTACACCGGCGAAGGGATCGACGTCTCGCCGCCGCTGGCATGGGTCGGTGTGCCCGAGGGCACGCAATCGTTCGGCGTGATTTGCCATGATCCCGATGCGCCTTTGGTGAAAATGGGCGCGTACGGCTTCGTGCATTGGGTGCTCTACAATCTTCCCGGTACGATGACGGGCTTGGAGGAGGGCAGCAGCGAGGGCACGCTGGGGTTTACCGATTTCGGCAAAGCCGCCTATGGTGGACCGATGCCGCCCGAAGGTCACGGCACCCATCATTACTTCTTCTGGGTACTCGCCTTGGATCAGGCATTAGGCTTGGCGCCGGGGCTTACTCTGGGGCAGTTTCTCGAGCAGGCTGAGCCGCACGTGCTGGGCATGAACCGGCTGGTCGGAATATACCGACGCGGCTGAAACCTTTGCTCGATTTCACTGCGCCAGTTGCTACCAGGGCGCTCGACGGTGCGAGGACTTCGGCAAACGGGGCTGGGGTGCGGTTATGCGATACCATCACTCGCCAACCCCAAAAATCAGCTCCTGCTGCCGGTAGGCACCAGCGAAATTAGATTTAGAGTCAGGGAACGTTTTGTTTTGCGCGGCCTACCCTACCAGGGCAGGATACTGCCATCTGAATGCCAGAAGGTACCGGTGTTGCTCAGGTTCAGCTCATCCAGCCGCTGAACCAGTCGCTCGGCCGCTTCTTGCGGTTCGATATGTCCGCTATGGTGGGTCATATCGGTACGTACGTAGCCGGGGTGCAGAATGGCCACGGCAATACCCCGGGGTTTCAAATCGATCGCCAAGGATTTGCCAGCGGCATTGAGGCCGGCCTTGCTGATCCGGTAGCCGTATTTCCCGCCGGAAGTGTTGTCTTCGATCGAGCCCATACGCGAGGTGATCAGCCCGATTTTGCCCTTGCCTGCCATTCGATCCAGTAGGGCGAAGGTTACCTGTAATGGGCCCAAGGTGTTGATTTCAAGCTGCTCGCGAATCGACGCGAAGTCCATGGCAGTTGGGGTTTCGCTGCGCATGATGCCGGCGTTGTTACAGAGGATGTCGATGCGAGCCGCATCAAGCGCCGCACGGAGTCGCTGGACGTCGGCGGTCCGGCTGACATCGATCCCTTCGATTATCCGCACGCCGAGCCCCTCGAGCCCTTCGGAAGGCTGACGGCATACGGCAATGACTTCGTCGCCGCGGTTTTTCCAGGTGCGGGCCAACGCCAGTCCGATACCGCGATTCGCGCCAGTGATTACGACGGTCTGGCTCATAAAGGTCTCCTGCTTGACAGAGTGAATGATCGAGCGGTTTACAGCCGAGGCGCCGGGACCCACGCAAAATATGGCCGACTAAATAGAGGCGCCCTGGGGCGTTCGCAGGCCGAGGCTTCAATTCGCATGAAATATATATGATAACGTGCGTATTTGTATACGAAAAATTGCATCGCACTCAGGCTTGCCGCGAGCTGTTGTATCTTTCTACTATCGGGTGTGTCGCGTGGCTGGCCTTGCCGGTTGATCGCGGCCGGCGTGTCTGTTGGAGACCGCACCGGTAATGATGACAGCCAGCTATTTGGCGCAATAATCAGCGCGTGCAAATCGGATCATTGGTCTTTCTTGGGGGTTGTGAAAAGGATAAGGGAGATTAGGATGGCGAAAAGAATGCCGTCAGACTAAGGGGGTGGCATATAGCCAAGGAATGAGAACCAAGATGCATCGGAAACTCGCCGCACTGCCCCGTCGCACGAAGCAACTCATTATGGTGGGGGCGGATATGGCCATGCTGCCGCTCGCGGTATGGTCCGCGTTTGCTCTGCGCTTCGGTACTGTCGCGCCGCCCTACCTGGATCGCTTTTGGTGGCTGTTCATAGCCACGCCGCTGTTGACCATCCCGATTTTGTATGCACTCGGTCTGTACCGGGCCATAGTGCGCTACATGAGCACCCAGGCGGTCTTTGCCGTGGTAAATGGGGTGGGACTATCGGCGCTGCTGATCATCGCGATGAGCCTGATGCTGGACATGCGTGGCCTGCCCCGCTCGGTGGTGCTGCTGTATGCGTTGTTTGCCTTACTCTATATCGGGGGCAGCCGGTTTCTCATCCGCACCTCGCTGCAAAGCCTCATTCGGCGGCGTACCAATAAGGAGCCGGTCGTTATTTATGGGGCCGGGGCGGCGGGCCTGCAAAGCGCGGCCGCGCTGCTCAATGGTAACGAATACGAGCCGGTGGCCTTCGTGGACGACAATCCGGCTCTGCAGGGCATGGTGATGCACGGCATCAAAGTCCACTCTCCCGAGCTTCTGTCGAAGCTGGCCGCGGCGCTCGAGGTTTCCTATGTGTTGCTGGCTATGCCTTCGTTGTCGAGGCTACGGCGCAATGCCATCTTGGACCGATTGGAGCCGTTGCCGGTCCGAGTGAAGACCTTGCCCGGCCTGGCGGATCTGGTCTCGGGGGCAGCCCGAGTCGACGAGTTCCGAGAAGTTGACATTGAAGATTTGCTGGGGCGTGACCCGGTGATCCCGCAGCAGCGGTTGTTAGGGCAATGCATCCACGGCAAGGTGGTCATGGTTACCGGAGCCGGGGGGACGATCGGTAGTGAGCTGTGCCGGCAGATCCTGCGCCTGGCTCCGCAGGCACTGATCTTATACGAGCTCTCCGAGCCCGCCTTGTACCGCATCGAGCAGGAGTTGCAGCGTATCGTGCAAGCCGAAGGCATAGCCGCGGAAGTGGTTCCCTTGCTGGGCTCTGTCACGGAACGCGCGATGCTGCGGCGGGTGATGTCCGGTTGGGGTGTGCACACGGTCTACCATGCCGCGGCCTATAAGCACGTGCCCATCGTCGAGCATAACTACATCAGCGGAGTGCGCAACAACATATTCGGCACCTGGTATGCCGCCGAGGCGGCGCTGGCGGCCGGAGTCGAGCGTTTCGTGCTGGTTTCAACGGACAAGGCCGTGCGCCCGACCAATGTCATGGGGGCGAGCAAGCGCCTGGCGGAGTTGGTGCTGCAGGGGCTGCACGATCGAGGTACTCGGGAAGGTGGGCCGGCGACCCGATTTTGCATGGTTCGGTTCGGCAATGTGCTCGGCTCCTCTGGCTCTGTGGTACCGCTGTTTCGCGAGCAGATTCAAAGCGGCGGCCCGGTTACCGTCACCGACCCGGAAGTTACCCGGTATTTTATGACCATCCCCGAGGCGACCGCGCTCGTTATCCAGGCGGGTGCCATGGGTCAGGGTGGAGATGTCTTCGTGCTGGATATGGGTGATTCGGTGAAAATCGTAGATTTGGCCCGCCGCATGATTCATCTGGCGGGCTATGAGGTGTGCGACGAGGAGAACCCCGACGGTGACATTGCCATCACATTCACCGGTCTACGTCCGGGCGAGAAGCTCTATGAAGAGCTTTTGATCGGCGCTGTCGACGCTCCTACGCAGCACCCGATGATTCGGCAGGCCCAGGAGTCATTTCAGCCTTGGCCCCAGCTGCAGCCCCACCTGGATAAGCTGTTGCGAGCCTGCGATCGGTTCAACTGCGAGGCGGTACGCAAGCTGCTCTTGGAATCGGTGAGCGGGTTCCAGCCGACGCCGGATATCCATGATCTGATCTGGCAGCGCGAGCCCCGGCCGTCGGTGGCGATTGTCCGGCATATCGAAGAAGGGCTTGCTGTCGCCGCCTCTCGCGCGCAGCCCCCCAAATCTTAGGACATTAGAGAAAGGGTCAGATCAGAAACGGTCAAGCGGGGCTTGTGTTTGCGCGTTCCCTCTATAGGGTTTCGCTTATAGCTGAACGTTCGCAGCCGGAATCGGTTGCCGTTAAAAGTGGTACCCTGATCTTGTACGTCGCTGCCAGGGTGCGTGACGATGAACAAGCTGACCGCGGTCATGCGCTTGGCGCGCGAGGCTCTGCGCTTGCCTCACCCGATCGATCCGGTGCGTGCGCCGCGCCGGCGCTGGATGCCTTCCCTTTGGGCCAGCAAGGTTCCGCTGCGCCATCGGGAGAATTTCGCCGAGATTTTCCGGGCGCTAAACGAGAACCGGGACAACCTCGATTACGCCTGGCGCATTCTCAACCATGGCGTCTGCGACGGCTGCTCGCTTGGCACCACGGGGCTGCGCGATTGGACGATGGAAAACATCCATCTGTGCAATGTCCGCCTGCGCCTATTGCGGTTGAACACGATGCCGCCGCTCGATGCCGCCCAGCTGGCGGATGCGGGCGCTTTGCAGCGCTGGCGCGCGCGCGATCTACGCGCGCTAGGGCGCCTGCCCCATCCCATGATCCGCCGTCGGGGTGAGCCGGGATTCAGGCGGATCTCGTGGGAGGCAGCGCTGTCGCTCATTGCCGAGCGGATCCGGGCGAGTCACCCGGAACGGTTGTACTTTTATATGACCAGCCGCGGCGAGCCGAACGAGAATTACTACGCCTTCCAGAAGGCCGCTCGCGCCATCGGCACCAACAATGTCGATAATGCCGCGCGCATCTGCCACTCGCCGAGCACTTTTGGTCTCAAGGCCACCCTCGGGGTCGGCGCCACCACTTGCAGTTATCGCGATCTCATCGGCACGGACCTGGTCGTCTTCGTCGGCTCCAACGTCGCGAACAACCAGCCGATGATCATGAAGTATCTCTACTATGCCCGTAAGGCCGGTACCCAGGTGGCGGTCATCAATCCCTACCGGGAACCGGCGCTCGAGCACAACTGGGTTCCTTCGGACCTGGAAAGCGCGCTGTTCGGCACGCGGATGGCCGACCGCTTCTTCCAGATCTCCGCCGGTGGCGATATCGCCTTTCTCAACGGTGCGCTCAAGGCCATGATCGAGCAAGACTGGGTCGATCATCGTTTCATCGCCGAGCACACGCGCGGCTTCGACGAGCTGCGTGCGCTGGTCGAGACCATGAGCTGGGATGCGCTCGCGCGCGTAAGCGGCGTTCCCCGAGAGCAAATGCAGGCGTTCGCCGAGATGCTCTCCCGGGCGGCGCGGGCCGTGTTCGTTTGGGGTATGGGAATCACTCAGCATGCCCGCGGCGAGGAGAACGTTTATGCGCTGGTCAATCTCGCCCTGGCCAAGGGCTACGTCGGTCGGGAGGGCTGTGGGCTGATGCCCATCCGTGGCCACTCCGGCGTGCAGGGCGGCGCGGAGATGGGCGCCTACGCCACCGCATTCCCCGGTGGGCGCGCCGTGGATGCGCAGAGCGCACGGCAGATGGCCGAGCTTTGGGGATTTGCGGTTCCCGAGCAACCGGGCCTGACCACGGCGGAGATGATCGGCTCGGCGTTGGCTGGCGAAATTGACGTGCTCTGCTCGGTCGGGGGCAGCTTCAACGAAGTGCTACCCGATCCGAAGCAGGTCAAGGCGGCGCTCGCCAACATTCCCCTGCGGGTGCATTTCGATATCGTGCTCGCCTCGCAGATGTTGATTGAGCCTAAGGAGGTTACCCTGCTCCTGCCGGCGGCAACTCGCTACGAGATGCCGGGCGGGGTGACCGAAACGACGACGGAACGGCGTATCATCTTCAGCCCGGAAATCCCCGGCCCGCGCATTGGCGAGGCGCGACCGGAGTGGGAGGTCTATTTGGAGCTGGCCCGGCGGGTGCGCCCCGAGCTCGCCGATCGACTGCAGTGTTCCGGGACGCCGGCGTTGCGTGAGGAGATCAGCCGGGTCGTCCCACTCTACCGCGGCATAGAGGCGCTTACTCGACAGGGCGATCAGGTGCAGTACGGCGGACGCCACCTCTGCGCCGGCTGGAAGTTTCCAACACCTGATGGCAAGGCTCACTTCATCACCGTACCCTTAGGCTATGAGGCGCCGCTCGATGGGCGCTTCCACGTGGTCAACCGCCGGGGCAAGCAGTTCAATAGCATCCTGCATGAGGAATCGGATCCCATCAACGCCAAACCGCGGGATGCCATACTCGTTAGCCAACCCGATCTCGAGCGCCTGCGGCTGTGTGAGGGCGATGAGGTCGTGCTGGAAAACGAGCACGGCGCCCTTTGCGGTCGATTGTTCGCCGCACCGGTGAGCGAGGGTACCTTGGAAGTGTATTGGCCGGAGGCGAACGTGCTGGTTAACCCGCAAAACCGCTCCGCTCTGGCGCGGATCCCGGCTTACCGGGATGTGACCGCTACGCTGCGCCGCTGCGAGCGAGAACATGACAGCGCGCTCAAATCCAGCGCGATGCGCCTATAAGCTCTGCTCATGAGCGCTTCTGACGAACTCTCCAAACTCTACGCGGCGGATCCGATGCTCGCCTACGACTCGCAACGGATTTCGCGGACTGCCTCGATTGCCCGTCGGCGGGTCATTGAATACCGTAATCAGCGGCTCCAGCGGCGCAGTGACGAGGTGGTCGGCGAGGAGCCTCTGGAGATCCGAGTGGTTACTTGGGAAAAGGGTGCCCAGCGCCGGCATTGTCTCGCGGTGACCATGCGTACGCCTGGGGCGGACTTTGAGCTGGCGGCCGGTTTCCTATTCTCGGAGGGAGTGATCGGAGATCGCACGGCCATCGAGCGGATAGCTTATTGCACCGATACAGGCGAAGCGCAGCAATACAACGTAGTCAACGTGTTTCTCAAACCGCCGGTGCAATTCGATCTCAAGCGGCTCAGCCGCAACGTTTACACTACCTCGAGCTGCGGCGTTTGCAGCAAGGCGGCGTTGGAGTTCGTGGAAAATATATGCTCCCGACCACCGCTCGGTCCGTCGCCTCTGACACCGGCCTACTTGTTCCGCCTGCAACGTGCCATGCGTGCATCCCAGCCGATTTTCTCGCGCACAGGTGGTTCCCATGCGAGCGCTTTGTTCGACCCGCAGGGTGAACCGATACTGCGGCGCGAAGATGTCGGCCGACATAACGCCACCGATAAGCTCATTGGTGGCTTGCTCTTGCAGGATAGGCTCCCGGCCTCCGATACCACCATCGTATTCAGCGGCCGAGCGGCCTTTGAGCTGGTGCAAAAAGCGCTGTTGGCGGGAATCCCCAAGCTCGTCTCCATCGGTGCACCGACGAGTTTGGCCGTCGATCTCGCCAAGCGCTATGGCGCGACGCTGGTCAGTTTTTTGCGCAAGGACCGCTTTAATGTCTACACCGGGGAGGAGCGCATCGATCGGGGTGCTGACGGGAACGGGTGATCGGGTGATCTGGTCGGCAGGATTCGCGGGTTACCCCGCCGCGCCGGTTGATGTGTGCCTGTGTGGTTTTTGCTCCGCTATCCAGGGGATGGAGGCATCATGAAAATTCTAGTCACGGGAGGCGCCGGCTACATCGGCTCACATGCCGTTCGCCAGCTTGTCGCCGCCGGCCACGAAGTCGTCGTCTACGATAATCTATCCACCGGGCACCGTTGGGCGGTAGCTGATGCGCCGTTGGTCGAGGGGGATTTGGCAGAGCGCGAGAAGTTATCCCAGCTCATGGAGCGCAGCCGTTTCGAGGCGCTGATCCATTTTGCCGCCAGCACGGTGGTTCCCGAATCGCTTGCTGTACCGCTCGCCTACTATACGAACAATACGGGCAATACGCTCGGCCTGCTCGAGCTCATCGATCGCCATCGCATACCTTGGTATGTCTTTTCCTCTACGGCGGCGGTTTACGGCCTGCCGGCTGCTTGGGCGGTAACGGAGGAGGCGCCGTTGGCGCCGATCAACCCCTACGGTGCCTCCAAGATGATGAGTGAGCGTATCTGCCAAGATCTGGCGGCTGCTTCGGAACTGCGTTACGTGATTCTGCGCTACTTCAATGTCGCCGGTGCCGAGCCCGCGGCGCGGATCGGTCAAGCCACTCCCCATGCAACTCACCTCATCAAGGTCGCCTGTGAAGCGGTGCTCGGCGTCCGTTCGGGACTGAAGCTGTATGGGACCGATTACCCAACCGCCGACGGGACCTGTATACGCGACTACATCCATGTCGAGGACCTTGCCCGTGCCCACGTGATGGCGCTGGAGTATTTGGCGGCGGGCGGTGCGAGCGAGGTTCTCAACTGCGGCTACGGGCATGGCTACAGTGTGCGTGAGGTGCTGGATCGGGTGCGGGTCGTCGCGGGCGTGGGCTTTTCGGTCGAGGAGGCCGGCCGGCGGCCTGGCGATCCGCCTGCCTTGGTCGCCGACAATACCCGCATCCGCCGAGTGCTCGGCTGGCAACCGGTGTATGATGATCTGGAACAAATCGTCGTTCATGCACTGGCCTGGGAGCGGGCTTATCAAGCAATGCGGCAACGTGCCTGATTCGGTGAAATCGGCGCCGTGCTCATTCGACTCGTCGCGATCCCACTCAGCATGTCGACGCTTGATGAGGGGCTACAAGCTTGCCCGAATCGAAGGTGCGCGGCATTATGCGCGGGCCGGCCGTCGGTCGACTCGAAGATGAGAGAGTGAACAGCGCCTTGCCCGGAGACTACGATGTGGTGGTCGCGGCGCCTTTCGGCGCAATTGCCGTGCGTTGCGAGGCGGCGGCAATCACTGAGCTCGAATTGTTGAGTCGAGCGGTTGCATCAACGCGGGCCATGAGCGGTTTTGCCGCGCAAGTAACGGCAGAACTCGAGGCTTACCTTAGAGACGGCCAGCATCGCCTGGCGTTGCCGGTACGCGCGAATGGCACGGCGTTCCAACGCCGAGTATGGGAGCGTTTGCGGCGAATCCCGGCTGGCGGCGTCTGTACGTACGGCGCATTGGCCCAGGATCTGCGCACCTCGGCGCGTGCGATTGGTGGGGCTTGTCGCGCCAATCCGGTGCCGTTGGTCGTTCCCTGCCATCGGGTCATCGCCGCCGGCGGAATCGGTGGCTTCGCCGGCTTTCTCGAGGGCAGTATGCTCGCAGTCAAAAGCTGGTTGCTCGAGCACGAACGGAACTAGCGTTTGTTATAAAGAGCCGCTGCGCTTGAATTAGTACATACGCGCGCCCATTTCCATCGGACTTATCGAATTCGGCTATCACAGGTTTAGGGGTTGATCAGACATGACCGTACAGGCAGAGAAAGAAACACTCGAGTTTCAAGCCGAGGTTCAGCAGCTGTTAAAGCTAATGATCCAATCGGTGTACAGCAACCGCGAGGCTTTTTTGCGCGAGCTGATTTCCAATGCCTCGGACGCCACCGACAGGCTGCGCTTTGACGCGCTGCGTGACGAGTCGCTGCTCGAGGACGATCCGGAACTCAAGATTCGGGTCGATTTCGACCTCACCGAGCGCACCATCACAGTGAGCGATAATGGCATCGGCATGAGCCGTGACGATGTAGTGAACAACCTCGGCACGATCGCTCGTTCCGGGACGCGTGCCTTCATCGATTCGCTCACCGGTGACCAGGCGCAAGACGCCCGGCTCATTGGCCAGTTCGGGGTCGGCTTCTACTCGGCGTTTATCGTCGCCGACCGAGTCACCGTGCACACGCGCAAAGCTGGCGAGGATCCTGATTACGGCGTGCGTTGGGAGTCCGCCGGCGAGGGCGCCTACTCCGTGGAATACGAGCACCGTACCCAACGCGGTACCGCGGTGGTGCTGCATCTGCGCATGGACGCCGAAGAGTATTTGGATGGGAAACGGTTGCGGGAGATCATCCGACGCTACTCCGACCACATCTCGCTCCCGATCGTCATGCCGGCGTTGCCGACGGACAAAGCCAAGGACGAAACTAAAGAGGGTGCGGCCGCCGAGCCTAGCGAGCAACCGACTGAGGAAACGGTCAATCGCGCCTCCGCACTTTGGATGCGCCCCAAGATCGAGATTTCCGATCCGGAGTACATCGAATTCTACAAGCACGTCGCCCATGACTACGAAGAGCCACAGAATTGGGTTCATTACAAAGTCGAGGGTACGCACCCCTATACAGCCTTGCTCTATATTCCCAGCCTACGCCCGCTTGATCTGTATGCGCGGGAGCAGACCCGTGGGGTGAAGCTCTACGTGCGCCGGGTGTTCGTGATGGAGGACACTAAACACCTGATGCCACGTTACTTGCGCTTCGTGCGGGGGATCGTGGATACCGATGATCTACCGTTGAACGTCTCCCGCGAGCTGCTCCAGCACAATCGCCTGATCGACACCATCCGTGCCGGCTCGATCCGCCGAATTCTAGAGTTGCTGGAGAAAATGGCGAAAAAGGAGCCTAAAAATTACCAAGAGTTTTGGACACGCTTTGGTACCGTACTCAAGGAAGGCGTGGTCGAGGACACCAGCAATCGAGAACGCATCGCCGGTTTGTTACGCTTTTGCTCGACGCATGATACCAGTGACCAAGCCAACGTTTCGCTGGAAGACTACATCAAGCGCATGAAACCCGAGCAGAAGGCAATCTACTATGTGACAGCGGAGACCTTGGGCGGGGCGCGCCGGAGTCCGCATCTCGAGGTCTTTAACAAGAAGGGGCTGGAGGTGTTGCTGCTCCACGAGCCGGTGGATGAGTGGTTGGCGGCCTATTTGCTCGAGCACGATGGCAAGCCGTTGCACTCGGTCGCCAAGGGTGAGCTTGATCTGGGCGGGTTGGAAGATGCCGAGAGCAAGGCGGCCTTGCAGCAGGCTCAAGAGGAATACAAGAAACTAGTGGGGCGGTTGCAGGAGACGCTCGATGAGCGTGTCTCTGATGTACGGGTGAGTCACCGATTGACCGATTCGCCAGCGTGCTTGGTGGTGGGCGAGCACGAACTCGGCGCAGGGGTGATGCGCATGCTACGCTCTGCCGGTCAGCCACTGCCAGCCGGGAAACCGGCCCTGGAGATCAATCCGGAGCATGAAATCGTTCGCCGGCTTAAGGAGGGGCAGGATGATGGACGCTTCGAGGATTGGGCGCAATTGCTCTTCGAGCAAGCCGTGTTGAACGAAGGCGGGCAGCTGGAGGATCCTGCGGCATTTGTCCAACGTTTGAATGGGCTACTCAGTACGCGTTACGCTTGCGACTAATCTTGCGACTAATCTTGCGACTAACGGATGGTCGCGTTATAAGACTTGGATGCGCCCTGTTTGGGTAAATAGGAACATGGCCTGCGGGGCGCGTTGCTCCATTCTGTATCGGCCAAGGGAAGCGCATGGCCCCGCAAATAATTTCTGAATCCCGCGCGGCCACTTTCGACCTGAAAGGTCGGATGGTGACCCTAACGGTGCTGCGTCTGAGTAGTACTGATATCGAAACCCTCCTCAGGCAGCTGGATGAGCGAATGGCGGCCGCGCCCGATCTGCTTCGCGCGTTACCGCTCGTCCTCGATCCACAGGTGGTTGCTGCGGAATTATCGGCATCGCGGCTGGCGGCGTTGCTCGTGGAGCTGCGCCGCAGGGCGCTGGTGCCCATTGCGCTCAGAGGTGAGGGGGAGGATCTCGAGCGATTGGCCACCGAGACCGGCTTGGGGATCCTGCGGCAGCTCACCGACAGTCCAGAGCCACAGCGTCACGATGGGTCGGCTTCGCCTTCGGAGGCGAGTTCGGTGCCGGGGCGCATCGTGCACCAACCGGTGCGCTCCGGCCAACAGATCTATGCCCGCGGCGGCGATCTGATCGTTCTCTCATCGGTGAGTCCGGGCGCAGAGCTGCTTGCCGATGGCAACATCCATGTTTATGGTGCATTACGGGGACGTGCGTTGGCGGGTGTTCAGGGCAATACCGAGGCGCGAATTTTCTGTCAAAGCTTGAACGCGGAGCTGATCGCCATCGCCGGGCACTACCAGGTGAGCGAACAGATCGGTGAGGCCGATCGGGGCCGCCAAGTGCAAATCTTCCTGCAAGGCGATTCGTTGTACGTTGCGCCCCTTGGCTAAAGGGTTGCTGAGGGGTTTTCGGGGGGAACGTGGCGAAAATCCGCTGGGCCGTCGATCGTATAAGCAGAGGGCTGGTATAGCCACCGAATCCTCGGGGGAGGGGAACAACGTGACGAGAATCATCGTCGTGACTTCTGGCAAGGGTGGGGTAGGGAAAACCACCACGAGCGCCGCTTTTGCAGCCGGGTTGGCAAGTGCCGGTAGACGAACGGTTGTGATCGATTTCGATGTAGGACTGCGCAGCCTGGATCTGATTATGGGTTGCGAGCGCCGAGTGGTCTACGACTTCATAAACGTCATCAACGGGGAGGCGGCTCTCAACCAGGCCCTGATCAAAGATAAGCGCGTCCCCGGACTCTTTATTTTGCCGGCCTCGCAAACTCGGGATAAGGACGCGCTTACTACGGAGGGGGTGGAACGGGTGTTGGACGAACTCAGCGAAGAGTTCGATTATATCATCTGTGACTCACCGGCTGGTATTGAGCGCGGTGCCTACCTTGCCATGTATTTCGCCGACGAGGCCATTGTGGTGACCAACCCGGAGGTCTCTTCGGTGCGAGACTCCGACCGGGTCCTTGGGCTGCTGGCCAGCAAAACCCGACGTGCCGAGCGTGGCGAGCCGTCGGTACGAGAGCGTTTGCTGGTGACCCGCTATGCACCATCACGGGTGGGCAGGGGCGAAATGCTCAGCGTCGAGGACGTCCAGGAGATCCTGGCCATCGAACTGCTGGGCGTTATACCGGAGTCTACGACGGTGCTCAATGCCTCCAATTCCGGCATGCCGGTAATATTGGAGGCACGCTCCGATGCCGGCCAAGCTTACCAGGATGCAGTGGCGCGCTTCCTCGGTGAAGAGCGCGAGCATCGGTTCTTGACCGAGAAGAAGGGGTTGTTCGGACGGCTCTTTGGGGGCTCTAGCGCATGAGTTTTTTGAGCTATTTCCGCTCCCAGCGTAAAAAGAATGCGTCGAGTGCGTCGCTCGCCAAAGAGCGGTTGCAGATCATCGTCGCCCGCGAACGCCTGCAGTGCGCTGGGGGGCCAGACTATCTGCCCATGCTGCAGGATGAGCTGCTGGCGGTCGTTCGAAAGTATATCCAGGTTGACCGCAATGCCGTGCGCATGCAACTGGATCAGGAAGGTGACTGCGAGGTCTTAGAGCTCAATATCACCCTTCCGGACGACCCGGAGACTTCCGTCCGGGTACGTTGAGCCCAGTCGCCAGGGTCAGCGAAACCACAGCAGCGCGGTTTTTGAGGGCGTTCGCGAATAATCAGCGGCGGTCGCTGAGATGGGTGACGTCCACTTGCAGTTGCAGTTTCTGACCGGGCTGCAGAAATTGCCCCTGGGGTAGGTCGTTCCAGCGCCGCAACTCGCCGACGGTCACCTTGAAGCGTTGGGCGATTTGATAAAGCGAATCACCGCGTTGGACCGTATACCGGATCAGCTGGATCGCTTCTGAAGGCTGCGTGTGGGTAAAGGCGACCGAGATCGGTCGTGTCTTTTGCAGAAGCAGGGGCTGTCCTGGGTGGAGTGCGGTGTCCGGAGCGATTTGGTTCAAACGGCAGAGGTGGTTCACCGTGGTCTGGTGCGCTTGGGCGATTCCCCACAGGCTATCACCACGCTGGACAGTATAGATCACTGGGTGATTCGAAGCGCGTTGGCCGTTCGGGTTGAGTGCAGCAGCGGCGACGGTAGCGGATCGCCGGGTCAGCGGTATGACCAGATGGCTACCGGTGCGGATGCGGCTGCTGCGCAGCCCGTTGATGGTTTTCAGGACGGCGGGCGTTGTATGATAGCGCTGCGCAAGCGCGCTGAGCGTATCGCCTCGCGCTATCCGATGGCGCCGCCAATGCATGCGTTCCTCCGGCGGGATTGCGTCGAGTCCTTGCTTAAATTGCTTCACCCGGTCCACCGGCAACACCAGCCGATGCGGGCCATCCGGTGCCGTCGCCCAACGGTTGTAGCCAGGATTGAGCTGGTAGAGCTCGGCAACACTAAGGCCGGCGAGCTGCGCGGCCAACGCCAAATCGATCTGCGAGCGGATTTCCACCACGGCAATCGGAAGCTTATCCGGTATCGTCGGTAGCTTCAGGCCATAGGCGAGCGGTGTGGCGATAAGGCTTCGTACGGCGAGCAGCCGCGGGACGTACGTTTCGGTTTCGGAGGGCAGATCAAGATGCCAGAAGTCCGTGCGTTGGTCCTGGGCGGCGTTGCGTTCGACCGCCCGCAGGACAGTGCCTTCGCCCGCATTATAAGCGGCGATGGCCAACAGCCAATCGCCGGCGAAAAGTTCATTGAGCCGCTGCAGGTAATCGAGAGCAGCTTGGGTGGCGGCGATCACATCGCGCCGACCGTCATACCACCAGTTCTGTTGGAGACCGTAGTATTGCCCTGTGGTTGGAATGAACTGCCAAATACCCGCGGCCTGCCCCGCCGAATAGGCGAATGGGCGGAAAGCGCTTTCGACGATTGGTAGCAGCGCGATCTCCGTCGGCATGCCGCGTTGTTCCAACGCCTGTACGATGTAGGATAGGTAAGGTCGGGCACGCTCGGCGATGCGGTCCACGAAGTCTTGACGACCGGAGAAATACTCGATTTCTTGGCGCACCAATGGCTGTTCACTAGCCTCGGGCAGTACAAAGCCTTTTCGTATGCGGGTCCACAGATCGGCTGAGCGTGCCGGCGGCGCCGTTGTGGGCAGATCGCTAGGCGCGTCGTTTTGCGGCGCGCTGTCCTTTGGGAGGAATTGAGTCCCGGTATCCTGAGCGGATGGCGGTGGGCCTGAGCGGGTCTGCTCAACTCCCAGCGGGGCGCAGCCGACGAGCAGCAATACGACGGCTGACCCCGCACCGATCAGCCTTACGCCTGCGACCAAAGCGTTTGCCCCCACCCCCGAGTCTCCTTGTTGATCCTGGATTTTTGTAGTTTTTGGCCATATATATTCGTGGCCGGGCCGAATCGGGATTGGAGGCGGTTTTTTTATGGACGCTTAGAAATCATCTTTCCAGGCCCGCACGGCGGCGAATACCTCTACATCAGAGGTTAGCTTGCGGCCCGAGTGCTGCTCTGCCGACCGTTTCACAGTTGCGATATCGGGGCGTAGGAAGGGGTTGGTTTCGAGTTCGATACCAATGGTGGAGGGCAGGGTGATCTCGTCGTTGGCCCGCATGGTTCGAATATGGGTATAACGTTCCCAAACCGCCGTATTATCAGGTTCGACCGTAATGGCGAAACGCAGATTGTTCTGGGTGTACTCGTGCGCACAATAGACGCGTGTTGGGTTATCGAGTTCGGCGAGCTTGCACAAGGAGGCGTACATCTGCTCCGCAGTGCCTTCGAAGATCCGACCACACCCTCCCGCGAACAGCGTGTCGCCGCAAAACAGCATCTGATGCCCCACATAGGCAATGTGTCCAGCGGTATGGCCCGGCACTTCCAAGACTTCGAGCTCGAGATCCTGTGCCTCTAAGCGCACCTTGTCACCCTCGCCGAGCGGGTGAGTCAGTTCCGGGATTTGCTCCTTGGCGGGGCCATAGACGGGTACCGGATGTTCTTTCACAAGCCGTGCTATCCCTCCGACATGATCCGCATGGTGGTGGGTTGCCAGGATGCCGGTGAGTTCGAGCTTTTCCTGTTTGAGGAAGCGCAGGACAGGATCCGGATCGCCCGGATCGACCACGCAAACGCGCCGTTTTTGCGCATCGTGCAGCGCCCAGATGTAGTTATCGCGGAAGGCTCTAAGGGGGAATGCTGGATCTATCATAGCCATCGATGGTAACGAGTTTCCGTCGTGGAATAAACCCGAGCCCTGCTCGTGCGGGCTTGACGGAAAAGATTCGCACAGGTTTCAGGGTCGGCCCTCCGGGTGCGAAACGGGTTGCTCCATAACCAGTCAGTGTAAGGGACCGACCTCGGCAGGTGAAGTTGCGGTTGCCGACGGGCTGACGGCACTCGCCGAGCGCGGTATTCTGAACACTTCCGCATTGTTTGCAAGTCCGATTGAGCTCTTGTGCGTTATGAATGGCATTCACGAGTGGTTTTGTACCCCCTTGGGTTACTCCGTGGTCGAGGCCGAATGTCGGTTGCTCAGTCAGCGATTGGCTTGTCTCCATGCCCGTCGCGTGCTGCAGGTGGGTGGTTTCGGCGGTGGACAACGCCCGGCATTGTTCTGCGGTGCGCGTCAGTGGGTATTGGAAAACTGGCTGGGCGGACCGGTGGATATCGCCGCATCGCCGGTCGAGCTGCCGTTCCAGAATGAAACCATGGACGTGGTCGTGCTCATCCACCAGCTGGAATTCAGCGATAAGCCGCATCAGATCCTGCGTGAAGCCGAGCGGGTGCTGAGCCCGGAAGGCCATTTACTGGTTCTTGGGTTCAATCCGTTTAGTCTATGGGGGTTGCGTTACCTGTTCACCAGACGCCGCTGCTGTGGTCCACCCTGGACAGGGCGTTATCGCTCGCAAGCGCGCATCGAGGATTGGATGAGGTTGCTGGGACTGAAAATCGAGTGTCGGGAGCGGCTGTATTTCCGCCCTCCACTGAATAACCGCACCATGCTCGGGCGCCTGCGCCAGCTCGAAGAGTTCGGGCCACGCTATTTGCATTGGCTCGGTGGCATTCATCTGACGGTCGGCCATAAACGCGTGGCCGGTATGATTCCGGCTCAGCCGCTAAGGCAACCACGCCTGACAGTAGTGCCGGGTGCTTTGGAACAACCGAGCGCCAGGAGCCGGGTTAATGGCGCCGGTTGAGATCTACACCGACGGCGCTTGCCGCGGCAATCCCGGCCCCGGCGGCTGGGGGGCCGTATTGCGTTATGGCGGGCACGAGAAGAGCTTGTGTGGTGGCGCGACGCAGACCACCAACAACCGCATGGAGTTGACCGCTGCGATCCAAGCGCTGGAGAGCTTGAAGCGACCGTGTCGGGTGGTGTTGACCACCGACTCGCAGTATCTGCGTCGCGGAATCACCGAGTGGCTGCCCAACTGGAAGCGCCGCGGCTGGCGTACCGCGGAGCGCAAGCCCGTGAAGAACGCCGATTTATGGCAGCGCCTGGATATGTTGGCCGCGCGCCATGAGGTCGACTGGCGGTGGGTTCGGGGGCACAACGGCCACCCGGGGAACGAACAGGCCGACCGTTTGGCCAACCAAGGTATTGACGAAATGCTGGCAAGGCGCTGACTTGCGGGAGTGAATCGATCGATGCGTCAGATCGTGCTGGATACGGAGACGACGGGGCTGGAGCCGGCCGATGGTCACCGGGTTATCGAAATCGGTTGCTACGAGTTGTGTTACCGGCGGGCGAGCGGGCGCACTTTCCATCATTACCTCAACCCGGACCGGGAAGTGGAACCGGGTGCGATCGAGGTGCATGGGATCACCAACGAATTCCTCGCCGACAAGCCGCGTTTTTGCGACATCGCTACGGATTTTATCGAGTTCATCCGGGATGCCGAGCTGATCATTCATAATGCTCCCTTCGATGTCGGCTTCCTCGACTATGAGTTCAGCCGCCTGACCGGTAGTTGGGGGCGGCTGGCCGATTACTGTCAGGTCACGGACACGCTGGCGCTCGCGCGCGAACGTCACCCGGGCCAGCGTAATAGCCTGGATGCACTGTGCACCCGGTATGCCGTTGACAATGCGCAGCGGAGTTTGCACGGAGCGCTGCTCGACGCTCAGCTGCTGGCTGAGGTCTACTTGCTCATGACCGGCGGGCAGACCGCGCTGTCGCTGGAGTCGGGCGCCGGGCTATCCGCTGACCTGGCGCTTGTGGGAGGGGTGCGCCGGCTCGATCCCGCGCGGCCCCGCTTGCCGGTGGTGCGGGCCAGCTCGGCGGAGCAGGCCGAGCATCGACACTGGCTGGACGAGTTGGATCAAGCGGTGGGCGGCTGTTGCGTGTGGCGGCAGCTCGAGCACGAGGCGGGCGAGGAGGCATGATCGAGCGTACACGGTTCAACGCGGCGGTAAAGGCGATCACCTTCGATCTCGATTTCACGCTTTGGGATCTCACCGGGGTGATCGAGCAAGCGGAGGAGCGGGCTCAGCGCTTCCTCGCCGCCCGGTATCCGGAGGTTGGGGCACGGTTCGGAGTGCAGGGGCTACGCGATCTGCACCGGCATTTGGCCGCAGAAAGCACGTTTTTGCGGCACAACGTGACCGCGCTGCGCAAGGCGGTGTTTCGAACGGCGGGTGCGACGCTCGGCTACCGCGATCGTGAACTCGATGCGCTGGTGGCGGATACTTACACGGAGTTTTGGGAAGCCCGCCACGAAGTCGTATTGTACGACGACACCATCCCCGCGCTGGAGGCTTTGCACGGCCGTTTTCTTATTGGGGCCGTAACCAACGGCAATGCCGATGTTCGGCGTTTGCGTCTGGAACATTATTTCGATTTTGTCGTCTCGGCCGTCGAGGTGGGAGCTTCCAAGCCGTCCCATCTCATATTCGATGTCGTCGGCGAGCGGGCCGGTGTGCCGGCGCGGCAGGTGGTCCATATCGGCGACGACCCCGAGAGCGATGTCATCGGCGCGGCGCGCAACGGGCTGCAGGCGGTGTGGCTCAACCGCGCTGCCACAGGCTGGCCGAGCCAGCTGGAGCGCGTTCCCCATCTCGAGTGCCGAGGTTTGCAGGAACTGTGTGCAGTGCTGGCGGTCTAGGTTGCGGGCTCGCTGCGGCGGCGCCCGCGGAGGTGGGCCATGAGTGAACGCCGCTTCGGTTTGATCGTGATCGGCGATGAGCTGCTCTCCGGTAAACGCCAGGACAAGCATTTAACCAAGCTCATCGAGCTGTTGGCGGTTCGCGGCCTTGAGCTCTCCTGGTGTCGCTTCATAGGTGATGACGCCGATTTGGCGAGTCGCGCGTTGCGCGAGAGCTTTGCCAGCGGGGACATTGTTTTCAGCTGTGGCGGTATCGGCGCAACCCCGGATGATCGCACGCGCATGAGCGCGGCGGCCGCGCTTGGAGTCGGGCTTGAGCGGCACTCGGACGGCGTGCGCGAGCTGGAGGCGCGCTTCGGACGGCCGGTCGCGCCGAGTCAGCGCTTGCGACTGATCGAGTTTCCGGAGGGCTCCCAAATCATCCCTAACCCGGTGAACCGGGTGCCGGGCTTTTCCATACACGAGCACTACTTTGTGCCCGGCTTCCCGAACATGGCTTGGCCGATGATCGAATGGGTGCTGGACACCGTCTACGCGCCTTTGCACGCACCAGGCGCGCGGACCGAGCAGGCGATCACCGTGCTCAACGCTCGCGAGAGCGATGTGATCCCGCTCATGGAGGAATTCGTGGTGTGCCACCCCGAGTTGCGCCTGTCGTGTTTGCCGGCTACGCACCCGGGTCGCTACCAGCTCGAACTCGGCCTGCGCGGCCCTTCGGCCGCCGTTAGCGCGGCCATGCAAGAGCTCAAGGCCGGTGTCGAGGCGCTCGACCTCGTCTGGAAGCCCGCCGAGCCGCCGCAGCCGTGAGGCTGCAACCGGCGCGAGTGGCGACTTCGCGGCGTTCGTTCTCTGGTTCATGGCGGGCTAGTTGCACGGCCGTGGCTGCGTCAACGCCGCCCAGCCGGCGTTGACAACCGTCTCTCACGGCAAAGCATTGCTGAACCGCCTGTCTTGGGCGCCTGCGAATACGGTCCCGTTGTGCCACAAGGCGATATGGGACGAAAGTCCCATCAGTCGGGGCGCATCAAGAAGCTAAGCTCGAGAGCGTCCAGTAAGCAAAATAAGGAGAATCTACTTCATGGGCACGATCAACCGAATCGTGGTGCTCAGCTTGCTGGCGAGTCTGTGGGGCGTGTCAGCGTTCGCACAGGAAATGAGCGTTGGGCTCAACCGCACCGTCCTGCCGATCCCTGAGCCCAAACGGCCCTTGTACACCGAGTTGGACGTGCGCGACACGAAGCCACCGCCACGCTTCGAGGTCAAGGCACCAGAGGGTGCGCCGAACGTATTGCTCGTATTGGTCGATGACCTCGGGTTTGCCGGCACCAGCACGTTCGGCGGTCCGGTCGGCACGCCCACCTTCGACCGCATCGCTAACGAGGGGCTGCACTACAATAACTTCCACACCACGGCTGTGTGTTCACCGACACGTGCCGCGCTGAAAAGCGGGCGTAACCACCACGTCGCCAACATGGGCTCGATCATCGAGACCGGCACGGCGTTCCCCGGCAACACCGGGCAGATACCCGAAGACGTCGCTCCCCTCGCCGAGATGCTGCGCCTGAACGGCTACAGCACCGCCGCGTTCGGCAAATGGCATGAGCTTGCCGCCTGGGAAGCGAGCGTTTCCGGTCCATTCGACCGATGGCCGACCCACCGGGGCTTCGACAAATTCTATGGTTTCCTCGGCGGCGAGACCAATCAGTGGGCGCCGTTCATTTATGACGGCACCCATCCGGTCGAGCTGCCGGAGGATCCAAGCTACCATTTCCTGACTGATATGACCGACCAGGCGGTCGCCTGGGTCAAGTATCAGAAAGCGCTGACGCCGGACAAGCCGTTCTTCGTCTACTATGCGCCGGGCGCCACACATGCACCGCACCATGTGCCGAAGGAGTGGATCGCGCACTGGAGGGGCAAGTTCGATCAGGGCTGGGACAAGCTGCGTGAGGAGATCTTGGCGCGCCAGATCGAACGCGGCATCGCGCCCGAGGGCACCAAGCTGGCGCCTAAGCCCGAGGCCATCCCCGATTGGAACACGCTCTCGGCCGATGAAAAGCGCCTGTTCACCCGTCAAGCCGAGGTGTTCGCGGCCTATGTCGAGATGACCGATCACGAAATCGGGCGGGTCATCAAGGCGGTCGAGGCGACCGGCCAGATCGACAACACACTGGTGATCCTCGTCTACGGCGACAACGGCACCAGCGCCGAGGGCGGGCGCAACGGCATGTTCAGCGAGATGACCTACTTCAACGGCGTGCAGGAGAAAGTGTCGGACATGCTCAAGCACCTCGACCAGTGGGGCGGTCCCGAGACCTATCCGCACATGGCTGCGGGCTGGGCGGTCGCCTTCGACACTCCGTACCAGTGGACCAAGCAGATGGGGTCGGACTACGGCGGCACCAAAGTCGACCTGGCCATCCAGTGGCCGAAGGGCATCAAGGCCAAGGGCGAGCTGCGCACACAGTTCCACCATGTGATCGACGTCGCCCCAACTGTCCTCGAAGTCGCTGATCTGCCCGAGCCTCGAGTAGTCAACGGCGTGCCACAGCGACCGATGGACGGCATCAGCATGGTCTACAGCTTCGATGATGCCAAAGCGAAGGACCGACACACCACCCAGTACTTCGAGATGTTCGGTAACCGGGCCATGTACCACGACGGCTGGTTGGCCAGGACCATCCACAAGGCGCCCTGGGAAGCCAAGCCGCGCCGAGCGCTCTCCGATGACGTTTGGGAGTTGTACGACACCCGCAGCGATTTCAGCCTGGTCAACGATCTGTCGGCGAAATATCCGGAAAAGTTGGCCGAGTTGCAGGCGCTGTTCATGTACGAGGCCAAGATGAATCATGTGCTGCCGATCGACGATCGCACGCTCGAGCGCTTGACTGCAGAGCAGGTAGGCCGCCCCGAGCTGCTGGCCGGCCGCACCTCGTTGACGCTGGCCGACGGCATGACCGGTATGGCCGAGAACGTGTTTCTCAGCATCAAGAACAAGTCCAACTCCGTTACGGCGGAGGTGGTCGTGCCTGAAGGCACAACGGCCAATGGGATCATCATCGCGCAGGGTGGCCGCTTCGGCGGTTGGGCGCTCTACGTCAAAGACGGCAAGCCCGCCTACGACTACAATTTCCTCGGATTGCAGCGCTTCACGGTTGCGGCCGACGAAGCGCTCGGGCCCGGCAAGTCCACGATTCGCTTTGAATTCGCCTACGATGGCGGCGGCGTAGGCAAGGGGGGCATGGGTACGCTTTACGTCAACGGCCGCAAGGTGGGTGAAGGGCGCATCGCGCGTACGCAGCCAAGGATCTTCTCGGCCGATGAGACCGCCGATGTCGGTATCGATCTGGCAACGCCGGTGGTCGAGACGATCGGCTCGGAAGGCAAGTCGCGCTTCACCGGTCAAATCCCGAAAGTGACGGTGAGCGTGCAGTGAGAGTGTTCGCGGCGGCTGCACTGCGAAGCGCCAGCCAACAACAGCCGGTTGAAGCGGCTGGCGCTCGCGTGCCGCCGTTCAACCGAACGGTCATAAAATTTCCGAGGTAGAGCAACGGATGCCCTGATCAGGGTGGCGCGGCTGATTATTGATCTCGAGAACGACAACCCCGCCGCTGCAAATTACTATCTTTACGATGTCAAGGAGTTCGGGCCGCGTCTCAGTATCACTTACACGTTTTGACCCGATGGGAGCCGAGTCCGCTTGAAGGGTGCCGATTCCTCCGAGCTGAACGCAGGTGCGGCGTTTTGTTGTGCGCCAATGTGCTTTCGGGAAGGCCGGGGATGAAAAACGGGAGCGCGACTGGAAAGCGTATCTCAATGTCGCTCTATGGGAAGAACGCTCGGCGGACAAAAATTTTTATTAGCTCACCATGAGAAATCTTTGGAGATATAGTAAAGATGAAATTGCGTATTTTAATGCACGCTATTGTCGTCGGAGCGGCATTGTGGGTGGCGCATTCTGCGGTGGCGCAGTCACCCATCATTTATCCGTCGAAAGGGCAGAGCGCAGAGCAGAAAAATAAGGACACGGCAGAATGCAAGGGCTGGGCACAGCAGAATACGGGAGTAGATCCCGTCGCCCTTGCCGAGGCGCAAGCGCAGGCAGCACCGAATTCTGGAGCTGCGCGGCATGAAGGGATCCGAGGGGCGGCCCGAGGTGCAGGTGCCGGCGCTATAATAGGAGCGATCGCCGGTGATGCCGGCAAGGGCGCGGCGATCGGTGCAGCGAGCGGCGGATTGGCGGGCGGAGCGCGCCAACACCGTGCCCAACGAAGGGCTGAGGAAACCGCCGAAGCGCAACAGGGGCAGACTTTACAAGCGCTCGCGCGTTATCGAAAGGCGTTCGCTGCATGTATGGAAGGGCGCGATTATGTCATTAAATAGTGCCGTACGCGGTTAATCGAGCGCGGCGCTGTGATTCGAATCGCCGGCGGCATGGCCTCAGTCTTACAATGCGCTGATAGCGGGCAAGGATGCGGCGGGATGGCGACATCGCGCTGCCCGCATCGTCTAGTGCCTTGAGTGGGGGCGTTCTGAGCAAAACATACGTAAACGGCCGGGCTATAAATTCAAACATTTTAGAAGCCATCTGGCGCACTGCAAAAAAAAGGAGAATCCACCATGAATCATCTAACCGGCCGAAGCGGGCCGCGTCATTTTTCGCCCCCCGCTTCGGCTAGACTATCGAGTGAATCGGTAACGCTCCGCAAGTACTTTTCATTAACCGTTCTGTGCTTGCTGAGCATAGGCTTGGTTTTCGGTTGCACTTCCACCAAGATCACCGACCGCGAGCATCCCGCGACGGAGCAGCTTCCGCAGCTTCCGCGACCCAATCACATATTTGTTTACGATTTTGCCGCCACGCCAGCCGATGTGCCCGCCTATTCCAACATTGTCAGCCAATACTCGGTGGCGGCCACAGCCCAAACACCTGAGCAGATCGAGCTCGGCCGGAAGGTAGGTGCCGAGCTTGCGACGCAGTTGGCCGAGGCGATCCGCGAGATGGGAATGCCTGGGGTACACGCCGATCGAGGGGCGATGCCCGAAGTCAACGACATTATATTGCGTGGTTACATTGTCGCCGTCGACGAGGGTAGTAGGATCAAGCGCGTTACGATTGGTTTTGGTTCTGGCGCGTCCGCGATGAAAGCAGCCCTAGAAGGGTTTCAAAAGACGGCTCAAGGTATGCGTAAGATCGGCGGCGGGGCCGTGCAAAGCGGCGGCGGTGGTGCTACTCCGGGCGGGGCTGTGGGGGCGGCCGCCTTTGTAGCTACCGCGAATCCGGTGGGGTTGATCGTCTCCAGCGCAGTGAAAGTGAGTGGCGAGGTAACCGGCAGCAGCGAAATCGAAGGTCGAGTCGAGGATGCTGTCGAAGAAATCGCCAAAGCGCTCAAGCAGCGTTTTCAGGAGCAAGGTTGGATCGACTGAGGCGGATGGATACGATAATGCCCTGCACGGATTCCCGTGTAGGGCATTGACGCTATTATGGACCGAGGGATCGGCGCTTCGGCTGGGTGCGGCGGGCCGCTGTACTGGGTGATGGTTTGGCAAGTGCTGGTCGGCGGCTCGTAATTCACTGGGGTTGACTTTCGATCATGCCAATACCATTTACCGATTTAGCGTGGTGTGGGTGCGCCGATCGGCAGTGAGGGCCGAGTTTTCTGTGATTATGTCGTAATGGATGCCATGGCGGGACAATTTCAGCTGGTCCCAGGCGGTGCGCCCCTTAATCCTTACGAATCGCTGGGCAAGTGCAACTTCCGCAAGCGGTTGCAAGCATTAGGTTGCATCGAGGCAACCGATGAGATGTCCCGACCCGGCGGGCACCGGCCACCCCGGCTGTATCGGGGCAGGCAGTTCAATCGGCTACGATTTATTAAACAAGGCCCGCGATCCAGTGTTTCGAGCCGGGTCGCCACGGAGGTCAAAGCAATATGACACACCCGCAGGCGATGCCCCGGGAGCAGACGGTTCGTTATCTGCGCGAGCGCGCCTTCGAGGCGGACGAAGATCTTGCGCCGGCTGAGCGTGAAGCGTTAACGGAGCGTATCCGCACGCTGTTACGGGAGCGCAACGCGGTGCTCGTCGCCCATTATTACACCGCGCCCGATATTCAAATCCTCGCCGATGCGACCGGTGGGCATATCTCTGATTCCCTCGATATGGCCCGCTTCGGAGCCGAGCACCCGGCCGAGACCCTGGTGGTGGCGGGGGTTCGTTTCATGGGGGAAACGGCCAAGATTTTGACCCCCGAGAAGCGGGTGATCATGCCCGAGTTGGAGGCTACCTGCTCGCTCGATGTCGGCTGTCCGCCCGAGGAGTTCGCCGCTTTCTGTGATCAACACCCCGAGCACACGGTGGTGGTTTATGCCAATACCAGCGCTGCTGTCAAGGCACGGGCCGATTGGGTGGTGACTTCGAGCATTGCCGTCGACGTCGTCCGCCATTTGCATGGGTTGGGAAAGAAAATTCTTTGGGCGCCGGACCGCCACCTCGGTGACTACATTCGCCGCCAGACCGGTGCCGATATGTTGCTCTGGGAGGGTGCCTGCATCGTCCACGAGGAGTTCAAGGCGCGGGAGCTGCAGCAGTTGCGGGCGCAATACCCGCAAGCCAAGGTGCTGGTGCATCCGGAATCGCCGGCCGCTGTGATCGCGCAGGCCGATCGGGTCGGCTCGACCACCCAGCTGCTCAAAGCGGTCGTAGAGATGTCGGCGCCGGTATTCATCGTCGCCACGGACAACGGCATTTTCCATAAGATGCGCGAGGCGGCCCCGGAGAAGACCTTGTTGGAGGCGCCGACTGCAGGCAAAAGCGCAACTTGCCAGAGCTGCGCGCACTGCCCGTGGATGGCGATGAACGGGTTGCGCAATTTGGCGGGTGCCCTGGAGCGTGTGGACAATGAGATTTTTGTTGATCCGGCAATCGCCGCGCAGGCAAGGATTTCGTTGGGGCGGATGCTGGAGTTCGGGCGGCAGCGCCGCACGCCGATCCACGGGGCCGGTGATGCTTGAACGGCCAAGGAGGGCCTACAGCGCCCGTTTGCTTGGCCCTTGATCTCGCCCGTCTCATAGATGCGGCGTGAACAGCCAGCAGAACGCATCTCGTACGCGGGCTGGAAAGGGCCGTTCATCGAGTTCCCGCAGCGTGACCTCGCGGCTGCCCAGGCGAACCTGGTCGACATGGTAGGCAAGCCCTCCGCCGACGCCCGGGTCGTAGACTTCCGCCACCAGCTCGAAATTCAGATACAGGCTGCGTGGGTCCAGGTTGGCCGAGCCGATCTGCGCGTAATGACTGTCGACCACGAACAATTTGGTATGGCTGAAGGGCGGGGGGCGATAGTAGACGTGTACACCCCAATCGATCAGTTGCCAGAGCATATTCCGGGTCGCCCAGTGCATGAAGGGTAGGTTGTTTTGCTCCGGCAAGACGATGTCCACTCGGATGCCTCGAATGGCGGCGGCCTGTAAAGCCGAAATCAGCTCACGCGGAGGCAGGAAATAGGGCGTCATGATCGCAATACGGTGACGGGCCGCGGCGATGGCCCCCACCAGTACCATAGCCAGCCGGTTGAGGCTCTCATGAGGACCGTCGATGATTGTTCGGCAAAAGGCGTTGCCCGCTGCAGCAGGTGGCGGGTGTTCGGGCAGCCGAGAATCACCCGTGGTGAACAGCCAATCGCTGAGAAAGACGGATTCGATTTGGCGGGCCACTGGGCCTTCGATGCGAAAGTGCATGTCCGTGATCCCGCGACGGCCGTCGTAGCGGTGAATCAGGTGCCGATCACCGATGTTCATTCCACCGATGAAGGCGGTATCGCCATCGACGGCGAGGATTTTGCGATGATTGCGCAGGTTAAGTAGCAGCCGCGGTGGCAGCAGCCGCGGTGGCAGGAAGACGGCGACTCGAACGCCGCAGCGGTGCAATATGGAGCGGATGCGTGGCAATGAGTACCACTCGCCGGCGCCGTCGAGCAGCACGCGGACATCCACACCACGAGCGACGGCCCGCGCCAAAGTGTCCGCGAACTTCCGCCCGGTACGGTTGCTCTCGAAGATATAGGTTGATAGGAAAACCGTGCGTTGCGCGTGCTCGATTGCATCCAGCATCGCCGGGTAGGCGCTCTCGCCGTTGTGCAACGTCTCGACGCGGTTATCCGGCATCAGCGGTAGTCCGGTGACGGCCAGCGAGATCCGTGCCTGCTGTGAGAATTCAGGTGGCACCCGGTTGCTACGCTCGAGTTTCGCGGCGCCATTGTGCCGCGGCTTTGGTTCGGCGCGTAACGCCCGGGCACGCATGTGGATGCGGTTAATGCCGAGGAGAAAATAGAGCAACGGTCCGAGTATGGGAAACAGTAAACATACGGCGATCCAGCCAAATGCCGCCGTTGGTTCGTGCTTATTGAGCAAAGCGTGTAAGGCGGTGCCGGTTGCGAAAAGACCATTTACGAAGGCACCGATCCAATACACGATTTCCATGCGCTTCCTCAGTTTTCAGCCTGCTGCCTCATGCAGCAGGGCCTGTAATCCGCTGGAGGCGCCGAGCGGGCCGCGCTCGAGGCTCTTGAATCAATTTCCGATGCGATCAATAGTATTCTATAAAGCGAACAGACGGTCGAAACCGCCGCGATCGACGCCTAAGAGGGTGGTGATTCCGGTGATTTCGTTGGGCGGCGCAGGTATCGCTATCACTCTGGGGCTAAGAGCGGGGCAAGCACTACGGCATCGTGCGCTTGCGACTCGACGAAGCCGCGGTGGGTACGAGACTTGCTTTTACGCGCAAGATTGTAACGTCACCGATTCGCTTGGCACGTAGGGTACGGCATGGAGTAGCTGGCGTCGAGACGACGCGTTCGTTGCCTCAGGCGCACCACGTCCTCTACGGATTTAGTATGGGAGCCACTCCAGTCAATATAGAACCACGCTAAAAACTCGGAGAATTAACGGGAGCCATCATGCTGGAGGCCATCAAGCACTTCTATGCAGACCATATCAGTCCCACCAGTGCTACCAGCCAAGTTTCGCCCCAGCGTAGACTGCAACTCGCGACCGCGGCGCTGCTCCTCGAAGTGGCACAGGCCGACAATGAACGTCATAGCGTCGAGTTCCAGGCTATCCACGAGGGTATCCGCGAAGTGTTCAATCTCACGGACGAGGATACCATTGCGCTAATCGAACTCGCCGATCGCGAGGCGCATGAGACGACGGATAATTTCGAGTTCACCAATCTCATAGACGAGCAATACGATTACGCTGAGAAATGCCAAGTGGTGGAGCTGCTGTGGCGCGTATGCCTTGCCGACACCGAAATGGACCGCTACGAAGAGCATTTGGTACGCAAAATCGCGGGTCTTCTGCACGTGGAACACAAGGATTTCATCGCGGCCAAGCTGCGTGTCCAGCGTCGTTACAGTCGCGGCTATTACCGTGACTTCGATCGCTACGAATGATCTACAGCGATCGCAAGCGCATAGACGTGCCTACTACGGTTAGGCCGTGGTGGCTGGGCGGGCAGAGTGGCCGCTGCGCCAGATTAGCCGGAGCTCGGTTGCTGCAGCCAATGTTTTGGGAGTTAAGCTAGCCGATGGTCGGTTATCGTGCTCGACAGCTCGCGGCCATCCGCGATGCCGTTGCCGCAGCACGCGAGGCGCTGCGCTGCAACGGCACCGATGATCCGTTGGTATTCGCCAGGGCCTTCGTTGCCCAGGGTGGTATCCAACTGCCGGGTCGTGCCGACGACGTGGCTGCGAGGCGCTCGCTCGGCGAGCAGCTGCTCCGGGCGCTTGCCAGCGGAGTTCGTCATCGTCCGGAGAATCCCGACTTGCAGCGCGAGATCGACCGGGTTCATAACGAGGTGCAATGGGTTGCGGCGCAGCGCGATGACAAAATCGTGGGGTTTTTTTTGCAGCTGCCGACGCAGGCCCGGCGCAGTCCGACCGTGGAGGCGCTTAGCCATAGCAACAGCGGTCTCGGCCCCGGCGTGTTTCGCAAGGGGGATATCGTAGTCTTGCAGCCTGAATGCGACGGAGCGCGTTTCATTGCGGTCCTTGAAGACGAGATCGAGTGTTGACGCTCGGGGGAGGGCGTGGTGAATGCAACGGCCCTGATCACGGGCGCCTCGAGCGGTTTCGGTGAAGCGCTCGCTCGCCGGTTTGCCAACGAGGGTTGGCGTTTGGTGCTCGTCGCGCGGCGCTTCGGGCGGTTACAAAGGCTTCAAGAAGAGCTCGGCGGGCCGGCGAAGGTTCATATAATAGAGCTGGACGTGCGAGATCGCGCGGCCGTGGTAGCAAAGCTCGGCGAGCGGCCGGCACCGTTTCTCGACGTGAGCTTGCTGGTCAACAATGCCGGGCTGGCGTTAGGACTCGAACCGGCGTGGCAAGCCGACCCGGATGACTGGGATACGATGGTCGACACCAACATCAAGGGTCTGTTGTATGTCACCCGTGCCATTCTGCCTGGAATGGTGAAGCGCAACCGTGGCCACGTGGTCAACCTGGGTTCGATCGCCGGGAGTTGGCCTCATCCTGGTGCCCATGTCTATGGGGCGAGCAAAGCCTTCGTGCAGCAATTCTCGCGCAATCTGCGCGCCGATCTCATCGGTACCCGGATTCGGGTGACCAATATCGAGCCTGGGCTGTGTGAGACCGAATTCTCGTTCGTACATTTTAAGGGTGATCGGGCGAAAGCCGAGGAGCTTTATCGAGGTAACGACCCACTCGTGCCGGAAGATATCGCAGAGATCATCAACTGGGTGGTAAAAATGCCCTCGCAGGTGAATATTAACAGCATCGAGGTCATGCCGATCACCCAAACCTGGGGCGCATTGCCGGTTAAACCGGTTCGTGCCCCATCGGGCGGGAAGCCATGATGCGCACGTTGCGTGCGGTTACGTACAGAAGGGCGTGAAGCGATACCCTTGAGTGATTCATGGCGGCCAGATAGCGCCACGAGCGCGGCGCCGAGACATTTTTATAACATAATAGATTAAAGTTAGAGGTATTCATTCCTTCCCAATATGGGCTCGCATCCGTAATTTCCTTACTAACTTACCGATTTTCCCGGTGATGCCCAGGGGGGCATGCCTACCGAAGGGGATGGTGATGAATAGGGCGGTGCGAGTTCTGAGGGAAGAGCAAATGGTTCTCGATCCGGAACAGCTGGATCTCGATCGCATCAACTCAGAGCTGGAACAGGCGGATGCCGAGAGCCGAATCGCCTGGGCTTTGCAAGCGTTTGGTCGCCGCGTGGTGCTCTCCTCGAGCTTCGGAGCCCAGTCCGCGGTGATGCTGCACATGGTCAGCCGGCAGCGGCCCGATATCCCAGTGATCCTAATCGATACCGGCTATCTGTTTCCGGAAACCTACCGGTTCGTCGATGAACTGACAGAACAGTTGTCACTCAACCTGAAGATTTATCGCTCCGAGCTGACGCCGGCCTGGCAAGAAGCGCGCTACGGCAAGCTCTGGGAACAAGGTGTAGAAGGAATCGAGCGCTATAACCGGATCACCAAGATCGAGCCAATGCAGCAGGCGCTGCGCGAACTCGACGCCCACGCCTGGCTTGCCGGCGTGCGTCGCCAACAGGCACGGACTCGGCAATTCCTGCCAGTCGTGGGGCTTCAGAATGGGCGAGTGAAGGTGCACCCCATCGTCGACTGGACCGATCGCCATGTCTATGATTACCTCATAAGCCATGATTTGCCCTATCACCCGCTTTGGCACGAGGGCTATGTCTCCATCGGCGATATCCATACCACGTTGCCATTGGCTGAGGGTATGGAGGAGGAGGAGACGCGGTTTTTTGGTCTGAAGCGCGAGTGCGGCCTCCACAAATACGCCTGAATTTACCCGCTCGATAAATCGCGCCCGCCTGTGCTGCCTGGATTCCGCGCTGGCAGCGCCCATACGCAGCGGGGCTCCACGATCGATCGCCGCTCGCCCCCGGCCAGCGTTCTGTGTTTTGCTGCCACAGGCTTGCCAAACCGGCGTCTCTGCTGGTACTCATGCTGCTAGGAATCGCCAGCAAGATGGTTGCACCGAGGAGAGGCGTTGTCTGGGCGCGGGACCAGTAGTGTGACAAAGCCAACCGTTGGCCTCGTGTTGCCCGGAGGTGGAGCGCGGGCCGCTTATCAAGTGGGTGTCCTAAAGGCGGTAGCGGATATGTTGCCCCCACGGGCGCGCAATCCCTTCCCAGTGATTTGCGGCACCTCGGCCGGGGCCATCAATGCCGCCGTCGTGGCGACGCACACCGCCCATTTTCGCGCCGGCATCCGTGGGTTGGAGATCATTTGGAGTAACTTCCATGCACACCACATTTACGTCACCCGCTTCAGCAGGTTAACTCTCAACGCGGTACGTTGGCTGATTGCGCTGTTCTTCGCCGGGATCGGCGCCCGCCGTCCGGTGTCATTGCTCGATAACGAGCCTTTGCGCGCACTGCTCGCCCGTCGGCTTCGGTTCGAGCGTATCAACCGGGCCATCGAAGTAGGGGGGCTGCGAGCACTGGCCATTACGGCATCGAGCTATGGCAGCGGCGAATCGGTGAGCTTCTTTCAAGGTAGTCCGGAGCTGCATGGTTGGCGCCGGGCGCGGCGAGTGGGTAGGCCGGCACAGATACGCCTTGAACACCTTTTGGCCTCAGCAGGCATTCCGGCCATTTTTCCCGCAGTGGCGATCAACCGGGAGTATTTCGGTGACGGCTCGATACGGCATTTAGCGCCGATCAGCCCGGCGCTTCATTTGGGCGCCAATCGTATCTTAGTCATCGGAGTGGGCGAGGACAGCCGGCAATCGCCGAAGTACAAGGAAGCGTTGTTGCGTCCGCCCTCGCTTGCCCAGATCGCTGGCCATCTGCTGGACAGCGCCTTTTTGGATACGCTGGAGGGGGATCTCGAGCGCGTAGAGCGGATTAATCGTACCGTCTCCCTGATTCCTGAAGAGATCCGCCGACGGGAAAATGTGGGATTGCACCCGGTGGAGGTGCTCACCATCTCGCCCAGCGATTCGCTGACCGCTATCGCCGCTCGCCACGCTTATGAGCTACCATTATCAATGCGGTTTTTCCTGCGCGGCAGTGGTGCCACCAAATCCTCGGGCTCCACCGTGATGAGTTATCTGCTTTTCGAGCGGGGTTATTGCCGGGAACTGATCAATCTCGGCTACGCCGATGCCCTCCGCCAGAAAAACAAAATCCTGCCTTTCCTAGGGTACGCTCCGGTAGCCGTCTATGGAGCGGTTGACTCTCCGCAGCAGGATTTTCGGTAACGACCGATTCCGATGAAAGACGCAGACGCCCGGTCTGTGGGGGGCGCCTCCGAGTCGATTGATAGCCTCTATCAGGCAATGTGAATAAACTATTAAGTACAACATATTGGGCTTGACCAAATCCTGATAGCATATATGTTGTATATGAAATCGATTGTGCGTGGTGGTTATTTCGCGGTTAACGGCCCCGGAATGGGTTGTGACAGAACCAAAGGAGCATGTTGTCTATGGCCAAAGCAGCGCAGGCTGGCGTGGCGCCGGAAACCGTTGCAGACATTCCTCTGCAGCCCGCTTCTCAGGACATATGGGATACCAAATACCGGCTGAAGACGAAAGCGGGTCAGATCCTCGATGAGACTTTGGGTGCCACCTTCCAGCGGGTGGCCCGGGCGCTTGCCGACATCGAGCAGACCCCGGAACAGCGCGCGCAGTGGTACGAGAAATTCATCTGGGCGCTGCGCCACGGGGCTATCCCGGCCGGGCGCATCATCTCAAACGCCGGGGCTTGGGCGCACAAACCGGCCACCTCCACCATCAATTGCACCGTCTCGGCGACCATCGAAGACTCGATGGACGATATCCTGGGTAAGGTCCATGAAGCCGGCCTGACGCTGAAGGCCGGTTGTGTTGCGGCTACCAGCCGGGTCGTCACCGAACACGGGGTGGTCAGCGCCGCGCGCGCTGTGCGCGAGCGCCACGCTCGGATGCTCTGCTATGACCGCGAGCGCAAACGCTTCGAGATGCGGCGCATCGAGCGCCATATGACCACCCACGTGCCGCGTCAGGAGAATATCGAGATCGTCTCCAACGCGGCGGCGCTCAAGACCTCCATCCGGCACCCGGTGTTGATCTATCGACAGAACCGGCTGCGCTATGTTCGCGCCGATGAGGTCCGCCAGAGCGACGCTTTGGTCCACTATGGTTTCTCCTGGACGGCTGAGCAAACGAGCGCGTTGCAAGCGTGGCACGCGGGTGTGCGCTTGGCGCGCGGGCGTGGGGTTCGCTCGTGCTCGGCGCAGTCGCTGCCGCCTCCCCTGGTGCGGTTTCGGTTGCCCTGGGCACAGATCACTGCAACGCGGCTGTTCTTTAAGCTTCGCGCGGGCGGTCGGGATCTGATCAAACGTGATTGGGAACTCGTAGGGGCCTTTTGGGCCCAGTCGCCGCAGATGGCCGTGGTTGACACGCCGCCGGACACACCGGCCTGGAACTATCCGATCGCGGCCTTCGAGGCGGAAGCGACGGAAGCGGCGGATGGCGATGACGGGCCGGTCGGGAAGGCACGTGGCGCCCAGTTGCCTGAATGGGTCGCCGCGCAGCCGCAAAAGTACTTCCTGCCGTTTCTCGCCGGCCTAATCGAGGCTTGCGGCACCGTAAGCGGTGAATGCGGCAGCGTCGCTCTCGTCTTGTCCAGCCCAGCGCTGGCCGAGCGGCTCATAGGGCTGCTGGGTTTGTTCGGCGTGCGCGGGGTGATCATGCCGCGCGCCCATCATGGAGGGCGTGTCTTCCAACCGGCCCGCGCTGAACCGGCACCGGACGGCGTACTGCTCAAGATCACCGACACGGCCTTTCTGGCACGCGTAGCCAGCTACATGGCGGCCGGGGGCACGCGCGAACGGATCATCGAACATTGCAGCCAGGCTGGGCAATACGATCACTACGTGCTGCCGGGCGAGCTCGCCGAGGCACTGGAGCGCAAGGACGCGGTGCTGAACCGCACGGAGCGCCAGGCGCTCGGCTTCTATCATGGTTATCATCGTCGGGCCGTGGTCAGCCGGATCTGGTTGGAGCGCTGGAGCGCGTGCTTCCCCGAGCTGGGTGCGCTGATCGCCTTTGCCCGCACCCTGCGCCCCGTCGACGCCATCCGGCGCGGGCTGGACATTGCCGAGACCTTCTACGATTTTACGGTCGAAAAGCACAGCAACTATCTGGCCGGCGAAAACGGTCTAATGGTGATCCACAACTGCGGTATCGGTTACGAATTCTCCACCCTGCGGCCGAAGGGCGCCTATGTCTGCGGGGCCGGGGCCTACACCTCGGGGCCGCTGTCGTTCATGGACATCTACGACAAGATGTGCTTCACGGTGTCCTCTGCCGGTGGGCGGCGCGGGGCGCAGATGGCTACCTTCGATGTTGGGCATCCGGATGTGCTCGATTTTATCCGCGCCAAGCGCGAAGCCGGCCGGCTGCGGCAATTCAATCTCTCGCTGCTGATCACCGATGAGTTCATGAAGGCCGTAGAGCGCGGCACCGACTGGCCGCTCGCCTTCCCGTTGAGCGCGCAGGAGGCGTCGGTCGACGGCATCGACCTCGATGACCCCGAGCAGGTGGTCTGGCGTGAGTGGCCGAGCCCGCAAACTTATGTGACGCGCAAGGACGGCTTGGTCGCCTGCCGAATCTTTCGCCGGATCAAGGCCCAGCGTATCTGGGACATGATCATGACGGCCACCTACGACTACGCCGAGCCGGGCTTCATCCTGATCGACCGGGTCAACGAGCTGAACAACAATTGGTTTTGCGAGGAGATCCGCGCGACCAACCCGTGCGTGACGGCCGATACCCGGCTCCATACCCAGCATGGGCTGGTGCCGATCGGTGAGCTGCAGGCAGCCGGCGTGCCGATCGAGGCCACGGTGGACAAGCGCGCCCTCGGTGCGGGGCGCGGTACGGTGGCTCGGGCGGCGAAACCGGCCTTCATGACGGCACGGCAGGCCGATGTCTATCGCGTGGTCACCGAGGATGGCTACGAGATCAAGGCCACCGAGTGGCACGATTTCTACACCGAGCGCGGCAAGATCAAGCTGCGCGATCTCAAGGCGGGGGATCGCCTGCTGGTGCAGTCCGGCAGGGGCCAGTTCGGCGTCGAGGGCTCACTCGAGCTCGGCAAGCTGCTCGGACTTATAACCGGCGATGGTCATTTCACCAACCGCGGCAGTGGCAAAGAAGCCGTGGTGATCAACTTTTGGGGGCAGGAGCGCTCGTTGGCCGATGCCGTGGCCGGCTATGTGAACAGCTTGATTGCCGAGGTGGCTGTCACCGAGCGGCACTATCGAGTAGCCGCCGTCGCGGTGCCGCAGCGCCAGCAGGTATTTATCCGCTCTATCCTGCTCGCCCGCGTGCTCGCACACTATGGGTTCACCCGCCACAGCAAGCTGCGCGTGCCCGAGGTCATTTGGCGCGGCTCGCAGGAATGCGTCAAGGCCTACCTGCAGGGGCTGTTCCAGACCGACGGCACCGTCAACATCTCCAGCAAGAGCCTGAGTTGCTCGATCCGGCTGGCGTCCAGCCACCCGAGCCTGCTCAAGGACGTGCAGATGCTGTTGGCGAACTTCGGTGTGTTCTGCCGCCTCCGGGCGCGCCGCAAAGCCGGCTCCCGGAGGCTGCCCGACGGTCGCGGCGGCAGCCGGGAGTACGAGTGCCGCGCCGACCATGAGCTGATCATCGATGGCGAGTCCCGCGAGGTCTTCATGCGGGAGATCGGCTTCCTGCTCGACTACAAGAACGCGCGTTACCGCCAATGGAGCAAGGGACGGGTTCTGCGCAAAACGCAGCGCTTTGCCAGCCGTATTGCTTCCATCACCTACGCGGGCCGCGAGCCGGTCTATGACACAACGCAATCGGACAAAAATACAGTTATTTTCAATGGCTTGGTGACAGGGCAATGCGGCGAGCAACCTCTCCCGGAGTTCGGTGCCTGCCTTTTAGGCTCGGTCAATCTCACCAAGTTCGTCCGTGAGCCGTTTACCGAGCGGGCCTGGTTCGATTGGGAGGAGTACCGCCGGGTGGTCGCAATCTTCACCCGCATGCTCGACAACGTGGTGGAGATCAACGGTCTGCCGCTCGAGCGTCAGCGTGAGGAAATCCTGCGCAAGCGCCGCCACGGCATGGGCTTTCTCGGGCTCGGCTCGGCGCTCACCATGCTGCGCATGCAATACGGTGCGCCGGACTCGCTCGCTTTCACCGAGCGCGCCGCCAAGGAGATGGCGCTGGCCGGCTGGCGTGCCGGTCTCGAACTCGCCGAAGAAAAGGGGCCCGCGCCGATCATGGACGAGGAGTTCACGCTGACCGAGGCGCTGCTCGCCAAACGCCCGGAGATGCGAAAGGACGGCTACCGGGTGGGTCAGAAGGTCAAGGGCCGGGTGCTCTGGGCACGCTACAGCCGCTACATGCAGCGCATCGCCGAGGCGGACCCGGAGCTCGTCGAGCGGCTCGCGGAGCAGGGCGCGCGGTTTACCCACCACAGCTCCATCGCGCCGACCGGGACCATCTCGCTCTCGCTCGCCAACAACGCCTCCAACGGCATCGAGCCGAGCTTTGCGCACCACTATTTCCGTAACGTGATCCGAGCGGGGCGCAAGTCGAAGGAGAAAATCGATGTCTACTCCTTCGAGCTGCTGGCGTACCGCCACTTCGTCGATCCGCAGGCCCTGCCGAGCATGGACCCCCAAACCCGCAACCTGCCTGATTACTTCATCACCGCGGATGACATCACCCCGCAGCAGCACGTGGACATTCAGGCCGCGGCGCAGAAGTGGATCGATTCCAGCATCTCTAAGACCGCCAATGTGCCCACGGATTACCCCTACGAGGACTTCAAGGGCATCTATCGCTACGCCTATCAGCAGGGGCTCAAGGGCTGCACGACGTTCCGCTTCAACCCGGAGGCCTTCCAGGGTGTGTTGGTCAAGGAGCAGGATCTAGCGAGCACGACCTATCGCTTCCAGCTCGAAGACGGGCAGGTGATCGAGGCCAAAGGCGGCGATGAGATCGAATACGACGGCGAGATCCACACCGCCGCCAATCTCTACGATGCGCTGAAGGAAGGCTACTACGGCAAGTGGTAATCGCAGTGGCTCCTTGACTGCACCCGGTTTCGGGAATGTAAGCCGACTCTGCAATCGACAGCGAAGCGAGTAACCCGACGATGGCGATCAAAATCGACAGTAAGATCATCGACTACGATGTCGCCAAGGCCGACGCCGAGCGAACCCAAGGGTCGGGCGGTGACATCGAACAGATGCACGAGAAGATCCAGCGCCCGGAAGCGCTGGTGGGGCGGACCTACAAGATCAAGACTCCGCTCTCCGAGCACGCCCTCTACGTCACGATCAACGACGTGGTGCTGAATCCGGGAACACCGCACGAGGTGCGTCGGCCCTTCGAGATCTTCATCAACTCGAAGAACATGGATCACTTCCAGTGGATCGTGGCGCTGACCCGGATCGTCTCGGCGGTATTCCGCAAGGGCGGCGACTGCACCTTCCTGGTGGAAGAACTGCGCTCGGTGTTCGACCCGCGCGGCGGCTACTTCAAGCGCGGCGGCCGGTTCATGCCCTCGCTGGTGGCCGAGATCGGCGATGTCATCGAGCAGCACCTCAAAAGCATCGGCCTGCTCGACGAGAACACCCTGGATGCGCACCAGCAGGCCTTCGTCCAAGCCAAGCGCGCGGAGTTCGACTCCCGCCAGGCGCCGGTGAGCCAAGTGGCCGCCGACTGCGAGGACAGCGCCAACGGCGAGAGCCCGTATCCGGAGAGCGCCGTCCTGTGCCCCCGCTGCCACACCAAAGCCATGGTCCAGATGGAAGGGTGTCTGACTTGTCTTAGCTGTGGGGAGAGTAAGTGTTCATAAAGCGGATAGTGATAGAGGTATGTACCTGACATGTACCGAACGGAGTTGGCGATGAGCGCGGAAAGCGCGAGATTAGGCACCAAGGCTGACCGGGGCACTCAACAAGCGGAGGGACGGGCTTGATGCCTAATCTCGCGCTCCTTTCGTTCGATTCAGTGCCGGCGCGAAGCACCGCCGAACTGGCGATCGAGTTCCCCATACGCTGGGGCATTGAGCCCCGACGCACGGGGACCGCTCATCGCCAACACCGTTAGATGCCGCGTGGGGGTATAGGGGTAGGACACGATGAAAATAAAAGCCATAACCGTGAACCGGTTCCGTGGCTATTCAAGCCCAGTCACGGTAGATGTTGATGATCTGCTCGTTCTGGTTGGCCGTAACGACATTGGGAAGTCAACGATTCTTGAAGCATTGGATATCTTCTTTAATGAGGGTAAGGGCTGCGTCAAGATCGACAAAGACGACATAAATAAAGATTGTCTTGCTCAGGGCCAGGACTGCATTGAGATTGGCGTTGAGTTTACTGATCTGCCCGCAAACATCGTGATTGACGCCACGAACCAGACGACACTGCAGGAAGAATACTTGCTTACGTCAGCGGGAACCCTGTATGTCGTCAAGAGATACCCAAATGCCGGGAAAGAAAAGGTATTTATCAGGGCTAATCACCCCGCAAATGCAGAATGTGCTGACTTGCTTCTGAAGAAGAATGCTGACCTTAAGAGGATATTGGACGCTGGTGGCTTCGATTGCTCGGATAAGACAAAGAATGCTGAGCTACGTAAGGCTATCTGGCTTGGTCAGGCAAATTTACAGTTAGGCGACTGCGAAATTGAAGTTGCTAAGATTGACGCCAAGAGCATTTGGGAACAGCTCAAGGCATATATGCCGCTGTACACGCTGTTCCAGTCGGATCGAAAAAATAGCGATTCTGATGATGAAGTTCAGGATCCAATGCGAATTGCCGTCAGAGAAATTCTCGGTGATCCACAGATTCAAGCAGACTTGACGCAGGTCACGGACACAGTCAAGGCCCGTCTGGATCAGGTAGCCCAGAGAACCCTACAGAAGCTTGGAGAAATGAACCCGGCCATTGCCAATTCGCTCGATCCTCAAATTCCAGATTTTGCCAGTCTGAAATGGCCGGATGTCTTCAAGAATGTCTCTATTACCGGTGATGATGAAATCCCCATCAATAAGAGAGGAAGCGGAGTAAAGCGCCTCGTTCTAATCAGTTTCTTCCGGGCAGAAGCAGAGAGAAGACAAAATGAGGCAAATTTGCCCGACATCGTATATGCCATCGAAGAACCCGAAACCTCTCAGCACCCAGAACATCAGCGTGCTTTGACCGACGCGCTGATCGCCTTGTCTGAGGCCCAGAACACCCAGGTGTTGCTTACAACGCACAGTCCCGAAATCGTCAAGCGTCTAAAGTTTGAAAACATCATTTTGGTTTCTGATCAAACGCCGGATCGAGTCTCACCGGTGCTTGAGCACGAGCTTCCTTACCCGAGTCTGAATGAGGTGAATTTTTCGGCGTTTGGAGAAGCTTCCTACGAATATCACAATGAGCTTTACGGGTTCATTGAGGCAGAAGGACGCTTGGCTGACTATAAAGTGGGTAAACTACAGCGACAGTACATCCGTCTTCGCAAAGATGGTTCTACGGTGCCACAGCAGGTCATTCTTACAGAGTACATTCGCCATCAAATTCACCATCCAGAGAACGAGCACAATGCATTGTTTACCGCCGATGAACTCACAGAATCCATTGAGGCTATGCGGCAGTTTCTCCAGGTTTGAGGCGTTGGGAGAGGCGGCATCTAACTAATCGCTGCAGGTGACGTTTGACCCGCCACCCACTTTTGCTACCGCAAAAGCGGCTGTCGCCTCAAACGCACCTGAGCTCAGGCGTTCGGTGA
>NZ_CH672427.1:410593-478405 GCF_000153205.1 Nitrococcus mobilis Nb-231
CAGGGCGAGAGCGCCCCACCGAACGGAGTAGCGATATGCGGGGGAAGCGCGAAATTAAGCGTCAAGTTGGATCGGAGAGAATGCAACAAACGATGGTGGCTTGACGCCTAATCTCGCGCTCACTTCGTTCGATTCAGTGCCGGCGCGAAGCGCCGCCAAACTGGCGATCGTGCCCCCCATGCGCCGGGGCATTGAGCCCCGACGCACGGGGACCGCTCATCGCCAACTCCGTTAGGCGCGGTAGATAGACAGGGAATAATAGGGGGCAGACCACATTTTATCGGCAGGCAGCCCATGGATAGTTTAGGAGCAGGAGGAGACTATGATGGGAACGCGCGCCGAAGCCATCGAATCTGAAGCACTCGCGCTGCCTGCGGATGAGCGGATGCATCTCGCCCTCCACCTCTTGGAAAGTATCGACTCTCGGCCGGTATCGGATCCCAAGCAAGTCGAGGAGGCTTGGGTCGCGGAAGCCAACCGGCGATATCAGGCGTATCTCAAGGGAGAAGATCAAGCGATCGATGCGGAACAGCTGCTTGCTGAACTGCGAGAAGACGATGGGTGAGGGGTGCGAAGCTCCTCGCGTCGGCATGTGAAGATATTCGTCTGGAAAAGTTCTTTTACCGTAAAATCAGTCCTGCTCTAGCGCGTCAGTTTCAAATTGCCGTAGAGAAAGCAATTGGCTCTGCGGCAGAGTAGCCGTTGGTCATGCAAGTGCTGGAGTTCGATATTCGGCAGTGGCCATTGGACCAGCCAAAACCCGGATAAGTGGAGATCAAAAGCACACACATGAAAACTGCAGAAAATCGCCCTTCCTCCGATCGGGGTGAGATCTCACTTGCGTTATAGAGATTTCTGGTTGGAAGCGGAGATTCAGCTGGCAAAAAATCACCGCTACAGCCAACAACAGCCGACAGAGATCGAACCCACGGACAAAATAGGGGACACCCATTAGAAGGCTCCCTGTGCGCACCAGTCGCACCTGGACAAAGGGGTTATCCTACTCTGAACTTGGATCTCACACACAAAACTATGCAGCATTAGAGCTGCGCCTGTGTATGGGGATAATAACGTATGGCAAGCATCCCGCTACGCGATCTGCCGGCGGCTGAATTCCAGCGTTAAGTGACAAGGAGAGATCGTGGACAACTCTATAGCATTTTCTGTAAATGATGGGGCATTTTAGCTATCCATAATTGTCGGAATTTTCGGGATTGTTGTAATTAGCGGGGTGGTTTGGCTTGGGAGAGAAATATTCACTAAATCACTTTTGGAGCATTTTAGACACATCGAATATCTTCTGCATGAATTGGTTAATAGAAGCTCCAATTACGATATTGCTAACGAGCTAAAAGCAATCGTCGACTGTTGCGTAGACCATAGGGAAAGACGAAACGAGTTTTGGAGCCTCTATGGCCAAATAGTACTGGCTATTTTTATAGTGGTGATTCTGGCAATTTTACTGATTACTAAAACAATAAGCGCTGAAGCTGGGCTGCCTATACTGTCCGCTGTATCAGGATTCGCTATAGCGAAAGGTATTAATTCCAGCAAGGGGCCGGGATATCCTATGAACCCAAGCGACAAACAGCCTCGTGGCTGATGTCATTTAAGGCGCCCTATGAGATCGAATGGCGTTTTTGCGTCGCCTTCGATATCAAGCGTAAACTGTTGGCCAGTCCCTGGTGGGGACGTAAAGGGGATGATTCAGCTATTCAGGCCTGACATCACCAGGATCCCGCCAAAGGGAGTGCACGGTTGAAGTTCACCAAATACTTCGAATCGATCCGGACTCGGCCAGACCGTGCCATCATCAAGGATGAGTGGGTCCACCGCGCGGTGGAGTCGCCGATACATGAAGAAGTCCAAGCAGATGGCCGCATCCGACGGTGGACAAGAATTCAGGAGATGGAAGGGCGGTATCTTCGAGTTGTACTCCTGCCCGACCGAGAGACTGTACACAACGCGTTCTTTGATCGTAGGTTTAAGCTATGAAAGTCAAGTACTTCAAGGACACTGACACGCTCTACATCGAATTTCGAGCGGATGGCATCGCTGAGAGCAAGGATTTGGACGAAAACACCGTCTTAGATATGGACGCCGAAGGTAACGTTTGCGCCATTACGTTTGAGCATGCGAGCACGCGCACCGATGTCAGTCGGCTTACGGTCGAGGGGATCGATAGGTAATAGGGGACAGACCACATTTTATCGGCAGGCAGCCCACGGATAGTTTAGGAGCAGGAGGAGACTATGATGGGAACGCGTGCCGAAGCCATCGAACCTGAAGCACTCGCGCTGCCTGCGGATGAGCGGATGCGTCTCGCCCTCCACCTCTTGAAAAGTATCGACTCTCGGCCAGTATCGGATCCCAAGCAAGTCGAGGAGGCTTGGGTCGCGGAAGCCAACCGGCGATATCAGGCGTATCTCAAGGGAGAAGATCAAGCGATCGATGCGGAGCAGGTGCTTGCTGAGCTGCGAGAAGACGATGGGTGAGGGGTGTGAAGCTCCTCGCGCCGGCACGTGAAGATATTCGTCTGAAAAAGTCCTTTTACCGTAAAATCAGTCCTGCTCTAGCGCGTCAGTTTCAAATTGCCGTAGAGAAAGCAATTGGCTCTGCGGCAGAGTAGCCGTTGGTCATGCAAGTGCTGGAGTTCGATATTCGGCAGTGGCCATTGGATGGGTTTCCTCATGGCGTGTTGTCCAGGGTCGAGCACGATTTCATTCTTGTGCTGGCCATCTTTCATCCCAGCCAAAACCGGGATAAGTGGAGATCAAAAGCACGCACATGAAAGCTGCAGAAAATCGCCCTTCCTCCGATCGGGGTGAGATCTCACTTGCGTTATAGAGATTTCTGGTTGGAAGCGGAGATTCAGCTGGCAAAAAATCACCGCTACAGCCAACAACAGCCCTGTCTCCTGACCAAGGTCTCGCGCCAGGAGGCGCTGAATTTCCAGAAGACCATCATGCAGAAACGTCAGGCCATCAAATCGGGCGGTCCGCCAACAGCAAAGGCAGGAACAGGCCGCTGCCGCTTCCGTCCCGCTCAAGGTGGCCAATATTATGGAGCGCTTGATCAGTGGCGACTCGGTGGCCCATGTCTCGTTGCATGGTGTCAAGCCGGGCATCCCCTACGTCGATGCCAAGAAGTTGATGAGCATCCGGTTCAGCTATAAGACAGCCATCGGCGGCGACCTGATCAAGGAATTCGGACTGATCGGTCGTGATGTCAAACGCTATAAACGAGCCGCACGCCGCGACGGCGGTCTTATCAAGATCAAGATCAAGACCATGGACAAGACCGTCGGCCAGGTGAAGTACATCGAGCACTTCACCGGCCCGATCGACCTCAACGGGCTGCGCAGCCGGCTGACGGAGAGGTTCGGCAAACCCGAGCAGTTCAAGTTCACCGGCAACGGCATCCGCATGACATGGGCGGACGGCGGCATGAATTTAGTGATCAATCCGGCCAATAGTGTGGTGCTGGAGCGCTATAACCCCTATAGCAGTGACTACAAGAGCTCGCTGATCGTCACCATGTGGAGCGACGACTACAAGGACTACCTGACCGCGGCTGAGAAACGCTGCGAGGGACTGCGCAACAAACCCATGAGCGAGCTGAGCGTGCAGGACAAGATGGATATCATGCAGGGCTAGCAAGAACTAGGGGGATTCTGATTATGCCGGTGATACTTGGAAAACGATGGCCCGGAAATGCCGCGGAACATCTTAGCGCCAGCACATAACGAGCCCAGACAACCGACGCCGCAAAGCAGCGCGGCAGATGGACGCCGTTATATGCAAGGAGCGTAGATGAGCCCTACAGTATTCAGGGAGAAAGGATACCGGTTCTTCTTTTTCTCGCGGGAAGAGCCGAGGTTGCATGTACATGTTGTGTCGGGTGATGGTGAGGCTAAATTCTGGCTGGAGCCAGAGCTTCAGCTCGCACGGAATTACCGTTACAGCAGGCAGCAGTTGAAAGAGATCGAGTCCCTAATCGAGGATCACTACAATGAGCTTGTCCGCGCGTGGCAACGCCACTTCGGCAGTTGAGGTGACAAACATATCCAGCCATGGAGTCTGGCTGTTGGCACACGACCGAGAGCTGTTCATGTCGTACGAGGAGTTTCCGTGGTTTAAGGATCAACCAGTCAGGGCAATCCTGCGTGTTGAGGAACCGTCGCCAGGGCATTTCTACTGGCCTGATATCGATGTGGATCTTACTGAAGAAATCATTGAGCACCCAGAGCGGTTCCCGAATAAGGCAAAGAGCACATAATCGGGTAAGGGCTGACGTTTAATCAGCCCTCCCCACACCACCCGGCAGCACGGGAGGCCGTCGAGGGGCCGGGGTCGGACCAGCGTAATTATTTGATAAATCAAGGAGGCTGGCAAAATAACGCCTGTATCACAGCTTAAACGGACCATCGTTCCATTCAAAACGCTGTTCTAAGGAAGGAACTCAATGTCACGCGCAAATCGTCATTGGCTCTCCGGTCATGTCTGGGAAAAGGGAACAGATTGGGTCGGATAGAACGGTCCCTTTTCACCCCGGCCACTAGTGTCCGGAAAAATACCAGAATAAATTTAATTTTTTATCTAAACCTGAATCGTCGAGATCGTGTCGATCGTGGCATCGCGACACTTGATGCGGCGCAGCTTCTGCGCGGGTAGCGCTGGGCGGAGTAGAGACGGCGAAACCGGAAGTTGGCCTTCGCGCGAATCACGAAGAAGGCGCCGGCGAGCGCGAGTCGGTAGAGCCGGGCGAAATCCAGGTGGCCGCGACCCATAACGTAGAGTGCCCCGGGCTCTGGGATGAGCAGATCGAGCGCGTTGACGTCGTGGAGTTTGCCCTCGGCGATGTGGATGAAGGTGGGGATGTTGCCGCACAGATCGAGCAGCGTGTGGAGTTTGACCGCTGCTTTGGTCCGGCGAAACGGCGCCCAAGGGAACACCGACAGGCACAAGTCGATAGTCGAAGCGCCGAGAGCATAGGTGGTGTTGCTGTGCAAAAGCATCACACCTTGACTCAGGTCAATGGTGCAATGCAATAAATCAGCTAAGCTCTATAGACCATACTACCCAGAGGCTATGTCGTGCTCATGGCGGATACCGATGCGCATAACAGCATAGATCGGATGGTCCATGCCTTGATCGGGCGGGCTACCCTGAATCTGTCACCGGCGGCGCTGTTATTGACAGCGTAGTAACGCGCCATATAACAAAAAGGCAGCGCGGTGTTCACGGCACAGGCGAACGGCACAGGAGAAATGAGCCATGCAGGAGTTTCCCCATCACTACCGAGTTTCCGCCGCAGGTGCAACGGCGGGCACGGTCAGGGTCTCGGCAGCGGAATTGCCGGCCCTGGATACGATGCCGCCGCCCCAATACGGTGGCGAGCCCGGTCACTGGTCTCCCGAGACGCTGTTGGTTGCCGCCGTCGCAGACTGTTTCGTGCTCGCTTTCCGCAGCGTGGCGCAAGCGTCCAGGCTGGAGTGGGAGAGCGTGCGCTGCGATGTCGAAGGCACGCTCGAACGGATGGATCGTGTCACGCTGTTCACGCATTTCGAGATCAACGCCGAGCTGCGGATTGGCGATTCGAGCAGTCGGGGCAAGGCCGAACGCTGCCTTGAAAAGGCGGAGCGAGCCTGTCTGATTACCAATTCTCTGAAGGCCGAAACAACACTCCAGCTTCAGATCGAGATCAGCGAGTCCGGATGACATCCGGGCCGCTACGACCCATCCCATTACACAAATTTGAAAAGCTCCGCAAAATCATATGCGTTGATTTTTTATGTTTTGAGGTCATCGGCCAGTGATGGCAACCTTCTGCGGAAATCCTCCAGCACGAGTTCACGGCGCCTGTTGTATGTGCGCAGCTGTTCGGGTCCGTACCAACGCGCGGTCTGTGCCGCAAGCTCGTCGTCGATCCGGGCGATACCCAAATCCTCCAGCGGGAACCGCTCATGGAGGGCGAGCCATCCCTCGCCATGCCGCAGCTTGAGGGTTGGATTGAGCACATAGTGGCCACGCTGCAGCCGTAGGAACAGCTTGCGGTTGTAGCGATCGTCGCGGCGAAGCTCGTTTTTAGCGAGCACGCCGGAGATGTACGGGCGGCGCTTGCGCCGCGCCGGCAGTACCCGCTCGGGCAGCGCGGCGACCCAACGCTCGATGTCTTGTGCAGTGTAACCGGCACCGACACTTTGGGCCGGGCCGAGATGGCGATAGAACATCACCTGGAACAGTTCGAGCAGGAAGGTTTCCATCAGCCGGCGGTCAAGCTTCACCAACCGCCCCACCACCTGGACGCCGACGCTGGCCGGGGCCAGCAGTGGGTAGAGTTTGGGCAGGCATCGGCGGGCATAGCCCTCGTCGATCACGGCTTGTTCCAGGGCGAAGTGCAGGGCGGTAAAGCCATTGTTGGCGGTCAGCGTCGGATCGGCACCGCGTTCGATGAGCTGCGCCACCAACCCAGCATTGCCAAGCCGTGCTGCAATCATCAGCGGCGTGAGGTTGAACGCAGTGCGATGATCGACACCGTAGCGCTCCGTGTCCTTGAGCACCGCCGTGGGATTGCGCATCTCATAGCTCATGAAGCGGTTGCGGTGGAGTTGGCGAACCGCTTTGGATTCAGGCTGACAAGCGGGCTTGAAGCCGACCTCGGCGAGCGCGTTCAGGGTCGGTCGGTGATGGTGGAGCAGGGCGTACTCGAACACTTCGAGGCGCTGTTTCTTGCCGCCGCCCTCGAGCGCCTGCTCACGCGATACCGCAAACTCTTCGCGGTCCAGCACCGTCCATGGCACCGGCTGCTCGCCCAAAACCTGCTCACGAATCGCCTGCGCCTGCTCCTCCTTGCCCTGGAGTTCGAGCCGTCTGGCCTCACGTTGCCACTCATCGAGCGAGGAGTCATCCTGTTCCAGCGCGAGCTCACCGTCGAGGCGCTCCAGGCGCAACAGCGCCAATGCCGGATGGGCTGGCTGTGACTCCATCAGGTAGACATTACGCATGGCACGGGTCACGGCCACGTAGAGCGCATTGATGAAGAACTTGTAGACTTCCAGCGACTTGTCGCGCTTGTCCCGGGCGCGGCTGTAGGCAAGTTCCTCTTGCTCCAGGGCGGCCGGATCGACGCCGGCGGCGATCGCGCGGAACATCCGCGACTCGCTGCTGACGACGTTGTAAAGGATGACACTCTCGTACTCGAGGCCTTTTGCCTCGTGGATCGAGAACACCAACGGTGTCCGGAACCAGCGGCGGACCTCCGCCTTTTGCTCTGGGTGGAGCACGATCACGGCGAAGCGGGTGGAGCGTGCGGTGCGCGTGTCGAGCTCGCGCTTGACCGCGTCGGAATCTTCGAGCAGCTGCACGCGACCCGGCTGATCGGCAGCGCTGTGCACCAGGTAATTGCTCTCGCGGTCCACCGAGCCGAACCGCGCGTGCTTGAGCTTGAGGATGCGGTTGGCGAGCGCCGTAACCACCGCCGCATTACGGTAGTTGGCTTGCAGGATGCGCACGACCTCACCGTGGCCGACCAAATCGCGCTCACGGAAAAACAATGACTTGACACTGGACCAGGAGAAGAAATTCGGATGAACAATCTGATTGGCATCGCCGCTTAGCAGAAACTGGCCGGGCTCGCGCAGCGTGCGTAGGATCAAATAAAGCTGAACGTTGGTGATGTCCTGCACCTCATCGACCACCACGAAGTCGTAGGATGCTTGCACTCGGGCGAGGTGACGGTGGGCGACGAGGTTAGGGTCGTAGAGTCCCACCTCGTCGAGAAAGGTGAGATAGCGCTGGAAGAGCGCGTAGACCTGCGCTCGTTCGGCTTCCGGGAAAATCGACTGCTTGACACCGAGCTCGAGGTATTCATCCCGCGACCGCCAGCCACGCTCGGTTACCGGTCCGGTGATCACGCCGCGGAACTCCTCATAGAGCTTGTGCGGGTCGTTTAGGCCGCTGCGCTGACGGTGCCGCTGGAACCAGGCCTGGAAATCCCGTTGCGTGATCTCGCGGCCTTCGGGAACCTGGATGCTCTCCAGCAACTCGTGGAAGGATAGGAAATCCACCGACTGGTCGGCATTATCGTAACCGTGAGCGTAATATAGATCGCGCGCGTTGGTGACAAGATACGGTGACAAACTCACATAGAGCACGTCGCCGATGGTGAGCTTTAGCTTCTCGAGCACCAGCGCCGTTTTGCCACTACCGGCCGAGCCGATCACCACCAGCGGCGGCGGCGCCTCGTAGACCCGCTGCTGCTCGTCATCGAACGACAGGATCTTGTCGAGCAGGTGGAACCGCTCGCGTTGCGGATGGAGGTGATCGAGGGCCTCGGTTGGTGCCTCCTCGGGCGTGCTTAGCAACGGGATCTTTTCCTCGTCGATTACTGCACCGCCGGCCAGAAAGCGTGAATGCGCGTAAGCGTGGTTGCGGATGTGTTCGAGGAGCAGACAGCAGGTCTCACCATCGTGGCGATACAGCGAGAATAGCAACCGATCGCGCTTGTTCAGTCGGGCTCGATAGAGATTGTCCCCGATCTTGCGCACATCTGCCTGCCGGAAGTTGCCGGCCTCGAGAGTGGTACGGAGCTTGTTGAAACCGGGAATGGTCGCCGGCGTCAGATCGCTGTAGAGCAGAACGCGCATCGGTCTGGTTTTGCTGTCTTCTTACATTAATTCCAAAAGGATAGAGGGGAACCGTATCACTCAGTGCGGGTGGTACCAAATCCCGATTATTGCGTTTTAACCTCAAGCACGGTGGCTGTGCAACGGCGACCCCGGTGCATCGCGCCCGACCGGGATCGACGGCGGTCGGCTTGCTGCACAGAAAGCGCTTCGGTCGTGGCAGGAATATGACGAGACTGGTTTGCATCCCGTCCTGGAGAACCCATTGCCTGGCTAATACCGGGCGCCGACGAAATAAACTGGCGCGCTGCGCGGACTCAGATCGGCCGGCGGCCGCTGTCTGCCGGCGTCATGGTACGTGGTATTGCCTCATCCAAACAATTGCTGTGCTGAAAACTTCTAGCAGCCCTGTACCCATGCGGGTCTTGGCCTCTTCTCTATGCAACGGTTGATTGGGGGCCCGAACGGCGCCAGGGCTTCGCCTTCAGTGTGGTGGCTCCAGTGATGAACGGATTGAGAAAACCATCACCGTCACCCTGAAGTTCGATTCCGGCGGTGTCGAGATCCCCAATGGGGATTTCATAACGGAGCCCGGCGGTTAAAATCCTCTCCTTCTCGGGCTGCGAGAAGATCGCGTATTTGAAACCTACGGCGATGTTGGCGAAGCCGTCCTCATCCGGAAGCGTCTTGTCGAAATTGATATTGGCATAACCGTCCTTGGTCGCAATGAAGGCGAGCCGTTCGGTGAGCGCCAAGCGCAGATGCAGTGCCATGACATCAATATCCCCGCCCCGGGTGACGAAGCCGTTGGGGATTTTCTGATGAAAATAGATAGGGCGGATTTCGGTAGTGATATAGGGCGACTCGTTGAAAAGCGGGTTGGTAAGAGGTGAAACGTAGCGGCTATAGCCGCCCTTACCGAGCGATCCATGCAGATCCAGCCCAAAAAACTTTCCATCCGACTGCCCAGCGAAAACACTGTACCAAGGCAATATAGCCCCAAAGAGTAACAATATTGTGGTGCGTGCCCATTTTCTTGTTCGCATGCTGCGGTGTCTCCGATCATGAATTTCCCGGAGACACTCTAGTGGTCATCGGCGGGCCGGAGTTGACCCAGATCAACCGAATGTGCGTTTTTCAGTCCGCAAGAGAGGGCCTGAGTACGCCAATGCTGAGCGTAATCCGCGGCGTGCGTGTCGAACGTCGGGTACGGCACAAAAGCAGCGGTCCGATGCCGGTTTCGATGACTTCGGCCAACGCCCCGGATGTAAGCCGATTGCCGCTCGGAGCACGCCTTGGTGATTGGTCCAGCCGGGCGCGAGTGCTTTGGTCAGTTCCGCACAGGCCACTAACGTCGTGCAGCGGTTCCGCATAGCGTTATTTTTCCTGATCGGCCTGGCGGCGCTGTTTGGCGCAGCGCTCCTGACTGCGCCTTACGCCATCGATTTTTTCGGGGAGCGCGTCTTGCGCTCGGCGGGATTTGCCAATGCCGAAATAGGCGGTGTGGATCTTGCCTGGAACGGTGTGCGGATCCACCGGTTGCGCCTTGCCGGCGACCAGCGGTTCGTGCTGCGCGATATCGCCGTTCATTTCAGTTGGGAAAGCCTGTGGGCCGGGCGGGTGCGGCGGCTGTCCATCTCCAGTGCGCGGCTTGAGGCGGTACTCGGTCCGAACGGGGCGCTGCAACTGCCGGGCCTCACGGCGCAAGCCGGGGCGCAGAGCAAGGGTGATGCCGCCGGTACCGGCATTCCCATCGACGCCATGACCCTCGGCACCGCCACCGTGCAGCTTGCCACGCCGGCCGGGGCCGTCGAGCTCACCCTGAAACAGGCGCACGTGCAGTTTGAAGGCGCATCGATCCGCCTCGACTCCGCACTTCGGGTGCGCCACGCCGCAGGGGCAGCGCATGGGCATTTGCAAGCCACGGCACACCAGCCGGGCGGGCCGGTCTCGCTCCGTCTGGCGATCGCCGACGGTGAGATAACCGCGGCGCAGGGGCATCTTGCTGGTCTTCACGGCGAGGCCCGCGTGGGGCGCTCGGCCCAAGGGTCTGTGGCGGCGGCACTCGACCTGACGGCAGCGAAGGCCGCTTACCGCCGGACCGTCCTCGGACCGCTCAACCTCTCCGCACACCTGAAGGGCGAGCAAGTGCGCTACCGCCTCACCTCGCCGCCGGCGGAAGCCGTAGCGGTCGATCTCGGCGGAACGGCGGATCTGAAAACCCGGCAGGCGACGCTGGAGGGCCGGGTGCGACTGCCCTCGCTCGCACGCCTGCCGCGTCTTAAAGCGGAGGGGCGCGCCACGCTCACCTCCAAGCTCGCGCTCGATTGGGGGGTGAACACGCCGTGTTTGACCGGTCGGCTGGCCTTGGAGGGGCGGGCGCTGATGTTGGAGGGATTCATGGAGAAAGGGCGGCTGCAGCTTGCCGGCGCGATCGACGCCACGGCGGAGCGCATTGTGCTGACCGCCCGCGCCCCCTGGACGGCGGAAGCTATTTTGACATCCAGTTTGTTGCCGCGCGCGTTGCGCTCCTACGCGGGCGATCGCCTGCGGCTGCGGCTCGGCCCGCGCGAGCCCGCCGGGCCAATGCATCTGACGATTCACCCGGCCACGGGCCGGGCGGTGTTCGCGGCCGCCGCCACGCTTGCCGTAGGAGAGACCCGGCTGCAAGCGGGCGCCGTCTTGCGGTTGCAGCTTAAGGAGGACACTGTTGTGATGACGGCGCAGCCGTTGACGCTCTCGCTCGATGCGCTGCGGCTGGCCGGTCTCACTGTCGGCCTCGAGGGCTTCAGCGGGCGCGCCGCATTCAACTCCGACCGGAGTTGGCGGCTCGAGGGTGCCGGGCAGCTCACGGCCTCGGGCGACCTCGGCCCGGCAACGCTGGAGAGCGGATGGCTCGCCTGGAGCGGTCGCCTCGAAGGCGACCGTGCGGAGATCCGCATGATTCCGGCGCAATGCCTGCACGTGGCCGCAAAGACCGTAGCCATGAACGGCCGAGGGCTCGAATCACTCGAACTGCCCTGCCTTGCGCAAAAGGGCAAGGCGCCGCTGCTGCGTTATGCGTTCGGACTGAGCCGTTGGTATGTCGCAGTCGCGAGCGCGCGCGCGCCGCTCGATCTGCGTATCCGCGCGGCGGGGAAATCGCACTCGGTCACGGGGCGATGGCCGGCGGCCATGATCCGTGGCCAAGGCGGGGCGCAGGGGCTGGACGATCTGCGGATCAGCCTGCGGGACGGCACGCTGCGGCTTGCCGAGGCGCAGCTCGCCGCCGAAGGCATTGCCGGTACGCTCGTCCTATCGGACGGGACGGTCGAAACGGCGAAGCTTACCGCCTCCGCCGTTAAGAGCCTCGCCCAGCCCGCGCTGTGGGTGCCGCTGCAATTCGAGGCGAGGGGTATTCGCAAGGACGGCGCGCTCGCCTTCGATGCGGTGCTCTCCGATGCGCTGGGCATTGTCGTTTTCCAAGCCAAAGGGCAGGCCGAGGAGGGGAAAGCCCAGGCCGCGCTCACCCTCTATCCCATCCAGTTCATTCCGCAGGCGACCGAGCCCGGCGACCTTTCACCCGCCCTCGGGGCGTTGGCGAACGATATGACGGGCACGGTCGCCTTCGGCGGTCGATTGGCCTGGGACGGCCAGTCGCTGAAAAGTAGCGGCAAGCTGCGTCTGGACGAATGGGCGGCGACACTGGCCGGCCTGCGCTTTGCGGGCTTGGACGGAAGGCTTGCGTTCGCCTCACTGGCGCCGCCCATCACCGACCAACTGCAGACGCTGCGCCTCGCCACGGTGAATATCGGCCTGCTTTTGACCGACGGCCGTGTGCGCTTCGCGCTGCTACCGGATGGACGCCTGCGGGTGGCTGAGCTGGCCTTCGCGCTCGCCGGCGGGCAACTCAGGGCCGAGCCGTTCATATTGGATTTATCCCAACTCGATAATATTCAGATCACCCTGTATGCGAGGCAAGTGGATCTGGCGGAAGTGGTTCGCATGAGCGGCATCGAGGGTGTCGAGGCCAAGGGAGAACTGACCGGGCGGGTGCCGATCTCGTTCGGCCGCGACGGCCTGCGCGTCGCCGGCGGGCGGCTGCAGGCGGCGGGCAGCGGCGTGTTGCGCTATGTGCCCCAGGAAATGCCGGCCTTCCTAAAAGGCGACGATCTGCGCACCCGTATGCTGCGCCAGGTGCTGCAAAACTTCCAATATAGACAGCTTTCGCTCACGCTTGGGGGCGAGGTGGGCGCCGAACAGCACCTGCATCTGCAGGCGCGCGGCGCCAATCCGGATTTTCTGGAAGGCCATCCGGTGATACTCAACGTGCGCGTCAATGGCCCGCTCGTCAGCGTCGTCAAAAGCGCGCTCGGCGGCACCGGCGCCAAGGCACTAGAGCGCCTGTTCAAGGACTCCGAACCACCGAATCTGCCGCCGCAGGGAGAGAGGAGGCCATGATCCATCGTTTGAAATCGGGCGGCGCTCTGCTGCTGGTGCTCGGCACGCTGCTCGGTGGCTGTTCGCCCACGGTGAAGCTGCAAGCGCCCGACGAGCCGATCCGCTTCGACGTCAATATCAACATCACCGAGCAGAAGCGCCTGCAGATCGATCAGGAGCTGCTCGAGCTGATCAAGCGTAACCCCGAGCTGTTCGGCGTCACCCCGGAGCAGCTGCCGAATGCGGCAACAGGGAGCGAAAAATAATGCGCGTACTCAAAATTCTCCTGCTTGGCATCGCCGTGATCGCGGCGGCGCCGGCCGCGCTCGCGCAGCCCTCGTTGGCCGAGGCCAAGACCCAGGGGTTGGTGGGCGAGCGCCTCGACGGGCTAACGGGCATCGTTACCGGCGAGCCCTCGCCTGCAATCCGCCAACTCGTCGAGCGGGTGAACGAACAGCGCCTAGCCGAATACCGCCGGGTCGCTCAGGAGACCGATGCCCCCTTGCCGGCTGTACAAGCCCGAGCCGGGCGTCAGATCATCCAGCGCCTGCCCAAAGGCCAGTATTTCATGGACGCCGCCGGGCGCTGGCGGCAACGCTAGCCGGGGCCTATCTTGGCAACGTCCGGTTATTCATAGCGGAGCTAACGCGAACGTGTCTTGGCGAGGCTCCTGGTGCGCCGATCGAATTGAGCCGCATTGGTTTTCCCTTTAATCCGCGGGATCATCGAAGGTCAGGAGGGAACCCGCATGCTGGAATTGAGCGTTGGCGTGGTGCTGATGCTGGCCGCCGCGCTGGTGGGTCTTTTCCTCGGTACGCGGCGCTCGAGCAAGACCAAGGTCACGGCCAAGAATGGCAGTGTCGGGGTCGGTGGCGATGCCAACGGGCCGATCATCGTTACTCACACCCGGGGCCCAGCGGGTGTGCAACCCGGTTGGGAGCGGGGGTTGATGATCGTCGCGGCGGTGGTTGGCATGCTCGGGTTTTTGCTGACCGTCCGGAGCCTGTTGAGCTGATGCCTTGAAGGCGTTGATCGGCAGAATTGTGCGCAGCGTGCGGGTTTGGGCTTCGCACGGCAGCGCCGGCGCGGGGAGAGACATCATTGAAGCTCATGCGCCGTGGCTCGGGGTTGGAGCACGCGGCTCCAGACTCGAATATGATCGGCGACCGTCTGGACGATTTCATCGGTTCCTGGAGCGCTGAGAAAGCCGCAGACTTCGATAATGCGGTAGCGGTATTCGAGGAGATCGATGCGGAACAATGGCAGTGAAATTGCTGCTGGACACCAATGCGTACTCTGCGCTTACGCGTGGCGAGGCATTGCCGGTTGGCACCTTGCCGCTATTCTTCTCCCCATGGGTTAAATACCTCAACGCCTGTAGGCTCGAAATCGGCCACGTTCCGCGTCACGATCGCCATTCCATGAACTAGCGCGGTTGCCGCTATGAGTGCGTCTCGGTCCGATGGCCGGTTTGGCACATGCAACTTTGCGCAGCGCCGGGCAACGGCGGTATCGACGGCGAGAATGCGCTCGGAGAATGCTGGCAACACGTAGTCGTCGAGCCATGTGCGGAGCATCTTCCCCTGCAATGGGTCGCGGCGCTCGATCAGGAGCACCCCCATTTCGAGCTCCAGGATGGCAATGGCCGACAGGTACAGGCTGGTTGCCGATACGCTTTCACCCCAGGCTTTGACGTTCTTGTTCGCCTTGCCCGCTTTCGCTTTTCGCAACTCGGAAACGATATTGGTATCAAGCAAGTACATCAGGACAAGTCCGCCGGCCGATAAAGATCATCGCTCAAGCGGGGCGGCTCGAATTCGATGTCCGCAATGCCAGGCATAGCTAGCGCCTCAACGAGGCTCGCCTGATTGCCCGTGATCCGCTGGTACTCCTCAATGGTGAGCAGCACATGCGAGGCTCGGCCGCGGTCGGTGATGAACACTGGGCCATTCCTAGCCGCTTTCTTTGCCCGACTGGCATCCCGATTGAACTCTCGGCTAGAGAGCGTGGTGATACTCATGCTGCGCTCCGGCTTGCAATGCAAGTAGGTACGTTACTACAAAATGTAGCTCCGCAGCAGCAATGGGACGCATGTAACATCACGGCCAAGATTGTCAGGTCCCGTATCATTGCGGACGCCAAGTCGCCATCCGTCCAGTATTGTAGCTAATGCATCCGGACAAAATCCTGAACGTCGGCGAGGATCGATACCTCTCCGGAACGGTGTGGTGTCGCCGAATTGTTTACCGCTCATGGAGAGTGTTTCGAGGAACGCGTTGACCGCCAAAGTGGAATCCTGCATCAAGCACCGCGAGCGCATGACATTTAGACTGCTCGTACTGTTCGGATTTCTCGACGAGATCGGCCAGCTCATCCGCAAGCAGCCGGCTTACGGAGGTCGAGCGCTTGGCGGCAATAATCCGAAATTTCCTCAGTAATTCCTTGTCGAACGATAGCGTAATGTTCTGTTTCATGAGCCCAGCCCCGGGTTGCACGGCGAAACGTGTAACACGTAAATTACGTGATCGATGACGACCACTCGCCCGTTGTCATTCTCGGCATCTCTCGCCCCGGCACCAACCCCAGGTGTCAGCTGGACCGTATCGCCTATCCTGGAGCGATCAAAGGGCGGCGCCGCGCCAAGTCTGGAAACGCCGCCGGGTTTCATTCCGCGCTGTAAATCGGGACGCCGACGCGCGCGATATGCGCCAGCAGGTTTGGGTTGTCGATCATGTGCTTCAGCGAGAGGTCGACTTTCCATGGCAGCAGAAGATCATCGATCTGCGCATCCAGTTTCAGCAGATCTGCAACTTCCAGTGCTTGGCCCTCAAGGCACAGGTCGATGTCCGACCCTCTGCGATAGTTACCTTTGGCCCGCGAGCCGTACAGGATGACGCGCTCAATCCGCGACCAGGCACGAAAAACCGCCTTCAGTTGCTCCAAAACATGAGGGGGCAAGCCGGAAGGCTGTTTGACGGCGCCGGTCACTTTTGCCTCTCCAGCTGTTCCATGCGCTTGAGGAACTGCACAAAGAGCTCCCGATACCGCTCCGTGATGCGTCCAGCAATTTCCGCAGCGATTCGTTCGTTGTATGCGTGCACGCTCCGGTTGCGGCTCTGGATCGTTTCCATCCATCCTTCGCCGTCTTCGATCAATCCCGTGCTGAATGCCTCGCGTATTGCATCCCTGGACCCGGTGATTGTCGTATTGCCCTGGTAGATGAAGTAATCCTTCATCACTTTCCATGCGAGCTCGTGGGTGAACTCGAAGGCCTGGATCAAGCCCTGGCGCTCCAATTCGGAAAGCGGCCTTGTCCGTGCCAGATCCACCGCATTGCTGATCTGGGTCATCGCCTTTCGGTAGTTCGCCAGGCGCTGCTTCCAACGGATATCCAACTCGCTCATCGTCGACAGATTCACCTAAGGTAGGGTTCGTTCACTCCAAAACGCCCGGAGCGGGCTGACGGGCTGTTTGCCATTGTCGTTCAGTGGAATGGCCGTGTCGATTCCGTTGTTGTCGTTGAAGAGGCGGCGGTAAATTCCCCCTGGCAGCGGGTTGCCGCTTCTGCAAGCGCCGTTCCCGATTATTTAAGACGAACTGGTCAGAATCTAATCACGCTGCAATACGTGTTGCTATTGCGCCGTACGATCTCCGCGTCGCATGGTTTCAATAGTGAAAACGGCGGGCGATGACGATCATCGGCACGCTGCGGATAAACGTCGACTTTAACAATGAACCCGCGCCCGACACCCAAAAGACCGATTTGGGTTATTCGCGCGGTATGGGATACGAGTTCTGAGCCAAGCGCGGTTGCGCGGCTCGGGTCTGCTAAAGATTTGTCGGGGCCGACCGTTACAGCACCTGAGGATACTGGAACACACCGCCGAGTCCCCTGGCATAACGGCACGACCGGCGTGCATATATCGGAGCAAGGAGTTTAAGCATGCCCCAGATAATCAACACCAACATCGCCTCGCTCAACGCGCAGCGAAATCTCGACAAATCGCAGGGCGATCTGCGCACGTCCTTGCAGCGGTTGTCCTCCGGCTTGCGCATCAACAGCGCCAAGGACGACGCCGCCGGGCTCGCTATCGCCGAGCGCTTTACCTCACAGATCAAAGGCCTGAATCAGGCAACGCGAAATGCCAACGATGGCATATCGCTGGCGCAGACCGCCGAGGGCGCCCTGGTGGGGATCAATAACAACCTGCAGCGCATTCGCGAGCTGTCCGTGCAATCCGCGAACTCCACCAACACGGCTGCAGACCGGGAGGCATTGAACCAGGAAGTCGCACAGCGTATCGCCGAAATTGACCGGATCGCCGCTCAGACCGCATTCAACGGGCTAAAGGTTTTGGACGGCAGCTTCGGCAACTCGCAGTTCCAAGTCGGTGCCAACGCAGGTGAGACAATCTCAGTCAACCTAACCCAAGGTGTAAGGACCAACCAGATTGGCCAGATTGCCCAAGGTACGTCGACGGCGGAGGTAACCACCGCCGCCCTGTCCGGCAGCGGAACGGTTCAAATCGGTGGCGGGGAAGTGGCAACGATCGGCGCTTCTGTGGCGGGGACGGCCGCGGGCCAGAACGTAGGCAGCGCCTACTCCAAGGCGGCGGCCATTAATGCCGCCGGTGTCGCCGGGCTGACCGTTAGCGCCAAAAACAATATCGAACTCGCTATCGCCGACACCACCGGCACGGCAGGTGGCGATACCTACAGCTTGCGTATCAACGGCACGGATGTCTATGCGAGCTTCGATCAGCAAGCCAATGGCGTGCTGACCACGCAGCAGATCGCGGACGCCATCAATTCAAGGACCACGGATACGGGCGTGGCCGCGTCGTTAAGCGGTGCAAACTTGCGCCTAAGCGCGGCCGACGGGCGCGACATTATTATCGGTCAGGATTTGGGTGGCGCGGCCGGGGGCGGCATCACAGCAGGCGGTGGCGGGTCAACCACCGTCAATGGCGTAACTTTCCGTGACGGCACAGTCGGTACAGTGGCAAATGCGACGGCCACCAGCACTGATGCAACTGCGGTCAACGGCGGAACTTTAACGTTCACCTCCAGCGATAACATCGTCCTTACCGGCGACGGCACACTGTATGGCTTTGCGAACGCCAATAACACCATCGCTAAAGATACCACCACGGTCGCCACATTGGACATCTCCACGGTCAATGGCGCCAATGACGCCTTGAACCGCGTGGACTCGGCACTCACTACCGTGAACTCGTTGCGGGGCACACTCGGGGCCACCCAAAATCGGTTCGAATCGACTATCGCTAATCTGAGCACGAGCTCGGAGAATCTCTCCGCGGCCCGGTCACGAATCCAGGACGCGGATTTTGCCCAGGAGACGGCGGCCCTGACACGGGCGCAGATTCTGCAACAGGCCGGCACTTCAGTGCTGCAGCAGGCGAACGCTCTGCCGCAGAACGTATTGAGCCTGCTGCAGTAAAAGAGGCGGGCATGGAGGCGGGTGCCGGAATGCTATCCGGCACCCTGCTCTCGCAGCGGAGATTGTGTCATGTCCAACTCAATCAATGACTCGCTCGTGGCTATTCCGCCCGTGATGAGGCATGCCGAGGTAAATCAGGGTGAGGCGGCTCGTGGCCGACCGAGTCGTGCGGAGCGTATCAACCCCACTGAGGTTGCGAATAAAACGGATGGCGCGCGGGCGATCGTGCCGGCAGAGAGCATTGCGGAGGCGGCTCAAAAGGTCCGTGATTTTCTACAGGTTGCCCAACGGAATCTTGAGTTCAGTGTCGACAAAGAAAGTGGCGTAACCATCATCCGGGTGCTGAATGCCGCAACCGGCGAGCTTGTGCGTCAGATTCCGCCGGATGAGGTTTTGGATATCGCGGAACGGTTGGATCAGCCCGAAGGGGTCTTGCTGCGTGGCCAAGCCTAACACGACAATCAAACGGCATTGTGCGCCACTTCCCCAGCCTTGCGATCAGCGCCATCTCAAGCCCCGATATACGGGGCCGATATTTGGGTAAGTGTGAGCCGTTTCGGCAGCCGGGTTGCTGCCAAACCGTGACAGCGACTCGAGCAGACGAATAAGGAGTTAGCTATGGCAGGCATCAGCTCTCTAGGGATCGGTTCCGGTCTGGACATCGGCGGCCTTGTCGACAAGCTGGTGGCTGCAGAGCAGGCCCCGGTACAAAATCGGCTTAATCGGCGCGAGGCCCAGGTGCAAGCGGAGCTATCCGCTTATGGCAACTTGAAATCGGCCCTGAGCGGTTTCCAAGATAAAGTTCAAGGCTTGTCACAGGCGAGCGATTTCCGGGTGCTGAAGGCGACCTCAAGCAACTCGGAAGCCGTGGCCGTGTCGGCATCCTCTGCGGCGACCGTCGGGCGCCTTGATTTGGAGGTGAACCAGCTGGCGCAGTCGCAAGCCGTGGCCTCGGCGGCTTTTGCAACTTCCGCCACCCCGGTGGGATCCGGTACGTTGACGCTGCGCTTCGGCACCGTTACCACCGATGTCGACGGCGCGGTCAACGGCTTTAAGCAGAACCCGGACAAGGCCGTCGCCACGATCGACATTCCTGCGGCTGTCAATAGCCTGGCGGGTATCCGCGATGCCATCAATAACGCCGATGCGGGTGTGAGCGCCAGCATCATCAACGACGGTGTCGGCGAGCGGCTGATCTTCAATACTACGGATACGGGCGCCACGAATGGCTTTGTTATCGAGGTCGCCGACGACGATGGTAACAATACGGACGCCGCCGGGCTCTCACAGCTTGCCTTCAATACTTCAGCAACCCAATCGCAACAGGCCCGTGCCGGTCAGGACGCGCAGCTTATCGTCAATGGCTTGGCGGTGAGCCGTGCCAGCAACCAGATCACCGATTTGATCGAGGGGTTGACGCTGTCGGTGCAAGCTACCACGACCTCTGCAGCGCGCATCGACGTGACGCAGGACACGGATACGGTCAAGGAAAAAATTCAGGGCTTTGTCGATGCCTTCAACCAGCTGCGTCAGCAGATCAGCCAGCTTACGAGCTTCGACGCGGAGAAGAAGCAGGGTGGTGTTCTCCAGGGCGATGCCACAGTGCGCGGAATCGACTCGCGCCTGTTTCGCCTGACCACCTCCGAGATCCCGGGGCTGAGTGGTCGGGCGATCCGCTCGCTGGCAGATTTGGGGATTACAACCGCCAGTGACGGCACGTTGGCCATCGACGATGCCAAACTGAGTGGGGCGCTCGAGGCGCATTTCGACGAAGTAGGGGCGTTGTTTGGCATCGGTGGCCTGGCCGATGGCAGCGGCTTCCGCTATGTCGGCAATACGGATGCGACGCGGGCGGGTGAATATGCGGTCGCTGTGACTCGCCTCGCTCAGCAAGCCTCGATCCAGGGGGCGGGCATCGCGCCTCCTACGTCGGAAGCACCGCTGGTCATCGACGCGAGCAACGACACGCTGCAGCTTACGGTGAACGGTGTGACCTCCGAGTCCATCCAGTTGACCCACGGCAGCTATACCAGCGGTAGCGATGCGGCGGCCGAGCTGCAGGCCCGCATCAATGGTGATGCAAATCTAAAAGAGGCCGGAGCAAGGGTAAGCGTGGCCTTCAGTGGCGACGCTTTTCTGATCGCCTCGTCGCGCTATGGTAGCGAGTCCACCGTGACGCTCAACTCCGTGGCGACCAACACGCCTTCGAGTCTTGGGTTCAGCAGCGGGCAGACCGGCACGGGGGCGGATGTCGAAGGGACGATCGACGGGGCTGCCGCGTTGGGTTCGGGTCGCTTACTAGCGGCACAGGAGGGGCGGGCCGATGGGCTGAAAATCGAGATCACCGGACAGTCAACGGGCCCCCTTGGCACGCTTACCTTTACCCGCGGACTGAGTGATCAGATCGATACGACCCTGGGTGTTTATCTTAACGGTGACGGGCTGCTCGATTCGCTCACCGAGAGCCTCTCAGAGCGGATCGATGCTATCGGTGAGGATCGCGACCAACTCGCCGCGCGTATGGAGCAGGTTCGGCAGCGGTATCTAAATCAGTTCAACGCCATGGATGCGCTGGTTGCACAGCTCAATACGACGGCCAGTTTTCTCGACAATCAGCTCCCGGGGCTCGAAAGGCTGGCCCAATCGGGCGGCACCTCTGGTGGCTAATGAGTAACGGATAGAGGGACGCAGACTATGTTTACCGCGCGCGCCGGCATTGCTCAATATCAGCAAGTAGGCAATCAATCGGTGACCTATGCCGACCCATGGCAGCTCATCGGCATGCTATTCGATGGCGCATTGGATCGTGTCGCGCAGGCACGCCATGCCATGCAGATCGGGCAGATCGCCGTGAAAGGGGAACGCATCGGTAAGGCGATCTCCATACTGGAAGGGCTGCGCGGGAGTTTGAATCACGAGCTCGACCCGCAGTTTGCCGGCAATCTGGATGCGCTTTATGAGTATATGCAGCGCCGCTTGCTCGAGGCGAGCCTGCATAACGCCGAGCAAGCGCTCGATGAGGTCGCCAGGTTGCTCCGCGAGCTAAAATCGGGATGGGATGCAATTCCGCAGGAGGCGCGGGATGTGGGCCGGCATCAGGCAGAGCAGCGTGGCACCCACGACTGATTCGGCGCCTATCGCCGCGGCCGACGATCATGAGCGGGCCGCCCGACGTCTGCTGGAGTTGACCCGGGAGATGCTGGATTTGGGCCACGTAGGTGATTGGGTGCTCTTTGCTCAGCGCGAGGAGGAGCGCCAAGCGCTCTCTCGTACGATCTTTGCGACCCCGGTACCGCGCACCGCCGCGCCGCTCGTGGCCGATTGCATCCGCCGTGTGCTCGACTTGGATCAAGAGCTGATTACGCTCGCCGAGGCGCATCGCGACCAAGCCTCCCGCGCGATGCGCGACGCTCAGCGTGGCCGGCAGGCCGCTAACGCCTATCGTCGATTCTCGCGCTAAGGCGCCGGCTTTTACGCTTGGTTGCTGGGCGGCTGTAGTAGCGGCTGCAACGGTCGGGCGTCGTTCATTTGACGCGTATCACATTCCTCTTTCCATATCGCCGATACATTGGCACAGGAGGACAGGCTAAGGACGCGTTAGTAGCAATGGTCAAAGTGCTGGTGCTGGATAGAGACGCCGATCGCGCGCGCGGTATCGAGGCCGTGATCCACTTTCTCGAGCACGAGCCGGTGGTCGTTTCCCGCGCTGAAATGCTTGCGACGATCGGACAGCAGACGGGCTATGCATTAGGTTTGATCACGGATGATCCGAGTGAGGCTCGCACGAGCGCTTGGCTTGCGGCACTCGGGCAGACGTTGCCGAATCTACCCGTCTTTCTGCTGCGTCCGTGTGGCGTCCGAGCGCCCAACGGCGGAGCTTTGGCGGGCAATGTGTTAGGTACGCTCGGGTATCCGCTGCGCCAGCAGGAACTCTCGGCGGCGCTGCGTCAAGCGCTGAGTCACAATGCCCAACAGGGTGACTCTGCTCAGAGAGCCGCGCTCGCGGCACTCCCGCGCCTAGTGGGGGAGAGCACGGCCATGCAGCGAGTCCGGCAGCTGATCGGGCAGGTTGCCGGTTCGGATGCTACCGTGCTGATTTTGGGCGAGTCCGGCACCGGCAAGGAGATCGTGGCGCGCCAGATTCATGCCCAGTCCAACCGCCGAGATCAGCCCTTCGTTCCGATCAACTGCGGCGCCATACCCACCGAGCTGCTGGAGAGCGAGCTCTTCGGTCACGAGAAAGGAGCGTTCACCGGTGCGGTCTCAAGCCGCCGGGGTCGCTTCGAGCTCGCCCAAGGCGGGTCGCTATTTTTAGACGAAATCGGCGATATGAGTCTGCACATGCAGGTCAAGCTGTTGCGTGTTTTGCAGGAACGCACCTACGAGCGTGTTGGTGGCAATAAGACCCACCAGGCCGACGTGCGGGTCATCGCTGCCACCCACCGTGACCTCGAGGTGCAGATTGCCCAGGATGCGTTTCGAGAGGATCTGTTCTACCGGCTCAATGTCTTCCCCATCGAGGTACCGGCGTTGCGCCAGCGGATTGCGGATCTACCGGTGCTGGCCGAGGAACTCATTCGGCGCATCGAGGCCGAAGGGCGGGGCGTGGTGCGCCTTACGGCGCAGGCACTCTCGGTACTGAGCCAGTACGGTTGGCCCGGAAACGTCCGCGAGCTCGCCAATTTGATCGAGCGACTTGCCATTCTCCGGCCCTACGGCGAGGCGGGCGTCGCGGATTTACCAGAGAAGATACTCGAGCATGCCCGGCACGCCGCCGCCGAGCAGCAGGCGGCGGGCGCGCAGTCGGCAGCGGATCATTCGGCGCTGGGCTCGGCTGATGCACTTTCGCGGATTGTGGTACCAGACGACGGGATCGATCTGAAGGAATGGCTGACGGATATGGAAATACGGTTTATTCGGCAGGCCTTGGACCTCACCGATGGCGTGGTCGCGCGAGCCGCCAAGCTGCTGCGGCTGCGACGCACGACGCTGGTGGAGAAGCTGCGCAAATACGGCATTCAACGCGAGGGTATGGATGTCTCCTAAGCACCTTGGCCTTAATGCATGGCTCGATTCATGCATTTGAAATAGCGGATGCTACGCAGTGAGGCCCGACCATGAACGATATACGGATACAACAGGCGCTGCAGCAAATGCAGACATTGGCGGCGCAGGCCGCAGGGAGGCTGCCATCCGAAGCGGCCGTGGATTCCCGGCCTGCGGATTTCGCCGGATTGCTGCAATCGGCCATCGAGACGGTCAACGACTTACAGCAAAACACAGGGCGAAAAACCGATGCCTTTCTAAACGGTGAGGGTGTTCCACTCACCGAGGTAATGATTGCAGGGCAGAAATCCCGTGTCGCCTTCGAAGCAATCAAGGAGGTCCGCAACCATCTCTTGACGGCTTATCAGGAAATTTCGCGGATGCAGATTTGAGGGTGGGGTAATCCCATAGAACACGATAGGAATAACGTGCTATGGCGGCGAATCAGGCGCTGGCGCCTACTGCAGACACCAATCTGAAGCCACAGCGTCAAAAAGATGACGAGCGGGGCCGACTCGGTGTTCTGCTGAGCGAATACCTCGGCGAGCGGGCGCTGCGCCAGATGGGATTGATCATCGGTCTTGCCCTGGCCGTTGCCGCCGGGTTGGCGTTGTTCATGTGGGCGCAAGAGCCCACCTATCGCGCCCTCTACGCCAATCTTCCGACGCAGGACGCCAGCGCCGTGGCCGATGCGCTGCAGACGGCCAATATCCCGCATCGGTTGGATACGAACTCCGGGGCTATTTTGGTGCCGGCGCAGCGACTGTCCGAGGCACGCCTGAAGCTTGCCGGGCAGGGGTTGCCTCATACGGGTGGCGTCGGTTTCGAGAGCCTGCGCCAGGAGCAGGGCTTCGGCACCAGCCAATTCATGGAGACGGCCCGGTTCCAGCGGGCATTGGAGACCGAGCTGGCCCGGACCATCGACGCTCTGGATCCAGTTGCACGATCACGCGTGCATTTGGCCATTCCCGAGCGCTCAGTATTCGTACGTGACCGTAAAACCCCCAGCGCGGCAGTCAGTATCGGGCTTTATCCTGGGCGTGTTCTGAGCTCCGGCCAAGTTCTGGCCATCGCTCATTTGGTGGCAAGCGCCGTGCCCGCAATGACGGCCAGCGCGGTGACGATCGTCGACCAGCGCGGCCGGCTGCTCAGCCGCGTAGCAAATGAGGGCGAGGGGCTGAATGCGACAGTACAGCAGCTTGCCTTTCGCCACCGGGTCGAGGAGGCCTACGCGCGGCGGATCGAGGACTTGCTGACGCCGATTGTCGGTGCCGGCCATGTGAAAGCCCAAGTCAATGCACGTGTCGATTTCTCGGCCCAAGAGCGAACGGAAGAGCTGTATCAACCCGAGCAAAGCGTAGTGCGCAGCGAGCAGAGCATGAAGGAGCGTACCGAGCGCTCGCAGAAGGCCATTGGGGTGCCGGGTGCGCTTAGCAATCAGCCGCCGGGTACCGGCACGCTGCAACCGGCGCAGCCGGGTAAGTCGGGTAAGCCGGTCGATCAGCAGGAGGCGGCTAACCAAACCTCGGCCCCGGAGTTGGTGGACAGCCGCATCAGTCACACCCGCAACTACGAGATCAGCAAGACGATCCACCATGTGCGTACACCGCGAGGGGCGATCACCCGGCTTTCGGTAGCCGTGCTGCTCGATCGCCCCGCAATCGCGGCGAAGACCAAGGATAAAACCCAGGCTCCTCCCCAAGTTGATCCCCAAGTTGAGTTGGCCGAGCTCACAGAGCTTGTGAAGCAGGTCGTCGGCTTCGATGCGGACCGCGGGGATACGATCAACCTTATCAGCTCACCGTTCCAACCGCCCGAGGAGGCACCGCCGGCACACACGCCGCTATGGCAACAGCCCTGGGTGTCGGAAGGGGGCAAGCTGCTGTTGGCGTCGCTCTTGGGTTTGGTGCTGATTCTGGCCGTGGTGCGTCCGCTTGTGCATGGCCTGCTCGGCCGGGATCGTTCCGAGCGGCCCGATTCCGCGGCGCAGGCGCAAATTCATGGTGGTGCCGATGCCGATGCTGATGCCGCGCTTACCGGACCCGCCGAGCCCAAGCGGCTCGGCACGGTAAGCGATTACAACGATCGCCTGCAGATCGCCCGGGATGTCGTGGGTAAAGAGCCTGCAGTGGCGGCCAATGTAATGAAACACTGGTTGGCTCAAGAAAATGAGTGAGGCCGGTAAAACCACGATGACCGGCGCCGAACGGGCGGCTATCTTCCTGATGAGCCTCGGCGAGGAAGATGCCGCCAAGGTCATGCGGCATCTGGGGCTGCGCGAGGTGCAGCAGCTCGGGGCGGCCATGTCGGCGTTGGAAAATGTGACCCGTGAGCAGGTCAACAGGGTGCTCGGCGATTTCGTGACCACGGTCGAGGAACAGACGTCTTTTGGGATCGGCAATATGGAGTACATCCGTACGGTCATGGTCAAGGCGTTGGGGGAGGACAAGGCCGGCAGCATCATCGACCGGATTTTTATGGGTGGCAACACGCGCGGTCTGGAGCAGCTCAAATGGCTCGACGCCAAAACCATCGTGGAGATGGTCCGCCTCGAGCATCCCCAGATTATTGCGATTGTGCTCGCTTACCTCGACCCGGATCAGGCGGCGCAGGTGTTGCGTGGGCTGCCGGAACGAGCACGCCACGATGTCATCATGCGGGTGGCTGCGCTGGAAGGTATTCAGCCAGCCGCACTCAAGGAGCTCGACGAAGTCATGGAGCGCCAGTTCTCGGGTAAGGAACGGATCAACTCCTCCACGCTCGGCGGCGCGCAGAGTGCTGCCAACATTCTCAATCAACTCGATTCCACCAGCGAAGCCAGCATTATGGAACAGATCCAGGAAATTGATCCGGATCTGAGCGAGTCGATTCAGGAGCTGATGGTGGTCTTTGGCGACCTTGCTGAAATCGACAACCGTGGGGTGCAGCTGCTGCTGCGCGAGATCATACCGATACGTTGGTGCTCGCGCTCAAGGGGGCCGACGACCGAGTGAAGGATAAGATTTTTCACAATATGTCCCAGCGAGCCGCCACGTTGTTGCGTGACGACTTGGAAGCGAAAGGGGCGGTGCGCCTGAGTGAGGTAGAGGCGGCGCAGAAGGAGATTCTGGCGGCCGCTAAACGTCTGGCTGACGAGGGGCAACTGTCGCTCGGGGCGGCAGGGGAGGCCTATATCTGATGACGGATGCAATCATTTCACGGGCGGCGCGCGAGGGCGGCCAGGCGAATACCTGGCACTTGCCGGATGTATCCGAGTCTACTGCTGCGTCTACCCAGGAGGTGCGGCAAAGCAATACTTCCTCCGGTGCCTCTGGGGTCAGCGTCGAGGTGCTTGAGCGAATCCAGCGTGAAGCCTACGCGGAAGCCTTCGAGGAGGGGCGCCGGGAAGGGCATGCAGCAGGTTTCCGTGAGGGGCACGAGGCCGGCTTCGCTCAGGGGCAAGCCGAGGCGAGCGAGCTGGTTCGGCGTATGGGCGAACTGCTCGATGGTTTGGCGCAACCCGCAACCGAGCTCGACGATGCCGCCGAGCAAGAGCTCGTGCATCTGGTCTTGTGCTTGGCGCAACAGATCATCCGCCGTGAGTTGCAGATCCAGCCGGGCGAGATCGTGAGCGTCATCCGCGAAGCGATCGCGTTGTTACCGCTCTCGGCACGGAAGGTCAAGGTCCAGGTGCATCCGGACGATGCGATTTTCATCCGCGAGACGCTGGGCGAAGGCGAGATGGTATGGCAGTTAGTAGACGACCCGAGCATCACCCGGGGGGGGTGTCTCGTCAATACGGCTCGCTCCCGTGTCGATGCCACGCTCGAGCACCGCTTGACGGCGCTGGCGGCCGAATGGCTCGGTGATGGGCGACGTCGCGAACTCGGTGCAGAAGCGTATGACTCGCCGCGCTGAACGGCGCACACAATGGCTTGAGCGGCTGCGCAAATACCGCGAGCGAGTGCGTCGGCCGCCGTTGGTCGTGGAGGGGCAGCTGCAGCGTATGGTGGGGCTCACACTCGAGGCCGAGGGATGTCAGGCCGCCGTAGGATCGCGTTGTACGGTTATCGCTGGGGCTGGCGCCCAAGTGGAGGTCGAAGTGGTGGGCTTTGCCGGCGATAAGCTTTATCTAATGCCTACCGGGTCATTGCACGGACTCACACCCAATGCCCGGGTCATACCGCATGCCGAAGCGTGCGAGGCACGGGTGGGCACGGGCTTGCTGGGCCGGGTGCTCGATGGCGCCGGCCGGCCGCTCGACGGTAAAAAATTGCCTCGAGCCGATGCCACGATGCCGTTGGTCGGTCGTTCGATCAACCCCCTGTTACGAGCCCCGATTCAGCGACCGCTCGATGTCGGCATCCGCACCATCAATGCATTGTTGACGGTCGGCCGCGGGCAGCGCATGGGATTGTTTGCGGGTAGTGGAGTGGGTAAGAGTGTGTTGCTCGGCATGATGACTCGTTACACCACGGCGGATATCGTGGTGGTAGGCTTGATTGGCGAGCGCGGCCGCGAGGTCAAGGAATTCATCGACCATATCCTCGGAGACGAGGGACTCTCGCGTGCCGTCGTGATCGCCGCGCCGGCCGATACCTCCCCACTGATGCGCCTGCACGGCGCACTTTTGACCTCCAGTATCGCCGAGTACTTCCGCGATCGCGGTTGTCAGGTTCTGCTGCTCATGGACTCTCTAACCCGCTATGCGCAGGCACAGCGCGAGATTGGGCTGGCCATCGGCGAGCCGCCCACTACCAAAGGCTACCCACCGTCGGTTTTCGCCAAGCTACCCCAACTGGTGGAGCGGGCCGGCAACGGTCCCGTTGACGGTGGCTCCATTACGGCGTTCTACACGGTGCTGACCGAAGGCGATGATCACAATGACCCGGTGGCGGATGCGGCGCGCGCGATACTCGATGGCCATGTTGTGTTAAGCCGCGAGCTCGCCGATGCCGGGCATTATCCAGCCATCGATATCGAGGCTTCGGCCAGCCGCGCCATGCTGAACATCATTACGGCGGAGCAGCTCAAGGCCGTGCACCGCTTCAAAAACCTCTACTCGCTGTACCGGCAGAATCAGGATCTGATCAATGTCGGCGCCTACAAAGCGGGCAGTAACGCCCGCGTCGATGAGGCGATGGCCTATCAACCAGAGCTTGTCCGCTATCTACGCCAGGACATCGATGAGGCGGTGGATTTCGCAGAGAGCATCGCCGAACTGCTGGATCTGCTCGGCGAATCGGAGCAGGAGACCGCGGAGTCCGAGCAATGAAACGATCCAAGCGTATGGAGCCGATCCATCATCTCGCCAGTGCGCGCGCGACGGAGCTGGCGCAAGCGTATGCGGCGCAGCGCGAACTGCTGGATCAGGAAGGCGAGCGCATGGCGCAGCTGCGTGGATTTCGCCGGGAATACGAGCAGAAGCTGACGGTCTCGGGTGGGCAGGGCATCGACGCCTATCGCCTGCGCGACTACAACGCTTTTCTGGCCCGTATCGATCAGGCCATCGGCCACCAGCAACAGAGTCTCACGCATTTGGCAGCCGAGGTCGAAGAACTGCGGCGCACCTGGTTGGATCAGTGGGGTAACGCGCGCGCGCTGGAACAGCTGGTGGCGCGTTACCGTCGTACGGAGCAGCGTGCCGATGCCGTCCGTGAGCAACGCCTCAACGACGCGCTGGCCCAGCGTCGCTCGAGGCAAGGGGAACGCCGATGAAGGGGGGATTTGAAATGATGCCTTCCAATGCCTTGCAATTGCGCCGCCTTGATGCACCGGGCTCTACTGCCACGGTTACGGGCACCCCCCCGGTCGAGGACAGGTTTTTGACGGCCTTGGCCGCTCAAATCGAACAGGAAACGGGTCGCCGTGTCGACCCGCAGACCCTGGCGGCCTGGCTCAAAGAGCACAGCGATGATTATCCCGCCATTGCGCCGGGTGGCCTGTTGCCGTTACTCGCCGGGCTGGTGGATCGCTCGGTTGCCTTGGGTTCCACCACATCGGTGGCCGCTGGTAGGCCGGATCCGAGCGCGTTGATGCGCTTGTTGAGCACGGCTGCCGGCGGGCCGGTTCGGGGCGTCGACGAGCAGGCGGCGCGCTTATTGGCGGCCTTGCGCGCCGGCGGCGATGCCATGCAGTCCGCGCAGCAAGGGAGTGACGCCGAGTCGAACGAGCCGGCGGCGTTTCAGTCTGTATTGCAAGGCGCGGTTGCGCCGCTTCCCGCTGGCTTGTCATCCACTGAGAATCGCGCGGGCCTGCCGACCCTGCAGGTGAGCACGCCGGTTACCCAAGCGGGGTTTGCAGCGGCCGTCGGTGAGCGAATGCAATGGATGGTCCGAAACGAGGTTCATCACGCCCGCTTGCTACTCAATCCACCGGGGCTCGGTCCCCTGGATATTGCGGTCACGCTGCAGGCTGATCAGCTCAGCGTCGTTCTCAATGCGCACCACGCGCTTACCCGCGAAGCGTTGGCCGCCGATGTGCCGCGCTTGCGCGGGTTGTTGGCCGATGCCGGATTTGGTGCGGTCGACGTCAACGTCTCCCAAGATCACGGGGGTGGTAATTATCCACCACCGGGTGCGGCACCGGATGAACTCATCCCGGCAAGTGTCAGCGGCGTGCCGGAGTCGCTCGAGTCCGTGCAGGGCGAGGGGCCGCTGCGTTTAGGGCGTTCGCTGGTGGATCATTACGCCTGAGTCGAGCCGTAGGCGAACCGGTGTCCTGTGATGCCTGGACTTGGACCGCACAGGGTATTGAGAGCGCTGCAAATTACAGGGAAGAGGAGCGCGGCGGATGACCGCAGTCAGTCTAAGCAAGCGTCAAGCAGGCCTGGCCACATGGCTGATCATTGTCCTGATACTGGTCGTGGCCGCGCTCATCGGCGTCGGTAGCGTGGCGGGACTTTACTACTCCGGCTATCTCGGCGGCAATCAAGCTGCAACGGCCGTCGCAGCGGATGCGAGCGCAACCGAGGATTCGGTGAGCGCTCCGCGTAAACCGCCCATCTATTTGCCGTTGGAGCCGGCGCTGGTGGTCAACTTCAATCGCCGCGGTCGAGTTGGCTATTTGCAGGCCGGTCTGCAGCTGATGGCTCGCGAGCAATCCGTCATCGATGCCGCACAGGCTAATTTGCCCATGATCCGCAACAGCCTCCTCATCCTGCTGAGTACTCAGAGCTATGAAGAGCTCAGCAGTCGGGAAAGCATGGAGCGGCTGCGGCAGAAAACCCTCGATGAGGTCAACAGTGTGCTCGATCGCGTTGATGCGCCCGGTCATATCGAGGCGGTGTATTTCACAGCATTCGTGATGCAATAGCGATGACCAATCAAGATGTTCTCAGCCAAGAAGAGATCGATGCGCTGCTGCATGGCATCGATGGGGGCGAGATCGAGGGGGCGGAGCCCGAGCCCCCCAGCGGGGGCATCAGTGCCTATGAATTTCAGTTCCAAGACCGCATCGTGCGGGGCCGGATGCCCACGCTCGAGATGATTAACGAACGCTTTGCCCGGCTGCTTCGAACCGGCCTGTTCAACATGCTGCGCAAGACCGCGGAGGTGAGCGTCGTTGGTGTGGAACTGCTCAAGTTCTCTGAGTATGTGCACACCCTTTACCTACCCACCAGCCTCAATTTGGTGAAGGTGCCCCCGCTGCGGGGTACGGGCTTGTGCGTGCTCGATCCCAAGCTGGTGTTTATCCTGGTCGACAATTTCTTCGGCGGTGACGGTCGCTATTTCAGCAAGATCGAAGGGCGCGAGTTCACACCCACGGAGACGCGGGTAATTCGCAAAGTCCTCGAGCAGGGGTTCGCCGACTTGCGCGAAGCCTGGAACCCGGTGCTGCCGGTGGATTTCGAATTTCTCAACATGGAGGTCAATCCGCAGTTTGCGAACATCGTCTCGCCTTCGGAGGCTGTCGTCGTCTCGCGCTTTCATGTCGAGCTCAACGGCGGCGGTGGCGATCTCCACATCACCTTGCCCTACACCATGATCGAGCCCGTCCGGGACGTCCTAAGTGCCGGCGTACAAAGCGATCGTAACGATGTCGATCAACGCTGGGTGCGCTCGCTGCGCGAGGAGATGAAGAGCGCGCCGGTGAGGCTTTCTTGTCGGCTGACCGAAGCCAGGGTCAGTCTGCACGAACTCATGCGGCTGCAGCCCGGCGACATCATCCCCATCGAGATGCCCGAAACCGTAGTATTACGTGCCGCGGAGGTTCCGGTGTTGCGCGGTCGGCTCGGGTGCAGTGGCGGCAACGTGGCCGTCAAAATCACGGAGCCGATTCGTGCTCCGCAGTATCAATCTCTGATCAGTCTGAGGAGGCGCACATGAGTAACCATCAGATCAAGGAGCAGGAGAGCGGTGCGGATTGGGCGGACGCTTTGGCTGAACAAGGCAATGGCCGTACTGAAGATGTCGCAACTGTGGAACGCGCGCCGCTCGATAAGCTGGATTCGGAGCCGGGCAACGCCGGGACAGACGAGGACGTCAACCTGGACGTCATTCTGGATGTGCCGGTCACGCTGTCCATGGAACTCGGCCGGACCCAGATCGATATTCGCAATCTGCTGCAGCTCAACCAAGGTTCTGTGGTCGAACTGGATCGCCTGGCCGGCGAGCCGTTGGACGTCATGGTCAACGGCACCTTGGTTGCGCACGGCGAGGTAGTGGTGGTCAACGAACGATTCGGCATCCGACTGACCGATGTGGTTAGCCAGGGTGAGCGGGTCCGCAAACTCAGGTAAGGAGCCGCAGCCATGGGCTCGTGGGGCATCGGACGGATTGCCGGCGCGGTACTCGTCAATTTCCCGGCAGCCGCCGCTCAGGCGGCGGCCCGAGTCGATGGCTCCGGCGTTGACATGGACGCGCTGCTACGTTTGACCTTTGCCCTCGGCGTGGTTCTAGCTGCAATCATCGGACTTGCTTGGCTGTTGCGACGGGTGGTTCGGTTCAATCACGGTGCCGCTGGGCAGCTTCGTATTTTGGGTGGTCTGGCGGTTGGCAGCCGGGAACGAATCGTGTTGGTGCAAGTGGGCAAAGCCCAGCTCCTAGTCGGGGTAGCCCCTGGTCGGGTACAAACTTTGCATGTACTCGATGAGCCCATCGAGGTCCCAGCGGTGGCGGCGCCGGGTGCCGATGGCCGGAGTGTTTCGTTTGCACAACGGCTGCGCGCGGTGCTGGAGGAGCATGGGAAGCGCTGATGCGAGCTCTGTTAATGGTGGTTCTTCTGTGGGTGCCGGGGGTGGCGCTCGCGCAGGGCACCGGCATCGAGGCGGTCACGGTACAGTCGGCCGGCGATGGCGAGACCTGGAGCGTGAGTCTGCAAATTCTCGCCGTAATGACGGCGCTGACCTTGTTGCCGGCGGCGTTGCTCATGATGACCGCCTTCACGCGAATCATCATCGTGCTTGCCATCCTGCGCCAGGCCATCGGCACGACCAGCACGCCGTCCAACCAGGTTCTCATCGGTTTGGCGCTGTTTCTGACGGTGTTCGTGATGTCGCCGGTGTTGACTCAGATCAATGAGGTGGCGCTGCAGCCCTATCTCAACGAGGGGATGGATGCGGAGCAGGCGGTTCGGGCCGCTGCCGGGCCGCTGCGCGCGTTCATGTTGGCGCAGACTCGGGAGAAGGATATCGGCTTGTTCCTCAACATCGCGGATGCAGGGCCGGTAGCAAGTCCACAGGAAGTGCCTTTCTCGACCCTGGTTCCGGCTTTTATGACCAGTGAGCTCGAGACGGCGTTTCAGATTGGCTTTATCGTCTTCCTGCCGTTTCTGGTCATCGATTTGGTGGTAGCCAGTACGCTTATGTCGATGGGCATGCTCATGCTCTCGCCTATGCTCATCTCACTGCCATTCAAGATCATGCTGTTCGTGTTGATCGACGGTTGGTCACTAATCATGGGAACGCTGGCCGGCAGCTTTTATCCCGGTTGAACCGGCTCTTTGCAGGAGGCAAGTCACCCATGTCACCGGATCTCGCCATCGAGCTCGGCAAGCAGGCGCTGACCGTGGCGGTCCTGATCGCCGCGCCGATTCTGCTCTCGGCGCTTGCCGCCGGGTTGATCATCGGCATGTTTCAGGCCGCCACTCAGATCAACGAACAGACGATGAGCTTCGTGCCCAAGCTCGCCGTGCTGGTGCTGACTTTGTTTGTCGCCGCGCCCTGGATGCTGCAGGTGCTGCTGGATTTCACCCAGAAACTGTTCCGGGGCATTCCGGGTTTTATCGGTTAATCCGCAGGTTGATTGGGCACAGTCATGACGATCCGGTCGGTCGAGCTCACCGCCTGGCTCGGGCAGTTTCTCTGGCCGTTCATTCGGGTCAGTGCCGTTTTACTGACCGCCCCGCTGTTCTCCAACATCCTTATTCCCGTTCGACTGCGGGTGTTGCTTGGTGTGGGACTCACCGTGGCGGTACTGCCGGCCGTAGGTAATGTGCCGCAGCTCGATCCCTTGTCTCCGGAAGGGGTGCTGGTCGCCGGGCAGCAGGTGCTGATCGGCGCCGCCATCGGTTTGCTTCTGGCCATGGCGTTCCAAGCCGTGGCGATCGCTGGAGAAACCCTATCGATCACCATGGGGCTTGGCTTTGCCACCATGATCAGTCCACAGACGGGCGTGTCGAGTTCGGTGATCAGTCAATTCTTGCTCATCCTTGCCATGCTGCTGTTTTTGGCCGTGGGCGCTCACCTCATGCTGATTCAACTGTTAGCGGAGAGCTTTCGCACGTTGCCCATCGCGGCGAGCGGGCTCGGCGGCCAGGATGTCTATGCGTTGGTGGGTTGGGCGGGGGAGATGTTCGCCGGCGGTGTATTGCTGGCGTTGCCCGCCGTCGCCGTATTGCTGATCGTGAATCTGATTATCGGCGTAATGACCCGTACCGCGCCGCAGATGAACATCTTCTCGGTCGGTCTGCCTCTTACCCTGTTGGCGGGCTTCGTGGTCGTGCTCATTATCTTGTTGCCGGCTTTGCCTGAACATATGACGGATCTCTGGCGGTCGGCGTTCGACGGCTTGCGCCGGATTCTCAACGGCTAAGCGGCCAGCGTGTCGGTTTATTTTCCCGTAGCGGGTGTTTCGCACAAAACCATTATCGGCGCGATTTTTGCATTGCTTGAATCGAGATTCAAGCGTGAGGGTGTGCAGTGGCCGAGGAGCACTCCAACGGCGAGGAGAAGACCGAAGCGCCGACCGCCAAGCGTCGGCACGAGGCGAAAGAGCAGGGGCAAGTCCCGCGTTCCCGTGAGCTTACCACGCTGTTGGCGATGCTGAGCGCGGCGGGCGGTCTGTTGATCTTCGGCAATTACATGACCGATAGCCTGGCTGACGCCTTGCGGCAAGGGCTACACGTGGGACGCGATGCGATTTTCGATCCGCAGGCGCCCATTCGGCTGTTACGCGAAATGATTGCTCAAGGTCTCTGGGCGGTGGGTCCGTTGGCGCTGGTGTTGTTGCTGGTCGCCTTGGTGGCGCCGGTAGCCTTGGGAGGCTGGACATTCAGCGCCAAAGCATTGGCGCCCAAGCTCAGCAAACTCGACCCGGTCAAGGGGCTCAAGCGCTTATTTGGCGTGCACGGCTTGGTCGAACTCGGCAAGAGCCTGGCCAAGGTGATGCTGGTGGGTGCGGTGGGCACGTACGCGCTCTGGCAGTCACTCGATGACTTCCAGGCCTTGGCCGCCGAAGCATTATTCCCAGCACTACAGCACGCCGCCCGGATCTTTAACACTACCTTTCTCATGCTCGCCACAGCGCTGATTCTCATCGCGCTAGTCGACGTCCCGTTTCAGCTCTGGGATCACACCCGCAAGCTGCGGATGACCAAGCAAGAGCTTAAGGACGAGCTTAAGCAAACCGAAGGCAAGCCCGAGGTGAAAAGCCGCATCCGCCAACTCCAGCAGCAGGCGGCCCAAGGGCGCATGATGGAACAGGTGCCCAAGGCCGATGTCGTGGTCACCAACCCGACGCATTTTGCGGTCGCCTTACGCTATGACCCGCTGCACATGCGGGCGCCGCGGCTCATGGCCAAGGGTACGGACCTCATCGCGCAGCGCATCCGCCGCATTGCCGAAGACAATGGTGTTCCGCTGTTCGAGGCGCCGCCATTGGCGCGAGCCTTGCATTACACCACCGAGTTGGATCAGGAGGTTCCAGCGGGGCTCTACCTCGCCGTGGCGCAGGTGCTGGCCTACATCTACCAGCTCCGCAACCATAGCCGCGCGGGGCCGGCTCGGCCGAGACGACCTGAGCCGACCGTCCCCGAGGAATTCCTGAAGTACGTTCGGCCGCGTAGACAGAGGCGATGATGAGCATGGCAGCAGTATTTGCGCGGGGGTGGCGTCAAATCGGCGTGCAGGGTTTAGGAACACCTTTGCTGGTGGTCGCGTTGCTGGCGATGATGGTGATCCCGCTGCCGCCATTGGCGCTGGATTTGCTGTTCACATTCAATATCGTGCTCAGCCTGGTGATGTTGCTGGTCGCCGTTTATGCGCTGCGGCCGCTGGATTTCGCCGTGTTTCCGACACTTTTGTTGATCGCCACGCTGCTGCGGCTCGCGCTCAATATCGCCTCCACCCGCGTCGTGCTGCTCAACGGTCATACCGGCACGGCCGCGGCCGGTCACGTCATCGAGTCTTTCGGCGAGTTCGTCATTGGCGGCGATTACGCGGTGGGTCTGGTGGTTTTTGCGATTCTGGTCATCATCAACTTCGTGGTGGTCACCAAGGGCGCGGGCCGGGTCTCCGAGGTGAGTGCGCGTTTTACCCTGGATGCTTTGCCGGGCAAGCAAATGGCCATCGATGCCGATCTCAATGCCGGTTTGATCGATCAGGATCAGGCCCGCAGTCGGCGTCAGGAGGTCGTGCAAGAGGCGGATTTTTACGGCTCGATGGACGGTGCCAGCAAGTTCGTCCGCGGCGATGCGATCGCCGGCCTCCTGATCTTGTTCATCAACATCATCGGTGGGCTGACCGTGGGTGTGGCGCAGCATGATATGAGTCTGGCGAGCGCTGTGCACAACTACACGTTGCTTGCCATCGGCGATGGTCTGGCCGCGCAGATTCCATCATTGGTGCTCTCCACCGCAACCGCCATTTTGGTCACCCGCATGTCCTCCGCCCAGGATATGGGCGGTGCGGTGATGACACAGCTGTTCGACAACCCCCGGGCATTGCTGGTCAGTGCCGCCATCATCGGTTTGCTCGGCCTGGTGCCGGGCATGCCCAACTTGACCTTTCTGTTGCTCGCGGCACTGTGTTTCGCAGCGGCCTGGTGGCAGCACCGTCGCCGCGAGCGCGAGCAGCACCACGCTAGCGCACGCCGCGACGAGCCACCCTCGGAGGTGGTCGCACCGGAACACAAGGAGCTTACCTGGGAGGATGTGCCACCGGTCGACGTCATCGGACTGGAAGTCGGCTATGGACTGATCCCATTGGTGGATCGCAATCAAGGCGGGCAACTGCTCACCCGGATCAAGGGGGTGCGCAAGAAGCTCTCACAGGATCTGGGTTTTCTTATCCAGCCGGTGCATATCCGCGACAACCTGGATCTGGCACCGAGCGCCTACCGCGTCAGCGTGCTAGGGGTGGCCGTGGCCGAGGCGGAGGTCCACTCCGGGCGCGAGTTGGCCATCAATCCAGGCACAGTGCAGGGCCGATTGCAGGGAATGGCCACTCGGGATCCGGCGTTCGGTCTGGAGGCGGTATGGATCGATCCCGGCCAGCGCGATCATGCGCAAACCCTAGGTTATACCGTCGTGGACGCGAGCACCGTGGTGGCCACGCATCTCAGCCAAATCGTGCAAAGCCATGCCCATCAGTTGCTCGGTCATGACGAGTGCCAGAAGCTTCTGGAACGGCTGGGTCAAGCGCAACCGAAACTGGTGGAGGAACTGGTGCCGAATACGCTGTCGCTGTCGGTGGTGGTCAAAGTGTTGCAGAACCTGCTGGAGGAGCGCATTCCGATCCGCGATATGCGCTCCATCGTCGAGACTTTGGCGGAGCAGGGCACCCGCACACAAGATCCGGCGCAGCTCACACAAGTGGTGCGGCAAGCCCTTGGGAGGATGATCGTTCAGAACATCACGGGCATGGCTGCGGAACTGCCTGTGATTACATTGGATCCGAACCTGGAACAACTATTGCTAGACACAATTCAGGGAGCCGGCGATGGTGCGGCGGGTTTCGAGCCGGGGCTGGCGGAGCGGTTGCAACGCTCCTTGATCGACAGCGTGCGTCGCCAGGAAATGGCGGGACAGCCAGCGGTACTGCTGACCTCGCCACCGCTGCGCGGCTGGTTGTATCGGTTGAGCCGCCACAGTGTCGCGGGTTTGAACGTGCTCTCCTACAACGAGATACCCGATGACAAGCAGGTGCGGATCGTCAGCTCCATCGGCCAGCAGCAAGTGGCCGCTCAAGTCGGTTGAAACGACCGGCTAACTCGTAAATGCGTGGCTGAAATACCGGGAGTGGGATGATGAAGATCAAACGTATATTCGCCCCTGACATGCGCCAAGCGATCCGTGAAGTTCGCACGGCGCACGGCCCGGATGCGGTGATTCTGTCGAGCCGCAACGTGGATGGCGGGGTGGAGGTGATTTCGGCGGTTGACTACGATGAGCGCGCCGTGCGCGCGGCGCTCGAAGATGAACCGACGGCGCCGTCCGATACGGATTTCCAGGCGGTGCTCGGCCGCACGATGCGTCAAAAAACGGACACCGAGGTGCCGACGCGGCGGCTAGACGTCACCGTCGGGGAGGCGGTCGATCTCGATTTCTCAGCCGTTGAACCGGAGGATCCCGAACCGGTCAAGGTATCCACCGGTGAGCCGTCGCCGCGCATCGAGTGGACGCAGGAGCCCGCCATGCGGGAGATGTGCGCGGAGCTGCGCACTCTGCGTGGTCTCTTTGAAAACCAGTTGACACTGCAGGAATGGCAACGGTTGGGGCAACGCCATCCGCTGCGAATCACCTTGTTGCAGCGCCTCACCGCATTGGGATTGGGCGCTGATGTGGCGCGCAAGCTCGCCGATCACGTAGCCGAGAACACGGATCCGGAACAGGCCTGGCTGCAGGCTTTGGCGCTGCTGCGCCAGCATCTGCCGGTCGCCGACGACGACATCGTCGAGCGTGGCGGGGTGATCGCCATCGTTGGGCCCACAGGGGTGGGCAAGACCACGACCGTAGCCAAGCTCGCCGCGCGGTTCGCCCTGCGCCATGGCCGCCGACACGTCGCCTTGGTGACCACGGATAATTTTCGGATCGGTGGCCAGGAGCAGCTGCGCAGTTTCGCCCGCATCCTCGGCATACCGGTGCATACTGCGCATGACCGCGAGGAGCTCGCGGCGGTGTTGGCGGATCTGAGAGATAAGCAGCTGGTGCTGATCGACACGGCCGGTATGAGTCATCGCGATATGCGCCTGAGTGAGCAATTGCAGGCCCTGGAGACCGCCGACTCGCCGATTCGCGCCTATCTCGTCGTTTCGGCCAATACGCAACTCCCAGCATTGTGCGAAATCGTGCGCGGGTTCCGGAAGGTTAACCCGAGCGGTTGTATTCTCAGCAAGGTGGACGAGGCCACCAGCCTGGGCAGCGCCCTGACGGCGCTGTTGCGCTACCGGCTGCCGGTGGCCTATCTCGGTACCGGGCAACGGGTTCCGGAGGATCTGCAGCCGGCGCGCAGCGAGCCGCTGCTTGAGAATGCGCTGACGCTGATGCGTCAATACAAGGTTGAGGAAACCGACGATGAGGTGTTTGCGTTGCGTTTCGCCCGGGCGGCAACCGCGCAGCAGTGAATGGACATGGACCAAGCGGCGGGACTCAAAAGAATGAACGATCCCAAGCCCGTAAAGGTCATCGCCGTGACCAGCGGCAAAGGGGGGGTGGGCAAAACGCACATCTCGGTGAATCTGGCGACCGTACTGGCGCAGACCGCCCGAGGTGTCATGTTGTTGGACGCCGACTTGGGGCTTGCCAACGTCGACGTGCTACTGGGGCTTGCGCCGCGGCTCAACCTTGCCCATGTGATCGAGGGTCAGGCCACCCTGGAGGAGGTGTTGGTCGAGGGACCCAACGGGGTGCTCATCATTCCCGCCTCATCCGGCACGCAACGCATGGCCGAACTCGCCCCAGTCGAACACGTTGGACTCATCCACTGCTTCAGTGAGCTTAGCCACGAGTTGGACTATCTGATCGTGGATACCGCAGCGGGTATCTCTGATTCCGTCACGAGCTTCGCCCGAGCCGCGCGAGAAGTCTTGGTGGTGGCCTGTGACGAGCCTTCCTCTATAACCGATGCCTATGCGTTGATCAAGGTGCTGAATCGCGACCACGGCGTGCAACGCTTTCACTTGCTTGCCAATCGCGTGCGCAGCGTCCGGGAAGGTCAGGAGCTGTTCAATAAGCTCTCCAAGGTCACTACCCGTTTTCTGGATCTCACGCTCGACTACACCGGCGCCATTCCGGAAGACGATGCGTTGCGCAAAGCCGCTCAGCGCCAGCAGCCGGTGACGTGTGTCTACCCGAGCAGTCCATCGGGACGAGCCTTTTTGGATTTGGCCCGACGAGTGGCGCGGTGGCCGTTGCCGAATACGGCGGAAGGTCGCCTGGAGTTTTTCGTGGAGCGGCTCGTCGCATACGGAACGAATCGGCAAGGAGCGATCGGATGAAACACCTGGCCGCCTATGGGGAGGTCCAACGAGCGCGCCTCGACGATGACCTCGTGGTGCGCCATGCCCCTTTGGTTAAACGCATTGCCCATCACTTGGCGGGTCGATTGCCGGCGAGTGTGCTGGTCGATGATCTGATTCAAGCCGGCATGATCGGGTTGCTGGAGGCCGCGCGGCAATACGATGCCACTCAGGGGGCGAGCTTTCAGACTTACGCCGCCATTCGTATACGCGGGGCGATGCTCGATGAGATTCGGCGTCTCGACTGGACGCCGCGCTCGGTGCACCGTAAGGCCCGGGAGGTCGCGAGCGCGGTGGCCGAGATCGAACATCGAACAGGGCGCGAAGCCAAGGATTGGGAGGTTGTGCAGCAGCTCGGCCTCGATCTGAACGACTATCATCAGATTCTGCAGGATGCGGCTACCGCGCGCATCTTCAGTATCGACGACCAGGATCCCGAGCTCGGCGAGCCGCATGAAATCGCCGGCCATGAGCCGACCGCCATGGAGATTCTCGAGCAACAAGATTTTCAGGCCGCTTTGATCGCCGCCATCCGGGAATTGCCCGAACGTGAGCAACTGGTGATGCAGCTCTACTATAACGAGGAGCTCAATCTCAAGGAGATCGGGCAGGTGCTCGGTGTCAGCGAATCTCGGGTGAGTCAGATCCATGGGCGAATTGCGCTCAAGCTCCGTGCCCTCCTGGTCGATTGGAGGTAAGCGTTTCGCTCGAACGGTGGGCGACTGCCCATGCAGTACAGGAGGCAAGCGTGGCGTTGGACAAGCGCATGAAGATCCTGGTCATAGACGATTTCTCCACGATGCGCCGGATCATCCGCAACCTGCTTCGGGAACTCGGCTTCGAGAATATCTCAGAGGCCGACGGTGGCAGCACGGCGTTGCCGGCGCTGCCGCGTGGAGGGCGACTTGCTCATTACGGATCGGAACATGTCCGGCATGACGGGGCTGGAGCTGCTCGAAGAGGTGCATTCGGATCCGGTGCTTGCTACGCTGCCGGTGCTGATGGTTACGGCCGAGGCAAAGCGTGAGCAGATCATTGCCGCGGCGCAAGCCGCCTTCAACGGCTATATAGCGTGGTCGAGGTTGCCGATATTCGCGCGGTGCAGATCGATAGCACGCCGGGGATCGGCAGGCGAGAATGCGTACGCTACCTCCACGGGGTCGTCAGCCGGAATGGTACGCCGCTGATCCTGCTCGATAGCGTTCGGTTGTTCGCACAGCAGGAATGAGATCGGAGCGCCGCACTTTGAAGGCAGTGAAGGCTATGGCGGATCTGGAACCGATCAATCCCTTGCACCCGATCCAACCACCGGGTACTCAGCAACGTTCGCCTGATCGGCGTTGGCACGACCACCCGCGCCGCTCCGATGTGCCTGCCGAGGGGACCACGGATGATGCCGGCGAGCGGCACGATTCTGATCCTCTAGTGGATGATTATGCCTGAGGTACTTTCTTGGTACGCTCTGGCCGTGATCATTGCGCTCGCCATAGCGAGTTTACTCGTTGCCGCGCGCGCGCTGTCGAGGTTTTCCCGCCTCGCAGCGCGTCTGCGTGATTTGGAGCAGGCACAGGCGCAACTCGCGGAGCATTTCCAAGGGCTGACGGCTGGCGCCATTGGCCAGGGGCGGCAACTTGCTCAGTTGGAACAGCAGCTTGGCCGGTTGCGGGAGCGCCTGGATCAGCTTGCCAGCAACGACAGTGGCGGCACCGCCTTTAACACGGCAATCCGGTTGGCGCGTAAGGGCATCTCCGCGCGCGAGATTATGGAGACGTGCGGGCTCAGCAAGATGGAGGCCGACTTGGTGATTCTCTTGCATTACGAGCGTGAGGAGAGTTAGTGGAGTGCGCGCATCAGTGCAGGATGATCTCAAAGGTGAGCGGGTGTTTCTCGCCGAGTCTTGCTGTGCGTTGCACGCGGAGCTGCATTACATCGCCCGGCGGATGATCCCATAGTGCCACGCGCACGTCGCTGATGGTTTTCACCGGCTGGTCGTTGATCGCGAGCAACACATCGTCGGTCTTCACCCCCGCCGCTTGCGCCGAGCTGTTATCGGTGAAACTGTGCACGATGAGGTGCCCCGCTTTAGGCAGTAGCGCAAGGCCTAGCCGCCCTGGCTTGGGCAATTGCCGTGCGGCCGGCAGCAGCAGGTAATCCGCTAGCCCAGCTTGCAGCGGACCTTCCCAGCCGGGCAACAGGATTGCACCGTCGATCCCGGTGCGCCTGCGTAGCCGGTTAGGGATGCCGGAGCCATGAGCCAGATGGCCGGAGCCGGCCAGTATCACCATGCGGGTGTTCGGATGCATGTCCAGGTAATGGGCGGCACGTTGAGCCATCCCCTCGTCCCAGAGCAGCTGTACGGTGTAGAAGTGCTCGAAGTCGACTTCGTCGTGGTCACCGTGTGAGCGGTAGACGCGCTTGAGACGGCGTCGATAATCCGTATCCGTACGATCAAGCCGGTCCGGGAGCCATTTACGCAGAGCGGGGGACAGTGTGTCGAGATCCTGTCGAGCGGCGGCTCGGGTAAGCTCCGTGGGCAGATTCAGGGCGATGACTGGAATACCGTGCGCCCGAGCGAAGCGCAGTATGGGCACGTAGAGACGAAAGTCGTAGCCCCAGCGGTCGTAATATTCGCTCGCCTGCAACAGTGCCCGCGCATCGATCGCCCCCGCGAGGTAACGGTCTATGGCCTCCTGGAACGGCTGTTGGAACCACTCTACGCCGATGGCGAGCGGCTGCGCCTGCGCAGCCAGGTGGCGTATGACCTCGAGCTGGATGCAGTGATCTTGTAGCCGCTTGTGAAACTCACCGACGAATACGACGCGTCGAGCGTCGAGTTGTGCTTGGATCTGCGCCAGTCGGGGCAGGTCCGTCAGTGGCACCGCCGGGGTTTGCGCCAGGCTAAGCGCACTAGCCTCGCGTGGCTCGGTCGCCGCCACGGCGCTGGATATGAGCACTAAGGCCAGCAACTGGCAGACGAATCCCAACGTGGTTGCGCCGTACAGACGATAGATTGACATACGCCCTATGTTAGCCGGTTATGTATGACACCACTAATTGCCCGAGTCATGGGCGTCGGGGGCTTGATCATGCAGCACCGCGTGTATTTTGGCCGCCACGAGCCTGCGGAAGCCTTCCCCCGGTGGGAAGCGCTCCTCGCCGCCGGCGTCATAGAGAATCGTAAGACGGCTGCCGCTGCCGTTTCGATCGATAGCGATCTCGATCATGCTGGTGTGGCCACCGATCTCGCTTCGTGCCTGCATGCTGTAACCGGAGCGAGGTGTCGTCCGATGGCGGGGAGTGGCGTCCTGTCGGGGTGAGCTGGACGAGGTGGCTGAGGCGGATGCGGGTTTATCCGGGGTCTGGAACCCAAACGCCTGTTTGATGCGTGCGTATGCCGTAGCTACGTCCTGCTCCGAGGTGAGCGTGAAGCGCACCGCCGTGGTTTCCGCGACCGGTTGGTTCGTGCGGCGTTTGGTGCAGCAATGTTTGGTGCAACACTCCTCGTAATCGGTCTTCAGTTCCTGGATCTCGCTCTGGTGCCCGCGGTACGGTGTGACGTCCGCTTCCGTGCCCGCACAGCCGGTGGCAAAAGCTAGGGCGCTGGCGGCGAGGGCTATTATCATTGTTCTGGAAGCGGTGTATGGCATCGCCGGGACTCCGTTGTTGATTTTCTCCGAGCGTGAGTTATCCACAGAGCCGTGCTTGCGGACTTCCACCCGGTCAGGCCAAGCCCGTTCTGATGGCTGCTACGAAACCATGAACGAACTGTTGCAGCTGATCGCGTACCTGAGCGTTCATGATCGCGCCCGTCTCATCGAACACATCCCCGGCGTGCGAGACCAGCAACCGCCCGCCGAACCAGGGCCGCATACGCAGCGTTCTCAGCACCGGTAGCCAGGCGCTTTGAGCGAGTACTGTGCCGAAACCGCCCGGTGTGGCCCCCATGAGGGCTACGGGGCGGTTGCCGAATACAGCGGGGATGTCGGCCGGCGGCCGCGACAACCAGTCGATGACATTTTTGAGCACACCGGGGATGGAGTTGTTGTACTCCGGCGAGGCAAGCAGCAAACCATCCGCTGCGGCAAGACGCGCTTTGAGCTGGGAGACCGGCTGCGGTATGCCGCCGGCTTCCAGGTCACCGTTGTAGAGTGGAATGGCCTTGATGGAGGCAATCTCGAGCGTGGTGCCGGGCGGGAGCAACTCTGCGGCGGTTCGTAGCAATGCGGCGTTATAGGAGCCCTGGCGCAGGCTTCCTGCGATACCGATAATTTTCGTCATGGCGTCTCTGTTTCCTGTGCCGTGTCCGGTCAGTTTAAGTTTATCTAAACGTTAGCGGGTGGGTGAGCCAGCGTAAATGAAGGCAACCGAGGGCGCGAAATAGCCGTGGTTTGCGCGTAACGCAAGGCACGTTCATTACCGGGTATTGAAAGAGGGCTGGGATCATGGACCTTTCGCGATTCACCAAGCGTGGCGAATTCGCTTGGGAGGTTGCTCCCCGTGAGGCCATGCACGTGCCGGCGATCGTCTATGCCGACGAGGCACTGATGCATGCTATGGACGAGAAAGTGTATACGCAGGTTACCAACGTGGCGAAGCTGCCAGGTATTGTAAAAGCCTGTTATGCCATGCCTGACGCACACTGGGGTTACGGCTTTCCGATCGGCGGCGTGGCAGCATTCGATCCGGCCCGTGACGGCGTGGTCTCGGCGGGTGGGGTCGGCTTCGATATCTCCTGTGGCGTTCGTTGTCTGCACACGGGATTGCATAAGGAGGATCTCGAGGCCAACCAGAAGCGCCTAGTCGATACGCTTTTCGAGCGGATTCCGTGCGGGGTGGGTCGCACGGGCCCCATGCGCCTACGCCGTAAGGAGTTGGACGCCATGTTGTCTGGCGGCGCCGAATGGGCCGTTTCGTGCGGTTACGGCACGCGCGTGGATCTAGAGCGGATCGAGGAGCGCGGATGTATGCGGGGTGCCCGAGCGGAGGAGGTCTCGGCACAGGCCAAAGACCGGCAGTGCGAGCAGATGGGCACCCTTGGCTCCGGCAACCACTACTTGGAGGTGCAGCACGTCGCCAAGGTATTCGATTACGAGACCGGTTCGGTCTTTGGCCTCAGCCCGGGAGACATCGTTGTGAGCATTCACTGTGGTTCGCGCGCGCTTGGCCATCAGATCGGTACCGATTTTCTCAAAAAGATGCTAGCCGCCAGCGCCGAATACGGTATCAAGCTGCCCGATCGGGAACTCGCCTGTGCTCCGATCGAATCACCGCTTGGCCAATCCTACTTAGGCGCCATGCGGGCGGGAATCAACTGTGCGCTTGCCAACCGCCAGATCATTACGTACCTCACCCGCCAAGTGTTCGCTGATGTGCTACCGAAAGCGAACCTTACTCTGCTTTATGACGTATCGCATAATACGTGTAAGGAGGAAGTGCACGTAGTGGATGGTAAACGGATGCCGCTTTATGTGCATCGCAAGGGGGCTACGCGTGCCTTGGGACCGGGACACCCCGATCTGCCCGCGGCATTCCACCCCGTTGGGCAGCCGGTGCTGATCGGCGGTACGATGGGGACCGCATCGTACGTTTTGGTGGGTACCATGGAGAGTGCCGCGCTGAGCTTCAGCTCGGCCTGCCATGGGGCGGGCCGGGCGATGAGCCGCCACCAGGCCGTGCGCCATTGGCGGGGACGAGAAGTCCTCGACGAGTTGGCGACTCGGGGTATTTTGGTGCGCAGCCCGTCCATGCGTGCCTTGGCCGAGGAGGCGCCGCTCGCCTATAAGGACGTCAGCGCCGTGGTGGATGCCGCCGATCGAGCCGGGTTGGCGCGTAAGGTGGCCAAGCTGGAGCCCGTGGTATGCATCAAGGGTTGATCTCCTGCGCGCGCTCTTGAACAGGCCACATCAGGCGCGCCCTACACACAGCCCTGCAAGATGATTCTGACAGACTTATTGTACAACCGGGGCTGGCTGTTTTGGCCGCGGTAGCTAAAAGGTGAATTCATGACGGTGGGTGAGCACTGTAATCGGGAAGTGATTGTTATCACTGGCGAGGAGTCGATCAAGGTTGCCGCGCAGCTCATGCGTAAGCACCACGTCGGTGATGTGGTGCTTGTCGAAGAGCGTAAGGGCAAACGCGTGCCCGTCGGCATCGTCACCGACCGCGATCTCGTCGTCGAGGTCATGGCGCCGGGTCTCGCGCCCGAGGAGCTTGCGGTGCGGGATATCGTTGTCGACTCTCCGTTTCTCGTGCGCGAGGAGGACAGCCTATTCGATGTCCTGGAAATGATGCGCGGGCGTCGGGTTCGCCGCGTCCCGGTGGTCGATGCGGATGGTGAGTTGGTAGGAATTATTGCCGTGGATGACTTGATCGGGCTGCTGGCCGAGATGTTGGATGACATGGCCGCGGTCGTCGGACGTCAGCGCGAGCGCGAAATCGAGCGCCGTCCCTAAAAGTGCGGGTTTGGCACCGACGCGCCGTTCCTTCCGTCTCGGCCGTCGCCATTACGCAGCAGTGCAAATCGGATAGGGATAAACGGTCCACGTTCGGATAGACTCTATTCCCATCTAACTTTTTAGCAGGTCGGGCTTGTTACCGTGAAACGATTGTGTGTCTTCTGTCTGTGTTTTCTGCCGGCCTGGCTTTATGCCGAGGAAATCGGCCACGTCGACACGGCCTTCAAATTCCTCGGGCCGGATCATAAGATTGTGGTCGAGGCCTTCAATGACCCGGATGTGAGCGGCATCACGTGCTACCTTTCCCGCGCCAAAACTGGTGGCTTGAAAGGCGCCGTAGGCCTTGCCGAAGATCCGGCACGCTTTTCCGTTGCCTGCCGTCAAGTGGGGGCGGTTCGCTTCGGCAAGTCGCTCCCGCTGAGCGAAGAAGTATTCAAGCAGGGCGCGTCGGTGTTTTTCAAGCACGTGCGGGTGGTCCGAATGGTCGACGTCAAACGCAACGCGCTCATTTACCTCATCTACTCGGATCGTCTGATCGAAGGTCATCCGGATAACGCCATCACTGCCGTGGCGCAGCTCGGCAAGGCGATTCCGATAGAGGATGACTGAAAGCGTAGAACTGCGGCGGCGAGTTGAGCCAACTTAGAGACGCTATCCGCCCGTGCTGTGACCGTTCGGCAAGCTCACGGCTCAGCACGAGCGGATACAAGAGAAAAGGTATCAATATGTTTGCCGCTCATCCTGATTTCTTGGGCTACGCTCAGGATATCCCACCTCGTACGCCCTGTGTGATGTGCTCCGAATAGCGCCGTCAGCTCGTAACGTACTTGGTCAGCTGATGGATGAGCTCCTCCTTCTCCTCAAGCAATAACAGCAACAGGTCACGCAGTGAAATGATGCCGATGAAGGCCGTGCTCTCGAAGACTAGCAGGTGTCGGCACTGGTTCTGCTTCATGAGCTTAATGCAATGCTTAACCTCATCCCGCGGTGCCACACGCACGATATCCGTGCGCATCACCTCTTTGATTTTGACCTCTCCTGGGTCACGGCGTTTTGCAACCACCTGACGCATTAGATCGCGCTCGGTGAAAAGACCGATGACACGGGATGCGCGTGTCACCACCACCGAACCGATGTGTTTATCCGACATGAGCAGTGCGGCCTCATAGGCGGATTTGTCTTCATCCAATAACACCACGAGACGTTCGATTTTTTCACTAATCATTATCATAGTGGGACTCCCTTCGATGGGACGGCAAAATGACGGCTTGGCGATTTATAGTAACCGGCCGGCGACTGTCTGCTGCTTTAGAAGACCTGTCCGTAAGCATATATCCAGTCACGCCGCTTACCGAGCCCGGTTCCGAGAAATAGTCTCCGAATTTTGCTGCATCCTTGACAGCGTGCCACGAGATCTGGGTTTATCCAGATAAATATTTTGTCTAGCGAACGAATCGCTTAATGAAATTCTGTGTTGCACCTGTATTCGATCCTCATCGGCATGAAACGGCGCCGGTAGCGGGGCGGCCTCATAACGTGTTGCACTTGGGGTCAGTGTGTTGCAGCTGGTTTTTGCAATTGGCGGATCGTATCGGCCTGCTCGGGACTCTGTGTGGAGATTAGGATCAGCTGCTTGATGAATTCGATGATACGCGGATCGTCGATGTCGTTGTGGTCGGTGATCAGCCGTTTGTCGACGTATGCGAACAAGTAGGGGTTGCGTCCGGCGGAGGTGGTCGTGCGTTCGAGCATCAAGTTGCCAAATGCAATTTTGCTGCCCTTCTTGTCGTGCGCCCAATCGGTGCTTGTTTGCATAAACAGCCGAACGCTGTCCATGGTACTCAACTCCTTCGACTGCGCGGCTTTCTTGCTGTCTAGCGGATACAGCCGATGCGTACGATAGGGCTTGAAGTGGCCTACAGCCGTGATATTGGTGTCGGACTCGCCGATGGATTCTTGCTTGCCTGTGACCGCGTTGAAGCGTTGCTGCTCACGCGTTTTCTCGAACAGCGTGGACAGCCAGCGCCCGGCTGGGAAAGCGTAGCGCGTCGCATAGTCGGCCTCCGAGGTCATCTCCAGCATCACCGGCAGCTGCGAGGGGAAGTAGGTGCCACGCTCTGTGGATATGTCACTCAGCGCCGAGAATTGTCTGGCCTCGAGCGCCGGGTTGATCAGCACTACGAGATCGCCAAAACCGCCGATGTCGCTCTGCGTGCCGGCCGGCCCGGTGGTTTGTACAAAGCGGTTCTCCAGAATTTGACCGAGGGCGGTGTGGACCACGGCGCCGCCGAAGCTGTGACCAACGATAACCAGTCGAGTGCGGTTGTGGCCGGCTTCGCTGATGCTCTTCTTGTCCCGTTTGATCAATTCGAGACGGCTCAACACCTCGGTGACGCCTCCACGGCCAACCTTTTGCGCGGTGTTCTTGCGATCCCAGAATGTCAGTTCTTTGAGCAATGGTACGGTCACAGAACCGCCTCGCCACCCGAGGTAGACGCCAACGACTTCGCGCGCCGGGGTGTCCATGAGCTTGGCGATTTGCACTTCGGCATCGGTAAGCTCTCTTAGTACCTTGCGGAACGTCTGGACGTTCGTATCGGAGGGTGCGGCGCTGTGTTTCCAGCCATGCACGAATACCACCATCAACAGGTCCTTTTTACCTGCCTCGCCCGCCAGCTTGTCGACTACGTCAGCCATTTGTTTGCGGTCCCACAGCTGGCCCTGGTCGTCGAATTCAATAAAACCGAGCAGGTAGTGATTGCCCTTGGCGGTAGGCAGCTGCTGCAGCGCGTGAGCGGCACACTCGGGCGACGGCCGCTGTGTGGCACTGACGCATACAGCCGGGTAGACGGTGCGATACTCTTTTAGTGGCGAGCAGCCGCTTAGAGCGAGAATTGCCAGAGCTGTGATTGCCGGTAGCCAGGCTTGTTTGTTCATCATCGTTCCATTTCCATGGTTTTATCGTTGTCATTGATCTGATCAATTGCTCCGTTTGCCCAGCGCTTGCCGAAGAGTTAAATGAAATTATTGGAACCCAACTCTCGGCACGAGGTGATGTGCGAACCGTTTTCGAGGCTTCACAGCACCGGCGCGAAACTCTCGGCGCGCGCCATCTCCCAATAGCGGCGATAAGTTGGCTGACCGCTGCCGTTGACCAACACGCCCGGTTCAAGAAATTCGTAGAACTCCGCGGCGGTGCGGATCTCGTCTGAGGAAATACGCAAGCAGATGTGATGCGGCTTGAGTTCGGCTGGATGATCCAGGCCAGCCGCCGCCGTGATGATCCCGAGTGATCGCACGGTGTGGTAGTGGAAACGCTGTACGTGCCGTGCCTTGTCTTCGACGATCAGCGAGCGTTGGCGCAGCCGATCCATCGTAGTGATGCCGGTTGGGCAGCGGCCGGTGTGACATTTTTGCGCTTGGATGCAGCCGAGCGCGAACATAAAGCCGCGCGCCGAATTGCACCAGTCCGCGCCGAGCGCGAGGTTCATGGCGAGCCTGCTTCCTCCGACAGCCTTGCCACTCGCACCGATGCGAATGCGCTCGCGCAGGCCGGCGCCGACGAGCGCATTGTGCGCGAACAGCAGTCCTTCGCGCAGCGGCGTGCCGACGTAGTCGGACAGTCCCAGGGGGGCCGCCCCGGTGCCGCCCTCGGCGCCGTCGATCACGATAAAATCCGGTAGGATACCGGTTTGAAGCATGGCCTTGCAGATCGCGAGAAATTCCCAGCGGTGACCGATGCAGAGCTTGAAACCGGCCGGTTTGCCGCCGGAGAGCTCACGCAGCCTGGCGACGAATTCCAGCAGTTCGATCGGCGTCGAGAACGCTGAATGCGCCGCCGGCGACTGGCAGCTTTTGCCCTGCGGTATTTTGCGCGTTGCCGCAATTTCCGCGGTGACCTTCGCGCCAGGCAACAGCCCGCCATGGCCCGGCTTGGCGCCCTGGGAGAGTTTGATCTCGACCATCTTCACCTGATCGCTTTGCGCCTGATCGCGGAACATCTCAGCATTGAATGTGCCATCGTCATTGCGGCAACCGAAGTATCCACTGCCGATCTCCCAGATGAGATCGCCACCGAACTTCTGATGATAAGGACTCAGCCCCCCCTCGCCGGTGTCGTGGGCGAAGTTGCCGAGCTTTGCACCTTTGTTGAGCGCCATGATCGCGTGTGGACCGAGCGCACCGAAGCTCATCGCCGAAATGTTGAATAGGGAGGCTGAATACGGTTTGCTGCACTGAGGGCCGCCGATGGCGACGCGCGGCATGTTGTCCGGGTCGGGATTTTCTTTCGCAACGATCGAGTGATCGATCCATTCATATTCGAGATTGTAGACATTGAGCTCGGTACCGAATGGCTTGGCATCGTCCATGCCACACGCACGTTTGTAAATGGTGCTGCGCTCGTTGTGAGTGAACGGTGCGCCATCGATATCGCTTTCAACGAAGTACTGGCGAATTTGCGGGCGAATGGCTTCCGCCATGAAGCGGATGTGCGCAAGGATCGGGTAGTTGCGTACGACGTTATGTTTACGCTGGATAAGATCGTAAATTCCGAGCAGCGCCAGCGGTAATGAGATTGTTAGCCCCCAAAGCCACGATAAGCCGAGAAAATAGCCGAGTGCACTGAAAACGAGGGTCAAAAACAGCATCAAACCGAGAGTGAAAAAACGCATGCAACATCCTCGAGCAAGCATGGGCTGTTGTAAGTATGAAGCGCCTCGCAAGCGGCCATGCGACCGCAGCCCCGGTCGCCGGCGGCGTGGGCGCAGTATGAAGTTTATTCGTCGATGGTACCGTCTTCTCTGGCTTGGCGCAGGAGTTCGATCACCTCTTCGTCACTGATTTGGCGGAAGTCCGAGAAGTGTTGTCCGACGGCGTAGAATAGGGCTGGGGCCGCCAGGCAGATTACGGTGTCGGCGGCGGCCTCGATGCGGCGCAAGGCATCCGGGGGGGCCACTCCGAGCGCGGCGATGAGTTGGCGGGGCGCGTGTTGCCGTAGCGTTTGCAGTGCTGCAATCATGGTGGCGCCGGTTGCGCTGCCATCGTCGACCACGATCACGACTCGCCCGGTTGGCTCGATGGGAGGACGCACCGGTGTATACGATTGCCGCCGCGCGCGCAGGGTTCGCAATTGAATGTCGACCTCGCGCTCGATGTACTTGTCGCTGCAAAGCCTACGGCCATGTTCGGAGAGTTGCACCGTACCGTCCTCGCTCACCGCACCTACGGCATATTCCGGGTTGCCGGGTGCCCCCAGCTTGTGTACCAGCACCACATCCAATTCACCACCCAAGGCGTCGGCGATGCGTTTCGCCATGGGTACACCCCCCCTCGGGATAGCGAGCACCAGTGGGCTCTCACCCTTGAAATACCGCAGCCGTTGGGCTAGCTGTTCGGCGGCATCCGCGCGGTCTTTGAACATTTCATCTTGCCTCCTGATAGACCGCCACTGTCCGCAAGTGCAATACGCTGCAGCGATGGCTAATGGTTTGCTACTCTTAAAGCTTAGTCAGTCATTTCTTAAGTGGCCGATATGGGAGTGCAGGCGGCGGCGAGTGCTCACGATAATCGAATTACGATTGCTGCGGCGCAGGGGTGGGGCGGGTGGCTCGCCCACGCCGCCACGCGCTGTTTTCGGCCGGGTGGTTGACCTAGACTTCAAGTTAGGTAGGCCATTGATGGAATCGGTGGCTAGGCCAGCTAGGCAGCACGATGACCAGGCGACGTAGGAAGGCGAGCGGCCAGCCATGATTGAATCACTCCAAACAGGCTCGCCGAAGATTGTCGGCTACAAGCTGAGAGGCCGACTGCATGATGCCGAGTACCGGGCATTGATGCCTGCGCTTGAGGCGATTTTGGCCGTTGAGGGCAAGCTTCGCGTCTTCGTGCAGTGTGAGAATTTCGAAGGTGTGGATATGCGCGCCGTGTGGGAGGACATTCGGTTTGCAACCAAACACTACGCGGATTTCGAGCGCATCGCCGTGGTCGGCGACGGGCGGTGGGAAACGTGGCTGGCCCGTTTCTTTAAACCTTTTACCCGGGCGACGGTAAGGCATTATAAAGCCTCGGAGCTCGCGCAGGCCTGGGCCTGGTTGCGCGCGGACCTCTAAGGCGATTCGAATGAAGGGCCGCAGTTGCCGCCTCACTCACGCGGATCCGTTTGTTGGTGCCGCCGCGCGAGTTGATACCCGCGGTACAGTAGCGCAAGGCCGCTCCAGAGGCCGAACGCGACGATTGGGTAGGCTACGAGCCGCGGGAATACCGCCAACAGCACCGAGAGCGTAAGCACTATGCCACCGGCAACGGTTGTGAGGCGCGCTTCGATCGGGCCCAGGGCACGACGATCCGTGAAGGCCGCACCGATAGTATGCCCGATTCGGACCGCCCCGGCCGCTGCACGACTGGTGCTGCCCGCTGCGCCGCTGCCGGCCTCGGCTCGCGGATGGGGCGGCTCGCCGGGCGCACAGGGCCGGCGCCTGTGATCGAGCACGACTTCCGTGGCATTGGCCAGATCTTGCAAATACATCGCCTCCATCGCGCCCGCGAACGAGTCATCTTCTACGACGGCATCGAGTTCGCAATTACCCCACCAGCTCGCGATATTCAAGTTGGTCGATCCGACCCGGGCCCAATGGCCGTCAGCGACCGCTGTCTTGGCGTGCAGCATTGCCCCGTTCCATTCGAAGACGCGGACCCCGGCTTCGAGCAGCGTGCGATAGCCTGCCCGCGAGAGCGGTCGGAGCAGCGGAATATCGGTTGCATTCGGCAGCAGCAGGCGAACATCGACGCCGTCTTTCGCGGCGGCGCGCAGCGCTTCGACATATGAGGTAGTGGCGGCGTAATAGGCATCGGTCAGCCACAGCCGCTTGCGAGCGAGTGCGGCGACGAGTTGGTCCAAGCGAAACATGCCCGCGGTTGCGGGCTCGCTCGCTACGATACGCAAACTCATATCTCCGGCGGGAGCCGGTATGTCGATGGCGTCTGCTGCGGGAAGCGGCTCCCCGGACCAAGCCCAGGTTCGAGCGAACGCGCGCTCAACTTCCACTACGGCGCGGCCGCGGATTGCCACCCCGGTATCGCGCCACGGCTCGATTTTGCGCACGGGATCGCCACGCCACATACGGCCCACGCACAGGCCAGTGACGAAAGCAACCTCGCCATCGACCGCCAACAGTTTTCTGTGGTCGCGCGAGAGCCAGCCGAGCGGACTGCGCAGCTGCGGCGGATTGTAGCAGCGAACCTCAACGCCGGCCGAGCGCAGAGCGCTCCAGAACCGCCGCGAGGCTTTCCTGAAACCGCCCATCCAATCGTAGATAAGCCGCACGGTGACCCCCTCCCGTGCCTTTTCGATCAAGGCATCGGCAAATTCCCAGCCAACCGCGTCCTCATAAATGATGTAGCTTTCGAAGTGGATGTGGTGGCGAGCCGCGCGAATTGCTCTCAGCCAGGCGGGGTAATTCTCGCCTGCATCTTTGAGCAAACGGACATGGTTGCCACCGATTAACGGCGCGCCGGCCGCTCGCGAGAAGGCTTGATCGGCAAGCTCGCGCAATGGCTTCAGAGCAACGCGCTCATCGCGTTCCAACCGCCGGGGGCCTCTCATCGCGTGTCCCTCCTTCAATGACGGGTGTTTGCCATGAACCTTACACTAGAAAAACCGTCTCCAAAATTTGAACCACTTCCATGCAGCCGTGCTGCGCTGTGTCATAATTCTTTGCTTTCAAAGCTTTTTGGGCGGCCGCTGCAACGCGATGGCGCGGCTTGCCCCGATGCGTGGGCCTAACAGTAGCAGGCTCGATTGGTTCGTTGTTATCCGGAAGCAGGGAGGGCGCATCGGTGAATGAATGTGTTGCTGGCGGAAGTCTGGCTTGGTCCACTTTACTTCAGTCTGCTATTGCCCGTGGTGAGATTGCGTTGCCGGGGCTTCCGGATCTGGCGCTGCGCGTCCGGCAGGCTATTGCCTCGGAAAGCGCAACACTCGACTCCCTGGCGCGTTTGATCGCCGCCGACGCCGTGCTGACGACCCGGATCATGAAGGTGGTTAATGCCGCCGCCTTGCGCCGTGCCACTCCGGTGAGCCGACTCGATCGGGCTATTGGAGCGCTCGGCTTCAACCTTACCAATTCGCTGGTGACGGGATTGTGTTTACTGCGTCAGACGGAGCGGTACAGTGGAGCGGTCGGCGAGCGATTGCGCGCCCATCACGAGCACGCCATTGAAGTGGCCGCGATTGCCCATTATCTCGCCCAATCCACGCCCGGGCTGGATGAGCAGGAGGCGCTGCTCGCGGGCTTGATCCACGATATCGGAGCGCTGCCCGTGTTTGCATTCGCGGCCCGGCAATCTGAGTTGGCGCGGGATGCCGCTGCCCTGGACGGACTCGTTGCGCGGCATCACCCTTCCTTTGGAGCCCGCATTCTCGTTGAGTGGCATTTCCCGGAACGGTTCGTTGCCGTAGCCGCAGAACACGAGCATGCCGACCGTCGCCACGAGGGACCAACCGATCTTCTGGATGTGGTCATTGCGGCGAATCTGCAGTCTCGCCAGCGTGTTCAATGCATGGAGGTGGACGCGCCGGCGCTGGAGCGCTTCAATCTTATTGCCGATCCTTTGGCCGGACGGGACGGGGCACGGGCTGCAATTGAGGCACTGCACCGTACTCTGGTGGCTTGATGGGTGTTTCATTTAGCCCGGAAATTTCATGAATCCGCGCCATGATTAATGATTGTGCAGCTTGTGGATTCACAGGAGTTTTCGTGAAGGAGTGGCGTATCGGTGATTACGGCCGACTGAGCAAAAACTCCTGTGGATTCAAGGGGCAAGCGAGGGCGTGTGTGATTCATGAATTTCCCGGGTTAGATGACGCTTTTTTTGCGCTCGTCGGGCTGCTGATCTTAGCCGGCACCCTGCGGCTCGGGGCATGGTGCTTCCCCCCATTGTCGCGATCCGGATAATGTCGTGCTACTCCGGCAATTAGGGGGGGCTCCAGTGTCCCGCAACGATCCCGTAACCGCACCGCCTGTCTGCGAACCTGAAATCCGCACCATCGCCATGCCGAAGGACACCAACCCCTCGGGGGATATCTTTGGTGGCTGGCTCATGGCGCAGATGGACCTGGCCGGCTCCATCGTAGCAACCCGCCACGCCCGGGGACGGGTTGCCACCGCCGCGGTAAACGGCATGAGCTTCCTCAAACCCGTGTTCGTGGGCGATGAAGTCAGCCTCTATGCGAAACTGCTGAAGACGGGGCGCACCTCCATTACCGTCGCCGTCGAGGCTTGGCGCCGGGAGCGCTTCTCCGAGGAGCGGATTCAGGTGACCGAAGCGACCTTCGTGTACGTCGCGATCGACGAGCAACGCCAGCCAAGACCGGTACCGGTATGAGCATCCGGTCGATTTTGGGGTGAGCGTCGAAATAGTGTCGTTCGATCGACTCGAAATCGACGGTCTCGGCTACGTCGGACACCTCATAAAATTTACGCGCGTAGGCCGCGGACGCGCGCCACCGCCTCAAGCCTTCCCTCCCTCAGTCCGGCAAGATGGCTGTTACGCCGCCGCAGGAACGCGCGCAGCCGCGCCGGATAAACCTTCGGCACCGCCGTTTGCACAGACGGGCGCGCGGCGAGCGTCGCTCGATAGGCCTTGACTCGCTCCAGCCCGTTGAGCAGGCCAAAGCCGGCAAGCGCCGTGTTCATGGCTTTCGCATGCGCTTCGTGCGCCTTGAAAGTCGTCAATGCTGAGCTCAGCAGGGCTTTTAAGTTCGGGATGAAAGTGCCCCCGACAACGTCGTTGACGAACCGATGGTAGGCCAGCTCGTTGGCCGCGTAACGCCGGTCGAAGCCGGCGCCGCCCAGGGTCCCGAGTCCGCCCGGATGTCGGCGGCCTATTCGCTCAGCTGTCGGCTGACGGGGTTGTCTTGTGGCGTGATGTGCAGCTTCTGTACCAGCGCCAGAGCGTGCCGATTCACGGCGCTGTGGTCGCGAATCATCGTGGCCGCGAAATTGCGCACCTGCGGATTCTCGGACAACGCCAGCGCCAGGTGCGCGTAGCGAACAATCCGGGGCCGCGTTCGGGCGAGGGTTCAAGAAGCATTTTAGTATCGGGCCGGGTGCGTATCGGCGAGCGTAGATGAAGATCCGCTGCTTGAGCATATGGCGCGCCGCCGCGTAGCCTTGACGCGGCGGCGCTACCTCTGCATTCCATGCAAACCTCAGGGCCTCAGGGCCTCAGGGCCTCAGAGTCGGGTAGCCATCGACGAACACCCAGTCGGAATGGCGTGCGGGAACATGGCATCCCCTGCAGGTTTTCTCAAAACCCTCGGAGGCGTTGACGGTCGGGTCCTCTGCCTTAAATAAAGCCCAGCCCCAGCCCTTGCTCCAATGTGGACCCTTGAAGCGGTTTTTCGCATCCTTAATCATGACGAACCAGATGGCTGGCTCGGTCGCCCACTGCGCCTGGCCCGTGGTCATCTTGCCGGCGCCGATCTTGCGGATTTCTTTTACCAGCACGGTCCCATCCTGAAATTTGCCGGTTTGACGATACCCCTTGGCAGCCTCCGGTTGCGTATACACATCGTGGAATCCGTAGCCGGGGGCTTCCGGATCGCTGACGACCCAAGAGCCAAGATGAGTCCATGCAAGGCGGAAGCCTTGTGGCAGCCGGATGGTGCCCTTCGCGTCCACATACTGCTGAAATGTTTGCTCGGCCAGGTCCGCTGCCTGCGTTGCGGTTACTACCGTCAAGGCAAGGCCGGCGCTGATCAGGCAGCTCAAAAGCTTGTTCATGGTGCCTCCTTCATTATTAGAGATGTCGGGACCGATGACTTTGGCGGCCCGCGATGAATACTGGACGAAAAACCAATACGCTTGGTATCTTTTAGTACTTAATTGTGTGCATATAGTATCGTTATGGTGGATCGGCTCGCCTCGCTTCTAAATCGTTTCGAACTCCGCGCCCGGGTGTTCAACAGTGGACCGCTGTGTTCGGCCGCTACCTTCGATGCTGTTGACGGCGTCGGTCATATCCATGTTTTGTTGCGCGGGGCGCTGCGGGTCGAAACGGCCGGTGAGGCCACCTTCGAGATCAACACGCCAACCCTGCTGTTCTACATGAGGCCGACCACGCACCACCTTGCGCCTTCTCGCCCGGAGGGGGCGGAAACGGTCTGCGGTTCCATCGATTTTGGTGCGGGTGCAGAGAACCCGCTCGCGCGGGCTTTGCCGCGTCTGCTCGTTATTCCGCTTGCCGAGTTGGAGATGCTCTCGCGTACGATCGAACTTCTATTCGAAGAGGCTTTCGAGAGCCGCTGCGGGCGGCAGGCCGCGCTCGATCGATTGTGTGAACTGCTGACGATCCAACTGTTCCGTTACCTCATGGACCGTGATCAGGTAGACGTCGGTCTGCTCGCGGGGCTCGCCGATCCGCGCTTGGCCAAGGCGCTGAACGCGATCCACGAGGACCCGGCAGACCAGTGGACGCTCGAGCGTTTGGCCGAACGCGCCGGGATGTCCCGCGCCCGCTTTGCGGCGCGTTTCCGTGCCACGATTGGGGCCACACCGGGGGAGTACCTTGCCCATTGGCGGCTTGGGTTGGCGCAAGCCTTGCTGAGGCGGGGGAAACCGGTAGCGATCGTTGCGCACGCGGTCGGTTACAGTGGCCCCGCGGCATTGGCCCGGGCGTTTAAAGCCCGGTTCGATGCTTCGCCCTTGGACTGGTTGAAACAAACGCGGACCGAGGCCGCACAAGACAGTCCTCGGGAGGCGTTCCGACCTGGCCGAATAACCCACCACCGAGCCCGTCTTTAGCCCGGAAGTTCCATAAATCCGCGCGCTGCTTAATGCTTGTGCAGCTTGTGGATTCACAGGAGTTTTTGTGAAGAAGCGGTGTAGCGGTGACTACGCCCGACTGAGCAAAATCTTCTGTGGATTCAAGGGGCAAGCGAGGGCGTGTGCGATTCATGAAATTTCCGGGTTAGATTAAGCTTTGAGCTTGTTCTCTGCTCCGAAGCGTCGGAACGATTCAAGTCAAATTCTTCGCAGACGCTAATTCATTGTGTGACGCTATTTTTGCTCTACGACGGGGATGGCGCCGCAGTGTGGGAGCGGGATGCTGCCGCTTGCAAAGTGAATTCACCCAAGACGGTGCAGCGGAGCCCAGTGCGGTGGATGGCTTTGGCCGCGCGGCTCACGTTGTCACCGCCACCGACCTCGCCGGTAACAACCGGATATACGAAGCCGCACCTGGTCAGGGCCACCGCTACCCGTGTTGAAGCAAATAATTTAAAAGCGGCTTTTTATCAACTGGAATGGGGGAGCAGCGATGCATACAGAGACAATCGGCCATCGACGCATCAGGCATTACGGCAGCGGGGGCGAGCTCTTCGCTATCTTCATCGTCAACCTATTGTTGAAGATTGCTACCCTTGGTATCTACCACTTTTGGGCCAAGACTCGGGTACGCCGCTACCTCTGGACGCAGACCGATTTTAACGGCGAGCGACTCGAGTACACGGGTACCGGTGGTGAGCTGTTGGTCGGTTTCCTAAAGGCCATCGGGCTGTGCATCCTTGTGGTGATCGGCATCACGGCCCTGAACGGGGCAGCGACGGCGCTACTGGGACCGGCGGGCCACACGGGCACGATCGTCGTATGCGCTCTACTCATTGCCTTCGCCACCGGTGCCGCACGTTACGCCAGCCGCCGCTACCGCCTGACCCGCACTCGCTATCGCGGCATTCGTTTTGGCCTGCAAGGCTCGGCTTGGCGCTACGGGATGTTTGCCTTCGGCTACGGCCTGCTTGTCATTGTCACGCTGGGGCTCGCCACACCCTGGATGCGTATGGCGTTAGACCGTTATGTCTATACCCACCAGCGCTTCGGCAGTCTCGAGTTCGAATTCGACGGCCGCGGCGGCGACCTCTTCAAGGTCTTTGCCCTGTGTTTGCTGTTTGCCATCCCCACCCTTGGGCTGAGCTTGATTTGGTACGCAGCGGCGGAAGCGCGCTACGTGGCCTCTCGGCTGCGGCTCGGCCCAGTGCGCTTTGAACTCACTGTAACCGGCGGTCAGCTCCTCGGCCTGGTGTTGGTGAACCTGCTGTTGATCCTCGTGACGTTGGGGTTCGGTCTGCCGTGGGTTGCCGTGCGTACCTTACGGTTTTTCAGCGAGCGAACGCGGATCATCGGTGAGCCGAACTACGATGCCGTATTGCAGGCTCAGGAAGCAGCGGGCGCCACCGGCGAAGGCATCGCCGACGCCTTCGACCTCGGCATCGCATGATCAGCGCGATCGAGGGCTGGTGGTCCGACGGCCACACGGCCAGCCGCCGCCGCGTGCGCCTCGCGCGTGCCGGTGGGCAACTGCGGCTGGTGGGGATCGAATCCGGGGCGGAAGCCGTCTACCTTGGCCTTGCCGACTTGCGCCTCACCGAGGAAGTCTATCGTGGCCAGCCCTTGCGGCTGGCCCATCCTGACTGGCCGGACGCTATTCTGACGATCGAGGACCACCGGCTGATCGAGTGGCTGTACGATGACGCTCCGCGCCTGCGGCGACGTTACCTCGCTCGCCACGGCGCTCGTTGGCGATTTGCCGTCTGGGGAGGGGCGCTGATCGCGGTGCTCGTCGTGCTGACCTTGGCTGTGCCGCGAGCCATGGTTCTGCTCGCGCCTTCGGTACCGGCGGCCTGGGCGGAAGCCCTAGGGGAAATTACCGTTGAGACCCTCGCCAGCAATCGGTCAACTTGCCGCGAGCCCCGAGCGCAAGCCGCGTTGGAGGAGCTTGTCGCGCGGCTTGCAGCGGGTGCCGATGCGCCCTATCGGTTCACGGTCCGGGTTTTCGAATCGCCAGTCGCCAACGCCGTCACGACGACCGGCGGTCATATCGTCATTTTTTCCGGATTACTGGAGTTGGGGCAAACTCCCGAGGAACTGGCCGCGGTTCTGGCCCACGAGATCGCCCACGGTGTGGAGCGCCACCCGCTGAAGGCGCTGCTCAGAGACATGGGCTACCGGCTGCTGGTGGCGCTCATGGCTGGTGATGCCAGCGTCGGTGCGGATCTGGTTTCCGAAGCTGCACGGCTCACGTTGGAGAGAAGCCACAGTCGGGCAGACGAGGCGGCGGCGGACGAGCTGGCCATGACGCTGCTCCACCGCGCGGGTATCGATTCGCGGGGCGTTGCGCGGCTTTTCCAGCGTCTGGTGGAACAGAAGGAGCGCACCACTGTTCCGGCCCTGCTCTCGACCCACCCCGGATTGGCCGAGCGCATCGCCGCGGCCGAGACCAGGCAGCGTTCGGGAAAGCCGGCGCTCACGTCCTCGACATGGCGGGCGGTCAGGGCGATGTGCGGGCGGTGACGGTTCTTAACAACGCCACAGCTTGCACTTCGAATCTTCGGTACGGTGCAACTCAAGCGCTTCGAAGATGCTAATATCGAAGTAACCTTGGTTTTTCTCTGAGCATTTCCTGAGGTTCTGAATAAGCATGCACGCACCCTCATTTTTGCTCTTTATTGCATCGTTCATGCTCGCCCTAGTCGCAGGAGGCAGCCCATCCGCCTCCGCCGATACGAGGAGCGTCAGCTCATCCGTGAGTAGCTCAATAAGCACGGGTTCCGGTAGCAGCTCAACGGCGCAAGCCACCATAACCGGGCAAAATGGGCTGATCATAATTAATGGCGATCGAGTCGAAGTCAAGAATGGCAAGCTTTTCTTGAATGGTGTTTCTTATGGGGCGGTGAATGAGCGATCGGTGGTGAAATACACCGTGCAAGGTAATGTGAAGAAACTGTTTGTCGATGGCGTTGCAAGAAATCCGGATTGATGATCGCAACAGGTCTGACCGGCGGTTAATTGCTCGCAATGTGGCGTGGGGGCCGAGCAGGGACATTTGTCGAGCGATGAGGGCTCACGGCGAGCAGCGCCGTGATAAGCGACGAAATCGTAGGGGATCTTCTAAAGGTTCAGCAACCAGGGAAGGAACCAGCCGCTTGCGCTCGGTATCCGCAGCCGGCATTCAGGGCGAGGCACTACACTAGCCGCTCACCTTGGCCTGCTATTGGCGGCGGAGTTCGGCGGTCTAACTCCTATGGCCCGCCTCGGGTGCCGGCTTGGTGCTGTTGCTCAAGCTCGGCTCTGGCTGGTGGTCCCTAATTGTGGCGGGGGAACTGTTTACTGGCTGGTCGCTGAGTCAGCCGCTGACCATGAGATTGGCCGGCGGTATGGCCCAAACGCTGGAAGCGTCGCTCGGCGTTTGGTTGCTACGCTGGGCCGGCCGCGTCGAGTGTTTTCGCAATCTCTCGCAAACCATCCATTTCAGCATTGCCGTGCGTCTGATTCCGCCCCTGCTGAGCGCAGGCGTGGGTACGCTCGCCCAATTTGTACACGGTCTCGTGCCGCTAGCCGATTGGCGCGCCGCGTGGTTTACCTGGTGGCTGGGGGACGCACTGGGCCTGCTGATCGTCGCGCCGGTCTTGATGGTCTGGTGGCGCTGGCTGTTCCGGGATGCGCACACCGTGCTGGCTTATCGGTTCACTCGGGATGAATACACCTTCTGCCTGAGTGTGAGTATCGGTATCGACTACGCGCAAGGCTTCTACATCCATAAGCCGGAGCCTTTGCTGAGCGCGGTCGGCGCGTCTGCCAAGTACCATGGGGCGTGAGCTAGCGACGCGTTCTGGTAGACTCTAGCCGCGCTCGGGGGGCGCCGGCGCGCTCAGGGCCTAGAAGGTTCCGTCAGATAGAGGTGGGCACGCCGCGATCTCATGAGATTTCGCTAGCCGCCGTTCGGCAAGGGGGACAGTTCGTGAGCGTGGAATCGGTACGCGGCTCGTGGTCGAATCGCCTTGGGTTTGTTCTCGCCGCCGCGGGATCCGCGGTCGGTCTCGGAAACATTTGGAAGTTTCCCTATATGGCCGGGAAGAACGGTGGGGCGGCGTTCATTTTCGTCTATATTGTCTCCGTTTTCGCAATTTGTTTGCCAATCGTGGTTGCCGAACTGATGCTCGGCCGAACGAGTCGGCGCAACCCAGTCGGTGCATTCCAGAGCCTACGGCCTCGGAGCTTCTGGGTGCTCGGCGGCTGGCTCGGTGTGCTCTCGGGCTTCCTGATCCTGAGCTTTTACGGCGTGGTCGCGGGCTGGACGCTCGACTTTATGCTCTTGAGTGCTTCTGGCAGCTTTTCCGGGGCCGGGGGAGCCGAGATCCACGCTCTGTTCGATGGCCTCGTCGGTAACGCACCACGCCAAATCTTCTGGCAGGCGCTGTTCATGGTCGCGACGATCATCATCGTGGCGGGCGGTATCGCCTCTGGCATCGAACGGGGCTCGCGTATCCTGTTGCCGGCGCTGTTGCTTATGTTGATCGGGCTGGTCGGTTTTTCACTGACGCTTTCGGGAGCGGGGGACGCTGCGGCTTTCCTGTTGACGCCGCGCTGGGAAGAATTCTCGGGGGAAAGCCTGCTCGCAGCGCTCGGTCAGGCGTTTTTCTCCCTCAGCCTCGGCATGGGAGTGATGATCACCTATGGGAGCTACCTAGGTTCTGGCGAATCACTGTCACGCTCCGCCTTTTACGTAGCATTGACCGACACGGCTGTGGCGTTACTCGCCGGTGCGGCGATTTTTCCCATCGTTTTCACTTTCGGCTTCGAACCGGCCGCGGGCCCGGGTCTCACGTTCCAGACGTTGCCGGTCGCCTTCGCCCAACTGCCGTGGGCGGGGTTGCTCGCGTTCACGTTCTTTCTGCTGCTCAGCCTGGCTGCGTTGACCTCGTCGATCTCCCTGCTCGAGGTGGTCGTCGCCTATTTCATCGACGAGTGGCGCTGGCGCCGTGTGACCGCCGCCTGGTTTTGCGGGGGAGTAACCTTCCTGGCCGGCGTTCCGTGCGCTGTCGATAGCGCTTGGATCGAGCGGCTCGACGCGCTGACCTCGAATTATTTTCTGCCGATCGGCGGTCTGTTGATCGCGGCCTTCGCCGGTTGGGTGCTCGTTCCCGCGGAACAGGAAAGCGAGCTTGGCACGAACGTTTTGACGCGAACCTGGCGCTTCATGATCCGCTGGGTGAGCCCCGCGGCTGTGGTCGCGATTTTCCTATCGCTCGTTTTGGGTTGAGTACTCTGAGCGAAGTTTTTGTGTCTCCTCGGGCGGGGGCGCGATCCGTCACTTACGCCAAAGCCTTGCGCAGCAGGGCCTGCGCATCGTCTGGCAGAGGAATCGTCATGGCCAGTTCGTGGCCACGGGGCGACATCTTGTTCCAGGTCTTGCGCACGATGCGGAGCAACTTTGTCTCCTCGTGCGCGGTGGTGAAGTCGGCAAAATAATGCGCGAGGAAGACCAGGCAGGCGGTGTCTTCCAGTGCCTGGGTATCGGGGTCGCTGCGCAGCCTCTCCTTGCGGATCATGCCGGCGACCTGTTGGCAGACCGCCTCGTCGTAGCCCGCCTCGTGCAGGATCTGTGCGGCCTGCTCGGCTTGACGATGCCCCAGCGCGCGGCGCCAGGCGAGGTAGCCGCGGCGGTCTTTCGGGTAGTTATCGCGTGGGATGAGCCAGCGTTGTAGATGTTGGGCACGAGTAGCCAACCGCAGCGCTTCTGAGGCCTGCGGCGCGACCCGCCCGAGCCATTCGCTCATGCGCTGAGCGTAGAGCAGCTCATAGGCTATTTCTTTGTCTGCGACTTGTTCTCGCCGTGGGTCCTCGGCATGCAGTGCATCGAGCCGGTCGAGGGCATTTTGAAAGCGGGCATTTCGGTCAGTCACGCATGAATCCTCCGCGCTCGATCTTCAACGTTTTTACCTTGCGATACCGATCAGATGGCTCTGGGCGAGTTACGGCGGAGCCATCTTGTGCAGCAGCGATGGACAGGGCTATCAATACCAAATCTTGGCGCCGTTCCATGCGCATTTGTGCGGCCATCGCCCAGCCTGCGCCGACACCTTAGGTCATGGGCGCGCAGCGTGACAGGGCTTCGGCATGCACGCGGTAAGCGCCTTCGTTGGCCAGCACGAGACGGATGAGCCGCACATAGTGCAGGCGCTGCGCTTCCTCGGCGAGGGTGCGCAGCGCCACCTCGGCGGCCGCCGCCATCGGATAACCGAAAGCACCGGTTGACAGTGCCGGGAAGCTGATGCGGCCGAGCCGATGCTCCTCGGCCAGATGCAGGGCATTGCGATAGCACTCGGCCAGCAACGCGGCGGCCGGTTCGTCGCGCCCGTAGACTGGCCCCAGACAGTGGATGATGTGGGTGTTCGGCAGCCGTTGCCCCGAGGTGATTACCGCATCGCCTGGGCGAATCGGCGCCAGCGGCCGGCACTCCGCGGCCAACTCCGGTCCGGCGGCCGCGTGAATCGCTCCGGCGACACCGCCGCCGGGTAGCAACTCGGCATTGGCCGCGTTGACGACGGCATCGACATCCGCCTGGGCCGTTATATCACCCACCACACACTCGACGGTGACGCTCCCGATGACGGCTTGCATGGCTACCTCCGACGCTGTGCCCGTTTCGCCGATCTGGGCAGAGGGTAGGCACTGACCACCCTCTGCGAAGTATACTCGCCGGAGCGCTGATTCGCTGGCTTTGGTAGGCGCTCACAGGCGCGTGATCGCTCCCGTGGCGCGGGCCGCTCGCTAACGATCCCGGCGGGGGCCTGATTTCCGGCCCGTTACATTCAGCATGGAGGAGCGAGACCGATGGGTACAAAGAAGATTCTGATGATCGTCGGTGATTTCGGCGAGGACTACGAGATCATGGTGCCGTTTCAGACACTGCTGGCTGTCGGGCATACGGTCCATGCGGTGTGTCCCGGGAAGAAGGCCGGCGAGCGTGTCAAAACGGCGATCCATGATTTCGAAGGCGATCAGACCTATACCGAAAAGCCGGGGCATAATTTCTCGCTCAATGCCGACTTTGCCGAGGTGAGCGAGGCTCACTACGATGCGCTCGTGCTGCCGGGCGGGCGCGCGCCGGAATATCTGCGTCTGAACGATAAGGTGCTTGAGCTGGTGCGTGCTTTCGATCGGGCGCACAAACCGCTGGCGGCGATTTGCCACGGCGCGCAGATTCTCACGGCCGCCGGGGTCATCAAAGGCCGGCGGGTGTCGGCCTATCCGGCCTGCGCGCCCGAAGTGACTCTGGCGGGTGGCGAGTACGCCGAGGTCGAGGTGACCGAGGCTGTGACCGACGGCCATTTGGTGACCGCGCCGGCCTGGCCGGCCCATCCGGCCTGGATTGCACGGTTCTTGGCGGTGCTCGGCACCCGCATCAGCCACGTTTAATAGCGCCGCAGTCAGCCTCGGCGTTGCCCATGAACACAGAGCAAAACACTTTACTGTGTTCGGTCGGCGCGGCCCTGCTCATGGGCACATTGGGGGTGAGCTTTGCGCTCATTACGAACTCGCGCGCCATCCTGCTCGATGGGCTATTCAACCTGACGTATTTCGCCGTGGCACTCGTGACCGTGCGCGTTGCGGGGCTGGCGGTGCAGCCGGATAGCTCTGAGTTTCCCTTTGGTTATGCCTATTTCGAGTCGTTGATCAACGCCGGCAAGGGCGTGCTGATCTTGGGCATTTCAGCGGTCGCGCTGATTGACTCGCTGATGGCGTTGTTCAGCGGGGGCCGCTCGGTCGCCGCCGCGCCGGCGATTTTCTATGCAGTGCTCGCCACGGCGCTGTGCTCGCTGACGGCCTGGTGGCTGCAGCGAAGGCGGCGTGAGGTGGATAGCCCCCTCTTACACGCCGATGTGCAGAATTGGGTCCTGGATGCCCTTATCTCGGGCACCGTTTTACTCGCGTTTTGCCTCGTCCCCGTCTTCCAGGCGCTCGGTTGGCCGCAGGCGATCCCGTACATCGATCCGGTGCTAGTCGCCGCCGTGGTGATTATTTGTCTCGGTGTTCCGGTGCGTATGGCCAAACAGGCGATACTGGAGTTGCTCAATCGGGCTCCGCCGGCGCTGCTCACCGAGCCCGTGACCGCGGCGATCGACCGAGTCTTGCAACGGTTGCCCGTGCGTAACCGCTATGTACGCATGGTCCGGCCCGGGCGGACGCTCTATGTGGTCGTGCACACGGTGCTGGCGGAGGATTTTCCAGTCGAGCAGCTGAGCACGCTCGATCAGCTGCGTGAAGAACTCGCCACGGCGATCCGGGCGGTGCATCCAATGGTCGTCGTCGACGCGATGTTCACGGCCGAGGAGCGCTGGGCGGCGCCGACTTCGGGTCTTCATGAGCCAATCGCGGCAACCTGCCAGCGGCGGACCTCGCCTGGGCGGCTTTAACGGCTGCGCACGGTGCTGCGCGGTGAGCCTTGCGATGCCGGTGCCGAACCCGGCCTGGAGCCTGCTCCGGCTGGCAGAGAGGGCTCACCAGGCTAAATTGCTGCACTTTGGAAAGGATCATGCTGCAGAAAAGACCTGCATCGCGCGAGTCGTATGCCGCGCCGGCTGCCCGAGCCGTTGTGCTGCCACAGAGCTCGTGCCGATGGCAGGCGCCGGAGAAAAGTCCGGCGGACTCCCATGCACGCCGTTAGACACTTGATCTGCACTTCAGCCCCGGGATCGGCGGCTCTTTCCGAAATACCTACCGAGCTCGAAGTTGGCTCGCGATGCATCGAAGTGCTCGGGATCAAAACCTTCCCCGAGCCACTCACTCAGTTCCCCATGCTCTGGATGCTTGGGATCGCTGACGGCCTCCAAGAGATGCTCGTAGCCGCCGATGCCCCCGCAATCCTGGGGCGGACAGGCGCGCTTACCACAAGGTACCTCGGTAAGGGGTCGCCCTCCTTATATGGCCGCACCTTCTCCAGCACGAGCTTATGCGGCCAGCCGTCTCCAAAATCATATTCATAGATGGCTGACGAATCTTCTGCCGGCAGAAGCTCCTGCAATTTCACGCGGGCCTCGTTCTTCACCTCCGCCGGGAAATCGGGATCGGGCGCACCAAAATACTGCTTTCCCGCCATGAACTGATGAACTAATGGAGGTGATCGTTCTCCCAGCCCCTGGCGATCTGTAACAGCTCATGGAACGTTGGCAGCGGCATATGGCTGGGCGCGAGGATACGACGCCAGATGAGAGGCCTACTTTCCATCAACGTGACCTTGATCTGATAGACGCTCGGCTTGGATTTACCTGCCATAATTGATCATCCTGTTGTTCCTTTTTGGGGCTTTTGT
>NZ_CH672427.1:478622-606003 GCF_000153205.1 Nitrococcus mobilis Nb-231
ATTCATTGCTTTCACAACTGTGATCGAGGCTGGCGGCTTTGCCCGGACCGCGCGGCGGCTGGGTTGCAGTACGGCTACCGTGACGCGGCAAGTGCAGGATTTGGAGGCGCGGCTTGGTGTGCGACTCCTGGTCCGCATGACCCGCTGGGTTCGTCCGACAGATGCTGGCGCGACCTACCATCGGCACTGCCAGCGCATTCTCGAGGATTTGGCCGAGGCCGACGCCCAGGCCTCCCGCCAGGCGCTAGAGCCGTGCGGCGTGTTGCGGGTCAGCGCACCGCTGTCATTCGGTTGGCACCGTCTGGGGGCGGCCGTAGAGAGAAGGAAAGCGGGGCAGGCGTAGGCCACCATGACCTACGCCATGGGGGCATCTACACGAAGCTGCCCGAAGGCTGTGCGCAAAGCGTGGTGGTAGGCACGACCCACTACGGCTGCTGGGAACCTATTTCAAACCCTCGCACGGCGCCAACGGCGTCGACTATCGCATCGTGCCGGCGCCTTGACGTCGCCCGGGTGCGTGCGGGGGGATTGCCGACACTCCATCGCACCGGCCCGAGTGGGGGGATGATTCTGGCCGGACGTAAGAACCGCCAGTCTTCGGCGCCAACAACCAGAAGGGGAGAGCCCATGAACGAGAACAATCCGAACGAAGTGGGGACGAACGTATACACGCGCACGAATCACGCACGGCAAAGCCTGGCACGGGCGGCGCTACTCGCCCTGGCCGTCGCGCTCGCCGGCTGCTCGGCAACGCAGAAGGAGAAGCCAAAGCTCGAGGCTGACGGCTGTGCCATGATCCCACCGAACATTTGCGAGCAGCTCACGCCGGGCACAAAAAATCAGGCGGGCCTGCGCTACGTGACACCCGACGTGCCGTGGAGCCAGTACACTAAGGTGATGATCAGCCCGGTCACGGTCTGGGGCGGCGAGCAGCCGAAGCTCTCCGGGGCTGACCGACAAGCGTTGGCGAGCTACCTGCACAATGCCCTGGTGAAGGCATTCGAGGCGAAGTTTCCCACCGTCGACAAGCCAGGGCCGGGCGTGATACGGATACAAGCGGCGATCTCCGATGCCGAGGCGGCCACGCCGGTGCTGCGGTCGGTATCGATGGCGATCCCGCAGGCGCACGTTCTCTCGACACTGAAATACGCCGCCACCGGTACCTATCCCTTCGTCGGCTCGGCACAGGGAGAGGTAATGGCCACGGATGCGGTCACCGGCAAAGTGCTGGCGGCGGGAGTCGATCGCCGGGTCGGTGGAGGATCGGTGGCAACGGCGGCGCAGTGGGAGTGGGGCGACGCCGAGAACGCGATGGACAAGTGGGCGGAGATGACCGTGACTCGCTTCGAGAATCTACGCGTGGGGAAGTAAAGCTCCCCGGGGCTTTGTCCGGTCATTCACCTCGCAAAAACCAGCAACCGTTGTATCCGCGCAGGCGGTATCCATCCGGGAAAGTTCGCCGAACTTTGATGGGTTCCTGCCTGCGCGGGAAACGGGAAATAAGGGACCCCCCACTCCACCACGATCGCCCCCCGCACTTCGCCGGATGCCGAGAAACATGGCGCAGCGCATTATCGCCAGGCTCTATTGTGCAGCTCGACGATTTGGTTGGGAATGAGTGAAAGCAATGACAGGGTCCGGTCCCAGCAGGTTTCTGTCGAGGCATCCTCTACAGGTGGCAGTTTTTTGGTTGAGACCTGGCCCTACCTCTGCCCCAGTGGGCGAGACATTCTGCCAGGTTATCTCGCCCAATGTGTTGAAACAAGACGCGACCCTAGGCCAAGCGCCGCCCATCGCAGAGCTAAGCCGCGCGAGCTTTCGGGCGTCGGTTTGAGCACTGAATTAGGTCTTCGCGCGACGTAAAAGCCTCTCAAGCTCACGCTGCTTCTCCTCATCGGAATACCCTTCAAAACCGAAACTCAGGCACCGACTATATGGAGGATCGCACGAACGATCATGACGATCGCCAGAATGAAGAGAATCGTTCCGACGGCACCAGCGATAATAAAAGGGAGCGGACGGCCGTAGGTAAAATCACGTCGCATCGCCGCCTTCGACTGCACGCCAAAACCGGCCGCGGCGGTGCTCTTGATCACCTGCCACGTGCTAACCTTCTTTTGCTTAGCGGCAGCGGCCTGCCTTTGGGTATGCGCGCTCATGGCAACCCCCCTGCTGTTTATCGTATAAATAAATAGCAGTATAGGATGTCTTCAAGGCAAATTTGTTCTCATGGCCCAGTAATGGCTGTTCCGGCTGAATTAGCGGTTAGCCTCAAGTAGTCGAGTACTTGGCGTGGCCGACGTGCGAGTTGGCGCATCTGACTTGAGCTGAGCGGCCTGCCAGGCTTGTAGGCGCCGATCCAGTGCTTCTGGGCCGAGGCGCCCCAAGCAATTGCGGATCACATACAAGCTGGGTACCCCCCCTGACAGGAACTTTGTATTGAAAAGGTTTTGTTGGCTGCAGCCATCCTTTTCTGGCTCACATCAGTGCAGAAGAGCCTTTATTCGTTGGGCTGACAGTAGTAGCTCGAACCGCGCCGCAATCGGTGTAGCACCGGGAGTCTGCGGCGGCCTCGATACAGCACCACGGCCCGCCATTACACCCCGAGATCGATCAGTTGAATACCATCCCCCCATCCACCAGAATCGACTGTCCGGTAATGTAATCGGAATCGGAACTGGCGAGGAACGAGACCACGCCTGCGACTTCGGCGGGCTCGGAGATTCGCCCGAGGGTGATGCCGCCAGTAAACTGTCGCCAACCCCATTCTTCTGGTTTACCTGCGTCTTTAGCAGCCTTCTTTGCCAACTCTTCCATAAGCGGTGTCCGAACGATGCCGGGGGCGAAGGTGTTGACGGTAATACCATACTGCGCTAGATCCCGTGCGGCGGTCTGAGTGAACCCGCGCACCGCGAACTTGGTAGCCGAGTACAACCCAATGCCCGGATTACCGATGTGCCCTGCCTGCGAAGCCGCACTGATGATTTTGCCGCCATGACCTAGTTTCTTGAAAGCTTTCACAGCGGCTTGGATGCCCCATACAACACCGTTGAAGTTGATGGAAAAGAGCTTTTCAATGCTCTCTCGGGTTATGTCCTCGATTGGGGATGTAGGCGCGATACCGGCGTTGTTAACAATGACGTCGAAGCCGCCCAAGTCAGAAACGGCCCGCTCGACGGCAGCGAACACGCTGTCTCTATCGGCGACATCAACCTGGATGGCGATGGCGCCGCCGTCCTGTCCACCGAGCTTTTCGGCCACCGCGGTGGCAGTGCCCAGATTCAAGTCGGCAATCGCCACTTTGAAGCCGTCCGAATGAAGCCTTTCAACAATGGACTGACCAATACCTTGGCCACCGCCGGTGATCAGCGCGACCTTGCCGTTTTGCGTGTAAGCCATTTGTCCAACCTCTTGCTACGTTAAGAATATATCAAGTGTCGTTCGCACGAGAGCTATCATTACACACCTACTCAGCTCAACATTTAAATCAGCCGCCGACTCAGGGAGTTTGGATTTTATAGTTAACTCAACAAGTAATCATTTCTCAAAGCTTGCTAAATTACCCATGATCGAAAATTTAGTCACTCGGGGCCAGGCTATGGCACCAATGGCTATGCATCCGAAAGCGACTAGCGCTGGGTTTCCTATTGATTGAGCTGTAGATTTAAAGCCCATTAATAGCGCGGATACACCCGCGCCTATAATTGCGCCTTCAAACCCCTGTATTACGAGTCTTCCATTCTTATCTGTTATATGCTCTTCTTTCTGAACAGGATCGAGAAATATTCCAAGCGTTTGCTTCAATTCAATGTTTTCCAATTCAACCGAAGCTGAAATATGCGTATACTTATCTATCCATAACGTACCAATCTGCTCATTACTTGCTGCTAGGTTCCGAAGAGCAGTCACAATAGATGGCTTGCTGGTTAGGACGTTAAGAAAATCAGGATTCTTAATGCTTTTTTGGTCTATGTATATCTCAACTCTGTTAACATCACCACGTTCTAATTGATCTTGAATGGAATCCCATTTCGATTGATAAGCATAGATTTATGATGCTTTGAAAGATTGAATCTTCGTGCTGTCTCCTTTAAAGAGCTAACGGAGATGGCGATGATGCGATTCTGTATCTCTATTGGTCGGCGCTGGGTATCGAGCGGCCCTGGTTGGATTGGATCGATCAGGCGAAGATGCTGCAACACTTGACGGTGTGGCTGTCGCGTCAAGACGGTTGCGATGTGCATACGGCTCGAAAGCTTCTGGGACACAAAGGCGTGAGCACAATGATGATTTATACGAACGTGTTTACCTGCAAGGGCCGCGGCATGATGAGTCACGGGGAGCAGCAAAGCAAATTGGGTGCGGCACGGCTGGTACATTCCTGTGCCCCCAATTCTTGTCCCTATTTGTTTCCACTATAGTCGAAAGAGGAGAAAGCGCTATTGCCGGGTTTCATTCGGTGGGTGGTAGTGTCTAGCCTCCGTGAGGCGGAGGAATCGCTCACTTGTCCATCGCCTCGGCGACGCTGATTAGTCTAGCCGCGCATCCGGATGCCCTACCAAAACCGGCTACTGCGGGTCGCGATACAAGAAGCGCTGCCGCAGCTGGCTGGCGTGCTCGCCCACAAGCCGGCGGCGGTGCCCTGAGCAGAACATCGCCGATCCCCGTTATCCCGAAAAATTGCGTCGCTGGCGCTGCTCAACCCGCGATCCTAAACCGCCCGATTTTCCCGGCGTCACCCGCGGCTCCAAGGCAGCTTCAACTTGAGTCTGGATTAACGGGGTGCTCAGCGTGTGGTTGCGCTTGGTTGTGTTGGGGCAAGGGTTGCCTCGCTCTGTCTATCAACAGGTTATCTCGCCCAATGTATTCGCTCCCTACACCATTTGTTCACCAGTGATAGGCATCATTCATAGTGGCTCCAGAGCCGCAGAACTTTAACGATCTGATCTTCCTCCAGCACTTGGTATACCAACCGATGCTGAATATTGATTCGCCGTGAGTAGGCCCCTGCAAGATCCCCGATGAGCTTTTCAAAAGGAGGCGGTTTTCGGTAAGGGTCTTCAGCAAGGATAGTCAGCAATTCCTGCGCCTTGAGTTTCAACCCGCTTGAAGCCAGCTTTTTCGCGTCCTTTTGCGCTTGCTTCGTATAAACGAGCCGCCAAATCACCAATCCAGATCCTCGCTACACCCGTCAACGGGCGTATCCATACCTTCGCGGATTGATTCGCGCATGCCGGGGACAGATAGTAGAAAAAGCGTTTCCTGGATTGCCGCCCAGTCTTCTTCGGAAATCAGCACTGCGTTATTTCTCTTTCCCGATATCAACAACGGCTGATGTGAGGAGGCGACCTCGTCGATTAGGCGATACAGGTTAGAGCGGGCTTCACTGGCCGTAATTGCAGTCATGACACCCCTCCACTAAGATGCGTGAGCGTATTGTACGTTATATAGTACGTACGTCAAAAAGTACGTTATGTCCTGCATAACGGGGCTGGCGATGAGCAGTCCTGTGCGCAGGGGCTCAAGGTGGCGCTAACGAATTCGATGAAGTGGACGAGTACGGTGACGGTTATCGCGCCCAATGTGTTGAAACAAGACGCGACCCCAGCGTGTGTTACGTGCTATAGCAATCGTCGGAACGCCTCGATCGTAAGGCCTGCGTCCCGAATGATGCCGCCCATAGTGAACGCGTTTACCGGATTGTTCCTCGGTATCGTCAAGAATCGGGCGCCATCGGACATCACGATGTACTTCCGTCCTTCCCGAACCACTCGAAATCCAGCCTTCTCAAGCGCTCGCACGGCATCTCGGTGATTGACGCTCGGAAGTTTCGGCACAGCTAATCCGCCACCTCGACCTCGCGGACGTCGTCATCTCGATGGGCCTCTTCTACGGCAGCGAGATATTCACGAATGGCATCCGTGATGTTCTCGAGTGCCTCTTCCTCGGAGCTTCCTTGGGACCAACAGCCTGGTAGTCCCGGGCATGAAACGCTGACACCTTCGTCCGATTTCTGAACTACAACTTTGTATCTCATAACCTAGATTCTCCCATTCAGGCATCTGAAGCACACAACGGGGGTGGCGATGAGCGGCCCCCATGCCTCGGACTGGGACACACGAAATATAGGACAGACTAGAATAGCCGGTTGCTACCGCGCTGAATCAGGTGGAGCAGTACCCCGCCCGACAAGCGTAACCTGTGGCCGCCTTGGTAGATCGCGTTCCTTTCTGATTGAATTCCGACAGGCTACCAGGAAACGGCCCTCGACTTCCCCTTCCCGATTCCCCACGCCGTGGACCTCGCGCATGCCGTGCGAGAGGGTCTCGGTTACAGCGTTTCGACCAGCAAATGATAGTGGTTATGCATCAGACAGTAGGTTCACAGCTGTCATTCGAAACGCTGGCATAAGCGAGTGAGACCAGAGCAGAATATCTGCCGATCCCCGTTATCCCGAAAGATTGCCTCGCGGGCGTTGTTCAACCCGCGATCGTAAACCGCCCCGATTTTCCCGGCGTCACCCGCGGCTCCAAGGCAGCTTCAACTTGGGCGTGGATTGGCGGGGGGTTCCAGCTTGTAGTTGCGCTTGGTTACGTTGGAACAAGAATTGCCCCGCTTTCTGGCTCAAACCATGTCACAAGAGCCTTGTAACTTATGCCGGAATTTTCGTGCGGCCGGGTGGTTTATCGGTGATATTAGGCAGCGAAGTTGCGGCAGCAGCTGGGTGAATGTATTCAGCGCATCTTGCGGACTAAGGGCGTGCAACGCTAGCGGCAACCGGGCTGCCGCGAGTTATTCGCGGCTCCCAAGGTCCTTTATCGATACAAAAAGCGCCAGCATGATCACGAGCGAAATCAGGCCAAATCCAACCGCGATGGCTGTCGACCAAGAGGTAACCGAGAGCGCAGAAAACGTCGCCGCGGTGATCACGGCGATGCCGACAGCCGTGCCGATACGCTGGCCGGTTTGCATGATCGCCCCGGAACTGCCCGCGTAATCGAGCGGTACTTCCGCGAGGGTCAGCGTCTGGTTTGGGCTGATGACGGTACCTTGCGCCACCCCGATGAATGACAGCGAAGCCATGAGCCACCAGACGCTTATGTGGCCGGCTTCATGCAGAATGACCACGAGGATGCTCAGCCCGAGACCGGCAAGAGCCAAAAACAGCCCACCGACGACCAACTTGCGGCCAAACTGCTGGACCCGCCCCGCGGCCCAATGGGCGGCGTAGGCTGAAAGCAACGCGGCGGGCACACCGAAGAAGCCGGCCTCAAGCGCCGTCTTTCCGTCGTCTTCCTGCACATAGATCGCAATCAGCACCCAGATGCTGGTCATGCCCATAAAGTAGAGCGTCATGATCGTTATGCCATTGCGGTAGCTGCGGGTGGCAAAGATCTTGAGATTGACCATCGGGCTCAGGCCTAGACGGATATAGCGTTGCTCCCATTTGACCCAGAGCCAGACCAGTACGATACCGAGCGGCAGCAACAGCCAGAAGGACGGATTGCCGCGCGCCTCGACAAAAGGGAACAGGATCGCCAGCACCGCCACCGCCAAAAGGACAGCACCAACCGGGTCAAGCGAGCGTAGAGCGCTCCCGGTGCGGGGTAGGCGCTTGATCAGGGGACGCGGAAACCACATCAATCCCAGAATTATGGTTATGACGCCAATTGGCACATTCACGAGAAACGTCAGCCGCCAGCCCAGATCCGGCCCGCCAAGTTGAATGAGAAAACCACCCAAGACGGGGCCGATGGCGACCGAAAAGCCGATAGCCGTGCCGAAATATCCAAAAGCGCGGCCGCGCGCGTCGCCTCGGAAATAATGCTGGACCTTCCCGATACCCTGTGGGTTGAGCAGCCCCGAACCGATACCTTGCACAAAGCGGGCAACGTTAAGCCAATCGGCATCAGGTGCGAGACCGGCCGCGACCGAAGCGGCGGTGAAGATGCCCACACCTATGAGGAACAGCCCGCCGCGCCCCATGATGTCACCGGCACGTCCGGCCGCTACCAAGACCACGCCAAAGGTGAGCGCATACCCCGATAACACCCATTGCAGGTCAGATTGCGACGCACCGAGGCCGTCATGAATGGCGGGTAGGGCCACATTCACGATGCTGACGCTGATCAGCGACATAAAGATGGCGACCAGCAGCACGAACAGGATGCGCCATCTCACCGGATCTGACATCGGGTCGGCGTCTGACGCCGAAAGTATGTCTCCACCGGTTTCCGACGACACCATCCTTATGACTTTCTTTCTGAGTCCGAAACAGGGGGTGTTGCGTCGGTGATGTCTGATTTCAACGTGACGAGAAAAACCGTCGGGCCGCTGATGTCGGGTCCGGCGGCGCACTTTTCAGTCATCAAGCCTTTGCACTACGCGGAGTCATGGGACGCGGAGTCATGGGTCGGACCTACCCAAGTTTTTGTAACTTATACAGATTAAATCAATAAATTTCACGCTTTCAAGCCTTAGAGCGGCGATTTCATACTCAGAATTTGATAGCGTAATCCGCCGCGTCCTCCCTTAAAACGCGGCTGTTTCCGTGCTTCTCAATGGTCCGATGGATCGCGAAAATCCCCAGATCAGCCTGAAAGCGTGCAACAAACGCTTGGCTGCCGATCGCGAGTCTCCGAGACCACCGCTCATCACGCACGGACTGCTCGGCCTTGAGTGCTTCCTCAATCCAGCTTCGATGAATCAGTTGAAGCCGTTGAAGATCCGGGATGCCCAACCGATCCATGAGGGCTGGTAATTAATGGCGCGGTAACGTGCGGGTGGATTCTGGATTTCCCGATAGCCAGAGGCTTCCCATTCCCGCGGATGATGAACGGCGCCTGCCCGCACCATGTTCAGATCGATATACGTGATACAGCGTGCCAGATGCTCGTCCGCCTCTATAGCGGTGGCATGATAGCGATCTTCCCAATAGGCACCCCGTCGTTGTTTTCTCTGGTTATAAGCTTGCGCGGTACGCCCGGCAATCAATTGCATGCTCTTTGCAATTTCTCCGTGGCCCCGGTCCTGCACCAGCAAATGAATGTGGTTGGATGTGACGATAAAATCCAGGACGCAGAGACCGAACCGTTGGCGGGCTTTGAACAACCAACAACGCCACAATCGGCGGTCCCGCGCGAATTTGAGCAGAAACTGCTGGCGATGACAGCGGTGGGTAATGTGCCAAACATGACCGGAGCGCCAGTGACGATTTGCGCGTGGCATTGAGTTCCTTCCTTAGAACAGCGTTTTGAATGGGACAATAGTCCGTTTAAGCTGTGATTCAAGTGTTATTTTTTCACGGTTCTCTGATTTATCAAAGGATAATGCTGGTCCGACCCCGGCTTCTCGCTCAGCTCAGTTGTACCCTTCAGGTTTGACTTCACCACTTATTGACGTCGTAATGAGGTCGTCTGACAGGATTATGTTTTTACATTCCTCCTTTTGTGATTTTGTACTAAGGAATGCGTTGAAAGAGCCACGCCAGGATACCTCATAACGTATTGTTGCCACGTAAAATTATGGCAGATCGATATGTGGCTATTTCAACAACCGCCTTAGGGAGACTCTGAACTATTCCCGGCCACGCCAGTATAATTGCGGCATTGCCACCGACCCAGGCGGAACCGATGAAACAAACCACCTTTGCTTCGATGAGTTTTGCGGCCAAGAAGCGGCGCACGCGCCGGGAGAAGTTTCTCGCCGAGATGGAGCAGGTGGTGCCTTGGGCAAAACTGGTGGCGCTCATTGAGCTGCACTACCCCAAGGCGGGCCGGCGTGGCCGCCCGCCGATGCCGCTTGAGTCGATGCTGCGTATTTATTTCATGCAGCAGTGGTACGCGCTCTCCGACCCGGCGATGGAGGATGCGCTCTATGAGATCGAGTCGATGCGCCGCTTCGCCGGGCTTGAGCTCATCGACGACGCGCTGCCCGACGAGACCACGATTTTGAAATTTCGCCGCCTGCTGGAGCGCCACGGCCTGACTGCCCAGATGATGAACGTAATCCACGACGTGCTCGCCGAGCGCGGGGCGCTGCTCAAGGGCGGCACTATGGTCGATGCCACGATTGTGCACGCTCCGGCCTCGACGAAGAACAAGGCGCGCCGGCGCGACCCGCAGATGCACCAGACGCGGAAGGGCAATCAGTGGTATTTCGGCATGAAGATCCACGTGGGGGCCGATGTCAACAGCGGCCTTGCTCACACGGTTTCGGTGACTGCAGCCAACGCCTCGGACATCAGCCAATTGCCGCGCCTGCTGCGCGAGGACGACCGCGCGGTCTTTGGTGATAAGGGCTACGTCGATAACACCCTTAAGCGCGCGGCGCGCCGGGCGGGTGTCTACTGGGGCGTGTCCTTGAAAGCAAGCTCCAAGCACAAACTCACCGGTGCGAACAAGCGCACCAACCGCAAGCGCTCTTCGGTCCGTGCCCGGGTGGAGCACATTTTCCGGGTGATCAAGCGCCAATTCGGTTACACCAAGGTGCGCTACAAGGGGCTTGCCAAGAATGCCGCACAGGTGTTCACGCTGATCGGCCTGACGAATCTGTATCTGGTGAGGAGGCAACTGGTGACGAGCTGACAGGCAAACTCCGCCTGCTTGCTCCGAAAAGGGGTTCAGCGGCGCCAAACGGCCCCGTAAATCAGCACTCGGCGGCGGGAAACCGAGCATTTTTACCCTTCCTCTCGTCAGAGACGAATGCGTTTGACTTCAGCTCGAATAGTTCAGACGTTCCTTAGTAGTTTGTATCCGTATGCTTGAAACGGGGACATCCGTTTTATAAACAATGTCTACTTCGGCCATTTTTCCCGCAGGATCTCCAGTGACAAATAATACTGTCATTTCGCAAACCCCGGGGCTTAGCGTCTTAACTACTCCAGTACTTCCCCTAACTTCCCAATTGGAATATGGCTCTGATAGATTCCTAGCGCTTTCCATAACAGCTAGGTACACCTGGTGATCGTCACACTCTCGGTAAACTGGTTCGAGATTAGTATTTGGTGCATTATTGGTCTCAGATATTGTGTCTATTTTTTCTTCAATCCTTAGCACTTGCCCTGTTGTGCTTGTTGCCTCCTGACGATCCAGATAGTAGCCCACAATGGATAGTATTAGGCCGGCGACGCTCAATAACGCAAAAAGGCCAGTTGCAAATGGGTGGCGGCCACAGAATTCTACAAATGCATGCGCACTACCCCCGAAACTAGATGCTTTTTTCTTGATATAGGGCCAAACATTATTTTTCATGCTCTAGTCTAATTGTCATTTCGGATCGGAAAAATCGAGAAGCCTGACGGGATAGCGATATGCGGTCCATCGGGGGCCGGGCTCGATGCCCGGCTTCCGATGGACTTATCATTGCTAGTTCGACGGCGCTGCGCGCCCCACCGTGGCTGAGCGAAGGGGCCAGTGCGGCTCGAAGCCACATTCGGTAGCTGGTTGGCTTCATGGCTTCGATATGCCTCCCTTTAACCGCATATCGCTATCCCGTTCGCCGGCGCGCATCGGCGACGAAATGTGTTGAGACAAAACGCGACCCTTGGACGACTCTGGCATATGATCAGAGGGGTCTTGACACCCTAATGAACCCGAGGCCGGTTAGGCCGAGAAATATAAGAGCGATGGTTGTAGGCTCGGATACAGGTAGCGTAGGGAACTCCGGCGGCGCTGGACATTCCTGTTCCGATAGCATGGTACAGTGGACGCCGGTTCCGAGGAACCTATAGCTTAAGATTTCCCGGCGGAAGATGCCCACGCCCGTGGTTGCCAACGCTCCTGAGTGTAGGTCGAAGTGCCCAGGTAACAGCGCGGAATGGTCGGCAGGCGTCAATGGGCCTGGCACGGTCTGATTTGGCCCCTCTGCGGTGATGTCGTACATGCCTGGGGCGCTCTTTACCAGCAAATCTTCATGCGGTTCTATCAAATGTTCCGCTGTCAAGATAAAATCTACTATATCCTGATTGGGTGGTAGAGGGTCATTGATTGCGTCTGTATGGCCCGCAGTGACTAATACATCCCAAAACTTTAATCCTGGAACCGGCTGCGGCCCATGCAATACATCACCGGCTATCACAGCCCCGTGACCGCATTTTACTGCGTAGCCAGAGGGATTATCGTTCCCTCGGCATACTAAGGGAGCGCCGATCGACTCCCGCGTCGGAAGCCCTGTAGCCAGAATTATTATCAGGCCTATCAACCATCTCGGAACTGAAGTTCTTGGATTCGATTGCATGTCCTTCTCCTTTTTCTAAAATTGCCGATTCCCGTGCGTGGAGCTCAATGCCCCGGCAGGGGACGCGAAGCGCAGCCACCGGGCGCTCAGCGCGATTCTGTTTCTCTATCGGCGGTGGTGTGGATTGATCAGGCGAATAAACCGCAACGCTTGATGGTGATGCTGACGCTGACGCGTGAAGACGATTGCGACATGCGTACGGCTCGGAAGCTTCGAGGCATACGGGCGTGAGCACGAGGTCGACTTATAAATACATGCTTAACGGTAGGTGCCGCGGTGTGGTGGTGAGCCATGTGGACCGGAAAGACGAATGGGGTGCGGTGCAGGTGGTACATTCTTGTGCCCCAGTTTTTGTCCTTTCTGTTCCCAATATAGTCGAAAGGGGAGCGCGCGCTATTGTCGGGTTCCACCCGGTGGGTAGGATAGTGTTTAGCGGCTGCGATGGAGGGGGAACCATTCGTGCGCAAGCTCTCGGTACTACTGATCTTGTCCATCGTCTCGGCGACGCTGATCAGCCTGGCCGCGCATCCCGAGCCCTACGAGCACCGGCTGCAGCGGGTCGCGCTCCAAGAAGCGCTGCCGCAGATGGCCGGTGTGCTCGCCCACGAGCCGGCGGCGGTGAAGGCCGTTTTTCTGCACTATGCCGGGAACGAGGCCCTGGTCCTCAACGCCCGCCTCGCATTGTTGCGGTATCCGGTAAAGACGCGGCGCATTCTCTCGCTCTACGGTACGGACCCGGCCTTCCAAGAAGCCCTCGGCGCCTATGGCGCGAGCGTCATTCCGCCCATTGACTATTTCCTGGGTCATGACATCGGCACCCTGAAAGTGCTCAAGTTCGCCGGGGAGGCCGTAACGGCCGCCAGTCGGTTCTGGAAGGGGGGCGCCCCGGTACCGACCGAGCGGACAGCTGCCAACAACGACGGCGTGCTGGCGGCGCCCGGGCGGGGGCGCTATGCGATCGCTTTCATCCAAAAGGAAGGCCACGACTTTCTCGGCCAGTTCGTGGTGGATGCGGCGGGGCAGGTGCACTGGATCCAGAGTGAACGGGTGCTGCAGGGCATCAGCTCGTTCTTCGCCGGCGGTATCCGCTCGCTGGAGACGAAATACCGCACGGACGAGGAGGTTGGTACCGCTGACTATCTGTGGGCCGGTGTGGACGTGCTCGCCACCGCGGCGGCGGTCAAGGCGCTGCGGGTTAGCCGGACCGGTGCGGCTACGGCCGGTGCCGGAGCCGAGACCGTTGCGGCGGGCGGCCGCGGAGCCCGCGCAGCGGAGTCGGCTTCGCTGATGCGTCGTACCGCAGCGCTGGCGCCGGGCCTGATTCGAGCCGGCGGGCTTGGGGGGCGGATCGCGAAATACGGCGCGATTGCCGCCACGGCCTATATCGTGCTGCGGCATCCGAGCCTCATTACCGGTCTGGCCGGGGAGGTGGCCCGCCTCGCGGGTGTGCCGACATGGCCCGTGCAACTTACCGTCTGGTCGGTGCTGCTCCTGCCGGTGCTCTACCTCGGGGTGTTCCTGCTTCGCTTGGTGCTGCGCCCGCTGCTGTTCCTGGCCAGCGCGGTCGCGGCGGGTCTCGCCTGGCTCGAGCGGCGGGATAGGCGGGCGTCTGGCGGTTACGGTTCGAACTGGCGCAGCGCCTGCTCCAGCCAGCCGTAGGCGATGCGCTCCTGCTCCAGGCGTACGTTTTCTCCCAGGCGATTGGCCTGCAAATCTTCGAACAGGGCCTGTTCGGGGTCGGTGAGGCGGCTCAGGTGGCCTTCGAAGCGGCTCTCGCGCGGCTCCTTTACCCACAGGTGGCGATGCTGCGCCAGGGTGGCGCGGTCCGGCCGATGAGCGTGAGCGCGTCGTGCTCGCTGGGGACGCTAATACTATCCGGCAGGCGGTTCGCGCCGTGCACCCGGTGGTTGATCCGGCGCCATTCGATGGCGTAGCCGGCACCGCGCTGCTCGCGGCTGCCGGCCTGCAGGCGCCGGATCCAGTCGCCGACCTCGCCGAAATGATCGGCGATTTCGCGCGCGGAGGGTCGCCTCAGGCGCAACCGTAGGGGAAAGAGGGGCTCGCCGCTGAGGCGGGCGCGCAGGATCTCCCCCCGCTCCCAGAGCCGTGTCACCTGCGCTCGCAGCTCGGCCGGAGTGGTCCAGCTCATCGGCCGGCCGAGGAGACGGCCGCGCTTTGCTCCGCAGCCGCTACGCCACCGCCGCGGGCGGCTTTCTCGGTTCGGTACTCCTCGATGGTGAGGTTGCGCAGCATGGATTCGCGGCCCTCGGCGTTGTGGACGAAGCCGACGCTCGCCACGTAGGGTTCGATGATGTGGATCTTCTGCAGTGGCGTGACGACGAGCAACTGCAGGTTGAGCCGCCTGAACAGCTCCAACCCGTAGCGCGCCGATTCGTCCGAGCCGCGCCCGAAAGCCTCGTCGATGACCACGAAGCGAAACGAGCGCGAGCGGGTCTCACCCCACTCCAGGCCGAACTGGTAGGCCAGGCTGGCGGCGAGCACGGTGTAGGCGAGCTTTTCTTTCTGGCCGCCGGATTTGCCGCCTGAGTCGGTGTAGTGTTCGTATTCGGCGCTGTCTTCGCGCCAGCGCTCGGAGGCGGAGAAACCGAACCAGTTGCGCACGTCGGTGACTTTGCGGGTCCAGCGCCGATCCAGCTCGGTGCTGCCTTCCCGTCCCCGGAACCGCTCGATGATGTGTTTGACCTGCAGGAACTTGGCCTCGGAGTACTGTGCTTCCTCGGAGCCGGTAAACGTGCCCTCGGTACAGGCGCGCAGCTCCTGCTGGAAGTCGCGGATTTCGGGGTCGGCGGCGGTCTCGGCGAGCAGCGTGATGTAGCGGTTGGGATTGTAGTCGATCTCGTGCAGGGAGCGGTTAATGGTCTCGATACGCTCCTTGATCGCCTCGCGCTCGCGGTTGAGCTGGCCCTGGAAGCTCGCCACCTCGCGGATGGTGTTCTCGTTGAGCAAGGCTTTGAAGCGGGCCTCGAAGCGCGGCAGATCGTCAGCGCGCAGGCGCTCCAGCATGCCCGCGTACTCGGCGGCGGAGTCGATGCTGACATCCACCTCCTGGGTCTCCAGCGGATAGGCGTTCTGGTAGGAACGCATGGCGTCGATGACGCTGTCGCGCAACCGGTCGAGCCGCCGCTGCTCGGCGTCGATGCGCTTTTGCAGCCAATCCCGCAGCTCGCTTTGACGGTTGTCGCAGGACTCGACGGTCAGGCGGTGTTCGCCGAGGGCCTCCGCTTGCATGGCCTCGAGCCGAGGGAAATAGCGGGTGCGCAGCGCCTGCGGCGTCGCGACGAGCTGCTGCCGGGTCTCTTCCAACGCCAGTCGGGCCGCCTCGTGCTTGCTCTCGGCGGCGGCCTGCTCGCGCTGCGCCCGGGTGAGCGCCTCCTCGGCCCGCTCGATCGCCGCCTCCAAGCTCTGAAGCTGCTCCTCCAGCGCGCGCAGGATGTCCGACTCCACCTCCAGGCGGCGGCGCTCTTCCTCCAGTCGCTCGATTTCGGTCACCAGCGGGCGCCAGTCCAGCTCGCGGAAGTCGCTGAACATGGCGAGGTTACCGAGCTTCTGCAGCCGCGTCTGCAAGCGCTTTTGCTCGGCTTGCTGGGTGGCGATCTCGCGGCCCACGGCCTGCATGCGCTGCTCCAGGTGGCCGGCCTGCTGCTCCAGCGCAGCGATCTTGGCCTCGTTGGTCCAACCGAGGATGTAGCGGGAACGGTCGTCGAGGCGGTGGCGGTCGTCTTTTTCATGGCGATCGCCGCCGGCTTTGATCTGGCCGGCCCGAGTAATGGCCCGCTGCTCGCGCCGGAAGCGTGCCATGTCCTCACAGCAGGCGTAGTCGAAGCGCCGCACCAGCTCCACCTCCAGCCAGGGATAGAAGGCGGAGTCGGGGCGGATGGCGAGCTTGCGCACCAGCGATTCCGGGTGCCGCTCAGCGGGTTCCGCCGCCCGCCGCTCAAGGACCCGGAAATAGACCAACCGGCCGCTGAGGTGGGTGGCGTTCACCCACTCGGCGATTCGGGCGTAGTGAGCGTCGGGCACCAGCAGCGACAGCCCGAAGCTATGCAGCAAGCGCTCCGCGGCACCCTCCCAGTCCCGGGCCTCCGCACGCACTTGGATCAGCTCGCCGGCGAAGGGTACCGCCTCCTCGTTGAGCTCCAGGACTTCACAGAGCCGCTCACGGATGGCGAGCATCCGGGCGGGGATGTTGGAGCGGCGTTGGCGCAGGGACTCCAGTTCGGTCTGGAGCCCGCCGTGCTCGGTCTTGAAGCCGTGGAATTCCACATTGGCCTCGGTGAGCCGATTCTGCACCTGCTCCAGGTGCGGCTCGCAGGCCGCGCGCTCGGTCTCCAGCGCACGGCGGTTGGCAAGGAACGCCTCAGCCCCGGCCGGCTCGGGCAGCTCCAGCTCCCGGGCGAGGGCGTTGTATTGCTCGGCGCGCTTGCGGCGAGCGTGCCGCTCCCGCTGCCGTTCGACGGTCTCGGCCTTGAGGCGCTCCAAGCGGTCGCCGCCGTTCTCGGCGATGGCGCGCTTGAGCTCGTCGCGACGGCTCTGCTCGCCGCGCCGCGCGTCCTGCAACTCGACGATGCGGTTGCCGCAGCGGGTCAGTTCCTGGTCCAAGTTGTCCATGCGCCGCGTCAGCAGTTCACCTTTAAGTGCGGCGAAATAAGGCCGCAGGGCATCGCGGCAGGCGCGCAGGGTCTCGATCTCGCCGGCGAGTTCGGCGTGACGCTGCGCATCCGCTACCAGCGGTTCCAGGGCCTCGACCTGCGCCTTGGCCTTGAGCACCGCCGCGTGGGCGCGGTTGAGGTCATCGAAGTGGCCGATCAGCGCTTCGATACGGGGCTCGACCGGAAAGGCCTCCAGCATGTGACCGCGGACGAAGTCGGTAAGGTTGCCTACGGACTTCATCGATACGGTCTGGTTGAACAGCTCCAGGGCCTGCTCGTGGCCCAAGCCGAACCGGCGCCGAAAGGCGGCCCCATACGGAGGGAAAGTCTCGTGCAGCTCGACATCGGTCAGACCGCGCAGGCGCTTGCACAGGTCGTCGTTCATAGGATCTTTGCGGTGATGGTCAGCGAGTGTACACAACGGCCGGTAGCCGTGCCCGTCGAATTCGGCCGGTTTCGTCCGTCCAGGCTACGCTCTGAGGCGTCTGCTCGTCGATGACCGCCTTGCGGTCGGCGGCAGCCAGGCTCAGGTAGACGACCAGTTCCGCCAGTCCCTGCTGCAGCGGATGCTCCGCCAATAAATCGGCGATCCGGGTCTCGGGATCGGTTTCGGTGCCCTGAACGATCTGGCGCAGCAAATCGAAGACGGTGAGCAGCCGCGATTCGGTGCCGACGAATTGCTGCTGTTCCAGCCCCGCCAACCACTGGATAGCCTGCTCCGTAGCCGGCGTGATGTCGAAGCAAGGTTCGTCGCGCGTCTCGCGGTAGTACTTGCGCAGCCAGCCGCGCTGGTCGTTGGCCCAGTCGTTGAGGTAGTCGAGTGCGCGCTTTGGGAAAGCCTCCTCGCCGAACCGCTCGCGCAGCTGGAAAAGATAGTCCTCCAGGCGCGCGGCCGCCTCCTCTTCGGATAGGGTGCGTACATTCGGCTCGATAAAGCAGCGGTGCAGGAAGCCGATGACCAGCGGCCCATGGTCCGCGGCCAGCAAGCGCCAGGCCGGATGCAGACGGCGCAGCGTCTGAAGATAGTCGTGATCCATGGTGCGGGTCAGCGAATCCATCAGCGTTTCGACGGTGCATGTGAGGCGAGCCGCCATGATCGCACAGGCGGCCCACGCCGCGCACTGCTGCAGTGCCATTGCGGAGTGCAACGCCGCTCGGAGCCCCGCTCATGGACGCCGTCAGCTACACCGCCGCCGGGGCAACCCGGCCAAGATGATGGAGTTGGATTGTATGGGCCACGCTCGGTGGTCATCTCAGCAAGAAAATGGCTCACGGCTCGTCTTCGAACAATTCACCGAACAATTCGCGTACTTTGTCTTTAGCCTCAGCGAGCGCGGCGCGACCCTGCGCGGTGATGCCATACAGGCGCCGCGCGCGGCGGCTCGGGCCCTCAGGTCGCATCTCGAGATACCCTTTCTTCGCCAGGCGGTGCAGCATCGGATAGAGGGTTCCGGGGCTGATCACATAGCCGTGCTGGCGCAGTTCATCGATCATCCAACTGCCGTAGATCGACTGTTGCGCGGCGTGATGCAGCACGTGCAATCGGATCAAACCGGAGTACAAGTCCTTGTCGGCTTCGGTCATGTCAGCTGCGCGAGCTCTATGCCCCACCCGCCGGCCGCCGCCAGCGCCACCACCAACCAGGGCGGTGTGCGCCAGAAGGTAAGCAGCGTGAATGCGCCGAGCGCAAGCGCGAAGTCAGCCGCGGAGCGGATGGCGCTGGTCCACACGGGGTCGTAGAGAGCGGCCAAGAGCAGGCCCACGACGGCCGCGTTTACCCCGAGCAGCGCTCGACGCACGGTGCGAATCTGACGCAGCCGGCTCCAGAACGGCAGCACGCCGATCACCAACAGGAATGAAGGCAGGAAGATCGCCAGCAAACAGATCAATGCGCCGAGCCAGCCGTTCGGCAGCTCGCTCATCACCGTGCCGAGGTAGGCCGCGAACGTGAACAGCGGTCCCGGGACCGCCTGGGCCGCGCCGTAGCCGGCGAGAAAGGCATCGTTGCTCACCCAGCCGGGCGGCACCACCTCGGCCTGCAGCAGGGGCAGTACCACGTGTCCCCCGCCGAACACGAGCGCCCCCGCGCGATAGAAGCTGTCCACGAGCACCAGACTCTGCACCGGCCAAGCGGCCGCCGCGAGCGGCAGGCCGATGAGCAGAACCACGAACGCAACCAGGGCCGCAAACGCCGCTGATGTGGGCAACGGGACGTCGAACGAAGCAAAGCCTTGTTGCGGGTCGGCGCGCAGCCCGGCAAGCCCGATCAACCCGCCGGCCATGATCACACTGGCTTGGGTTAACGGCGCGGGCAGCGCCAACACGACGATGGCGGCGATAACCGCCAGCGTGATGCGCGGCGTGTCGGGACACAGTGCGCGCCCCATGCCCCACAGGGCTTGCGCCACGATGGCGACGGCCGCCACTTTGAGGCCCTGTAGCGAACCATGGGGAGTACTTCCGGCCAGGGCCACCATGCCGTAGCCGAACGCGGTCAGCGCCAGCGCCGAGGGCAAGGTGAAGCCGATCCAGGCCGCGATCGCGCCGGACAGGCCAGCTTTTGCGAGGCCGATACCGATGCCCACCTGGCTGGAAGCCGGGCCGGGGAGGAACTGGCACAACGCGACGAGATCCGCGTAGGCCGCCTCGTCCAACCAACGGCGGCGCACTACGAATACGTCGCGGAAATACCCGAGGTGGGCGATGGGACCGCCGAACGAGGTCAATCCGAGGCGCAGAAAGGCTAGAAAGACCGTAATTGTCGGCTGGCGACTGAAGGCGTTGCTTACGTGTTCTGCCTCGCAAGCCACGGCGAACTCCCGAGCGTCGATGTGTAGACAGCGGTCGAATAATCGAAATTCGATATCGAATTTCGATTATTGTAATCGTGAACGCGGCCGGCATGGAAGCAGACCAGGCAATTGTTGCCCTGCTGGATAAGCTGCAAGGGGATGCAGGGGAGCCCGAAAAATAATAATGCGCGTGCTCAAACTTCTCCTGCTTGGCATTGCTGTGCTCGCATCGGCGCCGGCCGAATACCGCCGAGTCGCCGAGGAGATCAGTGCCCCCTTGCGAGCCGTACAAGCCCGAGCCGGGCGCCAGATCATCCCGCGCCTGCCCGAAGGCCAGTACTTCATGGACGCCGCCGGGCGTTGGCGGCAACGGTAGCCGAGGCCTATCTTAGCAACGTCCGGTAAGTCAGGCGTCGGCCGCGATCCGTGACGGACTTAGAAGATGATCCGCTGCAGGGTGTTATCGTGAGGTCTCGGTGACAAGGGACCGCAGACCAGCCTGGAACCCGATGCACGATAAAAAGCAGCTCAGCGAGCGCGACATCTGCACCAAGTTCATCACGCCGGCCATCAAGAACGCCGGTTGGGATGTTCACTCGCAGATTCGTGAAGAGGTCACTTTGACGGCCGGGCGCATCATCGTTCGCGGTCAGGCGGCGCTGCGCGCCAAAGGGGCGCGTGCCGACTATGTCCTCTATTACAAACCGGGCATTCCACTCGCGGTCGTCGAGGCCAAGGACAATAAACACGGGGTCGGTGCCGGCCTCCAGCAGGCGTTGGGCTACGCCGATTTGCTGAACGTGCCCTTTGCGCTCAGCTCCAACGGCGACGCCTTCATGTTCCACGACCGCTCGGGCGGCACGCTGATCGAGCGCGAGCTCGCCCTCGGCGCTTTCCCGAGCCCCCAATACCTCTGGGAGCGCTTCAAGGCCTGGAAGGGCTACTCCGACCAGGCACTTCCGGTCGTCACGCAGGACTACTGCGACGACGGCAGCGGCAAGGCGCCGCGCTACTATCAGAGCCGCGCGATCAACGCCGCCCTGGAGGCGATCGCCCGCGGTCAGGAGCGCGTGCTGCTGGTCATGGCGACCGGTACCGGCAAGACCTACACCGCTTTCCAGATCATCTGGCGGCTGTGGAAGGCCGGCGCGCGGCGACGCATTCTGTTCCTCGCTGACCGCAACATCCTGGTCGATCAGACCAAAACCAATGATTTCAAACCGTTCGGCACTGCCATGACCAAGATCACGGGCCGCAACGTCGACCCGTCCTATGAAGTGTATCTCTCGCTCTATCAGGCGATCACCGGGCCGCACGAGGAGCAGAAGGCCTTCAAACAGTTCTCGCCGGAGTTCTTCGATCTAATCGTGATTGATGAGTGCCATCGCGGCAGCGCGGCTGAAGACTCCGCCTGGCGGGAGATTCTGGCGTACTTCAGCGCCGCCACGCACCTCGGCCTTACCGCCACGCCGAAAGAGACCAAGGAAGTCTCGAACATCACCTACTTCGGCGAGCCGGTGTATACCTACAGCCTGAAACAGGGCATCCAGGACGGTTTCTTGGCCCCCTACAAGGTGGTACGCGTCGATCTGGACCGTGACCTGCAGGGCTGGCGGCCAACGCTCGGCCAGCGCGACAAATACGGTCACGAGATCGAGGACCGCATCTACAATCAGCGCGATTTCGACCGTAAACTGGTCATCGACGAACGCACCCAACTGGTGGCGAAGATCGTCAGCGACCACCTCAAGGCCACCGAGCGCCTGGGCAAGACCATCGTCTTCTGCCAGGACATCGACCACGCCGAGCGCATGCGTCAGGCGCTGGTCAACGAGAACGCCGATCTTGTCGCGCGCAACCGTAAGTACGTCATGCGCATCACCGGCGACGATGCCGCCGGCAAAGCGGAGCTCGATAACTTCATCGACCCGGAGCAACCGTACCCGACGCTGGTCACCACCTCGGAGCTGCTCACCACCGGTGTGGACAGCAAGACCTGTAAGCTCATCGTGCTCGATCAGCGCATCGAGTCCATGACCAAGTTCAAGCAGATGATCGGCCGCGGCACCCGGATCGAGGAGGATTACGGCAAGCTCTGGTTCACCATCATCGACTTCAGGAAAGCCACCGAGCTGTTCGCCGATCCGGACTTCGACGGCGAGCCGGCGGTGATCTTCACGCCTCAGCCGGGCGGCACCACCGTGCCGGACGAGGAGGAAAATAACGGTGCCGACGACCGGACCGGAGACCCGGACGACACCGGCGGCGAAGCGGACACCGCGCTGCGCAAATACCACGTCAGCGGCGTCACCGTGCGCAAGGTCGCCGAGCGGACCCAGTATTTCGGCAAAGACGGCAAGCTCATCACCGAGTCCATCAAGGACTACACCCGTGCCGCGGTTCGCGCCGAGTACCGCAGCCTCGACGAGTTCCTGCGCAAATGGGACGAGGCCGAGCAAAAGGCCGCTATCATCCAGGAGCTGGCGGAGCAGGGCGTGATCTGGGAAGCGCTGGAGGAGGAGATCGGTAAGGACTACGGCGCCTTCGATCTGATCTGCCACGTAGTGTTCGACCAGCCGCCGCTCACCCGGCGTGAGCGCGCCGAGCAGGTGCGCAAGCAGGATTATTTCACTCGCTACGGCGACCAGGCCCGCCGGGTGTTGGAGGCGTTATTGGAGAAATACGCCGCCAGCGATATCACCAACATCGAGTCCATCGATGTGCTGCGGGTCCAGCCGCTCAACGAACTCGGCACGCCCGTTGAGCTCGTCCGCGCCTTCGGCGGCAAGAAACGGTACCGGCAGGCGGTTCAGGCGCTGGAACGGGCGCTGTACGTGCGGCCGGCCGGCACCGACGCTTAAAAAAACCAACCCGGAACCGTCCATGTCCATTTCCACCACCATCAAGTCCATCCAGGACATCATGCGCAAGGATGCCGGTGTCGACGGCGACGCCCAGCGCATCGGCCAGCTCGCCTGGCTGCTGTTCTTGAAGATATTCGACGCCCAGGAGGAAGAGCTCGCGCTGCGCTACGACGACTACCAGCCGCCCATTCCCGAGGAGCTGCTGTGGCGCAGCTGGGCCGCCGATCCCGAGGGCATCACCGGCGAGGCGCTGCTGGAGTTCGTCAACAACGCGCTCTTCCCGCAGCTCAAGCGCCTGCGCGCCACGCCCCAGACCAACCCGCGCGGCTTCGTCGCCCGCGAGGTATTCGCCGATGCCTTCAATTACATGAAAAACGGCACCCTGCTGCGCCAGGTGGTCAATCGGATCGAGGCGGGCATCGATTTTCACTCGGCGAAGGAGCGCCACCTGCTCGGCGACATCTACGAGCAGATCTTGAAGGACCTGCAGAGCGCGGGCAACGCCGGCGAATTCTACACGCCCCGCGCCGTCACCCAGTTCATGGTGGACATCATCGACCCGCAGCTCGGCGAGCAGGTTATGGACCCGGCCTGCGGCACCGGCGGCTTTCTCACCTGCACCGTCGAGCACATTCGCAAGCACTACGTGCAGACCGTGGCGGCCGAGGCCACGCTGCAGGAGCAGGTCCAGGGCTTCGAGAAAAAGCAGCTGCCGCATCTGCTGTGCACCACCAACATGCTGCTGCACGGCCTGGAGGTGCCCACCCGCATCCGCCACGACAACACCCTGGCCCGGCCGCTGCGCGATTGGGGGCCGCGCGAGCGGGTCGATGCAGTGCTCACCAACCCGCCGTTCGGCGGCATGGAAGAGGACGGCACCGAGCTCAACTTCCCCCAGGCCACCCGCACCCGCGAGACCGCGGATCTGTTCCTGCAGCTCGTCATTCAGATCCTCAAGCCCAATGGCCGTGCCGCCATCGTCCTGCCGGACGGCACCCTGTTCGGCGAGGGCGTGAAGACCAAGATCAAGGAGAAGCTGCTCACCGAGTGCAATCTGCACACCATCGTCCGGCTGCCCAATGGCGTCTTCAACCCCTACACCGGCATCAAGACCAACCTGCTGTTTTTCACCAAGGGCGAGCCGACCACCGAGGTCTGGTACTACGAGCACCCGTACCCGCCCGGCTACAAGTCCTATTCCAAGACCAAGCCGATCCGTATCACTGAGTTCGACGCCGAAAAAGCCTGGTGGCACGCTCGGAAGGAGAATGCGCAGGCCTGGCGCGTCTCCATCGACGAGATCCGCGCCGGCAATTACAACCTGGACCGCAAGAACCCGCACGTCGCCGAAGTGGAAAACCACGACCCGGACGAGCTGCTGCGGCAATACGAAAAACTGCAGGCCGAGATCACCACCACCCGCGATGAGCTGAAAAGCGCCCTGGCCGCGGCACTGGAGGGCAGGGCATGAGCGCCACCACTCCCGCTCGCCCCGAGCAAAGTCGAAGGAAGCCTGTCGAAGGACATTCCATCGCCCTCTGCGAGCACCTCCCCCTGATCGCAGCGGCACCCGGCGGCATCAAGAAGCTGCGCGAGCTGATTCTTGATCTGGCGGTGCGGGGCAAACTGGTGCCGCAGAATCCAAATGATGAACCGGCGAGTGAGTTGTTGGAATGCATAGACGCTGAAAAACGACAGCTAATTACGGAAGGTAAGCTGAAAAAGGGAAGGGCACAGCAAGGGATCACTGCCGGAAATCAACCATTCGGTTTACCCCCACGGTGGCGGTGGTCAAGGCTCGGTGGATTGGCCCTACTTGTAACCGACGGGACGCATCACACTCCGCAGTACGTCGCGAAAGGCGTGCCTTTTATTTCTGTTAAAGACATTAGTGGCGGACAACTCCGCTTCTCTGATACGAAGTTCATTTCGCAGGAAGAGCACCAAACGATCAGCAGCCGGTGTAACCCAGAGCGCAATGACATCCTCTTGTGCCGCATCGGTACGCTTGGCAAACCTGTCATCGTCGATACGGATCAGCCGTTTAGCCTATTCGTCAGCGTTGGCCTGATAAAGACGCCTAAGTCCACTCCGATAACGAGATGGACGAAGCTTGTTCTGGAATCACCTCTCATGTTGGGTCAGTACGAAGCCATTAAGGCGGGCGGCTCCCATACCAACAAGCTTAATCTAGGTGATATTCCTAAGCTGATGGTGCCACTTCCGCCGTTGGCCGGACAGGCCCGTATTGTCGCCAAAGTCGATGAACTGATGGCCCTATGCGACCGACTCGAGGCGCAGCAAGCGGACACCGAGGCCGCCCACACCACCCTGGTCAAGACCCTACTCGACACCCTCACGCAGAGCCGGTCCGCTGAAGATTTCGCCGCCAACTGGCAACGCCTGAGCGCCCACTTCGACACCCTCTTCACCACCGAGCCCAGCATCGACACCCTTAAGCAGACCCTCCTGCAACTGGCCGTCATGGGCAAGTTGGTGCCGCAGGATCCGAGCGACGGGCCGGCGAGCGAGTTGCTCAAACGCCTGCGGGGTAGGAATGGGAACCGGCAAGTAGGGCGCAGAACCAACGAGGAAGCGCTGCCTGCGTTACCCGCCGGCTGGGAGTGCGTATCGGTCGGAGATCTTGGCCCTATTGCAGGAGGTGCCACCCCTAACAAAGGTGATGCAAGTCTTTGGAGCGGAACCATTCCGTGGGTTTCCCCAAAGGACATGAAAAGATCGTACATTAACGACGCGGTTGATCATGTTTCTGCAGTTGCAATTGAGAAAACGTCGCTAAAGCTGATCCCTGCCGGGAGTCTTCTATTGGTTGTCCGAGGGATGATCCTCGCACATTCGTTCCCGGTTGCGATTAGCCAGGTTCCCCTCTGCATAAATCAGGACATGAAGGCAATATCCCTGCTTCCGGAGATGGCCGAATTTGTTCTCTACGCTCTTCAAGGGCTCAAGCCGCACATTCTTCAACTTATTGAACGGTCGAGCCACGGGACATGTAAGCTCAAGTCAGAGACCCTGTTCGGACATCCATTTCCGCTGCCTCCTCTGGCAGAGCAGCATCGCATCGTCGCTAAGGTCGATGAGCTAATGGTCCTATGCGACCGCCTGAAAGCACGGTTGGCCCACTGTCGAATAGTACATGGGCGCCTCGCGGATGCACTGGCTCAGGTGACGGCGGCATGACGATTAGTATCGTCACATCAAACTGTCAAATTCTCGCCGATGTTTATCAGATCCAAGTGAACGGGCTACCCGGCCTCGGCGGCTACACTTTGATTATCAACCTCCACTGCACGGTTCGGTCGCTGGAGACACAGACGTTCCTCCGGCATCTTGTCATCCGAGTCGATTGGGGCGGGGAAGAGCAACGGAGGATCGGTTTCGCCATACCGGAGCAGGCACAACCCATCCAGATATCGTCCTCTGGCCAGCAGACCCTTGAGTTTCGGCTTGCGCTCACGCCCCAGCAGTTGGAGGCCATTGAAGCACGCCGCAACGGCGGTGACTTTCGGCTGAGGATCTGGCTGACCGGCGAGGTCACGCAAGGCGGCAACATTGCAACGATTACGGAATCGGGTGAACACCACATCCGACAGCAGGATTGGATCGAAGCCTTGGAGCGGATGGAATATCGTCGCTCACTGCTGTACGAGGTGCCTTTGCCAGATCAGGAGAGCGGGGCGGAACCCGCCGCCGACATCATCGGCAAGGCTCAGTACCACCTGCTACGCGGCCATTACGATGAGTGTGTCGCCGAATGTCGGAAACTCTTCGAAACCTACCCGCTGAGCAAGGAAGACGAAGCCCAACTCGGGCGGGCGCGGGAGAAATTCAGTGGTGGCCGAGACGGGAAGGAAAGTATGGACATCCCGGAGCGCCTTATTCTATTGCGTGATGCGATAAAACACGCAACGCATCCTGCTCACCACAATCACGGGCGTGATAGCTATAGCCGCGACCAGGCACGCGCAATCCTCGCGGCAGCAGTCGCCATGATGACTTGCTCCGGTTTCGCCGGGCCAGGGCACATTGGCTAAGGGCAAAGAGAATGCTTCTGCCGGAGAGGATTCAGAGCAAGCGTAACCATGCCCAATGAACTGGGGATCTCTGGCACTTGGGCATCCATCGAGTGAGCTGACGAGAGACTGGGGGCCAGCCACTGCAGGGGTGAGGGGGCGGGGAAGCTCTGTGGCATTGGGATCGTGTGCGGCTCATCCCTTCAGATAGTGGTAAGCTGTATGCACTATGCAGCGGAGACGAGCAACATGTCGCGCTCTGTACGGATCTCTGATGAGCTTTACGAGCTGCTCCAGCGCAACGCTCAGCTGATGCACCGGAGCATCGGCCAGCAGCTTGAGTTTCTCGCGCGTCTCGGCCACGAGATCGAGACGAGTCCGTTCATCACGGCAAAGCAGCTGCGGTTGCTGATGGAGGCCGCTCGCGAGGCGGACGTCGGCAACGAAGTTTCGGACGAGCGCTTCGAAGCGGCATTTTCCGAGCTGGCGCAGATGGACGGCAATCCAATGCTTCAGCAGCGCCTGACTGCAGCCGGTCGACCGCTAGCGGGGCGCAATAAGGGCGGAGATTTGGTGGAGCAGGCCCCTGAGGGTAAGCATCAGCAAGCCGACTGATGGGCGCGCCGCGGCTTATCCTGCTGGTCGGCCCGAACGGCGCGGGCAAGACTTCACTCTACGAGACATTTATCGCGCGGCGCTTCCCGGAGCTACCGTTCGTCAATGCGGACCGCCTTGCCACCGAGCACTGGCCGGGTGAGGAGGAGCAGCACGCCTACGAGGCAGCCCAGCTTGCGGCAGCGCATCGTGAGGCGTTGCTTCATGCGTACCGCTCCTTTGTGGCCGAAACTGTCTTTTCCCACCCTTCCAAGGTCGAGCTAATCGAGCGCGCCATTACCCTCGGCTATGAGGTTTGGCTGCTCGTCATTCACGTCGATCCCGAGGTCGCTGTCGCCCGTGTGGCCTACCGGGTGGCGGAGGGCGGGCACGCCGTACCCGAGGAGAAAATCCGGAAGCGACATGTCCGGCTCCTTGATCTGATAGCCAAGGTGCTTCCCCAAGTAAATCGCGCCATCCTCTTCGACAACAACACATCGGGGCATGGCCACATCGCTATTGCCACGGTGAGTAGAGGGCGCGTGCAGTGGGGCGGGTTTGGACAGCCGGATTGGACGCAGCACCTTCTCAGGAAGGCGGGCTTGTTATAGGGATTGGGTCCCGTATGGTTACGGACCTGCGAATGAATAGCTCAGGCCTGTTGGTTTGCCATTTGCCGTTGGTCGCCATTAATGCAGCCGACCTGAGGTTGCGCGCCGACTGGGCGCGTTCGAAATGATGGCGTAATAATAACCAGAGCAGGGGAGGCCAAGAAGGGGTTGTAGAGGCGGGTTGATTTCCGGCCGTCAGAACCAGAACAGATCGGAAAGATCGAGTGCCGCCTGCGGCAGCTTCAGCGACACGACGCGGGTCAGATCACTGGGCTGCAGGGTTTCGCGATACATGTCCTCGATCGGCGTGCGGTGCATCGTCAGCACCTTCTGCCGAAGATCGACCAGCCACACCTCCGGCACGTCGTGGCGTGCGTAGAGCGGGAGTTTGATCTCCCGGTCGAAGTCGATCGAAGTTTCGGCGACCTCGATCAGGAGCATGATATCGGCGGGAGTGGGATGTGAGTTGCGGTAGAAATCCGGGCGCGGCTTCAGGATCGAGAGGTCCGGCTGCGGCTCGGAGTGCTCGCCCAGAACCACCGGGTTCTGAACATTAATAATGGCTTGGCCCGCCATCGCCGGCACCAGCCGGTTGTTCAGCAATGCGACTATGCCCGCATGAGCGCTTCCGATCGGCGCCATATCGATGATCTCCCCCTCGATCAACTCGACCCGATCGGTGGGACGGAAAATGCCCGCTGCGCCCATCTTGTGATAATCGGCGGTGGTCAGTCGGTGACGCGCCTGTTCCAGCAAAGCGGACATCGCGATTGCGCCTTTGGCTATGCAACGTGTATTCCAGTCTAGTAACCGGCCGTGCTGCCGGCAACGATAAACCTGATAAGTCGTACAATGAAGCAATGTGCCTCATCAGGTGAATCAGTTATGAACCAACTGACCTTCCGCGGGCTTGACAAGGAGCTGGAGCGGCGCATCCGCCAGCTCGCCGAGCAGGAGCATATTTCTATGAACAAGGCGGCATTAAAGCTCATGCGTCGTGGCTCGGGGTTGGATCGTGCGGTTCCCGATCCGAAATATGATCGGCGACCGTCTGGACGATTTCATCGGCTCCTGGAGCGCGGAGGAAGCCGCAGACTTCGATAATGCGGTAGCGGTATTCGAGGAGATCGATGCGGAACAATGGCAGTAAAATTGCTGCTGGACACCATGGACACCATGGACACCATGGACACCATGGACACCATGGACACCATGGACACCATGGACACCATGGACACCATGGACACCATGGACACCATGGACACCGGGGCCGAACTGCTATCCCGCGATGCCCATTTTGCCGAAATCGATGGATTAGTCTGGAGCAGATTTTAACTCCTGGAGGGAATGTCGCCACTTTGGATTTTCCGAACGACAAGCACGAACGGCTGAAAGTATTGGCAGAGCAGCGGGGCGTGAGCGTCAACAAGCTGATTGACGAGCTGGCGACGATTGCCCTGGCGGCGCAAGACGCCAGAATGTGGTTCGAGATTCACGCCAAGCGAGGCGATACGAAGCGCGGGCTGGCGATTCTGGACAAGCTGGATGAGCACTTTGGCACGAATGGCCGAGGATACGTGAAAGCACGGTAACGGATAGCGGAGGGTCCAGCGAGGCGCTACTTGCCGGCCGCTATCCTTTAGGACTAATCCGCCGGCCGATAAAAATCACCGCGCAAGCGAGCCGGCTCGAAATCGATGTCTGCAATTCAGGGCGGAGCTAATGGCAAGCCCTGGAACCGGACTCGATTGCTTGCTACTGATCGGTCTTCAGCAGTTCGTCGAGGTGAGGGGAAATAGGCTCATCGAGCGGCAGGAACCAGACGGCGGGTTTTCCTTGCTCGCGATACTGCCGCTCCAGGGTGTCGAGCACGTCTTGCGTCGACGGGGCCGGGCCGAGGAGCTTTTCCAAGTGCGAAGCCACCGGCTGGTCCAGGGGTACGTCGAGCTGGGAGGGGCCAAGGAGCCCTTCTAGATGGAGCGTGATGGGCTCTAGCGGTCCTGGCGTCTGCATCACCGCCTGTATCTGCTCTGTGATGCCATCTGACGGAACACTCAATGCTTTGAGCAGAGATCGATAGTTTTCCAAATCCGTTTGCATGTACGGATGCGCGTAGCCAGTCATTTGCTGATAACGGTAAAAGATTGCCGCCATGCGACACATCAACGGCTCGGCCTCGACCAGGCGGTGGCCGTCCTTAAGCAACAAGGCCAGGTTGTTGAGGCCATGGGCGACATGGGGATGCTCGGGGCCGTAGGCGGCCTCGCGAATTGCCAGGGCGCGGCGGTAGAGCGGCTCGGCCTCGGCCAGGCGGTTGGTGGCCCGGAGCAATTCGGCCAGATTGTTGAGGCCGGTGGCGGCCTCGGGATGCTCGGATCCGTAGGCGGCTTCGTCGATCGCCAGGGCGCGGCGGTAGAGCGGCTCGGCCTCGGCCAGGCGGTTGGTGGCCCGGAGCAATTCGGCCAGATTGTTGAGGCCGGTGGCGGCCTCGGGATGCTCGGATCCGTAGGCGGCTTCGTTGATCGCCAGGGCGCGGCGGTAGAGCGGCTCGGCCTCGGCCAGGCGGTTAGTGACCCGGAGCAACTCGGCCAGGTTGTTGAGGTCGCGGGCGACCGCGGGATACTCGGATCCGTAGGCGGCTTCGTTGATCGCCAGGGCGCGGCGGTAGAGCGGCTCGGCCTCGGCCAGGCGGTTGGTGGCCCGGAGCAATTCGGCCAGATTGTTGAGGCCGGTGGCGGCCTCGGGATGCTCGGATCCGTAGGCGGCTTCGTCGATCGCCAGGGCGCGGCGGAAGAGCGGCTCGGCCTCGGCCAGACGGTTGGTGGCCTGGAGCAATCCGGCCAGGTTGTTGAGGCCGGTGGCGACCGCGGGATGCTCGGGGCCGTAGACGGCCTCGCCGATCGCCAGGGCACGGCGGAAGAGGGGCTCGGCCTCGGCATGCAGCGCTTTAGCGTGAAGCAATAGCGCAAGTCGGTTAATAAACAGACCTGTCGGCTCGGCTATGTCTCGCCAGTCGGCCTTCGCAGCGGCGAAGGCGATGTGGGCGCGAAGTGGCTCCCAACGCGGCCAGGTGTGCACATCCCACGGATTTCCAGGCGGTAGGGCCTCATCGAGCAGTTTCAGGGCTGATGTTAGCCACTGGACCGCCGCCGGCTGGCTGGTGCGGAGGATTTCCTGGACGACGCGATGGATCGCCACGGTGTCGGCGGCCACCTCCCAGCGGATGAGGCTGTAGTCGGTTAACGTGGCCAGCGCTTCGCGGAGGGAGGCCTGGCCGGCCTGGGCCGAGGGGTCTGTACGTTCGCCGTTGCCCGAGCTGCCGGCGGGCGGCTCGGCATTCGAGAGCCTGGCCGCAGCTTCGCGCCAGAGGACCGCGATTTTCTCGGCCACTTTGGCGTCCTCCGAATTTTCTGCCGGATCGAAAGCCGCTTCCGCATAGGGCAGGCCGAGCACGAACAGCGGGATCGGCTCGGGAGCGAACCAGGCCAATATATTCAGCAGCGCCACCTCTCCCGGGCCGAGCTGTTCGAGGGTCGTCTGCCAGGTGACGGCGAGGCTGCGGGGGTATTGCATCTCCCGCGCCCGATGCCAGGTTTGCACCTGCTTATCGTGCGCTTGCCAGCGCCGCAAATAGTCGGCGAGCGAAATACGCTGGGCGGTGATGTAGGCGCCGGCTTGCTCCAGCGCCAGCGCCAAGCCAGCCAGCTCCCGGGCCAAGGCGGCCGCGCGCTGGTCGTCGTCGGGCCGAGGTTGTCGGCCCCGACAGCCGCTTTGCGGCCGGGTCCGCTCCAGCAGAAAAGCGGCGGCGGCGTCTTCTTGCAGCACGTCCAGCTCCACCGGCTCGACGTGACCGCCCCAGCGCGCCAGCCGCGAGGTGATCAGCACCTGCCCGCCTTGCAAACGGGTGAGCAAGTCCTCAGCGTAAGCGGCAGCCGCTTCCGTGTCGACGTTATCCAGGATCAGGAACCAGCCCGGATGCGTGTTCAGCCACCGCAGCGCCGCCGCCATCTGCACCGCTTCCTCGGGTGATTCCCGTTCCGGTAGATTGAGCACCCGCGGCCCGGTCAGCTCGGCCAGATTCCGTTGTAGGCTGGCCGGGGAATCGGCCGTCACGAACAGCACCGCCGAATACTCATCCGCATGTTGCCAGGCGTATTCGACCGCCAACCGTGTCTTGCCCACGCCCCCCAGGCCATGCATGGCTTTGCCGACGAGGGCCGTCGCCTGGCCGGTCGATTTCGTCAGGCTGGCCCGCAACTGCTGGAGAACGGCTTCGCGGCCCTTGAACAGGGTGCCCAGGGATGAATAGGGGAGGGCGATGGGACGGTGCTGGGCGGGAATCTCCTCGGGCCAGAGATTGTGCAAATCACGCAGCACGTGGCGGCACAGGTGCTGTTCATCATCGAACGTGCTGTAATGCTCGCCCAAGCCTGCCAGCCATTTCCAATGGCGCTGTTGCGGATGATCGCGGGGAAGCGGGTTTTGATCCCAATCGCCGGGCCGATAGAGATGGCAGCGCTTGCCGTGGTAGAGGGCTAGCCAGGCTTCCAGTTGCGTGTAGGTCAGTGCGGGCGGGGAAGCGTGCAGTGCCGGCGCTAGAAACGGAAACCGCGCGGGGAAATCGTCGTAGCTATCGAGCAGCCAGCGCAGTTCATCCGGTTTGAGGGTTTGCCCCCCTTGGCGGCCGACCAAGTGGAGTAGGGCGTCACAATGGTCGCGGATGTAGGTATCGAGGGTTTGCAGCAGCTTGCCTTCGCCCTGGACCAGATCGGTCTGCTCCTGCACCTTGACCCGCGGCAGGCTGAGATCGGCTTTCAGCATCCGGCGATGGGAGCCGAATTCGCCGGTGACGGCGGAGAGGAAAATCCGGCGCATTTTTGATTCCGCTAGGTTTGGTTCGTTTTGCTGTTACGCCCATGGGTTGGTCAGGCGAATGACGATGGCGCCAACAAGCCCGTAGATTTCCAAAGTATACGTTTGGGGCTCCACGCGCCAGGTGAAACTGACGCCGTGATGCGCACCTGGGCTATGCTGATTCCAGGCCCGTCAGAAGCGAAACAGATGATCGTGCGGCGGGGCGGGTGTAAGTCGGAGCCGCTCATGCACGGCGGCAACAAGGAGTTGGGCAAGGGACTGGTGGAGAAGATCAAAAAGGATCTCGGCTTGAAGTGAGGTGGTGCGATTTTGATCTATCCGGCAACGCTGAGCGCAGATACCAACAACACTGTTTTGGTGATCTTCCCGGACTTTCCGGAAGCGGCAACCTTCGGTGAGGATGGGGTGGATGCCCTTACGCGCGCGGTGGACGCCCTCGAGGAAGTAATGGCCTGCCGGATCGCCGACCGTGAGGAGGTCCCACAGCCCTCGGCGGTGGGCCAAGGGCAATACGGCGTCCGCCTGCCAGCACTGACGGAGGCCAAAGTGTTGCTCTATCAGGAGATGCGTGCTCAGGGTGTGCGTAAGGCGGATCTGGCGCGGCGGCTTCATTGGCATATGCCGCAAGTGGACCGTCTGCTCGATCTCAACCACGCCTCCCGCCTCGATCAAATCGAGGCCGCCCTGGCCGCGCTCGGTAAACGGTTGGATGTGACGGTCGAGCTTGCTTGACGCGCGCTAAAGTGCTTAGAACTCCAGCCGATCAGGGCTTCTCGCTGCTTCCGGCGCCCCAAGGCGCAAGGACCAGGCGATGCAAACGCCTGGTCCTTGACACCTGCAAAGCCGTGTCAGTTGTTGTCCTGCGCGGTCAGGCAATTGTGCCGGATCAACGTCTCGAATAGGTTGCTGTTGAAGCGGCTGGTGTTGTTCCAATAATAATCCCGCATATTCACGCCATCGGCGCCGGATTCGAAGTCTTGCCGGTTGCCCGTTCCATTGGGAAACTGGCGCCAGCCCTGGGCGATCCAGGTCGTACTGTACGACATGCGGTCATCCCAGCTCGAGGCGATACCGCTGCCGTTCTCGTTATTGAAGTCATCCAGATCCCAGAAGGCCTTGGCGACCTGATACGTGCTGTGGGCATTGTCCATGCAGCTCGCTTGGAAGGGGGCGGCTGTCTCGAAGTTGCGCCCCCAACCGAACGGAACCGTACTGGCATTATTGGGTTCATACCAACTGACCACACCGATGAAATTGGCCCACCCCTCGGTCGTCGCGCAGGATTCGTGCTCGATGGAGGTGAGTGAATGGCCGCTCCCGTTCCGGCTGCAGTCATTGCGCAGAGAGTCCTGGTTGAACTCCTGCATCTGAATGATATGGCCGATCTCATGAGCCACATTGAAGCCGTTGTTGCCGCGGCTCTGGGTGATATGGGTCTCGGTGCGGCTAACCGCACAGCTGGTCGGGCAGCTGTCTCTGCCGGGGTAGTGCAGATTCACATGCCTGTCCATGATCTCCCCAAAGGCCTGGAGGGCATGCTGCGCCGAATCGAGCGCCATAATCCGTAGTGCTCTTTCCGATGCGACATTGAAGGTCGGCACGAGGCTTGCCCCAGGTAGAATCTGACAGTTGGTTCCAGTTCGGCAGTTCCGTGCCACATAGCGGTCGGCGTCGCCCGCTTGTCCGTTGCGCCAAGTTGTTGCCGGATGGTCGCTGCCATTGGTACGCACCGCCTTGACCCGAACATAATTGCTATAGCCGGTGCGGTTGACCTGGTTGATGTAGCGAATGTAAATGTCCGGGTTGGCCTCTCCCTTGTAGTAGGAGGTCCCTTCCCATGCGAATGATGTGCAGCGCCGGCCGGCTCCGCCCACATACCAGGTGCCGATCAATTCATCGTTGCCGTCGCTGTCCTTGTCCCAGAGTTGGTATTGGTGGCCAACGGCGTCGACGAGGCCGCCGCGGTTGCACCCCCGGCGGTTACCCGTCTCGGATGTAGTGGCGCAGTTGGTGCGATCGTCGGCAAGCTTGAGCTGAAAGCATACCGTGCGCTGCGTTGACCAGGCGGGAGTTGCGGAGGCAAAAAGGACGCAGGCTCCTCCCAATGCGATGAACTTCGTTGCGTACATGACGATGCCCCTTTATGTCCTTATGCGATGTAGGCTCAGTCCTCGTTGGCTTCGCTCATGTCGGCTTTCTGCCGGTATTGTCTCTCCTCGTTCAGACGCTCGGATGCGCCCTCTCCAGTACGACCGAGGGGTTGATCGAAGGATTCGGGCATCGGCTTGAACTCTTGGGTTTGCTGCGCGCCCGCAGCGTCTTCAGCGGCCGCGCCTTGTTCGACCAACACCGTCTGGCCCTCCGGGCCAACCGCCGGTTCAGGCCGCTCGATGAACCGCGAGTATTGGGTTAAAGACGCGGGCGTCAGCTTGCCCTTCGCGACGCGGAAGTAGACCCATCGTTCCACTTCGATGGGACGGACCGTTTCTTTGTCGCCTTTCAGAGCGCCGGTGACGATGATTTTCTGGGCATAGACCCCATCATCCATCTTCGTGCGCGTGTCCGTGCGAAGCGGTAGGATGGCCACGGCGCCTGGTCCCTCGTCATCGGTCGCCGCCTCCTGGCGCTCGAACTCGAGCGGTGCCTTGCTCTTGGAAACCGGCCGGCCTTTGGAATAGAGCACGTGCGTGGCCGTGACGTTGCCGACCTCGTTGGGATCAATGCCGATCACCACGGACAATTTGTTGTCGGTCTGCTTGAGGACACCGCGTCCCGGGTCAGCCTGTTCAAGGAATCTGATGGGTTGCTGCGGCTCTGTTGCTTGGGCCGTCGTTCCCCCAAAGAAAGCGCCAACCGCCAAGCCAACGATCAGCGCACCAAGATGTGGTCCCGCAGCGCGCGGCCGCTGGCCACCGGCTTCTCCACGTCTGCTGATCTCTTGCATGATTGAAGCTCCTTCCTGAGCGGCCACAAAGGCATTTGCATCCTGCCCGTGTGGCCAAGGCCACACACTGAGGTAGGTTGAATCGCCCCGGGATTCCCGGAGACTCCAAACCTTGAGAGGAGGGAGTCATGAGTAAGTCTAGGAGATATTCCCCGCAAGTGCGGGAATGGGCGGCGCGGCGGGTGTTGTGGTGAGTATTTTAGTCGATCACGCCGGACCACTGCGTTGGCACGAAGTGAAACAGCAAATTGATTTGCTCATGCTCGGCTGACGCCGAGCCACGCCAATGCGGTAATTCGCACCCTCGGAACAAAACACCGTCGCCGACCCTGAGTACGATACTGTGCTTACCCGCCGGCGTTTCGAACCACAATGGCCATGGTGCGCCGTCTACCGGCGGTGATTCGTTAATGAGTAGCGACAATGTGTAATCGCATTGCTCGCGGTCCATGTGGGCGTCGAGCCGGGCTCCGCCGCGGTAGGCCGAAGAAAATGCGTAGGTCGGTTTGAGTTTTTTTCCGGCGACCCGGGAGACGAAGTCGACCAACTGATAATGCAGGAACTGTGCGATCCGCTCGTTGTGCCAGCCATGGCGACGTTCGACCTGAGCATCACCGAGCGGCCATTCATCTTTTTCAATCATGGTGTTGTAGTAGCGTGCGAGCGCTGTGCACAGCACCGGATCAAGCAAGTTCGGCAACCCGCAATACCTAAGCTCCGAGAGGTTGCGGCGCCCGGCTTGGCACAGATCGCTGCCGTAAGCGTGGCGCTCGTGGATCGCCTCGACGGTGGTCAACACGCCCGCGGCGCCCAGTTGCTCGCGCAGTCTACCGGTCAACGCGGCCGGCGCGGCACGGCCGGGTTGTAACATGTGGCACAGCCAGGCCTGTTTGTGATGCAACCACAGCGGCGTCCAGACTTCAGTGGCCGGATCTTCAACCCACAACATCGGGTGATCGGCCTGAAAACGCTCCCGGTGCCGGAGTTTTCCCAGCAGACCGAGCGGCGCCCCGCCAGCGATCGCAACCCGCAGCGACGGTGCGACGATGACATCGTCGGCAAGCGCTGCCGGCGCCAGTTGATCGACGTGGCAGGCGAACCGCACACTCGTCATGTGGTGCGCCCGCCGCACGGTGTCTGCGGTGTTCACTCCCAGGCTGCGGATACGCCCTGCCAGCGGCTGTAACGGTTTGGTCACGGCCGGGTCGAAGTCGGGATTGTGTTTCCACTTGATTGGGGAGGGCGGCGTAATCGTGGTTGCCGAAAGCGGCAGCGCCCGCTGTAAACTCGCGCGAAGCCGGGCGCCCATTTCGACCTCAATGAAGCCGCACAGCCGCTCGATTTCGGCTGCCGGGTCGGCGATCAGGTTGGCGTATGAAATGGTGGTCCATTGGTCGGTCGGTATGGCCTCGAGCGCATCGACAATAGCCTTGTTCGCCGCCGCCCATTGAAAGGCGGCGATGTGGCACAGCGGCCGACCGCGATAGTTACGCCAACCATCCGGCAAAAGGAAGCGCCATTGGGCATCGGGCCAGCCGGGCAGGTGAGGGATGGCGATAAAACCAGGGTGCTTCCAGGCTTCGATGATCGAGACGACGTTTTGGCGCAGATCCCGGGACAGATAGATAAAGCGCGCATCGGGAAACACCTGATACAGGAACGGTACACGCAGCGCATTCTCAGGTGTTTTCTCCAGTAGCCGAATTCGTGCGGGCCAGTTGCAGCGGGCGCGCTCGAGGAGCTTGCGGCCGGAGTGCGACTGGATCGCGGCCAACAAGCAACAGCGAACGATGCGCGCCGTCTCGCCATCGGCGTCGGTTTCATCCAGTGCTTGGCTGCGACACCCGCGACGATAGAGATTGAGCGCCGGAATCGCGTCGATAATGTGCTGCATCTCGCCGTCGATCGACCACAATGTGTCGCATTTTGCAAGCAGCTCGTAGAGTATGGTGCTGCCGGCTCGCGGCGCCGACACGATAAAAACGGGCCGATCGAATATCGTCGTGGCGACGTCCTCGGGTAATAGATCCGTGCGTGCGGTGACGTTGACGCCGTTCAAAAGACCGGCTGCAGCCGGCTCATGGTCGGCCAGCGCGGCATAGAAGCAGCGCAAGGAGGGTTCATCGTCGAATAGGTATTGGCCTTCGAGCGCGAATGGACGGGCACGCCAGGAGCGTGCCCGCAGACCCCGCAGCGACGGTAGGCGTTGCGCAAAATTGCGCTGCACGCCGCTTTTGTCCGACAGCCCGCTGGCTGTCTCGATGCGCAGTGTCAGGCAATGCATCGTTGGCTCAGCTCAGCATTTCTCGGCGCGATGAATCCATCCATTCAGAGTAAAGCGGCCATCGGCAAACTTCTGCGAGGGCACTCGCACAGGCAATAACTCATGCGGTAACCGGCTCGGGAAAATCACCAGCATGTCCTGGCGCGGCGTCAACAGCTGCGAACAATTGGCATGAGCCACGCCCTCGACACCGCGATCGTCGTACATGCGCAGCTCGCCCCCGAAAAACCGCCGTGGCTCAGCATTGAAAAAGTAGACGAATGACAAGGCACGCGTCGATTCCGCATCGGCATCACGGTGCATGCGGTAATAATCACCGTCTCCGGACGCCGTGACCTGCAGTTCGATCCGGCCGACCGGAAACCCTTCGATTCCCATGCGCGACAGCGCGCCCGGCAGTGCACCCTTGAGTCGGTCGACGAAAGCATCGTATATGAAGCCGACATCGTCGAGCGTCCGGCCACGCCGCCGACGTTCGTCGACAAATGGCGAAGTACTGCCGAACGGCAGGACCGTGGCCGGCTGAAATTTCTCCTCACGTTCGAGCACATTGCGCATCAGGTTTTCAGCGTCGGAACCCAGGAAGCGGCCCAGCGAGACATAAGGCAGCTCCCCAAGCAAGCCGCCGAACTGATCGGTACCCAAATCGGTGCCCGTGCCGCCCGGCACACCACCCGGTTTGGAGGCATGGCCACCCCGGGCAAGGTCGATGATCTCCGGTCGCTGGCGGTCGGTCAGACCCGGCCGCGCGCCAAGTAGAATACCCAGGTGATAGAGGGCGTTGCGGTCGAGTACTTCGGCAGGGAAATCATAAGCCAGCAAATCCGGCACCGAGACATCATCGAGCCGCAAGTTACTTAGCAGCTCGTGCGCCGGCGCGCGGTACGTGAAATAGCGGGCATGCTCGGTCATAAAGACGTCATCGTCGCGACGGAATCCATTTCGCTCCAGCACCCGGTCGGCCAGTACCGAGCCTTCGGCTGCCAGATAGCAAACCTCGGAGGTGCGGCTGACTGCCAAAGCCTCAAGCACCTCCTTGTAAAGCGCGCCTATCAGTCCGATATTCGTCCCTTCCTCGTCGGCAGTGAAAACCGGGCTCGGCGCCCACGATTCCGGCGCGACGTTATGGACAACGCATACCGCACTGAACGTGCGCGCACCGAGGCCCCAGGGCGGCCATGGCCGGTCGCGAACGGCGGCGTAAACCGAGGCGTCCCCGAGGCGCAATGTCGGGATTATGACTTCGTCGACATATTGCGGCGCACCAAGCCGGCGAAAGAACTGCCGAAGCGCGGCCTCGTTCGTCGGGCTCAGTTCTTCAAATACATCTATACGGGTGCAGGAGTTGTTCTGCGTGAAAAAATTCTGTCGATCTTTGTCCTTGTCGCCAAATTGACTGACCATGAGTCATCTCCGTGTGCGCAACCCATTATGGCAACTGCACTTACGAGTTTAGACGAACCATGACGAGTTTCCTTCCGGCACCCTCGGCAACGGGCTGGAAGACGACCCAATGGCCATTTATGTTCGTGCTCGATACGGCGGGCGGCAGCACCGGCTGGGTAGTGATCCACGCCCCGATCCAGTCGCCGGCGCGGATTGCCCAGTACTCGCAGTTCTGCCGTCGGGGCTTTTCGTTCCTCGGCATGACCAGCTTCCTGAACTTCCCGGCCCTGGATGAACCCTCGACGCTCGATTACACGGCCATCTGCCAGGGTTGGGCGCACTGCTTCCGCGATCCCGATCGCCTGCTGCCCGCCGGCGTACCGCGTATGCTGCTGTCGCTGTCGGATTTCATCGATCCGGCCCAGATCACGCCGCACCGTTACCCCGCACCCGCTGACCCAGCCGAGCGGTTCGACTTCGTTTACGTAGGCGCGCACGAGCCCTGGAAAATGCTCGCCAAGAACTGGCCGCTGGCTGCGCGGTGTCTGCCGCGATTGTGCGGCGAAATGGGGCTACGCGGACTGATGATCGGTCAGCGCCCGCAACGTGTACCCGCGTTGCCCGGTCTGGTCGTTCGGCCTTGGCTGCCCTATCCCGATTGGCTGCGCATACTTGGCGCCAGCCGATTTCTGTTTGTTCCCAATGAGCTGGATGCATCGCCGCGCGTATTGGCAGAAGCGCTGTGCCTGAATACGCCATTGCTGGTCAATCACTCGCTGCTCGGTGGCTGGAAATACGTTGCGCCGACGACCGGGGTGTTTTTCGAATCGGAGCACGATGTGGTCGATCGGGCCTGGCATCTGTACCGCGGCAGCTACCGCCCGCGACCTTTCTTCCTAAGCCAGTACGGCCCTCAGCGCGCCGGGCGCCGCCTACGCATTCTGCTCAACCGGATCGATCCGTCGCTGCCGGCCCGCTCATCGCTAAGGCTTGGTTATTCACTGGACGGGTAGCCTCTGCTCCGGGCTGATATTGACGACAAGCCGTCTGGCCCCCTCCATCGGCGAGGCGTGCACCCACGCCCGGTCAGTTTCGTGATCGGTCCAGAATCTGTCGACCGGCAGGTGTTTGAAGAAGACCGGCGTGCGCGAAGCCACCCGCCGCGAACGGGCACCTGGAACCAGGAAGTCGGGTTTCTCATCCAGGACTTGCAAGGCCGCATCGCGGTGCGGCGGATCGTTGGCCAATGTTCGTACGATGCGATCGCGCGTTTGCAGCCAACGATAGAACGCGGCCATCGAGCGAATGTCATCACCAGCAAACCAGTTTGTACCGGCGCCGTTGTAAACTTTCAAACAGCCCCATAGGGGTGCCGCCGCCGGCACGGTATCGACGTGGTAGCCACAGCGTCGATCCGGCGGCGCGGTGAATATACGCAGGCGATAATGCTGCGCCGAGGTCAGATCCTCGACTGTGTAGGTCAGTGCAAGAATGTCAGACAACAAACGATCGCGCGTGTCGCGGCTGACCGCAGAAGTCGGCAGATTGCGGTCAAGCCAAGTCGCCATGCCGTCTAGCGACAGGCCGGGTAGGTCGACACGGGGTACATGAAACGCCCCTTGCTCAACCGCCTGCTGCAGCTCGCCTTCCCACGGTTCGCGCGCCGGCGTGTGCAGAAACATTGCCACGGTGCCCGGCTGTATCGCCACTTTCGGTAGGTCGTCAAAACCGATCGTAGTCATCTGCTCACCCGATTGCGTGAGTTCTTCCTTGGCAGGGCCGCTAACGATTTAATTCTAGACATCCTGTCTACACTATCCTGTGCCTGTCTACACTATCCTGTGAAGGTGTAGGTAGGTGGAATCGTCGCCGCTTACCGGACGTCTGGAGATGACCTGCGACATCGTGATTCGAAGCTACTGGCGCGATTTCGGCTGGCTGGAGATGTGTCTGGCGGCCGTGGAGCGGTTTTGCTCAGGCTTCTCGCAAGTCATTGTCGTGATACCGAACGCCAGCGAACCGTGGCTGCGGCGTCGTGCCGCACTGCCGCCGTTCGTGCGACTCGAATTATGCCGTGATTACAACGATGACTATCTCGGCCAGCAGGTGACGAAACTGTATGCCGACCGCCGGAGCGACGCCGGGCTGATTTGCCACCTCGACTCCGACTGCATCGTTCAGAAGCCGCTAACACCGAACGATCTGACCTCTGAGGGCCGCCCGCGGATCTACACACGGGCCGTGGCCGACCTGCCGCGCCATTGGCCGTGGACCCGGCCCACGGCGGAGTTCTTGGGCTGGATGCCAACGCACGATTTCATGCAAAGTCCGCCGTTCACGTTTCCACGCTGGCTATATTCCGAAATCCGCGTCTGGTCACGCCGCGAGAAAGGCGTTCCGCTGTCGGATTGGGTTATGAGTCGCCCAGCGCGCGGCTTCTCGGAATTCAATGTGCTGGCCGCCTACGCGCATGAGTATCATCGTGAGGCCTTCGAGTGGCTACCGATCGGTCAACTCGCCGACACCGACAGACCTTGCCAGTGGTTCTGGAGTTGGGGCGGACTCGACGCCGATACCCGGCAACTTATCGATCGCATCCTGCAACCGGTGAGTTATGGTTGATCGGCTGGCCTCGTTTTGGTGCCGCATACCGAGCCGGGCTAATTTCGGCGATGCCCTCACACCGTGGCTGATCAGGCGGCTGACCGGTGCCTACCCGCGTTTTCGCGAGGCCGACGATGCGCGGCACAAGTTCCTCGTTACCGGCAGCGTCATCAGCCTGGCGCGTGCCCCGTGCACCGTCTGGGGAGCCGGCATCATGACGGCCACCGGGACGGTCGGTAGAGGTCTCGATGTTTGCGCCGTGCGTGGTCCGCTAACCCGTGACCGGGTCCGGGCGGCCGGTATCGACTGCCCGCCGGTCTACGGCGATCCGGCGCTGCTGTTGCCGGTTCTCTATACACCAAAGGAGCCGGTCCGGCATAGCATGGGGCTGGTGCTGCATTTTTCCGATCGGCCGAGATTGGCCGGCCGGTTCAGTCTGCAGCCGCGGACGCGGCTCATCGACATCCAGGATCCGGTCGAGACGGTCATCGACGCTATCGGCAGTTGCGAATGGGTGGCATCCTCGTCGTTACACGGACTCGTAGCCGCCCATGCTTATGGCCGCCCGGCCGCATGGATCGAGTTTCGCCCCCTACCGTCGGGTGATCGCAGCAAGTTCCGTGACTATTTGCAGGCTATCGGCTGCCCGCAGATCGATCCGATACCGATTCGGCCGGATAGCATCGTCGAGCAAAGCCTGCGGGCGCACGCCATCGCACCGCCGAGGATGTCATTACAAGCATTGATCGACAGTTGCCCCTTTCCGATTACGTTATGAAACCGGATGACCTCATTGCGGGTATGCTCGCCGGGGATCAGCATCACGGCGGTATCCGATGTCTGCGTTTGTTCGGCGTGGCCAACCCATTCTTTGCAGGCCTGCGCACTGATGTCGAACGTTACCGGAAAGCAAACAAGCCTTCCGAGATCGGCGCCACGAACCATGTCACTCACTGGACCAACCCGCACGGCAATGCCGAGCAATTCAGCCTGCTCAATCGTACCGGGCGCAGTGGCGATTTCAGTACCGACCATGATCTGTCATGTCGCAACAAGTGGTTCTTCGACTGCCACCAATACCCGGCATTGTCGCGGTTGATCTGCGACTGGCCGCATTTGATCAATTTTCGAATCAATGTCCTGCACCCCGGCGCCTCGCTGAATGCCCATGAAGAACACGTGCCGTTTCGCACGAGCACCGGCACGATCGGGGCACGCCTGCGTTTTCATCTGCCGTTGCTTACCAACGATGATGCGGAGTTGATCCTCGACGGGCAGGTGTATCGATTGCCCGCAGGCGAAGTACAGCTGATCAATCAGGGATGTGTTCACTCCGCCAGCAACTGTGGCAAGTACCCGCGTGTACATCTGGTCTGGGATGCACTGCTAACCAAGCGCTTGTTCAGGTTGGTTTCCTCAATCTGTCCGGCCCCCGACTACCTAATCGCGCTGGGTGCTGTCGCATCGGAGGCGGTCGCAACGCGCAGCGTCGGCCCCTATCGACGGCTGGCACCGGCCGTCAGCCGGGCGGAGGCAGCCACGATGGACCTGTGTTCGCCGCAATAACACGATCGTGGTCGGTCACACTAACAAAAAGCTGGTCAAGAGCTTGGGCGAGAAAATCAAGAAGAACCTGGACTTGAAGTAAGGAGGTGCGGTATTAATCCACCCGATGATTCTGGCCCGCATCGCAATGTGGACCGCTTGCTCGATCTAAAGCCACGCCTCCAGCCTGAAAAAATCATTTTAATCAAAATCTAAGGAGCGTTTTGTGGTTGTGGCCGTAGGGACTTTACGCGCGTAATGGGGGATTTAAGGCAGCCCTTTGCTGGCACCGCAAACGGCGATCGAATCTCGACTGCCTCGTCTCGGCTGACTCGCCGGCGGCGGTTGCGCGCCTGTCATGGGTGTGATCTCGTCGTTGCACTGCCGCCGCTGCGCCCCAACGAGCGCGCCGACTGCCCCCGCTGCGGGCACCTATTGGCGCGGCGCAACCGGCTGCCTGTGCAGCGGGGGCTTGCGCTGGCCAGCGCGGCGTTTACTTGCCTGGTGCTCGCTGTGAGTTTCCCGTTCGTGGGCTTCCAGGTCCAGGGCGTGTCCAATCGCATCGAGCTTGTCGACGCCCCGGTGTCGCTGATCGATTTCGGTGAATACCTGGTCGCTATCAGCGTGTTATTGACGGTGGTGGTGCTACCGGCGCTCTACCTGATCGGCCTTATCTGGTTGCACAGTAGCTTGCTGCGCAGCAAGCTACTGCCCCAAAGTCGAACGATTGCCCGCGCCATCCTGCACGTGATCCCTTGGATGATGGCCGACGTGTTCGTCGTCGCGACCTTGGTCAGTTTGATCAAGATTGTCAGTTACGGCCAGATCGGCCTGGATCCGGCGTTCTGGTTTTTCTGTGCATTCGCCGTGTTGCTCCTCAAGACCAACCAGTCTGTTGACGCCGATTGGCTGTGGTTCGCCCTGGCCGGGGAACCGCCGGCCCCGGCGGGAACCCGGACCGGCGAGACGGCGGCAGGGCAGGGGCTGACGGGCTGTGCCGTGTGTGGGTTGATCAATCGCCTGGATGACGCGGCGCCTACTGCATGTCGGCGCTGCGGCGAGCACCTGCACAGCCGCCATCCGCAGAGCCTGCAGCGCACGTATGCACTGCTCGCCACCGCCACAGTGCTCTATGTGCCGGCCAACGTTTATCCCATCATGACCACCACGGTTTTGGGAGCCTCGGAGCCGTCGACCATCATCGGCGGGGTGCTGAGTTTTGCGTATCATGGCGACTTGCCGATCGCGCTGATCATATTCACCGCCAGTGTGCTCGTGCCGGTCAGCAAAATACTCGCACTCGGCTGGCTCTGCGTGAACGCGCAGCGTCGAGTGCCGCGCGATCGCGGGACCTCGGCGCGCCTGTATCGGGCGGTTGAGTTCATCGGCCGCTGGTCCATGGTGGATGTGTTCGTCGTCGCCATACTTGTTGCGTTGCTCCGGGCCGGTGCTGTGCTATCGATCACGCCTGGCGTGGCGGCGCTTGCCTTCGCCAGCGTCGTGGTGGTCAGCATGTTTGCGGCCATGAGCTTCGATCCGCGACTGCTTTGGGACGCCCCTCGCAACGGCCAGGAGAAGGGAAAGGATGGCTGACGCCCCACCACACTACGCCAGACGCCGCGGGCAGGTCCGCATTTCCCCGATCTGGATCGTCCCGGCGGTTGCCATTCTGATCGGCTTGTGGATGGTCTATAACGGCTTCGTCAACCGCGGCCCCCTCATCACCCTCGAAATGCAAAATGCGGAAGGCATCGAGGCCGGCAAGACGCCGATCAAGACTCGCAATGTAGAGATCGGTCGCGTGGAGACAGTACACCTGTCCAAGGACTTCAGTCATACGATCATCGAGGCACGCCTAAACGTCGGCTCGGAGCGCATGCTCAATACCGAAACCCAGTTCTGGGTGGTCAAGCCGCGCATCGGCCGGGAAGGCATCAGCGGCCTCGGTACCGTGCTCTCCGGCGCTTACATAAAACTGCAGCCAGGCCATGCGGAGACCCCGCAGCGTGATTTCAAAGTGCTCGAGCAGCCACCGGTGGCACCGCCGGACGCCAAAGGTCTGCGGCTGAAATTGATCAGCGGACTGGGCAACTCGCTCTCCACCGGCGATCCGATCTTCTACGAGGGGCTGACCGTCGGCCGTGTGGAGTCCACGCAGTTTGACTCCGAGGCCCGCCGAATCACCCATCAAGTCTTCATTCAGGCCCCGTACGACAGTCTCGTGACCAGCACTACGCGTTTCTGGACCGCTTCGGGCATTAACGTCGACGTCGGCGCGGGCGGGGTGAAAGTGAACTTCGAGTCGTTGGAATCGTTGATCGGCGGCGGCATCACCTTTGGCGTGCCGGAAGATGTGCCGCAGGGGCAACCGGTGAAATCCGGCGCGACCTATGAGCTCTATCCCGATCGAGCGAGCGCGCGTGAGGGCTCGTTCGACCGCTTCATCGAATATGTGCTCCTCGTAGAGGATACGGTACGTGGACTCGAGGCCGGCGCGCCGGTGGAATACCGCGGTGTCCGTGTCGGGACCGTCGTCAGCGTGCTCTGGGACTTACGTGCCGGCCGGGCCAATGTGGTGCAACTGACGATACCGGTGCTGATACGCATTGAGCTGCAGCGAGTCGAACGCGGTGCCAGCGATATGACATTGGCGCAGTGGCGATCCCGTGTGGAGCGGCTGATGAAGCGCGGGCTGCGGGCCTCGCTCAAAACGAGCAACCTGCTGACCGGCTCGCTGTTCGTCGATATCAACTTCTACCCGAATGCGCCCGCCTACAAACCGCAGACTTTCCACGACCGGCAAGTGTTTCCGACAGTCTCAACCGGTGTTGCCCAAATCGAGCAGAAGATCACGAGCCTGTTGGACAAGTTGAATGCGCTGAACATCGAGCAAATCCTGGATAAGCTTAATCGCAACTTGGAGGTCTCCCGTGCCGCGCTCGCCCAACTGGCGAAGACCACGCAAACCGTAAATGGCTTGCTTGATGATCAGGCGACGCAGGCGATGCCGAACAACCTCAACGAGACACTGGTGGAACTTCGCAAGACCATGCAGGGTTTCTCCGGTGATTCGGAAGCCTATCAGCGACTGACGACGACGCTGGAGCGGCTCGACGCGCTGATGCAAGAGCTCCAGCCGATGGCTCGCACGCTACGTAAGCAGCCCAACGCGCTGATCTTCGATAAGCGGGAGAGACCGGATCCGCAACCGAGGGCCTTTCACCGATGACCGCTCAGAGGTTCACAATCCTCGCCCTCGCCATTGTGTTGGCCGCATTGATCCTTTTGAGCGGTTGCGCGGGGGCACCGACTGTGCCCGAACACCGCTATCTGCTCGGGCTCACCAGTCGGCCGGCCGCGCCGGCCGCGAGCAGTGAGCACCGGCTTTGGATCGCGTCGCTGCAGCTTGCACCGTTTCTCCGGAGCGACGGCATCGTGATGCAGACCAACGACGTGGCCATTCACCAGGGGCGCGACCATCTTTGGGCCGAGAATCTCGCCACTCAGCTGCGGCGCAGCCTGCGCGAGGAGTTGGCGCGCAAGTTGCCGCGCGTTCAGGTGCTCGACGACAGCGAATCGGCGACTACGGGCGAGCCGCTGCCTCGGCTCGAAGTCGAGGTGGACGGCTTTCACGGTCGCTACGATGGGGTGGCGATCGTCGTGGGGCAGTGGCGGCTGCGCGATGGTACGGGCCGCTTGCTGGCCGCGCGACAATTCTCGGTCGAGCGACCATTACCCGCGGATGGCTATCAAGCCCTGGTCGAGAGCCTAGCGGCGGCCTGGCGAGGCGTGGCGGACCAGATCGCACCGGTCGTCGGCGGCGAATTGATAGCGGCTGGCCATAGTCAATAGCCATTAGAATTTGCGGGCGACCGCGGTTAGTATGGCCGGGGGTTACGAGACCAAAGAGGACGAGGCAGGCCGTGAAACTCGAAACCATTGCCATCCATGGCGGCTACCAGCCCGAGCCCACCACCAAGGCCGTGGCCGTGCCCATCTACCAGACCACTTCCTACGCCTTCGACAGCACTCAGCACGGCGCCGACCTCTTCGATCTCAAAGTGCCGGGCAATATCTATACCCGCATCATGAACCCGACCAATGCCGTGCTCGAAGAGCGGGTGGCGAAGATGGAAGGCGGGGTCGCCGCACTGGCGGTCGCCTCGGGTATGGCGGCCATCGAATACGCCATCGAGACCATCGCTGAGGTGGGCGACAACCTCGTCACCACCACCAAACTCTACGGTGGTACCTATAATTTCTTCGCGCACAGCTTGCCGCGGCGCGGCCTCGAAGCGCGTTTCGTCGCTCAGGACGATTTCGAGGGCATCGCGGCGCGCATCGACGAGCGGACCAAAGCGGTGTTCTGCGAAACCGTGGGCAACCCCGCCGGCAATATCGTCGACATCGAGCGTGTTGCCGAGATTGCGCACGCCCACGGCGTGCCGCTGATCGCCGATAACACCGTCCCCTCGCCGTATCTATGGCGGCCCATCGAGCACGGCGCGGATATCGTGGTCCACGCTTTGACCAAATACATGGGCGGGCATGGCAACAGCATCGCCGGGGTGATCGTCGACTCCGGTAAGTTTCCCTGGGCGCAGCACAAGGAGCGCTTTCGGATGCTCAACGAGCCGGATCCGTCCTATCACGGCGTGGTGTATACGGAGGCGTTGGGCGAGGCAGCCTTCATCGGCCGGGCGCGCGTGGCACCACTGCGCAACACCGGCGCCGCGCTGAGCCCCTTCAACGCCTTTCTGGTGCTGCAGGGTATCGAGACGCTGCCGCTGCGCATGGAGCGCCACTGCGAGAATACGCAGAAGGTCGCCGAGCACCTTCAGGGTCACCCGCAGGTGAGCTGGGTGAACTATGCCGGTCTGCCGGACAGCCCCGATCATGCGCTCGCCGAGAAATACATGGGCGGTAAAGCCTCGGGCATCCTCAGTTTCGGCATCAAGGGCGGTGCCGAGGCGGGCGCCAAGTTCATCGACGCGCTCGGGCTCATCGTGCGGCTGGTGAACATCGGCGATGCCAAATCGCTCGCCTGCCACCCGGCCACCACCACGCACCGCCAGCTCAACGACGAAGAGCTCGCAAAGGCGGGGGTATCCCGGGACCTGGTGCGGCTCTCGATCGGCCTCGAGCACATCGACGACATCCTCGCCGACATCGATCAGGCGCTTGTCGCGGCGAAGTGAGCGTGACCTGCCTCAGCCCTTGATCCGCCCCGCCGGAGACCTTGCCGAGTGACTGCCTTTGAAGCCGAAGCAGAGCGAACCGCAGAGATAAATGGCCAGGAAGTCGACGACTCCGCCATGCATCGGGCCATTGCCGGGGCGGCTATCGGCAACGCACTGGAGTGGTTCGATTTCGGAGTCTATGGCTATTTCGCCGTCACACTAGGGCAGGTTTTTTTCCCGAGCCACGATCCGACGACCTCCTTGCTCTCGACGTTCGCTGTCTTCGCGGTCGCTTTTTTGGCCCGGCCGCTCGGTAGTCTATTTTTCGGGCCACTGGGCGACAAGATCGGTCGCAGCGGAGTGCTGGTCACGACGATTCTCATGATGTCGGCCGCCACCTTTGCGGTAGGTCTATTGCCAAGCTACGAGGCCATCGGCATCTGGTCGCCCATCGGTTTGATTCTGCTCAGGCTGGTGCAAGGCTTTTCCACCGGCGGTGAGTACGGTAGCGCCGCAACCTTCATTGCCGAGTACGCCCCGGATAAGCAGCGTGGAATCCTCACAAGCTGGCTGGAGTTCGGTACTCTGGGGGGGTATGCATTGGCGGCGATTTTAGCTGCCGTGCTCGCCGGATCGCTATCGAGCGAGGCCATGCTGGAATGGGGTTGGCGCGTTCCGTTCCTTATGGCCGCACCGATGGGCCTTTTCGGTTTGTATCTGCGCCTCAAGCTCGAGGACAGTCCGGCCTTCAAGCAAGCCCAGGAGGCGGGGGAGGTGGCGCAGGCGCCGTTGCGCGAGATGATAACGGAGCATTGGCGCTCGCTGCTGCTGTGCATCGGCGTCGTAGTCGTTTGGAACGTGGCTTACTATACCGTGCTCAAGTATATGCCGAGCTATCTCACCACGCGCTTGAACACCAGCGAGTTGCAATCCTTGCTGCTCTCGCTCGGGGTGCTGTTGGGTATGATGGCATTGCTGACGTTCATCGGCCGGCTCTCCGATCGCATCGGGCGTAGGCCGGTGTTGATGGTGGCGTGCCTCGGGTTATTGTTTTTCTCGTACCCGGCTTTCGCCCTGATGCAGGGCGGTACCGGCATGGAGTTCGTCGGTCTGGCCATCATTGGCTTCTTCGTGGTGTTGCTTTCGGGGACTTTGCCGGCGACTCTGCCGGCGATATTCTTCACCCGGGTGCGCAATGGCGGGTTCACGATCTCTTATAATCTGTCCACTTCGCTTTTCGGCGGCACCGCGCCATTCATGATCACCTACCTCATCTCACTCTCGGACAGCAATTACATACCGGCTTATTATCTGATGGGGGCGGCAGCGATCGCGATCATACCCATTTTGCTTATTCGGGAGACGGCCGGTTTGCCGCTGGCGGGTGCCAAGGCACTGCACGGCTCGCGTCGGCCGACGCTTTACGAGTCCGACTGACCAGCCGTGACGGCTCGCTCGATGAGCGGCCGCCACCCCGGTTCCACAGGCAGGCCGAAGGTCTCGGCCAGAACGTGCTCGAGCGCATCGGCGTTTAATGCGCGCCGCTCCATACCGCCGTTGGGAGACCGAACCGTCAGGCGGTTGTGCAGGAGCGTGTAGCGGGCCTGCGGCGTGGTCCGCGCCACCATCAAATTGCGCCGAAACGGCGAGCTCGGATGCGTGGCGGTGAACCAGTTGGCAAGCTCGTAGTCCACATCGAGCTGCGCCTCGCGCGAGAGCTCATAGACCGAGCGCCACTCGCCGTCGAGCCTAGCCTGCAAAAGCCATCCCTTATCGAGCGGTACCAGGCGGAACGTCTCGTGGCGAGTCGGCTGCGGCGCGGTGCACTCCAAGCGCAGCGGCGCGGTGAGCACCAAATTGCCGAACCCGACATCGCCGAGCCAAGACACGCCATCGAGGGTAACCCGCAACGCCATGTGCGTACGCGGCCGCGGCGGCGCCTCGGGGGGAGCCATCCAACGCACGCGGGCAACCAGCCCTTCGACCTCGAAACCGAGCGCCGTGAGCACGCGTTTGAAAAGGCTGTTGTGCTCGTAGCAATAGCCCCCGCGAGCGCTTACGATCAGCTTGGCGTCGACCGCGGCGGGGGAGAGGTCGACACCGCGATTGAGCAGGACATCGATCGCTTCGAAGACGATCGCGGCCGGATGCAGTTCGTGCAGCGTGCGCAGCGTCTCTAGTGTCGGCGTGCGCGGCCCCTGGTAGCCGATCCGGCTGCAATAGGAATCAAGGTCGATTTGCGGCATCAAAGTAGAGAAGTGCATTTAAAGCGCATGAACTATGGCCGAAGGCCGCCACGAGGCCGACGGCTTGCCACGGAGGCATAAAGGCCATGCTTGATTGGATCGCTAACATTATCGCCGATATGGGATATCTCGGCATCACGCTATTGATGTTTCTGGAAAATATCTTCCCACCGATTCCCTCGGAGATCGTGATGCCGCTCGCCGGGTTCGTTGCGGCGCGCGGTGATCTGAATCTTGCGGGTGTAACCATCGCCGGAATGCTCGGCTCGGTGCTCGGGGCGCTTCCTTGGTATTTCGCTGGTCGGCTGCTCGGCGAGGAACGGCTCAAGGCCTGGGCGGATCGGCACGGCCGCTGGCTCACTGTTACCCCGAGCGAGCTTGATAAGGCGCTGGATGGATTCCTCCGCCACGGCGGTAAAATGGTGCTTTTCGGCCGTTTGGTGCCCACCATTCGAACTTTAATCTCGGTTCCAGCCGGCTTCGCATGCATGCGTTTGCCCCGGTTTTTGATCTATTCGATCGTCGGCACAGTACTCTGGTCTGGGCTGCTGGCTTGGGCCGGTTACCTTCTGCAAAGCGAATACCACACAGTTGCGGATTACCTTGGCCCTGTCTCCGTAGCCATCCTGGTGGGTATCGTGTTGGCCTATATCTATCGTGTCGTCACTTACCCGCGGCAGGTCGGGTCTCGGCGATAATGCTAAATTAGAATAATTAAATAGGTCGCTCGAGATTGCCGGCTATGGCACATCAAACAGTTCAATCGCCGGCCATCGAGGGCGCGAACGACTTGCTAAGGGCTCATGCGGACCATGCTTAGCTGGATCGCCGACATGATCTCCAACATGGGCTATCCCGGCATCATGCTGCTGATGTTCCTGGCGAGCCTTTTCCCGCCGATTCCCTCGGAGGTCGTGATGCCGCTGGCCGGGTTTGCCGCCGCGCGCGGTGAACTGAGCCTGGCCGGCGTCACCGTCGCCGGAACGGTCGGCTCGGTGCTCGGGGTGCTGCCCTGGTATTTCGCCGGCCGCCAGTTCGGTGAGGAGCGGCTCAAAGTCTGGGCGGATCGGCACGGACGGTGGCTCACCGTTACCCCCGGCGGGATCGACAAAGCCCTGCGCTGGTTCGATCGTCAGGACGGCAAGGCGGTGTTATTCGGGCGCCTGATCCCCACCAGTCGAGTATTGGTTTCGGTGCCGGCCGGCTTTGCATGCATGCGCATGCCCCGGTTCCTGCTCTATTCGAGCATCGGCACGCTGCTCTGCTCCGGTCTGCTGGCCGGAGCCGGCTACCTGCTGCAGAACCATTACCACCTGGTCGCGGATTACGTCGGCCCTCTATCCATCGCTATCTTGGTAAGTATCGTGTTGGTCTACATCTATCGCGTCGCCACTTACCCGCGCCAGGTTAGGTCTCGGCGATAAGGACGCCGCAAAGCTACTCTCCGCACTAAAACCGTCGGCTAGGCGATTTAAGGGACACACGCCCCCAGGACTGCGCTTCATATATGAGCAAGTGCTTCGACTACCGGCCGCATGCAGCAAACCAGCTAAAGGCAGATGGGTGATGCCAGCCGGATTGTCCAGTTCGACCGCCATTTTCGGTTGCGGGCACGATGCCTCACGCCGTACGGGTGTGGACGGGCGCGGCACCGCTGCCGGTAGAAATGACCTGGACCAACCGCTATCAGCTACCGCCGCAACGCCACCCGCATCCGATTTACCTCTCCGTACGGCCGGATCCCGAGGATTCGGAGGCTTTCGGCGGCTGCCCGATTTGCCGCGAAGCCGCGCAAGCCTGAACCGGCCTTGCACCTACGCGGTGCGCTCGGCCTGGCGGCTTACCCATTCCGACGGATCGTCCATCCGCTGGCGAGAATCGATCGGCTGCGGTGTGTAGGTCAAGTCAAACGTCTCCGAGTGCATCGGGATTTTTGCGATGCGTTTATTCAGCCACCTCGACGCGATTGCGGCCCTGTCGCTTCGCCAGATAGAGCGCACGATCGGCCGCACGGATCAGGTCATCCAGCTTGTTGCTGATCCGCGAGCCGTCCATGTGCGCCGCCGCGCCCGCCGATAGGGTAATGCGGATCATGTGTTCCGGCGCCACAGTGTGTTCTTCGGTTTCAATGTGCGCTCGTATACGCTCTAAAATGCGTTGCGCCAACTCCAGGTTGGTGTTCGGAAGCAGTAAGACGAACTCCTCACCACCATATCGGGCGAGGAAATCGTCGCCGCGAAGGCGGCTGCTGATTGCCTTGGCTACTCCGGCGAGCACCACATCACCGGCCTGATGCCCATAGCGGTCATTTACCATCTTGAAGTGGTCCAGATCCAGGAAGCCCAGGCTCAGCGGCTGCTGGTGTCGGGTGGCAGCCTCGAAACGCTGGCTAAGCATCTCGTCGAAATAGCGCCGGTTATAGGCACCGGTCAGGGGGTCGCGGCGAGCCATCTCCTGCAGCTGAACAGCCGTTCGTTCGAGCTCGCTGGCTTTGCGGTCGGCTTCGGAGGCGTGTTGTAGCAGCTGAAGATAGCGCATGACCAAGAGTTCGCGGGCCTCGTCGGTGATGCCGTTCACCTGTTCGCACGACATAAATGACATCTCGAATAGCTCTTCGATCTCCGGTAGGGAATTCGCTACTTGAAGCAACACGGTGGACAGCACAGCACGGTCCAGAGCGGGCCCGCATTCGTTCGCACTCGCAGCGGACGCCGTGGCGCTTTCCGTGTCGGTCTCCAGATAAATGTCGGCGATATAGCCGGAGAGGCCGACGCATGCAATGAATGCGTGCAAAGACTCGGGTGTGTCCATGGCCTGCGGGTTATGGATGGCTGCGGTGGCAAGGGGGATGTAGTCCGGCAGTCCCCATTCACGCATGATCCAGGCGCCAGCCTCGCCATGATCGGTGGCAAGGTGTTCCCGTTCCTGTGCGATCAGCCCCTCATGATTGGATGAGGCATCGAGCAAAGCCGGGTAGCGCTCCGGAAATACGGACGCCAGCACCAGCACACCGATCTCATGGAGTAGTCCGGCGAGAAACAGCTCTTCCAGAGCGCCGGCTTTGCACTGTCGGCCAAGCTCCCGACAGGCTAGGGCTGAGAGCAGACAGCGGCGCCAGAAATGTTCCAAGCCCTGGCGTTGGCTTTCGTTGCGCTTGAGACTGTTCGTAAGCGAGAAGCTCAATGAGAGCGTAATAGTGGAGTTCAGTCCGAGCAGCATCACGGCCTGCTGCAGGTTGCGTGTACGTTGCGCTCGACCGAGCAACGGTGAGTTGGCCGCCCGGATGATCTTTACGGTCAGCGCCGGGTCTTTCGAAATCAGAGCCGCCAGTTGGTCAATGTCGATCTCCGGTTCACGGGCCATCTTGACGATACGCAGTGCAACCCCGGAGAGGGTCGGAAGTCTCGGGCAGAAACGCAATAATTCTTCGATTTCTGGTTTCATAAGCTCTGCTTCCATAATCGTTGTGGAGTCCGACTAACCTGGCCGGGTCTGAACAAAAGATGACATTAACGCTCGAGAATCTCGTACAGACGAGTCAGGTTAATCTCCATCCGTGGGCGCGCCGCCGGCGCGTAAATAGCGTATCATTTTGGGTGCAAGTGTCGCCCGGTATAAAAAAGTGTATCGGTATGCTATCGTACAGTACGTGTAAAAAAACGTGCGGTACGACAATGGAGCGAATGACGCTTTCCAAGTTACGAGCGAACCTGTATCGGATCGTCGACACGGTCATCCTAAGCGGCCGAGGAGTTGAAATCGAACGGCGGGGACGGCGTGTCCGGATCGTGTCAGCCAACGAAGGAGATGCGCTCGATCAGCTCAAGCCGCATCCGGACTATCTGCAAACCGATCCTGAAGCGCTGGTACACATGGATTGGTCGCAGGAATGGCATCCATAGTCTATCTCGATACGCATGTGGTCGCCTGGCTCTATGGGCTTGGCGCCAAGGCTTTATCGGCACCGGCAGCCGATGTTGTCCGCTCAGCTGATTCGCTGCGTATTTCACCTATGGTGCGGCTCGAACTTCAATATCTCTATGAAATCGGTCGCCTTGCTGAGCGCCCGGCACCGGTGCTTGATGAGTTGAACGCCACGCTGGGATTGAGCCTATGTCAGGCACCGTTCGCAGCGGCGGTGCACAGAGCCGCGGGTCAGAATTGGACGCGTGATCCGTTTGACCGACTGATCGTAGCCCAGGCCGCTCTGCACGATGCGATGCTGGTGACGAAAGACAAGACCATGCACACCCACTATGCCAGAGCTATATGGTAGGAGAAATGCTCGGCAATAGCCGGCAAGTGTCCTGTTTATAAAATCATTTGCCCAGAGGTGGCCCGATGGAGTGGAACCAAGAACGGATGAGCGCATCGATCGAGCGTGCGGTTGATACGTCGCGGCGCATGATCCGAGAACAAGGTAATCTCAATGGTATGCTGGCGACCCTGCACCCGGACAATGACAGTGGGTTCACGGTGTTCGGACTTGCCATACCGGAAAAGCCGGAAGATCGTGAGCTCATAGCAGAGGTGATTCGCGGTATTGCCGACGAGTTGGATGTGATCATGGTTACTTTGGCAGTGAACACATGGATCTCGCTACCCGCTGATCTCGACAGCATTGACCTTGACGAATCAGCCGCCAGTTCTTCGGATCACAGTGAAGTCCTGATGGTCACCGCAAGCCACCGCCTGCTTGGTGAGGCTACCCGCTTGGAAAACGTCCGGCGTGAAGGTTCGACGGTGCATTTCGATGCCGTCACGGCGCTTCCTGGAATCACCTTGGAAGACTGTTTTGCGCACATCCTTTCCCCGCAACGCGGACCTATTTCAGCGGCTGCTCGTGAACAGGCCCATCAGATCGCCACTGGAATCCGCCTCGGGCACGTGGGAAATGACGAAGGACAACCCCGGCACTAAGTACACATTAAGTACACATTAAGTACACATTATGGGGTTTCGTGCAGCTTCCCTAAATGATCAGCAGCTTTACCGGCATTGCTGGTTATCAGGCTTATAGCAAGCCCGATTGTCCATCGATATGTTCTATTTAACATAATATACATTATGCGCATGTTTGACTTCGTCATCGGACTTTGTTGTCCGCTAATGGCCGCTCACGTTATCGCTGACACTATCCCATAACCTGGCCGAACATTCCGGCATGGGCGCGGAGTTCTCGATGCTCAGGGGCTGGAGATGATCCGCGGGCGCCGGGTAGGCGCCCGCGGACTGTGGCTAGCGTAGTTCTTTGAGCAGGCCACCCAAGTAATCACGCCCGGCATCATCCAGCGGCAGCACGGGCAACCGCGGGGCGCCGACCGATAGCCCGGTCAGGCCCAGACCGGCCTTGATAGTGGTGGGTAGGCCGCCCTTGAGGATGAAATCCAGCAGCGGCAGTTGCCGGTAGAACAGGCTTTGCGCCTCGGCCAGCCGGCCGTCTCTAACCGCCTCGTAAAGCTGCCGGTTCAGGGCGGGGATGAGATTAGGCGCGGCTGTACACCAGCCGGTGGCCCCGGCCACGAACGCCTCCAAGGCCATGGGGTTGGATCCATTGTAGAACGGCAGCTTGCCCTGGGAGCGCAGGTAGAGTTGATGCATGCGTTGGATGTCGCCGGTGCTCTCCTTGACCATGGTCACGTTGTCCACCGCATCGACGATGCGCATGATCAGGTCCACCGACATGTCGATGCCGCTGGTGCCGGGATTGTTGTAGAGCATGATCGGGATGCCGATGGCATCGCCCACGGCGCGGTAGTGCCCGACGATCTCGTCGGTCTGGAGCTTCCAGTAGGATACCGGCAGCACCATCACGGCGTCTGCGCCGAGTGCTTCGGCGGATCGTGCGCGGCGGACGGTGCCGGCGGTGGTCAGATCGGAGACGCTGACGATGGTCGGCACCCGCTTGTCGACCTGATCGACACTAGACTTGGCCACCTGTTGCCACTCGTCCTCGTTCAGGTAGGCGCCCTCGCCGGTGCTGCCCAGTGGGGCGATGGCGTGCACGCCATCGTCGATCAGCCGATCGATGGAACGCGCCAGTGCGTTGAGGTCGAGGCCATCATCGGTGCCGAAGGGTGTAATCGTGTAGCCGATGATGCCGTGTATTGCGTGTCCGGACATGGGGAATTCCTTAGTTAGATGAAAGATGGGTTTCGCAAGAGCGGGGCTAGCTCAGGCAATCGTGATGCCGTGCCAATGTCCGGCGGGTGTAATAGTTAAAGGCCGCGCCATGGCGTTTCGGTGTGGAGATCCAGTCGTGGGCCTCGCGCCCCAGCTTCTCCGGGATCGGCTTGATTTCGCCGGCCGACATGGCCAGCAGTTGCAGCTTGGCCGCGCGCTCGATCAGCATCGCGAGCACGCAGGCCTCCTCGATCGAGGCGCCGGCAATGAGCTGACCGTGATGCGAGAGCAGAATCGCCTTCTTATCGCCCAAGGCGCCGGAGATGATCTCGCCCTCCTCGTTGCCGACCGGCACACCGGGCCACTCCTTGAGAAACGCGCAGTCCTCGAACAGCGGGCACATATCCATGTGTGAGACCTCCAGCGGTATTTCCAGCATAGATAGCGCCGCGATATGCGGCGGATGCGTGTGGATGATGCAGTTCACGTCTTCGCGGGTCCGGTAGACCCAGCTATGAAAGCGGTTGGCCGGGTTGGGCATGCCCGTGCCTTCCAGCACGTTCAGATCCTCGTCCACCAGCAGCAGGTTGCCGGCGCTGATCTCATCGAAGCCCAAGCCCAGACGCTGGGTGTAATAAGTGCCCGACTGCTCGCCGCGGGAGGTGATCTGTCCGGCCAGACCGGAGTCGTGGCCGCCTTCGAACAGGATGCGGCAGGTCAGGGCCAGTTTTTGAGGGTCGGTCCAAGTGTTGTCGCCCAAGGACGACTTCATCTGCGATTCGGCCCGCTTGACGAGCTCCTCTTTGGATGCGGTCATGCTAATCATGGCGATATACTCCTTGTCGTTAGGCAGCGGCAAAGCGGTTGTGGGTCAACGGCGGTGCGACGTCATCGGCGTGACACTTGTTACTGTATATGACACCATGTGTCATATACAAGCCCTGTACTTGGAAGGCAAGACACGTTCAGATGTCCATGCGTTTAAAGCTGTTACGGAAAAAGCTCGGCTTCACGCTGGAGGCTCTCGCCCAACAGACCGGGCTGACCAAGAGCTATCTATCCAAGGTGGAGCGCGGACTGAATACGCCTTCCATTGCAGTGGCCTTGAAGGTCGCCGAGGCACTCAACGTGCAGGTCGAGGAGTTGTTCTCCGATGGGGACGAGGCAAGCGATGGCTATAGCTTGGTCCGCGCCAATGAGCGCGGGTCGCTGGCTAGCGGCGACGACGGCTTGGCCTATGCCTCCTTGGCCAACCGTATCGGCTCTCGCCGTGTGCTGCCTTTCATTCTTTATCCCAAGTCCGATTTCAACCAATCGGCATTCAAAGAGCACATGGGCGAGGAATTCATCTTCGTACACCGAGGTCGGATTGAAGTGGACTTCGGCTCGGAACGGCTGAGACTAGACTGCGGGGATGCGCTGCATTTCAACGCGCACATGCCGCATCGGATTCGGTCAGTGGGAGTAGACCAAGCCGAACTTCTGGTGGTAGTGGGTAGCGATGAATAGTGTGAATCCAATTCATGAAACTTCCGGGCAGATAAGTCAATTACTTGAGTTCCGCATTCGCTAGAGCCATGCTGTATTGCACACGCTACGGAGCGGGCTAAGCGTGGCCCGCTGATTTTATTGCGAGCTCTCAAACGACAATCGGAGGTCGCCATGAGCAGCACGACAGCGACAAGTAGCAAGGACCTATTCAGGCAGTTGACTGTTCTGAATACCGAACTGTGGAAAGTTTGGCTCGAAGGTCCACCGCGTATGCTGCAGAGCTCTTCCACGCTCGATCAAACTTATCACAGCCAAATCAACGGGTTTCGGCAAGCCATCGAGGAGACGCTGCAACTTGAACAGCGCTGGGTGGGCGAAATTCGGGATCATTGCCCACGCGTGGGACTTGGCGGCGAAATGTCGCGAATGTCGACGGCGCTTATGGAAGCCGGCATCAACACCCGGTCGCGGCTCTGGAAGGTTTGGTTCGACAACGCTGAACGGCTCGATATCGGGCGCCTCGGAAACCTGACTGAATCCATGCAAACGCCGCAACAACTCTTTACCGCCTGGCAGCAGGTCGCCGATGAGCTGCTCGAGGCTCAACGGCAAGTGGACCAGGAGCTCGATAGCGCGAGCAAAGCCGCGCCGAAAACCCCTGCCGAGGCCGCTACCGGCAAACCGCGGCGCGGTTCCAGCAAGCCGGGCTCGCAGGAGGCGGCGGCTTCGTCAGGTGCCTAACGCATTTACCGGATCGGTGGCTGGCACCGGTGCTAGCCGCGGAGATCGAGTCGCAACAAGAGGAAGGAAAAGACGAAAGCCAGCTCTTTGAGCGCCTGATACCGCCCATGAGTGCCGCTATGGCCCACCTCCATATCGGTTTTCAGAAGAAGCAGACCGCCGGTGGCGCGGCGGCGCAGCCGCGCCACCCACTTGGCGGGTTCCCAGTAGGGAACGCGGGGATCGTTCCAGCCGGCGATGACGAGCATATCCGGATAACGCTGCCGGCGTATATTCTCGTACGGCGCATAATCCCGAATGGTCTCGTAGTACCGCCGTTCTGCGGGGTTACCCCACTCATCGTATTCGATCACGGTGAGCGGCAGAGAAGGGTCCGCCATCGTATTGAGAACATCGACGAAGGGCACCTCGGCCACGGCAGCCCGGAATAAATCCGGGCGACTGTTGACGGCCGCGCCGATGAGCAGACCGCCGGCACTGCCACCCATTACGGCGAGGCGTGCGGCACGCGTGTATTGTGTGTCGATCAGCAGCTGCGCACAGGCAATAAAATCCGCAAAGCTGTTGGGTTTGCGCAGCAACTTGCCAGCGTTTTTCCAATGCTCGCCGAGCTCGCCGCCACCGCGGACGTGAGCAATCGCATAGATGAAACCGCGCTCCAGCAGACTGATGCGGCTACTCGAAAACGTCGGCTCGGTGCAGATGCCGTAGCTGCCATAGCCATAGAGAAGGCAGCGGGCCGAGCCATCGAGCGGTGTATCACGATGGCGAACGATCGAGATCGGCACGGGCACGCCATCGGCTGAGCGGGCCCACAGACGCTCGCTGCGATAGTGCGCCGGCTCGTACCCGCACGGGATCTCGCGTTGCTTGAGCAAGTGCAGCCTGGCTTGTGCCATATCGTAGTCATACACCCGCGGGGGCGTGACCAACGAGCTGTACAGCAAGCGCAGGCGGTCGGTTGTGAAGGTTGGGTTGTCACCGAAATCCACGGTGTAGAGTCGTTCGCCGAAGGCAACCGCAGACCAGTCATTGGTTACGAGGTCACAGATCCAAACCCGGGCTACGCCGGCCTCGCGGGTCAGCAGCGCAAGATGGTGCTCGAATACCTCGAAGTCCTCGAGCTTTACGCGGTCGCGATGGCCGACGAACGTTTGCCATGAGGATTCCTCGGCGAAGCGCTCCGCGGGCACTCGCAGGAGCTCGAAGTTGACGGCGGACCGATTGGTCAGGACGAAGAATTCACCGGCCCGGTGCTCAAGCGAGTATTCGACGCCCTCCTCCCGCCGCCAAAAGCGACTCGGACTGGCCTGCGTATCGTCGGCATCCAGCAGATACGCCTCGCTGGTAATGTTACTGACCAAATTGATTAGCAGGTAACGCCGATCCTTGGTCTTATCCACGCTGACGAAGTAGGCGGCATCCTCCTCGCGCAGCACCTCGACATCGTTAGCCGGGGGTTCCCCTAGGCGGTGGCGCATGACGCGCCAGGGACGTTGCGTATCGTCGAGTAGCGTGTAGATCAGCGTCTGGCTGTCGTTGTACCAGGCCACGGCATCGGAAGTCTGTACAATCGCCTCCTCCAGCGTCTGCCCTTCGACTAGATCACGGACACGCAATGTGTAACGTTCGCTGCCGTCGAGGTCTTCCGAGTAGGCCAGGTAGCGATGATCCGGGCTGATCTGCGTGCTGCCCAAGGCAAAATACTCCCGCTCGGCGGCCAGCCGATTGAGGTCCAGGATAACCTCCTCGGCCCCACCCGATGTTGCGGCGTCGTGGCGACGGCAGAGCAACGGATACTCAGCACCGGCGCAGGTTCGCGTGTAATACCGATACGCATCGAGGCGCACCGGTACCGTTTCGTCATCTTCGCGGATCCGGCTTACGAATTCCTCGTAGAGGCGTTCGCCGATTCCACGAGCTGGCTCCATGATGGCGGCCGTATATCGGTTCTCCGCTTCCAGATAGGCAACGACCTGCGGGTCAGCACGGTCGCGCAGCCAGGCGAACTCGTCGGTTCGAGTCTCACCGTGAGCGGTTACAGCGCTCGCCCGCTGCAGGGCGAGTGGCGGCTTGGGCCGTGGCTCGTTTGTGCTCATAATCCCCTATTGATGGTTATTGGACCGGGAGCCCAGCGGTAGGCTCGGCCGCGCTACGGCCGGTCAAGTGTTTTCCCAATTAACGGATGCCATTGCTTACCAGGCTATTCTAGGGAAGAATCTAATATCAGTCCGAAGGAAGGGGCGTTGCGGCTTGACCGTAGCTGCCAAGGGTTGGGGAACCCGAGGTAAAGGGATGAACAGGGAACGTCGTAGATACCAAAGACACTCGGTGTATTGGGATGCCACCCTTTCCGGTGGTGGTTTTACCGCGGAACCGATCACCATACGCGATTTCTGCGCCGGCGGTCTGTTCTTGACCGCGCAGTCCGGCGTATCCGACAGGAAACGATTCTCTGCCGACCACTTGCACGCCGGCGAACGCGTGGCGGTGCGCTTTACTCACCCAGTGGACGGCACGGAACGCGAGGTCACGGGATCGATCGTGCGGGAGAGTTCGGCCGGGCTCGGGCTGGCGTTCAGCGCGCCACAACGGGAGTTGGTTACCGCCTTTCATGCCATCGCCACTGATCAATCGCCGGCGAGCGAGCCGCAAGCCTCGAGCGAGCGTACCATAAGTCGGCTCGCACGCGAGGCTCTGCAGCTCTACCGAGAACAAGCGCAAGGTTTTTTCAGCACGGCCCTCCCCGAGTTCGTCAACCACGCCGGCGACCAGCTTTTCGAGCGGGCCAGCAACGCGTCCAGCAATGACGAGCAGCATGCCTACTACAGCGGCTTTCGTTATCTGCGTGATGCCCGAGCCGATCTGCCGCAGCAGTTCGCCGATGAGCTGATGCGGCGCATGACGGAGCTTACCGACGCGAGATTTACTCGCGCATCGAAGCGGATGCCCGAGGTGGTAGACGAGCTGGCCCTGGTGGACGAGCGCGAATTCGAAGACTGGCTCAATCGCTCCGATGCAATCAACCGTGCCGAGACGCGTTTTGCAATCCCGCTCGTGGCACTCAACCGGCGCTTGTCCTATATCGTAGGCCACCGCTTGGACGAGCTCAGCAATCCACTGGCCCCGGCCGTCGTCTGCGAAATCCTCTCGACTGTACTGGATTTATCCAAATTCGAGCGAAAACCCGCTCGAACGCTCCATGAAGCCTTCAGCCAGACGGTAACGATGCGGCTCGGCACTCTCTACGAGGGGCTGAACGCCCGCTTCCACGAGCGCGGCATTCTGCCCGGCATCGAAAACGAACGCCCGGAAATCCGGGTATCGAGCCCGCCACAAGCGGGCGAGCAAGCGGCAACGCAACCCGAGCTCGATCCCGACTCGCAAGCTTGCACGGAAGCCGCATCGGACAGCGAGACCATGCCCGCGCCGCAAGGTCAGCCGCAGCAGGGGTCAGCCGCGCCGATTATCGGCTCATCACCATCACCACCACCATCAGCATCACCATCACGGACACTGCCGGCCGCGCGCGAGCTCCTCGCGGCGCGCAATCGCCTGCTCCACCGTGGGCCCTCCCGCTTCGCAACCGCGGGAGTGAGCACCATACCGGCGCCTGGCGCGCCAACGTTTGCTGCCAGCGAAGTGCTAGGAGCTGTCGATCACCTCCATGCCAACTCCGAAGAAGCACCGAACGTCACCACAGACGTGAGCCTCATGGAACGGGTGATGGGGCGGTTGCACGCTGATGGTGCTGGGGCGGCTGAAAAGCAACTCGCACCCGAGACGCACGGCACGGTCGAGTTGCTCGACAATTGGTTCGGTTCGCTGCGGGATGATCCGTTGAACACCCGCTTCCTGCGCGACTGGAGTGGGCGCTTGGCGATCCTGGCCTTACGCGCCCAGCTCGAAAAAGGCGGGTTTTTGCAAGAGAATCCCCAGCCAATCCATCATTTGCTCAATCAGTTGGATCGCTCCGGCGTAGCTCTGGCGGTTCTGCGCGGGGCTGAGCAGGATCGCCTGCAGCGCAAGCTCGAGCAGCTGCTGCAACGCGCGCTGAGCGAATCGCGCGAGCAACCGGAGGTCGTGCGCGAAATCGCCGATGAAATCGCCACTTTGGTCGAACGCCCCCTTAGCACACGTGCGGTCAATATGCAGAAAGTGCTCCAGCAGTGCGAGGGCACGCAGAAGTTGGAGCGTGCCAAGCGCTTGGTGAACCAGGAGATCGACAAGCGCGTCGCCGAGCACATGATCCCGAAGCTGCTACTCGGGTTTATCGATCAAGGGTGGCGTAACCTGCTCGTGCTGGTGAACCTGCGCTCGGGGGTCGACAGCGATCAATGGCGGCGCGGGCTCGCCGTTTTGGACCGGCTCATCGCTGGGCTCGGTATCGCGGCCGTGAGAGCGCGGCCGATTGCTGAACCGGAGAAAGTGGCCAGCTACATCGAGCGACAGTTGACCGCCTTTGGCCGTTATACCCCCGAGCTGCAGTCCATTGTCGGCGAGATCCGCGATTACCTGCTCGCGGTCAGGGCACAGGGCCGGGCCCCACGGCCGTTGCCTATGGTCAAGGCCAGGCGATCGAACGCCAATGAACTCGCGCTGACCGCCAAAATTAAACCTTACTGGCTCGGCCAGGCCAAACTGCTCGGTGTGGGTGATTGGGTGTTTTTCGCCGGCAAGGATGGCACTCCCGAACCTTTGCGCCTGCAATGGATCAGCGAAGAGCGGACCCGGTTCGTGTTCGTCAACCGCAGTGGGATCAAGGCCAAAGACATCACCTTGGCAGAGCTGGCGCAATTGTTGGAGGTGGCCTCCGCAGGGCTCACCGAAGATATGGACATGCCGCTGACCGAACGCCAGTGGCAAAAGAAGCTCCAAGATCTGCACGATGAGTTGGTTCGCTTCGCCACCCATGACCCGCTGACCGGTTGTCTCAACCGAAAGGCCCTGCAGAAAGCGTTGGAGCAGTTGCCAAGCGGGCGCGAGGCCCACAATCAGTGGCATGCCCTACTCTACTTCGCTTTGGATGGTTTCAAGGTGATCAACAGCACCCTGGGGCATGAGGGTGGCGATGAGCTGTTGCAGCAGGTCGCCGACCAGCTGCGGGAAAGTATCGCCGGGCGCGGTTGCGTCGCCCGCATGGGCGGTGATGAGTTCGCGGTGTTGGCCGAACATTGTAGCGCGAATGAGGCACGGGTACTCGCCGAGCAACAACGCCTTGCTCTTTACGAGCGGCGCTTTGTCCGTGACGACGAGAGCCTGACCGTTTCAGCGAGCGTCGGGGTCGTACCTTTCACGCTCGAGAGCCGCAGCCCCAAGGGATTGCTCAAGGACGCCGATGAGGCCTGCCTCGCTGCCAAGAATGCCGGCGGCAACCACTTACACATGCTTACCCCAGACGACCGCGAGCTCAAACAGCTGCGCAGCAGTATGGCGCAGGCCGCCCAAGTCGACAAAGCTTTGGAGACGGGCAAGCTGCGGCTGCGCTGTCAACGTATTCAGCCTATAGCCGATGACCCTGCGCTGCGCCCCTTCTACGAAATTCTGATCTCCATCCTCGGGCCGACCGATCACCTCATTCCACCCAAGGATTTCATCCCGGCAGCGGAGCGTTTTGGGCGCATGACCGCCGTAGATCGCTGGGTCATTCGTGAGGTATTGGATTGGTGCGCTCATAATGGCGATGCATTGACCACCCTGGACGGCTTTACCGTCAATCTCTGCGGCCCAACGTTGAATGACGGCGATCTTGCCAACTACCTTCGAAGCCAACTTGATCGCACCGGGGTTTCTGGCGAGTTGCTCTGCTTCGAGGTGACCGAGACCGCCGCGGTGCAAAATCTCGCCCGCGCGGCGGACTTGATCCGGGAAGTCAAGGAGCTCGGGTGCCGCTTTTCCTTGGATGACTTCGGTTCGGGTTTGTCATCGTACTCTTATCTCAAAAACCTGCCCGTAGACTATCTCAAAGTCGATGGCCAGTTCGTCCGCGACATCGATCGAGACGAAGCCGACCACGCCATGGTCCGCTCCATCAACGAGCTGGGGCATTTTCTTGGCAAACGGACGATCGCCGAATTCGTGGAAAACGACAAGGTTCTCTATCAGCTCAAAGACATCGGCCTCGACTTCGCACAAGGCTACGGAGTCGGCCGCCCGATGCCCATCGAGGAGCTTATCGGGCAAATCTAACGAGCAAGCGGCCGCGTATACGCGGGGTCGACTCCAGTCGCTACTGCGTCCCCATAACGATCGGGTGTTCCTGACGGTCGAGGATCAAAAAATCGGAGAGATCGGCCCCGGTGGCGAGTTGACGTGCAATCTCGCGCAGCCGCTCGCGGACCCTTGCCTCCGGCGCATCGTCCATGCAACCGAGCAGCAAGAACTCCCAACGATCGTCCAAATGGTCCGCCTCGGCAACGACCGCATCGAAGCTTAACGCCTGCAGCAGGCGTTGATGCGTCATCATCAGCGGCGTCAGGCTCAGCGTCCGACCGTGCCCATTGTCTTCATGGTGTTCCACATATAAGAAAACCAACAATAACCATTGTGGCGCGGAGCGCGCCAGTCCCGTCTGGATAAAATCCTGAAAATGATCATTCATATTCGGGATGGACTCCATTCGCCCAGGGCACTTCCCTAAGAAGTTGGCCGTCCCTCCGCACAAACGACAATTCAAAGCACGAGTTTGTGATTTACGATTCGTCTCTTATTGCCCACCACGCGAGCATAAAGCCGACCGGGCAGAACCAACAAGCCTTAATCGCCAGATCTCGTTACAGTAAGGTAGTTGGAGCCCGCCGCTAGTTGAGCCGGGGCGAGAGACGCGGTAAGGTTTGACCGCCATTGGTGACCGGCACGGAAGGAGCGTTTCGCGTACGCCGGAGTGAATTGGGAACTGAGGTGTTTGCGTAATGGGCCGTACAGTAGAAGACATTTTGGATGTAACCAACATGCCCCCCGCCGCGACTGCCCGAAAGGACAGCGACGCTCAGCCTGGCTTCCGAGAGCTGTGGCCGCGCGGTGTGCGCCGCCCCATCGTGGGCTTCGCAGCTTGGCGTGGCACGGGCAAAACCACGCTGCTGCGGCGGATCATACCGCGCCTGCGTGAACAGGGGGTGCGCCTGGCCGTCATCAAGCATGCCCACCATGGCTTCGAAATCGATATACCCGGCAAGGACAGCTATGAAATTCGCCATGCCGGCGCCAGTCAGGTATTGGTAACCTCGGCTCGACGCCGGGCGCTGATTATGGAGCGCCCGCGCGAGTATGATCCCTGCCTGGCAGAGGAGATCGAATACTTAGATCAGGACAGTATCGATTTGATCCTGGTCGAGGGCTTCCGCCATGAGCGATTGCCCAAGATAGAGTTACGGCGTCGCCGTGAAGAGCCTGGCGCGCCCTTGGCGCCGGAGGATCCTTGTATCGTGGCTATTGCTACGGACTTTTCCGATCTTCCGGAGCAAGCGCTGCCGGTGTTCGATCTGAACAACATCGAGCCAATCGTGCAGTTCATTCTTAACAAGGTCATGGGGCGCTCGTCTACGTGACAGGCGGCCGGCGTGGAGTCCGTAAAGCGCGTCCACCCGCTTTACCCTGCTGGCTGCGTCGGCCTGGACCGAGGCCAAGCTATGGACAATGGGCGCGTTTCCATCCGTCGTGAGTGCAGCGCTCTGATCGTTGTCGATATGCAGCCGGATTTCATAGAAGGCGGCGCGCTGCCGACCCAAGGTGGTCGTGTGGTAGTGGCGCCGATTGCCGAGCTCATGAGCTCCGGGTATTTTCGCTATTGTGTCGCCACTCAGGACTGGCATCCACCGGAACACATCTCCTTTGCCAGCAGCCATCCGGGACGGGAGCCGTTCGACGTAATCGAGCTTTATGGCCAAGAGCAGGTGCTCTGGCCAGAACACTGCGTACAGGGAAGCGCGGGCGCGGCCTTGCACCCGGAGTTGCCATGGGAGAAAGCGGCGGCAATCGTGCGCAAAGGCGAGGATCCGCTGGTCGATAGCTACAGTGGTTTTCTGAACAATTGGAATGCCGATGGCCGCCGCCCGCCCACCGGACTGGCTGGCTATCTACGGGAGCGGGGCATCACCGATCTATTTCTATGCGGGCTGGCCCGGGATTATTGTGTTAAATGGAGCGCGGAGGATGCCATAGCGGCGGGCTTTACGACCTACGTGCTGTGGGATCTCACCCGACCAGTGGATAGCGGCACCGACGAGCGAGTCCGCACGCACCTGGGAACCAAAGGAGTCGGAATCATACGAAGCGAACAGCTCACTTGCGATCAGCACGGGGCATCATGAGCAACCCGCCAGACGAAATTCTATACCGGTTGGCAGAGGTTGTGCGCGAGCGTTGCATCGAGGAGGCACAAAGCGCCTTTGAGCAAGGTGGAATGAGCGGGCTGTGTGTCGAAGGCCGCTGGGATCTGGCAATGGATCGCCTACGCAGCCTCGATGTGGAATCCATGGTTCGCGCTGCGCTGAATGCCAATCCGCCACGGCCTGCTGGCAGGTAAAGGCAGCACATCCAAGCCAAGCGCCGCGTGGCGCCGAGTCCCTGTTTTTTAATGTTCCCGGGTCGCGTGGAAGCGGATTTCCGGCCAACGCTCGGCGGTGAGCTCAAGATTGACTCGGGAAGGGGCAAGGTAGGCAAGATCTCCGCAGATATCCAGTGCGAGATGGCCTCGATTACGCTCCTTGAATGCCTCCAAACGTTCCGGATCATCACAGCTCACCCAGCGTGCTGTTACGGCATTAGCCGACTCGAATCGGCAGTCGACTCCATATTCATGTTTGAGCCGGAAGGCCACCACGTCGAACTGCAAGATTCCGAGGGCACCGACGACGAGCTCATTGCCTGTAAGAGGTCGGAAAAGCTGAGAAGCGCCTTCCTCACACAGCTGAATGAGCCCCTTCTGCAAAGCTTTCATGCGCATCGGATTCTGCAACAACGCCAAGCGGAATAGCTCGGGGGCAAAATTCGGGATTCCGGTGAATTTGAGTTCCTCGCCTTCGGTAAGCGTGTCGCCGACCTGAATGGTGCCATGGTTGTACAGCCCCACGATATCCCCTGGATACGCCTCCTGCACATGCTCCCGCTCGGAGGCCATGAAGGTAATGGCGTTGGCGATTCGCAACTCCTTGTTGCTGCGCAGATGCCGTAGCTTCATGCTCTTACGATATACGCCCGAACAGACCCGCAGGAAGGCGATTCGGTCACGATGGTTCGGGTCCATATTGGCCTGGATTTTGAATACAAAACCCGTGAGCATCGGTTCCCCACTGTCGACGACCCGAGTGGTCGTCTCCCGCGGTTGCGGCGGCGGTGCATGCTCGACGAAGCTCTCCAGCAACTCGCGGATACCGAGGTTGTTGATGGCAGAACCGAAAAAAACCGGTGTCAGCTCACCGCGCCGATAGGCTTCGACATCGAAGGAATGGCTTGCCTCACGCAGCAACTCCACCTCTTCTCGCAGCTGTTCGGCTTGCAGCCCCAAACGTTTGTCCAGTTCAGGATTGTTCAGCCCTTTGATAATCCCCTCTTCTTTGGTCGGGCTGTGCGGTCCGCCGGCCGAGAGCCGAACTTGGTCGAGCGGTAAATGATATATCCCCCGGAATGACTTACCCATGCCGATCGGCCAGGTAATTGGGGCGCAGCGAATTTTCAGTACCTTTTCCACCTCGTCCATGAGCGATATCGGATCGCGGCCTTCACGGTCGAGTTTGTTCATGAAGGTCATGATTGGAGTGGCGCGTAACCGGCAAACATCCATCAGTTTGATGGTGCGCTCCTCCACTCCCTTGGCGCTATCGATGACCATTAGCGCCGAATCCACTGCCGTGAGGGTACGATAGGTGTCCTCAGAGAAATCCTCGTGACCCGGTGTGTCCAACAAATTAACGATGAACCCCTGGTATGGGAACTGCATCACCGAAGAGGTCACCGAAATGCCGCGCTGTTTTTCCAGTTCTAACCAGTCAGAGGTCGCATAGCGGGCCGCCTTACGGCCCTTGACCGTGCCGGCGAGCTGAATCGCGCCACCGTAAAGCAACAATTTCTCGGTTACGGTGGTTTTGCCGGCATCCGGATGTGAGATAATGGCGAATGTGCGCCGGCGCGCTATTTCGGTGCGAAGCTTACTCATATCGTCCTGTAGGTGTGCTAGGCTACTCGGCCAGTCGGATTTGCAGGCTGCAATTATACAAGAGCTCCGCAGGGGGCAAAGCCTCACCGCTGGTGCCTATTGAAAAATAGGCAAGCTGCGTAGCATACGCTTGCGGCTTTGCTACGTTAATGTTGCTGCCGGCAGGTGGATCATCGCTTCGCAGGTTACGCGCATGGGTCAGCAAGACCGACGCCCGTTTTGGGAGCGCAAGCGGCTCGGGCAGATGAACCGTGACGAGTGGGAAGCCCTCTGTGACGGGTGCGGGCGGTGTTGTCTTCATAAGCTAGAGGATGAAGGCAGCGGCCGCATTTTTTACACCAAAGTCGCTTGTCGGCTCCTCGACACGAATACTTGCCGTTGTAGCCACTACCAGGATCGCCAACAGCAGGTGACCGACTGCCTGACCTTGACGCCGCGGCGCATCCGCCAATTCAAGTGGTTACCCAGCAGTTGCGCCTATCGGCGGCTGGCCGAGGGTCGCGGCCTGGCTTGGTGGCACCCCTTGGTCTCCGGCGACCCTGAGACCGTGCATCGGGCCGGAATCTCGGTCCGGGGGCGAGCGGTGCCGGAATCGAGTGTCGATTTAACCGAACTCGAGGATTATCTGGCTCTAGACGTGGAGGCGGATGCGAACGGCACCGATCACTGAGCTGCGGTGAACTGTGAGAAGGCGCGCAGCTTTAGAATGAACAACTTCAGTGGGAGAGCGGGCGCAAGGGCGCCAGCGGGCACATGACAGGCAAACCGAACTACACTTATCAAGAGTTGCTGGATTGCGGCTACGGGCGGCTGTTCGGCCCCGGGAATCCGCAACTTCCGATCCCTAATATGCTCATGTTCGACCGGATCACCACTATTGATTCGGCTAATGGGCATTTCGAGAAGGGGTATGCCGAAGCCGAGCTCGATGTCCACCCGGAATTATGGTTTTTCGAGTGCCATTTTCCCGGTGACCCGGTGATGCCCGGTTGCCTGGGGCTCGATGCGCTGTGGCAACTATTAGGGTTTTACCTGGGCTGGCTCGGTGGGACAGGCAAGGGTCGTGCCCTTGGTTGTGGCGAAGTCAAGTTCATGGGGCAGATCCTGCCGCATAACGCACTTGTGAGGTATTGCCTCGACATCAAGCGAGTCATCGCCCGCAGCCGGCTGACCATCGGGCTCGCTGACGGGCACGTTATCGCCGATGATCAGATCATATACCGAGCAGCGGAACTGAAGGTGGGGCTTTTTCACGACCCTACCAAAGCCATGTAGTTAGGTCCAACAACCCATGCACGTAGACCTAACGCACCTAGTACAGAGCGAGGATAATCATTGTGCGTCGAGTGGTAATCACCGGTATCGGTATCGTCTCTTGCCTTGGCAATGACAAGGAGACCGTCACGGAGTCGTTGCGTAGCGGCCGCTCCGGGATTCGGTATCGGGAGGATTACGCGGAGCTGGGATTGCGCAGCCGCGTGGCGGGTGTCGTCGAGCTGGATACGAGTGAGCTCATCCCCCGTAAGGCCCGGCGCTTCATGGCGGCTGGCGGCGAATATGCCTACATTGCGATGGATCGCGCTATCGCCGATGCGGCGCTGGATGACACCCAAGTTTCTAATCCCCGCACGGGCTTGATTGCCGGCTCCGGCGTCGGCTCGACTTCGAGCCTCGTCGAAGCCACCGATACATTGCGCGCGCGCGGCGTGCGCAAGATCGGCGCGTTTGCCGTGCCCAAGGTAATGAGCAGCACGGTATCTGCTTTATTGGCTACGCCGTTTGGTATCCGCGGGCTGAATTATTCGATCACCTCCGCGTGCGCCACCAGTGCGCACTGCATCGGCAATGCGATGGAACAAATCCAACTGGGCCGTCAGGACATTATCTTCGCCGGTGGCGCCGACGAGGAACATTGGTCGATGACCATGCTCTTCGATGCCATGGGGGCCTTATCGATGAAGTTTAACGACACCCCCGCAAAAGCCTCACGCCCTTACGACACGACTCGTGATGGTTTTGTCATCGCGGGCGGTGCCGGGATTTTGGTACTCGAAGAGCTCGAACACGCAATAACCCGCGGTGCGCATATTTATGCGGAATTGGTGGGTTATGGGGCGACCTCGGACGGCCACGATATGGTGGCGCCTTCCGGTGAGGGCGCGGTACGGTGTATGCGCGAGGCAATATCGAACATCGACTGTGCAGTGGACTACATCAACGCCCACGGGACCAGCACTCCTGCGGGTGACATCACCGAGCTCAAAGCCATCGCCGAGGTTTTCGCCGAACGCATGCCGCCGGTGAGTTCGACTAAGTCATTGACGGGCCATTCGTTGGGCGCGGCTGGAGTCCAGGAGGTGATCTATTCGCTGCTTATGCTCGAGCAGGACTTCATCGCCGCCTCAGCCAATATCGAGGAACTCGACCCCGAAGCCCAGGGAATGCCGATCGTGCGTGAACGCCAGGATGCAGCCGGTTTGCATACCGTGATGTCCAACAGCTTCGGTTTCGGCGGAACCAACGCCAGCTTGGTTTTCCGGCGCTTCACGGAGTAGCACAAAATGCATCAACGCAACACCCACGGGCCTTTCTTTGAATCGGAATCCTTCTCCGATTGTTCGGTCTGCTGTTTGATCCGCTCGAGTGAGGCAACCCAAGGATCGTCAGAAAACTGCGTGTACTTGATTCGGCGCAGTATCGGCCCCTCGGGCCTCGCCTGACAGCGTTCACAACCAGAATCCGGCCCCAGCCCCTCGGCTGCGGCCGCTATTGCGGAGATTTCATTAGCCCGGGCCGTGCATGCCGCGCAGACCGTTCGGTCCCCACAGGCCTGCTCCTCGTCTTTGGCATGGCTCCAGATCGTAGCCGTTGCGCCAGACCAAAGCTCATCGGTCGGGGTTATTTTTCCCAATGAAGCGGTGCACACCTCACAGCGCCCTTGTGCCGGCATAGCGACCTCGAACGGCACCTCCATCAAATGCTCGCCGTCTATCGTAATGGCTTCAATTACCCAGCCGAGCCAGTCCTTGGCATTGGCCTGCGCATCCATGATTCGGCGTGCCGTTTCGATCGCAATGCGACGCACGGCAGTCATATCAGAGAAAGGCACCACAGCCCCGCTCTCATCGGAGCGCCGCCGCTGCGCCGATTCGTCAATAACTGCTTTGGCATGCCAGAACACCCTTATGCCGGGTGCTCCGGCAATGCACACGTCACAGATCGGGTCACGCTCGTGCTCTATCCCCCCTTCCTCCTCGGCGCAAAGCTCACACTGCAACCGATAACAGCAATCGCCAGCGAAATCGTGCACCCAGCAACGTTCACAATTTTCATGCTCGTCGGGGTCGACCTCGACACCGCAGCTGCCGCATCTCATGGTCATCGTCTGATCGATCATGCCAACCTCTCCAAGCCGGTGGAATCACTCCTCGCGCTGCTTACGGCTAATCGCGCGCCGCTGCTTCAGAGGTAGATGCAGTAAAACCGTCGCCACGGGCACGACAGGGCTTTGCCACCGCTGATGCAGGCAAGGAGGTTTCAGTTCACAGGGGATTGCACGGTTACGCAAGCGTGCTCAGGAGTGTTTCGCCTGCCACTTGTGGTACTCGGGCAGCATCGATTGCCAGAGATTGCCGGTGAAGCGGGCCACCGCCAGTGAGCCGCCGGCCCGCTGAGGGGCGGCAAGAACATATTGCTTGCAAAAACCCTCGATGCTGGTGTCTTCCTGCCCCATCGCCTGGCCGATCTGCGATAAAACGCTGAGCTCGCAGACTTGATCCAGCCGGTATTCTCCGGACCATCCCGCGGGTTTGAGCTGCTCAACGACCCGCGCCATTTCCCGCTCGATGGCCGAAACCCGCTCAGCGTCGAGTACCAGCACCGGCCGGTCCCGGATGACGCAGATCAAGCCATACGCGATATCACCAAACCGGGGCTTATCGGCCAAGGCCTCGGTGGATAGGCCTTTGGCCTGCAGCGCCGCGACATCTAAGTCCCGTCCCGGATTGGCGTAGCTATGAAAAGAACGCCCGGTCGGGTGGTCATCATGCATCTCAACGCAACCGATCTCGACGACCCGGCTCGTAGTCGGGTCATCTCCCACTACGACTGCCTCCAGCGCCAAATAGGTGTTCATATTGTCATGGTCGTGACTCATCTCGCCTCCTTCGTTCCAAAAATTCGTTCCAACCAAGGTACATCACCCAGCTTTGTAGCGTGCCGCCCTATTTCGGGCGCTGGGCGTAGCCACCGAGCCGTATTTATCGACACGGCTGCATAGGGTACACGCTTACCGAGTCGACCGGGTTATCGATGTCGACTACAAAGGCATTGCCGATACCCTTATCCCGGCCTTTCCAAGCCGCGCGTGCTTGCGCTGCTCGGTTGGCCTCGAGACCCAGACGGTCAGAGACACGCAACGCGAGGAAAACAGGCTGTTTCAGTAACGACCAGACTGAGCTTGAAAAGGTGAAAAGATGGTACCCGGACCGGGACTCGAACCCGGATGCCTTGCGGCCAGAGATTTTAAGTCTCTTGCGTCTACCGATTCCGCCATCCGGGCTGTTTCGGCTCAGTCGGCCGAAGCTTTACCGATCCAGGATTCCCTTCCCGATAAACCTACTCCGGCACGATACAGACGATATTCTCTCATCGCCCCTGCTAAGCGCTAAGATGCTTTCACTCCTGACGGGTGCCGCTTTGGGCGAGCCCGTACAGTTAACCATTACACTTGTTTAGATCCATCGTCAGCGCCGTCCATGATTACCCGAGCCGCCGCATGATCGGCGGCTCAATACGGGACCGGCGCGCTACAGTTAGCTACAACGGCCATATATTTTATAATAAATTAAGCTACTGGCTAAAGTCTGTGTATGCCGCGTTTGACCCGTGGGTGCTTAAACTAAGTATGACCTCGGCAAGCCTCTGTGAGTAGAACCAAAATAAGCGAATGAGCGCCCCGCTCGACGAGCCGCCCACCCAAGACCGGGGATAATCCGATCAACCGCAGTATTTCGGATGGTTGCCCTACTTGCTCACGTAGTCGATATTCGGACTGAGTCCACCAACGAAAGGTTATATCTTCATGAATCTGCTTGAAACGCTCGCCGCCGATCCGCGTGTGCCCCGCTGGCTGATGCGGGGTGGTCTCATCGGGGCCGCCGCCGGATTCTATCCGCTCATGTTCGCCGCTTTCGGCCCCCGCGGCTTGCTTTTGGCTGGTATCCCGTTTGCCATCGGCTACGCCGTAGCCGTATTCGGCTTCATCAGCTTGGCCGCCGATGGGCTTTGGGGCGGCAAGGGCATTCGCGAAGGCCTTTTCTATGGTCTGCTCGCTGCAATTGTCGGCTTGATCCCAATCGCCAATGTTTTGATTCCGATCCAACTGGACCGCCGAGGGCGATAACGCTCGGCCTTCCGAACCTAACGATTAAAGAGGGGCTCGCCCCCTCCTCCTGGCCCGGCGCGCGTTCTAACACGCGGGGAATTTCTCCGCTGTGATGTTAGCGTTACACTTCAGTCGATGGTCGCGGGGAGAAGTGCATTGTGTCTCAACGCCCGAGAGGTCTGCTTGTTGCCATTCTAATATTGCTGGGCGGGGCAACGGCGGCGGCTGAAAACGCCAACAATGCCGCCACAGCGGCTGGCGGACTCGCTACGGCCACTTTCGCCGGTGGCTGCTTTTGGTGCATGGAGCCGCCATTCGACAAGCTCGACGGAGTAAAATCCACTATCTCCGGGTATACGGGTGGCAATCAAGCGAACCCAACTTACGAGCAGGTCTCTGCCGGCGGGACGGGTCACGTCGAAGCCGTTCGTATCGTCTATGACCCGACCAAGCTCAGCTACGAGCAACTGCTGAGCGTCTATTGGCACAATATCGATCCTTTGGACGCCGGTGGCGCCTTCTGCGATCGTGGTGACCAATACCACAGCGCGATCTTCTATCACACGGCGGAGCAAAAGCGCCTGGCTGAAACATCCAAGAAACAGCTTGCCGCAAGCGGCCGATTCGATAATCCCATCGTCACCCAAGTCGTGGCGGCCGGAGCATTTTATCCGGCCGAGACGTACCATCAGGACTATTATCAAAAGAACCCGATCCGCTACAAGACGTATCGTTTTCTTTGCGGCCGCGACAAGCGACTGCAAATGTTATGGGGCGATCCAAATCAAGCCGGAGCCGGGTAGGCACAGCGAACCAAATCATGGCGTTGGCATCAGGGCATTAGGGAGGCGACAATTCGATCTCGAACCGGCGCAGGCGCTCGATGCGCCGCTCGGTCAACGGATGGGTTCGAAACCATACAAGCTTCGGCAGCCGGCTCTGCAACCGTGGTCTGAGCTTGGAAACGCCCCGCTCAGCATGCTCCACAGTATAGCGGCATCGCAGAGCATAGATGCCGTAGCCGCCGGGCGCTCGTAGCGGTGTGACTGGCCCAGCACTCGGTACGCAATAGCGCGCGGTGGGCGCACGACTCCTGGTGGAGCGATGAATGACTTGTTGGATGGTGCACGCGATTCGGCGGCCTACCTCGAACCGATAGCCGAGGGGGCAACGCTCTTGCGAGGCTTTGCAGTGCCTGCTGCAGCCACACTGCTGGCGGCGATCGAATCGGTCGTCCAGGCGGCCCCGTTTCGCCACATGGCGACCCCCGGCGGGCGGCGCATGTCCGTGGCGATGACCAACTGCGGCCGTGGCGGCTGGGTCACGGATCACCGCGGCTATCGCTACACCGCGGCCGACCCGCTGACGCAGCGCCCATGGCCGGCGCTGCCCGCTGTGTTTTTCGATCTTGCCGCGCGCGCCGCTTCCACCGTCGGATTTGCCGGTTTTGCGCCCGATGCGTGCCTGATCAATCGTTACCGGCCGGGGGCCCGGCTGACGCTGCACCAAGACCGGGACGAGCGCGATTTCAAAGCACCGATCGTCTCCGTCTCGCTTGGGCTACCGGCCGTGTTCCTGTTCGGCGGCGTGCAGCGTCGCGACCGACCGCGACGCATTCGTATGGAGAGCGGCGACGTTGCCGTATGGGGCGGTCCGGCCCGGCTTGCCTATCATGGCATAGCCCCGCTCGTCGATGGCAACCACCCGCTGACCGGCCGCTGCCGCATTAACCTGACGCTGCGCAAAGCGCTCTGATTGTCATCCCACACCAATTGGGCCGAACCACCCGATGATGTTCGGTCGCCCCGTTGACAGCAAATTGCCGCTGCGGCGCTGTATGCTTTAGCGGATCGATTGCCCGACCGCGCGTAAACGGCACCGAAGTAGCACTCTTGCAAATCCACGTGCTGCCAGTTCACGTGCTCCTCCGGTCCATCAACGTCCCGTGTGCTTGCTTATCTCGCCGCGCTACGGCGAACCAGCGGTACACGCTTGGCAGCACCAGCAGTGTGAGCAGCGTCGAGGTAACCAGCCCTCCGATCACCACCGCCGCGAGCGGACGTTGCACATTGGCGCCAATACCGCCCGCGAGCAGCAGCGGAATCAGCCCCAGGATCGCCGCACTCGCGGTCATCAGCACCGGGCGCAGACGTCGCTCGGCGCCAACGCGCACGGCCTCCCCCATTGCCATGCCCTTTTCGCGTAACTCATTAATATAAGCGACCATGACCACACCGTTCAGCACGGCCACACCGAACACCGCGATAAAACCCACGGCACCGGGAACCGAAAGATAAAGCCCGGAAAGCCACAGCGCAACGATGCCGCCGCTGACAGCAAAAGGTACATTCAGGAAAATCAGCACCGCGTAGCGCAGGCGGCCGAACGCCAAGAACAGCATTAAAAAGATCAGCGACAGGGTGATAGGCACCACGACGTAGAGCGTCTGCATGGCCCGGCGCTGGTTCTCGAACTGCCCGCCGTACTCGACATAGTAGCCTGCCGGTAGCTCCACTTCGGCGGCCACTTGCTGCTGAATAGCCGTCACCACGCTGTCCATATCCCGGCCGCGCACGTTGAGCTGCACAAAAATACGCCGGCTGGCCTTGGCGCGGGAGATCTTCTTCGGACCGATGAACACCTCTACGTCCGCCACTCGGGAGAGCGGAATCAGTGCTCCGCCGGCGGTGCGCAGCGGCAATTCGCGGATCTTCGATATTCGGTCGCGCTCATCCGCCGCCAGGCGCACGAAGATATCAAAACGGCGAATGCCCTCGAACACCTGACCGGCGATCGAGCCGCCGATGCCCGTCTCCACCGCCGCGAGCACAGCGTCCAGGGCGATGCCGTAGCGGGCAAGCTCACGCCGGTCGGGGCGCACCACCACCTGGGGCTTGCCGTCCTGTTGCTGCAGGCGCACGTCCACCGCACCCTCCACCTGTTCAGTGATCTCCTTGATCCGCTCTCCGTAACGGGCAAGCTGCTCGAGGTCGTTACCATAGAGGCTGATCACCACCTCCGCCATGATGCCGGAGAGCAGCTCGTCGGTGCGCAGCGCAATGGGCTGGGAGAAGTTGTTGGCAAGCCCCGGCAGCTCTTCCTTGACCCGCTCGGCCATGGCCGTTTGCAGCGCTTCATAGTCACGTCCGCTGCGCCATTCCTCGAGTGGTTTGAGCGTGACCACCGAAGCGACGACATTGACTGGCTCTGGATCGCCACCCACCTCCCCGCGGCCCACTCGGGCGTAGCTCCCCGTGACTTCGGGGAAGTCGTTGAAAATCTCCTGGAGGTGCCCGGCGTAATCGATGGCTTTGGGCAGATTGGCGCCTGGCGGCAAGGTGGAGCGCACCAGAAAGGTGCCCTCGCGCAGAGTCGGCACGAACTCGATGCCGAGCAAGGGAAACAGGGCCAAGCTGGCGGCAAACAGCATCACCGCCGAGGCAAATACCGTTTTAGGACGCGCCACGACGGCTGTCAGCAGCGGACGGTAGCCGGCCTTAAGCCAGAGCAATAGACGCGGCTCGCCACGAGGAGCGGTTTTCTTTGAAAACACTAGGCTGGACAGCACCGGCACCAGAGTAAGCGCCATGAGCAGTGCTCCGGCCAGCGCAAACGAGATGGTGTAGGCCATGGGCGAGAACATCTTGCCCTCTACGCCCTGGAGAGTGAAAAGCGGCAGGAAGACGATGATAATGATGCCGATGGCGAACACAATGGGTTGCGCCACCTCGCGCGCGGCCTCATCCACCAGACGGAGCATGGACACATCCTCGTCCACGCGCTCCTCCAAGTGGCGGAAGATGTTCTCCACCATCACCACGGCCCCGTCCACCATCATGCCGATGCCGATGGCCAGCCCGCCGAGGCTCATAAGGTTGGCCGACAGCCCCACATAATCCATGGCGATAAACGCCACCAGCACCGCCAGCGGCAGACTGGCGATGACGATCAGGGTCGAGCGCAGATTGCCAAGGAACAGGTACAGCAGCAGGAGCACCAGCAGCGCGCCTTCCAGCAGCGCGCCCTCCACGGTGCCCACGGCCTTCTCTATCAGGTCACCCTGAGAGTAGTATTCCTTGAGGACCATGCCGTCGGGCAAGGCGTCGTTAATGGCCGCGACCTTTTCCTCGAGCGCGCCTAGCAGCTTCTGAGTGTTGGTATAGATGAGTTTGAGCACGTAGCCACCGACGGCCTCCTCACCATTGGCTATCAGGGCGCCGCGGCGGATGGCCGGGCCATAGCGCACCTCCGCCACGTCGCGCAGATAGACGGGAGTGCCCTCTTGCTCGCGAATGAGAATGTTGCGGATATCCTCCAGCCCTGCCTCACCCGGCTGCACCCAGCCATAACCGCGAATAATGTACTCTTCGCCAGCGCGGTTGATGAACGACGCGCCCACGTTGCGGTTATTGGCGGCGATCGCCCGGCGCGCGTCGGCGACGCTGAGATCCCGCGCGATCAAGGCGTTCTGGTCGAGCCGCACCTGGTACTGCCTCTCGTAGCCGCCGATGGAGAGCACGTCCGTCACGCCGGGCACAGTGCGCAGCATGGGTTTGACGATCCAGTCCTGAGCGGTACGCAGATCCATGGGCGAAAAATCGGTGCCCTTCTGGTTTTCCAGGGTGTACAAGAACACCCTTCCCAAACCCGTGGTGATGGGTCCCAGTTGGGGCTTGCCCAGCCCCGCGGGGATTTCTTCCCGAGCCTTGGCCAGGCGTTCCATCACTAGGCGGCGAGCCAAGTAGATATCGGTGCCGTCTTCGAAATAAACATTCACTCGGGAAAGCCCGAAGATGGAGGTGCTCTGCACCCGCTCGAGCCCCGGCAGGCCGTACATGGAAATCTCCACCGGATAGCTGATGAGCGTCTCCACGTCCACCGGCGAGAGTCCAGGGCTAGCCGTGAACACCTGCACCATAGTGGGGGTGACATCGGGGAAGGAGTCGATGGGCACCCGCTGGAACGAGTAGATACCCCCGCCGGCGAGCCCGGCCACCAGCACGAGGGTCAGGAGGCGATTGTTGAGGGCGGCCTGAACCAACCGATCGATCATGCTTCGCCCCCTCAATGACCGTGCGCCGCGCTGCGGCGGCTGGCGGTCATGGCCGATTTCAGATCGAACGCTCCGGCGACCACCACGCGGTCGCCCGGCTGGATCCCCGAGACCACCTCGACGCGGCCGTCGGATTCCTCGCCCAGCACGACGGATACGGCACGGAAGGCGCCGACCTCCTCGCCCGGCACGAACACCGCCGGCCGGCCGTTGACGGTCTGCACGGCATCGATCGGCACCAGGGCGGCTTGTCCAATACCCCGCGTACGGATCGCTGCCGTGCCGAACATCCCGGCGCGCAGCTGCCCATCCGGGTTGTCCAGCACCGCCCGCACCCGCAGGGTCCGCGAATCGGAGTCCAGTGCCCGCGAGATCCAGTCGATGCGGCCCTCGAAGCGTCGCTCCGGCAAGGCGCGTAGTGTTATCCGCGCGCTCTGGCCCACCGCGAGCATTGGGATGTTGCGCTCGTAAGCCTCGATCATGACCCACATTTCACGCGTATCGACTACGTGGATCGGTGTTTCATCCGCTCCGATGGTCTGGCCCGGGGTCAGGCCGCGCTGCTGCACCACGCCGGCTATAGGGCTCGTCAGCATATGTCTTGAAAGCGGCGTTTTACCGCCCGCCGCGATCGCCTGGATGGCCTTGCGCGACAGGCCGTGCAGACGCAGCTCCTCGGTAGCCGCATTAAGCGCCGCCTGCGCCTCGCCATAGCGCGCTTTGGCCTCGAGCAGCGTTGCCTCGCTCGTGATCTTCTGCGCCGCCAACTTCTTCTCGCGGACATAGTTGGCCCGCTCGGTTTCCAAGCGCGCTCGGGTCGTGAGGTAACGGGCCTTGGCCTTGCCCAGCGCTACGCTGTCCATGAGCGCAACGGCCTCACCGACGGCAACTTTTTCACCCAGATCCTTGATGACGCGTATCACCTTAGCCCGCATCCGAGGGCCGATTTTTGCGACCCGATCAGCGTCGAAGGCGATGCTGGCCGGCAGCCGGGTCAGCGCCTCGGCGCGCCCGCGTCCGGCGCGCGCCACACGCAATTGCAGGTGCTGGCGCTGGGCGTCGGTCAGATGCACTTCGCTGTGTGCTTCTGCCGCTGCGGGCTTAGACAGCTGTTGCCGCGGCTCTTGCTGACCCGACCCATCGGTTGCCAAAGCATAAAAACCAGTACTCGGCAAGGCGGTGAGCAGTGCCAATGAAAACAGGGCTCCGATTCTCATCACTTGCTCCCCACGTTGTTCGATTTGGCGCGCTGCGCCATATGGATCAAGCCACCGGTGGCACGCTCCAATGCGGTGCCGGCAGTGATCAGCTCATCGAGGGCATCGAGATAGGTGCGGCGCACGTTGAGCAGGTTGTCCTCGGCCGCGGTAATGGCCGGTGCACCCAGCTTTCCTGCCTGGAAGGCAATGCGGGTCAAGCGCAGATTCTCCTCCGCCGCCCCCAGCATTTGCCCGCTGAGCACCGCGACCCGCGTACGGGCTGCCCGGTAATCGGCGATGGCTTGAAGCACCTCTCGGCGCACTCTGAGCTGCAGTGCATTTTGTGCGATCTGGGCTGCCTGCAGCCGCGCGCCGGCGGCCTGCTGCTCGCCGCGGTAGCGATGCAGCAGCGGCAACGGCATGGACACACCGACCCCGGCGATCTCATCAGTGGATTCTTCCCGCCGGTAGAAGCCCATTACGGTCAGATTGGGAATGAGCTGGCGCTCCGCCAGGCGCAACTCCTTGCGAGCGGAGAACACCGCTTGAGCGGCGGCGGCCAGATCTTGGCGCCGTTGCAGCGAACGTTGCACAAGCACAGCTCGTTTGGGCAGGTGCAGCTCAGTCGGGTGCAACCGACCACTCAGCTCGATCTTCCGCGCCGGATCGATCGCTAAAAGGCTCGCCAATGCCAACCGGGCGCGAACCCGATCGCGGCGGGCTTGGGCCCGCTCGGCCCGGGCCCGTCCGACACCGATGGCGGTGATGTTGACCTCCAGCTCGGTGGCTTCTCCGGCTTTCTGTCGCCGCCGGGCGTAGTTTTGCACGGCCCGGGTCAGCTCGACCAAGCGCTGCGCCGTGCGCAGCGCCTCCTGGGCAAGCAGCGCCCGCAGGAAGGCTCGGCGGGTTCGAGCGGCGATGCTGGTACGCAGGAAGTCGAGCTCGCCTCGGGCAGCTTCGGTACGCGCCGTGGCAGCTCCGAGTTGCAACGTGCGCTTACCGCCGGTCCACAGCTCCTGGGCAACGCGGATGCCGATGTCGACGCTGATATCATCCGGCGCATCCCGTCGGCCGGCGAGCACCCTCAGCATCGGATTACTCGGCACGATCCGTCCCGCATGCACAGCCTCACCGGAGCGCTCGCGTACCCGTGCGGCGGCCGCTTGAATGCCGTAGTTGTACTGCAGCGCCTGAGTAACCGCCTGCGCCAGGGTGAGCGGCTGGGGCAACGAGGCTCGCTTCGGCTCGCTGGCGAAGGCCTGCGACCCGAGTAACAAAGCGGTGGCGAGGCAAACAGCGCTCACTGCCGCCCGTCGATATAGCTTGAGCATGGCTCTGAGTCCTTGAGCGTGCTTGAGAACAAACGCAACCGGCCGGAGAACGGCCGGTCGTCAGCCCAATCGATGCTTAGGACTTAGGCTTTGGGAGGGGTTTCCGGGGGGCTGAGATCGACCTCGGTGGGCGCGACCGGGCGGGTTCCGGTGACCGAGTGGCGGATTAGTAACGGCTGTGATTGCTGCGTCGTCAAGGTACCCAGGAAATGCGCTTGGCAGTGGTCGCAATGATAGAAGGCCGGTTGTGCCGGCTGTTCGGTAGCGCCATGCTGCTCCCCGCGTGAGTCAGCTTTGGCTTTTGTCAAATGAGCGACATCTGCAGAGGTTACGGACAAGCCGTGCAAATCCATTGCCCCTGCGACTCCTGCCCAAGCAATAGCAAACACCAGCACAAACGCCCAGCTCTGTAAGCGATAACGATCCATGGTGAGTGGCAGCCTAGTAGAAAGAAACCCCTGCAGCAAGCGCCGGTATGCCCTTGTCCCGGCGGTCCAAATTATGTTACTGAAAAAAATCCGGTGAGCGCTGGGTTTTGTGGTCGATAATGGATATTCATCTGCGACCGCCTCGGTCGTTCGACTCGCCGGTGGGCTCTCAGCCGTCCCTTCGGAACAGTCGCCGGTTCCAGTCAAGCGGATGAGCCGCCGGCGTCGGTACCCGCGCAATGTCCGGATGCTGGGGGTCGACCAGCACGTTGCAACCGAACGGCACGGTGACCGACGGCACTTCAATAGCGAAGGAACTGCAGTCGACGAGCCACTGATTGCCGAAGGCCCGAGTCTGCGTTTCATCGGAGAGATCGCGCACCGTGTCTGAGGGCAATACCAACACTGGGTCTGGTAGATCAATCGCCACGAGAACGTAATCGGCCGGGATCTCGTCAGCATCCAACTCCAGATGCACCAGCACCTCGAGCACGGCAAGCCCGGGCACCTACATGCTCGCCCAAGGGCTGCCACAGGCGCCGTTGGCGAAGCTCGCAGCGCTCGAGCCGAGTGCGATCGAGGATTACGCCGCGTGGCAGACTACGCTCAAGCGCTTTGGGATCAGCAACGAACGCCATTCCTGGCGTGGCTCTTTCAACGCATTCCTTAGTAAGCACATTGGAAAGATCCCGAAGCCGGTTCCCCTGCCTCCCGCACATCGCACGAGTCGATCTCCGGGGTCGCCGCGTCACTTCGTCCCGTCGCGGGCGATGGGACCGGTAGAGATGCGGTATTAGCCTCCACAGCGACCTCCTCGCGTACCCGCGCGACAATCGGCAGCACCCCCGCCCGAGCGGGATCGCTCGCAGCAGAGAGACTGCCCAACGGCCACTCGATGCCGGTCGCTCCCCTGTCAGCCCGTACCCGCCGGTAAAAACTGCCGTTACCGAGCACATTGGCAACCAAGTACTGCCGGAAGCGGCTATACAGCCGAGAGTCCACCTCTCCGGGTGCCAGCCAAAAGGCATCGAGCGGCTTTGGGCAGGTCAGCCCAGGCATATCGTAGACGGCAGACCCCATCAGCTTCACCGGCGTTTGATGATAAATCGAAGATAGGCCAACGGTGCTGTTAATCGTGACCGTGCCACGCGCGCCGTGTAGCAGCGCAGGCAGATGCCCCTCGTGCAGGTAGCCCACTCGCCCGCGTACCCGATACCGTACCGCCAGACGTGCAATCAGCCTGCCGTAGTCGTGATAGGCGCGGTCCATGGGATGGTGCCTGAAAACCAATTCGGTATCCGCCGGCGCGTGCTTCGCGAACGAGCCGATGACCTCGGCAATGAAATCCTCGATCGAGGCATAGCGGGAATGGTGCGTAATCTGCTTATCGCAGTGCACTTGCAAGGGGACCAGATAGTACTTGCCCTGCTGGCGCTTGCCGAGACGCCGGACAAGCGGATAGTCGGCACACAAATAATAGAGCTTTCGCAGTCCTGAGCGCAGCCAACACAGCCCCTCGCGGAAAGGGGTCAGCGGCCGATGGTGCTCATAATGAGGAAACGCTCGGCGCCGCCACCACCCAGCCAGATAGTAGCGCGTAGCATAGCCGGCGATGCGCCAGAAAACGCCACCCGCGGGCTGCGGGTCAGCCGGCTTCACCGGCCTCTGAGCTGTGTAGTCATCCGGTTCACGTGATAACGCAGAATGGCCGTTGACTCCGCCGGGCTCCAAAGTAACGTAATCCGGACGAATATAGCCCTCCTCGAACACGAATACCGCCACCCCCATCTCCCGCGCGACTTTCGTCGCCCGCAGGTGATAGGACCGACAATCACCGAACAGGAAGATCCGATCGATTTTGTGCCGCGCTAGAAATGCCCGTAAGAATACCGGCCATCCAGCCAGGTCACCGCAATACCGATGGGCGCCGCTCTGCGTGTAGCAGACCTCATCCCCGCCATTGAAGTGGATTTTGAAGACTTCATGCCCTTCCGATTTCAGCTCCTCTGCGAGCAAGCTGAAGAAAGGCCCTACGGGCCCCTGTAGCAGCAGCACCCTGCCCGGCATAATTTACCCCCGCAATCCTACGTCCCAGCTTGTGCAACTGCCGCACCACCCAAGGCTGGCTCAGCCGCCGTGTTCCACTCTTGTTATTCAGAGTCGCCGCCAACCGCTCCAGGGCGACTTCGGGCGTGGTAAACGTCTCGGTAATTGGATCGATGTAACGCGGATAGAGAATCAGCGCTCCAGCAACGAGCTCATCGAGCATCAAACGCCGATGGCTCCGCCGTCTCGCGAGCGGAAACACATCTTCCGTCAACCCCCAGCCCGAATAGAACGGCCGGCCATAGGTGACCACGCGCCTCCCCCGCAGCAGAGCTTCGAAGCCTACCAGCGACGTGAGTGTGTGCACTTCATCTACCGCCGCAAGGCAACTGGCGACCGATACATTCGTTACCAGCTCATCCCAGAGCCGTTCACCCGGGGCCTGCGCCACGCATCCTCTCCGGTTGCCACTGAGTACTTCCGGATGCGGTTTGTAGAGGATGTATGCCTCCGGTCGCGCCGCGCGGACCGCCTCCAGCAAGCACCGGTTGGTCCGTAGTCCCGGGCAGCCGAGCCGCACCGAGGTATCGTCCTCGACCTGCCCGGGCACCAATATCACCGTTTTCCCTTTGTTCAAGGGCAGAGACACACGGCCCTGATCAGAGAAATTGTACTTACTGATCCCGAGCGCAATCAGCCGCTCGCGCAGCGCCCGTGCCCGCCGGCGCAGATCCTCCCCACACTCGGCCGTCGCCAGAATGTGCTCCAGATCGCTCGCACCCGTCGGGTCGTAGTAGAGGCCGCTCCGATCGAGCACCAGCGAAAGCGGCGCGGTCATATCGGACCCCAGCCCGAGCGAGCGGATAAAACCATCCTCCATACGCTCTATTGGCACCCCGGCCTCCTCGGCGAGCGCACGTATGTCATCCCCTTCCCGGTGCCCCCAGACAATAAGCCGACTCCCACGATCAAAACCATGCCCGCGCGCCTGCACCGCCGAGCGCACGAAATGGATTTTATTGCCTGGACTCGCCAGAAAGATGCGGACAAACGACCGCTTCCAGCGCCGAAAGCCGACACAAAACAGCCGCCCGGAATTGCGCGAAAACCAGTGTCTTTGCAGCGCCAAGTGATCGATCACCGTTTCAGCGGCGCAAAGCTCGCCCGTGACGGGGTCCAGATAACGTGGATAGAGCAGATAGGCCGCAGCGAACAACTCCGCGACTGAGCGCGGGCGCCGTGCATGCGGCGTCGGCGCACGGTCGTCGGTCAGCCCCCAGCCGGAATAGCAAGGGACGCCAAAAACCGTCACCGGCTTGCCGGCGACCACGGCCTCCAGCCCGAGCTGCGAAGTTACGGTGTAGACACGGTCGACCCGATCGAGCAGCGAGCGCGCATTCATATCCTGGCGTAGCAGGGTCACCCGCGGATGCTCCGGGACATCGTCCAGGTAGCCGCGGCGCTTGCCGGCGAGCACATCTGGGTGGGTCTTGACCAGAATCTCGGCGTGCGGATTCTCGTGAATCGCCGCCGCGAGCATCCGCGCAAAGGTGGCGGCGTCTGCTTGCCCGCTCGTTACCGACCGATCGCCCGCAGTCTGATCCACGACCAGCACCTGCTTCCGCAGCGAGGTTCGGCCGAGGCGCTCGGGCGCATCCGGCGCGTGGTTGTACTTGGAGAGCTTCGCCTCGGCGATACGGCGCATGCAGTAGGCCGCCCGGTCCAGCAATGCCGGATCCTGCAGCGGATCGGGATGATCTGGCGGCGGCCCGTTGAGAAGCTCAGTGAGGCGCGAGGGTCGCGTCGTGTCGTAGTAGATCCCGAGATCATCGACGATCAGAGACAGGGGCCGCGCGCCTTTCACCGCCAGACCGAGCGAGCGCAGAAATCCGTCTTCCAACCTCAGCAGCGGAAGACCGTGGCTTGCCGCATATCGTTCCGCCCGCACCGCCAATCGCCTGCGCCCCCAGCCGGCAACTGCGTCGAGCGTTGCGGCATCGCCGGCACCGGGATTGAGAATGACAGCCCGGGCTCTCAGCAGAGCCTTAATATGCGGAATACGCCGAATGCCACGCGAGAAAACGCCGACCCGAAGCCCACTTGCATCTTCGCCCCGGCCAAAACCCCTCCGATGGGTACTGCACATTCCTTGCTGAGGCCCTCCCGTGCCCGCGACCAACAGCGCTATCCAGCACCATCCAGCGCCATTGTTACTAGGAATCTCAAATAACCCCACAATTCCGTCATTCCGGCGTAGACCGGAATCCATCTTCCTGTTTCAAAAGGAGAATGGATCCCAGCCCATGCGAAACGCGATCTATCCAGAGCCCTTCGGCAAGGCGAAGACACGGTTTTTCGAGATTCTCTATTGTTAATCTTTAGCGAGTGCCGATGATGATTTTCATCGCGTGACACCCGTTTGCACTAGCTGGAAGATCAGCCAGTCTCTTGGATAATAGGCTAGGAGCGTACCTTGCGGCGGGCAGCAGATCACAATTCAGAATCTTGTGCGGATATATTATCTGCAACCTCCGGCTCATCGTGTATCCGCGCTGGAAACCCTGCCGTTTAGGGCGGGGAGGAAAGCGCGCCTCCGTTTTGTGTTTACATAAGCAGGTGGTAAAACGTAAGCGTGAAACAGCGCTGGACGTTCCGCTGCTATCCGACTTGCGAGCAAGAGCAAACTCTTGTGCGGACGTTCGGATGCGCGCGCTTCGTCTACAACCGATTTCTTGCCGAGCGCACGGCGGCGTTTCGGCGCGGCGAGCGCATGGGGTATAGCCAATCCAGTGCGGCGTTGAGCAAACTCAAGCGCGACCCGGACTACCTTTGGTTGAACGAAGTCTCCAGCGTGCCGACACAGCAGGCGCTGCGGCATTTGCAAGCTGCGTTTTGCAACTTCTTCGATAAGCGTACGGGCTATCCGTCCTTTAGGCGCAAGGACGGCAAGCAATCTGCGGAATACACGCGCTCGGCTTTCAAGTTCGAGATCGGCAATCAGCGGCTTGTACTCGCCAAGTTGGGGCGGATCAAAGTTAAGTGGTCGAGGCGTGTGCCGGTCGATCCGACGACTGTCACGCTGATCCGCAAGCCTTCCGGTCGCTACTTTGTCTCGCTGGTGATTGACGTACAGCCCGCGCCTCTGCCCGTAACCGGCGAGTCGGTCGGCATCGACTTTGGCATCAGCCGTCTTGCTACGCTGTCCAATGGCGAGCGTGTCGCCAACCCGAAGTATTCGTACCGCTATCAGCGGCAACTCAAACGTCAGCAACAAGCGCTGGCGCGCAAGACGAAGGGATCGAACCGTTATAGGCGGCAAAAGCAGCGTGTCGCGCGAGTCCATGACAAGATCGCCAATTCGCGTAGTGATACGGCGAAGAAGCTCGCGTGGTCCTTGGTAACGCGCTTCGATACGATTTACGTTGAAGACTTGAATCTGCGGGGTATGGTCAAAAACCACAGCCTGGCCCGCAGCTTGAGCGACGCCGGCATCGGTCAAGCGATACGGACTATTGAAACCAAGGCCGCGATGCACGGGAAATCCCTGGTCAAGATCGATCGCTGGTTCCCGAGTAGCAAAATGTGCTCGGCGTGCGGTTGTCTGCGCTCCTCGATGCCCTTGTCGATTCGGCGTTGGGCGTGCGACTGTGGCGCAGCCCATGACCGCGACGAAAACGCCGCACGTAATATTTTGGCCGTCGGGCAGGCGGTCACAGGACGTGGAGCGAGTGTAAGCCTGCATTGAACCTCGGTTCCTTGTAGCAACTTGCCGTGAAGCGTCAACCGCCCCTCGGCCCTCCGAGGGAATCCCCGTCCTTTAGGGCGGGGAGGATGTCAAGTTATTTTTCGAGTCTTGCCGGCACCTAGAAGAAACCCCGAGCCACTTCGCCACAGATGCCAAAACCGCACCATGCCATGCCGAACGATCGCCGGCCGCTGATCTTTAATCTCACCCGTCTCGCCTCACGCCAGAGCAGCCGCACGCCGACGGGTGTTGATCGGGTCGATTTGCGCCACGCGAGGTTCGTGCTCGAGCGCTCGAACCGGGTCGCAGTCGCATTCGTTCACCAGCAGAAGGATGTATTAAGCCTAGTGCCGTTTGATGAGGCGCGCCGACTGATCGATAATTTATGGGAGCGCTGGGTCTTGAGCCACCCGCGACCGCCCCTGCCGACGCCGCGGCTGGCAAGGCGCTTCGCACGCTGGACAAACATGAAATTTCGGCGCCGTATCGACACGCTGATTTCGTCAAGCATAAAACAATGGCTACAGGGCAATCCGTCGCCGATCTACCTCAACAGCGGCCAAGTCGGCGTTCACCACCTCCATTTGCATCAACGCCTGATTGACGAGCTCGGGGCACAGCTTGTCTTCTACCTACACGACCTGATTCCCATCGACTATCCAGAATACGCCCGCAGCCTCGCCGGCACTGAGACACATCGGCAACGGATGGTGACGATGGCGAAAACCGGTGCGACTATTTTTACCAACTCCGAGTACACGCAGCGCCGCTTCAAGGACTATTGCACGGAGCAAGGCCTGCCCATACCCGAGGTGCGCGTCCTGCCAATTGGAATCGAAGAGCACTTCATCATGGCGCGCCGGCAGCCCAAGAACCGGATACCAGAAGCGCTCGCGCCGCGCGTTTACCCGCCGTATTTCATTACCGTCGGCACCATCGAACCGCGCAAAAACCACTTGCTGCTGCTGCACATCTGGCGCCAGCTAGCCGCGGAACTCGGCCACGATTGCCCACTCCTCGTCATCGTCGGCCGGCGTGGCTGGGAAAACGAGAACATCCTCGACCTGCTCGACCGCTCACCAGCGATCCGCCAATACGTAGTCGAGCTGACCGACCTGAACGATACCGACCTGATTACCCTGCTGCAGAACGCAAAGGCACTGCTATTACCGAGCTTCGAAGAGGGCTGGGGCATTCCGGTTGCCGAGGCGCTCACCCTGGGTACGCCAGTGCTCTGCTCCGATATTCCGGCACTGCGCGAGTGCTCGCAAGGAGCCGCCATATTACTCGATCCACTTGACAGCGCCGCATGGCGGGAGGCCATCCGCACCATGGCCTCGGCGCACACCACGAACACCGTCACCTACACCCCGCACCGCTGGCCCGAGCACCTTGAAGGCCTGGCGTCCGCCTGCGCTGAGCCAGTCCCCTAGCCGCGTTGCCAGCCCCCTTGTAGGGCGGGTTAGCCCACGGCGTAACCCGCCACGCTCACGCGATAAAAATGGCGGGTTACGCTTGGCTAATCCGCCTTACGGGCTGCTCAAACCGCGCTTCGACAAGCTCAACACAAACGGACGCAAGGGACGAGCGCAACACAAATGGCCGTTCGCCCTGAGCTTGTCGAAGGGCGCCTCCGGATACATCAGCGCTTCCATAGAGGCACCATTCATTCGCTCAGAGCGTCTCCATCAGCCGAATCGCCATACGCACCGCATCCTCATACCGCGGTTCGGTCTTTGTCGCCTGCTCGGGGTAGTCGTCAAAGCACTCGTCGAATAAGGGCCGGTCGCGGTCAGGGAAGGCCGCTTTCCTGAGCCGCTCGTTGGATTCGAGGAAATGCCCGTAGAAGGCCTGCGCCTGCGCGCGCGACACACCCGTCGGCCGGCCTTTACACAGCAGACTGACGCGGTGGGCAATCTTCTGGCGCAACGCATCCGAGCCGCCCTTCGCCGTATGCGGCAGTTGCTTGTTGACCTCCAATAGAAAGTCCACCCCCTCCTGACTCAATGATTCATTCTCGGATTCAGGGATCTCCTTACCAGCGAGCACGATTCCGCCCGCAGCCGCAAAATCCTGGACCAGGTCACCATGGGCCCACTCCGCTCGATCGAAGAGCCGAACAGCAACCGCCCCGGCGCCAAACACCTCCGCCCACTGCCGATAGATTGCCTCGTAATCGAAGTAGTACGGCAGCGGCCCCGCCTTGATCGCATCGAAGACGCCGGGCTTTGGGTTTCCCGATTTCACCTTGGTCGAGTACAGACTCATCGCGACACGGTCCTGCCGCCGCAGATAGAGCACCACTTGAAACTCAACGACCCAGTGCGCCAGAAAATCCTTCAGCGCTGCAATCTCATCAATGTGGCGCAAGCGGCTTTGAAAATGCTCGGAGGAGATAACCAGAATCTCGCGCTCCGCCAATGCCTCGAACTCCCAACCGAGGCTATTGATCAGAGCGGCTCGGTAGCCGGCTTGATCCTCCGCCGAGCGGATATTCAGAAATCGGCCTAAATCCAGCTTCCACGCCGCGCGGCACACCGAGGCGGCAAATCCCCACTGGCTCCCACCGCTTTCGCCACCGCCGCAAGTGGGGTAAAGCACCCCCTCAGCCGCTAGCGCATCACGGTTCGACACCAAAAACCGTTGGATCGTCGACGTCCCGGTCTTCTCCGTGCCGATGTGTAGAATGCAGCGTTTGAAGCGGGCGCGCTTCTTTCGGGCCAAATAGCTGAGCACCGTCTTGGACTTAGTAAGCATCGTAGCCCGCATCGTTACAACAGCCTGCAGCGGTCGACCAAGAACGCGAGCCGGCGATTATCCATCGAGGTCTTCGTGTGTCTTGAAGGCACAAACCAACCGTCGGTACCGATTCGAAAGATCATCCGCGCACCCTCCTGTGCCGCGTTCACCGGCAGGCGAATCTCGAACTCCGCCTTCTCCGGCACCTCCTGAATTCTCGGCGCCTCCCCGGGCGAGATAATCGTAAGCCGCAACGGTCGCTTGGCAGGCGAGGCATGCCGACAGTACAGAATGACAGCGCGGACTGAATGGTCGGACTGCTGAAAACGAACATCCAGACGCGGCCCGGCCCACCCGTCTGGATGCACGTCGACCATCACGTCGCGAGCCGCCAGCGCAAGCCGCCGGTCGGAGCGAACTCGCTCCAATAACACCGCATGCTGATCGGCGGCTACATAGGTTTTTGCAAGCTGTGCCAACCGCCGCAGCTCGGCAGCCAGATCGAGCGGCGCAGCATGGAAAGGATGCGCGGCCAATACTTCCTCGAAGTGCGTGAGCATCCAATGCACCGGCGCCGTACCAAAATGGCGCGCGGTCACCGCCAACCCCTCTAACGCAACCCGCTCACGCAAGCGCCGGGTAATGCACTGCTCATGCAGGCGTGAATAGGCCTGCACCTTGCGAATAAAACCGATCCGCCCTGGAAAGCGCTTGAACAGGCGCAGCCACAGATCGAAGTCAAAGGATGCCTCGAGGCGGGTGTCGAGCCCGCCCAGCTCCTCGAACACTTCGCGGCGAAAGAACGCCGTTGGCTGACAGATAAAGCAGCCATCAACAAATGCGTCAATACCCCCCGCCGGCGGCAGGCTCGGATAATTACCAACCACCTTGCCCACGCCGTTAATATGCCGGCCGTGGCCATACACCATCACCTGGTCAGGGTACTTCTGCAGATACCGAAGCGCACGCCTGATGGCGCCGCGCGCGTAGACGTCATCCGAGTTCAGCCACCCGATGATCTTGCCGCGGGCCAACCCCACCGCGCGGTTGATCGCCTCAGCCGGCCCACCATCCGGAGCCGAGTACCAGCGTAGGCGGCCTGGGAACGCCTGCGTGAGATCCGCAAGAACACCCAAACTACCGTCCGTAGAACCTCCATCCACGACCACCAGTTCGGTACCGTTTCCACTTTGCTTCAATACACTGCACGCAGCTTCTTGAAGATACGCCGCTTGATTGAAAGACGGCATGACCACCGACGAGTGACAACAGTGAGGGAGTGACGAGTGACGAAATACCTGCCACCTGTCACCTGTCACCCCGTCACCTGTCACCTGTCACCTGTCACCTGTCACCTGTCACCTGTCACCTGTCACCTGTCACCTGTCACCTGTCACCTGTCACCTGTCACCTGTCACCTGTCACCTGTCACCTGTCACCTGTCACCTGTCACCTGTCACCTGTCACCTGTCACCTGTCACCTGTCACCTGTCACCTGTCACCCAGAGCCTTCTTCACTCGGACCCTAGCGTAAATTGCCATCGCCATCCGTTGCCAACGTCTCACTTCCCGGTGCTCATGCCGTCGTCCTCGTCGTTTTTGTCCCTGTCTCGCGAGCGCCAGGTGCGCTGCTCGACGGAACCGGCGAGGCCGGAGACTCGTTCCCGCGCACGGGAGCCAGCACCTTGGCTCGGGCGAGGATATTCCGGGCTGCGTTTCCATCCCGATCGTGCGACTCACCACAGTCAGCACAAATCCACGCCCTTACAACGAGCTGCCTTAGCCGCTTGTGGATCATCTTTGTTCGAGTCCCGTCATCCCCAGCGTGCAGGCAGCGCTGACGAGCCGAACATCGAAGGCGGCTAGCTGAAAGTTGTCGGGCGCCTGCCGCCAGACCCTTTCAGCGGCGGCTAGGTGTACGCTGTCGAAGCCGCGCAGTCTAAAACCTTCAGCGAGTTTACCGGCGCGCCGAACCAGTGGCTCGTCGATAAACAGAACTTGTAGCGCATTCCAGTCTGCCTCAAAGCAATCCTTTTGATGAGTCCACTCAGCGTCCGTCAGACGCTGCATACGTACCGCCTGCGCGAAGGCGGCGCACATTTCGGCATAAGTGATGACATGCGTGCAGACTGCGACAGCTGCGTCGACGAGCTGTCGAGTGGCTTTCGAACCTTCTTCTTCCAGATAGAGTTTCAAAAAGGCGGAGGTGTCGAGGTAAACGATCATTCACCGCGTACCCAATTGACGACTTCCTCCGTGGTGCCTGCCGGTACAGACGCCGGCTGGTCGGCCCCTCGGACTTTTTGCCCGTTGCCGGGCCGAATCCCGGGCAAAGCCATCAATCGAGCCAGCGCCTCATCGTCCGTCGGGCGCGTTGCGGGGCGCGGGGGCAACAGCCGCGCGACTGGGCGTCCGCGTGAAGCGATTGTAATCTCCTCTCCGGCCTGCGTCCGCCGCAGGTATTCGGACAAGCGGTTCTTCAATTCCCGAACTGATACTTCCACCGATAGCTCCTGTAGCCACTTATTGAAGCAATGTAGCCACGAACAGCAGGGCAATCAAGAAGTTCGCCTTCCAAGCCACTTCTATCCTCTAGTACCGAGTACCTTGCTCAGTGATACCACATACAATATCATTTTATTATAAGTAGGGCTGTGAAGACGGTCGAACGGATGCGCGCCAATCCAAGAGATTGGCGAATGGAGTCATTGGAGGCGGTAGCGAGTCATTATGGCATTCGGGTCCGCAAGACTGGCGGCAGCCACTTCGTGTTCCTCCATCCGGATTCCGACGTGGCCGTCACCGTTCCATTCAAACGTCCGATTAAGCCCGTATACATTTCCCAGTTTCTCGCCCTGATAGGGGACCTCGGTGAGGAGTGATCTTGACATCCTCCCCGCCCTAAAGGACGGGGATTCCCAAGCCAGAGGCACTTGAGATGGTTCGCACTTCGCAGACAGTTGCCGAAAAGAGCCTAAGCTCAGTGCGGGCTTACACCGTCTCCATGCGCTGTAGCCGTGTGCCCCACGGCCAAAATGTTGCGCGCTGCGTTCTCGTCCCGGTCATGGGAGGCGCCGCATTCGCACGTCCATTGCCGGACGGACAATGGCATCGAGGATTGCAAGCAGCCGCACGCCGAGCACAGCTTGCTGCTCGGAAACCATCGGTCGATCTTGACCACGGTCTTGTCGTGCATTGCCGCTTTGGCTTCGATGGCCCGAATAGCGCTACCGATAGCGGCATCACTCAGGCTGCGGGCAAGGCTGTGGTTTTTGACCATGCCGCGCAGGTTCAGGTCTTCGACTGCGATCGTGTCGAAACGGGTAACAAGGCTCCACGCCAGCTTGTTGATGGTGTCCTTGCGAAAATTGGTAACTTTCTCGTGCAGGCGCGCGAGCTTTCTCTTACAGCGCCACCGTCGGTTGCTGCCTTTTTGCTTACGCGCCAAGTCTTTCTGAATGCGCGCCATGCGGCGTCGATAGCGGTTCAGGTACTTCGGGTTGGCGACGCGATCTCCATTAGAGAGCGTAGCAAGCCGGCTGATGCCGAAATCGACACCGACGGATTCCCCTGTTTGCGGCAACGGCGCGGGCTGCACGTCCACCACGAGCGAGACGAAGTACCGACCCGAGGGCATGCGAATCAGGGTAGCGCTCGTAGGGTTCACCGGAACGTGTTTAGACCACTTCACCTTAAGCCGGCCCAATTTGGCAATTATCAGGCGCTGATTGCCGACCTCGAACTTAAAAGCCGAGCGCGTGTATTCCGCCGTCTGCCGACCCTCTTTCTTTTTGAACGATGGGTAGCCCGCTCGCTTATCGAAAAAGTTGCGGAACGCGGTTTGCAGGTGCCGCAGCGCTTGCTGCGTCGGAACGCTGGAGACTTCATTCAACCAAAGGTAATCGGGGTCACGCTTGAGTCTACTCAGGCCAGCGCTGGACTGGTTGTAGTTCATGCGATCGCCACGCTGGAACGCCGCTGTGCGCTCAGCAAGGAAACGGTTGTACACAAACCGCGCACAGCCGAACGTTCGCGCAAGGATTCGTTCTTGCTCAGACGTTGGATAGCAGCGAAAACTCCAGCGCAATTTCATGCTTACATTTTAATACACTTTCTTGTAAGCAACGGGAGGCGCGCTTTCCTCCCCGGCCTAAACGCCGGGGTTTCCAGCGCGAATATTCGATGAGTAGGCTGTTCGATTATCCATTTGAGATGCGTCCGCTTTCCGAGGAAGAGGGAGGCGGCTGGCTGATTTCGTTCCCCGACCTTCCGGGCTGTGCGTCCGACGGTGAAACACCGGAGGAAGCGATTATCAACGGGCGCGATGCGCTCGAAGCGTGGATTGCGGCCATGAAGGAGTCGGGGCGGGAAATCCCGAAGCCGGACGGGGCGCCGAGCGGTAAATTCATCGTCCGCGTTCCGCGAAGCATTCACGCTCGTTTATCGGCTCGTGCCAGACAGGAAGGCGTGAGTATGAATTCCCTAGTATCCGCGTTCCTAGCTGAAAGCCTGGGGCGCCGGGAAGGACGAGGCGAGCGCTAAATATCCGAGACGCTCAGAGCGGAACCATACGCTTGTGCGGCATCCCATTTGCCGCATCCTCGCCGGACGCCGCGCAAGCTTTGCAGATAGGCGCGACTATTTGAATGCACGCGCTCGTCGGCGAGCAGCTCCGCCTGCGGCCACCAACGGTAATCGCGGTGCTGATCGGTCGGTAACTCGCTCAGATCGGGATCGAGCTTCAGGTGATAGGCAAGCACCACGTAATGCGTATCCAGCCCATCGCCGAATACGCTGTCGTCGTAGAAATGCTCATGCACCCCAAGCGCGGCGGCCGTATCCCGCTGCAACTCGACCCCGAGCTCGACGTTCGTCAACCGTGCGAACGCAGCATTCAAGGACTCATTTTTCAGTATTCGACCGCCCGACACGAACCAGTCACCCTGCGCCGGTCGATTGTTCCGCAGCCCGAGCAGAATCTCGCCGTGCCGATTCTCGACCACCAGATCGATCGACACCAGCGGGGTCGATGCGACAACCGTGCGGAAGATCTCCCCATGAAGTTGCACTGCGCCCCCTGAAGCGGTCATGGTTTTCCACAAACCAGCGATAGGCATCCCGCAACCCGTCCTCCAGCCCAATCGAGGCTTGCCAGCCCAGAGAGCTCAGTCGCGTCACGTCCAACAGCTTGCGCGGCGTGCCATCCAGTTTGGTGGCGTCGAACACCAATCGTCCATTGAAACCGGTCACGCTCGCAACGGTTTCGGCGAGTTCACGGATGGTGCAATCGGTGCCGGTGCCGACGTTAATATGCGAGCGCATCGGCTGCGTGTGGGCCTGATAGACAGCCTCGTCCAGCTCCATTACATGCACGCTGGCCGCCGCCATATCGTCCACATGCAGAAACTCTCGCCGCGGCGTTCCGCTGCCCCAGATCGCGACCTCCTCCGCCTGCACCTGCACAGCCTCGTGAAAGCGGCGCAAAAGTGCCGGAATTACATGGCTGTTCTCGGGGTGAAAGTTGTCGTTCGGACCATAGAGATTCGTCGGCATGACACTGCGGTAATCGCGGCCATACTGTCGGCTATAGCTCTCGCAGAGCTTGATGCCGGCGATCTTGGCAAGCGCATACGGCTCGTTGGTCGGCTCCAGCACGCCGGTAAGCAGTGCCGCCTCCTTCATCGGCTGCTCGGTGAGCTTCGGATAGATGCAGGATGAGCCGAGGAACAGCAGCTTTTGTACGCCGGTGACATGCGCGGCATGAACCACATTGGCCTCGATCATCAGATTCTCGTAGATGAACTCGGCCGGATAGATATTGTTCGCATGGATTCCGCCCACTTTGGCGGCGGCGAGATACATTTGATCGATGGCATGCACGCCGAAGAACCGCTGGACATCGGCCTGCGAGCGCAGATCCACCTCGTCCCGACCCGCCGTGAGAATATTGTTATAGCCAAGCGCCCGTAACCGACGAACGATGGCAGAGCCCACCATCCCGCCATGGCCGGCGACCAGAACGACATCATCAAGCTTGCGGACCATGTTCAGTTCTCCACCGCAATCGGCAATTTAAAACCATGCTCCTTCAGCAGCGCGTGACGCTTTGCTTCGTGCAAATCGGCCGCCACCATCTCCACGCATAGCTCCTGCACAGTGATCTCCGGCTCCCAGCCCAGCTTCTGCTTCGCCTTGGTCGGATCGCCCAACAGCGTTTCTACTTCCGCCGGCCGGAAGTAACGTAGATCCACCCGAACGATCACATCCCCAACCTTCAGCGCCGGTGCATTGTCGCCGACGATACCGGCAACGATGGCCCGCTCATTTACGCCTTCGCCTTCAAACAGTAGCGTGATACCCAGCTCCGCCGCCGCCATACGGATAAAATCCCGTACCGAGTGCTGAATACCGGTGGCAATGACAAAATCGTCCGGCTGCTCCTGCTGCAACATCAGCCACTGGGCATACGCGTAGTCTTTGGCATGCCCCCAATCGCGCTGCGCATCCATATTGCCGATAAAAAGACAGCTCTCCAGCCCCTGGGCGATGTTCGCCAATCCACGCGTAATCTTTCGTGTCACGAACGTCTCGCCGCGCCGAGGTGACTCGTGGTTGAACAAGATCCCGTTGCAGGCATACATCCCGTAGGCCTCACGGTAGTTCACAGTAATCCAGTAGGCGTAGAGCTTGGCAATCGCATAAGGGCTCCGGGGATGAAACGGCGTGGTTTCCGTCTGCGGCGTCTCTTGCGCCAGGCCATACAGCTCTGAGGTTGATGCCTGGTAGAAACGTGTTGACTTATCGAGGCCGAGCAAGCGAATCGCCTCGAGCAAGCGCAGCGTACCAATCGCATCAACGTCAGCCGTGTACTCCGGCGCCTCGAAGCTAACCGCCACGTGACTTTGCGCGCCCAAGTTGTACACCTCGTCCGGCTGCACCTGCTGCAGGATACGGGTGAGATTGGAAGAATCGGCCAGGTCCCCATAGTGCAAGATGAAGCGCTGCTCTTCGACGTGCGGGTCCTGATAGATGTGATCCACCCGCTGAGTATTGAACAGCGAGGTACGGCGCTTGATGCCATGCACCTCATAACCTTTCTCAAGAAGAAGCTCGGCCAGATACGAACCATCCTGCCCAGTGACGCCGGTAACTAACGCCTTTTTTAACATCCAAAGTCCACCCTCGCCTGGAATGAGGCAACTCACCAATGCCACGCGAAGTCGCACGGCGCATCTAAACTTTTTTCAAGCACATGGCATCAAAATCCGAATGATGCTTGGAATTATCGCACGCGAACTGAAGACTGGAGTTATTCTAAGTAGAGCATCGCGTAAGTGAGCCCATAAGATACGAAATTAGGTTTGAATCCCGTCCTTTCTATAAATTCTTTGAATGCTCTGAGCTCGTGATCGCGAAAACCGCGGTACCCAATCAGTTCATCAAAGACAATCCAGGTTCCAGGCCTGATAACGGGCTCAAACACAGTTAAGATTGTTCTTGTTGATGAATAGATATCACAATCTACACGAAGAAGAGAGATAGGCTTGTCGCGATTAGCAGCGAGCCACAGCGGCAGCGTCTCGTCGAACCAGCCCTTATACAATTTCACGTTGGCAGGCATATCAGGAATAATACCCTTCATGTCGCCGAATGTTCCCTTTAATGCATGCGACCAATCAACCGGAAGGCCCTCAAAGGAATCGAAGCCGTGGATTGTCCTGCTTGGGAAAATCTTCGCAAGATTACGGGTACTGCTCCCTTTGTACACTCCGAGATCAAGAATGTGACCATCGAGCCTCATAATGTCTTCGCTTCTGGATGCGATGACTGCCATTTGATTTAGTTCGAACAGCGCGTGAGGCATCGCTTCATCGATGAAGTCATACGTGTTCGCAGCCGCCCTACGATTGCGCTCAGAGAGCATCGCGATAAACCTGTGGTTGCCGGCGAAGAAGCGCTGTAGACTTGCATTCGCTTGCGGACTGCACAGGTCGTTCACGAGAGCGTTCATGTCAATCTTCATCCTAGGCTTCTCTCGATCCCCATTCAGGCGGTGGATCTCCCTGATCACTTCTCTTGTTATAAAAGCTATGAAGCGGCTGACAAGATGTTTCATGGAATTTCTCGATAGGAGGGACATGCCCATCCAGTTAAGCACCATCAGATCGGCCAGGCTCGACTGGAACCAAACTTGTGTGTAAAGGAATGGGACAGGTCCACAGATCATTTGGTCGTGGCCAGAGCGCAAACTGAACCCGGAATTCATGTTACAAGGGCAAAATGGATCAACGCGATCTCAGGTGGAGCCTTGCCCTTTCAGCTAGATTTCTATACATCGTCAGGCCGCGTTCCTTAAACAAACGATCGCACATGATCGCGCAATCGTAGTATTTTCCCGAGGCAAACAACTTGTTCGCAACTGCTATGGAATCCCCCCCATTAATCTTCCTTTCCGATTCCAGTGCTACATTCGGGGCGCCCAGAGTAGGAGGGTAACAAAGAATCGGCGACTTGCCGTGAAGGCGAGCGTCACTTCCCCGGAACAAGCTGTTAAACGCAACTCGTTTGAATATATCTAGATAGCCACCGAACGTGGCATTGTATATCCTTCGGCCGACACACTCGTAGACGAGTTTTGCCAAACGATAATTCATTGCGACTCTATCAAGTTTGGGATCCTTCCATGTTTTCCCCTTGCCAAAGTAGTCCTTGTGGAAGTGATTGGGGTCATCGGTGTCCGAAAGCAGAACATCCCCGGTACGCTTATGGCTCTCGGGAATCCTGTAACTGAAGTCCATGCCGATCAAGTATACCTCCTCGAAACCCATGAAGTAGGCGAGTTGCAGATTGATGTACGTGACGGACTGACCACAATACAACACATCTGTAGCATCCGTAGAAAATCTCGGGACAACGTAGTTCGGCGAGGATTTCTCGTAAAAGCTACGATTCATTCTGAAAAAGAACGTATTCGGCCGCTTCGGGTGCAAGTTCTTATAAATAGTAGGAAAGAATTTGAACGGCGCATTGTATTTTTTGATTTCCTCGATGTTCTCCTTCATCACCGAGCTGTCTTCTACGACGTAGAAGAACGGGACGAATCCAGTTTCGCGAGTCTTGTAATAGAAAGAATTGACTCCGAACGTGTATTCGTCCTTCAGCAAAGAAAGATCGTGCTTATTCAAGGAGGGACCATTGCCGATGATGAAGCAACGCTTGCCCTTGTAGGCATTGTAGAAACTCGCCAACTCGTCACTGTCGGGTGCCGGCGCTGCCTTGTAAATTTCCTTTTCCTTGTACTCACGGAGAGAAATGAAGTCCGGCGGGTAAATGACATTGGAGCCTGAGGCAGCTACGCCCCGCGTTCTTGACCCATTGGCAGGCAGCGGCTTCCCCCGTCTGTACAAATTCAGATCAGCAAACCCATCCGCTCTGGAGCGCATCATCTGCAGCGTTTTTTGCGGCCCCACGTGACTGCAAGCCTTATGTATGAAATCAAACGGCTCGAGCGACGGTTCGTACTTGCAGCCATAATTTTCAACTAGGTGCGCGTAGATCTCCTTGAAGCGGCTCCTGCCTTCGGAATCGCGCGGATGATAGAGGTGGACGTAGGTGACCGGCGCAAGCCTAATTCGGTCATGCGGAAGATGATTGAACAAGGTCACGTCAAGCGCCCTGTCTTCGCAACCGTACCCCACGTACTGCTCAAACCCCTTCAGAGCCAGGTACACGTCCCGGTTGGCAATCAGAATGCCGCCAGCCACGGTGACGGGGTTCTTGATCCTCGCTGCGTCAGTGAGGTGACCTAGCCCGTAGGTCTCGTAGATGTGTGAGGCCTCTGCTTCACTGGTGTAATAGATGTTCTGGTATGGGGAAACCGCGTCGTACTTCGCGTGGCAATCCATGATCTCGCGTACAAAGTTCGCCCCGGTTAGCACGTCGGTGTCCATCAAGGCCACAATTTTCGATTCGGCACAGAAATGCTGCACGGCCACGTTGTATCCCCAACCGCGGTTGTATTCCCCCGGGTTATATATAAACTCATGTCGGACGTGCTTGCCCATCTTCAGCTTTGCTAGATCAAACCTGGAACAAATGTCCTGCTCGACAAGCAGCACATCAAACAAGCCCGAATAGTGGTATTCAAGCCAGTCCAGCACGAACATTAGGTTGCGCTCGCGGATCTCATCGCCAGGACGCAGCCTGAAGCCGATGATTAATGTAGCAAGATACTTATCGGCCTTCACGGCGGCCAGTAGCTTCCGCTGCTTGGCCCCGATGAACCGCTCCAATGGCGCCAACGCGCTGAATGATGTGGCCAGGCCTTTCCCGAATTCCAACAGGCCTGTTATGGCGGCATTCAGTTTTGCGTTGGCATCTGACCAGGAGACATTCGTTGCCGGCACTTCGGCAGCTTGCATATCCAAAGCGCGCATAATTTCCTCGTATATGTAATCGCTTCCTGCCCGCGTCACATGAATGTTGTCACACGTGTATGCTTTCACCTCATCTTTCGACCATTTTCTGAGGTCGATCACTTTCGCCACGCCGGAAAGCGCATCCGTGAACAGGTCCGAATACGCATGGGTCAACGAAATGTTCTCGGGCCGCCCTTTCTTGAAATCGCCCTCCCAGCCCGGAACGAAGCGGTTGGCATTGATGTAGATCAGATTCGGAATACGGAACAACCTACTCAACAAGTCATGAGCCATTTCCAGGTCATACATGTTGCAGGTCTTCTCCCCTGCATACACCGTTTCGAACAGTGCAGCAAAGTGGGCGCGCATTCTTTCCGCACCAAACACGCTATCAAAGATGCGCTTCTTGTTGTTCACGACCTTCTTCGAGTAATCGCGCGTGTTGAGCCCCACCCCATCCAAATTGGATATTTTGCGATTGTCATACAAATCGTTGACGGCGCTGCTAACGGGACGGGGCGACCAATCCACGATACCTGTCCAGAGGATAATGGCGTCATACGATTTAAGCTTTTCAGCGTCAAACATCTCTAGGAAATCGAGCGTGGTCGTCCATTTCATCGGGCACAGGAACATATCCACATCCAAGCGCGCGTCTTGCTGAAGCCGCTCACCGAAAATCAAGTGATCCTGGCCCGTGGGCTTATGCTGGCCACGGCTGTCCGTAAACAGCAATATCTTCTTGCGCTTAAAAGCTCGCACGGAAGCAGACTCCGATGCCTCGCTTGGCCCAAACTTCCCCTTAAAGGGGGGTAGCAGAAATCTGTTTCTTCTCGTCATAATAAAAAACGAATTCACCCCAAGGAAAACTTGGTCTTTCAACGTTTCAAAATCAATTTTATTGAGAGAGGCTCGTTCTCTAAAATGAAACAACGATGGCCGCGATGAATATCGTGAAGCTCTAATGCGCTTTTCACAGCTCCCTCGTCAGCCAGAATCCTCGCACGACACATATAGCGTGCGAGGGTCGTGGAGTTGGGCGCCAATACCGCCATCGAAGCGCACGATGCTACCGTTCGCGAAACCGTCTTCTAGCTGAGTGATCGCGACTGCCAGTCGTGCCAGCCCATCTGTGCTGCCGACGCAACGAGACGGATGGCAATATTTGAGTAATTCGTATCCAGCAGGGTTTCCGTTGAACCCTGCCAGCAACATTGGGGTATCAATCGCTGCGGGCTCAATCGCGTTAACGCGCACACGGCTGCCCAGTTCAATCGCCATTGCACGGGTCATCCCGCTAAGCGCCGCCTTGCTTGTGGCGTAGGCGACAAATTCCGGTTTGGTCAGCCGTGCGTGGATACTGCTTATGTTAAGCACGCAACCCTTGGCCTCTTCGAGTTCAGGTAGCAAAGCCTGTGCCCAGAGGAAAGGGGCCAACAAGTTGACATCGAGGGTGCGGTGCCAAGCGTCGCGGTTCAGGCCCTCGACCTTGCCGAGAATTTGCACGGCGGCGTTGTTGATTAGTGCGTCAAATGGTTGCCCGTCGAGAGTGGTACGGATGGTTGAGAAGATCTCTTCCGCGTAGGTGGGCTCGGCTACTGTGCGGGCCAGGTCGCACTGGATGTAATGCGCGGTCGGAAGGCGTTCCGGTTTGGCTGCCAGGTCCACGCCGATGACTGGATAACCGGCTTCGGCGAAAGCGCGCACCAGAGCCTGTCCAATACCGCCTGCCGCCCCTGTTACGATCACATAACCCATGTCAGTTCTCCAGGAAGCCGAACAGGCGCTCCATGGCCTGTTGGCTGGCGCGGCGCACGGCATCACGAGTGTTCGATCCGTTGTGGGAGCCGAAGATGCATTGCGGCATGCCGCGCAACGGGGAGTCCACCGACAATGGCTCGGCCTCGAACACGTCCAGTGCGGCGGCAGCAACATTGCCCGACTCCAAGGCTGCAATAAGTGCCGGTTCGTCGATGAGTGGGCCACGGGCGACGTTGACCACCTGCACGCCAGGCTTGACCTTGGCTAGAATCTCAGCGCTGAGCATGTGGTGGTTGTGGGTATTGAGGGAACAGCTGAACACGATGAAGTCGGCTTCCTCGATACGTTCTGGCCATGCCGCACGCTCGACGCCGGCGATGCCTCCCTCATCACTGTTGCCTGGGTCATAGGCAATGATAGGCATGTCAAACGCAGTCAGACGTTTGGCTACATTGCGGCCGATGTCGCCGAAGCCGACCAGTGCTACATGCTTACCAGCCAGACTCATGCCGGCGGGTTTTGGCCACTCGCCGTTGCGAATACCGCGGTCGATCAGAAAAAGTTGCCGGGCTAGGCCGATGACATAGCCCACCGCCACGTCGGCGACTTCGCCGCCGAACATGTTGGGCGTGTTAGTAATGGGAATACCTAAGTCCTTGCAGGCAGCAAAGTCGACGTTGTCGACTCCGATGCCCCATTTGACGGCGGCCTTGAGACCACCGGCCTTGCCGGCCTCAAAGACGCGGCGTGTCGCTGGATCGTCGCCGATGATCCAGCCGTCGTACTGAGGAACGAGCTCGATCAACTCTTCAACGGAGAGAGTCTGCGTCACCTTCGCAGACACCAGTTCAAAACCCAGACGGGCGGCCTCTGGAATGAACTCATCAATCATCCCGAGCATGGGCGGGCAGGTAACAAGGATCTTCACGCGGCCACTTCCTTCTCTTGGAGGAACTGCGCGGCAACAACCGCTAGATCCCAGTCTTCCGGTGTGTCGATGTCGATCGACTCGAACTGCGGACTCTCGTACATCATCGGCCGCTCGCCGATACGTGCATTCGTTGCAGCGACACTGGCACGCGTGAAGATGTAAAGGTTAGAGTTTTCCTCGTACCAAGGTTCGAGATCCTGCGTCCGCACGAGGTTGGCCGGGTCGTGGTTCACTGGGCTGCCGTCGGCACGATAAAAGCGGGTTTGCACCTTATCAACCGTGAACAGCGAGTCGGCCGTACCAAGCGACTGCGCCTGGCGAAACGCTGCCACCGCCTTGCGGATAGTATCAGCGCTCATCAGCGGATTCGTGGTGTGCGTCATGAGGTAAAGATCCGCCGGAACGTTCTGCACGTCATCCGCGATAATCTTGTTCATGCTAACCAAATCACCGCAGATCTCAGGACTGCGATCGCGGATCACGACCCGGTCGGACTCCACCAAACCATTTTCTACGAGAATGTGGCGTGCGTCTGTATTGATTAAGACTTGGTCTACCTCCCTCACCTCAAGAAGCGTATCCAAAATCCAACGAAATAAAGGTTTCCCACAAAAATAGCGGAAATTTTTCCCTCTAACGCGCTCGCTATTCGCTTTCATTGGCAGCAGCGCGACGATACGATTGGAAGCAGTCATTAAAATTGACCCGTTCAGAAATGGAAGGATAGAAATAAATTTCCTTCTGTTGACGTGAAAGTATGCGGCGCTCGTGGTTTCCTCGATATGCGCCCCAATACTGCATCACGCGGTACTTCACGATCTCGAGCCACGATGGCACGAATTGACCGTTCCGGAATGCGCTGTGCCAGTCCATCAGGATACTGCTGACGATGTACCGAACAATGTCACGCCTTGAGAGTTGCAGCTCCGGCATTATCGTTTGGAGTGCGATAGACTCCCGCTCGAAACGGGTTCGGACACTACTCCAGCTCTCCTGATGATGGTGGAATACACACGCATCGGCGACGTAGCCAATCTTGTGTCCCGCCTGAACTAGGCGCTTCGCGACATCTATGTCTTCCAGTCCTGTCAACTCTTCGTTGAATGGATACTGAAGCCATGCTCCACGCCCTAGGGCACTGTTGGCATTGTTGCAGTAAAAACCTTCTTGCGGTATAGCCGACACGGGCTGAAAATACTTAGCGAAGATTCGGCGCTCGCTATAGCAACTGCTATCATCGCCCACTTGGCGGCCATAGGCGTATGCAACCTTTCGATCGATAACCGGCTGGCACAGATTCTGTAGCCATTCTGGACCCGTAGGCACGCAGTGGCCGCTAATGAACACCAGAACGTCACCATGTGCCGCTTGGCAGCCAATGTTAAGAGAGCGCCCGAACGAAAATTTTTCCCGTGTAATGTGATAAATACGGCAGCCATGCCTCTGCGCGATCTCTAGGGTGCCATCTGTTGAACCAGAGTCGACTAGTACGACTTCCGATTCGTGCCCGTTCGCTTCCTGCCTCTTTACAGCCTTCAGCAGATCATCGAGGTAGCGAGCCTCATTCAGGGTTCGGATTATTATGCTGATTAACACAAGCAACCCCTAGCTAGAACAGTTCACAGGGTGACGAAAGTACGACACAACTTGCCTGTAATTTGTCGCGAATAAGCGTGATTTCCTCCGGATACGCGGTGTTGGCGGCGAACATATCCCAATGGCAAGGAAAGATTTTCGCTGCCCCAATTTCCTCGGCGAAAAGGAACGCCTCGCGCACCGACATATTTCCAATGATTCCGCGGCGCGCCCGGAAGAAGTTCTGCTCGTTGACGGGCAAGAAGGCGGTCTGGAATTGGCCCAGACCCTTTAAAGTATCGATAAGCTCCTGCACAACGCCGGTGTCGCCTGCAAAATAGGCAAGCTCGCCGGTTTCACCCTTCAATACATAGCCAACGCAAGCGAGACAACCTCGCGAATCGCGCTCAATGCATGGATGAGCGGCAGGCACCGCACAAAGTTCCAGCCCCGGAACCAGCCGTGTCCAATTTTCCTGTGCAAGCTGCAAACGCTCTTCCGGCAAACCCCACTCCCGTAGCCGATTGAGCACGGGAGTCGGTCCGACAAACCAAGCTTGAGACGAAGCCGCCGCAAGTGCTGGCAACGTGTGCGGATCGCAATGATCGATGTGTTCGTGTGTGATCAACACTACGTCTGCGTCCTGTATCTCGTGAGCCTCTACCGGCACGGGCACTTGCCTGACGAGATCGGGCACATCAAGAATGCGAACCGAGTCGGACAGATAAGGATCGATGTAGATCGTATGCGTCGCAGACGAGAGGCGAAATCCCGCCTGCCCGAGGAAATTAACTGAAAAAGAGGTCACGATAGCTGGCCTTTTCAAAAATTGTGCATGCGCCATTTACGGTCGCATCAATAATCCTACGGCCCACACGCTCGTACTCCTGGCGGGCGATGGTATAGGACTCTTCCGATTGAGCTAGGTCCGGATTGTCCCAAGTCTGCCCGTGCCCGAAATAATCCGGGGTGAAGTGGTTGCGGTCGGGCCCGTCTAGCCGTCGAGCTTCATTAGGGGCACCCGTGTACTCGAAACGGTGATCCAGGCCGATCAGGACAACCTCTTTAAATCCCAGGTAGTACGCAACTTGGAGCGCCACGTGAGTAACAGTCCCGCCTTCATGTGCGCCTTGAGCGAGATCGCGGCTGAATCGACGAGGCGGTTCCGTAGTATTGATGTGGTAGGTCAATGCGGATTCAGGCAAAAAGCTCGAACCGCGGTCGCTGATGAACTTAACGCAGTTGAGCGCTCGGATTTGTGATTCTGCCTGCCGTAGGACCTTTTTATTCACGGCGACGTAATAGCGCGGATAGAATCCGAATCGCAGGAAGCCGAGGAATATTTTATTGAGGCCGACAGCGATCTCTCGACGCAGGAAAGACAAATCCATGCTGTTTAGCGAAGGCCCGTTTGCAACCACAACGCAGCGTTCACCGAGATGTCTATTTTTCAAGAACGTGATTCGGGACATACTAACCAGCCTATTTCCGGCGGCGCAGGAGTGCCGCCCGGTTTCTTACGTCTACCAGTTCAAAGTCATTTTCCATAAGATACGGCATAGCCAAAGTACCTTTAGCGCACCAAAGACCATCATCGAGCCACGTGTCATCGATGCATATGACACCGAATGGCGAAAGTTTCCGTGCCACCGACTGCGCACAATCCAAGTGCATGCGATGGCATTCTGTCTCGTCAATTGGCGCACCCAAGAACTTGTTATAGCGGCTTTGTCTCCGCTCGCTATGCTTGCCGTGATCGAAGTCATAGGCGTCCAAGAACACGAAGTCCATGGGGCCGTCATACTCGCGAAGAAAGTTCTCTCCCTTGCACGTTACTGCCTTGTATTGGACCCCAAGTTTCTGGAACAGCTTTGCGGCCTCGCGGGCATTGTGGGGGTCCATGTCTACTGTGATGAAGTGAATTCCCGCTGCCTTGCAATGTTCAGCAAGCTTTCTTGTAGAACCCTGACCCGGAACGTTCTCTCTGGTCGTTCCAATCTCTATCAACACTGCCTGACGCTCTTCCAGTTGCTCCCGCAACCGCGGCATTTGCGACTTCAGGTACGCTAGCAGCAGTTCATGCCCGTGCTCACCTTGGGTCCGAACGCTAACCTGCGACTGTTCATAAGTGCTTTGCAGAGCAGTGCGCTCTTCTAGACTCAGGCGTGCATCCGACAACGACCGCTCCACCAAAAGGTCCAATGCCTCGGTGCGGCACCCCAGCTTGTTGAGCTTGCGCAAGAGCAGCAGGGCATTGTCATCATCGTCATTGCGGACAAAGTCACGTGCTGACATAAGGAAGTGCAACGCCGTAATGTTGTCGTTTCGCGCCAAAAAACGATCCGACAGCAGGCAGAAAAACTCGAATTTTCTCGGCTCTGTCAGCTGTCCCGAATCGAGCTGCTCGTCCACCAAGGCGTGTACATCATCGCCATTGACGCAACAGTCGACCAGTTCATCCATGCCTTGCTCCGGCGTCGAAACGGCGGGCGCTGCTTGGTTGCCGGTCTGCTGGCTAGCGTTGGCGCTTAAAGCTATGGCGCCGATACTCTGCTCGATGACTTTGCCAGCATGCGACAACAGGTCGAGACGGGTGATTTCACGTACTGTTCTGGCCTGACAGGCAAGTTTGGAATCGCCGCTGACACCGCCTACTGAGGAGCGAAAATGATCGAGGGCACGATTTTCTTCACCCGAGAGGGTTGCAGCACGCCCGAGCGTGTTGTACACCCCTGCCACTAATAACTGCGCGATCAGCTTTCTGTCGCAGCCCCAGCCAAAAGCCAATTGGACAAAATGGCGGGCGGCCACGTGGTTCTCCATCTGCTGCCAAGCACAAGCAACCAGTAGCGCAAGTTTGGCTCGATCTGGATGGTTTTTTAGAAGATCGCGGTCAAGCTGTACTAGGTTTTCCCAATCTCCGAACTGCCACTGCATTCGAGCCCGATCCAGCAATGATTCGTCATATGGATCGCTAATTACAGCTTCTGCCGCGGCACTTTCTGCAACAAGTGTTTCCTTCATTTCTGACAAAATATTAGCCGTGCTTTCAAATCCAGGACGCTGCCCTCCAGACGTGGCTACGATGAATTTATTTTTAGTGGATTTCCTTGGCTGTTTCATCGGAGGTTACAGACCAGGCTCTCGGAGAAGTACATCCTTGATCAATTCGATCTGTGCTTCTGCCTTGATTACCTCGCGGTTCAGTCGATCCTGCCGAACTTTTGTCTCTGAATGCTCGGACTCTAGTTGATCGATTCGTGCTTCCTGCTCTTGCTTCAGTTTGTTCACGCGGTCGAGTTCAGCCTTTCTCTCAGCGGCATACGTGTCGTACTCAGACTGGAGGCGGTTCGCCTGTTCCAGTCGCGCCTGTAAATCAGTCACTTGCTCAGCCTGTGCCTCACGCTCCTGCGCCAGTTTCTTAAGCAAACCATTCCGCTCGGCAACAAGCTTAGTCAGGTCATCACGCTCTTGGGTGAGCTGAGAAATCACGCTGCTCCGATCCGAAGCGAGCTTCGCCTCCTTGTCACGCGCCTGGCTTAGCGAGTCGATCTGCGCTTGCTGCTCCGTCACCAGCCTTTCGTGCGCTGTCTTTGCTTCCGTCAGCGCCTTGAGTGCCGCCTGCGACTCCGCCAGCTCCCTAGTTAGCCGCTCACGCTCCTGCCCCAGCCCGTGGACCCGGCTTTCGCGTTCAGCCGCGAGCGCGGTTTGTGCATCTCGCTCGGCGGAGACACGCTTCAGCTCAGCATTTAGTGTCTCCTCAGCGGTAGCGCGGGATTCGAGCTTTGCGCCCAGATCGGCGACCTGACCACGAAGCTGCGTGTTCTCCCGTTGCACGTCGTCTCGCCGCAGTAGCGAAACTGGCCAATCCAGGTCGATATCGAGGGAGCCATCCAGTCGATAGCAGTGCGTATGCAGCCGTTCGATAGCGGTGCCTGCGGTATTACCGCCTTGGTAGCGAGTCGCTCCACAACTGCGGATCGCGACCCATTCGAAAGCATGCAGTTGGTGTTCCGGGAGCTGCGCCAGCAGGGCATCCTCCAGGCCCGGCACATCCAGGAACAGCAGATTCCGCTCGGCGAGGTTTAGAACCGCATGCTCTAACAGCTCTTGCAGCGATGTCGCTTGTACCCGCTCACGACCTATCACCCTGAGACGGGGATACAAGGTGTGGAGCTCACCGGGCGGTAGTACGCCGTTCAGCGCTGGCAGGTTGTACCGGTGCCACATGACGCGGTCCGCCAGAGGAGCAACGACCTGCTCGACCACCTCAACGCCGTCGCGGTCGTAAACGGCCGCTCGCAGCTCCTCCGCAGATTCGGCGTCGCCTTCTACGAGTAGGAGGCGATCGAAGCCGAGCCGTTGATAGTCGTACAGGTCGGCGTCCGCGCCGGCACCGATGTGGATGATGGTGTTGAAACCCGCGCCGGTCAGCTCGGCGATGCGCTTGAAGGGCCGGCCCATAGCCGTGTCGATGTCTTGTTTGGAGAGCATGGCTTGCATAGCGTATTTAACCTACGACACGTCGCAGCACAGGTGTGCGTGAGTCGTGCGCCCGTGAGGCGTTATTGTCGATCTCACGCGCCATCTTGTCGGCCAACAAGGAGACATTGACGTGTCCAAGTCCTGCGGGCGGCACCACCTCCCAGCTTTCGGCCAGCGCCGCCGGTAGCCCGTAAAGAAGCGATGCGACGAACTCGCGGTCGTGCGAGTCGAGCGCTTGCCATTGCGCTCTTTTTTTGGCTCCGGACAGGCCCTTGCCGAACCGAAGCGCGTGCTCCTGCGCCCAGTCGCCCGCGTCGGTAAGGGGCCATATAGACAGTGGCGGAAGCGTGCCGCGCTCGGCTGGCGCGAGGAACACCAGGCTGGCGGGCAGGTCGGCGCGAACCCCACTACCGCCTGAAAGGCACAAGCGAACGCACAGGCTAAAGTAAGCTCGCTGCTGGAACATGGCGTTGCCGAGCCGAAGGGTGATTTCGAGCTTGCCGGCGGCATCGGCGATATGGGCGACCTGGGCACGGTCGTAGCGCAATACCGGCGGCAGCTCGGCGAGCTGCTCGCGCAGCCGCTGGCAGACCAGACCCCAGCGCGCCGCCAGACGCGGCCGCGCATCCGCTGCATTGCGCAGGGTTGTTTGCATGAGCGCCGCGAGGTCGTTAATCAGCAGCCAGTCGCTGGCCGTCATGCGCGCAAACAGCGCTTTTGACGTCTTGTGCTGCGGGTGGAGGAGCATGAAGGCGCGATCCTGCTCCTTGCCGCTCTCGGTCCAGCTCGACAGGGGCGCAACACCTTCCCGCGCGGTGAAAACGACCAGCCCCGGCTCGCCATGGTGCTCGACCAGCCGCACGTCCAGCGCATCGAACCGCCGCGGCCCCTGCGTCACGTCGCGCAAGCTGAAGTTGAGATGGTGGAATGGCGCTTCTTCGCAGACACCCGCTATTTGGATGTCGGCGACCTGCAGCGCCTGCAGTTGCGGCTTGGTCTGGTTCGTCTCCGCACGGCCCTTCAGCTTTTGGTTCTCCAGGAAATAGTGCTCCAGTTCTTCCTGAACCTGGTGCAGCTGCAAGAGGAGGAGCTCGTTCTCCTGCCGAAGCTCGGGATCTGGAGAGGCCGCCTCGGCCTGCGTGCGTAACCGGCCGCGCTCGGCCTCCAGTTCGGCAACTCGCCCTGCGTTGCGCTCGCGCTCGGCGTGCAAGGTCTTCGTGGCCTCCGCCTGGGCGATTTTGAGCTTCGCCAATGCGTCGGCCGATTCCTTCAGCTTAGTTTCCAGCTCCGCGCGCTTGCGCTCCGACTGCTCGCTGTGCGCGCGCAGTCGGTCGCGTTCGATCTTGTGCTCGGCTACAAGCCGCGCAGCACCCTCACGCTCAGCCTTCAAACTCGCCGCGACCTCGGCCTCGGCCGCTTTGGCTTTCGTCACGGCTTCTGCCGAAGCCTTTAACTTGGCCTCAAAGTCTGCACGCTTACGCTCCGTCTCCTGCTGCGCGAGGAATGTCGCTTCCAATTCCTCCTGCACTTGATGCAGCTGCAGCAACAAAAGCTCGTTCTCCTGCTGCGCCTGCTCGCTGTGCTCGCGCAGCCGGTCGCCCTCGATCTTGTGTTCGGTTATGAGCCGCGCAGTACTCTCACGCTCAGCTTTCAAGCTCGCCGCGACTTCGGCTTCGGCCGCTTTGGCTTTCGTCACGGCTTCTGCCGAAGCCTTTAACTTGGCCTCAAAGTCTGCACGCTTACGCTCCGTCTCCTGCTGCGCGAGGAATGTCGCTTCCAATTCCTCCTGCACTTGATGCAGCTGCAGCAACAAAAGCTCGTTCTCCTGCTGCGCCTGCTCACCATGCACACGCAGCCGGTCGCCCTCGATTTTGTGTTCGGTTATGAGCCGCGCAGTACTCTCACGCTCAGCTTTCAAGCTCGCCGCGACTTCGGCTTCGGCCGCTTTGGCTTTCGTCACGGCTTCTGTCGAAGCCTTTAACTTGGCCTCAAGGTCTGCACGCTCACGTTCTGCCTCCTGCTGCGCCTGCTCGCCTTGCTCGCGTAGCCGATCACGCTCGGCCTCGGCGTTAGCCATCCGCATCCTACTCGCCGCGCGCTCTTCCTCCAGCGCCGCTTCTGCGGCGGCCGTCACCCCCTGCGCTTGCTCCAGCTCAGCCGCCAGCCGTTCCGCCTCGCGGCCGAACGTATCGCACTGCCGGTGGACGGCGCGGTACTGGGCCAATGCCGCCAACGGATCCGCCTGCGGGATTCCGGCGATACCGTCGCCGGTAGGTGCATCGGCAGTGAGCGGTATGCAGCTCACCTCCAACTCGGCGCCTATCGCCCGCAGTCGTTTATCGGGGCGAATCCAGCTGCTGGCGAGGGCGACAAATGCGGCGTCGGACTGCAGATCGGGGGCGGACCCCGCTTCGCCCGCGAATGCGATCCCAAAGCGCTCGCCGCATACATCGAGAAGCCGCGCCGGATAGGCCGCCGCTTCGCGTGCATCGACCAGCAGCACACGCCGACGGTAGCGGCGAACCAAACGCAGGATACGTTCTGCCCCTACCCGCCAGGCTTGCAGCAGCGCATCGGAATCGACCGCCTCGTCTGCCGCCAGCCAGTGAGCAAGAGTCCGTTCGGGCGGCTCAAAGAAGATCAAAAACTCAGCCACCGAGCTCAGCTCCGCCCAGACCTCAGCGGGCCAGCAAGCACGCATGTCTATGCCGTCCGAGTCGCCGCCTGCTTGCACCGCGGGGGATCTCGAAAAACCTGGCTCTGCGCCGTCGCCCTGGAGAAACCTGCTCCGGATACCGGATCGGAGGTCGGAGTCTATTTTGTTCTCTTGAAGATGGATTCCGATCTCCGCCGGAATGGCGAGATTTGGGCCGACATTCAGATCGAAGCGAGACATGGCAATGGCTTCAGGGTCCGGCCGGTCGTTCAACGCAGAGATCCCGGGAACGCAGCCATGCCAGGCGGAGAAAGCCGGCGCGGCCGGGAGGACAACCTGCGGGGCCTGTTGGCGCAGGTGCTCTGCGAGCCGGGCCCAGGTACCGAACGGCGTGCCGAGCGTGATGAGCATGCGGTTGTCGCTCATTGCGGATTCAGGGCGCTTTCGGTCAGGCGCAACCGCAGTTCTCCTGAAGCCGAACGCCATTCGCCGAGATGTTTCCCCTTCTGCACCGCGACCCTTAGGGGCCAAAAGCCGGGGCTGGCGCTGCCTGGAAAAGTAACCGGAATTAGCATCGCGACATGCCCTTCAAATTGAGTTGTTGTTTCAGTTCGATAAGCCGTTGCGCATAGCGAGTGCCGACGCCGGCCGGGCTGAAGTCGACCGGGCGGCCGGCGGATTCGCGCGGCCGAGCCACGTGCTCGCGCATCAGCTCGGCCGCATGATCGATGTCTGGATCGGCCCAGGATTGACCCTCGCCGTGGAAGTAATCACCTGAGCACAGAGCACGCATTTTGTGGCGCACCAGCGAGACACCCGCCTCGGCGCAGAAATCGAGGTTGCCGGAGAAGCCGGTGGCGATGACGGGTAGACCGAGCAGCAGGGCCTCGGCGATGCCGCGGCCAAATCCTTCGGCGCGATGCAGGGACACGAAGCAGTCGCAACAGCGGTACAGGGCGAGCACTTCGGGCTTGCGCAGTGTGGTATCGATGAGGTGGATGCGCGGATCGGCTTGGACCACCGTCTTGAGCCGGCGCCAGGCCGGATCTGTCACGCCCTCGATGTGGCTCACCTTGAGCACCAGTCCGACTCGATCGTTGCCTGAGCGCGAAAACGCCTGCTGGAACGCCTGAATCAGGCCCGCGGGGTTCTTGCGCGACAAGGTGGAGTTGAAATCGAAGGAAAAGACGAAAAGGTAGTCCTCGCTCGGCAGTCCGAAATGCGCCCGGCCCTCGTCGCCGACCGGGTCGACGGTGACTGGCAGCGACATTGGATAGACTGGACAGCCCGCATGACGATAAGCCGTGGCTGTGTAATGGCTGATGCCCCAAATTTCATCGACTAGGCCGCAAGCGTGCTGCCAGCTCGCCGGCCACTCTGGCAGTTCCCAGGGCCACAGCCCGATTGTGTAGCGGTCGCGGAAGGCCGCAAGCCCTTGCTCGCAGGCGTAGCGGACGAGTTCGATGCCCGTCATGCAGAAGAGGTTGATGGCGTAATGCGGCTCGCCGGTGATCCAGTGGTCAGCGCTGCTGTCCTGCTGCGACACATTATTGCCAGGCTCGACATTTACGATGCAGAACGGAATTTCATGCGCTTCGAGGGCAAGCGCCAGCAGCCGCACATCTTCGCCGATGCCGAGCTCGCCCTTGGCGTAGCCAAACAGGTTGACACCGAACGGGTATCCGCTGGTGCATGGACGAGCGCTGGCCGCAGCAATGCGCGCCGTTAGCGCGCTCAGTTCGAACTGGGTGGGGACGCGGGCGCTCCGGCGCTCCATCGTCCGACTTAGGTGCCGCACGATGCGCAGCGGCAGCCGGAACGGCGCGCGGCGAAGATTTTCAGGCAATTTGGCCGCAGCCGGCGCGGACACCAACTCCCGGGGCCGACGCGCGTAGTGGAACGCCCGAGCGACATCCTGCAGGCCGAAGTCCTGGATGAGCTGATGGGTCGATTTGTTGCCGTCGGTCCGGGCAAGCCGCAGGGTTTCGACAAATTGGTCGATACTGCCAAAACGGCGGACTAGAAATTCATACTGCCACGGCTGGGGATATGGGAGCAGGCGGTTATCGCGCTCGCCGCGCCAGAAAGCGCGGGCCACCTTGGCGCGGCTTTTGGCGTCCGACAGCAGCGCGCCAAAGGTGTAGCGGTACTTCGCAACCCCGTATAGGAACATGGCTACCGAAAACCCGTCGGCCCAAAGGTTGCCATGCGGTTCCGGCAGCGCCAGCGGTCGGCCCAGCTCGGTATCCCAGTCGGGTATGGCGCGCAGAATAGCGTAGTCGCGGCGTCCCTCGCTGGCGCACCAGCCGAGATACCGAACAAAATCGCGCACGCGGCCTTTGTGCAGCGGAAAGCGCCGCTGCAGAATCGGCCGCAGGTGCCAAATCGCAAGCATCGCGCCGTATACCTGTGTCGGCAACTCAAATGGCAGCGCAATCGGCACCAGATACCCGTGCGGATGGGCAGAAGTGAGGCGCGGCGGGTTCGGAGCTAGAGGGGCAGAAACGGCTTGCGGCCCCCACCCGACCCCACTCCTCACTACCTTGCCTCTCACTCCTGGCCTCTCCTCAACCCCGATGATCATGTAACTTGCCTGCTAAATACCCGGGCTGCGGGTTACAGAAATACGAACGGAATTTTCTCAAGCAGCGCCCTTCGGCGGGCTCAGAGCGAACGGGTCAATTCATCAGAGCTTCTTTTTACTTCACCCTAGAAATGCATTCACAGGCCTATGTCACACATTCGGAAATTTTTACTGAGACCTCTATCACAATGGGCGCACTGGGTAGCGCGGTGAGCGTGACGGGTGACTGGGAGCGTGACGCGTGACAAGTGACGCGTGACAGGCGAGAGGGCGGCGGAGCAGCGCGTCACCTCCCAAGTCACCTGTCACCTGTCACCTGTCACCTGTCACCCTTCTGGCCTGGCTTACTTTAGGCTCCGCTGGAGACCGGTGATCATTTGGAAGATGCGGGTGATCATCGCCATGAGGTCGTCGCTCTGGCGCATAAAGCCTAGATCGCGCGCCAGTAGTGCCTGTGTCTCCAATTCGCTCAGGGAGCCGCGGGCTATCGTGAGGAATTGATGAAATTCGCGGGCGCTGCCGCGGCCGGCGCCTTCGGCAATGTTGGAGGGCACGGAAACGGCCGCGCGGCGCATCTGGCTGACTAAACCGTAGCGCTCTTCTTTCGGAAAATCAGCCGTCATCGCGTATATCACCTTTGCGAGCTCCATCGCTGCTTGCCAGACCGATAGGTCTTTGTGTCCGGTTACGTTGTTCATTTTTTTTTTGGGAAAAGTGATGCGTGACAGGCGAGAGGGCGGCGGAGTAGCGCGTCACCTCCCAAGTCACCTGTCACCTGTCACCTGTCACTCAATCCCGATGGTCCCGAACAATCGCCACCAGCAGGTGGGCGATGAGCGCGGCGAGTATGGCCATGATCGTGAACACTGTGATGTTGTAGAGCCGCTTCGGTGCCATGGAGTATTCGGGCATTGTCGGGCTTTGCAGGATCGATACTTGTTTTAGGCTGCGGGCGGCCTGCACTCGCGTGTTCTCCAGCGCCGCTAATGCGCTGGTATATACCTCCTGCGCGAACTCGACTTGCAGTCGCAGTGTTTCAAATTCTGCGGCCAGGCGATTGAGCGCGTTGCCCGAGTGCGCGGCCATGCGGGTGCGCTCAGCCTCTATCTGGCTGCGCAAGGCGCTGATCTCGTGGCTCAGGCGCACCATCTCGGGCGAACGCTTGCTCTGGGAAGCACCGAGCGCGCGCCTGTGCGCATCGAGCTTGGCAAGCTCGCCCTGGAGGGTTGCGACCACCGCACTCAAGCTCTGAACAGTGGCCGTCGGTGAAATGAGGCCGTGGGTATTCTGGTAAGCGAGCATCTCGTCTCGGGCAAGATCAAGGCGGCGCTTCAGGTCTTTGACCTGTACTTCGATGAACTTGACCTGCTCGCCCGCCAGGCGCCGACCCAGCTTGTTCATGTGCGCTTCGCCTTCGCGCAGCAGCCTGCTGACAATGGCGTGCGAGGTCTTGGGATCGTACGCCTGCGCCCGGATCCTCAGCACATTGGCGTATTCGTCCATCTCGACCGACACGCGCTTGAGGTAGTAGCGGTGAAAGTACTCAAGGGGCACATCCACTGATTCGAGTCTGGAGAGTATGTCAATGTCTTTATTTGCATAATGGGCGCGCAGGTCGAGTTGGGCATCGAGCTTCTGCAGCATGTCGACTGACAGTAGATACTCACGCAGCATCAGCAGATCATGGGCGCTGCCGCCACTGAGCAGCGAAGCGACATTGAACGTGGAGGTCGAAACGCCTTCTGCGCTCTGCAGCACGACGGTGGCTTCCGAGACGTAGCGGTCAGTCGCCGACACCGACCAATACAGGCCCGCGCCAAGGATCGCGACAGCACTGATCAACCAGTATGGGTGCTTCAGCAAGAACGCTCTCATGCCGGCTTGATGCTCTGGTGATAAGCATCAACCGCGTCGCGGACACTGTCGAACCAGATGGCTTCGCCCTGGTTGAGCCAGATGCCCGCCTGGCATAGCTCTTTGAGAATCCCCTCCGAGTGCGAGACCATAATCAGGCTCGCTTGGCCGACCCTTTCCTTGAAAGCTCGCGCGGCTTTTTCCTTGAATGCTTTATCCCCAACGGCCGTGGCTTCATCAGAGAGGTACAGATCAAAATTGAAGGCCAGCGACAGACCGAATGCGAGTCGGCTGCGCATGCCGCTCGAATAGGTCTTGATCGGCTCGTCGAAAGCACCGCCGATCTCGGCAAAATCCTCGACTTGGCGGATGATCTCATCGACGGATTGGCCGTTGCCGTGAATGCGCGCCACAAATTTTACATTCTGACGGCCGGTCATGGAGCCCTGGAATCCGCCGTTCAGCCCGATGGGCCAGGAGGCGCGGCAATTGCGGACGATTTTGCCCTTGTCGGGGAAGTCCATGCCGCCGATCAGGCGCAGCAAGGTCGATTTACCTGCGCCGTTGCGCCCCACCAGTCCCACACTCACGCCTCTGGGGATTGTGAAATCGACATTCCTCAGCACCCAGCCGTTGCTGTAATGATTGCGATAGCGCTTGTAGACGTTCCTGACTTCGATCATTTCGCTTTCAGCCGCATGGCAAAACGGATATGCAGCGCTAACCCCAGGGCGATCATCGGGAGCGCCCAGCACCAGACGTACATCAAATTCACGCCGGCCAGTGATCGATAACCGGCAAAGAAACTAAGCCGCAGGCACTCGACTGCATGCAGCACCGGGTTGTACAAGAGGTATTGCTGGATGTCGTGTGGCAGCGCATGGAGCGGTATCATCGCGCCCGAGAGCAAAAACATCGGCAGCATTGTGAGCTTGGTGACCACGCCGAATTCCGGGACCAGCGTGGCGCCCACGGCTACAATCAGACCGCCACCCATCCCCAACAGCCAAAGGGAAGCCCAGGCGAGTATCGCTCCGAGAGGATCGGCGGGCAGGATATCGTGGCCGAGCAGGCTCGCGCCTACAATCAAGATCACCAGCACAAGCGTTTTCAGAATGCCTTCAAGGGTATTGCGAACGAGCACCGGGTCCACGGGTTTGACTTGCCGATAGGCGAACAATCCCTGATTCGCATCCACGGCGCCGATCGAGCGCAGTACACCCTCGCGGAACAGGAAAAACCCTGTCAGGCCGACGATCAGCCAGGGGATGAACTCCGCCCCGGTGGCGAAGCGGACCCGGCCAAGCAACTCGCGCACCGCGATCATGATCACCACGAACGCGACTGGCTCGGCGAACATCCAAAACCAGGCAAAGCGGTTAGCCATCGTGCGGGCCAGTGCCTCGCGCATGAACAAAGCGTGCCAGACGCTCCAGGTCACTAGCCAAGAGGAGCGCATTAGCCGCCCTCCTCCCCGCTGCTTTGGGCGGTGGTGTTGTTCGCGAATTTGGCGATCGCGCGCCGCACGTCAGAGACCCAGCACCACGCGCGTGGTGATGGCGGCTTGGAAGAGGATCTGAGCCAGCGTCGAGGCGAGCTGCAGGTTCTTGGTAGGCGCTTTCGGCAGCACCAGAATCTCATCGCCCGAGCGGAGCGCAACATCGCTCGCGGGTAGGGCTTCGCCGTTTTGCCGTATTATCAGAACGTCATCCCGATTCGCGTGCTCGGTGAATCCGCCCGCCCGCTCGATGTAATCGAGAGCGGTCCGCCCCTCGGTGTAAACCATCGCCCCCGGGACCAGCACTTCACCGCTGATCAACACGGAATCGGAGCGCTCGGGGAGGGTAATCACATCGCCATCTTGCAGGCGTATGTCGCTGACCTGGCCCATATGGGCGACGACGATGCGACCGTTTGGCTCAACCTCGCGGGCTCGCTTCACAAAGTCCTGGATGAGCTCGGCCTCCTGGACGCGGATGCGCGCCTCTTCCGCAGTGGATGAGGAGGCCCCGAGGTAGGTGGTTTCAAGGCGCCGCAGACTGTCCTCAAGCGCCTGATGCTGGCGCTCGGCCACGCTCTCGCGACGAATGGATACACTCTCTACCGCAGCCAATGCCGAGTCGACGGGCACTATGTTCAACAACTGCTTGAGGGTCGCGTCCTTTGGCACGACGTAGCGTGACGGGCCCTTATAGCTGCCCTCGATCTGCACGACGATGGCATCAGCATGCTGATCGGCAGTGAAGAAGATGTCATCGCCGGCCCGAAGCTCGCTGCCTTGAAACTCCTGCAGCGTAAAATAGGCGGAAAATGGACCTTGCTCGCGCACACCGGTGACCAACGCCTGGGATACGCCCGGATTCAGCTGCACGAGATCCAACAGCTCATCGCCTAACTGAGCCTCTCCATCGAGCTCGTAGCGGTGGGCCTGTGCGACATCGCCGGCTACGGTAACCACCGGCCCTCGGGGCTCGACCACGATGGTGTCGCCGTCCTGGAACTGAGGGCGCGGCAGAGCGCCGCGGGTCAGGAAGTCGTAAAGATCCGCCGCGGCAATGGTCTTACCGTGGCGGAGGATGTGAATCCGCCGGAAGCTTCCGGTGTCTTCGTCAATGCCGGAGGCCTGGTCGAGAAAATACAGCACGGAGTCGCTTGGGTTGCCGGCGTAGCGTCCCGGCTTATTGACATAACCTGTCACGAACACCGCCACCGGTTGCACACCTTGTAGATTGGTGTAGACGGATAGGTTGTCAGTGAAAATCTGCTGAATTGCGGCTTTGACACGGGCATTGAGCTCACTGTTGGAGACACCCTGCACATGTACCGGCCCGACATAGGGCACGAAGATATTGCCTTGCGCATCGACTGGCAGGACTTGATCGATCTCCACGGCGCCCCAGGCGCGCAGCGTCACTCGATCACCCGGCAGAATGCGATAGGTTGGATTCAACCCGGACGCCCGTGGCCCTCGAAACCCCCCGGTAAACAAGTCGGCACCGAACGGCGGAATTTCCTCTTCATCCAATGTGCTTTTTTGCTCTACCGGACCATTGGTGCCGGTACGCCGATCCACCGCCGATGGCGGCTCCAGGGCGGCCGGGATTTGTTCGGCCTGAGCGCGGCTCGGAATATCTCCCATGCCGTTAAATACCTGCGCTGCAGCCGGAGCCGACAACAGCGCCAGGATCAGGCAGAGCAGAGCGAGCGCCGCGGGAGGCGCTTTAGCAAGGGACACGCCACGCCAGCGACCGCTCAATTCGTACCCCGTCGATGAGGTTGCTCGGCATTCAATGAAAACACCGGCCGCCCGCTGTGGCTCAATACTCTGACGCTTTCCCAAGCCCCGTGCGGCAACTGGCAGACGAGGCCGGGGCGGCGCGTGCTTGTTAGCTCAATCGTGAGCTCCCGGCAGGTACGCCCGCTTGCCGCGTAATACGGCGCGTGAGCGTACACGGTCGCCTCCGGTCCCCAAGGACTATCGGCCAAAACCACGCGACCGCCCGCCGGCGCACTGGCGAGAAAGGTCTCGAAGGCGGCCGGGAGTGCCGAGCGCGGCGCGCTTGGCGGCAAGGTGACACACGCCGACACACCGACAAACGCCACGCACAAAAAGGAGCCTTGAAAGACCGCGATTCGCATCATTCCATTACACACAAGTCAGCTGTCGTAGCCTATGTGGGGTGACGGGTGACTAAGAGCGTGACGAAGTGACAGGTGACATGTGACAGGTCACTGGTCACTGGTCACGCATCACACATTGCTTAGTCAAAAATCTCGAGAAGCCCGGTCGTTGCGCCCTCATCATTGACAACGACGAGCACTTTAATCTTGCGCTCCCGCATTATCATTTCCGCATCGGCGAGCTTCTCTTCTTCATGAATCGTAACCGGCTGTCGGCTCATTACATTGGCTATCGGGGAGCTCATGGCCTGAGGATCAGCCAGCAAAGCGCGACGCAGATCACCGTCCGTGACGATGCCAATGGCGCGACTACCGTCCAGGACCAGGACCAGGCCAAGACGGGCGCGAGTCATCTCCCACAGGCAGTCTCTCAGCAACCGATCCGGTTTCACTACCGGCAGTTTCCCGGCATGCATGACATCCTTGACCCGCGTCAGCAGGCGCCGGCCGAGGCTACCGCCAGGATGGAATGCCGCGAAGCGTTCGGGCTTGAAGCCGCGCGATTTCATCAGCGCAACGGCAAGGGCATCGCCCATGGCCAGAGTCACCGTGGTCGAGGTCGTCGGCGCGAGATTGTTCGGGCAGGACTCCCGATCGGCTGGGGTGAGCAGCGCGATGTCGGAATGGCGCGCCAAAGTGGACTCGGCCCGGCCGATGAGGCTGATAATGCGGTTGCCGAAGCGTCTAAGAAATGGAACCAGGCGCGTGACTTCGTCGGTTTCCCCACTGAACGAGATCAGAATAATGACATCTTCCGCGGCGATCATGCCGAGATCGCCGTGGAAGGCCTCAACAGGATGGACAAAGAAGCTCGGTGTGCCCGTGGAGGCCAGGGTGGCGGCGATCTTCTTACCGATCAGGCCGGACTTGCCCACGCCGATGACGATTACGCGCCCGCTGCAGCCAAGGATCAAATCGATGGCTTGGGCAAACTCCGGTCCGATCGTAGTCGCGGCGTGTTCCAGCGCCCGCGCTTGCTTCAGGAAAACACCGGCGGCGATAGAATCAGGTGTCGACTCGTCCAAGGACGATACGGCATGGATAAGGCTTTGCATCGTACTCCCAATCCCGATACAGCGGTGCCGGTGGGCAACCGAGCGCCCGGTTGTAGCTATTTATTGTTCCGTGCGTGCTTGGCGACAGCGCTCTTGTGCGCTTGCGGCCCGCATGCGGACGGCATCATGGAGGAAAATGCATTGCAGAAAAATCGAATCCGTCACACAAGGCATGAAGATAGGAATCCATCCTCGTGAAATTCCTCGAATACACACAGAAGTGCGCTTGTAGAAAGCGCTTCGATGAGACTGGGATCAGGCCGCGGGTGGCGAGGCAGTAACTTCTCATTAAGTCCGGGCGTAATGTGTGCGGGGTGCGGAGGTAAGATTATGGTCGTGCATTAAATACAAAATTATCAATAGCTTATTTTTGATGGTGAGCAACGAACCACTCTCTTCAATGTCTTCTTGCCCGGACTTAATAAGAAGTTACACGGGTGGTACCTAATTACCTATTTGGCGTGGAGCTCAATTCAATGCATCACAATGAACCGGCGAAGGTTCTCCTCGCTTGGAGCGGCGGCAAGGACAGCATGTTGGCGCTGCACGCGCTACAGACCGACCCCCGCTATGAGGTCGTAGCCTTATTGACGACCCTGGTCCAGGAGTACCGGCGAATCAGCCACCACGGGGTACGGGAGCCCTTGCTTGAACAACAAGCGGCCGCCCTTGGGCTACCCTTAGAGAAGGTGTATTTACCCGCGTCATCATGTACCAATGCGCAATACGAGGCTTGCATGGAGCGTGTGTTAACGCGTTATGCTGCCAGTGGCGTTCACGGGGTGGCACACGGCGATATCTTCCTGGCCGATCTGCGCGCTTATCGGGAGCGGAATTTGGCAAAAGTCGATTTACAAGGCCTGTTCCCGCTTTGGGGACGCGCGCCTAGGGAGATCATTCAGCAATTCGAGGCATTGGGCTATCGAGCCTACTTGTGCTGCGTCGATGCGGCCAAACTGGGGCCTGAATTTTTGGGGTGTGAGCTCGGGACGGATCTCCTGGACATGCTGCCGCCGCAGGTCGATCCTTGCGGCGAATACGGTGAATATCACACCTTTGTTTATGCCGGTCCGCTGTTTCAACGCCCCCTTGCAATCACCCAGGGCGAGCGTGTGAGCCGGGACGGACGCCATTTCATCGATCTGCTGCCTATGGCGCAGCCTCCGGAGTACCAAACCAATATCCTAAACCCGACACAGGAAGCCGTGCCGCAAAACACGGCTGGAGACTGACATGCGGGTCGTCTCCCTGCTACCCTCGGCTACGGAAATCGTCTACGCACTCGGTCGGCAGGACGACTTGGTGGGAGTTTCGCACGACTGCGATTTCCCGGCGGCGGTCGAGGCCAAGCCGCGCGTGACGAGCTGTGAGCTCACGGATACGCCGCTCGATAGCGCGGCGATAGACCGTTGGGTGAGCGAGCGGTTGGCACGGGGCGAGCCCCTATTCCACCTCAATCGCAGCCGGCTCGAATCGCTGCGCCCGGAGCTCATTCTGACGCAGAGTCTTTGCCAAGTCTGTGCCCCGTCCGCCGAGCGCGTTACCGAAGTCGCGGCGGCGCTCCCCGAGCCCCCCCGCGTTTTGAATTTGGAGGCCAGTACACTCGCCGGCGTGCTCGATACCATCGAGCAGGTGGCCGTGGCGCTGGGAGCGACCAGGCAAGGCGGGCACTTGATCGGCGCGCTGCAACAGCGCGTAGCCGCGGTCGTACGAGGCGTCGCACGCGCCGAGCGCCGCCCACGGGTCGCGCTGCTGGAATGGTTGGACCCGGTGTATTGCGCGGGCCATTGGACGCCGGAGCTGATCACCATCGCCGGTGGCGTTAGCCTACTGGGCGAGCTCGGTGAGCCCTCGCTGCGGCTGGATTGGCAGGCAGTGCGGGAGGCCCAACCCGAGGTACTGGTGATCGCCTGTTGCGGGCAGACGGCCGAGCGCGCCGCGCGGGATTGGATCCGACTGGCCGCAGAGGAACCGGTTCGGGCACTCGATGCAGTGCGCAACGAGCAAGTCTATTTGGTCGACGGCAACGCCTACTTCAACCGACCGGGGCCGCGCCTGATCGATAGCATGGAGATCTTAGCCGGAATCCTGCACCCGGAATTGTTCCCCTTGCCCGGCGCCGGGAAAGACGTGGTGCGGGCGAATCAATATAATTGAATGATGCTTGGTAACGACAACAAACAATTGAGGTACTACGCGATGTTTCGTCGAACAACGCTCCTGCTAGCCGGCATCATGCTGGCCGCTATGGCGGCGCGCCTGCTGCCCCATCCGCCCAACTTCACACCGATCGAGGCGGTGGCCCTGTTCGGTGGCGCCTACGTGGCAGACCGGCGCCTGGCCTTCCTGCTGCCCTTGCTGGCGCTGCTGCTCAGCGATCTCGTGCTGGGATTCGTCGTTTACGGCTATGGGCTTTTCTATGGCGGGATGGCTTTCGTTTATGCAAGCGTGGCGTTGATCACCGCCTTGGGGATGGGGGGCCTGCGCCGGCGCGTGACGCTATTTCGTGTTGCCGGCGCTGCGGTCGTTGCCGCAAGCCTATTTTTCATCGTGACCAACTTCGGCACCTGGCTCACGAGTGGACTATATCCCTATAGCGCAGGTGGCCTGCTCGCCTGCTATGTAGCGGGTCTGCCTTTCTTCCACTACACGCTCGCCGGCGCACTCGGGTATACGGCATTGCTGTTCGGGGGGGTGGCGCTGGCTCGACGCCGCGTTCGCACGCAGCCGCTCCCACAACCATCCCTGACTGCCTAATGTCACGCATTAAACGTCGGGTACAGACGCTTCAGATTGATGCACGCGTCTTGCGCGGTGAACTGTCAGTTCACCATTGAGCCAACTGCCGTGCTGTGGTGTGTAGACGAACTCAAAATGGTTCCAGAGGGCTTTGGCCTGATCCGGAGGAAAGGCTTCGTATAGCGCACCCGGTCTGTGGGTATTCAAGTTGTCCATGATCAGCGTGATCCGCTCGGCATCAGCGTAACGCTCGGCAATAATCCGGCAGGAACTGCGCCCAATCGATCTTCGTTTTGCGCTGCGCTATCTTGGCCATCCGGGTTCCGGCCAACGGTTCAGTGGCCATGAATATGTTGCACACGCCGCCTCGCTCATGCTCGTAGTCGTGGCGCTGCAGATGCCCAGGGCCGGGCGGGAGCGGCGTGTGTGTTTCTCGGATGAGCTGTCGCAGCGTCTCATCCATGCACACAACCGAATTCATAGCATCGTAAGGACGTCGATGCACGCCCAAAACCCGCTCCATCGCAGCGACAAACGCGGCGCTGCCCGCCGGTGGAATCACCCAACCGATCCGCCGCCAGGGTTTGATTTCGTTTTTTTTAAAACCCGACGGACTGTCTCGTAGGATAGGTTGTCGACGTACTCAAGTTCGACGGCACGACTTGTGCTGGGGCATGCACTATGAGGCAAGGTGGATAAGTATGGAAACCATGAGTAATAAAGTCGAAATCCGCTACTGCACCCAATGCCGCTGGCTGCTTCGATCAGCCTGGATGGCGCAAGAGCTATTGACCACCTTCGAGCAAGAAATCGCGGAGTTAACGCTGCAACCCGTAACCGGCGGCGTTTTCGACGTATACGCAAACGGGAAGCTCGTTTGGTCGCGCAAAAAGGCGGGGCGCTTCCCGGAAATCACCGAGCTCAAGCAACTCGTCCGGGACCAAATCGCTCCCGGTAAGGGGCTTGGTCATGCTGATCGGAAAGGTTCGCAATCCATTGCGCAGCCTCTTCCAACGACACATGAGCCTGTTAGTGTAGTGCCCGCCCTATTTAGCGCTTATAGCGTGAGGCCAGGCGGCCAGATGCAAGGCGCGGTTGCAGTTGGCGTAGTGGCGCTACCCCAAGCAAGCGCAACACCGCAGATGGCCGCCTGACCTCACGCCCGAAGGGGGCTCCAGGCCGGCACCCGCGCGGTGTTGGCGCTCTTGACAAGGGCGCGACGGCCATTGCCGGCGAGCGCCGCCTTGCGCTGGCACTGGCCTGGGGCTCTATAAGTGCCAAATAGGGCGGGGCACTACACTAGGTCGCCGCTTTCCCGAGGCCGACCCACTGCGCAACGCATGGCGTGGCTCTGGTATAGTCATCGCACACCGCACTTAAATATTAATGGGATGGAGATGTCCGAACGGTCCCTATACCGGCCCGAGGATACACGCTTCGAGGTTGACGTCGAGGCGCTGATTACCCGGTTGCGGCCATTGCTGCCGGCCGAAGGGCTGATTACCCATGAACAGGGTCGCCGGGCCTACGAATGCGACGGTCTCGCCGCCTATAAGCAGCTCCCACTGCTGGTGGCCAGTCCCGAAACCGTCGATCAGGCACGTGCTGTACTGCGGATCTGCTCGGAGAGCGGTGTTCCGGTCGTTGCCCGTGGCTCCGGCACAAGTCTCTCCGGCGGTGCCTTACCCCACCCGCAGGGGGTGTTGCTCAGTCTGGCGAAGTTCGATCGCATCAAAGAGATCGATCCCCATCGGCGCATCGCCCGAGTGGAACCCGGCGTGCGCAACCTGGCGATCAGCGAGGCCGCGGCTCCGTTCGGGCTCTATTATGCGCCGGATCCATCCTCGCAGATCGCCTGCAGCATCGGCGGGAACATCGCCGAAAACGCCGGTGGGGTGCACTGCCTGAAATATGGGCTGACCGTACACAATGTATTGCAGGTCACCTTGCTGACTATCGAAGGGGAGCGGATCACGCTGGGCTCCCTGGCCCCGGAGAGCCCCGGGTACGATCTGCTCGCGCTGCTCACAGGCTCCGAGGGCCTACTCGGGGTGATCGTAGAAGTCGTCGTGCAACTTCTGCCCAACCCGCTCACCAAACAGGTACTGATGGCTTCTTTCCCGACCGTGGAGACCGGCGGCCATGCCGTCGCCGCGATCATTGCCGGCGGGGTCATCCCGGCCGGGCTGGAGATGATGGACGGGCCCGCGATCCAGGCGGCCGAAGAGTTCATCCAAGCCGGATATGATACGCACGCCGCCGCCTTGCTGATTTGCGAACTCGACGGCGGCGAGGCCGAGTGACCGAGCAAATGCGGAAAGTCGAAACCATCCTGCGTGAG
>NZ_CH672427.1:606054-643756 GCF_000153205.1 Nitrococcus mobilis Nb-231
GATCCCAAGAAGTGTCCACATCACGAGCGGTCAGTTGGGGGTCATCGGCCAGGACGGTACCGTGCCCGGTGAGTAGGGCGTCGCTGCGGGCCTGTAAATGATGGACATCGCCTCGTGCCGCGGCGGCCGTGATCCAGCGACTCTCACCGGAGGCCATCGCCGTGCGTCCGTCTAGGCTCATGGCGAGCTTGCAGCGTAAGTAGGGTAGGCCGGTGAGCATGCGCTTGAAAAAGCCGGGATTCAGGGTTTGCGCCTGTTCTGCCATTAGCCCGTGGCGGGTGGTGATACCCGCAGCCGTTAGCTGCTCCAGTCCTTGCCCGGCGACCCGTGGGTTTGGATCTGGACCGTTCTACCCGACTGGCTTTGACCCCTACTTGTTTTACCCGCCTATTGTTTTGAGGAAGTTGGACATGCGTGGAATCACGCCATTTTGTGTAACGCCGCCACCGTTAGCCATGGACGAAGATGGCCTCGCCCGGGATCTCTGTCGGCACTACGTGCAAACGCTCGGCCGCGACGAGTTGCATTTCAGCCGCAGCCACTGCTATCAAGCGCTCGCCCTGGCCGTGCGTGACCGCCTCATGGAACGCTGGCGAGAGACGGAACGCCGGTACCGAACCAGCGGCTCGAAACGCGCCTACTACCTGTCCATGGAATTCCTGCTTGGCCGCGCGCTGTCCAATTGCAGCCTCAATCTTGGCCTAAAGGGTGCCCTCACCACGGTGTTGATGCGGCATGGACAAACGCTCGAGGACATCGAATCCGTCGAGCACGACGCTGGTTTGGGCAACGGCGGGCTCGGCCGTCTCGCTGCATGCTTCCTCGATAGTTGTGCAACGCTCGGATTGCCCGTGACGGGCTACGGCATTCGATACGAATACGGCATGTTTCGTCAGGAGATCGAGAGCGGTGAACAAGTCGAGGAGCCGGATCACTGGCTACAGGACGGCAATATCTGGGAAATAGAGCGCCCCGAATACACCCGTCGGATCCGTTTTGGCGGCCGCGTGGACACGTTCAGTGACGCGCACGGACGCTTACATAAGCGCCTTGTCGACACTCGCGACGTCCTGGCTATCCCCTACGACGTGCCCATACCGGGTTACCGGAACGACACGGTCAACACCCTGAGGCTGTGGAAGGCGGCCGCGACCAACGAATTCCAGCTCGGCGAATTCAATGCGGGCCGCTATCCGGAATCCGTCGCCAGTAAGAACGAAGCCGAGCATATCTCGATGGTGCTCTATCCGAACGACGCGAGCGAGAACGGCAAAGAGCTGCGTTTACGGCAGCAATACTTCCTGGCATCCGCCAGTTTGCAAGACGCCCTGGAGCGCTGGAGGCACGAGCACGGCGGCGGGGACTTCGCTCGTTTCCCGGACGACAACTGCTTTCAGATGAACGATACTCATCCCAGCTGCGCCGTCGCCGAGCTCATGCGACTGCTTATCGATGAGCACGGCCTGGAATGGGACGATGCCTGGAAGTTGACGACGCGCAGCCTCGCCTATACCAACCATACCCTGCTGCCGGAGGCGCTGGAGAGATGGCCGGTGACGATGTTCGCGCGGCTGTTGCCCCGTCTACTGGAAATCATCGAAACCATCAACGGCCGGTTCCTGGAGCAGGTGTCCGCCCGCTGGCCCGGCGATCTCGAGCGGCAGCGACGGCTTTCGATCTTCGAAGACGGCGACCCTCCCCAGGTCCGCATGGCGCATCTTGCGGTCGTCGGCAGTTTCTCTGTCAACGGTGTCGCGGCCTTGCACACGACGCTTCTAAGACAAGGTTTGTTCAAGGATTTCTCCGAGCTGTGGCCGACGCGTATCAATAACAAGACCAACGGCGTTACTGTCCGCCGCTGGCTCGCCAACTGCAATGCGCCGCTGAGTCGTTTGATCGATGACTCGATCGGCCCGGGATGGAGGACCGACGCCGACAAGCTCCGTGATCTGAAGGGGTTGGCGGACGATGCCTCCTTTGGCCGCCGCTGGCGCGACATCAAGCAGCAGAACAAACGAAAGCTCGCCGCTCTGGTAGCCACCGAATGCGGTGTCGAGTTCCCCTTGCACGCCCTGTTCGATGTTCAGGTGAAACGGATTCACGAATACAAGCGACAGCTTTTGAACCTGCTCCATGTGGTTCATCTCTACGACCGCATAAAGCGCGGCGACACCGACGGCATGGTTCCGCGGTGTGTGTTGATTGGCGGTAAGGCGGCGCCTGGCTATGTCGCCGCCAAGCAGATCATCGCCCTTATTAACGCGGTGGCCGACGTCGTTAATCGCGATGCGGATGCCGCCGGTCTTCTGAAGCTGGTGTTCCTGCCCAACTACCGGGTCAGCTCCATGGAAACCATCTGTCCGGGGGCGGATCTGTCGGAACAGATCTCCACTGCGGGCAAGGAAGCATCCGGCACGGGCAATATGAAGCTAATGCTCAACGGCGCGGTCACGATCGGCACGCTGGACGGAGCCAACATAGAGATTCTGGAGGAGGTGGGCGAGGAGAATTTCTTCCTGTTCGGTCTGACCGCCGAACAGGTTCTCGCGACGCAGAACGATTACGAGCCCAATGGGCTGATCGAATCCGACAATGATTTTCGGCAGGTCATGCGTCTTCTGGAGGCAGGGCACTTTCATCCTGACCAGAATCTCGTACCGAATGCCTTGCTGCAGGGCATTCGTAGCCCGACGGATCCCTGGGTGACGGCAGCCGATTTCCGCTCCTACGTCGACACCCAGCACGCGGTGGCCAAAGCCTTCGTCGACCAGGAGCGATGGACGCGGATGAGCATTCTCAATACAGCGGCGGCAGGTCGGTTCGCCTCCGATCGCACGATCGCCGAATACAACGCCCAAATCTGGCGCCTGACGCCCCCGGCGTTCCCAGTCGATTCAACACTCGCCACCGGGGCAGCAAACGCAGATATTATGAAGTGACTGCCCTAACGGCGCTTTGAACGACCCATCACCGACCCAAAGGCACGCGAGGGAACCACCATGCGACCGAACAATATACGTTTCGTCAGCCGATTGACCCGCGACACGCTGGCGCTGGTGCTGGCCGGAGGCAGGGGCTCGAGGTTATACGAGCTGACTGACTCGCGTGCAAAGCCGGCGGTATATTTTGGTGGCAAGTTCCGCATTATCGACTTTCCGCTGTCGAACTGTGTCAATTCGGGCATCCGGCGTATTGGTGTGCTCACCCAGTACAAGGCGCATTCGCTCATTCGTCACTTGGTAAACGGCTGGGGCTCGTTCCATACCACGCTCGGTGAATTCGTCGAGATCTTGCCGGCCTCCCAGCGCACGACCGGCGAGTGGTATGCCGGCACCGCCGATGCGATTTATCAGAACCTCGATATCATCCGCACCATGAAGCCGAAGTACGTGCTGGTCCTGTCGGGCGACCACATCTATAAGATGGACTACGGCGCGTTGCTGGCCTACCACGTGAAAAAAGACGCCCACATGACCGTAGCCTGCGTCGACGTCTCGCTAGAAGATGCCCGAGGATTCGGTGTGATGAGCGTCGACAAAGATCAGAGGGTAATCGGTTTCGACGAGAAACCCGCCAACCCCTCACCTCAGCCGGGAATTCCGGACAAGGCCCTCGCTTCGATGGGCAACTACGTTTTCAATACCGAGTTCCTGTACGAGCAGCTCGAGAAAGATGCCGGGGAATCGAGCTCTGCCCACGACTTCGGCCATAATATTATCCCCGGGGCTATCGAGCGGTACCGGATATACGCCTATCCCTTTCGTGATCCCGAATCCGGCGAGCAACCCTATTGGCGTGATGTCGGCACGGTGGACGCGTTCTGGGAGGCCAACATGGAGCTTGTGTCGATCACGCCGGAGCTGAACCTCTACGATCAGGGCTGGCCAATTCAGACCTATCAGCGCCAGCTCCCGTCGGCCAAGTTCGTTTTCCAGGACTCCGGTCGCGAGGGCAAGGCCCTGGATTCCATCGTCTCGGGCGGCTGCGTGATTTCCGGTGCCGAGGTCCGATACTCATTGTTGTTCTCGCAGGTCCGGGTGCACTCCTATTCTCGGATCGAACAATCCGTGGTCTTGCCGGAAGTGGAGATTGGTCGGCACTGCCGTATCAAGCGGGCGGTCATCGATCGAGGCTGCCGCCTGCCGGAGGGCACGGTCCTCGGTGAGGATCACGAGGCAGACGCGAAACGCTTCCGTGTTACCGACAACGGTATCGTGCTGGTGACGCCGAAAATGCTCGGCCAGAAAGCGGATGCGACCGCTTGACCCGATTGCGCCGGGAGCTTCGAGACAACACCACCCTGGGAGCCATGGTGATATGCCCGTCAGGATCGTCGAGACATCGCCGTTTTCCGATCAACGGCCCGGTACGTCGGGCTTGCGGAAGAAAGTAAAAGTCTTCCAGGCGCCGCATTACCTCGAGAACTTCGTTCAGTCGATATTCGATTCACTCGAGGGTTTTGCAGGTCAGACGCTGATCCTCGGGGGCGACGGGCGCTACCATAATCGTGAAGCCTTGCAGATCATTCTCAGAATCGCGGCAGCCAACGGATTTGGGCGCATCATTACGGGTCGGGACGGACTGTTGTCGACACCGGCTGTTTCCTGTCTGATCAGAAAGCACCGCGCTTTCGGTGGCATCGTCCTTTCGGCAAGCCACAATGCCGCTGGACCCGAGGAAGATTTCGGGATCAAGTACAACATCGACAACGGCGGGCCGGCCCCCGAGAAACTGACCAACGCGATCTATCAACGCAGCACGCAAATCGACCGCTATCTGACGATCGATCACGCCGACGTCGATCTCGATCACACCGGCATCTGCCGGGTCGGAAACCTCGAGATCGAAATCGTAGATCCGGTCGCGGACTACGCCGATCTGATGGAGACGCTGTTCGACTTCGATCGAATCAAGGATCTGTTCGCCGACGGGCAGTTCAGCATGTGCTTCGATGCAATGAGTGCGGTCACCGGCCCCTATGCACGCGAGATCCTCGAGCAGCGTCTGGGCGCTCCTGCAGGCACCGTGATCCGCGGTGAGCCGCTGCCGGATTTCGGCGGTGGCCACCCGGATCCGAATCTGATTCACGCCCGCGAGCTGGTCGCGATGATGAACGGCACCGCACCGCCGAAATTTGCCGCAGCGTCTGACGGTGACGGCGATCGCAACATGGTGCTGGGGCCGAATTTCTACATCAATCCGGGTGACAGTCTGGCCGTGCTGGCGGCCAATGCCCACCTGGTCCCCGGATACGCTACAGGACTTTCCGGCGTCGCACGTTCGATGCCCACCAGCGCTGCCGTCGATCGGGTCGCCGATCATCTGGCAATACCCTGTTACGAGACCCCCACGGGGTGGAAATTCTTCGGCAATCTGCTGGATGCCGGCAGAATTACCTTGTGCGGCGAAGAAAGCTTCGGTACCGGCTCCAACCACGCGCGTGAAAAGGATGGCCTCTGGGCGGTTCTGTTCTGGCTCAACCTGCTCGCTGCGAGGATGCAGTCGGCCGAGGAGATCGTTCGCCAGCACTGGGGAAAATTCGGTCGAAACTTTTTCACGCGTCACGATTACGAAGGCCTGGACGCCGCCAACGCCGAGGCCATGCTAAGTCGGCTGCGCAATGAACTGGCGGCATTGCCTGGTCAACGGATGGGTTCCGAAACCGTGAAGACAGCTGACGATTTCAGCTACACCGATCCGGTGGAAGGCAGCATCAGCACGAACCAGGGAATTCGCATCGGCTTTGAATCAGGGGATCGGATCGTCTACCGCTTATCTGGAACGGGTACCGAAGGCGCCACGTTGCGGGTCTACATGGAACGCTACGAGCCGCATGCAGGCGCGCACGACCAATCCTCACAAACCGCGCTGGCGAAGCTAATCGCCAATGCCAATGAAATTGCCGGCATCAGCGCCCACACGGGGCGCAGCCGGCCCGACGTCATCACTTGAAGATGCGCCTGACCGGACTATCGGAGTGAACGCACGGCATGCATAGCATTCTGATGGTTGCCGCCGAGAACGGTACGTTTCCCGGCGGAAAGGTCGGCGGCATTGGCGATGTCATCCGCGATGCGTCGCCGGCCCTGGCAAAAGCGGGGTGCCTGGTTCAGGTTGTCACGCCCTCGTTCGCCGATGTCGTCGGTCGCGCGCGAGGGGCGTCGCAATTCGAGGTCAGCGTGCCGTTCCGCGCCGGGCTGGAAAGACTTCTGCTCGTGGACATCAGCGCCGACCGGAACCCTGAGGGCGTGCGGCATTGGGTCCTGGACCATCCATTGTTTACAGCCACTGGCGGCATCTACAACGATGACCCAACCGGCACACCGTTTGCGACGGACGCAAGCAAGTTCGCCCTGTTCTGTGCCGGGGTCGGGGCGGCGATCCTTAACGGTCGCTTCGGTCCGCTCGACGTGCTGCATCTGCACGATTGGCATGCGGCCTGGCTGCTCGTGTTGCGGCGGTTTGCCCCCCAGTTTCAATCGCTGCAGTCGCTCAGGACCGTCTACACAATCCACAACCTGGCGCTGCAGGGCGTGCGCCCGTTTGCCGGTCACTGGTCGTCACTCGATGCCTGGTTTCCGGATCTGAAGGTGGATCGAAGCATTCTACAGGATACGCGCTGGCCCGATTGTGTGAATCCGACGGCCACCGCCATACGCCTGGCCGATGCCGTTCACACGGTATCGCCTACCTATGCCCAGGAAATCCTCCATCCCAGCGCAATCGAGGAGCGCGGCTACTACGGTGGCGAGGGTCTGGAAGCAGATCTACGGAATGCCGCCGATCAGGGGCGCCTACACGGGATTTTGAATGGCTGCGAGTACCCTGCCGCCGCCGAGACGACCGGCCGCCGCACATTGTTGGCGATGGCCGATGCCGAGCTGCTGGTTTGGGTCGCCGGTCGAGCCACCGTCGCATCGACGCACCTGGTTGCCCAAAAACGCCTGGGCGAGTGGTCAACGCGCAGCGAGCCCGAGGTATTGATCACCAGCGTCAGCCGTATCACCGGACAAAAGGTTGGCTTGTTGCAGCAGACGCTGGAAGACGGCACGACGACACTCGAAGCCCTGCTGCAATCGCTCGGCGATCGTGGACTGTACGTATTTCTCGGTACCGGGGCCCCGGAGCTGGAGTCGTTCCTGACAAAGACCAGTGCGCTGCACTCGAATTTTCTCTTCCTGAATGGTTATTCCGAGCGGCTGGCCAACGCGATGTACGCAGCGGGCGACCTGTTCCTCATGTCCAGTTCCTTTGAACCGTGCGGAATCAGTCAGATGTTGGCCATGCGGTCCGGTCAGCCGTGCCTGGTGCACGGCGTGGGTGGCCTGAGGGATACGGTCAGCGATGAAGTCAATGGCTTTGTTTTTGGCGGCGAAAACCCGCAGGAACAGGCCGACAATCTGTTGGCCAAGTTTGACCGGGCAATGAGCACTCATCGACACGAACCCGAGTTCTGGCAACGCTTGTCACGGGCGGCCAAGGCGGCGCGCTTCCGCTGGGAGGAAAGCGTTGCGCAGTACTGTTCGCAGCTGTATAGCCCAACGCCAGAATAGGCTGTCGCGTAAAGCCCTACCATATTGGTAGTAGCGGAAAGGGTTTGTTGCACCGCTTGATGGCCCGTGGCTCAATCCGGCCCGGGCGATGGCCGGCTAATGCCGTTCAGTTGGAGCGAGGCCTGTAGGGTTTAACGTTTGCCTTCGAAGGCCGCATGCGTGCCAACGCCACCTATGTAACGATTGTAACGATGCGTAGCACAATTGTGCTACAGATTGCATCAATAGTGGCACCCCAAGAGATTGCACCATGCCTACGACGACCATCCGCTTACCCGAAGACCTGAAAGACCGCGTTGCACGTGCTGCGGAACATGCCGGTATGACTTCTCATGCGCTCATCCTCGCTGCCGTAACAGAACGTGTGGAGGCCGAAGAGCGGCGTAATGATTTCTACGACACCGCGGAACAACGGTATGCCGAGATCCTTGCATCGGGTAAGACGATCCCTTGGTCGGAGATGCAGGCCTATCTAGAGGAGCGACTCGCTGGAAAGAAGCCGACCCGCCCGGCTACTCGCAAGTTTGTCCGCTGAGCCATTGCCGCGAGATGACGCGGATCGAGCTGGCGCCGGCGGTTGCCGACGATTTTGATCGCATACTGGATCATCTGTTTGAATACGAAGTGGCCGATGCGCCTGCGCGCATCGAGGAGATACTCCAGGCTATCTCGGTGCTGAAATATAACCCATTGCTGGGATGGCCAGCCCGTGATGAGACACGGAAATTGGTGATCGGTCGGCAATCGCGGGGTTATGTGGCCCTCTATCGCTATGTGCCGAGATTGAAACCGTCTTTGTGCTGGCGATAAGGAGTCAGCGAGAGGCGGGATATAAGATGTCATAGCTCTAGTGTAGTGCCTCGCCCTATTTGGCACTTATAGAGCCCCAGGCCGGTGCCAACGCAAGGCGGCGCTCGCCTGCAATCGGCCCATGCGGGCATCAACTTTGACGTCCGCGCGTCGCCGCATTGTCAGCAGAGCGATAGCGCCCAAGCTCATGAGACATAGCGCGGCCGTGTTCGCTTCCGCTATGGCGGCTACCGTAGAGGACAGGTTGAATGCCAGGCCTCGAGAGCCTGCGTTGGCGAACCAGTCATTGGTGGCGGCGTTGCTGTGGTCCAATGGCGCCATGCCCAGGTGAACTGCTATGCACTATACTGACTGTGATTGTAGAGGAAGGTCCTGCGAGGTTTCGGTTATATCTATTTGATTTTATTTTTATATATGGCTACTGGGAGACCCGGGAAGAGGCGCTTCAGCTCATTTGAGAGGCAATCGAATCTTATTTGTAGGGGCTCGAGGAACAAGGCGAACCCGTCCCCCGAGTTTCATTCGTACGAGCCTCATTCGTACGGCGAAGTGGTGAAGGTCCATGTCGCATAACACGGCGCCTGGACCGGACGTGCGCACCGCAGGGCGGTGTACTCAAGCCATGAAGCCAATCGACTATTTAACATGGCTGCAACCCGTTTTAGCCCCTTCGCTCAATTGCAGTGGGACGCGCCGCATCATCGAACTCGGCTCCCAATGGGCCGCTTATCGCCACTCCGTTGGGGATTGAAAAGATGAACACACTACTTTTGGCAGTAATCGTTATCGTCATCGTCGGGGGCGCGGTGTTCCTTGTGTTAACCAAGGGCAAGACCCGATCCGCGATCACCGACATCAGGCGCCAAATTGAGGGAGCCATTTCACGTAAAAAATCACCAACAACAAAAGCGGCTGCCCATGCATCGCGAGTAGAAGCGATGGAGCGGCTGCGAGCTAATGCTGGTCCACGCAGCGCACCCGAAGCAGCTAAAGTGCAACACCGAAAAACAATCACTCTGGCGTCAGAGGTGCCGAAAGGAGCCGCGCCAGATTGTCCTAAATGTGGCGCGGCGATGGTTCTTCAAAAATCCAAGTTGGGGGGCAATGCCGGTCAGGAATTTTGGGGATGCAGCACTTTCCCCAAGTGCCGCGGTGTCACAAAACGTAATGCCTAACGATGTGTTGCACGCGACATCTGTTCGCTGTGCACGTTCGCCTGGACTGTCGGCGGGTGGGGGCAGTTCAGTTTGCTCCGTCGAATATCTTGATCGGGATCATCTGTCACTTAGTCCGAACGGAGCACACTATAAGCCCACCTCAGCTCCATCGTAGGGGTGGCGCGGTGATGTGAGATAACTGCCCCCCACATAGAGTAAACAGCGGAGCACCACCATGACGGAGGCATCGACTCAGACATTGCCGACCCTGACCGGCAAGTGGTTTGAAATAGGGCCGCAGTTTTTAGAGAGCACGGCGCGCAATATCCAGCATCTGGGGGCTGGCCCTAATAGTCTACAAGAGGCTTGTGGCGAGCAGCTCGAAGCCACTCGCAGCGACGAAGACTCGAACCCGTCGCGGCGCGGCCGCACAACACAAAAGCGTGGCGCTTGAATATCGCTTCTGTCCCCGCGCCGAGGCTGGTGCGGTATCGTCGATGATTAGGAATGTCACCGACACCAACTGGCACGCCCGTTCGGCCAAAGCGGTCTTGTCCGAGTTCGCGAGCGATCTTGGCGGTCTGAGTCAAGCCGAGGTCGAGCGCCGCTTGTACCAGTATGGCTCAAACCGGCTGCCGGCCGCGCCGCGCCGCAGACCGCTCAAGCGCTTTCTGATCCAGTTCTATAACGTGCTGATCTACGTGTTATTGGCGGCTGGTTTGGTCACCCTACTGCTTGGCGAGTGGGTGGACAGTGGGGTGATTTTCGCCGTGGTGTTGATCAACACCCTGGTCGGTTTTACCCAAGAGGGCAAAGCTGAGCAGGCACTGGCCGCAATCCGTGACATGGTCTTGCCGCAGGCCACGGTATTGCGCGATGGTCAGCGTGTCACCGTGGCGGCCGAGGCGTTGGTGCCGGGCGACGTGGTGTTGCAGGAACCCGGTGACCGGGTGCCGGCCGATCTGCGGCTGTTGGCCGCGCGTAACCTGCACATCGACGAGGCTGCGCTGACTGGTGAATCGGCGCCGGTAGATAAGAGTATCGAACCCGTAGCCGTTGATGCCATGCTCGGCGATCGCCGCTGTTTGGCCTTCTCCGGCACCCTGGTGACGACCGGCCACGGCCGCGGGGTGGTGGTGGCCACCGGCCTTACTACCGAACTGGGTCAGATCAGTGGCATGTTGGCCGAGGTGCCGACGCTGGTCACGCCGCTGCTGCAGAAGCTCGCCCGGTTCGGCCGCTGGCTCACGGCGCTGATCCTGATCGCCGCTGCAGCCACCTTCACATTCGGCTGGTGGCTGCGCGATTACACGCTGGCCGAATTGTTCATGGTGGCGGTGGGACTGGCGGTGGCGGCGATTCCGGAAGGGCTGCCCGCCATTATCACCATCACGTTGGCACTGGGGGTGCAGCGCATGGCGCGGCACAGGGCGATCGTCCGCCGGCTGCCGGCGGTCGAGACGCTCGGTTCGGTGACCGTAATCTGCTCGGACAAGACTGGCACTCTGACCCGCAACGAGATGATGGTGCAAGCGGTCGCCATGGCCGATGCAGTCTATCAAGTGAGTGGCAGCGGCTACGGGGGTAGGGGGGAGTTCCGCTGCCGCGATACTCAAGTCGAACCCGCTCCGCATCTTGTGGAACTGGCTCGTGCCGCGTTGCTCTGTAATGATGCCTCGCTTACCCGACGGGGTGCGCAGGTCCAGCTCAGTGGCGATCCGATGGAAGCCGCATTAGTGGTGTTGGGCGAAAAGGCCGGTTTGGCGCCGGATCAGGAACGCCGCTGCGGCCCGCGACTCGATGCTATTCCGTTCGATACTGTGCATCGCTTCATGGCAACCTTGCACTGCACTTCTGCCGGTGAGGCGCTGATTCTGGTCAAAGGCGCGCCGGAGCGGGTGCTGGCGATGTGCGAGTTCCAACGCGGCCAGGGTGGAGAGGAACCTCTGGATAGCGTCTATTGGCAGACTCGCATCGACGCCTTCGCTCGCCAGGGGCTGCGCGTGCTGGCGCTGGCCGTGCGCCCCGTCGCACCCGGGCGGACCGAGCTCGGTTTTGCCGATGTCGAGACCGGTCTGACCCTGCTCGGCCTGGTCGGGCTGATCGATCCGCCGCGCGAGGAAGCCATCGCCGCCGTGCGCGCCTGCCGTGCGGCCGGGATCCGGGTCAAGATGATCACCGGCGATCATGCCGTCACCGCTGCAGCCATCGGCCAGGTCATGGGTATCGGCGATGGTCGCAACTACTTGACCGGTAGTGAGTTGGATGGCTTGGATGAGACCGCCCTAAGCGAAGCCGTAGCGAATATCGATGTTTTTGCCCGGGTCAGCCCAGCGCACAAGTTATACTTGGTGCGCGCGCTACAGGCGCGCGGCGAGGTGGCGGCGATGACCGGCGACGGGGTCAACGATGCGCCCGCCCTGAAGCAGGCCGACATCGGGGTGGCCATGGGCCTTAAAGGCACCGAGGTGGCCAAAGAGGCGGCCGAGATCGTGCTAGCCGACGATAACTTCGCCAGTATCGAGCGGGCCGTGGAAGAAGGCCGCACGATTTACAACAACCTCAAAAAAACCATTCTGTTCATCCTGCCCACCAGCGCCGCCGAGGCGCTGGTGCTGATTGCCGCCATTGCGTTGGGCACTTTGCTGCCGATCACTGCGGTACAGATCTTGTGGGTGAACATGATCACCGCGGTGACGTTGGCCTTGGCGCTGACCTTCGAGCCGGCCGAAGCCGATGCTATGGCCCGCCCACCGCGTGCCGTAAATGAGCCGTTGGTAACCCGCTACATGGCCTGGCGCACCGCCTATGTGGCGTTGCTTATGGTCGTCGGCACTTTCGGGCTGTTTTTGTGGGAGCGTAGCCAGGGAACACCGATCGATACAGCGCGCACCATCGCCGTCAATACTCTGGTGCTCTTCGAAATGTTCTATCTCATCAACAGCCGTTACCTCACGGCGCCGGTGCTGAACCGAGCGGGGCTTACCGGCAACCGCATCGTGCTATGGGCCATCGCTTTGGTGGTGTTGTTCCAGCTCGCATTCACTTACTTTGGCGGTATGCAGGCGCTGTTCGGTAGCGCCGGGCTGGCTGCTACGGATTGGCTGCGCAGTGTGTTGGTCAGCGGCTCGGTGTTGGTGCTGGTGGAATTGGAGAAGCTGGCTATGCGGCGATTCGGGGCTGGAGGTTCCAGCCGCTCGACCTCGATTTCGGCCTCACAAATCGACAGCAGTTGAGGCCAACCGAACCAAGCAAGTGCCGATCAAAATGGCGCGGCCTGGGACATCGGCCGAATCGGGCTCGAGCGGTATCGATGGCTGCCCGGTTGCCAGAGCTGGAAATCGAATGCCGAGCTGATGGAGCGGGGTTGCAGGAGGCTGGTTCGCAGGAAAGCTTCCAGATTCGGCACTCCGATGATATGTGCATCGGTCGCGCAGCGATCCATGAGATCGAGCAGCCGGCTCTTATGGGGCGCACTCCAGGCGACCCCGAAGCGGTTAACGCCCCAGTCCTGCAGCATTGCAATGAGGCCCCGGGCCCGGTTCGGGGCGGCAACGGTCAATGGCGCTAGAAAATCGGCCCGACATTCAATGATCGCGCCTACGAAATCATTGGCAAGACGCTTGAAGCCGCTTGCCTGTAACCCGTCCATGGTTCCGGCAAACCAAAAATCGGCTTGCTCTAGACCGTCGTAGCCGCGCAGCAACTCCAAGGTGGCATCAAGCAGCTCCGGTTGTGTGGAGAGATCCAGTCGGAGTCGGCGCTGGCGGTTGCGCAGCGTATCGAGCAGCCTAGCCAACGGTAAAGCGTGGTCATGCGTTGCAAAGAGGGTCGACGGCAAGGCGGTTTGCCGCGTATGAAGCGCGCCGTCCACGGGGTGGCGGCGAACCGTGCACTCCGCCCAGTGAACCTCCGAGGCGAGGAAGCGCTGCAACTCGCGCTCGTTGTCGATGCCGTTCCAGACGAACTGCACATGCTGGGGCAACCGGCGCTCGGTGATCAGTGCCGTGATGTCGTAGCTATGGCCGCGTACCGTCCCTTGCGGGCTGAGCATCCGTTTCGATTCGAACAAGGTGTTGGCGTGCAGCGGCAGGATCTCCGCCGCCGGATTGGCCTCGGTGACGGCCGCCAAGTTTGCCGGTTCGTTGTCAACCACGGCAATGATTCGATAACCTGCCGTGCGAAACGCATGGATACCCTCGATTTTTGCCTTGGCGATATCACGGCCGGCGGGATCCGAATTGAGATGGAGCAGGTCACTGCGGAAACGGACTCGGTATTCTTCGCCCAAGGCGTTTAGAGAACGCAGCGTGGCCAGACGCAGCCCCTCCGGACGGCCACTGTTCAGCCCGACCTCGGTGCGCGGCTGCATCTGGAACCAACGAATGATTTCCAGCACGCCGCGGTAGGGCCGATGCGCTTCCAGCACCGCCTTGGTAGACCAGCGGTGGCGGCGGTAGAACGCCTCGATGCGCTCGATCTGATCGGCTGCGATGCCGCGACGTTGCAGCAGCCGGTGGAGGCGGTTCTCGTGGATCGCCAGCTCTTCCAATGTCAAGCCGGCGCAATGGCGAGTGTTGTGGTGGTAATCGTAGGATTGCAAAAGATAGCGCAGCAGGTAGCGCGTATCGAGGATCGTGCCATCGATATCGAAAACGATCAGCAGCGAATCCTGGGGGTTACGGGCGCGGATGCGCTCGTAATGGAGGGCCAGTGCTCGCATCCAGTTTTGCATGACCTCGTCACCTGCGTTGCGATTCGATTCGAGGAACGATATCTGCCCTGTGTTACAGGATGATGAACGCTGTGGGCGGCGCGGCATCAGCGCCGTTGACTTGCGGGAATCTCGAATAACTTCCGAACTCCGCCATTCCGGGTAGGCCGGACAAACAGGGCGCGGCCACCACCGACTGGCGTGGGCGGTGGAATGGCTCAATATGAATTCCGGAAGGTTGGTGGAGGCTGGCTCATCCAGGGGAGAGGAAGCTACACTTTCGCGTTTTTTGGCCGGAGCTGAGCGAGACGATACCGGGCCACGATCAACCTCCAGAACCTAATTGATGCTACCAAGTGCTACGAGACGGTGCGCGAGTTGCGCTGGCCCGAGAGCGTGCGCTGCCCCACTGTGACTCGGCGCAACTCATCAAACAAGGCTGGGATACGACCCAGCCGGCGCGGCAGAAGTACCGTTGCAAGGGCTGTGATCGGTACTTTGACGATCTGACCGGGACGGTTTTTTTCCGGCGATCATAAGCCCTTGCGGGTGTGAATTTTGTGCTTGTATTTCATGGGCTTGAATCTGTCCAACCAACAGATTGCCCAGGAGCTGGGGTTGAACAAGGACGACGTGCACGCCATGACCCGTCAGCTGCGCCAGGGCGTCGTTGCGCGTAAGCCCGAGCCGAGCTTGTCTGGGGAGGTCGAATGCGACGAAGTGTGCGTCGTGGCGGGCCATAAAGGCCACCCCGAGGCGGTCAAAAAAAGGCCGTAAGGGCCGCCGACGCCGATTCAAGGGCGCCCGCGGGCGGGGGACACTGGCGGGTGAGAAGCCGCCGATCTTGGGGATGCTCCAGCGCGGCGGCGAGGTGATCATCCACCTGCTGGAGAATGTTCAGCAGGCCACGATCGCCCCGCTGCTACGGGCCGCCATCGAACCCGGCACCAGATCTACACCGACGAGTATGGCATCTACAACCGGCTGACCGATTGAGGCTATGCGCACCGCACGGTCTGCCATAGCCACGGCAAGTATGCGCGCGATGAGGACGGCGACGGGTTTCATGAGGTCCACGTCAACACGATCGAGGGCTTTTGGTCACTGCTGCGCTCCTGGCTACATCCCCATCGGGGTATCTCCCAGGAGAAGCTGCCTTTGTATCTGGGCTTCTTCGAGTTCGTGCACAACGCCCGGATTCGCGGCAAAGGGCTTCCCCAGCCTCTCTTGGGACTCCTGCTGACGTAGCTGACCAGAATCCATATTGAGCCATTTTTTAATGTGTGATGCTGCTGAATGAGGTGCTCCCATGCGTACGACCCTGAATATCGATGATCAGTTACTGGACGAAGCCCGGCGCATTACCGGTATAACCGAGAAGGCCACCCTAGTGCGGGAGGGGCTGCGCGCGCTGATTGAGCGTGAGAGCGCCCGGCGGCTGGCGCGACTCGGTGGCAGTGAACCGCAACTGGAGCCGGTGGTCCGGCGGCAATCCGACCCGGCATGATCCCTAGTCGATACGTCGGTCTGGATCGATCATCTGCGTGTCGGTGACGCGGAACTAATCACTCTGCTGAATAACAGCCGGGTGCTGATGCACCCATTTGTGCTGGGTGAGCTGGCCTGCGGCAACTTGCGCAATCGCAACGAGGTGCTGGCCCTGCTCAAGGATCTTCCGCGGGTAGCGATCGCGACGGATGACGAGGTGCTGTTCTTCATCGAACGCCACGCGCTGATGGGTCGGGGCATTGGCTATGTGGATGCCCATTTGCTGGCCGCGGTGATATTGAGTGGCGCGACGCAGTTGTGGACACGAGACAAGCGCTTGCAAGCGGTAGCCCTTTCGCTGGTACTGGCCTATGCAAAGGGTTGATCGTGTCCTGAAGCCCGTGCCCTTGTGGCGCGCCGCTCGCCACTATGGGTCAGGCACTGCAGATCACGCGCTCGCCCAGGCGGTCGCGGCCGTGGGGGGCGGATAAATTCAGCGCCGGGCCGATTGAGACGATGCCGTTGGGGTTCACCGTCGGGTGGCTGCGGAAGTAGTGGTTGCGGATGTGGTCCATATGCACCGTCTCCGCCACGCCGGGCAACTGGTAGATGTCCCGTAGCAGCCCATCGAGATTCGGGTAGTCGCGGATGCGCTTGCGGTCGCATTTAAAATGGGTCACGTAGACGGGATCGAAGCGCACCAGGGTGGTCCACAGGCGCAGATCCGCTTCGGTCAGGGTGTTGCCCACGAGGTAGCGACTCTTGTCGAGGCGCTCCTCCAGCGTCTCCAGGGCGTCGAACAGGGCCGTTACCGCCTCGTCATAGGCATCCTGGCTGGTGGCGAAACCGGCCTTGTACACCCCGTTGTTGACATTGTGATAAACGGTCTCGTTGATCGCATCGATGGACTCGCGCAGATCCGCAGGGTAATAGTCGCCCGCATTGGCGCCCGAATCATCGAAGGCGCTGTTGAGCATGCGGATGATCTCCGCCGACTCGTTGTTGACGATGGTCTCGCGCTGCTTGTCCCACAGCACCGGCACGGTCACGCGGCCGCTGTAGCGGTCGTCCGCCTTTAGGTAGAGCTCGTAGAGTTTGCGCAGCCCGTAGAGCGCATCGCCGCTGGCGCCGTCGAAATCCTCGCGCAGCTCCCAGCCGTTTTCCAGCATCAGCGGATGCACCACGGATACGCCGATGTGCTCCTCCAGCCCTTTCCAGGCACGCATGATCAGGGTCCGGTGCGCCCAGGGGCAGGCGTAGGAGACATACAGGTGATAGCGCCCAGGCTGCGCTTCGAAGCCACCCGTGCCGCGGGGGCCGGGTGCGCCGCCGGCGGTCACCCAGTTGCGGAATCGGCTCTTAGAGCGCTGGAAGCGACCGCCGGTGCGCTTGGTGTCGTACCATTGATCCTGCCATTGTCCGTCTACCAATAATCCCATGATCTTCTCCTGTCGGTTTGGTGTGGGTCTATGTGAGCGTCCGCTCAAGCCGCAGCCGGCGCGGCCAGCGTTTCGAGCTGGGCGGTAATTTCTGCTTGCGCCCACCGCAGGGACTGGCGTTTTACGTCCTCGCTCATATTGAGTCCTTCAGCGTAGATGAATTCCACGTCGGTGAGAGCTATAAAGGCCAAGATCAGATCCTCTGAACCTTAACTGGAGCGCAGTTTGTAAACTCGCTCTGCCGTCCTTTGAGTCCCGGGTGGCTCGAATCTCTGCCCTCCAGCCAGGCAGAGGTTCGGGTAAGGCGCCACGAGGTTTATGGTCGTTGCTCGATCGGTACGAACTCGCGGCGGTGAGGGCCGGTGTAGATCTGGCGTGGCCGCCAGATTCGGCTCTCGGCGTCTTCGCGCAGTTCCCGGAAGTGGGAGATCCATCCCGGCAGACGCCCGAGGGCGAACATCAGCGGGAACATCACCGTCGGAATGCCCAGCGCGCGATACATCACTCCGCTGTAGAAGTCCACATTGGGATAGAGGCCGCGCTCGGTGAAGAAATCGTCTCGCAGGGCCGTTTCCTCGAGTTTGCGTGCTAACTCCAGCAACGGATCGTCTATGCCCAAATCGTCGAGCAGACGATCACAGGTTTCTTTGACGATGTGCGCGCGAGGATCGTAGCTTTTGTAGACTCGATGCCCAAAGCCCATCAGTCGGAAGGGATCATCCCGATCTTTGGCTTTGTCGACGTATTTCTGATGGTGGCCGCCGTCTGCATGGATCTGCTCGAGCATCTCGACCACAGCCTGGTTTGCTCCGCCGTGCAACGGTCCCCAAAGCGCATTCACTCCGGCTGAGATGCTGGCGTAGAGATTTGCCTGCGAGCTTGCGACGGCGCGTACGGTCGAGGTGCTGCAGTTCTGCTCGTGATCAGCGTGGAGGATGAGCAGCATGTCTAAGGCCTTTTCGCTCACCGGCAATACTTCGTAGGGTTCGGAGGGCACGGCAAACAGCATGTGCAGAAGGTTGGCCGCGTAGCTCAGATCGTTGCGCGGGTAGACGAAGGGCTGACCGAGGGATTTCTTGTAGGCAAAGGCAGCAATGGTCTTGGCTTTGGCGAGCAACCGCCGGGTGTTGAGTTCTGCCTCATTGCGCTCGCCGGTCTCCGGGTAGTAGGCCGACAAGGATGAGATCATCGACGAGAGGATGGCCATAGGATGGGCCGAGGCCGGAAAACCCTCGAAGAACTTCTTCATGTCTTCATGGAGTAGGGTGTGGTAGGTCAGATCCACGGAAAACTGTTGTTTTTGACCGCGGTTTGGCAACTCACCGTAAAGCAACAGATAACAAACCTCAGGGAAAGTGCAGTTCGTTGCCAGTTGCGAGATCGGGTAACCCCGATAGAGGAGTTCGCTGTTCTTGCCGTCGATGTAGGTAATTGCACTTCGGCAGGCGGCCGTATTCGCCAGTCCCGGGTCGTAGGTGACGGCCCCGGTGCGGGCACGAAGGGTGCGAATATCGACTCCAGGGTTGCCGGCCGTTCCTTCTACGAGCTCTGACTCATATGCTTGGTGGTCGATCTGAAGCTGGGCGGTGCTCATGGTATCGGGGCTCCGAATAGCGATTTCGTAGGTCATGCTATCGTAAAGAGCGCGCGGAAGAACCGGCACTTTGTCGTTAATATCGTGCCGGAACGAGATCGCAAAGGCGTGATCGATGGCAACTTCCGCGTGCGTGCACCAACGCGCGTCACCTGCGATGCGGCCCTTCAATATTATTTATCAGACAATGCCGCGGGCAATATCACTCAGATCGCCAGGTTTCAAGCCCGCAACAACGACCTTGACAGACATCGGTCACTCCAGTGAATCGGCTTGGAATGACATCAAAGCAGGGGCAGACCAAGCATGGGAGCGCCTCAGTGAGGCGATGGGTCGCGCGCGCTCACACTTCTAGATCAAGCTGGCGTGGCGTCGCCTCGGGCGATGGTTCGCACGCGTCTCGCTCAAAAAAACGAAAGCAAACAGTCGCCGTGAACTACCTTTCTAATCCAGTGTCAATATAATTGCGTTGACAAACTCAGCGTGAATGGGAAGCATTCCTAATACAAGGAGATTAGTTATGAACTGGGATCAAATCAAAGGCAATTGGAAGCAGTTCAAAGGAAAGGCTCAGGTTCAATGGGGCAAACTGACCAATGATGAGCTCGATCAGGTTGATGGCCATAGAGAAGTATTGGTCGGTAAAATTCAAGAAAAGTATGGGATAAGCAAGGAAGAAGCCGATCGGCAAGTCTCTGATTTCGAGAATAAAGCTTAATTGGAGTGACCGCATTGCGGATCGTGCAGGGTAATCGTGACGGAACGTTTGTCCTGCTCGGCTGCAACTTTCATTGCTAGAGACCTAAAAACCACACTTCGCATCGATAGGGGTTGAGGCTGGCATATGCCGGCCCCGCCCCTATCGAAATTCGAACATTGTTTGAAGCCCATATCGAATATTTATAAAACGGTTATAAACTATTGTGAGCCTTGGATGTTGAGATTACCCTGATTCTTAGGCGTGAGTTATACTACAAAAAAATATATTTATTAAATATAGTATAATAATTCATTTTTATCGATTAACCCGTTTATTTTTTCAATTAGTTTATTTATTTTTTTTCTATCAACATTATTTGTTATCGTCTCTCGTGCATCTTCGATTATTACTCTTAAATAAGCGATTAGGTGATCCGTGTGCTCCCCATGAATATCGGCGTACAATAATTTATTAAGACATTCCAGTAATCGAGCAAGCACAATAACGTCGGCTTTACCGTATATCCTGATTGGTGATAAATATCTATACAGTAGCTCATCAAAGGATATTAAATTTTTAATTACACGCAACCGTCCGTGATCGTCGAATAGATACCCAGCTTCATGTATCTCCATCTGGGCTAAATATAGCATGGTTAAAAGATCGATTGCGTGAAGAGCTGTCCCGGGATCGTTTATGCCAGGGCTTAATGCTTTAGCCGCAATCTCTGAAATTTGCTTAAAACCATAGATGTAGTGTTCCTCTATATATTCGCCCGGGTAAGTTATAAAACAATCCAGCAGCGCATTTTTTATTGATTTATCATCGGAAACATCTTTGTTTATTTTGCACAACGGATAATTTTTTAAAAGGAATTCTCCTTTGGGGATTAAAATATCAATAACAATATCATTATCTTTGGCTAATGCAACAAGCGGCGAATAATTTATATTTTGCAAATAACCTTCGGATGCACCAGCAAGAACAAACCATTTTGAAGTGTCTGGTTTTGAATAACCAGGATAAGTTTCAACGTTATTTTTATTTTTTTCAATTTGCCGCAAGGTTATAGTGAAAATATTTTTTGTGATATTGTCTACTTGGATTGATTTAGATATTGAATGAATAAAATAGATGAATAAAATAAGGCATGCAATGGAAAAAAGAATGCTAAATACAACAGCGATTCCAAGAAGTGCCGAATGGTCATTTGAGTTGCCAAAATATCCCAAAAGAACAGTTGTATAAACGATGGTACCTACATAAACCCCAAGAACTAATTGGTGTGATTTTTTACTTAGCAAGCCGGGAATAACTCTTGGAGAAAAGCTGGAAGACGCCTGATTTATTACAATCATTACCATCGAAAAACTGAACACGGTTAAACTTATTATCCCGGCGCCTAGTGTGCCTAATATGCTCCTCGCGCTATCGGCATTATGAGCGATCATAGATGGTATGTTTTGTTTTATAAGAGCGTCAAACCCTAGCCTATCAAAAAATAGTAAAGTAAGTGAGAAATTGAAAAACACCAACGTAATCAGTGTTGGTAAAAATGCAATACTATTGGTTGCACGAATATAGGCAGTAAGGACTATTTTGTATAACTTGGTCATCGCAATAGGGCGATTCTATCGTTTAGCGGTCGAGCAAGTCGTGTAAGGCATCCAGCAGGGTTTCGTTCTCCGGCGGTGTCCCGACCGTAATCCGTAGCTGATCATCAAGCCGAGGTTGATCGAAATGGCGTACAAAAATTGCACGGGCTTTCAAGGCTTGATATAGCGCACTCGCGCCGCCGCCGAGCGTATCCGGTACTCGGGCAAGCAAAAAATTGGACTCGCTCGGCACGCAGGCGAGTCCTAACTTGTCGAGCGTTGCCGCCAAGCGTGCCCGTTCCCCACGCACTGCTTCCCAGGTTTGTGCCGCATACTCACGGTGGGCGAGGGCAGCCAAGCCAACGTATTGCGCTATAACATCGAGGTTGTAACTGTCCCGGGTCTTGGTGGCGATGGGATCGATCAGGCCAGCTGCACCGATACCGTAGCCAAGCCGCAGGCCGGCAAGGGAGTATCCTTTGCTGAATGTGCGCAAAACGAGCAAATTATCGTGCTCGTGAATCAGTGCGATTAGGTCATGGCCACACGCCGGGTCGACAAAATCCACGTAAGCCTCATCGACGAGCAGCACACCCTGCAACGCCCGGGCAATGCTTGAGATTGTCTCAACGTCGAGCAGAGTACCCGAGGGCGCGTGTGGGTTTACCAAGAAGGTGAGATTGACTCCCGCCCGGTTTAGCTGGGTAGCAAAGTCAGAGGGCGGTCGCCAGGCCTCATCCAGCGGGACGCGCACGATCGGCGAGCCGTTAATGGCGGCGAGGACGGGGTAGAGGCTGTAGCTGGGATGGGCGATGCCGATGGGTTCGCCAGGCTCGACGAACGTAGTGATGGCGAGTCGGAGCAACTCATCGCCACCGTTGGTCGTGACGATATTTTGCGCGGTTACGTTGTGCAGCGCGGCCGCGGCTTCACGCAAGGCCGCGCTTGTAGGAGGGGGGTACCGCCTAAGATGCTCGCCGGTGATGGCCTGTAAGGAGGCCAACACGGGTTCAGGGGGCGGATAAGGGTTCTCGTTGGTATTGAGCTTGACCGCCTGTAGATTATCTGGCTGCTCACCGGGTGTGTAACCGCTCATCCGGCGGATGTTGTCGCGTTCATAACTCATGATTGATGCTCTCGGCGCTCAACGAAGCCTTATGTTAGTTTGCCTTCGCGATTCCGTCAGCGGGTGTTTTCGGCGGTGCTGGGCCAAAGCGCTATATAGCGCCGATGCGAGCGGTCAATTTTACCCGGCAAGGACAGGCGCGCGGTGCCAGTCGAGCATCAGGTTTCGCTGCCTTTGTTGCGTAGCTGAGCGAGTGCCTCTGGAGGCAGGCTTGCCGCATAAGACCACCCTGGATTGATCACCAGACCCATGCCGTCAGTGGCGTTGGCAACAATCCAACTGAATTCCACTTCGTATGGAAAGGCGAAATCCGGGAACTCTTTGACTATGGGCGGAACCCGATCGGAGTGAGTGAACATTGCAAGCATCGGGGTTTTTTCGGGACCTTCGAGAACCAGGGGCTGTATGTTCCGCTCATCGTCTTCATCATTATCGCTCTTTTCCGATTGACTGAGCAGGATAAACACCTCGGCATCGATCAGTTGATGCAGAAATTCGGCGGTGTCGGTCTCGCCATTTTGGGCGGCCACCAAGACTTTCTCCAGATCGTTGGCTGGCTCTAGCTCGGCGACCGGGACGGAGGACTGCTCGGACATGACAAGGCTCCGGTTTGGCGTGTTTCCTTTACAGGGTCTCACATCCGCCGGTGAGTATAAAATACAATCCTGACTACCTGCCTTTTCCGTGGCGAATCTGCTGCCGATTCGGAGTAAATTGCGGTATTTTGCGCGCCATGCGGGCAACCGAGCCGCTGGCATTCAAACAATCGCAAGCCCGCATCGGCTGGCCGGCAACGCGGTTAAGCGGATGGTGTGTCGGACCTGTAAACGCTATGGAGAGGATGCGATGAGTGGACAGCCGAGCGTACTACTTGTCGGCATCGGTGTACTGAGCGTGCTCTCGCAGTGGCTCGCCTGGCAAGTCCGACTGCCGGCGATCCTTTTCTTGCTCGCCGCGGGGTTGTTGATAGGACCGACTGCGGGGTGGCTGGTACCCGATGAGTTCTTTGGTCCGCTTCTGTTCCCGCTGATATCCCTCGCGGTAGCGGTCATTTTGTTCGAAGGCGGTCTCACCCTCCGGCTGGAGGAAATTCGTGGACTCGAGGCCCCCGTTCGTCGCCTGCTGACAGTCGGTGTGTTGATCACCTGGTGTATCAGCGCGGTCGCGGCATGGCTGTTCGTGTCCTTGAGCTGGGATTTGGCCGTGCTGTTCGGTGCCATCACGGTGGTCACCGGCCCTACGGTTATCCTCCCTATGCTGCGCACGATTCGACCGAGCGCCCGCGTGGCGAGCGTATTGCGTTGGGAAGGCATCGTCATTGACCCGATCGGGGCATTACTCGCCGTGCTGGTATTCGACTTCGTGGCCTCGAGCGGGGGTGCACAAGCCCTACCCGAGACTTTGCTTAGCTTCGCGCTAATCGTGGTAATTGGGCTTCTGTTCGGTGTCGTCGCCGGCTATTTATGGGGCCTGATTCTACGTAACTATTGGCTGGCTGATTATCTGCATAATATCGCTACGCTGGTCGCCGTTTTCGTGGTCGCCACGCTTGCCAACCAAGCCCGTGCCGAGTCCGGGTTGCTCGCCGTGACCGTCATGGGCATATGGCTCGGTAACATGCGCGGCATACCGTTGGAAGGGATTCTCAACTTTAAGGAGAGCCTAAGCCTTCTGCTGATTTCCGGGCTATTTATCATCCTTGCCGCCCGTATCGAACCCGAACGGCTGCTCGAATTGGGTTGGGGTGCGCTGTTGCTGCTGCTCTCTCTGCAACTCATTGCACGGCCGTTGACCGTTACATTGGCCACTCTGGGAAGCCCGCTGACGTGGCGTGAGCGGGTCTTGTTGAGCTGGATTGCTCCACGTGGAATCGTAGCCGCGGCCGTATCTGCGGTGTTCGCCATGCACTTGGCCGAGGCGGGCCACCCGCAGGCCTCGTTGTTAGTGCCGCTCACGTTTTTCGTGATCTTGGCTACCGTCGTGTTGCAAAGCGCGACCGCCCGGGCGTTGGCCTGCGTGCTCGGCGTCGTCGAGCCGCCCCCACGCGGCGTGCTCATCGTCGGCGCCAACCCCATCGGACGTGCCTTGGGCGAAGCACTGCAGGCGCTCGATTTTCCTGTGTTGCTGGTAGATACCAATTGGGACAACTTGCAGGTGGCGCGCATGCAGGGCCTACCGGTCTATTACGGCAACCCAACCTCCGAACACGCGGAGCGGCACTTGAGTCTGGCCGGCCTAGGCCAGATGCTGGCCGTTTCGCCGCGTTCCGATCTGAATCGACTGGCGAGTTTGCATTTCGCCAAGGAGTTCGGGCGCAATGCGGTCTTCCAATTGCCGCCGGGGGAGGGGGTACTCTGCTCCGCAGAGGTTCGGCATCACCACAGCCAAGACAATCTACTCTTCGACCCCGAGGCGACTTACGCTAAGCTGGCGAGCCGGCTCGGCCGGGGTGGCAAGATACGCGCAACGCAGTTGAGCAAGCAGTTCGGCTGGGAGGAATATCGCCGTGCCCATGCCGAGCTGATCTTGCTGCTCGCCGTCGATCCGGGCGGGCGGTTACATGTCAACCAAGCCGCCAAAGCGCTCGCACTTCAGGCCGGCTGGACGGCGCTGAGCCTTGTTGCCGCCGACGAGCGCGTCACGAAAGCAAAGGCCTGATCGTATGTCCGACCGGGCCGGCGTAGCGTCTTCGGGTGGCTTTGCGTATAGCACCCGGCAACGGAGCGAAGCGTGATGATTGCGGCACGCATAATCGGCCATCGCGGCGCAAGCAGTTTGGCACCGGAGAACACTTTGGCGGCAATTCGAGCGGGCGCCAACGCGGGCGTGCTTTGGGTGGAGATCGATGTCCGGCTGCTGGGCGATGGAACCGCTGTGGTCCATCATGACAAGACTGTAGACCGTTGTACCGATGGGACGGGCTTGCTGTCCCATTATGACCGGATGAGTATACGTCGGCTCGATGCTGGCCGCTGGTTTGGCGATGAGTTCGCCGGCGAGCGCATTCCACTGCTCCCCGAAGCATTGGCTCTGATTCGCGACCTCGGGCTCGGTGTCAATCTGGAGCTCAAAGCGACCAGCCGCTCGGCGGCTCGGCGGCTCGGGGCCGTGGTCGTCGGTGAACTGACAACAGCCGTCCTGCCCTGGGAAGGGGTCTTGGTCTCCTCGTTCGAGCCGGCCGCCTTGGAGGCCAGTCGAAAGCAGGCACGGTCGCTCCTCATCGGCTGTATATGGTCACGATTGCCGCGCGATTGGCGCCAGCAGGCGGCCACTTTAGGAGCGGTCAGCATTCATTGCAACTGGCGGTACCTAACGGAACGAACGGCGCATGCCGTCAAGGCAGCCGGCTTTGAGCTGTACTGCTATACCGTCAACAACTCCAGCGCATTTTTGCCGTATTGGGAGTGGGGCGTCGATGGCATTTTTACCGACCGCCCACAAGATTTCCTGGTCAGTGGTCCCCCCACCAATGGGGTTGGAGTAGGGCCTGTCGGCAGGCCCTAACGGCCGACGTGGAAACCGCATCCGAGGGTCTCGATCGTGAAAGAGGGGTTTCCTTGGCGTGGATTGCCATGGCTACTAACGGCTTACTTTTCGAAGATGAGGCTCTCAGGGGTTGCTCCCAAAGCTTGGAGAGCCTCGTTGATCTCACGGGTAAACGGCCGGGGACCGCAGACGTAGAAATGCTGGCCGAAATCGCTGACGTGCTCGGCCAAAAATGCCTGGTCGATCCGTCGGTTCAGATAGCCCGGCCGGCTCTCACGGGTGCAGGTGAAAATGCATTGATCGCCTAGATAGGAACGCAGCTCGTGCTCTTCGATGACATCGTTGGGGGTGCGGTTGGAAAAAAGCAGCTTATGCCCGTCGAGCTTCTCTTCGGTAGCCAAGGTCCTTAAGTGAGCGAGAAATGGCGTGATGCCGGCGCCACCGGCGATGAAAACGCCCGGGCCCTGGTAAAGGATGGTGCCGAAGGGGTCGCCGATCTGTAGTGTATCGCCGGGGCGCAGCGAGCGTATCTGTCGGGTTACTCCGTCGTGGTCCTCGTAGATTTTGATGGTGAACTCGAGAACGCCATCCTCCTGTAAGGAGGTGGGCGTAAAGGGCCGCCCCTTTTTCTCCCAGCCGGCCTTGGTCAGCATCAGCCTTACTCCTTGGCCAGGCGCGCAATCGAATCCTTCGGGCCGCGTGGTGGTCAGGCGCAGCACATCATGAGTGACACAGCCGCTGCGCAGCAGGGTGACGGTATGGGCCATGATCGCCTCCTCAGTTTTGTTATATCGAAAAAAATAGTCTAACCGATACGCAATGATGGTGCGTCGACGAAACTTATGCGGGCAGAATAGATTGTGCCGTTCGCGGGCGTCGTACGTTCGTTTGGCTGCCACCGGGGCACGGGATGCCTGCAGCGCTACCAAGAGGACCGCGGTGGCAAGCGCCGGGGCAGTGCAGTGCTTACGTTATCGGCGTTTGGGGTGAATTCGAGTTTCCCATCAGACCGAAAGGACGGCTATGCTTATCGATGTGGGATAACTATAGGGATCCCCGCAGGCTCGTGAGTACAAGAACAACGCAAGGAGGGCCGCATGGCCATACCGCTGCTCGTTGTCATTGGCGTCATCGTCGCGCTCATCATCGCCTCTTTCCGAGTGTTTCGCGAGTACGAGCGAGGCGTGATCTTTCTGCTCGGTCGTTTCTGGAAGGTGAAAGGGCCGGGGCTGCGCCTGGTAGTTCCGCTCATTCAGCAGTCGGTCAAGATCGATCTGCGACTGATCACCATGGATGTTCCGACCCAGGACGTGATTTCCAAGGACAACGTGTCCGTAAAGGTCAACGCCGTGCTTTATTTCCGAGTCGTCGATCCGGAACGGGTGGTTATCCAAGTCGAGAATTATTTCATGGCGACCAACCAGTTGGCCCAGACTACGCTGCGTTCAGTACTCGGGCAGCATGATCTCGACGAGATGCTCTCCGCACGCGAGAAGCTCAACCACAACATCCAGTCCATTCTCGACGAGCACACGGAAGCGTGGGGCATCAAGGTGGCCAATGTCGAAATCAAACACGTCGATCTCGACGAATCCATGGTCCGCGCCATCGCCCGTCAAGCCGAAGCCGAGCGGGAGCGTCGGGCCAAGGTCATTCACGCCGAGGGCGAATACCAGGCCGCGGCCCAGTTAGTGGCGGCAGCCAAGCGCATTGCCACCCAGCCCGAGGCGCTGCAGTTGCGCTACCTACAGACGCTGGCCGATATCTCCAATCAGAGCAAAAGCATCGTTATCCCGATTCCCTTGGAGATTTTCCGCCTGCTGGGAGGCCAGGAATCGACGCACACGGCGCCAACCAAACCCTCATAGGTAGAGTAGACTCCGTCGCCGCCTACCAAGGTGGCGCTGTGCTGGCCTTCGAAGTCATGCCTGAACGTGCAGAGTGCAACTCATTGGCAGCGGACGAGGAGAGGCTGATCGGGGGCTTTCTCGACACGCTATGGATGGAACGCGGGTTGTCGGCTCATACTCTGAGCGCCTATCGCAGCGATCTTGTGGCCTACGCTCGTTGGTTGGAACGGCATGGCACAGGGTTGCTGCGGGCCGGTCGCGACGGTCCCACCGCCTATCTCGCCGAGCGCGTCCGCTCTGGGGTGAGACCGCGGACCACCGCTCGATTACTTTCTACTCTGCGCTGCTTTTATCGCCTGCAGTTGCGTGACGGGCGCTTGGCGGAGGATCCGACCGCACAGCTGGATTCCCCCAAACTGGATCGGCCGCTGCCGGCCACTCTCAGCGAGCAAGAAGTGGAGGAGTTGTTAGCGGCGCCGGATTGCCAAAACCCCATCGGCTTGCGTGATCGCACAATGCTGGAGGTGGCCTATGCGACCGGGCTGCGGGTGTCCGAATTGGTGAGCCTGCGCCTCGGGCAGCTGAATCTTCGCCAAGGAATGGCGCGGATCATCGGTAAGGCCGATAAGGAGCGTTTGGTTCCCTTGGGGGATGAGGCCCAGGCTTGGCTCGAGGATTACCTGCAGGATGCGCGCTCGGTGCTGCTCACCCACCCCTCGGCCTCCGTGCTGTTCATAACCCGCCGCGGTGAGGCCATGACGCGCCAGGCATTTTGGTACCGCATCAAATACTATGCCCAGGTAGCCGGAATCAGCAAGCCGCTTTCGCCTCATACGCTGCGCCACTCTTTTGCCACTCACCTGCTGAATCACGGGGCCGATCTCAGAGTCGTGCAACTCCTGCTTGGCCACAGCGACCTGACCACAACGCAGATCTATACTCATGTTGCTCGGCAGCGTTTGCAGGAGCTCCATGCCCGCCATCATCCCCGGGGATGAATTCGAGCCGCCGTTCGTGGCGCAGCGGCTGCCGGGTAACGTTTGCCGAGCGAGACGGCGCGGCGTGTCATGCCTCGGGCGTTGCCGGGTTGTCCGGCGAGCCGAAAAGCCGCGTCGAGCGTCCCGGGATCTCGACCGTCTCACCTCGGGCGTGAGTCACGCCGTCGGCGTCGCAGGTGCCTTCGTGAGTATCCAGCAGGCGTTGCCAAACAAAATCGCCTTCGAGCTCGGGGAGCTTGAAGGCCACCGTTTCATGATGCGAATTAAATATCGCGAGCAGGATGCGCTCGCCTCGATCGCTTATGTAGGCCCGCTCCTCGCCGCGCTCGAGCAGCAGACCGATGCACCGGCTACCGGCGTCCCCCCACTCCTCATCGCTATAATCGTTCCCCGAGGGGCCGATCCAGCGGATCTTCATGCCGTCGCGAAAACTATACCGATGAAGCAGCGGCTGGTTCTGGCGCAGCTTGATCGCCTGACGGACGAATTCCGTGAGCGCCTGATCCGCGGCATCGATGGCATCCCAGTCCGTCCAGCTGAGCTCATTGTCTTGGCAATAGACATTGTTGTTGCCGTTTTGCGTCTGGCCGAACTCGTCACCCGCAAGCAGCATCGGTGTGCCGTGCGAGAGCAAAAGCGCCGTCAGCAGGTTGCGTTTTTGGCGCTCGCGTAACGTTCTGACCTCCGGCTCGTCGCTCGGCCCTTCGACGCCGCAGTTCCAGCTCAAGTTGTCGTTGCTGCCGTCCTGGTTGTCCTCGCCGTTGGCCTCGTTATGCTTTTCGTTGTAGGAGACAAGATCATTCAGGGTGAAGCCATCGTGCGCAGTGATGAAGTTGACGCTCGACCAGGGCCGCCGGCCATGCCAGTCGTAAAGGTCTCCGGAGCCGGTGACCCGCGCCGCGAAGTCTCGAATCAGCCCTTCGTCGCCTTTCCAATAGCCACGTAACGTGTCGCGGTATTTTCCGTTCCACTCCGCCCACCCAGGGGGGAAGCGCCCGAGCTGGTAGCCGCCGGGCCCGATATCCCAGGGTTCGCCGATGAGCTTCACGTGCGCCAGCACCGGGTCCTGCCCCATGGCGTCGAAGAAACCGCCGCGCGGATTGAATCCGTCCTTCTCGCGGCCGAGGATGGTGCCGAGATCGAAACGAAAGCCGTCGACATGCATCTCCAGAACCCAATAGCGCAATGAGTCCATCACCATCTGCAGCACGCGCGGATGGCTGGTGTTGACGGTATTGCCCGTGCCGGTGTCATTGATGTAATAGCGTCGCTGCTCCGGCATCAGTCGGTAATAGGAAGCGTTGTCGATGCCTTTAAAGCACAGCGTCGGTCCGAGCTCGTTGCCTTCCGCGGTGTGGTTGTAGACCACGTCGAGAATCACCTCGAGGCCCGCCTCGTGCAAGCGCATGACCATTTCCTTGAACGAGTTCACCCCGCCTGGGCCGAGGTAACGCGGCTCCAGGGCGAAAAAGCCGATCGAGTTGTAACCCCAGTAATTTCTCAAGCCCTTGTCGAGCAGCGGCTGATCCTGAACGAAAGCATGAATGGGCAAGAGCTCGACGGAGGTGACGCCTAGGCTTTTGATATAGTCGACCACCGCCTTTTGTCCGAGTCCTTTGAAGTTGCCGCGAAGCTCTGGCGGCACCGCCGGATGGCGCATCGTATAGCCGCGCACATGCGTTTCGTAGAAGATGGTGCGTTCCCAGGGCACGCGCGGGCGCTCATCGCCGGTCCAGTCGAAGGTCGGATCGATGACTTCGCATTTGGGCATGCCTTCAGCGCTGTCTCGGTCGTCGTAGGACAAATCCCGCTTATCCGAGTCAAGCCGATAGCCGTAATGTGCCTCCGACCAGCGCAGCTCGCCGGCGAACGCCTTAGCGTACGGATCGAGCAAAAGCTTGTGGGGATTGAACCGATGCCCATTCTCCGGGTCGTAGGGTCCGTGAACTCGATAGCCGTAGAGCGTGCCGGGGCCGACTTCCGGCAGGTAGCCGTGCCAGACTTCGTTGGTATACTCCGGCAGCTCGATACGTTCGACCTCGTGGTGTTCGGTGGGATGAAAAAGGCAAAGCTCCACCTTTTCGGCATGCACGGAAAACAAGGCGAAGTTGGTGCCCTCGCCATCCCACGTGGCGCCTAACGGCGCCGGTAGCCCGCCGAGTACCCGGCGGCTGGTATTGTTGTTGCTCATGGTTGTCTGCCAGACAGGTTAAAGGTTTGTTTTGTTTGTGCTTTCAATGCCGCTCTCCGATCGGCTCGTAAGCATTTACCCCAGGCGCAACTCGGTGAGCGACGCGCGGGCGCTGCCGCCGCTGATGTCGGGAATGATTCGTAGCTCAAAGGCGGTTACCCCCGTAAGGTCCACTCGAAAATCCTCGACTTCCTCGCTGGTATGCGGTGGACTGAACGTATACTGCTGACGCACGAGTTCGCGGAAATTGTGTCCATCCGGTGACCAGTGCAGAACGAACTCCTGCATCCGTGGAATCTCGATCTCGTGGAAAACGATGCGTATACGCTCGATTCTGAGCGCTTCGTCGAACAGCAGGCGAATAACCTGCTCTCCCGCTTCGGCGGCACGCCAGCCGGTTTCCATGTCCGCTCGGAATGCCAATTCAATGGGATACGCCGGGTCTTCAGAGCTGATTTCGACCTGCGCGAAGCGCTCTACGTTCAACCATTTCGCTCGATTGCCGATGGGGCTATATGGCGCGTTTTGCGCAATGATCCGCTTTCGCATTGGTTTTGTCGCAGCAGTTAGCTGTGAAGTGTATTGCGGCTGCTACCTAACGCCGGGCCATCCCCGCACGGGTACGGCGGGGACTTCCCACCATGCCGCCAACCGCTGCGGCGACACCGCCGAGCACTAAGGCGACGAACGCCCATAATGCAGCAGCGGAAATTGTTTCAGCCGCCTTCTGGCTTGCCTGCACAGCGGTTTCTTTTGCCTGATCGGCAACCTGTTGTGCTTGATTGATCGCCTGTTGGGCTTGTTGAGTCCAGCGCTCGGCTATTTTTTTAGCCGTTTCAGGATCCTTGTCCGTGCGTGCGGCGATGACGTTCGCCAAGTCTTCGGTGTCGACCGCTTGGGCACCTTGTTTGATCGATTGAACGATTTTATCGATAGCTTGATTGAGATCCCGTTGTGCATCGCCCGGCGAGACGGCAACATCTTGGGCTGCGCGTTGTGCACTCTGCGTGGCCTGCTGCGCTTCGTCTTTGATCTGCTCGGCACTGCCTGTCTGCTGTAGTAGCTGTCGAGCCTCCTGGCGAATCGAGCGTAGGCTCAGATCTTGCTCGTCTAGCGCTTGTTGCGCCATTTGTTTTGCTTCGGGCGCAACAGCCGCCACCCCTTCTCCGAGCAACCCCATTCCTTGGCCGACGACATTGGCGGCACCGCTAAGCAGATTGCCGACAGCCGTGGTCATCAAATAAAACGACAGTAGCGTGATCAGTCCCCAAGCGACGATGCCATGCAGAATCCCATCTAAGGCTTTGGGCATGTTGGCGAGGTGGCCGGCCGTCCAACCGCCGGCGAATAAGGCGATAAGACTGGAAATCACCAGCCAGATGCCGCTTCCTATCCCGATCCCGCTGAGGGGGGCCTGCTCACTCGCCGGGTCGATTAGCCCAGCCCCCAAGGAGAGCCCTAACAGGTTGAGCGTCAGTTGCACGACTAGCGCTACGACTACTCCTGCAAAGATGCTGCGCCAAGATATGCGCCGTACAGGCTGTGGCTCATGCAGGGCCAAGGTTTCACTATGATTCGCCACTTCGGGTACCTCAAATGTGGAAAATAGTTCATGATCTAATGAGTTTCACAAGTGTTTAGACTTAAAATTTCAACAATGACTCCCGAGCGAGGAAATAATTTCTCCGGCGCGAACACCCACGTTTGCGCGGGGCCAAGGGGCTGCGACTCGGTTTTCTTGCTGCAGCGGGGAGCGCATCGCGTTCGGCAGCGCAACATTACTTAGGGATGGGCGGCGGACGCCGATTTGGCAGTCAGTGCTGATGTCGATCAGGTCGAACCTGACCAGCGGACGATACGAGTTATCGTGAGCACGGCGGGGTGGCGCTCGTTTATACACCCTCGCGCCTATTATTGTTGATACTGACTATCGTGCCTGCGATGTCCTAATCGAAGGAGTTGGCGGCATGCGCCTGCTGGATGCGGTATTGGCCTTCTCTCTGACGATCGCGATACTGGCTACGGTCGTTACGACGTTGATAGAGGGGATGCTGCGAGCCGCGCGGCTGCGCAAAAAGAACCTCGTCGAAGTTGTCAAGCGGTTGAATGATGAGCTCAAAATGGGGCCATTAAACCTGAGTCCGGCGGAGCGCCGGAAATTCGCAGTTTCGGTTATACAAAATCCGCTAAAGACTTCGGTCCGAGAACGGGCGAAACACGCGAATGATGCGTCGATTGAGCACTACTTGCAGTCGACAGGAAGAGCTTCGACGCGCGGTAAGCCTATACTCCGGCGGGTGGCTCTCACTTTGGCGCATCTATTCTGGGATCCCCAACGGGGCCCCCTTTACGATAAGGTGTCGCTGGAGCATGTATTGCGCCGGCTCGCCGACACCGAATCCGTGCAACGAATCTGCCGTGAGGCCAGCGAGTTCGCGCAAACCGAACTCAATCGACTGGCGCGCAAGTACGAAGAACTCGTCTCGGCCGTATCGGCGAACTTCAAGCGTGATACCCAACTGTGGTCGATAGCCGTAGGGGTCCTACTGGCGGTAGGCGCCAACATTGACGGCGTACGCCTCCTCGAGACCTATGCGCGGGACGGCAACCTCGCCGCCACTTTAATCGAACGGCAGGATCAGCTCAGTAGCGGCCAAGCCTACCGGGACGCGGCAGTTGCAGCGCCTGGGACAACCGAGGTGCACTCGGCAACAGCGCCTGGAGATTCGGACTTGGGAGTGGGTGACCCAATACCGCCCGGCATCTCGGCGGGATCACAGCCGAGGAATCAAGAGAATTCAGGCACCGGCCCACAACTCGGGCCGTTTCCGCAAGAGGTATTCCGCGCGCATAGACAGATCATCGACCTCATAGCACTGGGGATTCCGATTGGTTGGGACTTGTATCCTGCCTGCGGTTACCGAGCGCCGGCTACCCACCAGAGCACCACGCCGATTGCCGACGATCCGTACTGTCAGAAACTTGCGGCCGCGCAGAAAACGCCGCCCTTGGCCACCGCTTCAATAGGCAAGCGAATCGGTTATACCGCAGCCAACGACCCGATCGGCGTATTGCAATGGTTTGTCAAAGTCATCGTTACCGGTCTGCTCATCGGTCTCGGCGCGCCCTTTTGGTTCGACGTCGCCAAGCGGTTGGCGCAGATCCGCCAAGCGGGTAATTTCGAGAACGCCGCGGCAGAGGTTCGGATGTCGGGCAAGGATGCGAACGGAGACCCGGCGGTGCGCAATAGGATTGTCCGTGCTGTTGTGGCAGACGCGGTTGCGACCGAGCATCCTGTCGAGCCGCCGCTTACCTCAAAGCCCTAAAGCGGCCCGCCTAGCACGCGCCTTGGAGCCCTTAATCGACTTCAATCGGCAGATCCGCATCGTTGCCCCACTCGGACCAGGAGCCGTCGTAGCCGCGCACCTGCGGATAGCCGAGGGACTTGAGCACGATAAAAGTATGGGCGGAGCGCTGGTGTGACTGGCAGTGGGTAATGATGGCCTTATCGGGGGTGATGCCGCGCTCGTTAAGCTGCTCCCGAAGTTCCGCGGGAGGACGCAATCGCAGGTGATTCTCTGGATCGATCGCTTGCGTCCACTCGAAGTTCACCGCCCCCGGGATGTGGCCGCCGCGCAACGATCGCAGTTCCTCGCCGCGGTATTCGGCCGGGGAGCGGACATCCAGCACGAGCGTGTGCGCATCGTCCAGGTGCTGGAGGATGTAGTCCCGATCGGCGCGCGCTGCCGGGTTGCGCAGCTTGGCTCGATAAGTCGACGGAACCGGTGCGCGCGGCGTGGACTCCAAGGGCCGCTGTTCCGCCCGCCAGGCGCGTAAGCCGCCGTTTAGCAGCGAGTAGCTAAAGTGACCGAGTACATCGAGTGTCCAGAGTAGGCGGCTTGCTCGAGCGTTGCGCTCATCGTCGTAGGCGACGACATGCCGCTCCTCGGTCAACCCCAGCGCCGAGAACAGCTCGGTGAGATGCGCCTCATCCGGTAGCCTGCCCACAGCGGGTGGCTCGCCTCGAACGAGCGCCGAGTAATCGAGTTGAACAGCTCCAGGGATATGCCCGATGTTATCGGTCTGCGGCGAGGACAAATCGATCAGCAGCAGCCGAGGATTGGCCAGATGACGCTCCAACTCCTCGGGCTCTACCAGCAAAGGGAGAAGATGGTCTGTCATCGCAGGCTCCTTGGTGCGCTCGGCTTGATGTCGATGAGTTCCAACCAGTGTCGTACCGGCACGCTGGAGCCCTCGGCCAGATGGGTCAGGCAACCGATATTCGCCGTGGCGATCAGCTGCGGCTGACCGGACATGAGGCTGTGCAGCTTCTGCGTTCGCAACTGCGCGGCGAGCTTGGGCTGCAACACGGAGTAGGTCCCCGCCGAGCCGCAACAGATATGAGGGTCCGCCACCGGCGTGAGCTCGAAGCCGACCTTCGTAAGCAGCCGCTCGACCCGCCCCGGCAGCCTTAACGCGTGCTGCAGCGTACAAGGGGCCTGGAAGGCGATTTGCCGCGGCACGTCGGCGGCCGGGACGAGCGCCTCGGCATGAGCCTCCAACAGCTCGACCGGGTCTATCGTCAACTCGGTCACCCGCTTGGCTTTGGCGGCGTAGCTAGGATCTGAACGCAGCTGATGAGCGTAGTCTTTGAGCTGGGCGCCACAGCCGCTCGCGTTCACCACGATGGCCTCGGCGCCGCCTTCCACATGAGGCCACCAGGCATCGATGTTGCGTTGCATGCGGTCGCGGGCGGTAGCCGGATGGCCGAGGTGCTGGTCGATCGCGCCGCAGCAACCGGCTTTAGGCGAGCGGATCACCGCAATATCCAGACCGTCCAGGAGACGGGCCGTTTGCGGATTGAGCGTAGGCTCCAACGCCGGCTGTACACACCCTTCGAGCAGCAAGACCTTGCGTGGCCGGCTGCGCGCGATGGGCCAGGCCGGCGCTTGGCGCCGGGGTTGGATCTTTTTGGCCAGCGGGGCCGGCAGGAGCGGTCGGAAGGCACGGCCGAGCGCGAGCAGGCTGCCAAACAGCCGGCGCCGGGGCAGCACGAGCCGCAAGCCAAGCTGCATGAGGCGCTGATGGAGCCGGCGCGGTACGCGTTGTTCGACGAGCGTACGGCCCAAATCGGCCAACCGGCTGTATTGAACGCCGGACGGGCAGGTCGTTTCGCAGGCACGGCAGGTGAGACAGCGATCCAGGTGCAGCTGAATGCTCGGGCTGGGCCGCTCGCCCTCCAAGACCTGTTTGATCTGGTAGATACGGCCGCGCGGGCTGTCCAGCTCATCGCCCAGTAAGCGATAGGTGGGGCAGGTCGCCAGGCAGAAGCCGCAGTGGGTGCACTTGCGCAGTATCTGATCCGCTTCCTGACCGTCGGGGGTGTCCTTGATGAATTCGGCTAGACGTGTCTGCATAACCTCATCTTAGTTCACAGCGGTGCATAGAGGCGACCGGGATTGAGGATGCCGGTCGGATCGAAAGCTTGTTTCAGTCGCTGATGCAAGCCCAGCAGCGGCGCATCGAGTGGCTGGAACACATCCGCGCTGCGGTCGCCGCCGCGGAAGTGGGTGGCGTGACCGCCGAGTCGCTGCGCCTCCCGGCGGATGCGCGTGGGGTCTGTGTCCGTGCGCAGCCAGATCTGCCGGCCCGCCCAATCGTTGATCCAAGCGCCCGGTAGGTCCGGTGGCGACGCGGCGGCCGGCAGCACGATACGCCAGAGTGATTCCTCTCCGCGGCATGTGAAAAAGGCGAGGCGGTGGTCGCGCAGCTCGCGCCAGAATCGCTCCGCCGAGCCGAAATCCTGACCGCCGATCCGCCGGCGGCCGAATGCCACGGCGCTCGCTGCGCCCGATAGGCGCACATACAGCCGCGCGCCGTCGTGCGCGACCGCCGAGACGGGAACGCCGGCCCGCAGCCATTGCTCGGTGAGCTCATAGATGCGCGCGACCGGCTCATCCACGGTGAGCGTTTGTTCGTTCTGCGGCACGGGCAGCAACTTGAGCGAGACTTCCAGAATCACGCCCAGCGTGCCGAGTGCCCCGACCATGAGGCGGGAGAGGTCGTAGCCGGCGACGTTTTTCATCACTTGGCCGCCGAATTGCAACACCTGGCCACGTCCGTTGACGATGCGCACACCGAGTACCATGTCGCGCACGGAGCCGGCGAACGGTCGGCGCGGCCCCGCCAGACCGGCGGCGATGGCGCCACCGAGCGTGGCCTCGCCGGCGAAGCAGGGCGGCTCGAACGCCAGCATCTGATCATGCTCGGCGAGCCGCGCCGTCAGCTCCGTTAGAGGCGTTCCACTGCGGGCGGTCAGCACCAGCTCGCTCGGCTCATAGTTCACGATACCGCGGTGCTCGGTCATCCGCAGCGGCTCGCCGCACGTTTCTCGCCCATAGAACCGCTTGGTTGCATTGCCGAGTATTTCCAGAGCCAGGCCGGTCGCGTTGGCCTGGCGTATCTGCTCTGCGATCTCGGCGGTCAGATCGGAGGATGTATGCATGAGGGTCAAGCGGCTCGTTACGGGGCCTAAAAGCGGTCGATTTGCGGATGCGGCAGCTCGCCTCGGTGTACGTGCAAGCGGCCGAATTCGGCGCAGCGATTGAGCGTGGGTATCGCCTTACCCGGATTCAGCAGACCCTGCGGGTCAAATGCCGCCTTTACAGCATAGAATTGTTCGAGCTCTTCGGAGCGGAACTGAACACACATCTGATCGATCTTCTCCATGCCGACGCCGTGCTCCCCGGTAATGGTGCCCCCGACTTCCACGCACAGCTCAAGGATCTGGCCGCCGAGCGTCTCGGCTCGCTCGAGTTCTCCGGGGCGGTTGCCATCGAAGAGAATAAGTGGGTGCAGGTTGCCGTCACCGGCATGGAAGACATTGACCGTGCGCAACCCCTGCGCCGCGGAGAGTTCGCTGATGCGCTTGAGCACCCGCGCGAGGTGCTTACGCGGGATGGTGCCGTCCATGCAGTAGTAGTCGGGCGCAAGGCGGCCCA
>NZ_CH672427.1:643856-793293 GCF_000153205.1 Nitrococcus mobilis Nb-231
GGTTGCAGTACGGCTACCGTGACGCGGCAAGTGCAGGATTTGGAGGCGCGGCTTGGTGTGCGACTCCTGGTCCGCATGACCCGCTGGGTTCGTCCGACAGATGCTGGCGCGACCTACCATCGGCACTGCCAGCGCATTCTCGAGGATTTGGCCGAGGCCGACGCCCAGGCCTCCCGCCAGGCGCTAGAGCCGTGCGGCGTGTTGCGGGTCAGCGCACCGCTGTCATTCGGTTGGCACCGTCTGGGGGCGGCCGTAGAGAGAAGGCGACCCCGACCCTAGCCTGCCCCCATTTTCTCTTCAGAATGACGCACTACACTAGCCCTGACGATGCGTGAAACGCCTCAGGCTTCCCCAGATTCCGAGAAATGCGCCGAGCGCGGAAACGATCGCAACAATAGTTTTCATAAATCGGGCCAGTTCAGTATCTTCCCGCTCATAGGTGACGCGCAAGGTCGGCACGCCTGTCCTACCGAAACCAGCACGCTCACGGGACCAGAATCGCACGAACCCCACCGATTCTTTGGAGCCAAACTGTTCTTCGGGAATGATCTCACGCTCACCGCCTGTCAGCTTCGGAATTCGAAAGGCTGAAACAACAAATGTTAACCGCGAACCGCCGCTTCGAACCGCCTTAGAGACGCTCTGAGCGACATCCCATTGGAATAGCTGCGGAAGCTCGGTGCCGTCGATCGCCACGACGTCTTCTGCTTGCTCCAGAGCGGGGCATGCACGGTTGCTCCAGGCCATCTTCGCTTCTATCCAGCTGGAGTCTGAACATCGCGCCACGCTCACAAGGAAGTGGCTATCCGCACGGGCAAGCCCGGTTGACTGCGCAAAGAGGCTTACGGTTGCTCGTGTGACGCGTGTCTTTTTGAAAAAGGAGGACTTGGGGATGTCGGCCAAGCCAAAGCGGATATAAGCGACTATCCGCCCCACTTTACGGCCACGGCCAACGCCAGCCTGAAGAAGGGCGATGCTAGCCGTATTGCCGTCGGGATTGCCCTCAAACACATACACGTCGGCCTGGGCGGGAATGATCTCTGTGGATACCGCCAGTGCAGTCGCCGGCATCATGACGACGGCGGCGGAAAGCAGCACCGCCAACGGAGTCGCCCGTGTGTGTCTACTCCCGATTTGAGCGCGACTTGATGGCATGACCCATTCCCTTACACACAAATCAGGATGCCTCCGTGGGCCTTCACCAAACCATCCGCTCTACATGTGGCATCTAATTAATTGGCCGGAGCATCCGGCGCATACGCGGAGTAGCTTGTCTCGTTCTTCTCAACCACGAGAAGGTATCTTACTACTTCAACCCCACCTGCTTTAGCACGCTATTGAGGGTCCCGGCGGCCAAGTCGTCTCCCGGCCTGCTGGATACAGCCACAAGTCCACGCTTTGTGGGATGCTTGAATTGGCAGTGGCTACCTCGGGCCGTACTTGAAACCACCCATCCGACTCGAGCGTTCGCACAATCTCTCACACCTGCATCCGTGAAGCATGCCTCAAGCGTTTCCTCTTGCATAACGGTGTCGGCGATGAGCGGTCCCGTGTCCGGCCTTGATTGATCCGCCCGATAGACCACTAGAAAACGGTGGTCTGCCTCCTATCGCGGGTCATTTGCATACCGGCTGACTCGTTAGTCGGCCAGGGATTTGGTGGGGCCAAACACCTCGTAGAAAATGACCTCGTCCGCCACATGTAGCATTTTCAGCTGGAGGTACACATCCTTCATCATTGCCAGCGGCCCGCACAGATAGAACTCAGCCTCGCCGATCGGCAACGCGGCTTCAATGGCATCCAGATCAATGCGGCCCTGGTAGTGATAACCTTCACCCAGGTGGTCATTTTCCTCGGGATGCTCGTAAAACACATGCGGCGACACCTTTTGCGCCGCCGCCAGTTCCTGCAGGCGCCTGGCAAAGCTGTGATGGCTGCCGCGAGAGGTGGCGTGCACAAAATGGATGTCACACTTTGAGTTCTGTTCCAGTAGGGTTTCCAGCATGGACTGCATCGGGGTAATGCCGACGCCGCCGCTGATAAGCACCAGCGGCTTGCCGCTGTTCTGGAGGTAAAAATCGCCAAAGGGGTTGCTCAATTGCACGCTGTCACCGACATCGAGCCGGTCATGCAAATAGTTGGAGACCACGCCGTCGGCAACCTCATCGCTTTCGCGTTTCACCGAAATGCGGTAGTGATTGCGGCTGTTGCTGTCCGACAGACTGTATTGGCGGATATGCCGCTGCTGGCTACCCTCGGGGGTGAGGTAGACGGCAATGTATTGACCGGGCTCAAAAGCTGCCAAGGCTTCCCCGTCTGCCGGTTGCAGGTAGAATGAGGTGACCAGCTCGCTTTCCGTTTCTTTCTTAACGATGTTGAAGGTCCGGGTATCGCGCCAGCCGCCCGGCTGTGCCGCTTTTTGCTGGTAGATCTGCGCTTCGCGCTCAATGAACACACCGGCCAGCACACCATAGCCCTTGGCCCAAGCGTCGAGCACTTCCGCCGGCGGCTGCAGCGTCTGTTCAATGGCCTGCAGCAATGCAGCGCCTACCAGCGGGTACTGCTCTGCAATGACCCCCAGACTGGCGTGCTTCTGGGCGATGCGCTCGACTTCGCCGGCGATGGCCGGCAGGTTATCAACATGGGCCGCGAAAGCATACACAGCGCGCGCCAGCGCCTGCTGCTGGTTGCCGCTTCTCTGGTTGCTCATGTTGAACACATTGCTTAACTCAGGGTTTTGCTCAAACAGCAGCTGGTAAAAACGCCCGGTGATATCCTTGCCGTGGGTGGCCAACAGCGGCGCGGTACTTTTGATGACTTCGATTTCCTGAGCGGATATCATGGCTACCTCAAATTTTTTAGGGGACAGACCACAATTTTAGTCTGTCACCCTCCGTCAAATAAACCCGACGACTTTGACTCGCTCTGCTTCTGCGGCCGTCCGGATTTTCCCCGCGTCACCCGCCGCCCCAGCGCGGCCGTCACCTGTGCCTGGAACTGTGAACTGCCCAGGGCAAAATTGCCATTCGTTGCGGCGCGAATCTCGTCGACTGTCCCAGGATCAAGTTGGTAGCGGAAAAGCTCCCGATAGGCGGCTTGCCGAGCCTCGGCGTTATTACCCAAAGCGGTATAGAGCCGGTGAGGTGTCAACAGTGTCGAGAGCTCGCCCTGGGCGTTGGCACGGTAACTCGACCAGGGATATTCGCCCGGATGCCTGACCATGTTCGCGCGGACTGGATTGAGCTCGATGTAGCGATAGCAGCTCAGCACGTAGCCCTCTTCCTGCGTCAGGCAAGAACGAAAGCGACCCTCCCAGAGGGTGCCACTGCGACCCGTGGTTCGATTGACGTACTGGACGTAGCGCTGTCCCAACCGTTTCATCAGCTCGCTGGCTCCGCCCGAGGCTCGAGGTGTCAAAAGCAGATGGACATGATTGGTCATAAGTACGTAGGCATGGATGGCACAAGCGCTCGCCCGCGCGTATTCCTCCAGCCAGCCGAGGTAGGCACGGTAGTCCTCTTCGGCGAAGAAACACGCTTGGCGATTGTTACCGCGCTGAATCAGGTGCAACGGAACCCCGGCCAGGGTAACCCGTGGGCGTCTTGGCATGAGCCTTTCCTGCTTGATTGAATCGAGCGACAGATTACCAATTAAATAGGGGTCCGTCCCCTATTATTTTTATTCCCTAGCTGACCAGCGCATGTCCGAGCATTCCCACCATGAAGCCCGACACGGCGCCGAGTGGCGGCGCCCAGTGCTGCTCGAGGTACGCTTGGGGCGCGAGATCCTCAAAGGTGAAGTAGAGTATGCCGCCCGCTGCGAAAAGCATGACGGCGCCGAGCACATCGGGCGCCGAGCGCAGGTAAACCAGGCCGAGCCACGCTGCAGCAGGGCCGAGAGGCACAAGAGCGCAAAAGGCCACAAGCACGGTAGTGGCACGCATTTTCGTCGTTAGCCGAAGCTCGCGGTAAGCGTTGAAACCTTCCGGGTAGTTTTGCAGCGCGATAAGAATGGCCAACAGCAGACCAACCGCCGGCTCGGTCGCGAGCGTCGCACCCATGGCCATCGCTTCCGGTACAAAGTCGAGCAGCATGGCCATGAGCTGTGCGACGCTGCCGCCCCCTCTCTCGATCAGCCGATCGAGCATAAAGAACGCGCCCCCCCCGCTGCCAAAGGCTGCCAGAGCTTTCCACGTTGGCAGGTGGCGCATGCCCTCAGGCACGAGCACCAGGGCGACGGCTGCCAGCAGAGCCCCACCTCCGAAAGCGATGACGGAATGGCGAAATTCGGTCTCGAGCCACTCGGGCTGGATATGCTCGAGACGCGCCGTCATGCCGCCGAGCGGGATTGCCGCGCCGGCGAGGGAAGCGTATAGGACGGCCATTGTCATTTCGCTCAACACGACATCACCTGGCTCCATTCGCCCGGGGGCTCAATGGGCAACGCTCAAGGGCTGGGCATTCGGCGAAACACGGTCCTCGAGCCCTTCATCGCGACCTTAGAGATTGGGAGCGAGCCGTCGGATAGCGGCGAAACTCGTCCGTGCCCCGCCATAACCCCAAAACACCGGCCAAGGCATGCCGATGTATCAATTGATGCACCGCCGGCCATCTCCACCAGGACGGTTCTTCCGGTAAGCTAGCTACCGCGCCCGACAATCCCGATGCACAGATAAACAATGAGCGATACACCGTCCCACCACACATTACGCGAGCGGCTCTACGAAATCATCTTTGAGGCCGAGACGGCGGCTGGCAAAGCGTTCGACCTCGTCCTACTGCTGGCAATCGTACTCAGCATTGGCGCCGTGCTGCTGGACAGCGTACCGGAGATCAACGCCCGCTATGCCAGCTTGCTGAACACGGTCGAGTGGACCTTCACGCTGTTGTTCACCCTCGAGTACGCGCTGCGCCTCTACTCGGTACGCAACCCGATAGCCTATGCGGTCAGTTTTTATGGCGTTGTGGATTTCCTCGCGATACTTCCAACGTACCTGAGTTTGATTCTGACGGGCGGGCAATCACTGATTGTGATCCGGGCGCTGCGGCTGTTGCGGGCGTTCCGCATCCTGAAGTTGGTGCAGTTCGTAAGCGAGGCCGCGCATCTCAGGCGCGCGCTAATGGCCAGCAGCCGCAAGATCCTGGTCTTCCTAGGCGCAGTGCTGACGCTGGTACTCATCATCGGGGCCATGATGTATTTGATCGAAGGCGGCACGCACGGATTTGACAGCATCCCGCAGGCTGTCTACTGGGCAATCGTCACGCTGACGACGGTGGGCTATGGCGACGTGGTACCACACACCTCTGTCGGCAAGTTGCTCGCCTCCCTGGTGATGGTGCTGGGCTACGGAATCATCGCCGTACCGACCGGAATCGTTACGGTGGAGCTCGCCAATGCGAGCCGCATCTCCGTCAACACGCGTGCCTGCCCCAGTTGCGGCCGCGGCGGCCACGACCTAGATGGAAACTTCTGCAAATATTGCGGCGGGGAGCTTTAGGCGCGGGGTTAAACCATCAAAAACTATCATCGAATAATAGGGGACAGACCACTGTTTTCTCACTTCCAGGTACAAATTGCGGCCTGCGGCCGCGCGGGGACAAACAAAACAGTGGTCTGTCCCCTATTGCACTATTGCCCCACCTTGTTAGGTGCACCCTTCGGCTGTAAGCTAAAAAATGCCTTCTAGCGCCGGAGGATGCATGGATACAGACACTCTAGCCAAGCTGCGTTCCGAAGTACTCACCCTCTCGGAAGACGAACGCGCAGAACTCGCGTACGAGCTCGTGAAGAGCCTTGATGAGCCAGCCGATTCCGATGCGTCCTCGGAATGGGACAAGGAAATCCTGCAGCGTTTGCGCGCCATCGCTACCGGCACAGCGAAGCTCGTGGACCGTGACGAGTTACGGAGAAGGCTTGAGAAGCGGCTCAGATCTCCGCAGTGACTCGTGTCCGAATTCTTGAGCAAGCGGCGGAAGAGGCTATCGAAGCCGCGGCTTGGTACGAGTGCGAACGTCCAGGTCTGGGCGCCGAATTCGCACAGGCTATCGAAGCGGCGCTCGATCTGCTCGAAGAGGAAATTGTTCCTCTCACCAATTTGCCCGGCCAAGCTGGCCGGGAGGGAGCTAAACGGCTCGTTCTGAGTCGATTCCCCTATGACATCATCGTCCGGCAGCAGCCCGAGGAGCTAATTGTCATCGCCGTCGCTCACCATTCTCGACGCCCTGGTTACTGGCGAAAGCGTCTGCGCACCTAACGAGTGGACAATTCGGCCGGCAAGCTATCAGCAAGCCGTGGTCTGTCCCCTATTGTCCCCATACTATTGTCCCCATATCGCTACTCCGTTGGCCGTCACGCTGTGACCTATGGGTGATCTATGCCTGACAATGGATCCACGGTCGATTTAAGTCCTGAGGACGTAAGCCGGCTCTACGGAGCGTTGCGCTCCGAGCTCAATGCCCTGTCCGTGCAAGATATCCGAAACACGGCGGCAGCAGCGGGCATCGACGTCTCGCGCATTACTGCGAAAGCAGAAGCGCTATCCGGTCTTGGAAGCAGGGCGGAAGTTATGCCGGCGGTGGATCGCCTTTTCGGGGAGTTGACGGCGACCGCTAAGATCGCCGCATTGCGGGTGTTAGCCGAGCGTCTGGTCGCAAGCAATGCTGAGCTTGCGAGCAATGTTCAAGGAATTTTGGGACGGCACGGATATCAGTTCATATCTGGGAGCTTCGTCCCTGTCGGCTTGATCGATGCGCGAGAGCAGCATTTCCTTCCACCATCCGCGTCCTCTGAACTCGCACGCGCAATGGCACGATTGATGGCAGGTGATGACAGCGGGGCCATTACGGCCGCCTGCGGGGCGGTCGATCTCGCAACCGGCACGATCTACGAACAGCAAGGTCTAGGCAACCCTGGTCAGGTATCGTTCCAAGCCAAAGTAAACACCGTGCTGAAAAAACTCGTGATTTTTGAGGGAATGCATAGCGAGTACCTCGCAATAGGTATGTCGCCAGCGGATGCAGACGAACTCGTCGCGCATGTTCGGTCTGCGACCAACTACGCGGCACAATCGCTCCAGGTTCTTAGAAGAACAATGGGCGATGTGCACGGGTCGCGGCCGGCGCTTCGTCGAACTGCCTATGATGCAATCAAGTGGGCTTCCGCTATTTGCGGATTGCTGGATGGCCGCGAGTGAAGACGGCGGCCAACAAGTTCATGCAGCCGACGCTCGTACCTCGCGCGGCTGATAAACGGCGTTCGTCGGCGCTGCGCGCCGCCCATCAACCGTTCGAGCCGCACCGCGCTGCGCACGGCTACGCCCCTGTGACAGGTCCGTGTCGCTTCGCGACACTCCCCTGTCAAGGGGTGCCGCTCAACTGCGACCCGTTAGGTTTCATATGAAACTAAACGGATGGCAACGGATCGGTGTCGTGGCCACAGCTCTGTGGATAGTCGCAGTCATTACTGTTGCGAGCGTGGAACGTTGGGGCAACCCAGCGTCCGTCTTCTCGTCAGAGTATGTCTTTCGCTTTGTCGAGCACATCCCGACTGCCGAACAACCCCTACGGAAGCCCGATTCAAAAACGGGAGAGTTGCGTGGGCCGACGCAGGTTGAGGCAAGCCTTTCGCCGTTGCCAATCCTTCGCGCTGCCCTTGTCCCACCCTTGGCCGCTTGGTTTCTTGCGTATCTAGTGGTGTGGACAGTTCAATGGGTCAAAAAAGGACTCAAGACCAGCTAAAGAACGGCAATTGCGCCCGCAAACATGAAACCTAAGGTAAATAGGGGACGGCAGCGGCTTGGCAATGCCGCGTACTTTAGTGGGTGGGACCCCCACCTGGGTAACCGTTAGCCACGGGCCCGGTATTGAGCCTTGCTGCGCGCCTGGTAACAGGCGTGTAGATGCGTAGGTACAAGAGCAGGCGAGGTGCAAGGGTAACGGGTGAAGCCGACCTTGAAGGTGTAGAGCCCCGAAAAATTCAGTTGGAGAGTGCCGACGGGTTTGTCCCTCCGGCAGGCAACAACCCATGCCGCGTCAAGATTGTAATAGGGGACAGACCACTGTTTTATCCTCAACAAAAAGCCTATACCCAGGCAAGTGCCGTCTCTCAATACTGTGTTACGCCTGATTGCTCAGCGCGGGGGCTTTCTCGCCCGCAAGCACGATGGCGAACCGGGAGCCAAAACCATCTGGCTCGGCCTGCAGGAGATCGCCGTCTTCGTCGAGGGTGCCCGCTATGCCCGACAGCTCAACTAGGTATGACGATGTGTGTAATGGGATGGGTTAAAAGCCCCCCGGTTACCCAATTAGAAGGCTAGCGCCAGCTCCAGAGCCAGCAGAGCGCAGCAGCTCAACATTATCTGGTTGCAGTAGTTCAAGTACTGTACGTAAGGCATAGTCCTGACTGCCCCGCTTCCGCCGCTGCGGTATTGAACCTTCATTCCGTTGTTAACCAATTTCATCCCTCCATGATGCGAGGCATTTCGTATCGTACTGTCTAGGCAGTCGCAAATCGCAGAGAGCTCCTGCGTACTTTTGAAGGGAGCGCAACGATTGGCCTTATTCGTAGAAAGGTATTTCTTTAATGTCATTTGTTCGAACGTGTCGAAATCTCGGCCGCAACTTATGTTATTCAAACATGCAAGGACCACCACGGTAGTCGTAAGAGTCTCAAACGCATTGCCATAAAATAGCTTGGTTCTCGAAAACGCATATGATGACGCGACGTGGTTGTCCGGTATACCCAAGCCGCACTGCAAGTTCGTTAGGGAGACTCTGAACTATTCCCGGCCACGCCAGTATAATTGCGGCATTGCCACCGACCCAGGCGGAACCGATGAAACAAACCACCTTTGCTTCGATGAGTTTTGCGGCCAAGAAGCGGCGCACGCGCCGGGAGAAGTTTCTCGCCGAGATGGAGCAGGTGGTGCCTTGGGCAAAACTGGTGGCGCTCATTGAGCCGCACTACCCCAAGGCGGGCCGGCGTGGTCGCCCGCCGATGCCGCTTGAGTCGATGCTGCGTATTTATTTCATGCAGCAGTGGTACGCGCTCTCCGACCCGGCCATGGAGGATGCGCTCTATGAGATCGAGTCGATGCGCCGCTTCGCCGGGCTTGAGCTCATCGACGACGCGCTGCCCGACGAGACCACGATTTTGAAGTTTCGCCGCCTGCTGGAGCGCCACGGCCTGACTGCCCAGATGATGAACGTAATCCACGACGTGCTCGCCGAGCGCGGGGCGCTGCTCAAGGGCGGCACTATGGTCGATGCCACGATTGTGCACGCTCCGGCCTCGACGAAGAACAAGGCGCGCCGGCGCGACCCGCAGATGCACCAGACGCGGAAGGGCAATCAGTGGTATTTCGGCATGAAGATCCACGTGGGGGCCGATGTCAACAGCGGCCTTGCTCACACGGTTTCGGTGACTGCAGCCAACGCCTCGGACATCAGCCAATTGCCGCGCCTGCTGCGCGAGGACGACCGCGCGGTCTTTGGTGATAAGGGCTACGTCGATAACACCCTTAAGCGCGCGGCGCGCCGGGCGGGTGTCTACTGGGGCGTGTCCTTGAAGGCAAGCTCCAAGCACAAACTCACCGGTGCGAACAAGCGCACCAACCGCAAGCGCTCCTCGGTCCGTGCCCGGGTGGAGCACATTTTCCGGGTGATCAAGCGCCAATTCGGTTACACCAAGGTGCGCTACAAGGGGCTTGCCAAGAACGCCGCACAGGTGTTCACGCTGATCGGCCTGACGAACCTGTATCTGGTGAGGAGGCAACTGATGACGAGCTGACAGGCAAACTCCGCCTGCTTGCTCCGAAAAGGGGTTCAGCGGCGCCAAACGGCCCCGTAAATCAGCACTCGGCGGCGGGAAACCGAGCATTTTTACCCTTCCTCTCGTCAGAGACGAATGCGTTTGACTTCAGCTCGAATAGTTCAGACGTTCCTTAGAGTCTGTGACATATCATTGAAGCAAGAGAAGTATTCTTTGAACGTTTCGAAATAGCGCTCCAAATGCTCTTTCTGAAGGTTTTCTTTGTAGTAGTCACGAAAACGGCCTAATTGTTCGGGCTGTGTCTTTGCAAGGCGCTCGCATAACTCGGCTGCCTCCTGGAACAGATGATACTTATTCGGAAGAAGCATCCGGCTGCAAAAATCAAAAAGCACGTAATTCAATTGCGGCGTATCTTTGTACTCGCCGCCCCCATACTCAGACAGAAACCTTTCCGCGATATCCGTCCGATCTCTTAGCGTAAGAGACCATCCCTTTTTTACGGTTGACCAAATCTCCGGTATGCCTTTCTGCTGTAACGCCCACTCCCGGTACTCATTCACAGAGGAAAACGCAGGCAACTCTATTCCGGAATTCCTTTGAGCCTTTGAGAGTTCACGTGTGTGCTCAAGAGATGGGAAGGCGAGGTCACGGTGGATATCTTCTTCCGGGATTGGGAAATCAGGGCTCAAATTGACGACTGTTCCTTCGCCGCTGCCGGCCACACAGTTATACAGTTCGCTGATCTCTACGGAAGCTGTTGCGGGAAAGCAATGCATCCCAATAACCATTTCCTCTTGGCATTCCATACACCTAAATGTGTGCTCTTGGTATGGGTTATGCCCTACCTGAATCCTTACGGTGTGAGCATGGTGGCAAGTAGCGCATTCCAAAAAATGCCGCACAATCATCCTGCCCCCCTTTCTAAATGCTTAGCTGTTACACGTCGAACCCAAGGATTGGGAAAAGCGTCATGGCACAGGAGCCTCGCCTGCTCGATCAGGCCCGCGATCGCGTCCGCTTTCGCCACTACAGTATCCGCACCGAGCAAACCTATCTGGGATGGACTCGTCGTTTCATCCTCTTTTACAAAAAACGTCATCCGCGCGAGATGGGGACGCCGGAAGTCGAGAGATTTCTCTCGGCACTGGCGACTGAGTACAACGTGCGGCCTGAATAGAAATTAGGCCCTCAGCACCCCCTACTCCCAACTCAACGCCCCACCCGTGCGATATTCAGTGACCCGCGTCTCAAAAAAATTCTTCTCCTTTTTGAGATCCACCAGCTCGCTCATCCATGGCAGGGGGTTTTCGGCGCCCGGGAACGCCTCGGTGAGGCCGATCTGGGCAAGCCGCCGGTTGGTGATGAAGCGCAGGTATTCCTCGATCATAGCGGCGTTCAGGCCCAGCACGCCGCGCGGCAGGGTATCGCGGGCGTAGTCCACCTCCAGCGCCATGCTCTCGAGGATGGTGCGCTGGGCGGTGGCCTGAAACTCGGCGGTCCAGAGATGCGGGTTCTCCTGCTTGATCTGGTTGATGACGTCGATGCCGAAGTTAAGGTGTATGGACTCGTCGCGCAGGATGTACTGAAACTGCTCGGCGGTGCCGGTCATCTTATTGCGCCGGCCCATCGCTAGTACCTGGGCAAAGCCGGTGTAGAAGAAGATCCCCTCGAAGCACACGTAGAAGGCGATCAGGTCGCGCAGCAGCCGCTGGTCCGCCGCCGGCGTGCCGGTGCGGAAGTCCGGGTCGCCGAGGCTTTCGGTGAACGGCAGCGCCCATTCCGCCTTGCGCGCCACCGAGGGCACCTCTCGGTACATGTTGAACACCTCGCCCTCGTCCATGGCCAGCGATTCGATGACGTACTGGTAGGCGTGCGTGTGCAGCGCCTCCTCGAAGGCCTGCCGCAATAGGTATTGCCGGCACTCGGGGTTGGTGATGTGGCGGTAGACGGCGAGCACCAGATTGTTCGCCACCAGAGAATCCGCCGTGGAGAAAAACCCCAGGCTGCGCTTGACGATGGTGCGTTCGTCCTCGGTCAGCCCGTCGCGGCGCTTCCACAGCTCGATGTCCCGGCCCATGGGGATCTCCTGGGGCATCCAGTGGTTGGCGCTGCCCTGCAGGTACTTCTCCCACGCCCAGTGGTACTTGAACGGCACCAGCTGATTAAGGTCGGCGCGGCAGTTGATGATGCGCTTGTCGTCGACGCGGATCCGCGCGGCACCGCGCTCGGGCGCATCGAGGCCCGTGGGGCTGCTTGCAGCCGATACGGGTGTTTGGGCGGTTGCGGCGGCGGGCTCGTTCCAGTTCAGCATGATCGGTATTCTCCTTCCTTGATCTTAATGTGGTGCGTCACGACGGAGGCAAAAGCGAGTTTCGTACCCGCCCCTACTGGCAAGCCTCGCATTCCGGATCATCGACGGCGCAGGCCGGCGCCGCGGGTGCGGCGGCCACCCGGTTGAGGGCGCCGTCGGCGACGGTGGACTTCTCCACGTGCGTCGCCCCGAGCGAGCGCAGGTAATAGGTCGTCTTCAGTCCGCGGCGCCAGGCGTTGCGGTAGAGGGCATCGAGCTTCGGCCCCGAGGCCTCGGCCATGTAGAGGTTCAGCGACTGCGACTGATCGAGCCATTTCTGCCGACGGCTCGCGGCCTCCACCAGCCAGTTGGGGTCGATCTCGAAGGCCGTGGTATAGAGCGCCTTGATCGGCTCGGGTACCCGCTCGATGGCCTGCACGGAGCCGTCGAAGTATTTGAGATCGTTGACCAGCACCGCATCCCAGAGCCCGCGCGCCTTGAGCGCCTCGACCAGATGCGGATTCACCACGGTGAACTCGCCGGAGAGATTCGATTTCACGTAGAGGTTGCGGTAAGTGGGCTCGATGCTCGGCGAGACGCCGACGATGTTGGCGATGGTCGCGGTCGGCGCGATGGCCAAGCAGTTCGAGTTGCGCATGCCGGTGCGCCGGATGCGCTCGCGCAGGGCGTCCCAGTCGAGCGTGGTGGAGGTGTCCATGGTGAGCGGCTCGCCGCGCTGCTCGGCGAGCAGGCGAATCGAGTCGATGGGCAGGATGCCCCGGCTCCACAGCGACCCGGCGAAGCTCGCGTACGCGCCGCGCTCCTGCGCCAGCTCGCTGGAGGCCTGGATGGCGTAGTAGCTGATCGTCTCCATGGAACGATCGGCGAAATCCACCGCCTCCCGGGAGGCGTACGGCAGGCCGAGCCGATAGAGGGCGTCCTGAAAGCCCATCACCCCGAGTCCCACCGGCCGATGGCGCATGTTGGCGCGACGGGCCTGGGGGACGCTGTACCAGTTGATGTCGATGACGTTGTCGAGCATGCGCATGGCGGTGCGCACGGTGCGCTCCAACCGCGCGGCATCGATGCCCTCGGCGCCGACGTGGGCGGCGAGGTTCACCGAACCGAGATTGCACACGGCGATCTCATCGTCCGAGGTATTGAGCGTGATCTCGGTGCATAGGTTGGAGGAGTGCACCACGCCGGTGTGCTGCTGCGGCGAGCGGGCGTTGCAGGCGTCCTTGAAGGTGATCCAGGGATGGCCGGTCTCGAAGAGCATGCTGAGCATGCGCCGCCACAGTGCAACGGCGGAGACGCGCTTATAGTTGCGGAGCTCGCCGCGCTCGGCCTGCGCCTCGTATTCGCGGTAGTGGGCCTCGAATGCCGCACCGTAGAGATCGTGCAGATCGGGCGTCTCGTCCGGCGAGAACAAGGTCCAATCCGCCTCGTCGATCACCCGGCGCATGAACAAATCCGGCACCCAGTTGGCGGTGTTCATATCATGGGTGCGGCGGCGCTCGTCGCCGGTGTTCTTGCGTAATTCCAGGAACTCTTCGATGTCCAGGTGCCAAATCTCCAAGTAGGCACAGACCGCTCCTCGTCGCCTCCCCCCCTGATTGACCGCGACCGCCGTATCGTTGGCCACCTTGAGAAACGGCACCACACCCTGGGAGCGGCCGTTGGTGCCCTTGATGTGGGCACCGAGCGCGCGCACAGGGGTCCAGTCGTTGCCGAGCCCGCCGGCGAACTTGGAGAGCAGCGCATTGTCGCGGATGGCCGAGTAGATGCCGTCCAAATCGTCGGGGATTGTGCTGAGATAGCAGCTCGATAGCTGCGGGCGGCGCGTGCCGGCGTTGAACAGCGTGGGCGTGGAGCTCATGAAGTCGAACGAGGCGAGCAGCCGGTAGAATTCCGCGGCGCGCTCCTCGCGGTCGATCTCATTGAGCGCAAGGCCCATGGCCACCCGCATGAAAAACGCCTGCGGCAACTCGAAGTGCGTGCCGTCGTAGTGCAAAAAATAGCGATCATAGAGGGTCTGCAGGCCAAGGTAGCCGAACTGGCGATCGCGCGCCGGCTCGAGCACCCGTGCGAGCCGCTCCAGATCGAATTCGAGCAGCCTGGGGTCCAACAGTTCCAGTTCCACCCCACGGCGCACGTAGGCGATGAAGTAGTCCGGATAGCGCTTGGCCATCTCTTCGAAGGTGGCCCCCGCCTCGACTCCACCGAGAAAACTCAGCGCCTCGCGGCGCAGCGTATCCAGCAGCAAGCCCGCGGCGACGTAGCTGTAGCCCGGCTCGCGTTCGATCAGCGTGCGGGCGCACATCACCAAGGCCGTGCCGAGCTCCGCCTCGGGAATCCCGTCATAGAGATTCCGGTGGGTCTCCGCAACGATCGCCTCCGGCTCCACCCCGGCGATGCGCTGGCAGGACTCCTCGACGATGCGGCGCAGACGGGCCTCGTCAAGCGGTACTTGGCCGCCGTCCGCCCGAGTCACGCGCAGGCGCTCGGCCTGCGCCGCCACAGGCTCGGCCTGGTCTTGCCGGGCGCGGGCTCGCTCCTCGCGGTAGAGCACGTAGGCACGCGCCACGCGGTGCTCCCCGGCGCGCATCAGCGCCAACTCGACCTGATCCTGGATATCCTCGATGTGGACACGGCCGCCGGCGGGCTGGCGACGAGTCAGCGCCTCGACCACCTGGCCGACCAGGCGCTCTACCGTCTCGCGGATGCGTTGCGAACCCGAGGCGTTGGCGCCCTCGACGGCCAAATAGGCCTTGGTCATGGCGACCGTGATCTTGCCCGGGTCGAAGCCGGAGACCTGGCCGTCTCGGCGGATGACGTGAAGGTCTCTGGCGCGGGATTCAGGGTGTTCGAACGATTCAGCTGGCAGGGAAACGGCACTTTGAGCCGGCATGGTCACCTCCGGTATCAGATCCTTCGATCGGAGGAACCCGCGCGCAGTCACCGGGCAGGGCAGCCCTTAAAGCGGAATGCACCCATACCGGGAGCCTTTGACGCGAAGGTCTCCTACAGTCGGACACCGCCGTAAACGGCGGCGCCCTTCGTCTCGGGTGGTGGTCGGGCTTCGCGGTCAAAACCGCATTACCGTTGCGCGACAGCCCCGGATTTGCACCGGTGTTCCCCACCCCCTGCTCTACTAAATATAGGGCAGATAATAAGACTTAATCCCAATATATTGGGTATATGGGTCGAAGGCAAGATGATTGTTCAGGCTTCGAGCGGCTCGATTCCGCTCAGCCGCTCGGCGGTTACCGCGCGTGCAAGCCTCAGGAAGGCATCGATGAACGGGGCCTCCCGGCTCTCCTCCCGGACCGCGGCATACAATGGGCTCCAGAGCCCGCTACGGCCCAAGGGGCGGGCGACCAGCTGTCCCTGATCCCGGTATTCGTCCAGCGCCCAGTTCGGCAGGGCCGCCACGCCGCGCCGGCTCACTACGAGCTGAATGATCATCACCGTGAGCTCCGAGGTACGCACGGCCGCCGGCTCCACGCCGGCCGGCTCGAGAAAGCGGGCGAACACATCCAGACGGCTGCGGCACACTGGATAGGTAATCAGCGTCGCGGCGGCCAGATCCTGCGGCGCCAACCAGGCCTTGCGCGCCAAGGGTGAGCCGGTATGCATCGCCAGGAGCACCTCGTGGCGGAACAGCGGCTCGTAGTGAATTCCCCGCAGATCCGGGTCCGGATCGGAGGTCACCACCAGATCGATTTCGCCACGCACCAAGGCCGGCAAAGGATGGAAGCTGAACCCGAGTGAGAGGTCCATTTCCACCCCCGGCCAGTCCTCGCGGTAGTGGTCCATGGTGGGCAGCAGCCACTGGAAGCAGCTGTGGCATTCGATGGCGATGTGCAGCCGGCCCTGCCGGCCGAGCGCCATGCCCGAGAGCCGCTGCTCGGCCGCCACCACTTCGGGCAACAGCCGCTCGGCTAGGTTCGCCAGCATTTCGCCGGCCGGACTGAAACGCAACGGCCGGGATTGGCGGAAGAACAGCGCCGTATCGAAGTGCTGCTCCAACGCCTTGATCTGGTGCGACAAGGCGCTTTGGGTGACATGCAGGCGCGTCGCGGCCCCGGCCAGACTGCCGGTGGCGCGAATCGCCTGCAAGGTACGTAGATGGCGGAGTTCCAGGTACATGGGAAGTCTTAATATGAAAAATACTAATGTAATTTCTGAATAATTTGAAATTGTCTCATGTTCAGGGAACGTCGACACTAGATGATTAGCAAATCATCGGAGAATACTGTGGCCACGACACATGCATTGGGCTTCCCGAGGATCGGAGCACGCCGCGAACTCAAGCGTGCGCTCGACGCCTACTGGCGGGGTGAGATCGATCAGGACACGTTACGGCGCACCGGGGTCGAGCTGCGTTCCCGACACTGGGCGTTGCAAGCCGAGGCCGGCCTCGACCTCGTGCCGGTCGGGGATTTTTCTTACTACGACCACGTGCTGGACACCTCCGCGCTGCTCGGCGTGATCCCTGAGCGCTTCGGCCGGGAGGTCGGCGAGGACGGCATCGACCTCGACCGCTATTTTCGGATGGCCCGCGGCCGGGCGCCGCGCGGGGAGGACGTCACCGCCTGCGAGATGACCAAGTGGTTCGACACCAACTACCACTACATCGTCCCTGAATTGGCCCATGATCAGCGTTTCACGCTGCATGCGCGCGGGCTCGAGGCGCAACTCGACGAGGCCCACGCCAAGGGTCTGCGCAGCAAGCCCGTGCTGATCGGTCCCCTCACCTATTTGTGGCTGAGCAAGGTTCGCGACGAGCCGTTCGACAAGCTCACCCTGCTGGAGCGACTGCTGCCGATTTACGCCGAGCTCCTCCACCGACTCGCCGGTCGCGGCATCGAGTGGGTCCAGATGGACGAGCCCATTCTGGTCTGCGATCTCGACGCAGCCTGGCAGGCCGCCTTCAAAGCGGCTTACCAACAACTCGCAGCCCAACACCACCCCCGACTGCTGCTAACCACTTATTTCGGTGGGCTGGGCGCCAATCTGGAATGGGCCCTGCAACTGCCGGTCGGCGGCGTGCACGTGGATCTGGTGCGGGCGCCGGAGCAACTGAGCGAAATTCTGCCGCGGCTTACCGAGGAGAAAGTGCTCTCCGCCGGAGTGATCGATGGCCGCAACATCTGGCGCACCGATCTCGAGGCTTGGCTCGAACCGCTGGGGCGTGCTCAGGAGCAACTCGGCGAACGGCTTTGGCTGGCACCGTCCTGCTCGCTGCTGCATGTGCCGGTGGACCTCGCCGGCGAGACGCGGCTGGATGATGAGCTCAAAAACTGGCTCGCCTTCGGGGTGCAAAAGCTCGAGGAGGTGGCGCTGCTGGGCCGGGCACTGCGCGAGGGCCGCGCGAGCATTGCCCAAGCTCTGGAGGCCAACCGCGCCGCGCTCGCCGCCCGGCGAGAGTCGTCGCGCATCCACAACGCCGCCGTCCAACAACGGCTCCGCGCTGTCAGCCCCACCATGAGCCGGCGCGCTTCGCCCTATTCGCAGCGCGCGCCGTTGCAGCGCGCCCGCCTGAAGCTGCCGCTCCTACCTACGACCACCATCGGCTCGTTCCCGCAGACGCAAGCGATCCGAGCGGCACGCCGTGACTATCGAGCTGGACGGCTGGAGCGGGCCGCCTACGAACAGCGCATGCGCGCTGAGATCGAGCACACCATCAAGACGCAAGAGGCATTGGGGCTGGACATGCTGGTCCACGGCGAGCCCGAGCGCAACGATATGGTGGAGTACTTCGGCGAGCTGCTGGAGGGTTTCGCCAGCACTCAGCAAGGCTGGGTGCAAAGCTTCGGCTCACGCTGCGTCAAACCACCCATCATCTACGGGGATGTCCGCCGTGCCGGTCCCATGACAGTGGAGTGGATTCGCTACGCCCAGTCGCTGACCGAGCGCCCGGTCAAGGGCATGCTGACCGGGCCGGTCACCATCCTGCAATGGTCGTTCGTGCGCGATGATCAGCCCCGCGCCGCGACCTGCCAACAAATCGCCCTGGCGTTGCGCGGCGAGGTGGGCGACCTGGAGGCCGCCGGCATTCGGGCGATTCAGGTGGACGAGCCCGCCTTGCGCGAGGGGTTGCCGCTGCGCGGCAGCGAGCGGCCGGCGTATCTAGACTGGGCCGTGCGCGCCTTCCGCTTGGCGACCGCGGGCGTGCGGGATGAGACCCAAATCCACAGCCACATGTGCTACTCCGAGTTCAATGACATCATCCAGGCCATCGCCGAGCTGGACGCCGATGTGATCACCATCGAGGCCGCTCGCTCGGATATGGAGCTGCTGGCCGCGTTCGCCGAGTTCGAATATCCCAATGAAATCGGTCCCGGCGTCTACGACATCCATTCACCACGGGTGCCGAGTGTCGCGGAAATGGCGCAGCAGCTGGAGAAAGCCGCCGAGGTCATAACCCGGCAGCAGCTCTGGGCCAACCCGGACTGCGGCCTCAAGACCCGCGCCTGGGAAGAGAGCAAGCCGGCGCTTGCCAACATGATCGCGGCCGCCCAAGAGCTACGCGCTCGCATCGGCGGCTGAAACCGGGTCTCAGGCGGGCTCGAGTCGCTGCACCAGCGCGCTCAGCACGGCGGTGCAGCGACCGACCATCTTGAAGCTCGCCTCGTCATCCACCCGCGTTCGGCCTTCGTTCAGCACAGCAACGGGGGTGCCCTGGCCGCGCGCACGAAGCGGCAGCCCGACCAGACCATGAGCGAGGAGCCGATCATCTCAGCCGCGCCTACCGGGGCAGCAGGCGTCAGGAGCCGCCATTCGAACTCGGCGAACACCGCTGCAGTGGCTGGGAAACCCGCCCTGCCCTGAAACCCGACCGGCCGGTCAGTCGGCGGCTCGCCGCCTACGTACCCAAAGCTCGTATTTGCTCATACCGACGCGCCGCTCCTATGCGGGGGCTTGGCGGCCGCACGAGTCCGCACAGGAGGCTGGATCGTAGCGCGCTGCAATATTAGCCTATAAAGTTCATACCACGGATCGATGGGTAGAGTGAGCACGGCAAGCCCGTGACGATGTGCCTTTGAATCCTTAAGGCATGCAATATTAGGTGAAGCCCATGACCAACCCCGATTGGTTCGTAATCGCATTGAGCCGCGCACCCATGCTGATGGCGGCCGGTTTGTTGATGTTCAGCCTGTTGGTAAGCGCACAGGCCAGCGCCAGCGACCGTCCCGATACCGCGGTGCGCGCAATGATCAGCGTGGCTCTGCGTGAGCTGAAACGGTGGCTTGCCAGGCTGCGCAGCGAGGGTGATGCCGTGCTAACTCGGCAGCTAATCGAACGCATCACCTTGCCGCATCTTGACCTCACCCGCATGGCCCGCTACGTGCTCGGATCTTATTGGCAAAGCGCCACGCCGTCGCAGTGCGAACGGTTTCGACGGGCCTTTCGTGCGCATTTGCTCCAGCTCTGCAGCCGGGCAATGGCAAAGCATGCCACCGAGCTCACTCAATTCGTCCATGATGTCCGCGTCCATTATCGCCTGGCGCGCTATGACGTGGCTCGCCGCACGGCCACCGTCCAAGTGATCGCAGTGACTCAGAGCTTGGGCTGGGTGCAACTCGAACTGCAGTTGCATGACCACGACGGCAGCTGGAAAATCTACGAAATAACCTCATCCGGTATCAACATCCTGGTTGGCATCCGCTCGGATCTTCAGGCCCAACTGCGCTGTGGCGATCTGGAGACCGTCATCCGTCGGCTGGAGCACCGGGTTGGTCTTCCGAACCATAGCCCGTGAGCTCGAGATAGCCACGGCCACTGATATTTTCGCCGACTACCGATACCGCCCCTTCCCAATAGCGCACGCGCAGATCGAGCTCCTGGTTGGGCATGCGCGCCTCTACGTCGAACTCCAAGTGTTGCGATGGCACCTGCACCCGCCAGGTCACCGGATAAGACACGCCGGTGGCTTCACTGCGCCAATAGCGCAAGGGCGTCAAGGTAAAGTCTGCCGCTGTGAGGTGCTGCGACTCTCCCCTCTTACCGATCACTGTGCCGGCGGAGTGCGGATCAGCGGAACCGTCCCGCCGGCGCAGGCGATAGAGCATGAGGTCGCGACCGTCGTCGAGCTGCAGCGAGAGCCAATCCCAGCCGGCCTGGTCGGCCGCTAATACGCTCGAGCTCCACTCGCGGTCCATCCAGGCGGTTCCGCTTACCGGATAGGACTCGCCCTCCAAACTGAGCGTGCCTTGCGCCTGCAACCGGGTATACGAGTAATAATAGGAGGCGTTGCCGGGATCGGCGCTTTTACGACTGTAGCCGGCATCCCCTTGAAGCACCAAGGGCTTGGCGCTGCTCAGATGCAGATCGATCCCCACACCTTCTTGCTCGGCCTGCAATCGGGCCGGGAAAAGGCTGTCCACCGACTGAGCCCGCACCTGCCAATCGTCGAGCCAAACTCGCACTGGATGAGTCTGCGCACCCGCCAACCCCACGGCACCGCGCTGCGAGCGCTTAAAGAAGCGGAAACGCTCGGGCTTGATATCGCTTACGGCGAAATTGGCCACCCACATCTGCCGCGTAGCCCAATCCGACGCCCTCGGGGGCATTGACGGCGCCATGGCGAACCGAAAGAAGGTGAGTTCGAAACCGAAGGGACGCCCCTGCGCCGTAGCGAGGTTGCCGGTAAAATACCACCACTCGATCCGGTAGTCGGGGTGGGCGCCGTGGTCCTCGGGAAACTGCATCGGCCGCGGACCGGTCACCTTGGCATAGCCTGCCATGTCATCATCCTCGGGCGCGCGGAAAGCCGCTGCCTTAGTGACCGATTGCTGATCGGGATCGGCCGTATCGGCGATGAGCCACCAGCCTATTCCGACGAGAACGGCCAGCGCCAAGGCAGCGAGCAAATAACGCACGTTACTCCTCCCGCAAGCCGCGAGCCGGCAGTGTGCGCGCCGCCCGCCAGGCCGGATAGAGGGCGGCGAGCAAAGCCGCGCCGATCGCCAATCCGACCCCTTCCAGCAGCGGCATGGGGCTAATTGTGAACTCCATGCTCCAGCCGAAAGCCCGGTGGTTAATGACGAACACGAGCAGCCAGGCGAGCAGCAAACCCATCGGGACCGAAAACAGCCCGGCCGCCAGCCCCAGCACCCCGCTTTGGGCGGTAATCAAGCCGCCAAGCTGAATTCGGGTGAAACCGATGGCGCGCAGCACCGCGAGTTCGCGAGACCGGTCGAGCTGCAACGCCATCAATGCACCCACCACACCGACGAAGGCCACCATCGCCGCCAGCAAACGCAGCACCGAAGTAATGACGAACTCTTGATCGAAAACCGCCACCGAGTGCTCTCGGATCGACTGGGTGTCGCGGACCCGAACTCCGGCCAAACCGGCGACAGCCGCCTCCAGACGCTGGTGCACCGCGCCCCGCTCGCTACCGGCGGAGAGATAAACACCCAGCCCCGAGAGCCGATCGTCAGCAAACAGCCGCTGGTAGGCCGGCCGATAGATCAACACCACACCATAAGGCGATCCGTAGTCCCGGAAGATGCCAGCCACCCGGAAGGTGCGCTCACCGAGTGCGGTGCGCAACGCCAATGTCTCCCCTACCTGTAAGCCGTGCTTGTAAGCATAGGGCTCGCTGATCAGCACACCCCTACCGGAGCGAAACGCCAGCCAGGCGGCTTCCCGATCACCGGCGCGGATATCGAAGCTCTGCCAGCCTCGCCGTTCGAGGCCCAGCGCCCAGATGGCCGTAAAGCCGTCCGCGCTTGGTAGGCGATAATGGCGGGAGCGGGTTATGTAGGCTACCCCGGGCAGGGATTCGATGCGTTTGGCAAGGGCATCATCCACCGTACCACCCTCCTGCGTCGTGGCGATGTAGAAATCGGCGCGCAAGGACTGTTGTAACCAGACGATGAAGCTGCCCCGGAAGCTATCGATCATGACCGCCACCCCAATCACGGCCGATATGGCTACCGCCAGCGCGGCAATCGCCACTCCGGTACGGCTGAGCGAGGCGGCCACGCCGCGCAGCACCAGACGTGCAATCGGCCGTTGCGGAACAAGCCGAGCCATCGCTGTGGTCAAGCGAGCAGAGGCCAACGGGGCCAGCAAAGAGGCACCCAGTATCACCGCGAACAGGCCAGTGAAGGCGGCAATCAGACCGGAGCTGGCCACTAGGATCACGCCTCCGGCAAGCAGCGCCACCCCACCAAATCCAGCCGCCCACCGGGCGCCGCGATGCGCCTGACGCTCCAGTTCGCTTCGATCCATTGCCGCCCGGGGCGGAACCGTTGCCGCCTCGAAGGCTGGCGGTACGGCGGCCAGCATCGAGCCAACGATTCCGAGCAGAAACCCTTTGGCAAGGCTGAAGGGCTCGATCTGAAAGCGCATTATCGCCTCATGGAACGAGCTATGTGTGCTGCTGCGGCCCACCAGGTCGACCAGTCCGACACCGAGCACCAATCCCAGCAACACACCAAACGCCGTACCGAGCAGCCCGATGAGCGCGGCGTCGCTCAGCACCTGGGCAAGAATCTGCCGGCGGGTTGCCCCCACGGCACGCAATATGCCGATCATCCGACGCCGTTGCACGACCATGAAGGACATGGTGTTGAATACCAGGAACAGGCCGATCACCAAGGCGAGCAAGGAAAACGCCGTCAGGTTGATTTGAAAGGCGGCGCGCATTTGCTGCATCGCGTTAGCCCGCGCCGCCGCCGGAACCAGAACAATACCGGGCGGCAGCGCGGCGCGAACCCGGTTGACCGCGTCGGCGTTACCAAGGATCAAATCGATTCTTGACAGTCGGCCAATCCGGCCGAGTACCTCCTGAGCGGTGGCGATATCCGCAAAGGCATAGCCGCTCAAATCATGATCGGAATCCTCTGCCACGGCCACCACATGCAGACGTCGTTGCTGCCCGCCGACTTGCACGGTAACCGTACCTCCGGCTACCACACCGAGGCGCTGCGCCTCTTCCGCCGGCAATACGACGCTCCCGGGGTCGAGCAACAAGTCCTGGAGTATTCCCTGCTCGCCTTCGCCCTGCTGTGGCACGGCGCTTGCACCCCGCAATGGGGCGTCCACAATGGGGTCGATGCCAAGCAACGTGAGCGGCCGATTGCCGGCCGCCGCAAGCGTGACACCGCCTGCCAGCACCGGCGCGGCTTGCTGTACGCCAAGCCGCGTGCGCAGTTTGACGTAGAGCGCTTCCGGCAAGCCCTCGGGACCACCAAAAATCTGGTGGGTGATCCGCCCGGTTACCGCCTCCATGGACTGACGCATGGCCGTGCCCGCGCTCTGATTGGCCAAGTCCATGCCGATCACCACAGCCACGCCGAGCGCCACACCGGCCACCGCCAGCAGCAACTGCACCGGATGGCGCCACAGAGCACGCCGGCCGGCGCGCAACACGCTTTGCGTCACTCACGAACCTCCAACAGCCGGCCCTCGTGAATAGTCAGCATACGATCGGCCTTGCCCGCCACCTCGCGGCTGTGGGTCGCCATGACCAGCGTCTTGCCGCTGCTGCGACAAAGCTCATCGAGCAACGCCACCACTCGGGTCGCATGGTCCAGGTCCAGATTACCGGTCGGCTCGTCCGCTAGAATAAGATCGGGCTCGTGCACCAACGCTCGGGCCACCGCGACCCTCTGTTGCTCGCCGCCGGAGAGTTGGTCCGGGTAGGCCTCTTCCAAGCCCACGAGTCCGACCCGATCGAGCCATCGCCTAACCGTGTCCGCAGCACCCGTCAACCCATTGAGCTCCAACGGCAATAGCAGGTTCTCGCTCACCGTGAGCGTGGAAATCAAATTGTAAGCCTGGAAAATGAAGCCGATGCGCCGCCGGCGCAAGAGTGTAAGCTCCCGGTCACTGAGCGCACTGAGTGAGTGGCCATCCACACTCACACAGCCGCTGCTCGGGCGATCGAGCCCGCCGAGGAGATTCAACAGCGTGGACTTACCGGAGCCGCTGCGACCAACGATAATCAAAAACTCGCCGGCCCCGATGGTGCCCGATAGGCCGTCGAGCACAACCCGGCCTTGTGGGAACTCATAGCGTTTACCGAGATCGCGGAACTCGATCAACGGCGCACCGCACGGACGGCGGGACGCCGCACGCCCTACCTCTGCCAGTGGAGCTGCCATATATCGCCACCCTGTCAGGACTGCCCCGGCGAGCATGCCATTGCAGCTCACCCCCTTGCCGGTCCAGGCCGCTGGCCTGTGCCCATATGTCGATACGCTACCATTTTGGTTCGATCGAAGCGGTCAGCCAACGCGCACGTGGGCTTAAATCATTTATTTAGACTACGAATTACTTTGAAGATATCCAATTAAGACGTTAGCGACGGCATAGACTGGTCACCGAGTAGTGGTGCCGTCATGATTAGGAGTGAGCTGCCCAAGGAGGCACAGGATCGTTATGGATTTTGCGCGGTATATGGAATGCGGCGGCTTGGTAAGTATCGCCTGACGCGCGTGCTGGCAGCGCTGGTGGGGCCGCTTGCGCTGGCGGCGTGCATCCAGGTGCAGCCGTATCTGGCGAAAGGGGTTCCTCCGGCCACGAAACCCGTGCGGGTATTGCTCATGCCGCCCAACGTCGCGGCCCTAGAACTGACCACGGCCGCAGCGCCCTTGCCGAGAGCGGACTGGACCGAGCTGGCGCAGGATAGCTTGGTAGAGGCCGTCGCCGACACCCTTAAAAAGCACGGTGCGCAGATGATCCGCTACCGTCGCGCCACGGAAGTTATGCCGTATGCCGAAGATCACCTCGAGGCGATCGCGCTGCACGAGGCGGTACTGCAGACCATTCTGACCTACCGCTATGCGCCTGCGCAGCAGCGGGCCGCGTTGCCGACCAAGCCGGAGGGGCTGGACTGGACACTGGGCGAGAGCGTGACGCGGATTAAAACCGATTATGCTGCAGACTACGCGCTTTTCCTGACCTACCGGCAAGCCACCTCCACGGTCGAACGTGCTCTGTTCGCGGTGGTTAGCTTCGTACTGTTCGGATTTATCCAGCCCACCAGCCAATCGATAGGGCTCGCCTCATTGGTCGATCTGAACACCGGAGCGATCATCTGGACCAACCTGTTGCAGGGTCAGTCGCTGGATGTCAATCGCCCGGATGGTATCCGCGATCGTGTTGAGCAACTGCTCTCGGGGCTGCCGCTATGAAGCACTGCCCGCTCGCTATACTGGTCCTGACGGCCGCGCTCGGCGGATGCGCGGTCCAGGTCGCGAAGCTGGAACCGGGCCGAGCGCAGCCGACAGAAGTCTCCGAAAGGGGCTTATGGTTCGCCTCGCGCAAATCTGAACAAAGCGTGGCGATCTCCGGCCGGCGCGTTAAAAATCCTCGGCTCGAAGAGTATGTTGCGGGCGTGCAATGTCGGGTCAGCGCGGCTTATTGTCCAGAGATCCGGATCTATACCATGCAGATCCCAGACTTCAACGCTGCAATGGCACCCAACGGCTTCGAGCAGGTCTGGACCGGGCTGCTGCTGCGGGTCGAAAACGAGGCCCAACTGGCCACGGTGCTCGCCCACGAAACGGCCCATTACACGCTGCGGCACGCCCTAGAACAGTTCCAAACCACCCGTCGGACCGCCAATCTGCTACTCGCTACCCAGCTCGGCCTGCTTTTTGGGGGTATCGGTGTCATCAGCGCAGGACCGGTCGGATTCAGTACCGGCAATATCGGCCAATTGATCGCCATGGGCTATCTGGCCGCCTATTCACGAGAACAAGAGGCCGAGGCAGATCGACACGGCTTCGAGCTGATGGCCAAGGCGGGTTACGCCCCCGGCGAGGCGGCCAAAGTCTGGGCGAATCTCATCGAGGAACAGCGCGAATGCGCTCTGCCGACCCCGCCGGCCCTGTTCGCAAGCCATCCACCGTCGGCAGAGCGGCTGCAGAGCCTGCGGCAATTGGCGGAACGATCCGGTAGAAGCGGAATCACCGGGCGCAGCGATTTTCTCGCAGCGACACTGCCGCAGCGCGGCAAGTGGCTGCGGATGGAGCTCGCCACGCGACGCCTTTGCCGCGTACGCGTGCTGCTCGAACGACTGATCGAGCAGGGAGAGAATCTCGGCGAACTGTACTACTATCGGGGCGAGCTGTACCGGTTGCGCGGTGGGACGGGCGATTTTGAACGCGCGGCCGAAGCCTATCGCAAGGCTCTGGATTATCCAAGCGCACCCGTTGCGACCCACCGCGAACTCGGACGCGTCCTGTGGCGCGCTAACCGGCCGATCGAGGCGCGCCAAGCCTTTCGCCGCTACCTGAAGATGGCGGAATCAGCCGACGACGCCGCCATGATCGGGGCCTATTTGGAGCGGTTGCCGTGAGTAGTGCGCCCCCTTGCCTTTTGGTGCTACTGGGCCTCGGTGCCGCAGTGCTCACTGCGTGCGGCGATCCGCTCATGGTCAAACCCGGCGAGCACGACGAGATCGGTGAGGCGTATCGGGTCGACCCGCAGATCGAATGGAGCCGCCAGCAGGACCGCAAGCTGCAAATCTGGACCGTGGATGGACCACTGCTCGAACAGCTGCGCCTGTATGCGGACATCGCGGACGGGGACTCCTTGCTCCCAACACCGCGGCGTTCGATATCGAAGCAGAAAGGGGAGCAGCGGCCGAAATATCACAAAGGCATGCGGGCCCATGATGTGATGGAACTTGTCGCCACCACCCTGGCGCAATCCGGTGCGGTCGATGTTGGAGCCGGGCGATTACGGCCCGCCGAATTCGGTGGGCGATCAGGCTTTCGTTTCGACTTGCGCTTTGAGTCGGATCTCGGTGTGGCGTATCGGGGGCTTGCGGCAGGAATGATTACCAAAGACGGCCGCCTACACCTCATTCTGTATATGGGCGCACAACCACATTACTTCGACGCTTACGAAGCCATTATCCAACGCATCCTGAACTCAGTCGTTTTGCTGTAAGCGCAGCGAATATCTGGGATCAAACGGGTTAGATGTGATTCCAGAGGCTGAGCCCCGCCGGTTGCCAGCTCAGATAGAGCTGCTTGTCGATATAAGGTTCAGGATGGCGCCGAAAGTGATGGCGCAGCAAGGTCACCGGCACGATGAGCGGCACCACGCCCTGTCGGTAATCGTGGATGAGAGCCACCAGCTCGGCCTTGTCTTCGCTATCTAACTGCCGCTTAAGGTAACCCATCACATGAAAGAGCACATCAGTGTGCTGAGATCGGGTAGCGCGGCAGGCCAAGGCGTTCATAAAACCCGCGCCGTATTCGACCGTCAACGGCTCGATGGGCTGACTTCCCACCTGGGCGATGAGGCGCCCGAGCCCCTTCGCACGATGCGTACCGTGCGCCATGAGTATCAGCTTGTGCCGGGTATGGAACGCAACGAGCGCCTCGGGTGTTACCCCTTCTTCCAGCAACTCCTGCCAGCGTCGATAGGCATAGAGTCGCTCGATAAAGTTTTCGCGCAACGCCGGATCATTCAGCCGCCCTTCCTCCTCGACGGGCAATAACGAATTTGCCCGCATAATCTCGGCGGCGTAGATTCCCCGACCGCTGCCCCGCAGCGAGCCGTCACGCCCATAGACCTTGACCCGCTCCATGCCGCAGCTCGGGGATTTACTCTTGAAAATATAGCCGCTGATATCGCCAAGCTCCCGGGCCATTCGGCGCGCGTATTCGGCGAGTGGACTCGTCACATCCGCAGACTCGTGGCGCGTACCGACGGCCTTTGGCCTCTGCGGTTCACCCACTAGACGAATCGGCTCGCGCGGTATACCCAAACCAATGGCCACCTCGGGACAGACTGGTACGAGCTCGAAATACCGAGCCAGCCGATCCGACACGAATCGATCCCGCTTGTGCCCCGCATTGAAGCGCACTGGCTCTCCTAGCAAGCAAGCGCTGACACCGACCCGAATCCGCCGCTCGACACGCTGAGACCGACTGTTTGACCCGTCCAGCGCATTTCCAACTGCGCCATCCAGGTTGGCTGAACGAACCGCTGCAGGTATTCTTCTGGTCCTCATCAGTAGTTATCGCTGCATAAGAGTCTGACATGAACAACACATTACGCCCCATGCTCAGCCGATTCCAATCGGTATATCGGTTGGAAATCAGCAGCCGAGCGGTCTACATCAAGCATGGTAAGCCACCACAAGGCTTTGTCTCCGCGGTTTCCGAGGTGGTGCGCCTGCATGGCATAGACAGTGGATTGATCGAATGTCTCGGCCGCGGCTGCAGTGCACGGCTCCGTTTCTCCAGAGGATTCCCCGAACGGGGCCGGCAGGCGATCCGCAATGTCTGGACACCTCCGAGCACACCACCCCCAAAAGGGGGACGCCGGGCGCGGGGTTAAGACGTGTCTGCCATCTCCTGGATGGCCGCCGCGCCAACCCATCCTGTTACAATTACCCATCGCAGCCCACGCCGGATTAATACTTTGCGGCATCGCCGCCATTATTTATCCTTATCATCCAATGCTTCCCCAAGAGTATCGGCAACATAAGCACCGCGCTGCCCCATGGAGCGAGGTTCCCCTTTAGTCGTATCGACCATCGTCTGGTGTTCCATCTGGGCATTTAGCTCAGCTCCAAAAAGAATCACGAATGCCGTCAAATAAAACCATAACAAAAGAATTATGATGGCACCAACCGAACCATAAGTGTTGGCATATTTACCAAAATTTCCCACATAAAAAGAAAACAACATGGAAGTGATAACCCAAAGCACTGTAGCTGCTATTGAGCCAACACTAACCCAATTCCATTGAGGTTCGCTCCGGCTCGGACCATAGCGAAACAGCATAGCTAGCCAGAAAACGAAGCAACCTGACAAGAGCAACCAAGGAAAAAACGACAGCACTGTCGACAAAGCGCCCGGAAGATTTAAAATGCTTAACAAGATTGGTAAAGTTACAATAAGACCAAGGGCTAAAACAACCAACATAATCATGCCAAAGGTAATCATCAGGGCAATCTTGTTAAATTGCAAAAACCCTCTCTTTTCCTTTTCATTATAAACTATGTTTAAAGCAAGCATAAATGCTTTTGTTCCTCGTGTCGCGCTCCAAACTGCAAACAACACACCGCTAATAACTCCTGCGCTCATTGCGGATGTTGCGCTTGCTGTGATTCTCTGCAATTGCTGGCTAATCAACAGCTGTGCCTCTTCCGGCAGGATTCCACCATAATGCGTAAACTGCTGTTGGACATCAGCCGGATTAGCAACTAATCCATAGAGTGAAACAATTGCAACCAATGCCGGAAATATAGACAGCAGAGCATAAAATGCAACCCCCGCAGCAATAATGGAAATATTGTGATTAGTGATGTCATCCTTAAGGCGCAACGCAATATCTCGCCATCCATTTAGAGGAATCTCCCAGGGTCGGCGAGCCATTCTTCCTCTCTCATGAAAAAAAGCTTTTTTTTGCCTCATCTCATGCACCCTCATAGAGAATTAATAGGGACGCCTCTAAGTAGTAAACACAATATAGCCAAAGAGCGCCATACCTATCGGCCTTACTCCATCTCACCAAGAGACTGCAGTCCAATTTTGGCAGTACATCGATGTGGAGCCTTGGGTGAGCAAATGCCTGCTCGGCTCCACAAAGGTGTGCCACGATAAAGGTGTGCCACGATGGCGCTTGCCAAGAGCGCCGCACTGGTTGTCTAATGACCCTAGAGATCGGTGCTGGGAAACAAAACGTTTTTATACTCTTTAAACTCTCAGCGCTCTCGGTAGAGACCAACACACCTGATCTCAGCGTGGAGAGATCGTTGCAACGCAGTTGTGAGGAAAACAAATGGATTTAATCCGCATTATATTCGCAATTCTGTTGCCGCCGCTTGGCGTCTTTCTGCAAGTGGGCCTAGGCGGCGCGTTCTGGCTGAATATTCTGCTTACTCTGCTCGGCTACATTCCCGGCATCGTGCATGCGGTCTGGATCATCGCCAAGCGATGAGACAAGGTGAAATATTCTCTGCAACGCAGTCGCCTGAGACGTTAAAGCGTTTCAGGCGACTGCAGCGTTTGGCACAGCTGCTGGATAGCGAATTCCAGATACCCGGTACCCGCTGGCGCTTCGGGTTGGATCCACTGATCGGACTGGTACCCGGACTTGGCGATGCCGCAAGCGCCGTTATCTCACTGTGGCTCATTGCGGAGGCCAAACGCTTGGGCGCGCCTTCGGCAAGCCTACGGAAGATGCTCCGAAACGTGCTGGTAGACTCCGTAGCGGGTAGTATTCCCGTACTGGGAGACGCGTTCGATGCCGGTTACAAGGCCAATTTGCGCAACGTGGCGCTGCTCGAACGCGCACTCTTCGAGCCTGGGCGAAAAGAGACCACAGGATAATACCCTCCCTTACCCAACAACAGCAGCGCACCTGGAACCATGCTATCGGAAACCGTCAAAACGCTCGTGGTAACCCTCGCTCTGGTTCCGGCGCTGGCAACAGCCATTCCGCTAGTACGCAAAACCGATTGGTGGATCCGGTTGTTCGATTTCCCGCGCCTGCAGGTCGCAGTGATCGGGGTAGCGGCATTGGCTATTTATCCATGGGTGTTCGAATATTCAGTGGTTGATTATACGGTCCTGACCGCCGCGTTCGCAGCGACCCTCTGGCAGCTCCACTGGATCTTGCCTTACACGCCACTGGCCAAAAAACAGGTGATGACCGCCCGCAAGACGGTACCGCAAGAAAGAGTCAGGCTGCTGGTGGCTAACGTGCTGACACCCAACCGACGGGCACCGGACCTCCTGCACCTTATCGAAAAGGCAGATCCTGACGTCGTCTTAACGCTGGAGAGCGATGCGTGGTGGGAGCAGCAGCTTACCGCACTCGAGCCGCGCTACCCTTATTGTCTCAAGTGCCCGCTGAATAATCTCTACGGCATGCATTTGTATTCACGCCTGGAGTTGGTCGATCCCGAGATCCGCTACTTGGTCGAAAAAGATATCCCCTCTATGCATGCCGAGCTTGTGTTGCGTTCGGGCCATCGCTTGGAGCTGCATTGCCTGCACCCCGTCCCGCCGAGCCCGACGCAGAACGAGACCTCGGCGGAGCGTGACGCGGAATTGCTGATCGTAGGTAGGGCAGTAGGACAAGGCAATCGCTCGGTCATCGTAACGGGTGATCTCAACGACGTCGCTTGGTCCCGAACCACACGGCTGTTCCGAAAAATCAGCGGCTTGCTCGATCCGCGCATCGGGCGCGGACTATTCAGCACATTCCACGCCGAATATCCGTTCCTACGCTGGCCGCTGGATCACTTATTCCACTCGGACGATTTCACATTGGTGTCGATTCGAAGGCTGCCTTACTTTGGCTCCGATCATTTCCCAATCCTAATCGAGTTGCAGCACGAGCCTCGCGCCGAACCGCATCAACAAGCACCGTCAGCCGACGCCGAGGATCGACGCCGCATGCATGAAAAGATCAACGCGGTCGCCCACACGCCACTGTAACCCCGCGACCGGCGCGAGAGCCGCTCGTCAAGATGCTCCATGAGCTTTAAAAAACAATCGCTTGGCCCGCCCCGTTCAACAAATACCGAACCGCATGGACCATAACGGTTTGTTTGCTGGACGCCGGGCCAGTTTGAGCTCGATCTCAGGCGCCCTGATAATAAGCCTGATACCACTCCACGAAGCGCTCCACACCAACCTCGACCGGGGTATTCGGCTGGTAGCCGACCTCATCGCTCAACGCACTGACATCGGCCCAGGTATCCGCCACATCGCCCGGCTGCATCGGCAGCAGCTGCTTATCAGCCTTGCGGCCCAGGCAATCCTCCAGCAGCTCGATGTATTTCAATAGCTCCACCGGGCGGCTGTTGCCGATGTTGTAGAGCCGGAACGGCGCATGAGCAGTGGCCGGGTTCGGATGGTCGCTCCGCCACGTCGGGTCGGCGGACGCCACCATGTCGCAGGCATGCACCACACCCTCGACGATGTCGTCGACGTAGGTGAAATCCCGCTTATGGTGGCCGTAATTGTAGACCTCAATGGGGCGCCCCTCGAGGATGGCGCGGGTAAACTTGAACAACGCCATGTCGGGTCGCCCCCAGGGGCCATAGACGGTAAAAAAGCGCAGCCCCGTGGTCGGCAACTGGAAGAGATGGGAATAACTGTGCGCCATCAGTTCGTTGGCACGTTTGGTGGCCGCATAGATGGCGAGCGGATGGGAGACGTTTTGGTGCTCGGCAAAGGGCATCTGCGTATTGGCGCCGTAGACCGAACTGGTCGATGCGTAGACCAGGTGCCCGACCGCGTTGTGCCGACACCCTTCCAACACGTTCATGAAGCCGACGACATTGCTGTCGACGTAGGCGTGCGGATCCTCGATCGAATAGCGCACACCGGCCTGCGCGGCGAGATGAATGACGCGGTCGAAGCGTTCGTGGCGAAACAACGCGGCCATGCCATCGCGCTCGGCCACATCCAGGCGCACAAAGCGGAAGCGGTCTCGATCCTCGATACGCGCTAGGCGTGCCAGCTTGAGATCGACGTCATAGTAGTCGTTGAGATTGTCGAGCCCGACCACCTCGCGGCCACGGTCGAGCAGGTATTTCGCAACATGATAACCGATGAAGCCGGCGGCTCCGGTGACAAGGAACTTCATATCGTTGAACCTTTCACTGACACGAGGCGGTCATAGCCGGCCGTCCACCGCGTATTCGGGAAACATATACTTGATATCGTAAAGCACTCCGCGCGGCTTGAGCAGGGTACGGATCCGCTGCACGCCCATCTCTCGAAACTGATCGTGGGCAACGGCCAGGATCAGGGCGTCGTATTGGCCGCTTTGCGGCTCATCGATCAGCGTCATGCCGAACTCTTCCCTCGCCTCATGCGGATCGGCGTTCGGATCATAAACTTCGATGTCTGCACTGTACTCGCGTAGCTCGGCGATGATGTCGACCACCCGAGTATTGCGCAAATCCGGACAGTTCTCCTTGAAGGTCAAGCCCATGATAAGCACTTTGGAGCCGACCACCTGCAGCTTGTGCTGCGTCATGAGCTTGATGACCTGAGCGGCCACGTAGCTGCCCATACCGTCATTGATACGCCGCCCGGCGAGGATTATCTCCGGGTGATGGCCGACGGTCTGGGCCTTGTGGGTCAAATAGTATGGATCGACACCGATGCAGTGCCCCCCTACCAAACCGGGCCGAAACGGTAGAAAATTCCACTTGGTGCCGGCCGCCTGCAGCACCGCCTCGGTGTCGATGCCAAGCCGCTCGAAGAGCATCGCGAGTTCATTGATCAAGGCGATGTTCACGTCTCGCTGGGTATTTTCAATGACTTTCGCCGCCTCGGCAACGCGGATGCTGCCCGCCAGATAGGTGCCGGCTGTAATGATCGAGCCATAAAGGTCGTCGACGAATTGCGCGATCTCGGGCGTGGAACCGGAGGTGACCTTGACAATGCTGGAGACGCGGTGCTCGCGGTCGCCCGGGTTGATGCGCTCGGGACTGTAGCCGGCGAAGAAGTCATGATTGTAGCGTAAACCCGAGACCCGCTCGATGACCGGCACACAAACTTCCTCGGTTGCACCCGGATAGACCGTGGACTCGTAGATGACGAGATCACCCGCGGTGATGACCCGCCCCACCGTTTCGCTCGCGCTGCGTAGCGGCTGCAGATCCGGCTGGCGATGACCGTCGATCGGGGTCGGAACGGTAACAATATAGACGTTACGGTCCTGCAGATCCGCAACGGCCTCCGTATAGCGCAGCCGCCGAGCCGCGGCGAGCTCCTGAGGCATCACCTCGCGGGTGCTATCCCGCCCTTCGGTGAGCTCGGCGATGCGTGCCGCATTGATGTCAAAACCGACGGTGTCGAGCTGCTTGCCGAACTCGACCGCAAGCGGCAAGCCGACGTAACCAAGGCCAATGACCGCGATGCGGGCCTCCTCAAGCTGGATCATCCTATATCCCCCCTAACTTCCTGAGAACCCAGACACTCGCCATGGCGCGGCGAATGGGCTGCACTCGACTCCACGATGCCAAAACCAAGACGTGCCGTTTAGCGCTTAGTGCTCGATTTCATCACAGCATTAGCCCGGGCGAGAAATTCGGTAAAGAAGGCGGCGAACACCCCCAGCATAAGTCCCAAGACGCCGGCGAGCGCCAAAATCACCACAGGACCCGTTCCAATCGGCTCCGGCAATCGTTGTGGCACGAGCACCGCCCGGGTCGGCTGCAGGGCCGCTGCTCGTGCCTCGATCTCCTGCATGCGGAGCTGTTGCGTGCTTTGATCGACTTGATTCTGCTTGAGCCGGCTCAGAATCCCGTCGCGTTGTGCCGGAATCCATTTCCCAAGCTGCTCTTGAAGGTCCGCGATGGTCTCCTGGAGCGTGCGGATGTCCCCGTTGAGCACGATCAGCCGCATATCGGCCGAGTCGGACAAACCGCGTTTGAGCAAACCATTGCGCTGCTCACGCAATGTCTGCAGGTCCGTGCGAACGATTTGCAGCCGCCGCTCCACCACCTGATTCCAGCTGCCGAGACGCTCGAGCTCCCCCTGCACTAGCTTTGCCTCCGCCGTCAGCTGCTGCAGGCGGGATTCAGTGCCCTCGCGCTCGCGCTCGGTAGCCTGCCGAGCTGCCTTGAAACGGGGGCTTAGATCAACCTGAATCTGCTGGAGCACATCGTGTAGCAGCTTTAGGTAAGTGCTCCGCTGCGCAGGCACGCCTTCGCCGCTCACTACGATCAGCAGCGCACTGCCCTCCGGGGATCGCGCCTTGAGCTTGAAGCCTCCTTGAGCATCAGCGGCCAAAAGTCGGGCGCGTGCGAGTGGGATGTAGGTCTCCTGAATCTTGGCGAGCACTGCACCGACTGGCTCGATTGGTTGCAAGGCATCACCGCTGAGCACCTCACCAATCTGAATCGCCGTTTCATATTGATAGCGCGGCGGTTTGACCAGCACCCAGGCCAAACCAAGGAGCACACAGAGCAACAGCACACCGGCGATCGTCCATTTACGACGAACCAGGATGATCCATAAATCAATTAAACTGATTTCATCGTCGTGATCTGACGCATACAGCAACGGCATGCGCGCATCGTGAGTAAGGGAAGGGTATTCAGAGGCCATTAGCTTCGCTATCCAACACCTACGCTCTCCAAGCGCAACAGAGACGCACTATACCGATTCGGAAAAAAACCGCGGAGACGGGCCGCCCGAATCGAGCTGCAGTTTACCAAGCACCACCGGCTTAGCCCCAATTCGGCATTCGCTATATACCACGCCCGAGCGATTTAGAGTAACTCTCTTTGCCAACAGTTGATGGCAACACTGAATCCCAGGTACTCAGCGCTCCGAACTGACGGGGGGAACCATACGGGTATTGCGCTGCTGCAGCTCATCGAGAAATCGATCAAGCCCCTCTTGGCGAATCTGCGCGCGGAAAGAGCTGCGGTAAGTTTGCACCAGGCTGGAATAATTTACGCTCACGTCGTAGACCTTCCAACCCGCCGCGGTTTTGTGCAAGCGGTAGTTAACCGGAAGATCCGGACCGTCGGGCTGTTCAATCACCGTCCTGACCATAACCCGGTTATCGGGGGAGCTGGGTTGCATACCTTCGAAGCGCACGGTTTGCCCCGAGTATTCGGATAGGGAATAGCCATAAGTCTGCACGAGCAGCGCCCGAAACTCCTTGACAAAGCGCGCGCGCTGCTCGGGGCTGGCCGACCTCCAGTTCTGAGCGAGTACGAACCGACTCATGAGCTCGAAATCAAAATGGGGGATGACCAGATCTTTGACCTGCTCATAAATACGCTCTGGATGCTCTTTCAGCTTGTCTTGATGCGCCTTCAGAAGCTTCAATACCTCTTCCGTGGTCTGCATGATCAGCTGATCGGGAGGCAGTGGCTTGGTCGTTGCCAGTGCGGACAAATGAATGGCCGCGAACAGCCAAAGCGCGCTTGCCAAGGCTAAAATACGCCGCGACCGACTCTGCCCTGCTATCGAATCCATCGTCCTACCTCCGGAGCTCCACTGACAACACGAGTACGATACTAAAACCGCCGTGCCCCTTGTCATTAATTGTTGTTTGCAGGTGCGAGGGCCGAACCCGCGCGGCTCGGCCCAACAGTGCGATCATTCGGCTTGGGCTCCCTCGCTCTGCTGCTTGGGATGAGCGCGTGACGACGGCTCATAAGCCGAAAACTCGGCACTCAACATGTCCCGAGGGACATTGAGCAGCACCTGAGTATAATCCTCCGCGAGCCTCACGCGCCGCCACGGTACCTCATAATTGTAAGCACCATAACCGAACACACCGCCAATTCCGACCACCAGAGCGGCAACCTCGCCAGAGGCGGGATCGATCAAAACGTTGATCACCACACCGAGATTAGCGCCTTCCTCATTGCTTACTCGCTTGCCGACAATGCCGACGGGCCCGGAGGACGATGACCCCGCATGCGGCCTTGCCGCTTGTTCTATCGGCCCGGTCTGCCGAGCCAAAACCGAGCCGGCCACTCCAAGCCCGAGAGCACCGAAAAAGATCAGGCTGATGATATGTGTCGTTTGCATGGTGGACCTCCACCTGCAGCTGTGCGCAGAAGTAATGAACGGGCACTGTCCGATTCGTTAGGAGCCGTTGAATTTACATCAACTCTTAACGTTGGTATGCATTTCGCTTATAAAGCTGGCAATCGACGCGATTCAATATAAGTTCTGTCGCAATTCACCGACGTTTAATTTGTTGTTTTTTTGCAACAAATTGATTTGTTTGAGCTATCTCACGTCGTTATTAAGCAACGCCGCCCACACTCCTACCGTCAACCAACCCTCTTTAAAGAAACGTCTCGGCGAGCGATTCGTAGCGGCTGGGAGGGGAACAGGCATCCTCGGCGAGACTTCATACCCCACCGGCTGAGTTTTCTCAAGGCGCTTCCCTGGCAGGAGGGAACACGGCGAAGATCACGGGGCATCCAAGCACCAAGACACGGCTCGATTCTAGCCACCGCACCGTTCATCGCCGGACGCAACTCGGGCTATCGAGCCGGCCCCCACGAAAGTCCGTCGGCCCGAGGCGACAAATTTGTTCTAACCTATGCGAGAAAACGCCTAGCACATCTGAAAAGCTTATTTAGATTACTGTTTTATATTCCAGAAATAAGGTTGGCACCACATTTGCTTAATATATGGATAAAGGTTGTTTCGCCAAACTTAAGGAGCGTTCCCGATATGAAGAACATAACAAGCCATCTTTTGCTAGCCGCTCTGCTCATTGGCCCCGCCTCGTTTGCGCAGGCGGCTGATCAGCGAGCTGCCGATAGCCAGCCCGCGGAGCACGCCCAACGCACCCAACCCGCCGCTCCTACGCAGGAAGGTATCGAGCAGACTGAATCGAGGAGCGGTTCAAGCGAGCCGACCGAGAAAGCACCGGAGCAGTCCAACGCTTTCGAAACGCCTATGTTCATTGAGCAAGAAACCAGTGAGCAGATTTTAGCGAGCCAACTTCTCGGCTACTCGGTAACCAATCTGAAAAACGAGAACGTCGGCCACGTCAAGGATCTGATTTTGGATCAGAGTCAACGCCCGGTTGGCATGGTGATTTCGGTAGGCGGGTTTCTCGGATTAGGCGCCAAACATATCGCCCTGCCAATGAGTGCGGTTCAAATCAACCGCGCAAACAAAATTGTCCGGCTCAACTTCAGCAAGGAAGAGCTAAACAAGGCACCGTCCTTCACAGCGCAGAAGCCGGCACAGAGCGAGCGCAAGGAACAGGAGTCAGCTGGTCCGGACATGTATTGATTGGATTTGTTTAGATTTTGCAAGAGAGGCTTAGAAGCAGACGCTCCGCACGGATTGCGGGCTTGCCCGAGAAGGGCGGTCCTTATCGCCAATATCGGGCAAGCGCTTCATGGAAAAGTCTACCAATAAGTTTCGGATATCGGGAACTACTCTAACGAAACACAGTCTATTTTATTCATATGTCGTTCTGACAAATGCCGACCTATCCGATTTGCGGCTCTCATCGGAATGGTCTCCAAGCGGCCGAGCCAAAGAAAGGCTATTTCTACCGAGCGCCACTCTACTCCCTTCCGGTAACCCCTCGGGATTCGGTATCTGTGTTAAGTTTGAGTTGTAAGAAGGTATGTTCAATGTATCGTGTCTCCGATGTCCTAACACTGGCTTTCGTTATCGCTGGTCTAACGCTAGCAACGGCGGTTTCGGCAGAGAATTCCTCAGAGAAACTTTTCGGCCAGATCGCAAAAAAAGCGCGCGAACTGGCCGCACAACCTTATCAGGCGCCGCAGGAGAAGCTACCGGATGCCCTTACCCGACTCAGCTACGATCAGTATCGGGATATCCGATTTCGCCCGGAGCGCACGCTCTGGAACGGGCAAGCCCTGTTCAGTATCCAGCTTTTCCACTTAGGGTTTCTTTATCATGACCCCGTTACGATTAATGTCGTAGAAAATGGCCAGATAAAGACTTTGAGTTTCGATTCAAAATTATTCGATTACGGAAAAAATACCGCTCTAGCGCAACACCTTCGGCACGTTCCAGGCTACGCCGGATTCCGTATCCATTACCCACTCAATACGCCCGACTACAAAGACGAAGTTATTACTTTCCTGGGCGCATCCTATTTTCGAATGCTTGGCCAGGGGCAAAACTACGGAATCTCAGCCCGTGGCCTGGCGATCGACACGGGGCTGCCCAGCGGTGAAGAATTCCCCCGGTTCCGGGAGTTCTGGCTGGTCAAGCCGGAATCGACTGCGACGACATTGATCCTATATGCCTTGCTCGATAGTCGATCGGCCACCGGCGCCTACCGCATGGAATTGATCCCAGGGAAAAATACGGCTTTGGAAATACAATCGAGGCTGTTTGCGCGTACCACTGTCGAAAAACTCGGGGTGGCGCCCCTGACCAGCATGTTCCTGCACGGTGAAAACCGGGTCAGTTTTGCCGACGATTATCGCCCTGAAGTGCACGACTCCGATGGCTTGCTCATGTATACGGCTGCAGGGGAATGGATTTGGCGTCCGCTGAGCAATCCGCATCGACTGCACATAACGGAGTTGATGGATAAGGACCCGCGTGGGTTCGGGCTCGCCCAGCGCGATCGCAACTTCAATCATTACCTGGACCTGGAAACCCACTTTGAAGCACACCCTAGCCTCTGGGTAACCCCGCGCAGCGGTGATTGGGGCAAAGGCGCTGTGCAATTAGTGGAAATACCAACCGGTGAAGAGATCAATGACAACATCGTAGCTTTCTGGGTGCCGGACATACCCTTCAAGGCTGGCGAGCAGCGCAACTACAATTATCGACTGGAGACATTTACCTCCGCCCCGGCCACAGAAGCACTAGCGCGAGTAAAACGAACGCGGATCGGCTGGGGCGCGGTTCCGGGAGCCCCACAAAAACCAGCGCGTAGCGAACGCCAATTCATTGTCGACTTCGGCGGCGGTGAACTGCCTTCACTGACTGCTGCGCAGCCGGTGCAGGCCGTATTGACCCAATCATCCGGAGAAATCCTCCATAGCACGGTGCAACAACTACCTAGCAGGCAGGGTTGGCGGGTTGCGTTCAAGCTCAGCCCAGATGGCGAGCAACCCGTCGACATGCGCCTATATCTCACTCTGCACGGACAACGCCTAAGCGAGACCTGGAATTATGTTTGGTACCCCGATGCTATTCAGTGACCATTCGGAAGAATCACCCCGGCGGTCGAACAACCGCCCGCTCAGAGTACCCGGCCCCCGGCTGCGTGCCCTGGGCTTCATCGCCGTGGTTCTGACGACTACGGCGTACGGGATCGCCGTGATGTTCGACATCCTTCGAGCCAATGGAATCACGTTGCTTGAAGGATCGATCTTGATCCTGTTCGCCGTTGCTTTCGCATGGATCACCGCAGCCTTTTGGACGGCCATGGTTGGGTTCACCCTGCGGCTGTTCCAACTTGACCCATTGACGTTGCGCCGGCAGCGAACGCCACGGACCGACGGCATGCCCATCGCTACGCGCACGGCAGTGGTCATGCCGGTGTACAACGAGCACACCGTCCGCGTCATCGCGGGCGTGGAGGCCACCTGCGAGTCGCTTGCGGCGACCGGCGCGGCGGACAAGTTCGATTTCTATCTACTCAGCGACAGCACCGATGCGGCCATAGCGACGCGGGAAAAAGCGGCCTGGGGCGCGCTACAACAACGGCTGGCAGGCGCGTTCCGTGGCCGACTGCTCTACCGGCGCCGGGCTAGCAACACCGGCCGCAAGCCCGGCAACATCGCGGATTTCTGCCGCCGCTGGGGAACCTATTACGAGTTCATGATCGTGCTGGACGCCGATAGCGTCATGACCGGCGCGGCAATGACCAGCCTGGTTCGCGCCATGCAAGCCAACCCACAAGCCGGCCTGATCCAGACCGTACCGATACCGGTACGCCAGCAGACGATGTTCGGGCGCTTTGTGCAGTTCGCCTCCGAAGTCTACAGCCCCATGCTGGCCACGGGGCTGAGCTTCTGGCAGACCGGCGCGGCGAACTACTGGGGGCATAATGCCATTATCCGGGTGCAGGCGTTCACCGAGCACTGCGGCCTGCCGACTTTAGCCGGCGCCCCGCCCTTCGGCGGAGAGATCCTGAGTCATGACTTTGTCGAAGCGGCGCTGCTGCGGCGCAGCGGCTGGCAGGTCTATCTCTTTCCCGAACTGCAAGGAAGCTATGAGGAGATACCGGACAACATTCTGGATTTCGTCAAACGCGACCGACGTTGGGCTCAAGGTAATCTGCAGCACCTAAAATTACTTGCCGCACCCGGACTGCGGCCGCTGAGTCGGCTCAATTTTCTGCTGGGCGCGACGGCTTATCTGTCTTCGTTGCTATGGCTTGTCATGCTGGCGCTGAGCTCCGCAGACGCCATAGAACAAGCGTTAACGGGCACACAGTTTTTCACTTCCGGCTATCAGCTTTTCCCCGACTGGCCAATCGTCAAGACGGGCGAAATCGCCTCCTTAGTGTCGATCACCATCGGAATGCTGCTACTGCCGAAAATCCTCGGTGTCGTATTGTGCCTCTTGCAGCCCCACCACCGGCAAGCCTTTGGTGGCACAGCACGCCTCCTGCGAAGCTCTTTCATAGAGACCGCGTTCTCCGTGTTGATCGCGCCGATCATGATGACCTATCACGCCTATTTTGTGGTGAGCATCTTGCTGGGTCAGCCGGTCTCGTGGGGACCCCAAGAGCGGATGGGGCGGCGTGTCACTTTGCCCGAGGCTTTACGCTACACTTTCGCAGCAACGCTGGGAGGACTCATATGGGGTGGCGCAGTCTGGATCCTGGCACCGCAGTTTTTCTGGTGGCTGCTGCCTGTTCTGCTCGGTTTGTTGATAGCTGCGCCTTTAGTCTGTTTGTCGAGCAGCCCGACCCTCGGTAAGGCCTTGCACCGGTGCGGAGTCTTTCTGGCGCCTTCAGAGACGAAGCCGCCGATGGTCTTGCAACGACTGCAACAATTGATCTCGGCCCGACAGGAAAACTCACTGCAGCCTGATTGGCTGCCCTCTCTACCGCCGGTTCGTTACCGCGAGATGCCGAGCCAATGCCTCGCGCGGCGGTCACGGGTCAAGGGTTACTACTGGCACTTCTGGGCTCGACGTAGAACCTGACGGCGCGGAATCTGGCTGCTTGCGGTCAGGCGCTGGACGATTCGCCCCGAAATCCAAGGGGCATTGTCGAACCAGCGGTTGCATCGCCGTGGCGCGCGTGCGAGGCTTTGCCCGTTGTCCCGCCCGCCCTGCCACTTCAAGCTCGATCCAACGGCTCTACACGTTTTCATCACTAACAGGAGAGTTCGTCATGAAAATCATGATCACCGTCACTTCCGGCACTGATGACCCCACCCGTGCCACGCTCGGCATGCTGGCTGCCAAAGCCGCCGTCGAGCAAGGCCATGAGGTGACCGTCTGGCTGCAAGGTGAAGCCGCCACCCTTGCAAATCGCAATGTCTATCCCTTCATCATAGGAGTCAACATGCCATCAATGCAGGAAACCGTTGAGTTCCTGGTCGGCAACAAGGTGCCTTTGTGGGTATGTCAGGCGTGCGGCAAAGGCCGCGATGTCGGTCCCGACAATTGGGTCGGCACGGCCAGCTACAAAAAGATGGGAGATTTCGTGGACGCGCTCCTTAGTATGGACAAAAACATCGAGTTCTGATCGCTTGGCCACAACAGCCGCCTACAACTTATTTTGAAGCTTGCGAGACGCTTCCTTGCCTTAAGAGGTATATGACAATGACTGCGGTGTTAGAACTCACCGACCAGAACTTCCACGCGGAGGTTCTGCAATCCGACCGCCCCGTACTGATCGACTACTGGGCGGAGTGGTGCGCCCCCTGCAAGGCCATAGGACCCATCATCGAGGCTCTCGCCGAAGAATACGCCGGTCGCGCCAAGGTGGGTAAGCTCAATGTCGATGACAACCCCGACACACCGATGCGCTATGGTGTGCGCAGCATTCCTACCTTGATGTTGTTCAAGGACGGGGAGATTCAAGCGTTGAAGATCGGGGCAGATTCGAAGGCCGAGCTTGCGCAGCTCATCGAAGCCCATCTATAGCCATAGCCACCGGACCCGCATCATTAGCTACCCCGAGCTGTACCCCAAAAGTCCATCGACAGCGGTGTACTGATGCTAACCAATATGTTGTCGGCTATGTTGTCGGCGCCGGGGTTGCGGTCGTGGATGAATGCATTGGAGATATGCGTATAGGTCACACCCAAACGCAAATCGGCGGGCAGCCAGTCATTGCTCAGCGGTTGATAAAAAAGCGCGGCGCCGAGATGGAACTCGAACACGCCGCCCAGATTTTTGCTATGGCCCCGCGCATAGCCACCGATACCCGCCGATGGCAACAAATGGATTCGATTGAGCACACGCAAGGCCACATAAGCCCCGCCGTAGCCAAACACCCCGCCATCGGTATTGGCCGAGAGGCCCAGAATCGGTCCAATTCCTTGGAATCTGGCTGCGGCGGTTTGCTCGAAAAGCCGATAAGCTGCGTAGTATTGCAGGCTCGCCATGGGAGATACGGCTGTCTGATCCCGCACACTGAAGGCACCGACGCCAACGGCAAGCTGGGCCGGCTTCTCGGCAGCAAGCGCGCATGGTGCGGCCAACGATAGACTGGAGCTGGCGAAGATCAGCGCGGCTCGCCAAATCATAACGCGCTCCCGGAGCAGGCTCTGCACCATACGCCAAGATCAACACAAATCAATTAGCATTCGGCCAAGAGACCTGAATCCCGGAGAAAGCTTGATATTGCGCCGCGGAATTACTGGCTGAGCTGTCCGCATAGCGATAGCTACCGCGCAACGATATTGTGATATCCGGTCGATTATTGCCCTGCGGCGGTTGGAAAGTCCAGTCGAGCGAACTCTCCACAGCCACCGCCCCGTCCTCGACTTGCTGCTTCGAACTGTAGCGGTGATGCGCCCGGAAATTCAACTTTGCTGCAAGTCGGTCCGGAATCAGCAAGGCCGAGCCGCCGAGCGCTCCCCTAATCATCCGGATCTCGTTGTCGGGGCCTTGCCCCTCGATCAGACTCCACTGCAGCACCGGTGTCAAATTTAGCCAATCGCTTAACGGCAGATGCAGATTAAGCTGCGTGCGGTTGCGTTCCAGATTGGTGGCCTTTTGCCCAGGCACGTGTAGTATGGAGCGCCTGTAACTCACCTCCCACCACCAGGGACCCGGCGTAAAACGTGCCGTCAAAGCCGCGCTACCCATATAGCGATCCGAGATGTCAGCCGTTTCGCCCACTGGTGTTTTCCCGAGGCTGCTGCGCTCATGCTCCAGAGACAATGCGTAGCTCGGGCCAGCGAACAATCGCCCCAAACCGGCGAACCCAATCGATTTCTGCGCCGTGTAATGCAAATCAGCTGTCACTGTATTCATATGCAGTGTCGGCACCTCAGCATCATTGGCGACATTATTAGCGGCTCGGGCGAGACCCAGGCGAGCGTCGAGCCCCCGCCAATGTATCTCCGCCGCAGCTCGCGCGACCGCTTTATCGCGTGCCACATCCCTGGCGGTGGCGCTCCAAAACGTACGACCGGCCTGCTCCCAGCCCAGGGTCAAACCCCAAACGAGAGGACGGCTGCCGAGCATATACGTTTGATCGGCATATTTCGCCAACAGCGAATAGGCCCGGTCCGATTGCGGCTCATGCAGCGAAGCCCAAGCGCTGTGATCCCGGCGGCTTTGTGCATACTCTCCATGCAACGTCAGCCGTTGACTAAGCCAACGGCTGTTGATCGCCAGACTCCAAACCCTATTGTGACTGGCCACCGGACTGCTTGGCATGGAGCCAACCCTGTGATCGATGTAAACCCCGTCGATCGTCAACCACTGCGAGTTTTGGTTTAAGGGGAGTACACTAATGCCTACACCTTGCGCACCCTGCCCCGTGTGGTTCAGCCAAAGGAGTCCTTGACCAAACTGCAAGGTCGGATCGCTGCGTTGACTCAATCCCGCCAGTCGGGTGTGAAGCACATGATTATCATTGCGCGACTCTTTGCCAGTGCCGGGTAACGTCGGAAGCTCGTCGTTCGGAGCCGGAGAGAGTGGGCTAGCCTTATGGCCAATACCGTCCTGCAGCGCTCCCGTCATGGGCAGGCTCGCGCGGCCGAACTCGGAGCCTGGACCAACTGTTGTGCTCGCCAACGCGGCAGGAGCGGCACTGCTGCACAAAACCACCAAGGCTATTGCACCGATGCCGGCCGCTTGCAGGTTGGCGAGCAACACGCTGCGCGATTTTATGACGACGCCACGCAGGCGGCCGAGGTGCCTGCATGAGTCAGCATCTGAGTCGAGCGGGCGTGACGCTTTCCTCGCAGTGAAGCGCATTTCCGAATTCCTGAGCCCCATGGTCACATCGTGCGGTCGACGACAACCGCATCCCCTCGTCCATTTAATAAGCATTCGCTTAAGAACGCCTTAGCCGTCTACGCAACCTTACATCTAGTATATCTAGCGCTTGGCACCCCTACAGCCCGGAGTACCCTCCATGACCGCGAACCGACTGCGCAGTTACTGCCTCCGGAATCAGCCGTTGCCGGCCTCCTCTTGTTAGCAATTGTCGGCAGTTAAGGGAATGAAAATGTGACCTGGTAAGCGATATTGTAGAAGCGCCTCGTGAAAGAGAAATTTATGCGGAACGGTTTGCATATGACGCGCCAAACTTGTAACAAAGGTGGCGAGTGCTTAGTCGAATCGTCCGATTTCGAAACGCGTTGACAAATAGACTCCCTTATGCCATTAGAGAAGATGTAACGAAAGCGATAAGTAAGCTTCGACCAGCCTTGCCGCCCCAAACAGCGTCCCGTCTAACGGCGGGAGCGAAAAGCCGTAACACAAAGCCTGCTCAAGGAACGTATAGGTCTAACATAGAGATCCATAGGCTCAGGACCGAGGCGTTGGGATCCGTAAAGAAAACCCGTGAGAGGAACAGTCATGAAAAGGGGCTTGTTTATTTGTGCCGCTTTGGGCGCACTGGCCTGCGCTGCACAGGCGGCACCGGAACTGGGGAACACTTCAGGACCGCTGAGGTTGACAGCACCGCAGATGGACACCGCCACAGCTGGTTCGGCCAGCGTCTGGATCAACAGTGCAGCCGTGGGCTCGCAGTTAATTCAGCGCGCCAACTTCGGTCTGACGGGGACCAACAACTCCAATATTCAAATTGTGATCAATTTTGGCTTTGCCGACCTGCGCGAGAAAGTCCGTGCCGATGCAAAAAAGATCATCATTCCCTCGTCTCCCGGAGGGTCCGTTAGCATCGGCCAAACAGTTTTTGTGGGGCAAATGCAATAACCACCTTTTAGCTACGCATCACAGCCACGGTGTCCGAGCGCTCTGACATGGCGGTTATGGCGAGCGGCGCTTACCCGCGATTGTAGCGACTGAGCCAGAGAACCAATAGGTTTGCTGGTGAACCCGCATGCCAGAGCAGCCAGGCGGATTAGGCTGGATGGCCCACACCACCGATGAGCAGCGCCTGCAGCCGTAGCTGCGGCCCAGAGGTTGGCAGTTAGGCGAGCAACGGCACCGATCGAGGTAATTGGAAGCTTGAGTTTCGGCGCTTTCTCGAGCATCCACTATGGGGAATTCCTCGGCTTTCCCTCAGCTGTAGTACTAGACGCCAGCAATTATTGTTGGTGGATCGAACAGCGGGGACCTGCTTGGCCCCCGCCGCGTGAGTTGCTGGGCTTCTAGCTCAGGCGCTCTGGCTCTGGACGATGACCCCGTTGAGGTTGAAGGTGTTCGGACCACCGATCCCCACTGCCGTATTGTTGACCTTGGCCACCTGAATCTGATTGGTGAACTTCTTGCTGATGCTGCTCGGGTAGCGTAGATGGGGCATGAGGTAGCCACCGTACCAGCCGCCCTTCACGTGCAGGCTCGCCTGCCGGTCCAAGGTCTCGGTCATGCTCAGGTCACGGATCATGATGCTCGCCATGGTCTTGATCTCCTAAAAGTTACGTTCGATCGTCGATTAAAAACTCGTCTGGTCTTGGCTCCGAGAGCATCTCGCTCTCGTTGCTTAGATAAAGGCAGATCGCGTGCCAATGGCGAAATAAAAACCGAATTAATTTATATGAAACTGTTTTTAAAAAAGTTTATTTTTAAAATTCGGGATGGCTCAGCAGCCAGGTTGACCGCCTAACATCTGATTGTGTTTTTTATTAGAAAACAAATTACATTAAAATGAACTTTATAATGCAACAATATAACAAGGCGCCTGGCTATCCGCCGCTGGCAACACAGCCATCCGGCTCGATCACCAACCGCGACAGAGCGCCCACCATTCGTCCCAATGCGGCGCCGGCGCAGGGAGCTTCCACTGAATTGATTTCAGAACCAAGACATCACCGAAGCGGCGCAAGACAAAGATAGGGTTCAAGCGCGTCGTACAGCTCCCTCTGCTCGTGATCGAACGCGATACCTAAAGCCCAGTCCGCCCCCTCACGATCCAGGCGCCGCACTACTCCGAGAGCCTGGAAAGGTTCGGTTTGACCCGGCAGCGCTAGAGTTACCGTCACTGGGCATCCCGCTGACGGCGAGGCCTTTTCTCGTTCGAATCGGCCAACGATCCGGCAGCCTGCAGTGCTCACGTCCAACATGAGGCCCGGTTGCTGGCCACTGCCATCATATGCTACGAGACAGGGCATGCGGCAGGTTGTTCTCGGCTCACGCCGCACCGAGACATGCTCGACAAGCCGCGGGTAGTGCACGAATACGAGGTATTCGGGATCGGTCACGAGCCGCGACACAGCCGTGCGGAAACCATAAACTACGCCTTCGCGCAAAAAGCGCAGGATAAGCAGATCCTCGACTCTGAGGCTCAAAAGCCGCAATACCTGGCTCTCAGGGCTGCCGCACGCCTCGCGTAGAGCAATGTAGGCATCGGGCACTGCGCCCAACACCTCGGCGCGTACGCGAGCCCTCTCGCCCACTCGCTGAATATTCACCACACGGCCCGCCGTTACTGCAAGATGAGAAGGCGGTGTCGACGTTTCCAGTTGCTTATCGGTCACGGCGCTACACTTGGTCCCGAGTAGATGCTTCAATGCGCCTCAATGTAAGCCAACCGAGAGTATTGCCCGACGAACGGCTTCACCCTGGTGGCACAATTATTACAGTCGATATCCGACACTCGGCAGCACAGTGCCAGTCTTGCGCATGATGATCCAGCAGTCCAACTGCTTCGTGGTCGTCGAGCGCGGCGGCGCCATGAACAATATGATGCAGGAACGCGCCCTGGAACAATCCGGTGAAATGCGCTCGGGCAGCCATTTCGGCAAGGGCCAGATGGTATCCGCCGATTACTCCATGAGCCCGAGCATCCAGTTTTCCGCTGCAGGCACCGGCGGCGTCGGCGGCAGCATCGGCAACCTGTTCGGATCACTTGGCCACACCCTCGGTTCGCTGGCCGGCGGCCTGAAATCCAATGAGGCGGCCACCACATTGCTGCTCGTCGACAATCGTTCAGGCGTACAAGTTTCATCCGCCGTAGGCAGCGCCAAGAACTTCGATTTCAATGTCTTTGGCGCCGGCTGGGGTAGCGGTCTGTACGGAAGCGCGAGCGGTTTTACCAAAACACCGGAAGGCAAGGTAATAACCGCCGCCTTTGCCGACTCCTACAATGAGATGGTCGGCGCGCTGCGCAACTATAAGGCACAGACAGTGGAAGGCGGACTCGGAAAAGGCGGCAAGCTCAAAGTCGGCGAATAATGACCTATTGAAACACCCCCCACAGCGGCTGCATAGCGGTGGCTGCTGTGGGGTTTGATTTGCAACCGATTTGCAATGAGCCTTCAGGCCGCGCTATGCAGCAATCTGCCCGGCTTTCAGCCGTCGGCTTTTTACCCTCTATTCGGTTCAATGAAATGGGAACACATAGTTCATCCATGCCGACATGCGCAGCAGGATTTTGCGCATGATAGCGACATGATGAACATGATCGCTGTACAATGCCATCTGACCATAGGCACCAGCGGGGAGTTGGTGACGATACTGGTCGAATGACGGATCCGTGATACGGATATGAACTGGAATCCGCCCCGGATCCGCCGCATCGGTCGCCAGGGTACCGGAAGGTTGCAACTGTCCTTCCGCCAGGATTGGTAAGATGATATCGACCTCGCCATAAAAAACTTTGCCGGGGATACCATCAAACGCAATCTCGGCTTCGTCTCCTTTCTCCAGCCGCAATAGGCTGTTCTGGCGAAACCAGCCGACATAGGCATTCGCTTCCTGATGCACGAATACCATAGACGGCCGCAACGGGATATTCACGGCCATCATCCCGGGGCGCAGAAATACCTGCGAGACGTAGCCACCGGTGGGCGCTCGGACAACGGTTTCATTCAAATTATACCGGGCCGCGATTAGTTGATTGCGAAGGTCGTCATAACGGGCCTGGGCAAGGTCTCGGTCCCTGCGAGTACCGGCATTACGGCGCAAGAGCTGTTGAGCGCGACCAAGGTCGAGTTTGGCCGATTTCAACTGCGCCGTTAAAGAATCCACAGCCGCCTGATACGGCGTTGGGTCCAAAGTGAACAGCACCTCCCCTTTTTCCAGCAGTTCGTTAGGTGTCGCATCGACGGTCAACACGAGCCCTCTGACCGCCGGAATTATGGGCGTCGTGAACGCGTATTTACGGGCCTTCTCAGAATACGGGTGGTTGTAGTTCATCAGCATAATCAGCGTGCCGATTAAGATCACTCCGCCTAGCACTGCCGTGGGCACCGTCCATTTATTCAGCGGCAACTTGAAGATCTTGAAGATAACGACGCAAATAGCAGAATATGTCAGGATAAGAAGCATATCCACGACTACACCTCCGAATCGGCTTTGGACCGCTGTGCTTCGAACCGATCCAGACGGACCCTCAATTGCGTGACCTGCAATTCCAGATTGACCAGATGGGTATGATCGGATTTGCCATCCTTGAACCCCCAGCCACGGTCCTCCCGATAGAGCGTCGCCCAAATCCAAAGAAAGGGCCAGATGATGTGCAGGGTCAGCAGGCTGATCCAGCCCGCCACATGAATGGCATCTTGGTGGGGATGATTGCGATGTTTAGCAATCTCGTATGGAATATCGTGAATGGCGATGATGCCGTAGAACAGCACGATCGCCACGAAGAACAGCAAGAACAGGGCGACATAATCGAGCATGGATCCGTATCCGTGGTTTGCTAAAAAGTCAGAGCAAGCAAGTATAGGCAATACAACTCCTCTTTTCTCTATTCGAATTACGTTCCCCCAGCCGCTGCTGGGCACTCCACAGCCTCCTCCTTTCAGGCTTATTTTTGGCTGGGAAAGACTTTCAGAGCAGCTTTTTTAAGTCGCTGCTCGCCGGTAATATAAAGGCTGTCGCCGCATCGGGCGCGCAGGGGCTTCTGAAACTCATCGCCGTCACACACGCCGGCATGACGAGCGAGGAGTTTAAGGCGACCGTCACTGACTGGCTGAAGAGCGCCACGCACCCCAAGTTCAACCGAACCTACCTGGGGTGCGTGTATCAACCGCAGCTCGAGTTGCTGCAATACCTGCGCGACCACGGCTTTAAAACCTTCATCGTCTCCGGCGGCGACATCGATTTCATGCGTCCGTGGACGCAAGCGGTCTACGGCATCCCACCCGATCAGGTGGTCGGCAGTTCCGCTAAGGCGAAATACGAGGTCCGCAACGGCAAGCCCGTGATCGTCAAGCTCCCAAAGATCGATTTCATCGACGACAAGGTCGGCAAACCGGTCGGTATTTACAAGTTCATCGGCAAACGCCCCATCCTCGCTTTCGGCAACTCCGACGGCGACTTCGAAATGCTCGAATATGTGACCGCAGGCAGCGGCCCACGTCTCGGGGTCATATTGCATCACGACGATGCGGAGCGGGAGTATGCTTACGATCGCGCATCACACATCGGAAAGCTCGCCCGCGGGCTGGATGAAGCTCAAGCACGCGGCTGGATCCTCGTGAGCATGAAATCCGACTGGGCAAACGTTTTTCCACAGAAATGACAGCAAAATTGATATCCTTATTTTTCAAAAAATTACGGTACACCCATTGCGTCTATTATCTATACTTCTTGTTGGTGCTCGCGTTTGCCTTTCCCACCCGGGCCGCCGCTCTTGCACCATCGTCCGCGTCCCGAACTTCTCCAGGCAATCATGCAGATTATGTCGGGCTGGCCAAATGCCGTGAGTGCCACGCCGCACAGACCGAATTATGGCAAGGCTCGCACCACGCCCTTGCCATGCAGCCGGCGACCGACAAGACAGTATTGGGCAATTTCAACAACATTGCTTTCAGCTACGCCGAAACAACGTCCACTTTTTTCAAACGCGGGAACACATTTTTCGTACGCACCGACGACGCCGATGGTCGATTAAAGGCGTTTGAAATCAAATACACTTTCGGCGTATCCCCATTACAGCAGTATCTGGTTGAGCTCCCAGGAGGACGCCTGCAGGCCCTGAGCATTGCCTGGGACTCCCGCCCCGCCGAGCAAGGCGGACAGCGCTGGTTTCATCTCTATCCGGGTAAAAACATTACCCACGGTGATGCCCTGCACTGGACGGGACGGCACCAGAACTGGAATTTCATGTGCGCGGAATGTCACTCAACGCATTTGGAAAAAAATTATGATCCGCAACAACGCGTCTACCGCACGACATGGTCCGAAATCAACGTATCCTGCGAAGCCTGCCATGGACCGGGAGCGAAACATGTGATCTGGGCAAATAAAGCGCACGTGCAGAAGGGGGCGGAGGCGGACAAAAAAGGCCTGACTCATCGGTTCGGTGAACGGAGAAATATTCGCTGGACGCATGATGCCAAAACCGGCCAATCGGTACGCAGCGCACCGCGCACCATCGACACCGAAATTCAGGTCTGTGCCGCCTGCCACTCACGGCGCGCGCAACTGTTCGAGGATGACCGGACGGGACAACCGCTGATGGACAGCTTCTTGCCGTCCTTACTCGACGAGGGCAATTACCACTCCGACGGTCAGATCGACGGCGAGGTCTATGAATACGGGTCCTTCATTCAAAGCCGCATGTATCAGGCCGGTGTCACCTGCAGCGACTGCCATGAACCGCATGGCCTAAAACTACGCAAACCGGATAATGGCGTATGCCTGCAATGCCATAGGACTGAAGCCTACGAGACCAGAGAGCATCATTTTCACACTCCGCAAAAGGCAGGTGCCCACTGTGTGGACTGCCACATGCCGCCGAAAAACTTCATGGTGATCGATGCCCGACGGGACCACAGCCTGCGTATCCCACGGCCGGACCTCTCTGCTCGACTAGGCACGCCCAATGCTTGCAACAAGTGTCATACGGACAAGACGGCACGCTGGTCTGCAGAGAAAATCCGACACTGGTACGGTCATAATCCCCGCGGCTATCAAAACTACGCCAAGGCCCTGCAGGCGGCGCGTAGCCACACTGAAAATACCTCGGCCGAACTGATCGCTTTACTGCAAGACATGAATCAACCGGCGATTGCGCGGGCCACTGCAGCGCGGGAACTACAAAACTGGCTGAATCCGGAATCTTTCCAAGCCCTGGCGACGGCATTGCACGACACCGACCCGATGGTGCGACTGGCTACGCTTGAGAGCTTACGGCCATTACCGGCGAATACCCGCTGGCAACTGATTCGACTTTTCTTGCAGGATCCGGTACGCGTCGTGCGCATCAGCGCGGCGGAACTGCTGGCCGATATTCCAGCGGCGCGGGTGCCGGCCGCAGATCGAGAAGTCTTGCAAGCGGCCATCGCGGACTATATGGCGGCACAGACTTTTAATGCTGATGATCCGGCGGCCCACGTCAACCTAGGTAACTTCTACACGGTGCAAGGGAAAAAGGCGTTAGCAGAACGATCCTACCGTTTGGCGATCGATCTCGATCCCAGTTGGGTGCCCGCCTATGTGAATTTGGCCGATCTGTTTCGCCGCATGGATCAGGACAGCAAGGGCGAGCAAGTGCTGCGCTCTGGAATTAGGCGACTCCCCCAAGCCGCCGACCTACGTTATAGTCTAGGTCTGCTACTGGTTCGGCAAGAGGACCTACCTGCGGCGTTGGTTTCGTTACGGCAAGCCGCCGATCTGGCGCCGGCTAATGCGCACTATAGCTATGTGTATGCGATGGCCTTGCAAAACGCCGGCCAGCTACGCGAAGCCCGTGCCGTTGTTGACGAAGCCCTGGAGCAGGCCCCCAACGATGTAATGCTCGGCCGACTGCGCAGCCAATTAAGAAAGTACAGCCATGAGTGACATACGATATCGACGAGGACGGCGCCGCTTTGCGCGGAACGCTTAGCTGACACAAATGCTGACAAGCCGTAGCTGCATGGCGGTTAGCAGATCAAACCGCCATGGACAAAGCTTAGCCGTATGCCCTGAACTTTTTCGTGGCCAAACAAAATCTAAGTCGGTATATTGAGAAAAGCTGGCAAGATTTAGAGGTTATCTCAGCAAGGCTCTGTTTTTATTGGCGTCCCCAACGGGATTCGAACCCGTGTCGCCACCTTGAAAGGGTGGTGTCCTAGGCCAGCTAGACGATGGGGACGGTATTTTCCGGGAGCGGGTAATCCTAAGCAGCACCCGAAAAGGTGTCAAGCAACCTTTATCGATATGGTATCGTTTCGGCTAATTTATCAGCCTATGGGGTCCAACGGCATGAGCCACGCCAGCAATCCCCTTTCCTTCGACGAGCAGCAACTCACCCAGCTCGGACTACTTCATCCGCCCTTCACCGCTGAAAACTTCCAGTTCGAAGACGCGGATATCGAGGCCGCACGTAACTTAGCCGTGCACCTGCTGCAGAGCAGTAATCGAGTGATCATCCTCAGTGGCCCGGCTGGCGTCGGTCGAACCGCGTTTTTGCGCCAAATCGCGACAACAGACCCCGACGAACTCGATTGCTGCATGCTCGACGGCTTACCGCAGCTACACGTCTCGAACATCGTAAAGATGCTTGCCATGCGGATGGGGGCTTCTGAGGTCGCGCACGACCCCGATACCCTGGCGGCCCGGCTTCGCCAAGCGGAGGCATCGGGCTATCGACCGGCGTTGCTAATCGACGACGCCCACCGCCTTGAAGAAAACATGCTCAAGGGCTTGCTCTTGCTCCGCGAGGCGCTTACCAAGGCCGGTGCCCGACTGCCGATCCTGCTTGCAGCCCCGACCGAGTCGGACAGCATGCTGCGCCAACTTACGGCAACGATCGCCGAACAAAACGAGCGCAGTGAAATCGTCCTGCCCCCTTTCACCGAGGAGCAAACAGCCAGCTATCTCGATCAGAGTCTCGCCGCTGCCGGCGAGTACACGGGGGAGCTGCTCTCGGCCCAGCAGAAACAACAAATTCACGAGCAAACCGGGGGCATTGCCGCACACATCAATCAGGCAACGATCAGTCTTCTCACCGATACTGCTCGCAAACGCAGCTCCGCTCGCCCGGCGCTCCTGCGCTCACGGCGGCTCTATGCCGGCGTTGCCGCCGCGGCGATTCTATTAGTCGGCGGACTGCTGTTGACCCGCCATCTTAGCGGACCAACAACAGCCACGGAGTCTACGGAGGGTATACTATTGGCTTTGCCGTCCCACCCGGACGACGCCCCGGCCACCTCCCTAGCTCAGACCGGCGAACTAGGCGCGGATGAGGCGGAAACGCTCTCCGACCAACCGCTCACCCCGAGACCGGAAAGCCCATCAGCACCGGATGTAGCGCCAACGCCCAGGGTAAGCTCGGCCCCAAATTCACCCGCTCCGACAGTTGCACAAAAGGCCGATCCCGAGTCGGAACAAGCCGCACTGCAGGCCGACTCGTCGACTGCCGGCTCGCCGTTGCAGCAAGCGCCGTCCGTGGCTTTGAATACGCTCGGCTCGGCGAGGACTCCAAGCGCACCCCCGGAGAAACCGGGAAATCCGGCTGACAAGCACTCCGAACTCAGCGCCCTGGCCGCTGAGACTAAGACTGAGGCCGCGAATCCTACCAAGGTGACGATGCGCAGCCCGACACCAAGTGCTGCGTCGAAATGGCAGGAAGATTGGTTGGCCAACCGAGCGGGTAATCATTACACGATTCAGCTTATCGCCGGCCATCAGAAACAGACACTGGAGCGATTTTTAGAACAACATCCGCGGGTGGAGGACAAAGCCCATGTCGTGCAAGCTCGACACCAAGGGCGAGCCTGGCATGTTCTCATTACCGGTGACTACCCCTCGCGCGAGGCGGCCCGAAATGCTTTGCGCCGGCTACCCCGCGCGCTACGCGATAGCGGCAGCTGGGTTCGCTCCTTCGCTTCGTTACGATCGTAATCGGCGAGCCGGTAGCCGGTTCCGGCTATCGGCCCCGTGCCAGCCAGGGCAACCGAACGTGATGCAAACGCATGGGGGCAGGTAATGGCGTTGCGCCCGGTAGGCCCTGCTACCTCCGGCGTTCTACTGCCGCTGCCTTCGTCGGACCGATTACCGGCGGCGCTGCGCGCGGGCCACACCGTCCGCGCGCGGGTGCACACCGATGCCGCTGGGCAGTTGCTGATGACAATCGGCCGGACACGCCTGCCGGTGGCTGGCCAGCTTGGGCTGCACGCCGGCGAGCAACTCACCGTGCGCTTGGTGAATACGGCCAGCGGAGCGGCACTGGAAATACTGACCCGCCGAGGAGCGCCCACGAGCCCCGCGGCGATAGCGTTGCTGCGCCAAGCCATTCCCCGGCAAGAAAATCTCGGCACGTTGTTGGCGACATTGCGTGCGCTGCGCGTGCAGCCACAGCAGAACTGGGGTGGGCTCTCGGTCGAGCAACGTCAGAGCATCGACGCGCTGCTTGCCCGGCTCGCTCCCAGTGCCCGTTTGCAGCAGGCCGATGGCGTGCGCGTGACCCTGAGGGATTCGGGGATTTTGCTAGAGTGGCTGTTGCCGCGCTACCCCCAGGCGGCTGGACAAATCGCGCAAGCGGATTTCAAGGTGGCGCTGCTGCGGGTAATCGCCCAGCTCCGCAGCAATCCCGCCGCCGGCCCGGCGGCAGCAACGGATACCGGCCTGAATAGCCAACCGGGGTTATTGAATAATCTACTGCACCAGGCTGAAGGGGCGCTTGCCCGGTTGCATCTGTTGCAACTGCAACCCACGGAGAGCCCCGCTCGAGTGGATCTCGCCTTGCAAATCCCACTGGCTCACGGCAACGACACCGACGAATTGTATCTGCGGATTCGCCAGGAAGCAGCGGAGCGCGAAACTACGAGCAAGCGCGAGTCAGGCGTGGAAAAAACCGGCTGGGAAGTAAGCCTACGGTTTCGTTTCGCCGGCAACGAGGCGCTTGCGGCACGGCTGCACATCGTAGGGCGGCGCGCAACCGTCACCTGGTGGACCGAGCAGCCTCGCCTCGCCACCGCCCTGGAAGTCGCTCGCCCAGTACTTGTCGATCAACTGCAGGCGCTTGATCTAGAGGTCGCTTCGATACGTTGCCACCGCGCCCCAGCCCCGCACGATCCCACCGACACCACGCGTCCCCGAGGAGGATTGGTTCATGAAACCGCATGAATCGGGTGCAGGCGGCCGCATGATCGAGCATGACCGACGCCTTGCCGTCGCGCTGGAGTATACTGGCCACGGCGCGCCGCGGGTCACCGCCCAAGGCCACGGCGCGCTGGCCGAAGAGATCATCCGATTGGCGCAGGCGCACGATATCCCGCTTTACCCAAATCGAGATCTGGTGCAGGTGCTCGCCCAAATCGAACTCGACCAGGAGATACCCGAACTGCTCTACCACGCGGTGGCTGAACTGATTGCCTTCGCCTATCTGGTGCGCGGCAAAGTGCCGGAGGGATTTCAAGCCGACGCCGCCACGCGTGGCGCAGCTGACAAATAACCCACCGGCCGTCGTTCGAGACATCTCGTTACGCACAACTTAAAAGGTGCCTATAACAGGATGCTTTCAGGTTGATTCAAGCTGGTCAACCATTCAGACGGCTCACTACCTACTGAGCCAGCAGAAGAATTTCAATACACCAAAATCTTTTTACAATGAAACACGGCGAGAGCTGTCTGCTCCCGCCGTGTCGTTAGCTCTCTGAGCCTGACGGCTCAGGCGCTCTGGCTCTGGACGATGACCCCGTTGAGGTTGAAGGTGTTCGGACCACCGATCCCCACTGCCGTATTGTTGACCTTGGCCACCTGAATCTGATTGGTGAACTTCTTGCTGATGCTGCTCGGGTAGCGTAGATGGGGCATGAGGTAGCCACCGTACCAGCCGCCCTTCACGTGCAGGCTCGCCTGCCGGTCCAAGGTCTCGGTCATGCTCAGGTCACGGATCATAATGCTCGCCATGGTCTTGCTCTCCTAAAATCACGCTCGATTGAATAATGCTCTGGCTCTTTCGCCCCGAAAGCCGTTTCGCTCTCGTTGCTTAGATAAAAGCAGATCGCGTGCCAATGGCGAAATAAAAACCGAATTAATTTATATGAAACTGTTTTTAAAAAAATTTATTTTTAAATACTAGGAGTGCCCCGGTGGAAAAGCCAACCATCCACCAGACAATATTGTTTATAAAATAACAACATATTTCATAATAATGAATTCTATTACATAACAAAATAAGCTCAGATTCGTTCACCGCCTTTAAAATCACCTTCCGGCTTGATAACCAACCGCGGCAGTACCATCCACCATTCATCCACCCGTAAGCGGCGGTGGTGATCAGGATCGGTATGCAGCCGACTCCAGTGCATGACACTTTCCACGGTAACCTGGGTAACCCGCCCGCTCGGCAGGACCGCCTTGCGCGCCAGCTTACCGACGACGACACCCTGCAATGTGCGCAACTCCCGCCGCTCCCCCGTAATGACCAAAGCCAGCTCGTCACCGTATGAGACCTGCGAGAGTGTACGATGTACCGGCTGCTTCGCCGCGAAACACCCAGCATGGCCCAAATCCACATTGCTTTGGCTCAACACAATATGACGCCGGGCACGCTCGGTACGCCGAACCGGCGTAAAAGCGGCATCGAGAGGCGCACGATTTCATCGCCTTCCAGAACGCGCGTAAAAGGATTCGAGCACCGGCGGCCTTCGCACAAGATCAGGCTTTCACGCACTCTCGTCATACCGACGTAATACAAACGCCGCTCATCATCCGCCGCGCGCTGCCATTCCCCGCCATCGGGGGGCTCTTCGCGACGTGCGTGATTGCTTCGTATGGGATACCCCGCTTTGAGGCGGGCGCGATTGCCGGCAATGATCTGGTTGGATGCTGCAATGATGTTCGCGCTGGATCGATAGTTCTCGACCAGGTAGTCCGTAACCGCCTCGTAGCGGAAGGCATAGATGTTCTGGTCGTCATCGCCAACGGCCAACGACCAACAAGGTGAGCTTGGCGTCGCGATCCCGGAGGCGACGCCCGGCCATGGCGCTCGCCGATGTCCTGATACTCATCGACGAGAATATGCCGATAATCGGCGAGTAACCGTTCACGCAGATCTTCGTCGTCAACGACGCCGCGCGGTACGCACCTTGGTGTCGGCATCGGGACTCGCGGCCTCGATCGCTATCTCCGCTTGCTTATCCGCGAGAATTTCGCCGGGTGTCACGACGATTTCCGGGTTTTTCGTACACGCGCCGAGTAGCGCCGCAAACTGCGCAGTATCCCGGCGATGTCCCGCCGCCACAGGCGCGAACGCGCGGCGACGGCGAATTGCTCCTCGACGCCGTCCTCATCGTAGAGCAACACGCAGCGTGAATCCTGACGATCCCGCCCGGTTCCCTGGGTATCGCGCAACTGCCGCAGCAGCTCGCGAACGAACGAACGAACGAACGAACGAACGAACGAACGAACGAATAATTGTGCCGCACCCACGGCGGGGTCACCGAATTGCCGCCGCTCACCCGCAGCTACGCAAGCAGATAAGCCAGCGGCAGGCTTTGCCTTCTGTCAGCCACAGCGCCGCCTGCTTGACCTCCTCGATACCCGGCGGCAAAGCACGCCGCACCAGCGTAAGCAGACTCCCCAATCCCAGCGCAGGGTCGCGTGTGAGCAGATAATGCTATCAAACGAGCTCCTCGGGCGGCTCGTCTTGCAGTGCGGTGAATGCCTGGAATTGATCTTTCCAAAGCTGAAACGCTAACTGGGCACCCGCAAAGCGTATCGACGATTGGCAAGGCGTGCAGGCACAGCTTGGGGAAATGCCGCTGCAGCACCAGCAGATCGTGGCAAAGCACCTTGGGTGCAAACATCCGGGCACCGGCTAAATTGTTGGCCGCACCTTGCTAATCAGGATGCATGGGTCCGAGACTTAGAGATGGTAAACTTTAAAAGTTTGACGGCTCTCTGCCGCTTTCGACTCAGGGGCGCCAAGCGCTGTTGATATTTGGAATAATCGGGCTCGTCGAGGCCGCCGGAATCAGCAGTATTCATCGTAGGCCGATTCTGGTGCAATACGGGTGCTCCCGAAGACGCCTGTGTCACCCCGCCATCTCCAGAGACGAGGGTGTGTTGCTATTCGATGGGTTCCGCAGGAGGCTTTGCCCGGGTGCCGCCACGCCTTTCTGTCAGACTCAGAAGCCGATCGCCGCCCCACCCTATCGGCTGATATTCCTATTTTCTCGAGGTTAGCGAGAATGAAAAACACTCCCTTGAAAACGATGACGATGATCGCCGCCTTGCTTGCGGTAAGCAGCGCCACATCGGCGGCGAACTTGGGCTTTCTGCGTAATACCCTTATCAGGGATCTCTCGGACTCTGACTGGCAACAACTGGTCGAAACGACGATCGACGCGCTGGAAAACGCGCCGGACGGCGCAACGCGGGAGTGGCGTAATGCTGACACGGGGCACTTCGGCAGTATTCGAGTAGTAAAGACGTTCGAAGCTCACGATCTTCCTTGTCGCAAGGTTACATTAACCAATCACACCACCTCACAGACAGGCCCCAACGCATTTACACTCTGCAAGGTTGAAGGTCAAGGCTGGCGCCTGCTCGAATAGGCCAGCGCCTGGCATGGATCTTCGGAGAAAACGGGGATAACCTGCAACAGCACTTACGCAAACTAATAAATTCTATAATATCAATAGATTAAGAAGAAAAGCCATAACTTCTTATTAACTCCGGGCAAGGAAGTGCAGAATGGGGCAATGGTAACGGCCGGCGCTTTCGTACTTATGCATCGTCATCGACTCCTAGCCGATACTTCAGAATCACGGTGCGTACTTGACAAACTTGATAGGGTTTGGCTTTAGCACTGAAGTGGACCCAAATTGACCACCGGTCGTATTCGCACCCTTTCAACGGGGCAGACAAAACCCAGGGATGCCCATATCTTCGGTACTCACCAGCTATATCGAGGGCCGCCAACTGGATCCTTAGCCGCTTTTGCGTGCGCCAGGTCTCGCGCCGAAACACGGGCGCTTGTACCCCATGCCGCGGCCGTTCATACTTTGTTTACTTCTGCTCGCGCAAGCGCGCCGCATCCGTCTTAATCGGACCACGGGCAGAGACAGGGAACCGGGCCTCGGCCCGTAGATCCCGCCCGCCGTCGCGGCGTTTCCGCTCTCGGTTCTCTCCTCGACGACTTTTTCGCTGCAATTGAGCGGCTCCCCTCGGGTGCGGCCGTTCGGTGGAATCAATAAACTATGACGTTCGACTGTTTTGGCCTCTCGGCCGATATTCTGCGTGCCGTACGCACTGAAGGCTACACCACGCCCACGCCCATTCAGGCGCAAGCCATTCCGCTGGTCGTCGCCGGGCGTGACTTGCTCGCCGCGGCTCAGACTGGCACCGGTAAAACCGCCGCCTTCACGCTGCCCATACTGCAGCGGCTGAGCGCGGTGCCAACACGCCATCGGGCGCCGCGCGCGCTGGTGCTGACACCCACGCGTGAACTCGCCGCGCAGGTGCGCGAGAGCGTGCGCAGCTACGGCCGGCACCTGCCGCTGCGCTCCACCGCCGTGTTCGGTGGCGTTGGCATCAACCCCCAGATCAGCGCATTGCGAAGCGGCGTCGATGTCGTGGTCGCCACACCAGGGCGCCTTCTCGATCATCTGCAGCAGCGGACCGTCGAGCTCTCCCGCGTCGAGATTTTCGTGCTCGACGAGGCCGACCGGATGCTGGACATGGGCTTTATTCGCGATATCCGCAAAGTCATGGCCGCGTTGCCGCAAAAGCGCCAAAACCTGCTCTTCTCCGCGACTTTCTCCGGGGAAATCCGCAAGCTCGCCGACCAGATCCTCCACGATCCAGCGTCCGTCGACACCGCCCCGCGCAACAGCGTCGCCGAGCTCATCACGCACAAGGTTCACCCTGTCGCCCAGAGCCGCAAGCGCGCACTGCTTGCGCACCTCATCGGTAATGGGAAATGGTCTCAGGTGCTGGTATTCACGCGCACCAAACACGGCGCCAACCGCCTGGCAACGCAGCTTGACCGCGATGGCCTGAACGCCACCGCCATCCACAGCAGTAAGAGCCAAAGCGCCCGCACCAAGGCACTGCAGGATTTCAAACGGGGGCGGGTGCGCGTGCTGGTGGCCACCGACATCGCCGCGCGCGGTCTCGACATCGAGGCACTGCCGCACGTCGTCAACTACGAGCTATCGAATATTGCCGAGGACTACGTCCACCGCATCGGGCGTACCGGCCGGGCCGGCAGCCAGGGGCAAGCGGTGTCTCTCGTGAGCGCCGATGAGCGCAAGCACCTCGCCAACATCGAGCGGCTGCTCGGCCGCCGCCTGCCCTGCACCGTGATCGAGGGCTTCGAGCCGGTAGCCGCCAATGAGGCTCCGAGCTTGAATCCGACCCGCCCCCAGCCCAACCGAGCGCGCCGCAGGCCGTCCCAAAGCGCCTACGCGAACAATGGCGACGGACCCGGCCGCAGCACCCGTCCGCGCGGCAACCGCCGCCGCCCCGCGAGGACCGCTACGAACTAACGATGCACGATCGGGGGCTGCTGTTCCAGGACGGCAGCCCCGATTCGGAACGCTCTGCCTCACGCCACTTGCAGATTAAAGCCACACCCGGCACGGGGCTCAAGCTATCACTCGTGCCCGTTTATCCGGGCTGCTCCGCTTGCGCGGACGATTACGGCGTGGTGGCGCTTGATGTCCGTATGCGGGTGCGAAGAAGCTGTGCAACCCACTCGAATCGGCTCGCCATCCGCCCCCACCTGAAGGAGTTCGAGGAGGAGATACCGGTCGGCGAGGGCCCCAAGCTGCTGCTGCGGCCCATCCGGCTCGAAGACGCACCGGCGCTGCAGAAGGGCTTTACCAGACTTACCCCGAAGGAGACCCGACTGCGCTTCCTCATGCCGCTGAAAGTTCTCTCGCACATGATGGCCGCGCAGTTCACTCAGATCGATTATGATCGGGAGATGGCCCTTGTTTTGGCCGATCCGGGCATCGCCAGTCAGACCGAGAGCTACAGTGTGGCTCGAATCGTCACCGATCCCAATAATGAGCAGGCCGAGTACACCATCACCGTTCGCCACGACATAATGGGCAGGGGGTAGGGGCGGCGGCTCATGCGCCGCATCATCGATTACTGCCGCCGCCGCGGAACGCGACTGGTTTTCGGCGAGATGCTGCGGTAGAACACGATTATGCTGCACTTGTGCAAAACGCTTGGCTTCCGGCAGCATCCGATACCAGGAGATCCGGGCACCGTTCGAGTAGAGTTGGAGCTAGGCTGAGGCGTTTTCAGATAAGGATTGCATTTAAAATGACCACCGCATCGGAACAGGTGCTTGCCATCACCATCAGCGGGATCTTAACCGCCGATGACATCGAACAGTACCGAACCGCACTCAAGGAGAAGCTCGCGCGTCATGAACGCATCGGGCTCTGGGTGGACTTCTCCGAGCTGGCGGATGTCAGTGCCGAGGCGCTGTTTGCCGGCGTCAAAGCCGATCTCGAGCTGTTCGGACGCCTCGATCGATTCACCCGCTATGCACTCGTCTCCGACAAGCAATGGCCGCAGGCGCTCATCGACTTTCTGCAGCCGCTATTTCCGGCACGGCCGATGCAGCTGTTTCCGAGCGCGCAAAGAGCGATGGCACTGCAATGGGCGGCCGAGGCCACGAAGCCTCCGACAAGCGTGCCCCCGGCGGTGCGGTTTCTACCGACGACAGCTGACGATGTCCTTGCTTTCGAGATCAATGACGTGACTGCCGCTCCCGAGATGCCCGACGTCACCGCGAAGTTCAACTCCTTCCTGGTGAAACACGACCGCGTTCGCCTCCTCAACCGCATCCGGCATTTCGCCGGTATCGATCCGAAAATTTTTATGCAAAGCGGTCTGGTGTCGATGAAGCTCGCCGCCTTGCAGAAAGTCGGGCGTTACGCCATCGGCGGCGCGCTGACCTGGATGGCGGAGATCATCGAAACTATGAACCCGGCTTTCACCGATATCGACATGCGGGTGTGCCCGGCGGATCAGGAGGCCGCGGCCTGGCGCTGGATCGGTCCCCAACCGACGGGGACGAATAAGAGCCGTGGTGCGAGATGACCCAACTGCTCAGCCACTACCGCAATATCCTCAGCATCGTCGGCGGCATCGTGCGGGTGCGAGTGCCCCAGGGCCGTGCGGGACAGCCCACGCCGGCGCGTTTCCGCGATCTCGCGAGTCTGCGCAAGGCGAACGGCGAGACGATGCTCGCTCAGGTGATCCGCATCGACGGCGAGGTGGTCTCGCTGCAGGTCTTCGGCGGCACTGCGGGGCTCACCACTGAGGCCTCGATCCGCTTTCTCGGCCATCCCATGCGGGTGACCTGTTCGCAGAACGTCCTCGGGCGGGCGTTTTCCAGCACCGGTGAGCCCATCGACCGCGGCCCCGCGCTCACCGAAGACCGCAAGGTGGCGATCGGCGGCCCGTCGGTGAATCCCATGCGCCGGGTGATGCCAACGCGCATGATCCGCACCGATGTGCCCATGATCGACGTGTTCAACTCGCTGGTGGAGAGCCAGAAAATCCCGATCTTCTCGGTCGCCGGCGAGCCCTACAATGCGCTGCTCGCGCGCATCGCCATCCACGCCGATGCCGATGTGGTGGTGTTCGGCGGCATGGGACTGATCTTTGACGACTATCACTACTTCCGCCAGCGTTTCCTGGACGCCGGCGTGTTCGCGCATACAGTGATGTTCGTCAATCTTGCCTCGGACTCGGTGGTCGAGCGCCTGCTGGTGCCGGACATGGCCCTGGCGGTGGCCGAACGCTTCGCCGTGGAGGAAGGCAAACGCGTGCTGGTGTTGCTCACCGACATGACCGCCTTCGCCGACGCCATCAAGGAGGTGGGCATCAGCATGGAGCGAGTGCCCTCCAACCGCGGCCACATGGGCGATCTCTACTCCCAGCTCGCACGTCGCTACGAGAAGGCCTGCGATTTCCACGGCGCCGGTTCGGTCACGGTGTTGAGCGTCACCACCATGCCCGGCGACGATGTTACCCACCCGGTGCCGGACAACACCGGCTACATCACCGAGGGGCAGTTCTATCTGCGAGGCGGACGCATCGACCCCTTCGGCTCGCTGTCGCGGCTCAAGCAACACGTGGTCGGCAAGGCAACCCGGGAGGACCACGGCGCGCTCATGAATACCATGATCCGGCTCTACGCGGGAGCGCGGGATGCCGAGCAAAAGCGCGCCATGGCCTTTGAGCTCTCCGCCTTCGACGAGAAACTGCTGCGCTTCGGTGAGCTGTTCGAGGCGCGCTTTATGGATGTCGACGTCGCCATGTCGCTGGAGCAGGCGCTGGATCTTGGCTGGCAGACGCTCGCCGAGTGCTTCCGGGCCGAGGAGCTGGTCATGAAACAGACTCTGATCGACAAGTATTTTCCGCAGCCGGATGGGCACAGCCGGGCACGGGGCAACGGCATCGCGGCTGTCGTCGAGCACGCAGCGCCGTAAGGAGCCGCCGTGGCCCGATTGTCGCTCAACAAGACGGCACTGCATCGCGAGCAGGCGCAGCTCACGCGCTTTCAGCGTATCCTGCCGTCGCTCGATCTCAAGCGCCGTCAGCTCATCGCCGAACGCAGCCGCGAGCGCGCCGAGGTACGTGCCACCGAAGCGGCACTCGCCGCGCTCACCGCCCGAGTGCGTGAACACCTACCCATGGCCGGGGATGGCACCGTCGACCTCGAGGATCTTGTGCGGATTACCGACGTGCGCCTGCGTGAGCACAACCTGCTCGGCGCGCATCTGCCCATTCTTGAAGGCGTCGAGCTCGAGCGCGCCGACTACCCCACGCTTACCACACCGCATTGGCTAGAGCGCTATGCCGAAGAGCTGGCCGCGGCGCTGGAGCTCACCTTGCGCCTTGAGGTGCAGCGCGAGCGCCTGCGTCGCCTCGCCCGGGCGGTCACTCGGGTCACCCAGCGAGTCAATTTGTTCGACAAGGTGCTCATCCCGCGCACTCGGGAAAACATCCGCCGCATTCGCATCCACCTCGCCGACGGCGAGCGCTCGGCGGTGGTGCGCGCCAAGCTCGCCAAAGGCAAGCGCGCGCAGACGGAGATCCTATGAGCATCGTGGCGCTGCGCCGGGTCAGCCTCATTGGCAGCCGCGGCGACAAGGAGGCGGTACTGACCGCGCTGCAAACGCTCGGGGTCTTGCATCTCATCGCCCTGGGCGCCGGCGGCGAGCCGGATTCCGATACCCCGAGTCCCGGAGCGCCACACAAGGCGCTTCTATACCTGCTCGGCTGCCCGGTGAAACGCCATCAGGTACCCGACGATGCAGGTTTCGACCGCCAGACCATCGTCCATCAGGCACTAGAGAACCAGCGCTTGAGTCGCGACGTGGAGGACAGCATCGAGTTCGTCCGGCGCCGCCTCGATGACCTCAAACCTTGGGGAGACTTCGAGTTTCCCCCGCTCACCGAGCTCGCCGACCACCGGCTGTGGTTCTACGAGGTGCCGAACTACAAGCGCCGCCAGCTCGCCGCGGTGACCCTACCCTGGCAGGAGGTACATCGCGACAATCGCAACAGCTACATCGCCGTCATTGCCCGCGACGAGCCGCCGGCCGACGCCATGCCAGTACCGCGCACCCACACGGGCAGCGTGCCGCGCCCGGCGCTGCGCGCCGAGCTCCAGAGCCTCAACGTGCGCCTCGACGAACTCGCCGCCGAGCGCGAGGCGTTGACCCGCTGGATCCATCGACTGCACCGCGATCTCGCCCGCGCCGAGGATGCCGCGAGCCTGGCGCAGGCGCAGCGTATCACCTGGGACGACGATGCCGTCTTCGCCGTCCAGGGCTGGGCACCGGCAACCGTGCTGCCGGACATTCGCGCGCTCGCCGAGCGCGAAGGCGCGGTCCTGCTCGACGAGCCGGTAACCCCCGAGGCCGAGCCGCCCACACTGCTCGCCAACGACGAGCGCACCGCTGGCGGTGAGGAGGTGGTGCGCTTCTACCAGATGCCCGGCTATCGTAGCTGGGACCCGTCGCGGGTGATTTTCTTCTCTTTCGCCGTGTTCTTCGCCATGATTCTCGCCGATGCCGGCTATGCGCTCGGGCTCGCCGCGGTGCTGCTGCTCACCGCGCCGCGGCTCGCACGCAGCCGCAGCGGGCGGCGGCTGCGCAATATGGGCTTCGCCCTGGTCGCCTGCTCGCTTGCCTACGGTGTGGCAAGCGGGAGCTATTTCGGCTGGGCGCCGCCGCCGCAAAGCTGGCTGGGGCGACTGAAACTCTTCGATGTAAACGATTTCGGGCAGATGATGCAGCTCTCCGTGGCCGTAGGACTCGCCCATCTCATCATCGCCAACGCCATCGTTGCCTGGCAGCACCGCCGACACAGCGCGGCGCTCGCGCCGCTCGGCTGGATCGTCGCCCTGATAGCAGCTACGCTGATCTATTTCGAGGTGCCCGGTGGCGGCTTGGCCCTCGCCCTCGGACTCGCGGCCGTGGCAGTGTTCAGCGACACCCGGCCGATCCGCCGGCCGCTGGATCTGCTGTGGCGCGCTGGAGGCGGTCTTTATGGTCTTACCCGCAGCACCAAGGCCTTCGGAGATGTGCTGAGCTACCTGCGGCTGTTCGCCCTAGGGCTTGCCACCGCCTCGCTTGCGGTGACCTTCAACCGGCTCGCCGTCGAAGCGGCGACCGCCGTGCCCGAGTTCGGGGTGCTGTTGTTCGTGCTGATCCTCGTTGCCGGCCACGCGCTCAACTTCGTGCTCGCCGTGGTCAGCGGCGTGGTCCACGGCCTACGACTCAACGTTATCGAGTTCTACAACTGGGGGATATCGGAGGAAGGCTATCCCTTCAAGCCCTTTGTGAAAACGGAGACCGGACAGTGGAGCAATTGATCGTCGCCCTCGGCTGGGCAGGCTTGTACGGGCCGATGGCACTCGGTGCCATCGGCAGTGTCATCGGCTGTGCCATCGCCGGCCAGGCGGCCATCGGCGCCCTGCTCGAAACCGAATCCGGGCACGGACGCTTTATCGGGCTCACGGCGATGCCCTCCTCGCAGAGCGTCTACGGCATCGTCGTGATGTTCTCGCTGCAGCGCCCGGTCACCGACGATACCGCACCGGGGCTGTTCGCCGTCGGTATTCTCGCCGGCGTGGCGCTGCTACTGAGTGCGGTGTATCAGGGCAGCTGCTGCGCCTCGGCGATCAACAGCGCGAAGAGCAAGCCGGAGATATTTGGGCTGTCCATTGCGCCGGCGGCCATCGTCGAGGGCTTCGGCGTGTTCGCCTTCATTTTCGCCCTGGTCATCGGCGGCGACATCCCCCAGCAGTGAGTGTGCCGTGGAGGTAGCGCGATGAGCGAGCAACAGGCAACCGGCAAAGCTGTGTCCTCCGGCGTCGAAACGTTGATCGAACGCCTGCGCGACGAGGGCGTCGAGCAGGGCCGGGAGCAGGCGCGGCGCATCGTCGCCGATGCCGAAAGCCGCGCGGGCTGGATGATCGAGCAGGCCGAACGCAACGCCGAGGCCATCCGCCGCCGGGCCCTCGAAGAGGCCGAGCGGCTGCAGCGCGCGGCGCGGGAGGCGCTGCGCGTCGCCGCCCGAGACACCGTGCTGGAGATGCAGGCGACGCTCACCCATCGCTTTCGCGGGCATCTGCGCTGGCTGGTAGCGGAAACGCTTTCCCAGGAAGAGCTGCTGCAGCGCCTCATCCTCGAGCTTGCCGCGCGCACGCGCCGGGATACGCCGCTCGCCGCCGAGAGCGACGTGGAGATCGTACTGCCGCGGGATGTGCTCGGCCTCGAGGATCTGCACCGCCGCCCCGAAGAGCTGCGGGAGGGGACGCTGTCGCATTTCGTCGTCGCCCAGGCCCGGGAGCTGCTGCGCGAGGGGGTGCGTTTTTCGGTGGGCGAGCACGGCAGCGGCCTGCGAGTGCGCCTCCACGATCACGACATGGAGATCGACATCACCGAGTCGGCAGTGGCCGAACTGCTACTCGAACACCTGCAGCCGCGCTTTCGGGCCATGCTCGAAGGCATCGTGAAATAGCCATGGCTGCCCGCCACCAGTATGTCGCCCTGCGTACCAGCCTGCCGGCGCTGCCGGCCACGCCCTTTGGCCGCGAGGCGTTGCCGATCTCGGCGATCCGCCTGGAGCGCCGCCTCGGCGATCTGCACCCGGCCCATCGCGAGGCGCTGACGGCGCTGGAGAGGCTGCTCGACTGGCGCCATCTGGGCAAGGCGCTGCCTACGGATACCTATCTCCGGCGGTTCCGTGCGGCCGAGCCGCAGCTCGCCGCGCATGGTGTCCTCGATCTCGTTGCGGTGCCGCTGGAGATGCACACCGTGGTCGCGGCGCTGCGCCGGCACGCGCGCGGCGAGCCCGCCCCGGCAGCGGGGGCACGCTGGGGCTTCGGGCCACGGCTTGCGCACATGCGCGCCCACTGGGACGAGCCGCTGCTCGGCGTAGGCGCCGTCTTCCCCTGGCTCGCGGAGGCCCGCAACCATCTGCAGGAGCACCGGCCCCGGGAGCTTGAGCGGCTGCTGCTCGGCGAGCGTTGGCGCATGCTCGCACGGACACGGCGCTACGGGCACTTCGACTTTCGCGAGGTGGCGCGCTACGTGCTGCAGTGGCGACTCGTCGCCGCCTGGCGGCGCTACAACGCCGAGGCCGCCGGACGGCGCCTGCAGGCCGGCATCGAGCAGGGTCTCGGCCACTACCGTAGGCTTTTCTGATGAGGAGCGAGGCCCAGCCGCATGGAGGACGGAGAGGCACCAGCGGCTTAAAGCACCTCGGTGCCTAGAGCTCGATACGGCTGGGCTTCGTTCCTCATCAGATCGTGTTTTTACTTCATTCTGGGGAGCTGATGAATATGGATTCCGCCGCCCGCGACTGCAGTGTGGCCAGCGTGCAGGACGACATCGTCGTCATCGAGGCCACCGAGCGTTCGCCGGGGCTGATGAAAAACGAAGTCGTCTATATCGAGCCTACTGGCGCCGCTGCCGGGCGCGCGGTGCGGTTGAAAGGCGAGGTGCTGCGCGTGCGTGGCCGCCGCGCCGATGTCCAGGTGTTCGAGGACACCGGCGGTATCGCCATCGGTGATTCTGTAGAGCAGACCGGCGAGATGCTCTCGGTGACCCTTGGTCCGGGCCTGCTGGGCGGGATCTACGACGGCCTGCAGAACCCGCTGGAGGCGCTCGCCGCGGAGTCGGGGTTCTTTCTGCCCCGGGGTCGACATCTGGCGGCACTGGAGGCCACCACTCAGTGGTCGTTCGCATCGGCGGTGCGCATGGGCGAGCGGGTGCGGGCCGGCGATACCTTGGGCACTGTGCAGGAGGGGCGTTTCACCCACAGCATCATGGTGCCCTTCGATGCCCGGGGTGAGCATGAGGTCAACTGGATTCATGAAGGCAGCTTCGGCATCGATGTGCCGGTCGCCCGGCTGCTCGATGCCGAGGGCGGCGAACGCTCGCTCACCCTGGCGCAGCGGTGGCCGGTGCGCACGCCGCTGCCCCGGTGGCTGCTCGAGAGCCACACCAGTGAGCGGCTCTACCCCCAGCGTCCTATGGCGACCACCATTCGGGTGGTCGATACGTTCTTTCCCATCGCCATCGGCGGTACCGCCTGCATCCCCGGCCCTTTCGGCGCCGGCAAGACCGTGCTGCAGAACCTCATCGCACGTTACTCCACGGTGGATATCGTGATCATCGTCGCCTGCGGCGAGCGCGCCGGCGAAGTGGTGGAGACCATCACCGAGTTCCCGCAGCTCACCGACCCCACCACCGGTGGCTCGCTGATGGACCGAACCGTGATCATCTGCAATACCTCGTCGATGCCGGTGGCTGCCCGCGAGGCCTCCATCTACACCGGCATCACCATCGGCGAGTACTACCGCCAGATGGGCCTCGACGTGCTGCTGATCGCCGATTCTACCTCGCGCTGGGCACAGGCCATGCGCGAGACCTCCGGGCGCATGGAGGAGATCCCCGGCGAGGAAGCCTACCCGGCGTATCTCGACTCGGCGATCCGCAGCGTCTACGAGCGCGCCGGGGTGATCCGCAACAACGCCGGCGACAGCGGCAGTCTCACGATGATCGGCACCGTCTCGCCCTCCGGTGGCAACTTTGAGGAGCCGGTCACCCAGGCGACGCTCGCCACAGTCAAGGCGTTTCTAGGGCTGTCCGCCGAGCGCGCCTACAAGCGCTTCTATCCGGCGGTGGACCCGCTGCTCTCCTGGTCGCGCTACCGCGGCGAGCTCGCCGAATACATCGCCGCCCAGCTTGGCGAGAAATGGCCGGCGCGCATCGACGAGCTGCTGCAGTTGCTCCACGACGGCGAGGACGTCAATCAAATGATGCAGGTCACCGGCGACGAAGGGATCACCACGGCGGACTACATCACCTACCACAAAGCGTCGTTCCTCGATCTCGTCTACCTGCAGCAGGACGCCTTCGACGCGGTGGATGCCAGCAGCTCGCCGCAGCGCCAGCGCCGCAGCCTGGCGCTGGTCTACCGCCTGGTCGCCGCGAGTTACGAGTTCGAGGACAAGGAGGCGGTGCGCGAGTATTTCACCCGGCTCGCCACGGCGATGAAAAATCTCAACTATGCAGCCCTCGACTCGAGCGAATACCGGCGCTACGCAGGGGAGATCGAGGCTTTGGCGCGGGCTGCGGGAGTCAAGCTCGATGCCGACATCTGTCACGCGGAGTCGAGGACCTCGGCCTGAAAGAGGAGTGTTGTCTCGGCCTTCAGGGAGGTAGTGATCAAATAGGCGCGATCCGCCTTTTCAAGGCAACGTTCGGCCTTGCCTCGGCTGCCCGAATCGCCAATCCGCAGCTCGGCGTTGATCTCGAAATGCGTGAACCACGGGATGCGACCCACCCGTTCGAGCATGCCCTCGACAGCGCAGCTCACGCTCTCCCACTCCAGCCTGGATGCTTGTTATACGCTACGGAAAATGAGAACGAAGCAGTCCGCAACGACGGCGACCAGTAACCGGGCGCACCACCGTACTGGGGCGGTGGCATCGTATCCAGGGACGGCAATTCCGCCGACGAGGCCCTGATCGGGCCCTCGGTGGCGCCCGCAGCGGAGGCCCGGTATTGATGAGGGAATTCCTGCATAGCCCATTTCTCCTGTGAAGGCATCATTGACTCGGGCTCAGGGTATCAGGACGGCAGCGCCCGAGACCCGCCCGGCGCGCAGATCAGCGAGCGCCTCGTTGGCCTGCTCGAGCCGATAGTGCTGAGTGTGGGTGCGCACGCCGGCCTTCGAGGCGCGAGCCAGCAAGTCATGGCCGTCTTTGCGGGTGAGGTTGGCGGCCGAGCGCAACACCCGCTCCTCCCACAGGAGCCGATAGGCGAAGGCCGGGATGTCACTCATGTGAATACCGCCGCAGACCACGACTCCGCCGGGGCGTACGGCAGCTAAAGCGGCCGGCACCAAAGCCCCGACCGGAGCGAAGATAATCGCTGCATCGAGTGCCACCGGCGGCGCGGCCTCCGAGCTCCCGGCCCAGACGGCGCCGAGGCGGCGGGCGAAGGTCTGGGCCTGCTCGTCGCCGGGACGGGTAAACGCGTAGACCGATTGCCCGGCGTGGATCGCGACCTGGACAAGAATATGCGCGGCCGCCCCAAAGCCGTAGAGTCCGAGGTGCTCGACATCCTCGCCGATCATCGACCAAGCCCGCTGGCCAATCAACCCCGCGCACATCAAAGGCGCCGCGGCGACAGCGTCGAACGCTTCCGGCAGGGGGAAGCAGAAACGGGCGTCGGCGAGGGTCGACTCGGCGTAGCCGCCATCCAACGTGTAGCCGGTAAACTGCGCTCGCGGGCAGAGGTTTTCCTGGCCGCGGCGACAGTAACGACAATCGCCACAGGTCCAGCCGAGCCACGGCACGCCGACGCGGTCACCGACGGCAAGCCCCTCGGCACCCTCGCCCACGGCATCGACGCAGCCGATGATTTCATGACCCGGGATCAACGGCAGCCGCGGTTCGGCGAGCTCACCGTCCACCACATGCAGATCCGTGCGGCACACCGCGCAGGCCTGTACTTGCAACCGCACCTGTCCAACCGCCGGAACCGGGCGAGACAGCTCGCGCAGTTCGAGCCGCGCGCCGGCCGCTCGCAGCACCATCGCACGCATGGTTGCCGCCGTCATGGCCACCTCCCATTGAATACCGCCTCACCTAGTTCATCATGCTCGCGGCAAATCCACCGCATCGCCGAGTTCAAACGCGGCATTGTCCCTCCATCCCGAGCGTCGGGGCATAGCAGATTGCGGAACTGATCGAGGAACACCCGCAACGCACCCCGCTGGCGTGCTTTCTGCGGGCGGTTGGAGCAATAGCGGTCAAGTCGTACCCAGGCCTCCGCCTCGCCGAGCCTCTGCTCCGCTTGCACCGCTAAGCGTTCGAACGCCGACTCGACCGGCGCCTGGTGCCAGGTCGACCCGGCGTTGCTTTAGGTCGACAAGTTTTTCCTGTTCTCCCTCGTCACTTCTCATTTCCTTTGGCAGCGCGCCACGCGATACTCATCAGTGACGGCGATGGCCGCCGCAACGCCCGTCCGGTGAGCGATGAGTTGTGGGTAACGATGTGGTCGTATGGTGTGTAAAGCTTAGCTGATTTATTGCATTGCTCCATTGGCCTGGATCAAATGCCGCGGGAATTGATATCCACCGTCGCGTGCGCCTTTTCCGGCCGCTTGACTATCCATCGGCCCCCTCTCCCAGGGAGGGCGGCACGCAAAGCGCGTGTAAGCCATTACGCTCGCGCGGCTTCGGCGGTGCACTTAGTCGGCGGAACGACTCTCGCTTAACTCGGCGTCTTACCAATCGGGGAAACGGTTAGGAGTTAAGAATAGCTAGGGCTTACGTTACTCATAAGGAAGGGGCCGATTAATTGATCCGTTCGCCCAAAGCTCGTCGGCCACGCTCGGGAGAGCCTTGTTGAAGGGTTCAGGAATGAACGGAATTTTTCAGGGTTTCCTCGTTATTTATTCTACATCTATCCTATCCATAAAGCACATTACAACAAAATATCTTTCTGGGGTGCAAGCGGTTCTGGCCGATTCGGCTCGCCGATAAGTTCCAAGAGATTTATCTCTATATTTAGCGAAATTGTAGCTAAAGGAAGATCATTTGGTTCTGTACCGAACGGTTCTTCAATTTCATCACCGATGGCCTCTAAACCAAAGAACGCATGCGAAATAAGAAAAACTACAACAGGAGTTAAAACACCAATGGTATCGACAAGCCCAAACGGCAGGAACAGGCAATAGAAGGCTACGATACGATGAATCAATACAGTATAGGTAAACGGGATAGGCGTATTCTTAATGCGCTCGCACCCACCAAGGATGTTCGATAATTCAATGAGTTGTGCGTCAATGTCTGGAACATTTAATTCATGCAACCACCGTTGATTACGAGCGTGCGCAAGATCTTGCCCGAGTTGTTGTAGAATCGCCAGCGGCCGATGAGAAGATCGTTGAACGGCATCAAGATCTTCGCCAGGTAAAAAAGCTGTGATATCTTCGAGTGAATCCGTACCTCGCAGATGATGCCGAAGCGAATGCACAAATGCGATAACCCTTTTGACGAACGTCTGGCGGAAGCGCAGAATCTCCGATTCTGGTGAACCGTCAATCAGCGAATAGGCTTGCCGAGCAAGGCTTCGTGAAGTATTGACGAGCGCGCCCCACAGCGTGCGACCTTCCCAAAACCTGTCATACGCAGCATTATTCCTGAAGCCAAGAAAAATACTCAATGCTACGCCAATTAACGTGAAAGGAGTCGTCGTAAGCGTATATTCTTGGATATTATAGCGTAATTGGAAATACGTCACAGCAGACGCAACACCGGTCGCCGTTACAATTCGGGGCCATGTTTCTTCAAAGCTGCTCCCTTTGAATTGGAACAATAGCCGAAGCCAAGCAATTTTTTTCTTGACGATCATGTGCCTGCGTATCCGTTCAGCCAATCCTACGCGGCGAAATACCGTCCCCGCCAAATCGAGATGCGGGCAAACCGCCGGCCTTTGCATACCGGCGCGTTCGCATGCGGTTCAGGGGCCGATCGGCAAACTGGATGCCGTTGTCGGTGAGCAAAAACCCACCTTCCGATCGACCGGTGCGGCTAAGCAACCGCGTGAGCAGTTATCTTGTAAGCGCGCTCAACCCGGGTGACCGGCTTCAAAATAGCGAGTCTGCGCGGCCTCTTTTTGTGCTTCGATTTTCTTAAGGACGTCTTCGATACTGGCCAACCCCTCAAACACAACGCCACCCTGAGTCATTTGATCGAGTAGCTTACGACACGATCGATACCGGGATTGTTTCAGCTCTTTCAATGTGGCGAAAAACGCATCCTCATCCGGGAGCTTCGCGACCTCATCGCGCAATGCGCGCGCCCTTTCCAAGCGCCGGTCTAATGAATCGATGCAATTATCCAATGCATCAATTACTTGGAGCCTAACTGACATCTTCCGCCCTCCTCCGCCATGCATTTAGCCCCATCCGGCACCTTCGCAATCCCACAAGAATAGAGTGTAGCGAAAACCGCTGGCCACGCTGACAGTGGCACTCGCGGTGAGCACCGACTCCGTATGCTTACCGGGAATCGCGGGCAAAGCAAGTGATCGAGCTAAGATTCCGCCCCGGCACCAACGCGCATCGAGCTCAGGCTTCCTGCTCCACAAATCCAGCTATAGGCTCGGTCGCCGATGAATAGGGACCCTACCGCGCGCCGAGGCCATTCAGGCGATCGCCTTTAGCGTTGCGATAATTCCGAACACTAAGCCCAGCACGGCCCAGATTGCTGCCAGGATCACCGCGATGAGGGCAGCAATCAGATCAGTTACGCTGACCAGGAATCCGGGTACGAAACCGTGTAGGAACGAGACCAGGATCGTAGCGAGCAAGGATGTGGCGATCAGCAGCACGAGGCCCTTATTCTCCAGGAAGCGCGGGTGGGCGAGGATCAATGCGCCGCTGCTGAGCAGCTTGCAGGCCATCAACAGCGTCAAGGTGGCAGCAGCCGCCGTGGCGGGAAAACTCGCATAACCCAAGGCCGCGTAGACGGCGGGGCCGAAAGGCAGTGCGAGCAGCAGCCCGATCAACATCGTGAGCAGCCCAATAGCGGCCAATCCCGCACCCAGGCAAGCAAGCACCAACAGCAAACCCACGATCAGGGTGGCACCGCCTTGCACCCGCCCGGTGATCCGCTCCGGAAACACCAGCGGCGCGGCCATAAGCAGCGCAGTGAAGACCAGCTGAGCGTCGATCAAAGACAAACACGGAATTCCCCAGCCCACGGCGCCGCCGGAATGGCCCAGCAAAGGCGAGGCCACCGCAACGCCCAACTCGGCGAGCAGCACCACTCCGAGCAAGCCGATGGCGAGCAGAAAAGGCAGCGTGCGCAGATTATGCGGCATGGTTTCCTCACTCCTTAAGGCCGATGCGTGCCGTGCTCCCGCGCAAGTTACGGAGCGTGAGGGTGCCGCCGCGGTCATAAACGATGAAGGCCGGCTCGGTAGCGCGGCTCGTATCCGCCGACCAGCTCTGCTCCTCCACAGGCTTGCCCCGCAGCTGCTGTCCACTCACCGGACGGTAGCGCATGTGCACGTTGCCGCGCACGGTGAATTCGGCGCGGCGCAGTTCGGCATCCTCGGCCGGCGTCACCGAAAAAACCGTCGTCTTGTGCGCGCCCAGCCGCAGCTCGGCCGGGAAGGATCGGCTATTACGGGTGAGCTCACGAGCCGCGAGGCGGGGACCACCGGCCAACCCCTGCAGGGAACGCAGCCAGTCGGGCGGATTGAAATCCGCGGGCATGGCGCGTTCCCCTCCACCGAAAGTGGCCGCAACGCCCACTGCACAGAGTACCGCTGCGATGACCAGCATGATTTGCAGGGCTTTGATGCTCACGGTGTGTTGCTACCCGCATCATCGAGGCGCAGCACTCTGACCGCCCTGTCCACGATCGGGCGCGACGATCGTTTGGCGCGCCAATAGTGATATTGTAAGCGCAGCTCTGCGGGGCTGGCTCCGACCGGCTGCGTAGCGGTAAAGGCGGCGTGCCCACCTGCGCTGGTTCGCACCGCCACCCAACGGCCGGGACGCAACCGGCGCACATCGATCTCAGCGGCGCTGGTAGCGCCTCCCAGTGCCTGTTTGATCTCGGCCAAGGTGGGCGCCTGTTGGCCGCTGTGGCGCATCAGTCGCAACTGCGCGCCGTTTTTTGGCACCAAAGAGCGATCGGTGGCCGTGCGCGCCTGGAACCAGAAGTCGGCCTCGCTGCGCGGTGCGCCCCGCGGCACTTCCCGCCCGCGATCCAAGTCCCCCTGCCAAGTCTGGCTCACCGTAAAGCGGCCGGTTTTATCGGCAGGGATGTTTTCTTCGGCCGGTTCAGCATCAACCGGTGTGGCGCGCTCGGTCCCATTATCAGCGCTAAGCCACCATGCCAGACCACCGCCGCCGATCACCAACACCAGCGCCACCGTGATGACTATCCACCAGGGAAAACCGGAGCCGTTCGGCTGCGGCGGCGCCGATTCAGCCACCTCGAATACGACCATAGGCCCCTGGTCGTACTCCTCGTCGGTGTTATCCGCCGACATCACGTCCAGGCGCAGGCCATAGCGCCCGGCTGGGGTTCCCGGCGGCACTGTGACGGCCACCTTGAAGGTGTGCGTCTGACCCGGCTGCATATCGCGTTGCTCGGGCGGTGCCAGCTGCAGCCAGCCCTCATCAGCGTTGTCCAGCGGCACCGCGCGGGCCCAAGCTTCCACCGCCCGGCCACCGACATAGCGCACGGTGAAACCGGCGGAACCCTTGCCGTTACGCAGCACCAGCGTGGCATCGGTGGCGCTGATCTCATAATAGTTGGGCATGGCGATGACAGCTCCTTATCTGATCAAACGGGCTCATATGGGCGAGACTTGCCGATCACTCGAAGCGCAGCTCCTCCGGGTCATAGGTGACATAGGCGGGTTTCTCGAAGGCCACCACGGCATGGATCAGCTCACGCTGGGCTTGCACCGCGAGAGGGGCGGTAACGAGCAAGTGAAAGGGGCGTTCCAGGCCGTTGCGTTCGATATTTTCCTCGATACGGAAGCCCGTATGGCCCGTGGCGATTTCGAGGAACCGCATCAACCCTTGACGGGTACCCCGCTGCTGCGAGAGCTCAGCCGCAGCGGCGCATAGCTCACGCAGGTGACCCATGCCACTGGGCAACGATCCACCTGACCCCACGCCGCTGCGGTGCACCAGGAAATGCTCGAGATCCACCCAGCGTGCTAGGAAAGCCACCATAGGGTCCGGCGCCCGCCGCGGATCAAACAATCGGTCCAGCGAGGCCAGCAGCTCCTCGAGCGGCTGTGGGAGACGAGCAGCCACCTCCAGCACGGCATCCAGGGGCGAGCCGGGATGGATCGCATCCTGATATACCGCCGGCAACAGGGCTTCAATGTCCGGACGCTGCATCGTGCACAGCCTCGATCTCGTGGTCAGCGCTGCAGAACAGGTAGCCTTCGCCGACCGTTACCCGGTCCGAGAACTCCGTGGCGGAGGCGTGCGTAAACACCTCTGCCCCGTCATCACTGCGGTACACGCCCTGGGGGCCGCCACACAGCAGCACGGGATTATGATCCGCTGCGGCGGTGCGCGGCGCGACGGCCACAGCATCCACTCGATGCAGCAGGCGCTCGATGTTCCGCAACGGCAGACCGCAGTCGATTCGTGGAGCCCGCCAAGCCGGGGTCTTCTCGGCACTGTCGAGGCTTACCACACCAGCGTGGAAGGTGGCGGCATAAACGTGCTCGCCGTCACAGGCGATGGCCCGACAGGAACCGCCGCGCCAGCCCATCCTCATGGCGGACCACCCCTCGAGGCGCTCAGCCTCCCGGCGCAGCTCCCAGCGCAAACAGCCTTCGCCTTCCTCGCCGCCTATCGCGGCCAACCCAGCCCATAAAAATGCCCGAGGGCCGACACGCTGGGCGGTCAGCGCACGCACGTCCCGACCCTTGAGCCCAATGCTCTGGAAACCCTCCAGCTGCTCATCGGCGCACAGATACACTCCCCCGGTCGCACGCGCCGCCACCGCCACCTGGGTACCGATCCGCGGCGCCTCGACGGTGGTAACTGCGTAGAAGCCCATGTTTTGATCATTTTCGTCCACCAGAACCGGCACCGGCCCCGACTCCGGCGGCACCTGAAATAGACCCTCTGCGGTAGCCAGGAGCAGTACCGGTTCACCGGCGCGGCGCAGCCAGGCCGCATCATAAATTTCGAAGCCGAGTTCGTGGGCCGCCGTCCAGTTCTGACCGCAATCCTCGCTCAGGCGGATGCGGCTGATCTCCGTACCATCGGCCTGGCTCGAGGCCACGGCAGCCACCAAGCCCAGCCGGTGAGGACAACACGACACCCGGCTCACCTGCTCGCCGTCGAACCGCGCCAAATGCTCCCAACCGCTGCCGTCGTCCAAGGTGCGAAACAAACGCGCATCCGCTGCGGCGTACCAAAGCCCGCGATGAAACGGGTCAGCAGCTACTGCGCCGATATCGCGATCGGGGGCCTGATCCACGGTAAAGCGCACGCGGTCGGTATAGCGGATTCCCGGCTCGCTTAGCACCGCGTGATAAATGTCGGAGGCGTGCAGCCGCCGCCGCAAAGCCCCGCTACCAAGCGGGTTAATCAGCTCGTTGAGGCGTTCGCGCACGCGCCCTTGAACGGCCTGCGGGTTCTCTTGCGGATGCAGCACCAGCCGCGCGTGTACCGTGATCGGCTTGTACCGGTACCAGTCGATGACGCACGCCGTGCCGAGCGGGCGCCGTGCCTCCACCGTTTGGCGGACCCGAGTCAGCGCCTCCTCGGTCTGCGCCCGCTCCAGCTGAGCTTGAGTACAGGCGGCTCCAGAACGGTAGGGCACGTTGGGTACTAAGAGCAGCTGCACGGTTCCGGGGACGGCGAATCGCCAACGCTCGGCGCGGGCCACGGCATGGGCGCGGGCCACGCTGCCTTCACGCAGCGCCACGGCTTCGTAGTCACGGGCAGTTACCGCCCGGTTCAGGCTGTGCAGCTCCTGAGGACCGCGCACCAGGGCATTTTCTAGGGACTCCGCCTCGGAGCCGCCCACCGCCGGCTCGGGATTGTCCACGCGCAGGCCGGCTATGGGATCCTTGAGCACGGTGAGGGTGTGGGCGGCAACGTTGCCGGCGGAGCCTCCGCCACAACGATACCAGGCGTATATCAGCCGGCCGGCCGGCGGCACAGCGGCCAACGCCGCGGTGGTGCGCGTCAAGCCATTGCCGGATGCGCCGTCGGCGCTGGTACGGATGGCGGGCGCGAAGGTGATCACTCCGTCGGCACGGTCGGCGACGTAGACCGGCGCATCGGCCGTGGCATGGGCAAAGTGCTCGACCTCGCGCCATATTCGGAACGCACGTCCATCATGAGTCAAGGAGGGTGCGCGCACATCCAGGCTCGCTTCGGCTTCCACTGCCACTACGAGATCCAGTTCGTCACCGGTGGGTGCAATCACCGGCGCATGACACAGCCGAAAGCTCTGGCCTGGCAGACCGGTGGAGACACCCAATCTCTCAGCCTCGATCAGCCGACAGTGGTGCGCCAGCACTGTAGCGCTGGCCTGCTGGGGTTCCAGCACCACCGCTGCGGCGGTGGTGAACACCGGAGGCTCCCCACCCTCGGCGGCTCGGGCTACGCTCACCCGAGTACCGCGTGGCACTTCGATGCGTCGTTCGGTCCCCGCGCTGCGACTCAGCTCGAGTATCACCCCGGCGGCACCCGGTGGCGCGAGTTGCACCCCGATCAAGCGCAGGAACGCCACATACGCTTTCTCGGGCAGCCGGTTGACACGATAGAGCATTACCTCGGTGAGGAAGGCATAGAGCTCCAGCAGGGTGGTTCCGGGATCGCCGGCGCTCAGGTCGGTCCATGCCGGGCACCGCTGGTGTACCAAACGCTTGGCTTCGGCAAGAAGATCGTCAAAGGTGCGATCATCGAGCTTGGGTATATGTAGACTCATACTCCAGGGGCTCCTTACCGCGGCGTACGGCTACTCGATTCGATGAGGCGGCCGCGGTGGAGATCGTAGCCGAGGGCCAAGTGCTCCTCCCACCCCGTGCGACGGACTCGGTATTCAAGAACGATGGCAAGCACCGTTGCATCGTCACTGCCATACGGATCGGCGCCGGCATCCAGGCGCTGGATCACCACGCGGGGTTCCCAACGCCGCAAGGCTTCACCGACGTAATGGATGGCGAGTCCGGCCGTGCCGGCGTCATTGGGGGCGAACACCAGGCGCTGCAGCCAGCAACCGTAGTCGGCCCGCATCACGCGCTCGCCTGGACGGGTGCTGAGCAATAACAAGATCGACTGCCGGACGGCCCGATCGTGCTCGGCCATGGCGATTGCACCGGTGGCGTTTACGATTAGCCCTCGGCTACGCGGTTCAGCGCCGGCGGCGTTTACCTCAGCCGGTAGATCGAAAAGCCACGCGCGGTCGATCACATCGGTCATGCTCGGCGTTGCCTGACGAAATGCTGGCCGCTGTCACGCACCTGATACTGCACGGTGCCCGGTGGCGTACCGTCGGTGAGCCCGATCACGGTATCCAAGCAGATCCGGTGACCGTCGATGCGCACCAGCGCAGAATAGCCGGTCCGCACCGCCAGGGTCGTAGTGCATGGCTTGATGGTCGGGCCGTAGTTGGGACAACCGCTGATGGTACAACGCTCAGGATCGCGCGCAACCAGCACGCGCCGGCCCTCGACCCGCACCCAGCCTTGGCTGGCGTCGACGCTCACTTTGCCCAATTCGTGAGCGCAGCGCAGATCGGCATCCTCGGTGAGTAATTTCATGCTCACCCCCGCTCCAGATCGATGGTATCGGCACGCAGTATCAGGCGCTCACCCTGAGCCTCCAATACCAGCTCGCCTGCGGCATGCAATACCACGCCCTCGCGGGAGAGCGCCAAGAAGCTGCCTTCGGCGATCTCCATCCGAATGGAGCCGTCGGCGTCGTTAAGCCGGATGCGCTGCCCGCCGCGGGTGGTGAACGTGTAGGGTCGGTGCGCAGCGCGTTTGCGTACTGCCTTCGGATCACGAGGCGGACCATCGAGCCGGTAGACGCCGCCGAGCACGATGCCTCGCGACGGATCCCCGTCGGGCAGCGCAACCACCACTTGATCACCGACTTCGGGCAAAGCCACCAACCCCTTGCCGGCGCCCGCCCCCAACTGCATCACCATCATCCAGGTGCTCACGGCGTCACCGTATGAGTCGAGGTTGACCTGTACTCGATCCCGACCCTCGGGGTCATCGATGTCACAGACTTCACCCAGCACCACACTCGGTACCGAGGGGGCTCGGCCCGGGGACTCCGGGCGCGTGCTCAGCTCGCAGACGTAGCCGTTCTCGGCGTCAACGGTGTGCGTGACGAGCGTGAGCAGATAAGGACCCTCCAAGGTCGTTGCAACGCCACGTACCTGCACCCATTGACCGGGGCGCAATGCGACATCGCCCTCGGCCACCCCCCATAACACCGCGCCGGCGGCCCGGCTGTGCGCCAACTCGGCCGTAGCCAGGGCTTCGGCTTCCAGGTCGCTTTCCAGAGGCAAGCCCAGCAGCGTACGTTGCGCCGCTCGGTCGCCATAAGCGGCACCCGGCAAAGCTCCGGCGTCATTGATGGAGCCTTGCCGCGGCTCACCGGTATGCGGATCCCAGCCCAGCACCTTGACTTCATCGATGGGACGCACGGCGTTGCATTCCACGCGCGCTTCGAATAATTCTTCGCCCAACATCAGCCGCAACGGCTGCACGCGCTCATCACGCCCGGCAAACAGCCGCAGCAGGTCGTCTTCCACGACGAAATGCAGCCCGCTGCGGGCAGTATACTCCCGCAACAAAGCGAGATCGTGGGCGAAGCGTGGGACGATCCGGGGCCAGACCGGACCGCTCGCCTCGGCCGAGACCCGCAGGCCGGTCTCTACGGTCAAGGCACGGGCCAGTTCGACCGTCGTCACCTCCACATGGGTGCGCAACGTCTGACGGCGCTGCAGCCGCACCAGCGCATCGTAGGCCCGCGCCCGTAGGGCGAGCCCGCCCGAAGGCTCATGAACATGTTCGACCGCGGTAATCTCGCCGGTAAACACGGGAGCCGCTTGGTTGTCGATATACACGCGCAGGGGCCGTCCCGGAGCGAGGCCGGGCTGCTCCAGGCAGCGGCTAGCCACCATGGCGACCGACCAAGTCAGCTCGCACTGCGCCGGAGCATCCAGACACTGGCTCACTCGCAAGCTGGACAGACGCAGCGGTTCACGCACATCGACGCCGTCGACCCGAACCTTGGGTAGGACCTGCACGGGCTTCATGCATGACCTCCGCCGGTCCCGATCGTGAAATCCGCAGGCACTTGCAGCGGCCGCTCCAGCGGGCCCAGGGGATCATCCAGCCCATTGAGTTCGGCGAGCAAAGACCAGTACGCGGCATGACCACAGTGCTCGGCGGCGATCTGGTCGAGACGTTCGCCGCCGCTGATCGGCTCGTGTGTGACCCGCTCACCACCTGCGATCCGGCGCCGCGCTTCGTCCATGGCCAGGGGGGGCGGTGTGGGGTCGGTGCCTCGATCACGCAAGGCGCGGTTGACGCGCAGCAGTCGCAAGCGCAGCCAAGACCGGCGCGGCTGACCTTGCGCAGTAAATTGCTCGAGGCGTTCGGAGACCGCGGTCACGATCCCCGGTACATTCCAGCTCGTGCCCCACAACAAGCGGAGAATGGGTGGTCGTGCATAACGATCGGCACCGGTGTCGTTCTCGGCCAGATCCCAGATGGGACCGGTCAGGATACGCACATCACTTAGCGGCGGCGCATCCGGCCCTTGCACCGCCAACGCGACGTCGAACAGCAAATCGAGAGTCAATTCGGTGCGCCCGCCGCCGACATAAAGCAGTGGATCATCACTGAGACCGGCGCCGCTTAGTGTGCCGCCGAGCGAGCGTCGGGCAGCAACACCAGCGCTGCGGCGAACCTCCAATTGTTCCGGGTTCAGTAGACAACGCAGATGAGCGCCGGTGCGCTCGATAAGCAGAACCACTTTTTCCATTACACTCCCCGTTGCTCATTGCGCAGGCGCTGCCGGCGCTCGCACTCGAGCCTCGATTCCGCCTCGACGCTGGGTGACTCCTCCTGCGGATCCGGCAACAGAGCCGGCCAGGGATCATCTGGTCGGACTAACGACTCGATTTCCGACTCGACTTCGGCCGAAAAAGATCGACAATCCAAGGCTTGCAGCGGTAGCGCCGCTGCGGCCAAGAGCCGCTGCACAGCGGCCGACGGGCAACGGCTGTCCGAGTCCGGCACGGCATTGTACGGTGAACTCTGCCATCGCTCTTGCGCCGCCGCCGCGCCGGGCGGCCTGTGCGACGCGACCCATTGGGGTTCCGACATCTCCGACCTCCACGGCTGCGGGGGAGCGGCCTCGGCCGGTAGCCGCGGCACGGAAAGGAACTCCGTAGCGGGACGGCGGGCCGCCGGTACGTGCAAGGGCAATTGCCGGCTCTCATCGCCTGGGGCCGCCCGAGGTCCGATTCCGTCGTGCAGTACTGATGTCGCTGGGCTTGCGGAGCAGGTGCAATAAGACCTGCTCACCGCTTGTGTTGACTCCGTCCATAGCCACCCGGGCGCACCGGATTCAGCCATCGGCTGCGCTTCGGGGATTTCCTGCACCGCCACTGACCGGCAAGCGGTAGCCGGGAACACTGAATCGATGATTGGGTCTGTACGGGTACTGCGCGGATCCCCACCCGAATCGGGGCGGGCTGGCCGGCCGTGATGGGCCGATGAGGACGGCTGGGTGCCGCGCGGCACCAAGGTGGCGGTGGCTAATCGTTCTCCCGTAACCGGCAGCGCCGCAGTGTAGTGGGGCGGCGTTTGGTCAGGCCGGTGGCACCCGCTAGCGGCGCTGGCAGCGACCGGGGGGCGTGGCCAAAATACCGATCCGGGCCGCTCGGCTGACGATACCGAAGCCGGCCGCAATAAGTAGGGTGCGCGGCGACGCACCACGGCGCCCCATGCCTCCCGAGCGCAGCGCTGGGCGGTCTCGAAGTCGATGTCAGGCGCCGCTGGCGGCGCGCGGTGCCGAGCGGCCCGAGCTCGCAAGCGAACCCTTTGCGCCCACAGACGTCCCCAGAGTCGGGCGAGCCCGCGCTGCAGTGCCTGCAACGCCGAGCGGCGCGCCAGCGTCTTCGCGCGCACCGGAGCTACCCCTCGGCCACCGCTTCACCGCCACCGCCGGCCGGCACACGTTCGAGTTCGTCGAACACCAGCACCAGCGTCTCCACCGCCACCTGGTTGCCCAACGCATCGAGCGGTGCGCCGCGCCAAGTCCGAGGCCAGGCGTTGCGGAGATTCCAACGCATGACCTCGGTCGCGCCATCGTGGCCGAACATGACCACCGAGACGTTGCGACGCTCCACCGTGCCGGCGACGGAGGCTTGCATCCAACGCCAGAGTTGCATCGAGCGGCTCATACCGTAACGCAACGTCAGGTCGGCGTACTCGACTCGCCCTGGCAAGCGGTGCACGATCTGATTGGCCCCGGCCTCACGGTATTTGATGGCTTCCACATCCACGCCGAGCCCGCTGCACTCCACGAAGCGTCCTTCGGTAACGCCGTTGATATCGATCGCGAAATGAAAGGAGGTGTAGGGATCGGACCATTGGCCTGTCGTTCCCTCAGGATTCCGAGTTTCGGGCATCGCGGCTATCCCCCGTATGCTTTTCTTGGTGCGTTTCCCTTAACGGATGCTTAGGCGCATGCAAGCGCGCGTCCTTTTTATTCACCCTTGTGACTGCACTTCGGTCTCGGCGCCACCCACCCCCTGGCCGATCTGGAAGATCACGAACTCGGCCGGCTTCACCGGTGCCAGGCCGATTCGGGTCACGACCTGCCCGGCATCGATCACCTCCGAGGGGTTGGTCTCGGCATCGCACTGCACGAAGAAGGCTTCCTCCGGGGTGGCGCCCAGTAATGCGCCTTGGCGCCACAGCAAGGTGAGAAAAGCCGAGACATCCCGCACGATGGCCTTCCACAGATCCGGCCCATTCGGCTCGAACACCACCCAGCGCGTACTCTGGATGATGGACTCCTTCACCATGTTGAACAGCCGGCGCACGTTCACGTAGCGCCACTGGCTTGCGGCCGGGGCCAGCGTACGGGCACCCCAGACCCGAATCCCCTCGCGCGGGAAAAAACGAATGCAATTGATGCCCTGAGGATTGAGCTCGCCCTGTTCGTGCCGAGTAAGACGGTAGCTCACGTTGAGCGCGCCACGCACCACCTCGTTCGCCGGCGCCTTATGGACCCCGCGGGCGGCGTCGCTGCGGGCGTAGATCCCAGCCAAGTGTCCGGCGGGCGGCATGGTAATCAGATTGTGGGGCGCCAGCGGGTCGCGCCCGACGATCCAGGGGAAATACACCGCCCCGTAGCCGTCGTCCGAATTGCGGGGACGCAGGCCATCGTGGCCGGCACCGCCGGCTAGCGGATCCCTGGACTCATCCGCCGCCTTCTTGCCGTTGGCCTTGGCCGAGGCCACCTGGGTCAAGGCGTTGATCGACGGTATGGACTCGGGCCCGTCAAGGATCGCCACCCGATCCTCCATGCGTTCACAGTGGCTCAACACCGCATCGTAAGCCGCCGCCGAAGTGAATCCGGGAGCTGCTACGATGGCAACCTCGTCGATCGCCTCGAGCGCTCCCAAACCTTTGCGGCTGCCCGTCAGCTCGTTCGCATCCCGGCAATTCACCACGTAGCAGCGGCTGCCGCCGTTAAGGAAAAAACCATTGACGGCTTGTGCCAAGGGGGTGCTGTCGACGTTCTGGGATGCTTGCGCAAAAACCCGCAAAAAGTGCGACCAGCTATTGATCGCCACCGGCTCATGAGGGCGGGCCTCGGCATTCGGTGTCAGGCCGACGAAACCGGCAGTACTGGTCCCTACGGCTTGGATCGGCCGGGCGCCGGAGGGAACCTCCTCCACATACACACCGGGTGTAAGGTAGTTCGGCATCGATGGCTCCTCCTGCCTGGACTGTGATCAATCACCTGGCAGCTGCAGGCGCAGCAGCCAAGGACGATGCTCCGTGATCGTTGCGGGGATTGGAAAGCGCTGCTCAACACCCCGGGCCTGTACACGCACCCACCCGGATTCGGCGCCCGAACCGGCATTGGGCATACACAGTCGAAACGCGCCACGATGATCGCTGCGAACCACACGTCCAGTAGCCAGCAGCTCGATCTCGGCACCGGCTATCGGGGTATCGTCGATCCCCACGACACACCCGTGAACGGTCACAAGACCGGCCAGATCCAGCCGATGCGTCCGCACGGCGGTGAGCACCGGGCGCACTACACGCTCTGTCAGACAGGCCTCCAACTGAAAGGCCGGCCGAGGTGTTACGCCGTATGCCAGCCACAAAGACGGGGGCAACTCGGCGCTGAGCAATTCCATCCCGGATTGACGGTCAACTGCCGCCAGCAGCGCCAACAGCGCTTGCTCCGACTGGGCTTCGTCATTGGGTCCGCTTACCGCGATCAGGTAGCACAGGCGCGCCAAGGGACGTTCGGGAGGCGGCTGGCGCGGCGCGCCATGAGCCCGGCGCTGCGGGTCGGGACGAGCGGCCAGCAGCAGCGCAGTCACAACGAGCCCTTCCGCCGCCGGCACGAAGCCGTGCGCGAAGCGGGCGGCAAGCCCGCGCTCGCCGAGGTCCACCGTCCAAGCACGGAAAGTAGCGTGGATCATCGCAAGATCCATACGGCGCCTCCGCGACAAGCGATGGCCAATGCGCGTGCAGGCAACCCCTGCGGGGTGGTTCGTCGGATCAAGGCCCAAGCGGCCTTTACGGTCAGCCGCACGCAAGGTGCCGCGAGGCGCTTCTGCGCGCATGCCAAACCAGCGCCGAGGAGAAGAATGATGGAGGCGCTGATGCCAGCGTACCGGCCATCGTGCGGTCTGGTTGCGAGCCAAAAAAATCCGTGCAACCGCATCCCCTGCATTCTCCAAGCAGCGAGATCGATTCGACCGCGCTACCAAATCATACGCAGACAGTGGAATCAATGTGAACCAGCGCGGTGCTCTTGTTTTGTGTTCTAAGGCTATCAAACAGTTCAAACGAAAACTAAGACTTGGTTAACAAACACCGTGGCGCTGCCAGCTCGAAAAGACCAGATGTAGCCGTCGTCGCATAGATATGTAGCAAATCAGTTACAACTTCTTCGCCAAGCCAAGCTTAATAGATTCCCCAACCTTATGAAAAGCAAAAAAAATATTGTTATGGAATAAATATTGCAGTATTTTAATCCGATTATTTTTTCTTCATTACAAATAAATATAAAGCACAAGATTAAGATAAAAATATTAGAGAGGGCTTCGATGAGAATAAGTATTCAAATAAAGTTAGCTGCAATTGTCTTTGCCACGCTGTCAGTGGGCTTTGCAGTACCGGCGCATGCCGTAGCAGTGTTCGGTGCCGGTGTCACGACTTCCCTACAGGTGACCGATATCAGAGATGATAACGGAATCGAACTCATTGCAAATCAGACAGCTACCGTTTTTGGCTCTGCCTCGACCGGGCAAGCGTTCGCCGAGGCTAGCGCGACCAGTCTGGTCTTCGGCGATTCAAGTGCCAGCTTGACCGACACCGTCGCGTTTGCTGGCCTTACCCCAACTGGGGGAGCATTCGCCATTGCGAGCGCACTCTCGACAGGCCTGACCTTCATCAACAACGCAACGACCACCGATCTGATCGCCTCCCTTATTTTGGATTTCAGCTTTAGTGGTTTTGCTATCTTCGATCCTCTTGGTCGCGAGTTTGCCATCTCGAAAATCGCGATTCGCGTTCTTGGCCCCTATGGGTTTGGGGGAGCAGCTGCTGTAGATCTCATTGATCCTATACTTGCTAGCACTTCCATTCTGAATCCATTTGGGGGCAGTGGCGCGGTGTCTTTTGCCGTCTTTGTGCCTTCACTAGCCACCCAACCTATATTGATTAAAATCGAAGCATTCGGCCGAGCCCAGGTAACTGAGCCGAGCATCCTAGTTTTGTTTGGCATGGGACTGTTGGCCCTAATTGGCCTGCACACTGTTTTATCCGAAAAAGAGTCGGCTTGGCTTTGAATTCAAGCGGACAAGCCAAAGCGATTTTTCGTGCAAGGGTTCTAACGTAACCCGGCCAGGCATATCCACGCCTTGCGTCGCTCCCATTGGCGCCGAATCGACTGGTGGTAACGAACTCGGTCTGCTTGCGAAACAAGGGCTGCAGCCCGGTTGGCAGGCCAACGATTCACGCTCAAGCGGGCCGCACCCCAAGACATCCTGACCGAGGGGGGGAAGCACAAACAAACCAAAAGGTGGAGTTCACCGCGGAAGATCTCGTTCGCTACGCTACCTCCAAAGACGTAATTGGTGTTGCATAAGTGGATTTAATCCATTGTGGGTATTTAGAATCAATCAATAGTTTTATCAGACTATTGTTTAATTGCTTTACAGTGGATTTTCGAAAAAAATAACAAGTGCGGAAGATCGAAGGAAGCGTTGATTAATTGCCTTCTTGCTCATTCCGGCGAAAGCAGGTTAAGAAAAATCAAGAAACTGGACACCGGCCTTCGCCGGTGTGACAAATCGATCAGCGCCTCCCAAACGGTCCGCCGTTCCGCTCAACACAGCCTATTAACAGGAGCGACGATTATGAACAACAAGCTGCTGACTCTGATGGCCGGTGCCGCCTTGGTGGTCGGCGTGAGTGCCGCTCAGGCGGGCGAGCCGATGCAACTGGCGGGCGCTCAGATGGATGCGGTTACCGCTGGCACCAACGGCCCCTACTACACCTACTTTCAGTTGGACTTGGTCGACGTCAATTTCGATACGACCAATAAGTTCAAGACCAAAATCACCTACGACCCAAACTTCGAGGGCAACTCGGCGGCGGCTGGCGCCAAGGGTGATGCGAGCAATCCATACGTGTTCCCCGTCGGAGTTGATCCGTGCGGGTGTGCATACATATATGGAAAAATTCCAACCGAGTCGTTCACCAAAGCGGACACTCTGGCGGTAACGGAATTTAACGGCGGCTCGTTCTCGTTCTCGAGCAGCGCGGCCGCGATCAAGGCAGTAGGAGGGCCTTAGTTGTAGTAACGGACGTAGCCGCATGCGCTTGAAGCCCTATGAGCCCCATGCCTCGGCATGGGGCTCCTTCTGTCTAACTATACCGAACTCACCGATGAGAGGCTCGGACCCGATTCGGTCCCCTGCACGTGCGGCGCGGCCACGGGCGTCGTGACGTCTAAGCCAGCTGATTCAGGTTAGGGCAACCAATGGCGGTACCCCTCCTATCCAACTAAAAGAGGATAAAAATTAAAGCATCCATGCGCTAGGCTTTAAATGAGCCGTTTTCCCAATCAGCAATCATCGTAGTGAACAGAATGGGAATTACGATCGTAGCTAACGCACCGGGTTTGCGCCCAAGCGTGCCGACTAAGGGTTTACGAATATAGGGAACACTTGGGGAACAACGCAATGAAAAACACAAGTTTGGCCAGCATCGCCATGGGTTCGTTGATTTCTATTGCCCTAGCGGCGCCGGTCGGCGCCGCGGAGCCTTTGCGACTGACCGAGCCGCAAATGGATATGGCCACGGGCGCCGGTTTCAGCCTTCAGCTCAGCGCGGTCGCCATAGGCTCGGGGTTCGGTCATGCTACGGCAACCGCTACGGCAACCACCAGTACGCAAGGCGCGCCACGGGTCGCGGCCTCGGGGTGGGTTAGTGGCGGCGACGGGTTGAAGGGTGTCGTCGACATTCAAATCCGAAGCGATGGCGCTCCTTTTAGCAGAACCTTCGCTATTCCGCCCGATTTTCCGTTCAATATTGTATTTACACGTTGACGCAATAGTTGCGTAGCGTGTGAAACAAGGATTATCGCCCAGTCACGGCATTGTGAAATCGGAAGAAAGGGTCTGCTTCTCCCGGCAAGGGTTTGCACAGAAAATTTTATTATGCCGGAATAGCTAAAATGAAACGCACATACCCGCATCTTGCTTTAAACTTTCTGGTGGCTACGACCGCGCTGGTAATCGCTGCGACCGGGTCAGGATCAGAACGGCTGACAAACCGGCAGCTCGATACGGTCAGCGCGGGCGACATCGGCGTAACCGCCACCGCGGTCGCCGTGGCAAGCGGGATTCCCACCTACACGTTGACCCAAACGATCGCGTCAGTCACGCGTTCCCCCTACGGCACGGTCGAGATGGGCCATGCCTGGGGGACGGCCTATGCCTGCTGCGGTCCGTATACGGACACCGAGGTCTCGACCGACGCTTATGCCGATGGGGCGTTCGTGCTCGGTACCAGCGTCAACACCAAGACGTCCAATCAATATTCTTCCACGTCGGTTGGGAGCGAGTTCATCTATTCGTACAACCCATCTGGCTTAGATGCTCCAACACCCTAAAGAGGCGCCCCATGCATTGCATGAGGGCGTCCCCAGCAAAAAAGCGCACGATGGAGAAGGAATCATGACAACAAAAGCAAAAACACAGGTCGTCCTTGGTGTGACCCTGTCATTGCCACTGCTGACCGCGCCCTTGCCCGCCGAGAGTGCGGCGAGCAGTCCACCAAGTCGGCTCACGGACAACCAGCTCGATGCCGTGACGGGTGGACGCCACCCTATCGAATGTCTGTGTGGCGTAGATACCCCGCCGTGGGACGATTGGGAACATTTAAGGGATCGATTGGCGGATCGCCTGCCCAAATGGCAGCCCAAACCGCGTGACCCCTGGTTGGTGACGACGATGGCACTGGGCGAGGAAGGGGGCGGGATCTCCCCGGTTTTTTGGAAACTTTAGAAAACCTACCAGGCACAGCGTCGCGACCTCGGATGAGGGGACCACCCTATGAGGTTGGATATCGCCATCATTGGCAGCCCCAAGGAGCCCGAAGTTGCCAAACTAACGGCCAATCTGGCGCAACGGGGCTATCCACCGCTTATCATTGATACTGCGGCGTTTCCGCAGCAGCACCATTTGACCTTCGCTGATGGATCCTGGTGGTATCAAAAAATTAACTTGGCCGATGTAAAAGTTTTTTTTCTACGGAACCTTCACTGCAGCGAGTTGATGGAGAAGCTCGAGGGATCAGAACACCCGCAAAACATAGCGATTACGGCTTTGCGGGAAAAGGATTCGATGCTGGGCAGCTTGCTGCGATGGGCGGCTGAACAAGGCAAGCCGATCCTGAATCCGCTTGAGACACTACTATGCCATTATTATAAAATTGATACCCTCGAGCGGTTGCGGCAAGCCGGTGTGCCCGTCCCTCCAATGATAGCGACCAATGATGCAGATATTGTACGAGCATTTGCAAGAAACCATAAGCATATCGTCTGCAAACCGCTCGCGGGGGGAGGAATTGCAATAGGGCTTTCTGCCAATGGGATTTTAGAGGAATTCTATGCGCTATTAAAAATCGCCCCCGTTATGCTGCAGGCAAGGATTTATGGGCATGATATCCGCGCTTATATACTGAACAATCAAGTGATTGCAGCCACATCGACCTGGAGCGCACAACTTGATTTTCGCGTCGGTGCACAGCACTTTGAGCCCACGGCCCTGACGCAAGCCGAGGCGATCGGAATCATTCACGCCGCCCAACGCATGGCATTGCGGTTCGCTGGCATTGACTTCAAACGGACAGTCGACGGACAGTATTTCGTGCTTGATGTCAATCCCGCCCCCATGTTTGCGGGTTTTGAACAGATTACGGGACTCGAGATAACCGGCCCCATAGCCGAATATCTTGTGGCAATGCGCTCGCCCCCGAGCATACGCCCAGCTAGCCTGTGATATTGCCCTACCATCTGGGCGCCGCTGCAAGGCTACGGACCAACAGCCATGTACCCGATACCCCACATGACTCGAAAGCGCTATTTTAGAATTGCCAACCCACACTGGACGATTATCTTCAGCCTTTTGCTCGGTCTGCTGGGATCGGCACAGGCTTCAGGGCGAGCACCAGTTACGTCGCTTCTGGAAATGCGCCGAGATCATGTAATAGTACAACAGTGGGATCTGAGTTGCGGTGCCGCCGCGCTTGCCACCATCTTGCGCTACCAGCACGGCGACCCCGTTCCGGAGCGGGAGATTGCCAAAGCATTGATGAAACGCAAGGAATATATAGCGAATCCTTTGCTTGTCCGAATACGTCAGGGTTTTTCCTTGCTCGACCTCAAGCGCTATGTGGATCAGCGGGGGTACGAGGGGATCGGCTACGGCAAACTCAAGTTGCAGGATCTGATCGAGCGAGCCCCGATCATGGTTCCGCTAAGCCTGCATGGCTATAATCACTTCGTGGTGTTCCGAGGCGTCCGTAGAAATCAGGTCCTGTTGGCAGATCCAGCCTGGGGGAACCGGACCATGGGGATAAAACGATTCAAGCATGTCTGGATCAATTATCCCCAAATCGGCAAGGTCGGCTTCATCGTTGCCCACAAGGGCAGCAACGCGCCCGCCAATGGCCTTGCACCGCGCCCGCAGGATTTCATTATGTTCTGAGTCACCAAAATTTCTGAGATGACCCACTGTTAACCAAACCGACTCAAACTATAGGCCGATTGTGGACATCTAAAATGAGCGAACTGATACCGGAATAGGGAACTTCAGCGCATCAGGGAAAGCATAAATAGTCGCGTATATCGGGTCATTGGGGCGAAAAGCGCACTAAGCACGACACAAAAACTTAAGAATCGAGGGTACTTTATGTCCCTGCTGCACCGGTGCACGCTCAATCTGGAGCGAAGCGTGGCTATGGTTGTCTTATTTTCCATAGCCGCGCCCGTCTTCGCTCACTCAAAGCTGAGCTCGACGATTCCCGACCGGCCTTCGAGAGTTGAGAAATTGCCGGCACTGGCCGAGGCAGCCGAGCCGCAATCCCCCACACAGCCACCCTCAGGGGCTCAAAATCAAGCGCACCCCGCGGCACCGGGCCAGTTCGAGGTTGATGAAGAAGCCGCGGAACGGGCGCTGGAGCGGACGCTGGTCGTGCAAGGCGCACTGCTCCTTCCTTTTGGACTGGCCGAAATCCAGCCCAGCTTCAGCTATACGCGAAGCGAGCTGGATGACCAGAACTTAGCTCTCCAGCAGGGAACCCCGTTTCTCGTAGAACAAGATATCCGACGCAACACCTTTATCGGGGATCTGTTTTTCCGCTTTGGCCTGCCTTTCGACAGCCAACTGGAATTCGGTATTCCTTACCAATACTTTGACAGCAAAGTGGTAACCGATTTCAGTGGCGGTGGCGTTGGACGTAACGAGGTCAGCGACTCCAGTTCAGGTTTCGGTGATTTCCGGGTAGGCCTTGCTAAGGGCTTGCTGCGCGAAGGTCTGTGGTGGCCAAACTTGATCGGTAGGGTGACCTGGAATACGGACACCGGTAAAACTAATGCCGCCAACCCGCTCGGCAACGGCTTCAATGAGCTTTCAGGGTCACTGACGGCCACTAAGCGCCAAGACCCACTGGTTTTCATCGGTAGCTTCACTTATACGACAAGCTTTGAGAAGAACGGCATCGATCCAGGCGACGCATTCAACTTCTCGGTGGGGGCGTTGCTAGCCGCGAGTCCAGAGACTTCATTGCGCTTGACTATCAATCAATCATTCGTCGATAAGATAAAGGTGGACGGCCGGGCGTTCGACGGTTCGGATCGAGTGATCGCAAGCTTGGCATTCGGGGCGTCCTCGATCGTCGGGCACGGCAAATTCCTCGACTTAGCCGCAACGGCGGGACTTACGGATCAGGCTCCTGACTATTCAGTCACGCTCACTTTAGTTGTCCGTTTCGGACTCCCGAGCTTTTCGTTCTAATCCTTTTTTTTCATAAAGCCGATTGGCTAAAAATGCCGCATGCGTTCGGTTTATGGCTTTAAACTTTTTCATGATTTGCCGGACGTGAACTTTAACCGTGCTCTCCTGCATTTTAAGCTCATAGGCTATTATTTTATTCGACTTACCTTCCCGTAGAAGCTGAAGCACCTCCGATTGCCGCGGCGTCAAGCCTTGCAGGAGGGTTGGAGCAAACATGCCGCTCTGTTCTTTAACCGACCGCTTCCCCTCAAAAGGCTCTAATAGTATGCTAGACGGAATAAATGAACCGCCAGCCTGGATGAGTCGCAGGGCTAGGATAACCACCTCTGGATTAAGCCCTGTTGAAATATAGCTGTGCACTCCAAGGCGAAGCGCTTTTAAAATACAATGAGGTTCTTCTCGCTCGGACAAGATGACCACGGGCACATCAACCAAGCCTTGCTTCAGCCGATCGATGTCATTACATACTGTTTCCTCGCTGACACAGCCTGAACCCACACTGAGGAGAATCAGCTTCACCGTAAAGCTGAGGCGACAGGACAAAAACTCATCGGCACTGGAAAAAGGCAGAATGATAAAATCTTCCGAGCGACGCTTAGCATGTGTGCTCGCCTCCAATAACTGGGTGACGGACATCCGCGTCAACGAGTGTGGATCGATGAGTACAACTCGGGGTTTATTCCCATCCGTATCATGATCTATTGCAATTTTATTACTTAAAAGCAGCTGAGCGCTGCGGTTGGAACTGTCTTCCGTTGAAGGGTATTCCATTTTCCGCTCCTCCTTCTGCTTATCCTTCTGTTTATCCTAGCCCCCATGGGGCCTAATATGGTGGTAAGGAGTTCCGCATCCACATATTAAGGAACGCAATCTAGTTCGCTCGTTTATACGCATGACCGAACGCCCCTTCACGCTGTTCTCAGGCTAAGCAAGGATTAGGTCTGTTTTGGGCTGCTCGCCGCTTCACTCACCCCTTGGCTATTACGCCTCTCGGCATTGGCGGTCACTGGTTATCTGCAAGTTCCGTTTGTGAACCACCTCACAACACGTCGCACCCACAGTATTTTGTGGTGCTTGGTTTAATACAACTTTAGTATTAGTATGTGTAATCATTTTGTTTGATATATATTTAATGTATTTTTAACTTGCAGAGTATAGTACACGTCTTTAGTAGTCGCCATATTAGCATCGAAATATTTAAGCGATATTAAGCTCGGAAGTCTCATGAATCGCGCATGCTCTTACTTACTAACTGAATGATATTAAATTTTGCTTAGCCGAGTATAGTCACCGACGCGCCATACCATAAAAAAATTTCCAGTAAATCTAATTCACCATGTGATCATCGCGCAGATTAACGAAAATGTTAAGTTAATAAAAAGCCAACACATTTAATTTTAAATTAAGTGTGTTTATCCCTAACTAGGGAGGCTCTGAACTATTCCCGGCCACGCCAGTATAATTGCGGCATTGCCACCGACCCAGGCGGAACCGATGAAACAAACCACCTTTGCTTCGATGAGTTTTGCGGCCAAGAAGCGGCGCACGCGCCGGGAGAAGTTTCTCGCCGAGAGGGAGCAGGTGGTGCCTTGGGCAAAACTGGTGGCGCTCATTGAGCCGCACTACCCCAAGGCGGGCCGGCGTGGCCGCCCGCCGATGCCGCTTGAGTCGATGCTGCGTATTTATTTCATGCAGCAGTGGTACGCGCTCTCCGACCCGGCCATGGAGGATGCGCTCTATGAGATCGAGTCGATGCGCCGCTTCGCCGGGCTTGAGCTCATCGACGACGCGCTGCCCGACGAGACCACAATTTTGAAGTTTCGCCGCCTGCTGGAGCGCCACGGCCTGACTGCCCAGATGATGAACGTAATCCACGACGTGCTCGCCGAGCGCGGGGCGCTGCTCAAGGGCGGCACTATGGTCGGTGCCACGATTGTGCACGCTCCGGCCTCGACGAAGAACAAGGCGCGCCGGCGCGACCCGCAGATGCACCAGACGCGGAAGGGCAATCAGTGGTATTTCGGCATGAAGATCCACGTGGGGGCCGATGTCAACAGCGGCCTTGCTCACACGGTTTCGGTGACTGCAGCCAACGCCTCGGACATCAGCCAATTGCCGCGCCTGCTGCGCGAGGACGACCGCGCGGTCTTTGGTGATAAGGGCTACGTCGATAACACCCTTAACCCATCTTTAACGCTCTCTGCCTGATTTCGGGCTGATTTGGGCGTGTATGCGAAGAGAAGTTATTGATTCGTATAGTGGCGAGGGTGGCGCGCTGGATGTAGTGCCATAATATTTGTTGTTATCCCTTGTGCGGAGCGCCCGCCCACGCTAGCCTCGCGGGCATGTTCATCCGCCGCACCCAGACCCGCAGCACGGCCACCGGCGAGTCGTATGTCACGTATCGTCTGGTGCGCTCCGAGCGGCGCGCCGGTAAGGTCCGCCAGCGCACCCTGTTGAACCTGGGGCGGCACTTCCCAGTGGCGCAGGCACACTGGTCGGCGTTGTGTGCGCGCATCGAGCAACGGCTCAGCGGCCAGGCGGCGCTGTTCGACGAGGAGGGGAAGGGCCTCCCGCTCGCCGTCGAGCGCCAGGCCGAGCGTATTGCGGCGCGGCTGCTCGCCGAGCAGGGCGGTACGCCGGCACCGGCCGATGCTGGCGGTGTACCCGGCGGTGGGGGTGACGTGCAGTCGGTGGACGTGGACTCGCTCTCACTGGTGCGCCCGCGCTCGGTGGGCGTCGAGCAGCTCGCCCTGTGGGCGCTGCGCCAGGCGGGCTTGGAGGAGCAGCTCCAAGCGCTGGGGCTGACCGGCCCGCAACGTGCGGCGGCGCTGGGGCTGATCGTTGCCCGCATGGCCGCCCCGGGCTCGGAGCGGGCGACGTATCAGTGGCTCGCCCGGCGCAGCGGCCTCGGCGAGCTGCTGGAGGTGGACTTCGAGGCGATGAGCCCGATGCAGCTCTACCGTACCTCCGATATCCTGCTGCGCCACCGCGCGGTCCTCGAAGGCATCTGTTCGCCCGGGTGAGCGATCTGTTCGCGCTCGCCCGACAATCACGCTCTACGATCTGACCAACACTTACTTCGAGGGCGAGGCACCGGTCAATCCGGCCGCGCGCCACGGCCACTCCAAGGAGCGGCGCAGCGACTGCCCGCTGCTCACCCTGGCGCTGGTGCTCGATGCCTGCGGCTTTGTGCGCCGCTCGCGGGTCTTCGCTGGCAATGCGGCCGAGGCGCAGACCCTCCAGGGGATGCTCACCGGCCTCGCGGCGCCCGCCGGCGCGCTTGTGGTCATGGACCGCGGGGTGGCCACCGAGGCCAACCTCGCCTGGCTGGCCGAGCAGGGCTACCGCTATCTGGTGGTCAGCCGCGAGCGCCGCCGCGCGGTCGATTTTAAAGAGGCCATCACCCTCGACAACGCCGGCGGGCAGGCCGTGGAGCTACTCAAAGTGCCCTCGGCCGATGGCCAGGGGGTGCGCCTGTATTGTCGCTCCGAGGGCCGCGTGCGCAAGGAGCAAGCGATCGCCGGACGCCTGATGGACCGCTTCGAGGCTGGGCTCGACAAGCTTGCGACCGGACTCAGCCGGCGGGGCACCACCAAGCGCATCGACAAGCTCTGGGAGCGCATCGGGCGGCTCAAGGAGAAAAGCCGCGGCCTCGGCCAGCACTACCACATTGAAGTGATCGCCGGTGACAGCGGCGAGCGCGCCCGTGCGATCCACTGGCAGCGCCTGCCCGTGAAAGGCTCTCTGGTCACCGAGCCGGGCGTCTATTGCCTGCGCAGCAACGAGACCGGCTGGGACGAGAAGACAATGTGGCGCACCTACATCATGCTCACCGACCTTGAGGCGGTCTTCCGAAGCCTGAAATCGGAGCTCGGCCTGCGCCCGATCTTCCATCACAAGGAAGAGCGCGCCGAGGGGCACCTGTTCATCACCGTGCTCGCCTATCAGTTCGTCCAGCTCATCCGCCACTGCCTCGCCGCCCACGGCATCTGCGAGCGTTGGAGCACGCTACGCGATACCCTCGCCGGCCAGTGCCGGGTCACCGCCACGTTCAACCGCGGCGATGGCCGCACCCTGCACGTGCGCAAGGCCACCCGCGCCGAGCCCGATCAGGCGCGAATCTATCAGGCCCTCGGGGCCGATCCCGCCCCGGGCGGCGTGCAGAAAACAATCGTGTGAGCCCGCTGATTTATAAAATGAACGTAATGTAGTGCCACTCGCCGCCGCGGCCGATCTTAACTCTCTGAGTATCGCGAAGTTATTTTTGGGGACGTTAAACTTGGGTTAAGCGCGCGGCGCGCCGGGCGGGTGTCTACTGGGGCGTGTCCTTGAAGGCAAGCTCCAAGCACAAACTCACCGGTGCGAACAAGCGCACCAACCGCAAGCGCTCCTCGGTCCGTGCCCGGGTGGAGCACATTTTCCGGGTGATCAAGCGCCAATTCGGTTACACCAAGGTCGCTACAAGGGGCTTGCCAAGAACGCCGCACAGGTGTTCACGCTGATCGGCCTGACGAATCTGTATCTGGTGAGGAGGCAACTGATGACGAGCTGACAGGCAAACTCCGCCTGCTTGCTCCGAAAAGGGGTTCAGCGGCGTCAAACGGCCCCGTAAATCAGCACTCGGCGGCGGGAAACCGAGCATTTTTACCCTTCCTCTCGTCAGAGACGAATGCGTTTGACTTCAGCTCGAATAGTTCAGACGTTCCCTAGGATTTCGCAGCCGAGCCATTGTTATCCAAATCGATCCAGCCACAGACTGATACGGACATCAAAATGAGCAAGCCAATGCCGGAATAGAAAGCTGCAGCACTTCAAATGAAGCATTAGTAATTGTGTATCGGCTCACCGGGGTGCAAAGCGCGCCAAATACGACACAAAAGCCTTAAAAATTGAGAGTACTTTATGTCCCTGCTGCATCGGCGCACGCTCAAACTGAAGCGAAGCGTGGCCATGATTGCCGTTTTTTCCATGGCTACCCCCGCCCTTGCTCACTCGAAGCTAAGCTCGACGACTCCCGGCTGGCCTCCGAGAAATGAGAAATTACCGGCACTGGCCACGGCAGCCGAACCGCAATCCTCCACACAGCCGCCCCCAGCGGCTCACAATCAAGCGCATCCCACAGCATCGGGCCAGTTCCAGGTTGATGAAGAAGCCGCCGAGCGGGCGCTGGAGCGGACGCTGGTCGTGCAAGGCGCACTGCTCCTTCCTTTTGGACTGGCCGAAATTCAGCCCAGCTTCAGCTATACGCGAAGCGAGCTGGATGAGCTGAATCTAGCCCTAATACTGCTACCTTAACGAATTCGTTGGCCGACGGATGGCTTGGCACGCCGCATGGCGGGGCCTGGTGAGCAAGGGATAGGGCTTAGGGCGTCGTTTGACTGCACGGGGTTGTGGCAGGCGTTTTTGCCGGCCTATTGGGGACAACGCCATCGCCTGCAGCAATGCGGTGGCAAAAGCTTGCAGTGCCTTTCCAGACAGTAGCAACAGCTGGGAGGCGGCGTTGTTGAGCAATTGTAGCGCCGATTTGAAGCTGAGTTGGCGCGGGATTTTCTCGAAGCACTGCGCGGCTCGGTTCAAGTTGGCGCGCACGAGATTGTAGGCCAACAAATGAGCCGCGATCTCTTTTCTGACCCGCTCTGGGCTCTTGCAGCGCAGCCGCTCCATGGCCATATCGGTTTTGATGCTGCGCAGATCCAACTCGATCGTCCAGCGTGAGCGGTAGTGCTCGGCCAGGGCGCGGCGGGGGTAGCGTTTGGGGTTCGATAGGGTGGTGACGTAGACGATGCCGTTGACTGCCAGCTCGCGAATGGTCAGCGTCGGCGGCAGCTTGAGGTAGTCTTGTGCGCTCATCCACACGGGCTTGCGGGGCGGCTTGGCCCATTTAATGAGATGATCCTTGGCGCCGAGTCGCTCGCCGCGGTGCCAATGCGGCTTTCGCTGGGCATGCTTTTGAAAGAGCCCCTGCACCCCGTGGTGGACCAGCAACGCCATGATCGCGTAGGTGCAGTAGTAGCGGTCGGCGAGTAGCAGGTCGCCCGGCTGCAGGGTGTGCAGGAGGGTGCTGAACAAAGAGCTCTCTCCGCTGCCCTTGCCCTGATAAGGGCCGAGGGCATAATCGAGCACAGCACCCGCGCCGAGCGAAATCAGGGCCACGATGCGCACGATGGGAAACCCGAGGCCGGGTTGTTGGTTGCCCTGTTGGGGGAACTCACGCTGATTATCGAGCGTATCGGGCATCAGTGCGGTAGTGCCATCGGCGAGCACCACGCGATGGCCACGCCAACCCCAGGCTGAAGGCGCGCGTTGGTGCAGCGTCTGTCCGCTCTCCCGGACCGCGTTCTCCAAGGGCGCACGGGGCAGGCGTTGGCGGGCTTTGCAATACGGCCCGGTGTTGATGGAATTGGCGCTTTGGCCGCTTTGCAGCCGCTCGGACAGCACCCGCGCCACCGCGTGTTTGCACGAACCGTCCTGACTGAGCACCTGGAAGAGGAAGGCTTTCAATACCACCAAGGGGGTGAATATCCGATCACGCCCGCCGCACGCGCGTTCGGCGAACTGGCTCAACACACGGGTGGATAAAACATCGAAAAACGGCAGTCCGCGCACTTGTAGGAAGGACCTCTTCAAGCGCTGGATTTGCCATGAGCGGGCGCAGCGAATAGAGTTTTTCATGGCTAGGCTCTCGGGATCGGATGGGAGGGTTTTCTCACAATCAATTCTATCCGAAATGCTCCGAGAGCCTAGCCTTTAATAATCACACAACTTCATGATCAATATACAATTGTGGTCGTTAAGGTAGCAGTATTAGAATCTAGCCCTCCAACAAGGAACCCCGGTTCTCGTAGAACAAGACGTACGGCGCAACATTCTTATCGGGGATCTGTTTCTCCGCATTGGTCTGCCTTTCGACAGCCAGGTGGAATTCGGTATTCCTTATCAATACATCGACAGTAAAGTAGTAACCGAAATCAGTGGCATTGGGCCTAATGAGGTCAGCGATTCCAGTTCAAGTTTCGGTGATTTTCGGCTTGGCTTAGCTAAGGCCTTGCTGCGCGAAGGCCTGTGGTGGCCAAACTTGATTGGTAGGGTGACATGGGATACGGACACCGGTAAAACCAATACCGCCAACCCACTCGGCAGCGGCTTCAATGAGCTGTCAGGGTCATTGACGGCTACCAAGCGCCAAGATCCCCTGGTTTTCATCGGCAGCCTGTCTTATACGACACGCTTTGAGAAAAACGGCATCGACCCAGGCGACGAACTCGGCTTTTCGGTGGGGGCGCTCTTGGCCGCTAGCCCAGAGACTTCACTGCGTTTGATTATCAATCAATCATTCGTCGATAAGATAAAGGTGGACGGACGGGCGATCGACGGTACGGATCGAGTGATCGCCAGCTTGGGGTTCGGCGCCTCCTCGATCGTTGGCCACGGCAAATTTCTCGATTTTTCCGCAACGGCGGGCCTCACGGATCAGGCACCTGATTATTCAGTCGGGGTTACCTTAGTTGTCCGTTTCGATGTCCCGAATCTCTCGTTCTAGCTCTGAGGTAGCACCGCTTCGTGGCCACCTGATGCACTGAATTTGATCGCGTGGCAAACTTTCATGTATCACAAGGGGTTACCCGGACCCGTGTAACCCCTGACCACAACTACACACCTTCATGGGCATGGGCCAAAACCCATACCGAGAAACTCGCGGGTGGATTGAAGTGTAACACCCGGGAAGTAACCCCGTAACAATTTTGTCATCTTATCTTCACAGTGTCGCAACAAATCCCTGCCACGCTCTCGCCATCGACAGATTAACAAAACAATAATTTTATTAATTAAATCAGGAGGTTGAATGCTGATCTCTGCAAGATCATTCCTTAGTGGAATGGTACCAATCCTAGGAGGAGTACTTGTCTTCATTGCTGCACATTCCAAAGCGGCTTCTGTAGAAGACACCTTGCTCAAGAAAGGGATCTTAAACAAAGATGAATGGGCTGAGATTAAAACGGAGCAAGGGAAAGCCCGAGGAGAACAAGAAAATGATTCCGAGCCTCAGGAGAGCTTCCCGGTCAAAGTAGAGTATAACCGCCCAGGCTTTAGCATCTCCACCAAAGATGGAAATTGGGAGACGACCATCAAATCGCGTTTCCAATTTAGAGCGTCTTATCCCCGAGATGGAGATCCAATATCACCTGATGATTTCAGAGACGAAGACGAAGCCACGTTCAACATTCGTCGGGCCCGAATAAAAGTCGGTGGGCATGGGTATAGGCCGTGGCTTAAATACTATTTCGAATACGATTGGCCCAGCAATAACCTGCTGGACTGGCGCGCAATGCTCGAGCGCTTCGAGTGGCTGCAGCTTAAAGTCGGCCAATGGAAAATTGACTACAATCGCGAGCGGGTCGACTCCTCGGGCAAGCAACAGTTCGTCGAGCGATCCATTGTCAACCGGGAGTTTACGATCGACCGGCAACAAGGTGTCATGCTGTATGGGCATCTGTTTCCGGGAACATTCGTCGACAGCCGGTATTACGTCGGCGCATTTACCGGAATGGGCCGAGGAGAAACGAGCAATGATGACGATAGCCTGATGTATATGGCTCGACTGCAATGGAACTTCCTAGGCCGAGATTTAGAATTTTCTCAAAGCGACGTTGAATATCACGTAAAACCCACAGGCAGCATTGCGGTCGCGGCCGTGACGAACAAGAGCCGCTGCACGCGTTGGTCCTCTAGTGGCTGTGGAAATCTGGATGGGTTCACGGACCCGGACCTTGCCGAGCCTGGACAATTTCGGGTCAATCAAGCAGTGGAAGAGTTTGCCTTTAAATATCGTGGACTTTCCATACAGCACGAATTCCATTGGAAGAAAATCAAGGACAAGGTCAACGATACGGAAACCAACATGCGAGGCAGTTATTCCCAGGCGGGTTATTTCCCTCATTATTTGATCTCGGCCATCCCGAAGCCCTTAGAGGTGGCTTTTCGCTACGCGTTCGTGGATCCGAACACGGATCAATCCAACGATATTCGCCGGGAGTTCACCGTAGCCCTCAACTGGTTTTTCTCGGGCCATAACAACAAGCTTACTTTTGATGCATCCCGCTTGACCCTCCAGCGCCCCGGCAGCGGTGATTTCGATGACAATCGCGCTCGACTGCAATGGGATGTTACCTTTTAAGGTTGCCTGTACTCTTATATTTTTGTCCAACCGCATTCACCGAATCAGCGCCATGCACGGCGATGACCTGCATAAAAGGCGCACCGTAGGCCGCCAGTTTCTTTTGGCCGACGCCACTGAGCGCCAGAAACTCGGCGTCGCTGGCCGGACGACGAGCGACCATCTCCAACAAGGTGGTGTCGGGGAAAATGACGTATCCGGGAACGCCCTGTTCAGCGGCGAGTTGTTTGCGTAGCGCACGCAGTGCCTCCCATAGCGGTGTAGCCTCAGCGGCGATCTCAGTGTGGCGTTTGATCCGAGCGCTTGGCCGGTGCGCTTTACGATCACGGCGCAAGCGCAAGGCTTGCTCGCCGCGCAACAACGGCCGTGCCCGCTCGTCGAGACGCAGACCACCGTAGCCGACCAAGTCGACGTCGAGATAGCCGTAGGCCACCAACTGCCGGATCAGCGAACCCCATTGTCGGGGGCTAAAATCCGCACCGATGCCGAACGTCGATAACTGCGTATGGCCGAATCGCGCGGCCCGCTCGTCACGCTCGCCGCGCAGATGAGCGATCAAGTATTGAGCGCCGAAGCGCTGACCGGTCCGATAGACTGCGGACAAAAGCTTGCGTGCCGCCTCGGTTGCATCCCAGGTCTCAGGCGGCGCAAGGCAGGTATCACAGTTACCGCAGGCCGTTCGCGGCTGTTCGCCGAAGTAGCGCAACAAATGAAGGCGGCGGCAGCTACAGATTTCGCAGTACGCCAGCATCGCATCCAGCTTGTGACGTTCGATGCGTTTACGCCCCTCGCTCGATTCGGATTGTTCGATCATCCGGCGGCGCTGAACCACGTCGGCGAGGCCGTAGAGCAGCCACGCATTCGCCGGCCGGCCGTCGCGCCCGGCGCGGCCGGTTTCCTGATAATAGCCCTCGATGCTCGCCGGTAAATCCAAGTGTGCGACAAAACGCACGTCGGGCTTGTCGATGCCCATACCGAAGGCGACCGTCGCGACGACCACCAGGGCCTCTTCGCGCGCGAAACGGCGCTGGTGTGCGGCGCGCGCCGCGTGGTCGAGCCCGGCATGATACGGCAGCGCGGCGATGCCTTGCTCGCGCAGCCACGCCGCCGTTTGCTCGACCTTGTTACGCGACAGGCAGTACACGATGCCCGCCTCGTTGGCATGCTCTTCAGCTATGAAACGCAACAGCTGCGCACGGCCACCGCCGCGCTCGGCCACACGATAGCAGATGTTGGGCCGATCGAAACTGTGAATGAACTGCCGCGCCTCGTGCAAACGCAGACGTTCGACGATTTCACACCGCGTCGGCCCATCGGCGGTCGCCGTCAACGCAATGCGCGGCGTATCCGCGAAGCGCTCGGCCAACGCCGCCAGTTGCAGGTATTCCGGCCGGAAGTCGTGGCCCCATTGCGAGACGCAATGCGCTTCGTCGATCGCAAATAACGCGATCTCGCAGCGGTTGAGCAAATCGAGACAGCGCGGCTGCAGCAACCGTTCCGGGGCGATGTACACCAGATCCAGCGCACCGACGAGCATTTGTTGTTCGACAGCGCGCTGCTCAGCCGCGCTGAGGCTGGAGTTCAGGTATGCCGCGGCAACGCCCGCCTGACGCAGCGCCGCAACCTGATCGGCCATCAACGCGATCAACGGCGAGACGACCACACCGCAGCCTGGGCGCAGCAGTGCCGGGATCTGGTAACACAGTGATTTACCCCCGCCGGTCGGCATCAGCACCAACGCGTCGGTGCCACGCGTGAGCGTTTCGATGATGGCTTGCTGGCTGCCGCGAAACGCATCGAAGCCGAATGTTGTTTTCAGGATCGATTCAGGTGTCATGTCATTATTGTGGCCTGAACAGCAATCGGCCGAGGTTAGCATGGCTGGCGGCTTGGGTTGCCAATAGCAGGTAGGAGCGCAGAGTTTTGGCGATTCGAATGCAGCCTCAAGCTATATGGGCAGCATGGGTCTCGTGACCTCGACTCCGCCTGCGAACCTTGCCTTGGGAGTTGACTTCGTAAGCCGCCGATCAGGGGGGCGCTATGATTTCTGCGTCGCATGCATACGGCTTGGAGGGGAATATGACTGACGTCAAATCGAGCATCAAGGGGCGGGAGTTCATGCACTGCAACTGCGCCTACGGCTGTCTCCCTGCCAGTTCAATGCGCTCCCCACCCACAGCGACTGCCAAGCGGTGGTCGGCAGCGCACTGGAAGTGGCCCTGCGGTGTGACCGCCTGATCGTGGGTACGCTCGTCGCCACGCTCACCGTGATCGCGTGGGTGGAATTCGCTCTCCTCGGGGCCACGTTCGGCCAGTGGGCGTTGGAGCGCAGCCTCCTCCTATGACAAGGGCGACGGCCATTGCCGGCGAGCGCCGCCTTGCGCGGGCACCGGCCTGGGGTTCTATAAGTGCCAAGTAGGGCGGGGCACTACACTAGCCGGCCACGATCGTGTTGCGGCCGATCTGTTTGGCCCAGTACAGCCGGTCGTCGGCTAGCTTGATGAGGGCAAAACAGCTGCTGTCGTGTTCGCTGATACCACCCCGCTCGCCCAGCGCGCGGCGGGCTTCACGCAGGTCGGCTACGCCCATCGACAAGGTAACCGGGATGCTCACGCCGTCGAACTCAAAGGGCTCGGAGTCGACGTGCTTCCGCAAGCTCTCCGCTACCACCACTGCGGTACTCTTGCTGCGCTCGGGCAGCAGCGCTACAAACTCCTCACCGCCGTACCGGGCGAAAATATCATCGGGGTGGGTATGACGCTTAATGTGCTGGGCAACTTGCTTGAGGACATGATCACCGGCCAGGTGGCCATAGCTGTCGTTGATCAGCTTAAAATAATCGATGTCGCATAGGATCAGCGCCAGGTCGCGCTCGTAACGTACCGATCGACCCACCACGCGTGCCATTTCCTTGAGAAAATAATATTTATTATAGACTTGGGTTAACCCATCGATCGTCGTCAACCGATAAATTTCCTCATGGTAGCTCGCTTCAATGTTGCTACCAGTCAAGAATTTGAGGATCGTCCGACCGATTTTGACCTGATCGCCGTCGGCGAGCGGGTGTTCGCGCACGGCGCAATCGTTGACGTACGTACCATTGGTCGACTCGAGATCGCGTATCACGAAGCGACCCTCGTGGCCCTCGATGACGGCGTGCTTGCGGGAGATGGCGTCCTCGTCAATCTGGATGTCGGCCTGATTGGAGCGGCCGACGAGCATCGAGGCCTGGAGCAGAGCGTACTTTTTACCCAGATCGATTCCGTTGATCACAACGAGGCAGGCGTTTTGCCACGGGGAGTCGCCCGGCGGCACCTTGCCGACGGTCGTAACCACCGTACAGTCATTACCTGGCTCGCGTTCGAAGCTATCCGATCCAGCTCGATCGTCAGGAGGGCGCGACACGTGTAGTACCCCTGTCACGAAGCGGGCTCTTGTCCCTGGAGCAGGTGGCGAATAGCAAGGGATTCACCACTCCCGATTAAACCAAATAACAGCTCGAAATACTAACGGCATCATCAGTACTTACCTCGTTGGTTACTCCTTTAAGAGCGCCCCGGCCGCGTTTTCCTCGAACGCGCCGGCCTCCTCGATATACCCCTGCACCGTCGCGTCATGCCGCCAGCCGCCTTGCCGTTTGATGTCGCGGAAATCGGCGCCGGCGCGATAGGCGCTGGTCGCCAAGCCCCGTCGCAGGCTGTGACTGCTCAGCTTGGTGACATCGGGCAACCCCGCCTCGGCGGCCCGGACCGCGAGAATGCTGTTGACACTACCCGCCGTCAAAGCCGCCGCGCCGATTCCACCCCAGCGGTTGATACGCCGGAACAACGGACCGCGCTCAATCGCGGCGGCCGTGAGCCAGCGTTGCAGGACCGTAGCCGGACAACAGATCCCCCCGCCGTAAGGGATTGCTTTCGAAAACCCTTCGCCGCTCGGATCGGTCTTGGAACGCGGCAGTGTGATCCGCAGACCTTCGCGCTCCCAAGATAAGTTCGAAACGGTGAGCCCCACCAACTCCCGGCGGCGGAACGCACCGAAATAACCCGTCTGCAACAAAGCGCTATCGCGTAGCGCCGCCAGCGTCCCCGTCTCGGCAAGCCGCATCACGATGCGTTGTACATCCTCCAGGGACAGCGCCTTGGCTTGTTGGCGTGGCCGCCCGTGCACACGCGCAATACCACGCAGGGTCTTACGCACGGTCGGGGCCGCCGCCGGGTCGGCAAAGCCCTGGAAACGGTGCCACTGCGACAGCGCCGTCAGACGCAGACCGAGCGTGCGCGGATTTAACTGCTCGGCAAAAGTGAGCAGGTAGCGCACCACCATCGCCGCATCGCAGGGTAATACTCCGCCCCAGGCCAGGAAATGACGAATCGCCGAGCGGTAGGCGCGCCGAGTGTTATCGGCGGTAGCGGCAGCGAGAAACCGCTGGTGCTGCTGCGCGAGTTGCGCGGGGGTTGCGAGTGTACCACCGGTACGGCTGGGTGGCGCACCGAATCCAGCCAACCCGGTAGCGCCCTCCATTTTCTTACTCTTTGCCATCGGCAATCGCTCTTTGAGGCGCGTCCATACCGAAGGTTACAACTTTTCTCATGAGCGCGGGAGGTTAACAGACGATAATGTTATTTATCGAAAGTTAATTTCAGAAGTAAATCGTGATTATCAATTCATAATAATTACATTATATTACGTATTACGTAATATGTAATTATATTGTTGGAGAATCCACGATGGCGCGTTCCGGCATCACGTATTTTCACGTCGCCCAGGCCGCCGCCGGCCTAGTCGATGCAGGCAAGAACCCGACTGTCGACAGCATTCGGGCCGCACTCGGCGAGACCGGCAGCAAAAGCACCATCGCTCCACTGCTCAAGCGCTGGAAGGCGGAATACGCCGAGAGGGTGACGGAAGCGGATACAGGGCTGCCAACTGAACTCGTGCAGGCCGTAAAAGGGGTATACGAGAAAGTACAAGCGGAAGCGGCACGGCTACGGGAGCAGCAACAACACGCGCATGAGGCGGAATTACAGGCCCTTCAGGAGCAACTGCATTCGTTACAAGCCGAGCACGCGGCACTAGAGGAGAAGCACCAGGCGCAGCAGCAATCTCTACAGGCGGCAGCGGTCCAGATTCAACAATCGGAGGAGGCACGACATGAGCAGGCGGTCACCGTGGCTGGCTTGCACAGTGAGAATGCCGGCCTAGAGCAGCGACTGAGCGATCGCACCGCCGCGACTGCGGCACTTACCGAGCAGCTGACCCAGGCGCGAGCCCAGTTTGAGCATTATCAAGAAGCTGTAGCCCGACAACGGGCCGAAGAGCGAGCGACTGCGGAACGGCGCCAAAGCCGCTTGGAACAGGAGTTGGCCGAAGCCCGACAGCAGGTACTGGCACAACAAGCTCTCTTGAGCGAAACACAGGCACAAGCCCAACAGCAGGCGAAAGAAAATACGCGCCTGCAAAAGCGCTTACAAGCAACGGAGGAGGCCCTCGCGCACGCGCGCGCTACGCACGATCAAGCCGCCTACCAACTGACACAGCTTACCCAGCGTCATCAAACGCTCGAGCAACGTCATCTGACCGCCACCGAAGCACTGGTGGAATACCGCGCTGACCTAGCGGCAGCGGACAAGGAACGCGCCTTGCTGCGCGAGCGGCTGGCACAGACCGAAGAGCAGCTGGCGGCGCTGGCTCAGAAAAGAATCGACTTACTGCAGGAGAAAGCGGTGCTCTGCGACCAATTGCGGCAACACCGGGACGCTAGCAGCAACTAAACCCGGATCAGCGTAACCCTGCTGAAGCGCGACTTCAGTAGATATCGAGGTGACAGCGGCCAGCTGCAAACAACTGCTCAACCTCATCGGTGCCAATCACCTCATCCAGCACCGCTCTTACGCCGGGCCATAAGGTATTGGCCCCGCCACAAATATAGAAGTGAGCCCCCTTTGCCCACCACGCTCGCAGTTGTTCGCGCTTTGTCCGTAACCGATGCTGAACGTAAGGTTGCTGCGGATCGGCCGTGGAAACCACCCAATCGAGGCAGCTGATGCTTCCCCGCTCCCCCCATGCCGTTAAACGGAGGGCGGTTTCGGCATCCGGCGGCTGGCGCTCGCCGTGCAGCCACCAGACCATACCTTCATAGCCGCTCTCGAGGAAGGAGAGAAACGGGGCAAGCCCGGTCCCGTTGCTGATTAGCACCAGGGGGCTGACATGGCGTGGCAAACGGAAACCGGGGTGCGGGAGATGACGCACCTGCAGCCAGTCGCCCACACGCAGCGCACCGAGGTAGTTGGAGCACAACCCCCACGGAACGCGCCGCACCCACAGGCAAATTTCTTGCCCCGGCGCATTGGCTACCGAATAGCGTCGTGGGGTCATACGAGGCAGCCGCTCGATCCAAGCTTGCGGCGCGCTACCGCTCGGCGGAGCACGCCACTCCCGATGCTCGGTAAGTGCACGCAGCAACGTCGTGCCCCCCTCCGGCAGGGCCAACACCGCCTCCGGGTCCCACTCCGCCTGCCGCAGACTGATCGCCATGGCGGCTGGATCAACCTTGGGTTGGACTTCCACCAGATCGCCCGGCTGTACGCCCTTAGGCTGCCAGTTCAGCCGCACTCGCCACAACGCCCGCTCGGGATCTTGGGGATTGACCAGCACAGACGCTTGCACCGTCACGTGTGTCCATGGCGGTACGATCGCCGCCGGCGGCTGCAGCTGGAGGTAGTCCGCCAGCTCTCGCCACCAGGCGGCCAACACCTGGGGATCGCCACGATCGACTTCGCCGACGGCAACGGTACGCGCACCACTGGCTTCAAAACGGGCACGCAGGAAACGACCGAAGGCACAAAAGTGTTGGTGAGTGCTGTCCCCGAAACTCAGTATGGCAGTTTCGATGCCACTCAGAGGCAGCGGCCGATGCGCCAGCTCCGCCGCAAAGCGGCGCGCCGACTCCGGCGGTCCGCCATCGCCATAGGTCGCGTTGACCACGATCAGGCGGCGAAACTGCGCCAAAGTGGCCGGCCGGATATTCTGCATGGTAGTCAACCGGATGCGATGGCCTTGCTCTTGCAGCCACGCCGCCGTGAGCTCGGCTTGCCGCGCCGCCGTCCCCGACTGGCTGGCATAGAGCACCAGCGTGTCTGCGTCGGGGTCCGCCCCTGGCCCGCCACGGCGCGGGCGCCAGGCTTGCAGGTATAGATAAACGCCGGTGGCGGCAAAGCCAATCAGCCCGACGGAGGCAAGCATCATGATGATGCGCCCGAACAGCCCGAAGAAAGAACCCACGTGTAAGGCGTACGCGATATACATGTAACGCTCGCGCAGGCTCAGCTCGCTGTAAATGGCCGAGTCTAGAACCCGCCCGGTACTCGGCTCGAGCAGCAACTCACTGTGGGCGGAAGAGAAAGGCACGCGGGGCTCCAGATACGTTACTCGCACCGCCTCCCCCGCCTGCGGCTCCACCCAACGGTAGCCCTGCCCTTGCGGCAGATGTGCAGCGAACCCGGCGGCGACTCGATCAGCGCGTAATGGCCCGGCGCTGACCGGCACGCTCACCGGTGCACGCTCCTCCCCCGGCAGCCAATTGCGGATGCCCTCGCGGTACCAATCGTAGGACCCGGTAAGGCCTGTCAGGGCCGCCAATAACACGGGCAGCGCCAACCAAGTGCCAAGCAAGGCATGCCACTGCCACACACGAGCGCGGCCGCGAAACCCCCAGCGCCAAAAAAACCAGCCCTTGAGATCGACGAGTCGGCGCGGTGCCCGCCGAATCAGGCCGGTCAGCACCAACACTACTAAGGCCAAGGTGCACAAACCCGTCACAAACTTGCCTTCAGCGGCCAAAGCCAGGTTAGTGTGGATCTCCTGGATCACCAGCATGGCCCAACCAACGCCGGAGTCCGGCCAGCTCACCCCGGTGTAAGGATCGAAGAAGCGGACGCGGGTGTCGATTCCGCTACCGAACCAGGCCCGCCCGGCCTCATCCGGTTTCGTCGGCACCCGAAAATCGACCAAAGGCCGCGCCGGCGGCACCGCCCGTTGCAGCCGCGCCCGCAGCACATCCGCCGGCAACGGTACGGCACCGGCCGGCGGCTGCACGCGGCTGTCGTTGAGGGCGTGGACGATCTCCTGCTCGAAGCTCAGCAACGCACCGGTCAAGCCCATAATCAGCAGCACCAGCCCGGCGCTCAAGCCCAGCCAGCGATGGCACCAAACGAGCAAGGTCCGCATCGATTGTCCCGTTATAGCGAAGTGTTGCCTACAACTGCCCACGCAGCGTCAGCATAAAGGCGCGCGGCTGGCCGAAAAGGTTACCACTGTTCACCGTGTTGATTCGTTGGTAGTACTTCTTGTCGAAAATGTTGGTGACATTCAGGCTGACCGAGAGACGCTGGTTCACCCGGTAACCGAGGCGGGCATCGACCGTCGCATAGCCCGATTGGGTGAGCCTCTCCCCGTCTTCGAACTCGTTGAAGATCTTGCTGGTGGCGCGCAAGCCGGCCCCGAGACTCCACTGGTTCCAATCTCCCGGCAGCCGGTAGTTGGTCCACAACTTAAAGAGATGGCGCGGTGCAATGACGGAGAAAGCCGATCCCCCATCGGGGCCCCCGCCCCCCAGAGTCGGATTGTCCGTGTCAGTGTAAGTGTAGCCGGCGAAGGCATCCCAGCCCGGTTGCACTTGCCCGGAGATTTCGGCTTCGAAGCCCTGGTTGCGCACCTTGCCGCGAGCTACGAAAACCTGTGGATCCGGGTTGTTCGCAGGCCGCTGGGCGCGGTTGGTCTCGGTGATGCGGAAGGCGGCCAGCGAGGCGTTGAGCGCGCCGCCGAACAGCGCCGCCTTGATGCCCGCCTCGAGCTGCTCGCCTTGCAAGGGATCGAGCAGATCTCCGTCGGCATCACGGAAGTTCTGCGGCTGGAAGGTCTCTGCGTAGCTCGCATACAGCGAATAAGTATTGTTCAGATCATAGATCAACCCGACCAGAGGCGTTAATACGGCATTGAATTTATCGCGCTGTTTTTGCTGGCCGGTCTCATCGAGCGAGGTCTCCCACCAGCTCACGCGTCCGCCCAGCACCAGGGTCAATGGCTCGGCCAGGTGGATCCGGGCGTTGCCGTACACGCCAAGCTGCTCGATGAGGGTCGTGACATCGCTGCGGCTGAATTGAGCCTTAGGGAAGTCCGTGCTCGGGTTGAAGACGTTCACCGGGTTAGGGTACGGGAAGAACTCCGAGGCCGCCGTGAAATTAGAATTATGAAAATTGATGCGTTCGTAGTTGGTGCCGATCAACAGCTGGTGTTCTTGGCCTAGCAAGGTGATTGGACCGGTAACGTACGCGGTGGCCCCGGTCTGCTTCTCCCGGTAATCGAATTTGAGCGCCCACATGTCGGTCAGATTCGTGCCGCGATCGACCGCCCCCCAGGCGAAGGCCTGGTCACTATGCAGCTTGCTGTCGCCGTAACGGAACGCGACCTTCGCCAACCATTGGTTGCCGAGCGCCTGCTCCAGCTCGGCAAACGCGCTGGTCCGGGCAAAGCGGTCACGGTTGAAATCGGCGCCGAGATAGGTCGAGCGTGACACATCCAGCAGCTCGAAGTCGGAATAAGCCGGCAGGGTCCAGGGCTGCTTCGCGTAGAGCCACTGGTAGCCCGCACCGGCGGTCACCAGCGTGCTCGGCGTCAAATCGTATTCCAGCACGCCGTAGAGAGTCGCGTTTTTCTGCCACGCCTGATCGATGAAGGAGTTGCGATCCTGATAGGTACCGACCGCGCGGCCCCGCAGCGTGCCTGAGCCGTTGAGCGGCCCGGTGGCGTCGAGCGTGCCGCGGTAGTTGTCCCACGATCCCGCGCTCAGCTTGCCCGTGACGGCCGCCTGGCCCCGCGGGCGCTTACGCACCAGGTTGACGGCACCGCCGGCGCCCCCGGAGCCGGTCAGCAACCCGGCCGGTCCTTTCAGCACCTGCACGCTTTCGTACATCGACAGATCGGGGGAGAGGAAAAGCCGGTCATCCATGGTCGTGGTCAGCCCGTCGATCTGTAGTTTCTGGATCTCGAAGCCGCGGCTGTAGAAGTTGACACGGTTCGCATCGATGCGCTCGACCCGCACGCCGGTCGACTGCTTCATCGCATCTTCCATGTTAAAGAGGTTCTGCTGCTCGATTCGCTCCTTCGGGACAACGCTGACCGACTGCGGTACCTCGCGCGGCGTAACCGGCATCTGAAAACCCGTCAGCGGTTGGCTGATTTGTTCGCCCTCGACCGAAATGGCCGGCAGCATAACTGCGGCGGCGTCCCCCGGCGAGGCCGCTAAGCTCTGCGGTTTGCCCTCCTCGGCCTGCGCCCGAACTGGGCTCGCCAGTGCAAGCCCGGCCGTGATCGCGGGAACGAGGAGGTAGCGCTGCGACAGTGCTCGACGCGCAGCACCGTGTCGTCGATTATTTTTTTGAGATACTCCCGACATTTGATCAAAACTCCAGCCATGGATAGAATAATGCAATGCTAAATAATAATTATACTTATTATTGTTTCTAAAAAACAACAAACCGGTTGCCGATCTCCGGACGAACCAGCCCTTTCATCCAAACGCCGTTACGCTTACGCTTATGCCTTATTGCAGCACGGACTCACCCCTTCCCGCTGCGGCCTCGAGTTGCGCACCAGCTTCCTGTACCGACACCGTGGGTTTGTATTCTCGCAACACGCCGCTCTCGCACTTGAGCACACGGTCTGCGATGCCGAAATAGCGGTCGTCGTGGCTGATCGCGATGATCGTCTTGCCACACCGCTTCAGTTCAGGCAGCAACTCGAAATAGAAAAAGGACCGGAAGACCGGGTCCTGGTCCGCCGCCCATTCGTCGAGCAACAGGATCGGCCGCTGCTCAACATAGGCCGTCAACAGCGCCAGGCGCTTGCGTTGCCCTTGCGACAAGCGGGTCGTCGACAGGCAATCGCCGTCGATTGCGACCTTGCGCTCCATCCGCAGCCGCTCCAGAAAGGCCTGCGCCAGCGCGGGGTCGAACTCCCCACGCGGTCCAACCAACCGCTCGAACAGATGGAAACTGGAGAACACGGTGGAGAAGTGGCTGCGATACCACGCGAGCCTATTATCCGTCACAGCCACACCGTTCAGCCGCAACAAACCGCTCGACGGGTGATAAAGTCCGGTCAGGATCTTCGCCAGCGTCGATTTGCCGCTGCCGTTGCCACCCACGATGAACAGCATTTCCCCCGTTCGTAGGCGCAAATTGACTGGACCGAGGCGGAAGCCGTATTCGCCGCCTTCATGCGGATACTCGTAGACGACGTTCTCCAGCGCCAGCAACTCATCTCCCGTTGCTGTTTCGATTTTTTCCGACCGCACGTTGAAACCCGGCTGGTAGGGTTCGAGGCTGAGCGAATCGATCTTGCTGAGTGCCACGCTTCCCGTCAGTAACGCCGGCAGCCCCCCCACCAAGTCGTTGAGCGGTGTGCGCAGGAACATCAGCACCAGCACGTAGGCGATCACGTTAGCGCTCGGGATGCCGAAGGCCGCCCCGGCGATGAAGATTCCAAACGTTAGGCCGAGTATGATCGTAATCGTCAGATTCAAGCTCAACGTCCAATAACGGTCGGCGCTCACCTCCGTAGCACGAGCCATCTCAACGGCTGGCTCGAAATCTCTCTCGTAGAAGCGGCGCTTACGCCACGCGTTCAGCGCCAGCTCGTAGCGCCCGTCAATCGCGCCTTCGTAACCCGCATAAATCCGATCGTCCGTATCACGCACGATTTTCATAAGCGCACGCATTCGCATCATTAGCACCTGCGCCAACCCCGCCCCCAGGCCGATGACCACGGCGCTGAGCAGGAACAGCTGCCACGACAGCCAGGCGAGATAAATGAAGCTGCCGGCCACTAAAATGCCGTTGTAAAGCACGAAGGGCAAACGATTGAACGCCTCCCCGATGCTCATAATGTCCTTGGTCAAACTCGCGTACAGGGCCGGTGCACCAATCTGTTCCTGCTGCTCGACGCCGGTATCGAGCACGCGTTTGACCATCACCATCCGCAACTCGTATACGATGCGATGACCAAACGCAGTCAGCAGTGCTTGAGAACCGAAGCCACAGACGAATAACGCCACCAATAGCGCGGCTGCCATGCCGATACGGGTGTTGACGAAAGCCTCGGGTGCGGTGATGAGGTTGTTGATCTCGTTGATCAATGCGATGCTGGCCGCGGCGCTTAGCGCACTGGCAATTAGGGTTAGTAACAGCAAGCCGCGGAACCGATAAACGAGGGACTTAAATACGTTCATCCAGGCAATCCCTCACCGTGCGCGGGTGCCGGCCCATTCTTCTGCCGCAACCGGATCGCGCCGGATGCGGGCGCCTCATCAGTCCGCAACAGCGCAAGCAGTGCCTCGCCGTGATCGGTCATTCGTAAATCCATCCAGCGCCAGTAAACGTGTACTGTGGCAGGGCTCATGATTCCTTCCTTACGATCGTAAAACCGATGGTCACAACCTCGCACGCCGGACTCAGGCCTACATGAGTGGAGGCCCCGTCTGATCGAACTTCAAACATATATGCAAAGTATTCGCGTTTTTAAAGAGATTGCCTACAGATTAAGGCTGGGCCAACGATTGGCCGGACAGGACCAGCCCGCTCGCATGCCGGTCTGTGCAGTGTTCGATCAAAGCCACCAGCTCCGCCCGGTAAGCTTCAATCAGGCCCTGGACGGTAGCGGGGCAATACCTCGCTTTACTGAAGCTCCAGGTCAGCTTTAGCTCGCCACCGTATACTCGGCCATTGACCTCTAGCCAGTTCGTCAACGGCGCATCTTCGCTCCGTCCACTCCCGCCACTCTCCGGGGCCGGCACGAACAGCCCCCCTTCATCGAAGCTCTGATCGAACTGACCTAGATAATTGAAGGTGATCCGCGGCGGCGACAGTGTCTGCAGCTGGGCGCGCACCTGCGGTTCGCCGAGGTATCGAAGCACACCGTATCCCAGCCCTCGGTTCGGAACGCTTCGTAGCTGCTCCTGCACGGCCTCAATCGAGTCCGCTATTGCCCCTCGCGGGGTCAGGCGAACTGGAAACGCCGTGGTAAACCAGCCCACCGTGCGGCTTACGTCAATGCCGAACAGGTCTTCCCGCCCGTGTCCTTCCAGCTCCACCAGCACCGATTTCCGCTTACCCCAACGGCACAACACCCGCGCCAGGGCCGCCAGCAGCAAATCGTTGATCTGTGTGCCATAGGCCGCAGGCGCTTGTTTGAGTAACTGCCGGGTTCGTTCACGATCCAAACGCAGGCTCAGATTGCCGGCGTGCTTGACGAGATTCTCCCCCCAGGGTCGATCTTGCGGCAGATCCTCGATACCGCCGCCGAGTTGAGCCATCCAATAGGGGAGCTCATCTTTCAAGGATTCGCTGCACGCATACGTCGTCAGCTTCTCCGACCATGTCTTGAAAGCGCTGGTCTTTGCCGGAAGGTCGATCTCCTGGCCCGCCAGCAGCTGGATGTGCGCTGTCTGCAAATCTTCCAGCAGAATCCGCCAAGACACGCCATCCGTCACCAAGTGGTGAGCCACCAGCAGCAATCTTGCCGTGCCATCCGGCAGGCTTATATGGACGCCCCGCAACAGCGGTCCTTGGATCAAACTCAGGCTTCGCTGAGCCTCATCGGCGATGCGTCGGATCTCCTCCGCATCCCTGGCCTGCTTGACCCATAACAGTAGTTCGGCTTGCCACCGTTGCCGCTCATCTTCCAGACTTACATGGCTTTGGATCCACCTCCCGCCCGCCTGTCGATAACGCAATCGCAGCGCATCATGGTGCACGACCAACTGGCGTAGGACGTGCTCCAGGCTCGAAGGATCCAGCGCCTCCCACATCTTCAGCAGCACCGATTGGTTCCAGTGGTGGCGTTGCGGTATCTCCATTTCAAAGAACCAACTCTGAATCGGCGTCAAGGCCACCTCACCGGCAACTGGACCTTGGTCAATTGCCGCCTCTTTTGCAGGCTGCGCCACGCGAGCCAGTGCCTCCAGCGTCTGATGTTGGAACAGGTCCCTGGGAGCAAGCCCGATACCGAACCGGCGGGCACGGCTGACCACCTGAATGATCAGAATCGAATCACCTCCCAGCTCGAAGAAGTTATCCGTCATGCTGATGCGTTTGACGCCGAGCAGTTCTTGCCAGATGCCGGCGAGCTGGTGCTCCAATTCGGTTTGTGGCGCCACGTAGTCGCGGCTTTCCCACTCGGGCTCGGGCAGCGCCTTGCGATCGAGCTTGCCGTTGGGGGTTAGCGGCAGCTGCTCCAGCACCACGATTTGGCCCGGCACCATATACTCGGGGATCGCCTCTTTCAGATGCGCCTTCAGGGCATCGCCCAGCCCGGCGCCAGCCTCCAGGGCCGTGGGAACGACATAGCCAACCAGGTGCTTGCCGCTGGGCGCCTCCCGCACCACCACCACGGCCTCGCGCACCCCTTGGTGCTCCAGCAATCGCGCCTCAATCTCGCCCAGCTCGATGCGAAAGCCGCGCACCTTTACCTGGTGGTCGCTGCGCCCGACGTACTCGAGCACCCCGTCGGCGCGCCAGCGCGCTAGATCACCGCTGCGGTACAGCCGCTCCCCAGGCGTCTGGGCATACGGATGCGGCACAAAAGCCTGCGCGGTGCGCGCCGGATCATGCAGGTAACCGCGCCCGACCCCGGCTCCGGCAATACACAGCTCCCCCGTCACGCCAACCGGCACCGGCTGCAGCTGCCCATCGAGCACATAGAGCCGAGTGTTGTCCGTAGGCCGGCCAATGGGCAGATGAACCGTGCCCGACGCCGGGCCTTCCCGCAGCGTATGCAGCGCCACGTCGTCCGAGCACTCGGCCGGTCCGTAAGCATTGACCAGCGGAATGTGCGGATAGCGCCGGAACCATTGGCGCGCCAACTCCGGGGCCAGCGCCTCCCCGGTCGGCAGCAGCCAACGCAGGCCCTTGAGCTCCACCGCCTCCTCTGCCAGCATGCCCTGGATCAGCGAGGGCACGCTCTCCAACACAGTAATGCCCGTGGCATTCACATGCTTCAACAAGGCCATCGGATCGTGGGCGATCGCATCGGGCACGATTTCGACCCGCGCCCCGCACAGCAAACCGGTGAGAAACTGCCACACCGAGATGTCAAAGCCCGCCGCGGCCGTCTGGGCAATCACGTCCCCTTCGGTAAGCCCCAAATAGGGAACCTTGCTCAGCTGGTTATTGAGCATACCCGCCTGCTCGACCATGACCCCTTTGGGCACACCCGTCGAGCCAGAGGTGTAGATCACGTAGGCTAGATGATGGGGGCCGGTGCGAACCCCAGGATCATGCACCGGCCAATCTTGCCCGGACAGCGCTTCCAAGGTGAGCCAGATCGGCCGCCGCTCGGCGGGCAGTTCGGCCAGCGCTTGCTCCAGTACCGCGCGCAGACACTCGGTGCTCACCACTACCCGCGCCCGACTCAAATCCAGCATCTGGGCCAACCGGCGCACCGGTTGACGGGGGTCCAGCGGCAGGTAGCCGCCACCGGCTTTGAACACTCCAATGATTAGGCCGAGCAGCCCCAGACCCCGCTCGGCAAATAATGCCACTACATCGTCCGGCCTGACCCCCGCCGCGATCAGCCCATGACCCAACCGGTTGGCCTGGGCGTTCAACTGCCCGTAGCTCAGGTCCTGCCCCTGGCAGCTCGCCGCCAGCCGCTGCGGATGCTCGGCTACGCGATCCTCGAACAATCCGACATAGCCACGCGCAAAAGGATAGACATGTTGCGTCCGGTTCCACTCATCGAGGAGCTCGAAGCGCTCGGCCTCCGGCAACATCGGCAACTCACCCACTCGGCGCTCGGGATCCGCCAACATCGCCCGCAGCAGCTCACACCAGTGCCCCGCCAGACGCGCCACCGTCGCGTGATCGAAAAGCTCCGTGCGATAAGTCAGCGCCGCACTTAACCCCCCGCCTTCCTCCAGCGTGTCCAGCGTGAGATCAAACTGCGTGCTGCCAACCTCCCGCGACAACGCCTCGATGCGCAGCCCCCGCAGTTCGATCGACGCCGCCGCGCTGCGCGCCTGATGGTTGTACATCACCTGAAACAGCGGGTTGTGGCTTAGGCTGCGCGCCGGCTGCAGCGCCTCCACTAGCTGCTCGAACGGCAAATCCTGGTGCGCCTGCGCCCCCAGCGCCGTCTCCCGCACCCGCCCCAGCAACTCGACCACGCGAACACCACCGTCGAGCGGCGTGCGCCACACCTGGGTGTTGACGAAAAAACCAATCAGCCCCTCGGTCTCCACTCGGTGGCGATTGGCAATCGGCACCCCCACCCGCAGGTCGCCCTGCCCCGTGTAACGATAGAGCAGCACTTTGAACGCCGCCAACAGCAGCATCGGCAGCGTAACCTCGTGCGCCCGGGCCAACGCCCGTAGCCGCTGCACCAGCTCCGCCTCGAGTGCAAAATCGTAGCGCCTCCCCCGCTCGCTCGGAACCGCCCGGCGCGCTCGATCCGTGGGCAGCTCCAGCACCGGGTGATGCTCACCAAGCTGCGCGCGCCAGTAAGCGAGCTGGCGCTCCCCCTCACCCGCCTCCATCCACTGGCGCTGCCACAGCGCGTAGTCAGCGTACTGAATCGGCAGCGCCGCCAACTCCGGCGCTTCCCCCTGGCGGTACGCCGCATAAGCGCGCGCAAACTCCTCTACCAGCACCTCCATCGACCAGGCATCGCAGACAATATGGTGCAGCGTCACCAGCAGCACATGCTCCCGTGCTCCCAGCCGCAATAGCCGCACCCGCAGCAACGGTCCACGCTCCAGATCAAACGCCCCACCGGCCTCGGCTTCAGCGAGCTCAATCACCCGCCGCTCCCGCTCCTCGACCCTGGCGCAAGCTTCTCCGAGGTCCTCCCGGTCCAGCTCTATCGGAGCCGGCAGTTGAACCGTCTGAATCACCTCCCCGCTTGTCCGGTGAAACGTCGTCCTAAGCACCTCATGGCGCTTCACCAAAAAATCAAATGCCTTACCCAGTGCGCCGATATCCAGCTCACCTTTTAGCCTTATCGCACCGGGAACATTGTAGGCACTGCTCTGCGGCTCCAGCTGCCACAAAAACCATAACCGACTCTGGGCGTAGGAAAGCACGCGCGTGTGGTCCTTCCCGGCAATGCCGGAAGGAATGGGAAGCAAGGAGAAATCGATGTCTTGCTTCCGCAATTGCTGAAAGAAAACGCGCTTCTTTTCCGGGGATAGATCAATAAACCGCTGCGCCAACCCCAAAGCAGCATCCATCGTCATCGCGCTTCCAGCTCCGTTAGAAGTGCATCAAGCCGGTCGGTTTTCTCATCGGTCAGACCGGCCGCCTCGGAGGCCTCGATACTCTGCGCGAGCTGCTCCAGGGTGGTGCTCTCGAAGATGCGCCGCAGCGGCACGGCGACCCGTAGCTCCTTCTGCACACGCGATACCACCTGAGTCGCCAAAAGCGAATGGCCACCAAGGGCGAAGAAGTCGTCGTACACCCCTACCCGATCGAGCCTGAGTACTGCCTGCCAGATTTCGGCCAGCTTTGCTTCGGTCGCGCTCCTCGGCGCGACATATTCCTGCTGCGCCTGGCCTATATCCGGTGCCGGCAGCGCATTGCGATCCACTTTGCCGTTGGGCATGAGTGGCAGCCGCGTGAGCCATACATACCAGCCGGGCACCATGTGCTCGGGCAGCCATGTCCGGAGATACCCACCCAACTCATCCCGGTACGCCGCCTGCACCTGCCCACTGGCTCGCGCCAGATCGGAGCCCACCGGCACCACATAGGCCACCAGCCGCATATCCCCCGATGCGTCCTCACGTGCCGTTACTACGGCTTCACGCACAATATTTTGCTCCCGTAGCCGCGCCTCGATCTCGCCCAGCTCAATCCGGAAGCCCCGAATCTTCACCTGGTGGTCAATCCGACCGACGTATTCGAGCACCCCGTCGGCACGCCAACGCCCCAGATCACCGGTACGGTACAGTCGCTCCCCGTCCTCCCTTGCATAGGGATGAGGCACAAACCGCTCCGCCGTCAGCGCAGGTCGGTGGCGGTAACCGCGAGCGAGCCCCCGCCCACCGACGTAGATTTCCCCGACCAGGCCCGTAGCGACCGGTTCGAGCTGAGAATCCAGCACATAAATCTGCATGGACGGGGTCGGCTTGCCGATGGGAATACGATCATCGTAGACGTGAGGATGAATATTCCATGCCGTGCACCATACCGTGCCCTCGGTCGGTCCGTATTCGTTGACCAGCCTGGTGTCGGACAGCTTCTCAAAGTGCCGGGCCGGGAGATCGCTCGAACACGTTTCACCAGCCACGATCGCGCAGCGCAGACCGGTCGTGCCGAGGGCATCCAGAATCTGGTCGTAAAAGGACGGCAGAGTCAGCACATGCGAGACGCCGTGCCGGGCCACTCGCTCGGCGATTCGGTTGGGGTCCTTGCGCTGCCTATCGTCGAGGAGACACAGCTTTCCTCCTTGAGCTAGCGTCCAGAAAATCCCCGCAACGGAGCTGTCGAAGGAAAACGAGGACAATAGCAAAAAGCCAGCAACTTTCTCCTGATAAAAAGCCAGCCGCGCAACCGTTGAGGCCACAGCATTGGCGTGGCTCACCATCACGCCCTTCGGTTGGCCGGTCGACCCGGACGTATAGATGAGATATGCCAAATTAAAAGAGTCTACTGTCGGCGCAGGAGTCGTGCTGTCGCACCGTTTGATCGATGACTCCGTATCGAGGTAGATAACCTCGACGTGCTCCTCGACAGTAAGCCTCTGCGCGAGAGTCTCGCTAGTTAAAATGCAACGGGCGCCGGAATCCTGCACCATGAACGCGCTCCGTTCGGGAGGGTAGCTCGGGTCCAGCGGCAAATAGGCACCGCCTGCCTTCAGGATACCGAGCAAGGCCACGATCACCTCCACCGGGTTACCCAGACAGACACCGACCACATCCTCTGGGGAGACGCCACGTTCGCGCAGAAAATGAGCCAACCTGTTTGCACGCCGATTCAGTTCGGCGTAACTGATCTCTACATCCTCGAATACGAGTGCGATGGCGTCGGGCGAACGCCCGGCCTGGAGTTCGAAGAGTCGATGGAGAAACACGGCATCAGGGCACTTTCTATCATCACCGGCGCTGAACTCGCGCAGAACCCTGCTGCGCTCCTGAGCGCCCAGCAGACCAATCTGCTGCAATGCCCGATCCCAATCGCTGCCGGCGTTCTTTATAAAAACCAGAAACTGTTCGAGCCATACGGCCACGGTCTCTTTAGAAAACGCCTGGACCGCATAGGCTATACGGAACGTCTGCTCGGCTCCCTCGCTCGAGTACTCGAGGCTCAGCTTATCCAGCCCCCCATCGTCGCTATTGAGCCGGGTGAGGAGTGAGCGAGCGGCGCCCTGTTCCCCCTGTTTGAATTTGAAACCGAACGGATAGCGAAACGACGGCCCTCCACTTTTGCTATGGCGCCGAACACTGCTTTGAAAACAGTCCTTCCATGTAAGGCACTCGTCGATCTTGATCTGGAGCGCCTGCATATTTTCGCGCAACGACAGCTGCGGCTCGATCCGGCAGACAACCGGCAAAGTATGCGTGAATCGGCCCATTGTTCCAGCAAGCTCCGGATTGCGCTCGTCGGCCGCAAACCCGACCAGAATCTGGTTCTGCTGCAGCAGCTTGGAAAGAAAGGCCGCCCATAGGGAGAAAAGGACGCTCCGCGTGGATGCGCCCAGGTTGGCTGCGATCCGACCGGCGGCCCGGCCGGCTTCCGGATCGGAGGCCTCGATCCGATCGATCTGGGAAACGTCTTTGGAACGCCTCTCCAACGGCAGCTGCTGCTCGAGCAAAACCGGATCCAGGAGAGCGGCTCGCCAGAACGCCTCGCCCTGCCTACCGAAATCGCTTTCCAGCAGCTCGTTTTGCCACTCCGAGTAATCGACGTACTGCAGTATCTCCGATGCCGGTTGGTCTGCGCCGGCGCAAATATCACGCAGCTCAACAGCAAACTGCTCCAGAGCCGTCTCGTCCGCGTTGCAAAGCGGCACAGCGACGACTACCCGGGTTCCGCCATTTACTCCCCGCAACAACGTGAGGCTCAGCACCGGCCCGGACGCAACATCGATTATCTCTCGGAAAGCATTCCAACCTTCATCTTCCTCCGAAGCATCGATGATCTGGAAAGAATAAAGCGGGGCCGGAGAAATGACCTGGATCGGAAATTTCAATCCCGGGATCTCCTGATATGTCGTACGCAGGATCTCGTGCCGACGGCATAGCTGCTCGACCGCCATGCGCAACCGATCGACCTCGATTTCTGTTCCAAAATCGATCATGCCGATCGCACATGGCGTCTTGCCGAACGCTTTTTGTACCTCGATTACGCTCACCTGCTGAGAAGACAACCGAAATCCTTCGACTGACGTTGGCCGAATGTCCATCACTTCTCCTTAATCCTTAATCGATCTCAAGCTCGGCGCTTCGAAAGGCTTCCGCCATGGCGGTCAAAATCCGCCGATATCCCGTGAATTCGTTGCGGGCATGCAAGGTCAACATGTTGTCCAACAGCAGCACATCGCCCTTCTCCCAGGGGAATTCCACCATCGAACGACGATACGCATCCTGCAAATGCAAGATGACCTCATTCTCTATGGGCGCACCGTCGCCATAAAATGTGTTCTGCGGCAGGTCTTTCTCGGAGAATTCGGCGCGCAGGCCGTCACGGACCTTCTCCGGCAGGCTCAGCCAGTGGAAAAAGGTCCCATGATTGAACCACACCGCCTCACCGGTCCGCGGGTGCCTGACGATGGCGGGGCCGATCTGTCTCGTGCGCAGGCGATCGCCGGATTTCCACTCCACCTGGATGCCGACACCGCGGCAATAGGCCTCGACCTCCTGCCTGTCTTGCGTCTGGAACACGGTCTGCCATGGCAGACCCATGCCATCCCCGTAGTTGCGCACGTACATAATCTTCTTGCGGGCGAACTGATCGCGCACCTCCGGGTCGATGCGCCGCAGCAGGGAGCGGGTATCGCCAAGCGGCGTTTCACCCCCCGTGGCCGCCGGGGTGTCGCAATAGAAATACAACCGCAGCGGGAAAACCGGGGAATAGGAATGCTCATTATGGGGAAAGATTTTTTCATCGGCCGGATAGTCCGTCGATGTGTAGATATTGAAGCTTTTGTCGATCTGGGTGCGTGGTGAGGCCCTGAACAGATATTGGAGGGCGCCGCCTGAAATCGCATCGATACAGGCATTGAACTCCGCGACATCGGCAACACCGAATCCTCGAAACAGGACTGCGCCGTGCCGACACAGGCGGCTTTCGATCTGTTCGCGATGTTGCCACCCCCAGTCGGCGAGGCTTACGCCCGCTACGGCGGGCTTGCATGCCAGCGGCAGCGAGCCCTGCTCGATCAGAGGATCGAAGGTGACCAGTTCCGGCTGACCAGCGGAGATGGTTTTACGTGCACCCGTACCGATCGGAGGCTTTGTAGGCTTCATCGTTTCCATGGCATTTCTCCAACATCTGCTGCCCCCACCCATGCATTACTGTCGTCATTCGTCTCTGATTCCAGTCGAATTTGCGAAATCGCGCGTCGCTTGATCGGGTGCAGGGTGCGCATCAATTCAGATTGCTCTTGCATTGCTTTCTTATGCATTGCCTGTTGAATTTCACTTGCGACAGCCTGTAATTGATCCACTTCGACGTCGGGCTCCACAACCAAACGTTGCAGCACGGCCAGCGTCTGCCTTCCGATACATACAATCGTTTTCTTTTCGAATAGATCGGCCGAATATTCAAAATTCACCTGGAGCCGCTCGCCTGTGGCGGTAAAACTCGCCACCAAGTCGAGCTCGGCAGCCTGCCTAGCGATCGGAAACTCCTCCGTCACCAGATTCGGCAGCATTGGCGTCAAACCCGGAATTTCCTGATAAATCAGCTTGACCGTAAAAAGCGGCGCCCTTCCCGAGCGCCGCTCTGGGCGCAGCGCCTCCACTAGCTGCTCGAACGGCAAGTCTTGATGCTCAAAAGCACCGAGGGTGGTCGATCGCAAGGAGCGCAGAAAATCGAGCATCTTGGGCGTGACAACGCTGACTTTTAAGACCAGTTGGTTGACAAAAAATCCGACCAAGGACTCGATTTCAGGCCTGTTACGGTTAGCGACATCAGTGCCGACGAGAAACTCCGACTGCCGGGAGTTCTGCTTCAGGACGATCGAAAACGCCGCGAGCAGCAGCATGAACAGTGTGACGTCGTGCGCTTGCGCAAAGGCCTTTAGCCGCTGGGTTAGTTCGGAATCGATCGTAAATCTGTGGTTTGCTCCGCGATGACTCGGCAGCGCCGAGCGCGGTCGGTCGCTCGGCAGCTCAAGTGATGGATGGTGCTCCCCTAGCTGGGCCCGCCAGTAGGCCAGCTGCCGTTCGCGCTCGCCGGCCTCCATCCACTGACGTTGCCACAGCGCGTAATCGGCATATTGGATTGGCAATGTGGGTAGGCGAGGTTCTAGCCCCTGGCTATAGGCCTCGTACAAGGCAGCGAACTCGCCGATCACGAGGTTCATCGACCAGCCGTCGGAGACGATGTGATGCATCGTCACCAGCAATACATGATCCTGCTCGGCCAGCCGCAAGAGCTTCACCCGCACCAGCGGGCCCGCCTCCAAGTCGAACGGCGCCTTCGCTTCCGCTTCGGCCGATGCCCTTGCCGCGGCGTCGCGATCGGCTTCGGGATAGACGCCTAGATCCTCTAACGCGATTTCGACCGACGTCGCTTCGTTGATTATCTGATACGGTTGCCCGTCTTCGCCCCGGAAGGTGGTGCGCAGTCCCTCATGCCGTTTGAGCAGGGCATTGAAGGTATGCTGCAAGGCTTGAGTGTCCAGCCTCCCCTTCAAGCGCATTGCTCCGGGCATGTTGTACGCCGCGCTCTGCGGCTCCAGCTGCCACAAAAACCATAACCGACTCTGGGCGTAGGAAAGCGGCAAAGGCCGGTCGCGGCCGACGGCTTGAAGTGGCGGCTGGCAGCTCTTCCGGCCTTGCGCCACCATCTGCTGCACACGCTCGGCAAAACTGCCTAGAGCGCTCGCCTCGAACAGCACCCGCAATGGAAGCTCGATTTCGAGAGCCTTCCTAGTTCGCGACACGGCCTGGGTCGCCAGCAATGAATGTCCGCCGAGAGCGAAAAAATCATCCGTCATGCTGATGCGTTTGACGCCGAGCAGCTCTTGCCAGATGCTGGCGAGTTGGAGTTCCAGCTCGGTTTGTGGCGCTACGTAGACGCGGCTTTCCCACTCGGGCTCGGGCAACGCCTTGCGATCGAGCTTGCCATTCGGCGTCAGCGGCAGTTTCTCCAGCACCACCAGCTGTGCCGGCACCATGTACTCGGGCAGCGCTTCCTTTAGCTGCGCTTGCAGCTCCTCGGTCAGGCCGGCTCGCCCCGGCGCAACCGTGGGGACGACATAGCCAACCAGGCGCTTGCCACTGGGCGCCTCTCGCGCCGTCACCACCGCCTCGCGCACCGCCGGAAGGGACTCGAGCGCAACCTCGATCTCAGCCAGTTCGACCCGAAAGCCCCGCAGCTTCACCTGATGATCGATCCGGCCGACGTACTCGAGCACCCCGTCGGCGCGCCAGCGCGCCAGATCACCGGTGCGGTAGAGCCGGCTGCCCGGACCAGCACCCGCTAGACCCGCCTTCGGAAACGGATTGGGCACGAAAGCCGCAGCGCTCAGCGCAGGCCCCTGCGCATAGCCCCGCGCCAGACCGGCCCCGCCGATGTACAGCTCCCCCACCACCCCCGGCGGCACGGGCTCGAGCCGGGCATCCAGAACATAGAGCCGAGTGTTGGCGATCGGCCGGCCAATCGGGATCACAGCGGCATCGACGCATTCGACCGGCCAGGCAGTGGACCAAACCGTCGTCTCGGTCGGTCCGTAGACATTCAGCAAGCGCACCCCACGCGCAAGCAACCGCCCCGCCAGCTCGCCCCGCAGCGCCTCCCCGCCGCAGAGCACGCGCAGCCCCGCCCATGCCGCCGCCTCGTGCTCAACCAGCATTTGCCAGGTCGCCGGCGTGGCCTGCATCAGCGTGATCCCATGCCTCTGCATCAGCCCGAGCAGCGCCGCCGGCTCCAGCGCCTGTTCACGCCTCGCCACCACCACGCAGGCTCCTTGCACCAAAGGCAAAAACAGCTCCAGCCCAGCAATGTCAAAGCTCAGCGTCGTCACCGCAAGCAGGCGATCATCGGATCCTAGACGGATGCGGTCCTGCATGGCGTGTAGAAAATTAACGAAGGCTTCGCGTTCGACCTGCACGCCTTTCGGTCGGCCGGTCGAGCCCGAGGTATACAGAACATAGGCCAGCTGCCGCGGGTGCACAGGCAGGTCAAGGTCGCGATCCGATAATTCGGCAAGCGTCTTGTCGAGTCCCTCCAGGGCGGTTACGCGCTCGGCCCCCTGCAAGGCGGGACGCAGGGCCTCGCGCGTCAGCACCAGCACCGCAGCCGCGTGCTCAAGCACATACGCGTTGCGGGCGCGGGGCAAAGCCGGATCGATCGGCAGATAGGCCCCACCGGCCTTATGGATCGCAAGCAGCGCAACCAGCAACGCCGGTTCGCGCTCCAGACAGACCCCTACCACGCTGTCGGTACCTACCCCCGCAGCGCGCAGCCAGCGCGCCAGACGGTTGGCCCGGCAATTGAGCTCGCCATAGCTCAACTCCGTCGCACCGAATACCGCTGCGACCCGCTCGGGAACCTCATGCGCACGGCGCTCGAACAAACCAACGTAGCCACGATCAAAGGGATAGACGCACTCGGTTGCATTCCATCCAGCGAGCAGCTCAAAACGCTCGGCCTTCGGCAACATCGGCAACTCACCCACTCGGCGCTCGGGATCCGCCAACATCGCCCGCAGCAGCTCACACCAGTGCCCCGCCAGACGCGCCACCGTCGCGTGATCGAAAAGCTCCGTGCGATAAGTCAGCGCCGCACTTAACCCCCCGCCTTCCTCCAGCGTGTCCAGCGTGAGATCAAACTGCGTGCTGCCAACCTCCCGCGACAACGCCTCGATGCGCAGCCCCGGCAGTTCGATCGACGCCGCCGCGCTGCGCGCCTGATGGTTGTACATCACCTGAAACAGCGGGTTGTGGCTTAGGCTGCGCGCCGGCTGCAGCGCCTCCACTAGCTGCTCGAACGGCAAATCCTGGTGCGCCTGCGCCCCCAGCGCCGTCTCCCGCACCCGCCCCAGCAACTCGACCACGCGAACACCACCGTCGAGCGGCGTGCGCCACACCTGGGTGTTGACGAAAAAACCAATCAGCCCCTCGGTCTCCACTCGGTGGCGATTGGCAATCGGCACCCCCACCCGCAGGTCGCCCTGCCCCGTGTAACGATAGAGCAGCACTTTGAACGCCGCCAACAGCAGCATCGGCAGCGTAACCTCGTGCGCCCGGGCCAACGCCCGTAGCCGCTGCACCAGCTCCGCCTCGAGTGCAAAATCGTAGCGCCTCCCCCGCTCGCTCGGAACCGCCCGGCGCGCTCGATCCGTGGGCAGCTCCAGCACCGGGTGATGCTCACCAAGCTGCGCGCGCCAGTAAGCGAGCTGGCGCTCCCCCTCACCCGCCTCCATCCACTGGCGCTGCCACAGCGCGTAGTCAGCGTACTGAATCGGCAGCGCCGCCAACTCCGGCGCTTCCCCCTGGCGGTACGCCGCATAAGCGCGCGCAAACTCCTCTACCAGCACCTCCATCGACCAGGCATCGCAGACAATATGGTGCAGCGTCACCAGCAGCACATGCTCCCGTGCTCCCAGCCGCAATAGCCGCACCCGCAGCAACGGTCCACGCTCCAGATCAAACGCCCCACCGGCCTCGGCTTCAGCGAGCTCAATCACCCGCCGCTCCCGCTCCTCGACCCTGGCGCAAGCTTCTCCGAGGTCCTCCCGGTCCAGCTCTATCGGAGCCGGCAGTTGAACCGTCTGAATCACCTCCCCGCTTGCCCGGTGAAACGTCGTCCTAAGCACCTCATGGCGCTTCACCAAAAAATCAAATGCCTTACCCAGTGCGCCGATATCCAGCTCACCTTTTAGCCTTATCGCACCGGGAACATTGTAGGCACTGCTCTGCGGCTCCAGCTGCCACAAAAACCATAACCGACTCTGGGCGTAGGAAAGCGGTAAAGGCCGGTCGCGGCCGACGGCTTGAAGTGGCGGCTGGCAGCTCTTCCGGCCTTGCGCCACCATCTGCTGCACCCGCTCGGCAAAACTGCCTAGAGCGCTCGCTTCGAACAGCACCCGCAATGGAAGCTCGATTTCGAGAGCCTTCCTAGTTCGCGATACGACCTGGGTCGCCAGCAATGAATGTCCGCCGAGAGCGAAAAAATCATCCGTCATGCTGATGCGTTTGACGCCGAGCAGCTCTTGCCAGATGCCGGCGAGCTGGTGCTCCAATTCGGTTTGTGGCGCCACGTAGTCGCGGCTTTCCCACTCGGGCTCGGGCAGCGCCTTGCGATCGAGCTTGCCGTTGGGGGTTAGCGGCAGCTGCTCCAGCACCACGATTTGGCCCGGCACCATATACTCGGGGATCGCCTCTTTCAGATGCGCCTTCAGGGCATCGCCCAGCTCGGCGCCAGCCTCCAGGGCCGTGGGAACGACATAGCCAACCAGGTGCTTGCCGCTGGGCGCCTCCCGCACCACCACCACGGCCTCGCGCACCCCTTGGTGCTCCAGCAATCGCGCCTCAATCTCGCCCAGCTCGATGCGAAAGCCGCGCACCTTTACCTGGTGGTCGCTGCGCCCGACGTACTCGAGCACCCCATCGGCGCGCCAGCGCGCTAGATCACCGCTGCGGTACAGCCGCTCCCCAGGCGTCTGGGCATACGGATGCGGCACAAAAGCCTGCGCGGTGCGCGCCGGATCATGCAGGTAACCGCGCCCGACCCCGGCTCCGGCAATACACAGCTCCCCCGTCACGCCAACCGGCACCGGCTGCAGCTGCCCATCGAGCACATAGAGCCGAGTGTTGTCCGTAGGCCGGCCAATGGGCAGATGAACCGTGCCCGACGCCGGGCCTTCCCGCAGCGTATGCAGCGCCACGTCGTCCGAGCACTCGGCCGGTCCGTAAGCATTGACCAGCGGAATGTGCGGATAGCGCCGGAACCATTGGCGCGCCAACTCCGGGGCCAGCGCCTCCCCGGTCGGCAGCAGCCAACGCAGGCCCTTGAGCTCCACCGCCTCCTCTGCCAGCATGCCCTGGATCAGCGAGGGCACGCTCTCCAACACAGTAATGCCCGTGGCATTCACATGCTTCAACAAGGCCATCGGATCGTGGGCGATCGCATCGGGCACGATTTCGACCCGCGCCCCGCACAGCAAACCGGTGAGAAACTGCCACACCGAGATGTCAAAGCCCGCCGCGGCCGTCTGGGCAATCACGTCCCCTTCGGTAAGCCCCAAATAGGGAACCTTGCTCAGCTGGTTATTGAGCATACCCGCCTGCTCGACCATGACCCCTTTGGGCACACCCGTCGAGCCAGAGGTGTAGATCACGTAGGCTAGATGATGGGGGCCGGTGCGAACCCCAGGATCATGCACCGGCCAATCTTGCCCGGACAGCGCTTCCAAGGTGAGCCAGATCGGCCGCCGCTCGGCGGGCAGTTCGGCCAGCGCTTGCTCCAGTACCGCGCGCAGACACTCGGTGCTCACCACTACCCGCGCCCGACTCAAATCCAGCATCTGGGCCAACCGGCGCACCGGTTGACGGGGGTCCAGCGGCAGGTAGCCGCCACCGGCTTTGAACACTCCAATGATTAGGCCGAGCAGCCCCAGACCCCGCTCGGCAAATAATGCCACTACATCGTCCGGCCTGACCCCCGCCGCGATCAGCCCATGACCCAACCGGTTGGCCTGGGCGTTCAACTGCCCGTAGCTCAGGTCCTGCCCCTGGCAGCTCGCCGCCAGCCGCTGCGGATGCTCGGCTACGCGATCCTCGAACAATCCGACATAGCCACGCGCAAAAGGATAGACATGTTGCGTCCGGTTCCACTCATCGAGCAGCTCAAAGCGCTCGGCCTTCGGCAACATCGGCAACTCACCCACTCGGCGCTCGGGATCCGCCAACATCGCCCGCAGCAGCTCACACCAGTGCCCTGCTAGACGCGCCACCGTCGTCGGCTCGAAGAGATCGGCGTTGTACTCCAGCTCGCAGTGGGCCTTAGTGCCGGTGACGACGACGTCGAGGGTCAGGTCGAACTTGGCACTGGTCTCAGCCACGGCGATCGGCTCCACTGCCAATCCAGGCAAGCTTAGCGCCACGGGTGCTGCCTGCATATGCAGATCGAACATCACCTGAAACAGCGGACTGCGGCTCGGGTCTCGCTCTAACGACAGGCGGTCCAGTAGCAGTTCGAAGGGCAACTCCATATAATCCAATGCCGAGCGCACCTCTGCGCGCAAGCGTCGGCACAGCGCCTGAACCGTCAACCCTGGCGTAAGTCGGGCGCGGTATACCTGGGTATTGACAAAGAAACCGACCAGCTCCTCGAGCTCCCAACGGCCGCGCGCGGCATTGGGTACTCCGATTGCAAACTCTTCCTGACCGCTGTAGCGACTGAGTAGGATCTGCCAGGCCGCCAACAGCACAACAAAAGGCGTACACCCCTCCGCACGGCAGAACTCCTGCACGAGCTGAATCAGCGTCGAGGGCAGCAGGAAACGTATGCTCCCCCCCCGGGACGTCTGCCGGGCGGGTCGCGATCGGTCGGTCGGCAATTCGAGCCCAGGCAGATGTTCTCCCAGGTAATCCCGCCAATAGCCGATGGCGGCTTCGAGCGGCGCACCTTGCAAACACTCGCGCTGCCAGATCGCATAATCGGCATACTGCACCGGCAACGGTGGCAGATTCACGTCAGCCTTACCCACCAGCGCCGCGCGATAAGCGGCCGCCAAATCGCGCGTCAGTACGGGATTGGACCAGGCATCGGAGACGATATGGTGCAGCCCGAGCAACAGCACATGCTCCTCGTCCCCTAGGCGCAGCAAGGTCGCCCGCAGCAGCGGCGCCACGCGGAGATCGAAGGGATGGTCGGCTTCGGCCTGTATTCGGTCTTTAAGGGCTTGCTCGCGCACTGCCTCGGACAGTGGCGAAAGATCTTCCCGCACTAGCGTGAATGGCACTTCGGGTAACACGATCTGGCGTGGCTCGCCATCGCAATCCTCGAAGTAGGTACGCAGAATCGCGTGGCGCGCAATCAGGGCGCGGAAAGCGCATTCGAGCCCATCGGCATCCAACACCCCGCGCAGGCGTAAGGCGCGCGTCAGATTGTACGCAGTCGCTTCCGGCGCGTAGTGTTGCAGAAACCAAAGCCTTTGCTGAGCAAAAGACAGCGGCGCCGGCCCATTGTCCTGCCGCGGCCGGATTGTATCGGCCGCGGGCACCTCATCAGTCCGCAGCAGCGCAAGTAGTACCTCGTCCTGAGTGATCATGCTTTATTCCATCCGAAACCGTTCGAGCAGCTCGCTCAGGTTTACCCGCGCCAGCACCGAGGTGCCGGGCGCATGAGTCGCCTGCATCGCGAAACGTTTTGCCACGCTCTGTCCATCAAGCTCCATGCCGTTCTCCAGCGTATTCTTCATATTCATGCTTCGCTCGCAGCCGAACCCAAGCGAGCTTTCTCAAGCAGCGCCTTATGTTCTTCCGGGTTCAGCGACATCAGCCGTTGGCGCAGTGCCGCTACCTGTTCCAGCTGACCCGGCTCACTCTCAAAACGAGGCAGGGCCTGGGCCAATGCCTCAATGCTGGGGTGGTCGAATACCAGCCCGGGCAGGATCTCTACTTGCAACAGCTTGCGAATCCGTGCCACCAGTTTGATCACCAACAGCGAATGGCCGCCTAGATCGAAAAAGCTGTCCGTTACGCTGACCTTCTCGCGTTTGAGCAGCTCGGCCCAGACGTTAGCCAGTACGGCCTCCACTGCATCGCGCGGCGCGACATATGCGCTTCTCTTGCTCAGATCGGTCGGGGCCGGCAGGGCCTGCCGGTCGGTCTTGCCGTTGGCGAGACGCGGCAGCTGTGGTAGCACGAACACATGCGCCGGGAGCATGGCACTGGCCAGGTGTTTTTTTAGTTCCTGCTTCAGGGCCGCCTCATCCAGCTCGCCCCCCCCCTCTGCCCGAACCGCCACGACGTAGGCGAACAACTGCCTCTGCTCGCCCTCCCCCCAGGCGCGCACCGCCGCTTGCCGTATGCCCGGTACGGTAAGCAGGGCCAGTTCCACCTCCGCAGGCTCGATGCGGAAGCCGCGGATCTTCAATTGGTCGTCGGTACGGCCGGCCAGTTGCAAACTGCCGCCTGGCAGATAGCGACCCAGGTCGCCGCTGCGGTACAAACGCTCGCCCGGCCGGAAGGGATCGTCGATAAAGACATCGTCGGCCGGTCGGTTGAGATAGCCGCGACAGACTTGCGCACCGCCCAAATAGAGCTCGCCCAGCGCACCGGTTGGCACCAGGCGCCGTGCCTCATCCAACAGATAGACGCTGCAATTCGCCAGCGGCTGGCTCAGCGGCAGCGCATCGCCACACCAGGCATCCTGCGGATCAAAGGTATGGGCCATCACCCCCACCGTGGTTTCGGTCGGGCCGTAGTGGTTGTGGATGCGGCAATCCGGGGCGAGCTTTACGAGGCGTTCTACCAGCGCACGTGGCGTGGCCTCGCCGCCGAGAATCAGGGTGCGGGGCAAAGTCGCCGATTCGGTATCGAGCAGCGCCTCCAGGTGCGAGGGCACGATCTTTAGGCAATCGATGTCCTGCTCGAGCATGAAACGGGCGAAGGAGGCGGCATCCTGCATGTCCTCGGCATCCGCCACGATCAGACAGCCGCCGTTGAAAAAGGCTCCGAACAGCACGGTATTGCCCAAATCGGCTGCCACGGTGGAAGTCAGCGCAAAGCGACGCCGCACCGCCAAGTCCAACGCCACGCTCACCGCAGCCGCATAATTCAGCAGCTGACCGTGCTCGATGACCACCCCCTTAGGCTCACCGCTGGAGCCCGAGGTGTAGAGGACGTAGGCTGCCTGGTCCAGCCTAAGCTCAACAGCCGGCGGGCTTTCGGGGCAGGCGGCCAGCTCGTCTGCCAGCGTGTCCAATTTGACGCAATGCACATCGCCCATTGCCCGCGGATCGACGGCGCTGGAAGTCAGCACGAGCCGCGGCCTGGCGTCCGCCACAACTTTACGCCACCGGCCTTCCGGCCAATCGGGATCCAGAGGAAGATAGGCGCCGCCCGCGCGCAGGATCGCCAGCACCGCCACCACCAACTCGCCCGAGCGCGGCAGCGCTAGGGCAACCAGGCTCCCAGGGCCAACCCCGTGCTGACCAAGCCAATGCGCCAAACGGTTGACCCGGGTGTTCAACGCCGTATAGCTGAGGTTGAGATCGCGGGAGGCGAGCGCAGGTGCCGCTGGGCTCGACGCGGCCCAGTACGCGATACGCGCCGGCAGGGCCTGCTGCCCGACATCCAAGGCCGAACCGTTCAAGGCCAACAGACTGTCCCGTTCTGTCGGGCCGACCAATGGCAAGTCGGCGATGGCCTCAAAGGCATGTGTCGGCAGGGCCGCCAGCAGCGTTAAGTATTGCCGCAGCAAGTGCTGCACGGCGGCTTCGCTGTAGCAGCTACAGGCATAATAAAGCGCTACGCTGCGCGGATACCCGGCCTCGTCCAGCACCGCTTGCAGCGCCAACTCGAAGCTCGGTGCAGATCCCGGTAATTCATCCACATGGCAGCGCAGCCCCGCCGCATTGCCCGGCGTCAATCCACCGGCCAGATCGAATCCGACCGCCAGATGGCTGGTATGCAACGGCTCGGCCACTGGCCAGTGCTCTTGCCAGCCGCGATGATCCTCCAAACTCCTGTCCAAACGCTCGACCCAGTTGGAAAACGGCTCTGCGAACGACAACCTCACCGCCAGCGGCAGGATCTTGTCGAATACCCCGACCGCGGCGGCGAGGAGTTCGTAATCCCGCCGGCAATCGTGTTGCCAGCCTCCCGCAAATGCGGACTCACCACTGATTCGCGCCAGCAACGCCCACCAGGCCGCCTGCAGCAAACTCTCCAACGGCCAATCGTGCGCCTCCGCCAGCCGCAGCAACCCGGCTGCAATCGGTTTTTCCAGGTGCTGATTTACGCAAGCATGTTCCGGTGCCCCTATTGGGGACTCCGAACCTCTCAGGCGGTACGCCAGGCGCGGTGCGGCTAGGCTATCAAGCCCGAGTCCAGCCCAATACCCACACCCTGCCTCGGCATCTTCGCCTTGCTCCAACTCGCGCCGCCATTCGACGAATTGGGGGTACTGCACGGTTTGCGTCGCTTCGGCGGCGGGGCGGTCGTACGCTGTCAGTAACGCCCGGTACAGATTCTCCAGACTCAGCCGATCGGCCACTAAGCGTGACACCGCCAACACCAGCCGCCAGCGCCCATCCGCGATGCGAAACAGCACCGCGCGCACCGACCGGCCCTGTTCCAGATCGAAAGCGGTGATGCGCTCGCAGCGCACGCGCTCGGCCATGCGTCGTTGCGTATCGGGCGCCGCACGCAAGTCCACCGTTTCCCAGTCTAGAGTCGGCGATAAAGGCTGTTGCCGCAGGCCGCGGTAGCCGGGAAAATGACGGAACGCCATCCGCAGACTCTCGTGTGCGGCCACCACGGCGGTCAGCGCCGCTCGCAAACGCGCCTCATCCACCGCGCCGTGCATAGAGATGGCCAGAATGGCGGCCTTCTCACTCCCCCCGGCACGAAACTCCGGCTCGCTCTCTGCCAAAATGAAACGCTGCTCGGGGCTCAGGGGCAGGCCCTCGAAATACTTATTTTCCATGGCTTCAGCCTTGTACTTGCCGCTCGGGAATGAACGAAGCCGCCGAATCGGCTGGCGCCACCTGTTCGCGCTCAATCATTTCGGCCATGGCCACCACGATCCGGCGCGGCCCCTCGAACGGGTCGCGGGCGTGAGCGGCCAGCATATTGTCCAACATGATTACGTCACCCTGACGCCAATCGAAGCGCACTGCACATTCCTCGTACAGCTGGCCGATCAGCTCCATGACTCCATCCTCGATTGGGCTGCCGTCGCCGTAATAGACGTGACGCGGCATGCGCTCGAGGCCGACCATGGCCAATAAATCCGCGCGCACTTCGGGCTCCAGGCAGAAGATGTGGTGCAGCTGCACCTGGTTGAAGAAGACGCATTCGCCGGTCAACGGATGTTTAATCACGGCTGGGCAAATGGTGTGAATTTGTAGCTCGTCGTTCTCCAGCCACCGACAGACGGTACCAGCCGCGCGACAACGCGCCTCGACTGCGTGCTTATCGTCAGTCTTGAAGAAATCGCGCCAACTGACATCCAGCTTGTCGGTGAAGGTGCGAACGTACATCAGCTGCTTGCGCTCGAAGGTCTCGATGAGCTCCGGCGGCAGGCGGCGATACATTTCACGGCAGTCGACGATCGGTGTCGCTCCGCCCACCGGAGAGGCTAACTCGCAGAAGAACCATTGCTTGCGCGGCCAGCGCTCCAGGTGCGAGCTTTCATTGTGAAAAAGAATCATTTGCTGCTCTGGATAGGGGGTGGAGCGGTAGATGTTCGTACCGCCTTCCTTTTTCGGCAGATCGCCGTAGCCGCCGTACAGGCCCGGTTGAATAGCCTCGGCAAAGGCTTCGAAGTCCTGCGCCGTCTCTAGCCCGAAATTGCGGAACAGGATGCCCGCGTGCCGGCACAACGTGGATTCGATGAAACTGCGTTGACTGCGTGCCCAGGCAACAGGGTCGAGATCGTCGATAGTCGGCTCGAGCACGACGGGAAATTCCCGACCCGACGGCAAGAACGACGAGCGAATCAGAGCACGTGGCTCCGTGAATGTCTGCGTTGCAACGGATGCGCGCGGCGTCAGCTTCTTCAGCTTGTCGAGCTTGCGTTTGCTGTTGTCCATCACGCGAGACTCCTTTTCATCCGGCAGAGTGAACTGTTCCAGAGCGGTATGCGGCTGTGCTGCGGCCTGTTCGAGCAGCTTTACCCAGGCGCGTGCCAGACGCTGCACGGTTGCGCGCTTGAACAGTGCGGTGGAGTAGACCCATTCGGCGCTCAGCCCATCGCCCTCCGGCTCGAGGAACAAGGCCATATCGAACTTGGACTGGCGCTGCGCCGGCGGCAGAATCTCGATATCCAGTCCGGGAATATCGAAGCGGCCCGCCGGCGTGTTCTGCAACACGAACAGCACCTGCACCAGCGGATTCCAGCGACGGTCGCGCGGAATCTCCAGTGCCTCCACCAAGCGGTCGAAGGGCAGATCCTGATGCTCGAAAACATCCAGAGTCGTCCGCCGCGTCTGCTCGAGCAGCCCGAGGAAATCCGTGCGCGGTTCAAGACGCGAGCGCAGCGGCACCACATTGACGAAGAAACCGATCAGCCCTTCCAGCTCGCTGTGGCGACGGCCCGCCACGTCGGTGCCGAGCACCAGGTCAGGCGCACCGGTCAAGCGGTGCAGCAGCAATTGGAAACCGGTAAGCAGCACCATAAACAGGGTGGCTTCTCGGGCACGGGCCAGGCCATCCAAACGCTGCACCAGGGCCGGCGGCACCGTGAAGCGAACCACACCGCCGTCATGAGAAACCACCGCCGGGCGCGGGAAGTCGGTTGTCAACGGCAGCCGACTCGGAGCCCCGTCGAGTTGGGCTTGCCAGAATTCAATCTCACGGCGCAGGCACTCGCCGCTCAAGGCCTGGCGCTGCCACACGGCATAGTCGGCATACTGCACTGGCAGCGGTGGCAACGCGGGGGGCCGTCCCTCGCGCCGGGCCCGATAAGCGGCAACGAACTCGTTGATCAGCACGCCCACGGACCATCCGTCGGCCACCATGTGGTGCACGGCGAACAGCAGCAGATGGCTGCACGCGTCCAGTTTGAGCAAAGAGGCGCGCAGCAACGGCGCCCGGCCGATGTCGAAGGGGCGACGCGCATCCCGCACCATCGCCTCCCTCACCTGCGCATCGCGCTCGGCGGCGCTCAGGCCGGAAAGATCGGTGCAAGACATCTCGAGTTGTGCTTGTAGGGAAATAACCGCCATCGCCTCACCATCGATCTCCGGATAAGCCGTGCGCAGCACTTCATGGCGCTCTATCAGATACGCCAGACTGGCGTGCAGCGCTCTAGCATCCAGATCGCCCCGCAAGTGCAGTCCCGCCGCCATGTTGTAGGCCGAGGATGTACCGCCCGCCAGCCTGTCCATTAGCCACAGTCGCTGTTGGCTCAGGGACAGCGACATGGTCGTGCCGCGGGGGGCAACGCGCAGAGGTGGCCAGTCGTCATCAGGCTCTTCTGCACGCGCCTGCTCCAGGCGGGTGGCCAAGGCACTCAGAGTCGGTGCCTCGAACACCGTTCGCAGCGGTAGATCGACTGCCCAATCGCGGCGCAGGCGCGAAACCAGGCGAGTGGCAAGCAGCGAATGCCCACCCAGCTCAAAAAAATGGCTCTGCCGGCCAATCATCTCGACCGTCAGCAGCTCACGCCATAGGGCCGCCAAGCGCCGCTCGGTTGCCGTTGCCGGCGGCTCCAGCCCGGCTTCACTCTGTGGTTCAGGCAGTGGCAACGCCTTGCGATCGAGCTTGCCGTTCGGCATCAGCGGCAGTTTCTCCAGCACCACCAGCTGGGCCGGCACCATGTACTCGGGCAGCGCTTCCTTTAGCTGCGCTTGCAGCTCCTCGGTCAGGCCGGCTCGCCCCGGCGCAACCGTGGGGACGACATAGCCAACCAGGCGCTTGCCACTGGGCACCTCTCGCGCCGTCACCACCGCCTCGCGCACCGCCGGAAGGGACTCGAGCGCAACCTCAATCTCACCCAGTTCGACCCGAAAGCCCCGCAGCTTCACCTGATGATCGATCCGGCCGACGTACTCGAGCACCCCGTCGGCGCGCCAGCGCGCCAGATCACCGGTGCGGTAGAGCCGGCTGCCCGGACCAGCGCCCGGTACGCCCGCCTCCGAATACGGATTGGGTACGAAAGCCGCAGCGCTCAGCACAGGCCCCTGCGCATAGCCCCGCGCCAGACCGGCCCCGCCGATGTACAGCTCCCCCACCACCCCCGGCGGCACGGGCTCGAGCCGGGCATCCAGAACATAGAGCCGAGTGTTGGCGATCGGCCGGCCAATCGGGATCACAGCAGCATCAACGCATTCAACCGGCCAGGCACTAGACCAGACCGTCGTCTCGGTCGGCCCGTAGACATTCAGCAAGCGCACCCCACGCGCAAGCAACCGTCCCGCCAGCTCACCCCGTAGCGCCTCTCCACCGCAGAGCACGCGCAGCCCCGCCCATGCCGCCGCCTCGTGCTCAACCAGCATTTGCCAGGTCGCCGGCGTGGCTTGCATCAGCGTGATCCCATGCCTCTGCATCAGCTTGAGCAGCGCCGCCGGCTCCAGCGCTTGCTCACGCGTTGCCACCACCACACAGGCCCCTTGCACCAAAGGCAAAAACAGCTCCAACCCGGCAATGTCAAAGCTCAGCGTCGTCACCGCAAGCAGGCGATCATCGGATCCTAGACGGATGCGGTCCTGCATGGCGTGCAGAAAATTAACGAAGGCTTCGCGTTCGACCTGCACGCCTTTCGGCCGGCCGGTCGAGCCCGAGGTATACAGAACATAGGCCAGCTGCCGCGGGTGCACAGGCAGGTCAAGGTCGCGATCCGATAATTCGGCAAGCGTCTTGTCGAGTCCCTCCAGGGCGGTTACGCGCTCGGCCCCCTGCAAGACGGGGCGCAGGGCCTCGCGCGTCAGCACCAGCACCGCAGTCGCGTGCTCGAGCACATACGCGTTGCGGGCGCGGGGCGAAGCCGGATCGATCGGCAGATAGGCCCCACCGGCCTTATGGATCGCAAGCAGCGCAACCAGCAACGCCGGTTCGCGCTCCAAACAGACCCCGACCACGCTGTCGGTACCTACCCCCGCAGCGCGCAGCCAGCGCGCCAGGCGGTTGGCCCGGCAATTGAGCTCGCCATAACTCAACTCCACCGCACCGAATACCGCTGCGACCCGCTCGGGAACCTCATGCGCACGGCGCTCGAACAGCGCCAGCATGTCCTCTCCCGGCACCAAGCCGCGCGCGGTCCGATTCCACTCGTCCAGTGCGCGTGTGCGCTCGGCGGTGCTCAGCAGCGACAGGGCGCCGATAGCGCTTTGCGGGCGGGTGGCCAGGGCGAGTAGTAGTTGCCGATAATGCTCCACCAAGCGGATCAGCTCGGCATCCGGCAGGCGGCGCCGGTCGGCGCTGAACTGCACGGCGAGCTCCCGATCCGGCAACACCTCCAGCGTCAGGCCGTAGTTGGTCTGCACGAGGTTGTCGAGCTGGCGCAGGTTCAGCTCGCCTAGCTGCATTTGCCGACCCTCTGCCATCGGCAGGTTCTGGAACACCATCAGCGTGTCGAATAGTGCCGCGCCCTTGGCCGCATGCTGTTGGATATCCACCAGCGGGGTCTGTTCGAACTCGCGCATCGCGACGTTGGCGGACTGCACCGCCGACAGATAATCCTGCACCGACAACGCGTCGGCGGGCTGCAGCCGCAACGGCAGGGTATTGATGAACACACCCAACATGTGCTCGGCCCCCGGCAAATCCGCCGGGCGGCCAGCCGAGGTGACACCGAACACGACGTCGGCCTGTCCGCTATAGCGCGCCAGCAGCAGCCCCCAGGCGCCCTGCATTAAGGTGTTGAGCGTGACTCGGGAGTCCTTTGCCGCCTGCTTCAGCCGCTCGCTCGCCTCAGCATCGAACCGCAGGCTGCGGGTGATGTAATCCGTAGGACCCGCCGCAGCGGGATACAGGCAGGGCAAGGACATCGGCCCTTCGATACCGGCCAGCGCCTGGCGCCAGAAGGCTTGGGCATCGTCCACCTTGTGCCGGGCAAGCCAGGCGATATAGTCGCGGTAAGGGGGCCGGGAGACCAGGTTCGGCGGCGTGCCCGCCCGCGCGGCGCCATAACGCTCCAACACCTCTTCTAACAACATCACCGAACACCAGCCGTCGACGATCAGATGGTGCCGGCTCCACACCATCCACCAGCGCTCCGTTCCCACCCGGAACAGCGCAAGGCGCAGTAGGGGTGGCTGTTCGAGGTCAAAGCCTTGCTGGCGATCCTCCCGGCAAAAGGCTTGCAGCGCCCTCTCCTGCTCGCCCCGCTCCAGCCCGCGCCAGTCGCGTATATCAACCGGCAGCCGCGCCTTGCGGTGTACGCACTGCAGCGGCTCATCCAAACCGTCCCAGCAAAACGCCGTGCGCAGGATGGCATGGGCATCCAGAGCCTGCTGCCAGCCGGCAACGAATCGCTCGGGCTCGAAAGCCCCCTCGATCTCAACCAGCAACTGATTGAAATACACACCGCTTTCGCCTTCCAACAGGCTGTGGAACAACAGCCCCTTCTGCAGCGGCGAAAGCGCATAGGCGTCCTCCAGGCTCGGATGCTCCTTCCGCCATTGCACCAACTCGGTCTCGCCCAAGCCGGTGAGGGCGAACGGCGCCGCCGCAGCGGGTTCGGTCGAAGCGCCCGGAGCAGCGCCCGGGCCATCCATCCTGTCGAGCAGGAAAGCGGCCAATGATGCGATGCTTGGATGGTCGAAGAGCTCCTTCGGCGTGAAGGACAGCTCCCGCTGCTTGGCCTTGGCGATAATCTGTAACGCAAGGATCGAGTCACCGCCCAGCGCAAAGAAATCCGCATGGCGATCCGGTATCCCTCGCTTTAGCACCGCGGTCCAAATCGTCTCCAACTCGCTTTCGATCGACCGGGTCGGTATATCAATCACCTGAGCCAGAGCGGCGATGGTCGGATGCTCGAACAGTTGTTTCGGGTTAATCACAAGCCCGCGCTGCCGTGCTTTAGCGATCAGCTGCAAGCCGAGAATCGAGTCACCGCCCAGGGCGAAGAAATCGTCGCGAATAGAGACCGTGACGCATCCCAGCAGCTCCGCCCACAGCTCCGCCAACGCGGCCTCGATCGCATCGCGGGGCGCATCGAGCGCGCCATCTGCCGGCACCCTTTGCGCCTCGGGCTCAGGCAGCCTCTGCCGATCCACCTTGCCGTTGGGCAGCAGCGGCAGCAGCGGCAGCTCCACGAAGGCAGCCGGGATCAGGTGGTCGGGCAGTGCCGCAGCCATTCGGGCCCGTAAGCCCTGCAGGTCGACCGGTCCGGCCGCGACCAGGTAAGCGACCAGACGCAGACCCTCGCCGGTCGGCCCCTGCCGCGCGACCACCACGGCGTCGGCCAGCTCGGGGCACGCCTTGAACCAGGCCTCGATCTCGCCCGGCTCCACGCGAAATCCACGAATCTTGACCTGATGATCGAGTCGTCCCAGGAATTCAATCATTCCGCCCGGCAACAGGCGCGCTCGGTCGCCGGTTCGGTACAGCCGACTGCCGTTGTCGGCGAAGGGATCGGGAATGAACCGCTCCGCCGTCAAACCGGGCTGGCCCAGATAGCCGGTCGCAACGCCCGCGCCACCCACGTAGAGCTCGCCGGCCGCACCCCCCGGCATGGAATTGAGATAACGGTCGAGCACATGGAGCTGGGTCCGCGCCAATGGCGTGCCGATTGGGACGAACCCGGACAGGGTGGGCTCCGCCGCGCGCTGCACGACATGCGTCAGGCAACCCACCGTGGCTTCGGTGGGACCGTAATGGTTGACGATACGGCACCCCGGCCGGAGCTCGTGCAAGCGCCGGATCAGCCCCAGGTCCAATCCTTCTCCGCCCAGCACGAGACATTGCCGCGGCAACAGACGCCCGGGACGAGAGGCAGCCAGCAGCCCCTTCAAATGCGACGGCACGATCTTGAGGCAGTCGATCGGTGCCTGCTCCAGAGCGAGCGCCAACGCCTCCGGATCAGAGGCCAGATCGTCGTCGATCAGCCGCAGCGTACGCCCGCTCAGCAAAGCACCGAACCAGGCGGTATAGCCTAAGTCCGCTGCCGCCGACGACAATGCGCCGAGCGAGGCATCGGGTGTCAGCTCCAGGACATCCAGAACACCGTTGACGTAATTAACCAGATTGCCCTGACTGACCAGTACACCCTTCGGCACACCGGTGGAGCCAGAGGTATAGACGACATAGGCTGGCCAGTCCGGATGCCGCAGCGCCGGGCCCGGCGCTCGACCCGCTCCGGGCGCCGAATCCGCCGCCTCGAGATTGAACCAGCATACGCCGTCCAACCCGCCCGGAGCGCTCCCGCAGCCGGCCACCAGGGCCGCCCCGCTATCCGAGAGTACGTGTTGAAGACGCCCGGCCGGCGCAGCCGGATCGAGGCAAACATAGGCTGCCCCGACCTTCCAGGCCGCCAACACGGCAGTGATGAGCGATGCGCCGCGTGGCAGCAGCAAGCCCACGATGTCGCCTGGCCGCAGTCCGCCCGCCCACAGACGACCGGCCAGTCCCGCCGCCGCGGCGTCCAACTCGGCATAGCTGAGCGTTCCCTCGGACGTCACTAGAGCAAGGCGCCGCGGCGAAGTGGCCGCCTGGTGTTCGAACGCCGCCAGGGCGGTCTCGGCAGCCGGAGCGCGATCGGGGCCACGCAACAGGGAGCGGTCGGTCAACCGGACTGCCTGCAACTCGCTCAGGCGGGCCTGCGGCGCCGCCAGCACGCTGGCGATGAACGCGCGGAAATTGTCCACCATACGCTCGATGCGCGCACGCCGGAACACATCCGTGCTGAAGCGCCACTGGCCGATCAAGCGCTGTCCTTGGTCTTGCCAGCGCAGGTTAAGATCGTTGGCGGCCCCGCGCTGGGTCGCGAAATACTCCTGCACTACGTAGCGGTTCAGAGCCGCCCGGGCACTGACCGGCACCAGGGTCAGCATGTGCCGAAACAACGTCGGCCGCCCGCCTTCACTTACCCCGGTGCAATGCTCGGCTATCAGGGGCAGCGGATACTGCTGATGCTTGATGGCCGCGCGCAGATCCTGACTGAACCGGCGCACGAAGTCGGCGAAAGGCGGATTACCGCCGCAGCGGGCTCGCAAGGGGACGGCGTTGAGCGTATAGCCGATCAGGCAACGAAACTTCGCGCCGGCGCGCCCCGCGGTGGGCGTTCCCACCAGGAAATCGTCCTGATCGGCGTAACGGTGCATGAATACCTGGAACACGGCGGTAAGCACCCCGAACAGGCTGACGTCTAGCTCGCTGGCCAGCGCTTTCAAGCCCGCGCTGTCGCCTTCGCTCAGGGCAAAGTCCAACTCCTCGCCAGCGAAACTCGGCTCCCGCGGCCTGGGAAAATCCGTGGTCAGTGCCAGTGGCGCCGGTCCATCGGCAAGCTGCTCCCGCCAAAAGCGCACCAGCTCCTCGCCACGGGGCCCATTCAACGCTTGCCGTTGCTCGGCCAGCCAGTCCCAGTACAGGCCGCTTTCCGGTAAGTTCGGCGTCTGCCCGTGCAGCAGTTCCTCATAAACCCGAAAAACAGTCTCGCAGAACAGCTCGAAGGAGAGAAAATCGCCCGCGATGTGGTGAATCGCGGCGCACAAAAAAACACGCGCCTCGGTTCCCGCCCGGTTGAGCAACAGGCGAAAACGACACACCTGCGCCCGTTCCAGGGCAAAAGGGAGGTCGGCCTGCCGTGTCAGCCAGGCGCGCACCTGCGCCTCGTCCCAACGCTCGACCCGCTGCACGGTGAAGTCGGGCTCAAGCACTGGGGCCCGCACCATCAGGACTTCACCGTCTTCTTCCCGATAGCCGCAGCAAAGTGCCTCAAAGCTGGCCAACACTCGGGCAAACGCGGTCCCGAGCCGATCGAGATCGATTTCCGCCTTCAGCTCGATGCCATACACCATGTTGTAGGCCGGACTGTGCGGCGCGAGCTTGTAGAACGCCCACAAGGCCATTTGCCCAGCGCTGAGCGGGCGCTTGCAGAAAAAGTCCGGATTCCGTTTCAGCCAAGCGGCGATCTCGGTGCCTTGCTCTTGCCGCAGGCGTGCGGCTTCCTCCCGCTGCGCCTCCAACGCGCAGCGGCAGACGAGTCTGTCATCGATCAGGCTAAATGCCATTCCCGAGGCGCGCAGGGATTTCATCAAGCTGTGTATCATTGCTTACCGATCCTTAGCCTGGGTAGCGGCTCACACCGATCCGCCCCTCGTGCTCCTGCTGGAGAATTTGCTAAAAATAATATGAATGATTAGTATTTGCAAATATAGCCGCGTATCGGTTGCATCTAACCACCTATGCGGCACTCCACCTGTCATCACGTGAGGAATAAAAATGAGTTGGGACAGCCCAGAAACCCGCTTCAACGTAGTGGTCAACCACGAAGAGCAGTATTCGATCTGGCCGGACTACAAACCCGTACCCGCCGGCTGGCGCACCGTCGGCAAGCAAGGCAGCAAGGACGAGTGCTTGGCTTACATCGAACAGGTCTGGACCGACATGCGTCCTTTGAGCCTGCGTCAAGCCATGCAAGCAGAAGAGCCGAGCTGAGCGGCTCGCATGATGCAACACCGGGGCACGCTGTCATTGTTGCTCGTTGCGACAGCACTAACGGGAGGCACGGAAAGCAGCCCGGGAGCTCAAAGCACAATCGAGCCGCATATTTCGACCCACTACGACGTCGTTGTTCGGCGCACGTCTTACGGCATTCCGCACATCAAGGCCCATGACTGGGGAAGCCTTGGCTATGGCTACGGTTATGCGCAGGCCGAAGACAACCTGTGCACGCTTGCCGATGGTTTTGTCAGCTTTCGCGGTCGTCGATCCTATTTCTTCGGCCCCGAGCGCACCCCGCCCGTCAATTCGACCTTCGGCCGGCCCAAAAACATCGATGTCGATTTTTTCTTCCGGTCAATCGCGCCGGACGGACTCGTCCGGCAATACAAAACCCGGCAGCCCCCTGAATTGCAGAACCTCGTCCGGGGGTTCGCCGCCGGTTACAGCCGTTACGTGCGAGAGATCAAGTCGGGCGGCACACCCAAAGCCCATCGGGCCTGCCGGTCCGAGCCGTGGGTAAGTGAAATCACCGCGGCGGATGTCTATCGGCGCATGTATGCCATCAACATCGCCGGCGGTTACGCCCAATTTCTGCCCGGCATTGTTAACGCGCAACCGCCTGGCCAAAATGGCTACACGGCAGCAAAGCCAGACCAAACACTTTCGAGCTCAAGCGTAAAAACGCTGGCCAAGCGTGTATCGGGAGCCTATTTCCAGGCTGGAAGGCAAATCGGGATCGGTAGCAACGCCATCGCCTTCGGCGGGCAAGCGACGGGCACCCCTCATGGTCTGCTGCTCGGCAATCCACACTGGTACTGGGGTGGTCCGGACAGGTTCTACCAAGCTCATCTGACCCTGCCAGGCAAAATCGACGTAAGTGGCGCATCGCTCCTGGGGCTGCCCTTTATTGTGATCGGCTACAACAACCATATCGCTTGGAGTCATACCGTCTCGACGGCCCGGCGCTTCGGCCTGTTCGAACTGACCCTGCCGCCCGACACGCCGACTTCGTATCTGTACGACGGCCAGATACGGAAGATGACACCCATGCCGATCAGCATCGACGTGCGCCGCTCCGACGGCCGGGTCGAAAAGGTCACGCGTACGCTCTACCGCACCCACTTCGGCCCGGTAGTCGATCTACGCTCATACTCGCCGGCGATGAGCTGGAGTAGCACCCGGGCCTTCGCACTCCGGGACATCAATGCCGACAATTTTCGAATATTCAGGGCCTATCTCCGCTGGGGGCAAGCCCGCTCCCTCAATGAGTTCATCTCGATCCAGAAAGAGGAAGCGAGCGTGCCCTGGCTCACTACGCTGGCCGCCGGCCGCGACGAGCGCCGGGTCTGGTACGCTGATATCGGCTCGATCCCCAACGTATCGGATGCCCTTACAGCGAGCTGCACCACCCGTCCGCTCGGAACGGCGTTCGCGCAATCCGCACCGGGCGTGCCGTTTCTCGATGGCGCGCGATCCTCCTGTGAATGGCCGAACGAGCGGGATTCCGTCCAACCGGGAGCGATGAGGGTTGCAAAGCTGCCCAGTCTGATCCGGGAAGACTACGTCGCCAACATGAACGACAGTCACTGGCTCACCAATCCGGCACAGCCATTGACCGGATACCCGTCCATCATCGGCAGTGAGAAAACCGTTCAATCCTTACGAACTCGGCTGGGCCACCTACTCGTGCAGAGCCGTCTTGCCGGAACCGACGGCTACGCTGGCGACAAGGCGACCAGTGCCATCATACGCAAGGTAGCGCTCGACAGCCGCGTGCTGTCGGCGGAATTGTTCAAAGCGCAGCTATTGGCTGGTATTTGCGCCAAACGGCATGCAGTAACCGTCACCCGGGATTCGGTGACGAGGGAGGTGTTTTCCCCGGCCCGTGCAATCGACCTGTCGGGCGCCTGCGAAGTGCTGCGCAAATGGAACAACACCGGCAATAGCAACGCCAGCGGGGCGCATATTTGGGATGAATTTTGGGCCCGTGCCAGCCTCATCCCAGCTTCTGAGCTGTTTGCGACGTCTTTTTCCGCCACCGACCCGATCCATACACCCCGCGACCTGAAGCCCGACAATGCGCTGCTGTCAGAGGCCTTCGGTGTGGCGACCCTGCGCGTCCAGCAGAGCGGATTTGCATTGAATGCGCCACGCGGCGAGTACCTGTTCGTCCGTCGTAACGGCATCAGGGTTCCACTATTCGGCGGTTGCGGCAGTGTCGGCTATTTCACCGTAGTCTGCTCCGAGCATCGTATCGAGCAAGGCGGCTATCCCATCGATGGCGATTCGCACGGAAACACCTACCTGCAAGTAGTCACCTTCTCGGAGGGTGGGGTCGAACCTTACACCCTCCTCACCTTTTCTCAATCGGACGATCCGGCCTCCCGACACTTCGGCGATTACACGCAGCGCTATGCCGGCAAGCAGTGGTTGCGCGTGCCCTTCACAGAGCGCGAGATCCGAACAGATCCCGCATTCACGGCTATCTCATTGCATCAGTGACGCCTTGATGGAATACGACTGGGCCATAGCCACCACCACCTGACGGGGACCGCTGAACGGGCAACGCCCATGCGCGGCCAGCATGTTATCCAACATGAGAATATCGCCCTGCTGCCAGGGAAACTTGACGGCACAGGCATCCAACACGCCGCGCACGTGCTCGAGCACCTCCGGCTCGATGGGTGAGCCGTCACCGTAGTAGACGTTGCGCGGCAAATCGGCCTCGTCAACCGCGCCCAGTAAGGCATCCGCTATGGCCGGTGCCAAATTGGAGACATGGAACAAGTGCGCCTGATTGAACCACACCCATTCGCCGCTGGCAGGATGTCGGGCTACGGCCTGGCAAATCTGCCGAGTGCGCAATTCCCCGTCGGACTTCCACTCAAACTGGATGCGGTGCGTCCGGCAAAAGGCCTCGACAATGGCGCGGTCCTCGGTATTAAAAGCCCGTTGCCAAGGCAGGTCCAAACCGTTGCCGTAGTTACGTACGTACATCAGGCCCAGTTGGGTGAAGCGCCGGCAGACCTCGTCATCGATGCGCCGGTAGATCTCACGGCAATCCGCAATGGGTGTCTCGCCGCCTTGCTCGCTTGGCTGCACGCAGTGAAACCAAATCCTCATGGGCCACTCCAGCGTATAAGACTGCTCGCTGTGCAGTGGAATGGCCTGATGAGCTGGATATTCCGTAGACGTATACACGCCCTCGCCCAGATCCGTGCGCGGTGTGGAGCCGAACTCATAACTCAATAGCGGGGAGCCGAAGGACCAGACAAAACGCTGGAAAGCGGCCACCCCCGGTACGTCAAAGCCGCGAAACAACACTCCGCCAACCTCCGGTAAAGCGTCCGCGACCAACCCGGAGAGTTGCGACAGCCAAGCATCCAAAGGTGCACGCCGCGGTGGGGTGACCACCAGTGGCAGCGCCCCTGCTTCACCTAGGGAAGAGACTTGGAGACCATCCGTATGTTCGACCAGTGCACGCATCCTCGCCACTCCAGTTTCCGAAGGATTGCCGTTTTGTTGCTTGACAGGCACGCCAAAAAAGTTGCCTGAGCCGAGCCTGCTGCTCAAGCATACGACAATAACACGAATACGAATTATTTGTAATAGTACAAGTAATGCGATAACTTCTTCTCAGCGTGCATGGCACTTCATCGGCGAGGCGAAAACGAACGCAAAGGAGGTGCGATGCGCGGGCGACCACCACGGTTGAGAAATCGTCCGAAAGCCTGGAGCGGATCGCCAACTTACCAACCATCACGCCACCTCGGCCAGCTTTTCGCGAATCAACCAGACTACAGACTGATATGTTTTAACTTGCAAGCAACTATGCCAGAAAGATTTTCTGGCATAGTTCTTGATGAAAACATGAGACATCTTGTTTGGAG
>NZ_CH672427.1:793393-871548 GCF_000153205.1 Nitrococcus mobilis Nb-231
CCAAACAAGATGTCTCATTGTGTGATCCGAGGGAAGACCGGTTTCGCTCACGAGCAGCAAGCGGCTCAGCGGTGGCACCCCGCCGCCCACCCATATGATGTTTCAAGGAAGCCAAAATGCAACTAGGACCTGAGGAGATCCACATCTGGCAGGTGGACGCCACCCAGGACGTCGAGGCGGTGCTGCCCCTGAGCGGGGTTGAGCTGCACAAAAGTGCGCAATTTCGCCTGCCGCATGACCGTCGACGCTACCGCACGACCCGGACCGCGCTGCGACGAATTCTGGCGCATTACCTCAAGATCCCGGCGGATCGGCTAGCGATCCGCGAAAGCAGTGCAGGGAAACCTCATCTGGCGGCGCCGGCGCCGCTGGAGTTCAATGTGTCCCACAGTGGGGGGCTGGCTCTGATCGCCATCTCCCACCAACCAGTGGGCATCGACCTCGAAGTTATGGATTCGTCCTTGGACTGGGCTTTGCTCGCCGAGACCCACTGCCACCCACGCGAGCAGGCTTATATCGTCGGTGACGCATCGGCCGGCGCCCTGGATCGCTTTTATCGGATCTGGACCCGCAAGGAAGCGTATCTTAAGGGTATCGGAACCGGTCTCACGGTACCGCCGAGATCGTTCTGCACGCTACCTGAGTGGATCGACGCCTGGCACCTATACGACTGGCCCAAACCGCCCCCGGGCTACATCGCAGCGCTGGCAACCCCACTGTCACGACCAACGTGGACGATATGCGAATTCGCCGGGTACATCGACCGTCACGAGCCAATGTCAAAACCCAACCAAAGGAGAGCGCCATGGATGACTCGTTAAACCTCGAGGCCTTCACACTCCTGGCACCGCTGCGCATCTCGACCATTTTGTTTTCGATTCTACCGTGACAACTGTCCGAGTGAGCCTCAATTCTGCAGCCCTCCGGGCCAACCGCATCGAGCCGCACTGGAGCGGATGAAAACGACTAATGGCGACCGGCTCGGCCATATAATATTGACTCTTGTTGTCCAAAGAGCATCTGGTCGGCTACGACGGCACCTCGTGGCGCTGCAGATGCTTAGGCGGATACGCGGTCTGGGCTTGATGCTCGGTATGGAAATCGTCGATTCCCAATACGAGCCTGACAGGCACGGCCAGTTCCCGATCGACCTGGCGATGGTGCAACGCATTCAGCGGCACCGCTTTACGATAACTTATCATGGGTTACATCTACCGTTTTAAAAGCCTGTTGGTGCCGAGCCAAAATCGTTCTAAAGCACATAGACCCTGTCAATTGGATGTACGGACCACCACGCAAAATTGTTCACATCGACATGGATGCATACTATGCATCCGTCGAACAACGCGATGACCCGCGGCTGAATGGGAAGCCGGTTATCGTGGCTTGGGGGGGGACACGCTCGGTTGTGTGCGCGGCAAGTTATGAGGCACGCAAGTTCGGGGTACGATCCGCGATGCCGGCCGCTCAAGCCGAGCGACTGTGCCCACAGGCCATTTTCGTCCCACCGGATTTTATTCGATACAAGGCCGTATCGAGGCAGATTCGAGCGATCTTCTCGCGCCACACCGACTTGATAGAACCCCTCTCGCTTGATGAGGCCTATCTGGACGTCACCGTTAACAAGCAGGGACTTGGAAGCGCCACGGAGGTGGCCAAGGCAATTCGAGCAAGCATCCGCAACGAGCTGTCCCTGACGGCTTCCGCTGGCGTGGCCGCCAACAAATTTTTGGCCAAAATCGCCTCGGATTGGCACAAGCCCAACGGTTTACTCGTCGTTCGGCCCCACCAGGCGGCGGCGTTCCTCACTTCCCTGCCTGTTACTCGTCTTCCCGGCGTCGGCAAAGTTACGGGCAAAAGGCTGGCGCAAATTGGGATCGCCACTGTTGGTGAGTTGCGCACAGCACCGCTACCTGTCTTGGAATGTCGTTTTGGCCAATGGGGGCGCCGCCTCCATGAGTTATCTCTGGGTATCGACGAACGCCCAGTGGTCACGCAGCGTCCGGCGCTACAAGTATCGGCTGAAGATACGTTTGAGAGCGACCTCCGCCTGGATGAGCTCGAGCCGCATATTCGCCGACTCTCCGAAAAAACATGGCGTTCCTATCGGAAACAGCCCACACGGGTCGCACGCACGATTGTGCTCAAACTCAAGACGGCGCAGTTCAAAACGCTCACTCGAAGCCTTACCCTACCCACCCCGCCCGCCACGGCTACCGATGTTGCGGATATCGCCTGCGGACTGCGAGCGCGTGTCGATCTCTCTCCAGGAACACTCTACCGCCTAGTCGGTGTCGGCTTAGCCGGGCTAATCGATGCTGGGCAATTTACCGCCCAGGCCGATCTCTTCGCAGGAAATGAGTTGCTGTAGGAGAGAAAGCCCATCCTTTGTCGCAATTGAGATGGTCTCATCGACACCGTCCCCAGCGGGAACCCGGCAGACTACTTGGGAGCCATCACTCGAACCGGCGCGCCGGAATCGATGCCAAGGGCACGGCCGGTCGCCGCATCGACCACCAACTCATTGCCGATTCGCCCGGCTGGCACCAGCACGCAGCGAAACTCGCCCCAACGCGTATTGCTGATCAGCCGGCGCGGAGCGCTCTCGACAACCGGGCCGATGCGCACATGCAAACGCTCGCTCTGCCGCACGGAACGGATCTGCTCTACCCGGGCCTCCATCGTGGGCCCGGCGTCAAAGATGTCCACATAACCCTCGTAGTGAAACCCCTCCTCCTGCAGAAAAGTCAAAGCCGCCCGTGTGTGGTCATGAACGCGGCCGATCACCGCCTGTGCTTCGGGTCTGAGCAAGGGTACGTAGATGGGATTGCGTGGCATCAGCTCGGCGATGAAGGTCTTGCCTCGCGTTCCCGTAAGATAATCAGCGCGCCGAAATTCCATGGAAAAGAAATGCTGTCCCAGAGAGTCCCAAAATGGTGAACGCCCCCGCTCATCGCTGACCCCGCGCATCTCGGCCACTACCTTGGAGGGAAAGCGCGCGGCGAACTCGGCGAGAAAGAGGAACCGACACTTGGACAACAACCGGCCATTACCGCTGTGGCGGTAGTCGGAATGTAGATACAGTGAGCCGATCTCGGCACAGCCTGTGTAATCGTTAGTTAGATAGAGCGTCGGCACTACTTTGTGGACGCCGAGCTCACGCGAGGCGTGCACGACGGTGCTGAGACGATAGCTGTAGTAAGGCTCACTCAGACCGATACCGGCCTTGATCGCGGTGGTTCCCACAATCCGAGCGGTAGTGCTGTCTTCAAGAACAAAGAAAAACAACCGCTCTGCTGCACAATCGGCGCTGGCCGATGATTGTGCGAAGCTTTGCTGCGAATGCTCGATACGTTGGGCCAGGGCAGCGCGGTCGCGCGGCAACGATGTCAGCCCGACACCGGTACTCTCGACCAACGCTTCCAACGCCTGCAGATCACCCGGCTCGATGGGTCGAATACTCATCATGGTGCTTCACCCTTGAACGCCGCCCCGTCGCACCGGCCACTGGCAAGGCCAAGCAGCAGCAGCGCGCTCAGCCGGCTGCGCTCGATTAGACTCGGAAGCTCTACATACTCATCGACGCTATGGAGGCCCCCGCCGATTACCCCCATCGTATCGATATTCGGCAGACCCGCGGCACTGAGATTATTGCCATCGCAGCAGCCTCCCGTATCGCGCCAGGTGATATTGAGGCCCAGCGTCCGCCCGCAACGGCGCACCCAATCGAAAAGCCGCCGATGCGCCGCATCGAGAACCTTCGGCTTACGGCCGAAATCGCCATGCAAGGCCAGCGTGATGCCGTCGCGGGCGTTAATCACCTGATTGATCGCCGCTAGACGCTCCAACACCCACGCCTCGTCTACCGGATCGGAGAGCCGGATATTGAATCGAACGACAGCACGGTCGGGCACCACGTTGACCGGACCACCGCCGCGGATGAAGCCTGGGTTGACCGTCACCCCAGAACGGCGAGCGTTGAGCTCATCGACGGCGATCAGGAAATCAGCGGCGGCGCGCAGCGCATTGCGCCCGAGGTGATGCTCACGCCCGGCGTGCGCAGCCCGGCCACGCACGACGGCAGTGAAATTGCCGCTGCCCTTACGGGCGGCCGCAAGGGCGCCATTCGCCATAGCCGGCTCGTAGACCAGCCCCAAGTGGTTGCGTCCCGCCGCTGCGCGCAGATGAGCCGCCGAGCCCGGTGATCCCAGCTCCTCGTCCGGATTCAACACCACTTCCCAGCCGAGACGCCCCGCCCATGGGCTGCGCTCCAAGCATTCGAGCGCCTTGAGCATTACCAGCAGCCCACCCTTGAGATCGGCAACGCCCGGACCTTTGAGTTGTGTCGGACTGACGCGCTCCACCCGCTGAAACGCATGCTCGGTACCAAAGACCGTATCCATGTGGCCAACGAGCAGCACCCGCAACGGCGCACTCGGGTGTTTGTATACATTCAGCAATGGACCGAACTCGCAAACGCGTGGCTCTCCGTCGTCACCAATCCGAACGGTGGGTTCGAGCGCAACCCTGTGCACCTGACCACCTAGGCCGCCGAACAAGTGGCTTAGCTCGGCAGCGATGCGCTCCAGACCGACGATGTTATAACTGCCCGAGTTGATGTTCGCCAAATACGCCAGATTGGCTACCATCTCATCATATTGAGCCTCGAGCCAATCGAGGTGGGATGTAAGAGTCTTGAGCTCAGCCACGATAGTCCATTCCGCACCGGCCGTTCGCTTGACTGTGGTGTTCGGCAGCCTGACCGACAGTGCTCGACTTGCCTGGACCAGGCCACCCACCGAAATCAAAAAGTGTGCACAAATTCACATTTATCTTGCCTGCTGTGTCTATCATAAGCTGCGCGCCAGTTGGCATTTTTTTGCCCTCATCCTCTTTAGGATGAAGGGAATTCTTGCTATTTCGAACAGCACCTTACGCGCACGACAGCGTCTTAGGGCTCGTCAAGGAGGCTTGGATGGAGCGTCTATCTACAGGGGTCGACGGGCTGGATGAAATTCTGCACGGAGGGCTCATCCCGCAACGCTCGTACCTGATACGGGGCGGGCCCGGCCGGGGCAAAACGACGCTCGGGTTGCACTTCCTCACCGCGGTCGATGACGGCGAATCCGCTTTGTTCATCGGTTTTCAGGAACCGGAAGCGCAACTGCACAGCAACGCGGCCTCGCTGGGAATCGACGTCTCGGCGATCAATTTCCTGAGCCTCGCTCCCGATGCGCAGTTCTTCACCGAGCAGCAAAGCTACGATGTCTTTGCCGCAGCAGATGTCGAACAACAACCGCTTGTCGAAGCGATTATACAGGCGGTAGAGCACCATCGCCCAACCCGCGTATTCGTCGATTCGCTATCCCAGCTGCGCTTTCTCGCCACGGATATTTTCCAGTATCGCAAGCAGGTGCTGTCATTTCTACGCTACCTTACCCAACAAGGCACGACCGTATTGTTCTCCTCCGAGAGCAGTCACGAATTGCCCGACGACGACTTGCAATTCATCGCCGATGGCGTGATCAACCTGGAAGCGGGCGTTGCTGGACCGGTTATTCGAATATCGAAAATGCGCGGTTCGAGTTTCCGCTTCGGAATGCATCACATGCGCGTCGCCGACGGCGGCTTGAAGGTCTTTCCGCGCATGATCCCGGCAAGCAGCCGGCAGGCCGGATTCCAGTTGCAGCGTTGGGGCACAGGGGTAAAGAAAATCGATGAACTCCTACATGGCGGACTGGTGGCGAATACGGTTTCTTTGATTACCGGGCCATCCGGTACCGGCAAATCAACCTTGGCGGCTCTGTTCGTTGCCGAGGCGGCACGCCAGGGCCATCGGGCTTCGGTATTTCTGTTCGAGGAAGAAATTGCTTTCTTCCTACGCCGGGCGAAGGATCTCCACCTGCCGCTGGAGGAGCCTTTTGCCGACGGCCGGATCTTGATCGAACAAATAGAGCCCATGCGTTATCTGGTCGACGAGTTCATCATGCGGGTGCGCGAACAGATCGAGGAGGCTGGCGTCAAGATGGTGGTGCTCGACAGCGTGACCGGCTTCGAGGTCGCGCTGGGGGGAGAGTCCATTAGGGAGCGCTTGCACGCCTTCGCCAAAGGCTTGAGCCGCATGGGCATTACGATACTGTTGATCAATGAGATCGAGGCCACGACCGGAGCGTTCCGCGTCTCGGAGAAAAGCATCAGTTATCTCTCGGACAACGTAATCTTCCTACGCTACATGGAGGTCGACGGTATGCTCAAAAAAGCGATTGGCGTTCTCAAGAAGCGGCTCAGCAGTTTCGACAATCGACTGCACACATTCGAAATCGGCTCCCCTGGTGTGTTCAAAATCGGCGAGCCGATCCATGGCCTGCGTGGAGTATTAGGGGGAACCCCCATGCCGCAGGAAGAATCATAATGGCAGCGGCTATGATCCTGCTAATCATGAGAAAACCCGGCAACATACGGGTCATGCAGCATGCACTCGACCACCTCGGCCACTCGAGCAAAGGAATCTCCACTGAGGCGGAGTTGCAGGCGGCCTTGGCGGAGCCAATATCCCCGCGCCTGGGGGTGGTGGATGTGACTGATTTCAGCACCGATGTTTGGTCAATGTGTACCCGACTACAGAATCACAACATACCGTTCATCGTGCTCTCGGCACCGCAAACACTCAATCTCGACAACCACTCACTCGCTTATGGCGCCACCAGCGTTTTGCGCAAGCCGATTGCGAAGTCCGCATTGCTCCAGCTTATTCATGGCTTGGCGGCTTAGGGCCGTTGATAAAAACCCGACTGATAAGAACGCGGCCACACCACCTTGGCTAGGGGATATGCCGTAGTGACCAATACCGGCCTCTATTTCTCGAGATCTAGAGCCGGCCTGGAAAGGTGATCGACTATGATCCATCGCGATACTGCCCCCCGGGTTTGTTGGCGTGCCTCGAGCAGTAGCGTAATTTCAACCGAAGAGCTGACACCGTTGGATGAAAACGATTCCAAGCGAGTTCTGCTATTGGCGCGCTCGGGCGGCAATCGGGAGCAATTGTTGGCTCATCTGCAACGACGCTATGAGGTCATAGAGCCGGATGAGGCGGCGCTCTCCTTGGCACCGTTCGACCTCGCCGTCGTCGAGGCCACAAGTTTCTGGCAGTGGCGCCAACATCTCATGGAGGCCAAGCGGCGGGAAGAACCGGTCTTTCTGCCCGTGATGCTCGTCCTATCGCAGCGCGATGTCAGGCACAAACTCAATGCCTTTTGGGATGTGGTCGACGAGTTCGTCGTCGCTCCGATCAAGCGCCATGAATTCACGGAGCGCGCAGCCATGCTGCTGCGCACGCGCCAGCTGGCGCTGACCCAGCGGGCCCATCTGGCCTATTTGGCCAATCACGACCGCGCCACGGATCTACCCAACAAACACCTGTTCATGGACCGGCTCATCAACGCGGTGCGCGATGCCGCCGTCCTCGATACACGGCTGTATCTAACGGTGATTCATATTCCATTGACGCGGATTATGAAATCCTTGGGTCACCATGGGCTCGAGCGCGCTGCTATAGCATGCTCGGTACGCATCAAGGCGTTACTCGCAGAGGAACTCTCCCTAGCCAGGCTGACCACCGAGGAGTGGGGCCTGATCCCACGGCCGGGCACATCAATGGATGTGGTGCTCGAACTCTGCCGGCGCATTCAGGTGCTGGCCGAAGAGCCGATCACAGTGCTCGGCGAACACATCCACATCTCACCGCGAATCGGCATCGGAGTCTACCCGGACGACGCCGCCAATGCGGCAAACACGTTGGATTGCGCCATCGCCGCATTGTCTCAGGCCAAAGCCGAGCAACCGGTTTTTTATTCGCGCACCGTCCAGCACCAAGCACTTCGGCACATCCGCACTGAGGCGCGTCTGTATCAGGCGCTCGATGAAGCACAATTCGAGCTCTGGTACCAACCTCAAGTGCATCTTAGTGACCGCCGCCCGGTCGGCGTCGAAGCGCTGATACGCTGGCGACTACCTAGCGGCGTGCTGGTGCCGCCGAAGGATTTCATGGCAGTGGCCGAAACCACCGGCCTGATCCGTGATATCGACCGCTGGGTGCTCGATCGTGCTTGTGAAGCCATGCGCCGCTGGCGTAACACAGGTAATGCACCAGAGCGTATCTCGGTCAACGTCTCCGCCGAGGACATCAAGGCGGCCGACTTTACCGAGATGATCGTACGCACCCTGGATCAACATCAGCTTCCACCACCCACGCTAGAACTCGAGCTAACGGAGACCACGCTGTTTGAAATAAGCGACAAGAACTTAACCAAGCTCAATACCTTGCGAGAGTATGGAGTAAGTGTGGCGATCGACGATTTTGGAACCGGCTACTCCTCTTTGAGTTACCTGCATCGACTACCGATCACCACTTTGAAAATCGACAAGGCTTTTGTCGACGATGTGACCCACAATCTGACCAATCAAGCCATTACTCGCACAATCGTCTGGCTGGCGAAGAACTTCAATTTGGAAGTCGTCGCCGAGGGTATCGAAACTGTAGAGCAGGCTCGTTACTTAAAATCGCTGGAGGTACACACTGGACAGGGTTTTTTGTATGGCCGCCCGGCTCCCGAAACGCTATTACGCCAGCGATTCTGCGAGTAGGCGGCTTTAAGGGGGAGAATAGGACGACTCAGACAGACGATGATCTAGGTGGCCGCGCTGGGCCAACCAGTCCCGGAGCGCAACACCGGTCCCGTATGGCCACGGACGGAGTTGTCCCGGAGCCAGCCGGCGGATCTCCGCCAGTTCGGCGCTCAGCTTGGGCTCACCCTCGACACGCACATGGTAGACCAGTAGTAGCTGATTATTGCCGGGATTGGGATAGGTTCCAACGAACTCGGCGATAGTGCCTTGCAGGCCAAGCTCCTCCATCACTTCGCGCAGTATGCCCTGCTCAGCCGTCTCATCCGGCTCCAGGTAGCCGGCGAGCAAACCGAACTTGCCTTTAGGCCACCAAGCATTACGTACGAGAACTACACGCTCTGCCAACTCGACGATCGCGGCCACCACCGGCACCGGATTATCCCAGAAGACGAAACCGCATTCCGCAACCGTACAAGCTAGACGGGGACGACCGCCCAGCTCTCTACTGATAAGTTCGCGGCGGCACTGGGGGCAATACCGCCGGGAGTCGGCTGTCATCGCTCGCCCTCAAGCATTTGCTCCCTCGTTGATCGCCTTGATGCTCAGTCGGATGCGCCCCTGCCTATCCACTTCAAGAACCTTGACCCGGACCCGCTGTCCTTCGGCGAGTTCCTCGGACACACTCTCTACCCGACGATTCGAAATTTGCGAGATGTGGACCAGCCCATCCCGACCCGGCAGGATATTGACGAAAGCGCCGAAATCCATCAGTTTGGTCACACGGCCTTCATAGATACGCCCGACCTCGACATCAGCGGTCAACAGCTCGATGCGTCGTCGGGCTTCCTCGCCGGCCGCCTTGTCCACCGACGCAATGGTTACTGTTCCATCATCGACGATGTCGATCGTGGTGCCGGTCTCTTCGGTGAGCTGGCGGATCGTGGCGCCTCCCTTGCCGATCACATCGCGGATTTTTTCCGGATCGATTTTCATGGTAAGCAAGCGCGGCGCATAGGCCGACATCTCCCCGCGAGGTTTGGCAATAACCGCATTCATCTTCGACAAGATATGCAGCCTGCCCGTGCGGGCCTGCTCCAACGCCACTTCCATGATTTGACGGGTAATTCCGTTGATCTTGATGTCCATCTGCAGGGCCGTCACGCCCTCCTCGGTACCGGCCACCTTGAAATCCATATCGCCGAGATGGTCCTCGTCACCCAAGATGTCGGTCAGCACCGCGAACTCCGACTCCTCCTTGATCAAACCCATAGCAATACCGGCCACCGGCGCCTTGATTGGCACGCCGGCGTCCATAAGCGCAAGGCTCGTGCCGCAGACCGTCGCCATAGAGCTGGAGCCGTTCGACTCGGTAATCTCGGAGACCACGCGGATCACGTAAGGACACTCCTCCTGGCTCGGCATCACCGCCTGTATACCGCGCTTGGCTAAGCGCCCATGGCCAATCTCGCGCCGCTTGGGCACACCCATGAAGCCCGTCTCGCCAACGCTGTAAGGTGGAAAATTATAGTGAAGCATGAAGGGCTCTTTGCGCTCGCCCTCGATGGCGTCAATGATCTGGGCATCACGGCCGGTACCCAAAGTGGTGACCACGATCGCTTGAGTCTCCCCCCGGGTAAAAATGGCCGAACCATGAGTGCGCGGCAAGGTGGCAACCTCGATGCTGATGGGACGCACCGTTTTGTTGTCACGACCGTCGATACGCGGTTCGCCGCGCAGGATGCTCCCCCGTACGATTTTCTTCTCCAGCCCTTTGAAGGCATTGCCGATCTCGCGCTCGCTCCAGCCTTCGGTGGGTTCCTCGCCGAGCGTTAACCGGGTCATCACCTCCTCGCGTACAGCGCTCACACGATCAAGGCGTTCCTGTTTCTCGGCAACACGATAGGCTTCGCCAAGCGGGCGCTCGGCAATTTCGGTAAGCGCTTGCGCCAGGCGTTGATCCTTCTCCACCGGTGCCCAATCCCAACGCGGCTTGCCAGCCTCCTGGGCCAACTCGTTGATGGCCGCGATGACCGTTTGCATCTGCTCGTGGCCGAAGATCACCGCATCCAGCATGGTTTGCTCGGACAAGCAATTCGCCTCGGACTCGACCATCAGAACGGCGTCGGCCGTTCCTGCCACGACCAAATCGAGATCGGAGCTCTCCAGCTGGCTGAAAGTCGGATTGAGAACAAACGCGCCCTTATGGTAGCCGACACGCCCGGCCCCGAGGGGGCTATCGAAGGGGATCCCGGAGACCGCCAGCGCAGCGGACGCTCCGATCATTGCCGGTATATCGGCATCCACTTCGTTGTTCATCGAGATGACCGTGGCGACGATCTGAACTTCGTTCGTAAAGCCCGCTGGAAACAGTGGCCGAACGGGTCGGTCGATGAGTCGTGAGACGAGCGTTTCCTTCTCCGAAGGGCGTCCCTCACGTTTGAAAAAACCGCCCGGGATTTTGCCGGCGGCATAAGTGCGTTCCTGATAGTTGACGGTCAACGGCAGAAAATCACGTGGCTCGCCCTGGTCTTTTTTGCCTACCACGGTAACTAGGACAACCGTATCGGACATATTGACCATTACTGCGCCACTGGCCTGACGCGCGATCCGCCCCGTTTCGAGCGTTACCGTATGATCGCCGTACTGAAAAGCTTTCTTGACGGGAATCACAATCCTTTACACCTTCGATGTATGTATGTTTCGCCTACTTCCGCAGTCCGAGCCGCTCGATGATGCGCTGGTAGCGTTCCCGCTCCTTGCGCTTGAGGTAGTCCAACAGCTTGCGGCGATGATTGACCAACTTGAGCAACCCCCGCCTGGAATGATGATCTTGTTTATGCACGCTGAAATGCTCGGTGAGATGCTGTATCCGCGCCGTGAGCAGCGCGATCTGCACCTCCGGGGAACCCGTATCGCCCTGCGTGCGTTGGAAACCCTCGACGATTTCCTGCTTCTGCTCGGCACTAAGAGACATCGATCGCTCCTCGCATAGTTCCATTTCTTAAAATAAATGATGCATTGTAGCCATGCCCCCATGGCCTCACAAGCTAACTTGCCTTTCGAAAAGGAATTTTCCCGCCTGTCACGCGCCGCTCTCAGGTCTCGCTCACCAACCGCTTGGGGGCGACTCGGCCGTCCTGAAGAATAGCCCCCATTCCCAAAAAGCGATCCTTGCTCGAATAGAGCCGAACCCAGCCCTCAGCGGGTGCCTTGGGGATCCATACCGGCTGACCCTGCCGGATATAAAATGCGACCTCGTTCGATAGATGCAAAGCCGGCCAATGCACCAAGGCCGACTCCATAGGCAATAGTAAGGTATCCAACGCCTCATAGCCTTGTGCCGCAACGGTCTCGATGTCCTCCCAAGTGTGCATCCGCGGTGCTTCGTCATATGGCCCCAACCCAACACGCCGGAGCGCGGATACATGCGCGCCTGGTCCGAGGGCTTCGCCGATATCCGCCACCAGCGTGCGCACATAGGTTCCTTTCGAGCACAAAACCTCGAGATCGGCCTCGACACCCCGCACAGCGAGCAAGCGCAGTCGGTCAATCCGGATCGTACGTGGCTTGCGCTCTACCTCGAGGCCTTGTCGGGCCAACTCGTACAAACGTTGCCCACGGTGTTTGAGTGCCGAAAACATTGGCGGAATTTGCTCAAGCACACCGGTATAGCGCGCGAGTACGGACTGCAAAGCCGCACCATCGAGGGTGTCAACCGCTCGTTCGGCCAGCCGAGTGCCGTCGGCATCGCCTGTATCCGTCACGACGCCGAAACAGGCGGTAATGATATAATGCTTGTTGGCACCGAGTAGAAAATCGCAGACTTTGGTCGCCTCACCGAAGCAAATGGGTAACAGGCCGGTCGCCAAGGGATCCAGACTGCCGGTATGGCCGGCCTTGCGTGCGCCATAAATGCGCTTGACCCGTTGCAGGGCGGCATTGGAGGTCATCCCCTGCGGTTTGTCAAACAGCAGGATACCATTTAGGCGGCGTCCCTTACGGGTCATAATTCCTCACATCGCTTAACTGCGCGGTATACGAGATCATCCCAGTTCCGCGCCCGCCGACAGGGACAACGACGCCGACACATAACACCATTACAAAGGGATGCGCTGTTCGCCGCCAATGGACAGATAGGCACTCAATCTCGGTGGCGCGCCTTATCCTCGGCAACAGCCGCGTCGATCAAATGCGAAACTCGAGCGCTGCGCTCGAAACTATCGTCATAATGAAACCGTAGGGCCGGTACTGCGCGCAGTCGCAAACTCTGCCCCAGTAGACCGCGCAGATGGCGTGCTGCGTGATTGAGCGCTGCCACCGCTTGTTGCGACTCCTCGCGTTGGGCCCCGAGACGGGTCACCAATACATCAGCATAGGCCATGTCGCGGCTAAGCCGCACTTCGCTAACAGTTGCCAGCGCGACCCGAGGGTCGCTGAGCTCTCTGCGTATGAGTTGAGCAAGCTCACGCTGGATTTGCTCGCTCACCCGCCGTCTTCTGGAAAATTCCCGCGGCATGGCGCACCTCATTGCTTTTCGCCCGTTTGCGGACCCTTCCCACCAATGTGTCAGAGCGCTACCCAGCTGCCGGCGCGTGAGCAGCAAGCTCATCGGTGGTAGCCGTACTCCGCATTCCGGCGCGGGCTGCGCCAAAAAAGCTTGAGTTCGCCGCGCGCATCTCAACATGTCGTCTTCCCGAACCGCACAGCCAATACTCATCACCTGGATCGACCCGCTAGTGTGGCAATCCCTCGCCACAGAGCCTGCGGACTAAAGCTCACGCTTGACTTCGATGCGTTGATAGCACTCGATGTGATCACCGACCCTGACGTCATTGTAGTTCTTTACACCAATACCGCATTCCGTGCCGGCGCGGACCTCGTTGACGTCATCCTTAAACCGGCGCAGTGACTCCAGCTCGCCCTCGTAGATCACCACATTGTTGCGCAGCACACGGATCGGATTATGCCGCCGTACCACCCCATCGACAACCAGACAACCGGCCACCGCTCCGAGTTTGGAGGAACGGAACACATCCTTCACTTCTGCCAGACCGATGATCTCTTCGCGTGTCTCCGGCTCCAGCATGCCACTGATCGCGTTGCGGAGCTGTTCTATGGCATCGTAGATGACACTGTAGTAGTGCAGCTCGACCTCGTTCTCCTGCGCCAGCTTGCGCGCCTGGGCATCCGCACGCACATTGAAACCGATCAATAGCGCCTCCGAGGCGAGCGTCAGATTGACATCGGATTCGTTAATCGCACCGACTCCGCTGGCAATCAATTTGATCCGAACATCCTCCGTAGAGAGGTTCAGCAGCGATTGTTGAAGCGCCTCCACGCTACCCTGAACATCGCCCTTAACGACCAGATTAACGCTCTTGGCCTCCTCTTTGCCCATCTGAGCGAAGAGTTCATCCATCTTGGCAGCTTTCTGCTGGAGCCGTTTATCGCGCGATTTCGTCTTGCGGTATTCGGCTACCTCGCGGGCTTTTTTCTCGTCACTGAGAACGACCATCTCGTCGCCGGCTTCCGGCAGTCCCGACAACCCGAGAACCACTACCGGTATTGATGCACCGGCCTCCTTCACACGGTTTCCCGCTTCGTCAAGCAACGCGCGAACGCGTCCGAACTCGGTGCCGGAGAGAACGATATCGCCGCGACGCAACACCCCGTGACGCACCAGCACAGTGGCCACCGGTCCGCGTCCTTTGTCTAGACTGGACTCGATCACCACGCCGGTAGCTGGGCACCCCCCAACTGCCGTCAGCTCAAGGAGCTCGGCTTGCAGCAAAATCGCCTCCAGCAACTCATCAACGGCTTGCCCGGTCTTGGCCGAGACATTGATGAACTGTGTATCGCCGCCCCATTCTTCGGGGATTACCCCATGTTGGGTGAGTTCCTGCTTCACACGGTCCGGATCGGCATCCGGCTTGTCTATTTTGTTGACGGCGACGACGATCGGCACACCGGCGGCGCGGGCATGTTTGATCGCCTCTTCGGTCTGCGGCATAACGCCATCATCGGCGGCGACCACCAATATGACCACATCGGTGATCTGCGCACCGCGTGCCCGCATAGCAGTAAAGGCCTCATGGCCGGGCGTATCCAAAAAGGTGATCATTCCCTGACCGGTCTGGACATGGTAGGCACCGATGTGCTGGGTAATACCGCCGGCCTCACCTGTGGCTACTTTGGTCCTGCGGATATAGTCCAGCAAGGACGTCTTACCATGATCCACATGCCCCATGATGGTTACCACCGGCGCCCGGGCAACCCGCTCTCCTTCCGGCTCTGCCGTGCCGGCTAAGGCTTCGTCTTCAACGGCACTTTCCTTGACGATTTTGGGCCGGTGCCCCATTTCTTCCACCAGCAACACCGCCATACCCTGGTCGATGGTTTGGTTGATGGTGGCCATAATGCCCTGTTTCATCATCTCCTTAATGAGATCGGCGGCCTTGACGCTCATGCGCTGCGCCAGCTCGCCTACGGTGATCATTTCAGGAACGGCAACCTCCCGCACAACGGGTGCCGTCGGCTTCTCAAAGACCTGCTGAAGCTGCTCGCTGGCCGAACCTTTACGCACCCGCCTGATGCCGCGCAATACAGTGGGTTTGACTTCCTCGCGTGAACGCTTTTTACCCTTGCCTTTGCCACGTTCGGCCTTGCGTGCGGCGCGCTCCTCCGCTTCGCGCTCGCGGCGTGCCTCAGCCTCCAAGCGCTTGCGCTCGCGCTCCTCCTCTTTATCTTTCTTAACCCGGGCGGCCTCGGCTTCCGCTGCTTCTTCGGGCGTCAACGGCTGGGCGGTCGGCTCGAGCACCGCCTCGTCTTGCCCCACCACAGTTTCCTCGGCGACCGCTTCCTGCTCGGCTTGTTCGGCTTGTTCGGCTTGTTGCCGAGCTTCCTCCTCCGCGCGCCGATGGCGCTCCTCGACCACGCGGGCCTCCGCCTCCCGCAACTCATCCTGGAGGGCCTCCTCGAGCACTCGCGTCTCGCGCTCGTGCTGCTCGGCCTGGACTACGCTGCGCTTGACATAGGTCCGGCGCTTGCGCACTTCCACGTTGACCGTCCGGGAATGGCGCACGCCACGGCCGCGGTCGCCGGAGGAAGGCAGCGTAATCTGACTATGACTCTTGCGTTTGAGCGTGATCTGACGGGGTCCGGGACCGTCGTCCGCTTCCTTTTGACCATGGGCTTCGCGCAAATGACCCAGCAAAGCCGATTTATCCGCGTCCGACATAGGCGAATCGGGCTCCCTATCCGGCAGACCAGCATCACTGAGCTGGCTCAGGAGGCGATCGACCGGGATACCGATCACCTCCGCAAATTCTCTTACCGTCGTATCCGCCATAGATTCCTAACCTCCGGTCCCCGATTGGTCACGCTTCTCGCGCTGAGTCGGGACACTGTCTGCGCCGTCAGACGAGGACTACGCACCATATTTTCGCCCACGGCGACTTCAGATCGGATCGCCCAAATCGGCAAACCACGGTTCGCGCGCCTTCATGATCAGCGCTGCGGCGCGTTGCTCGTCCATGCCCTCGATCTCCATAAGCTCATCCACGGACTGATCGGCGAGGTCCTCTACTGTGACCACCCCGCGAGCGGCGAACTGCCAGGCAAGCGCCTCGTCCATCCCTTCCAACGCCAGCAACTCTGGAGTGGGCTTTGCGGGCGAGTCTTGTTCGACTTCGGCAAGTTCGCGAGTGAGTAGCGCATCGCGGGCGCGGTTGCGCAGCAATTCCACGATGTCTTCATCGAATTCCTCGATCTCGAGAAACTCGGCGACCGGCACATAGGCGATCTCCTCCACACTGGAGAAGCCCTCCCGCGCGAGTATCTCGGCAACCTCTTCATCCACATCCAGGCTGCTAACAAACAGTTCGATCAGCTCGTCGGCTTCAGCCTCGCTTTTGGCTTGCGCCTCCTCGGAGGTCATCACATTGAGCTCCCAGCCGGTCAACTCGCCGGCTAGCCGTACATTTTGCCCGCCACGGCCGATCGCCTGCGAGAGCTGCTCCTGCGAGACCGCGATGTCCATGCTGTGACGGTCTTCATCGACGATAATCGATTCCACCTCCGCCGGAGCCATAGCGTTGATTACATACTGCGCGGGATTTTCGTCCCAGAGAATGATATCGATGCGCTCTCCGGCCAATTCATTGGATACGGCCTGCACCCGCGAGCCGCGCATTCCCACGCAAGCTCCGACCGGATCGATCCGAGCGTCCAGAGCACGCACGGCAATTTTCGCCCGCTGACCCGCATCTCGAGCCGCCCCCATGAGCTGCAGTAAGTCCTGCCCGACCTCCGGCACTTCCAGCTTGAACAGCTCTATCAGGAATTCCGGTGCCGTGCGGCTAACCACCAACTGCGGGCCGCGGGCTTCGGTGCATATCTCCCGTAACCAGCCGCGCAGCCGATCACCCGGGCGCACCGCCTCTCGGGGAATCATTTCTTCGCGCGCGATGAATGCCTCGGCGTTCCCCCCCAGATCCAGATACACATGGCCGCGCTCGACCCGCTTGACGATGCCCGTCATGAGTTCCCCCTGACGGTCCTTGTAAGCCGTGATCACCTTCGCTCGCTCGGCTTCGCGCACCTTCTGCACGATGACTTGTTTTGCCGTCTGAGCGGCAATCCGACCGAACTCGACGGACTCCATGGGTTGCTCGATATATTGGCCTGCCTCGATGGTCGGCTCTTGCGCGCGAGCCTCGGCGAGCGCTATTTCCCGCTGCGGCACTTGCACCGATTCTGCGTCATCCACCACTAACCAACGCCGAAAGGTTTCATACTCACCCGTGGTCCGGTTCACCGCCACGCGCGCGTCGATATCCTCCGGATGGCGTTTGCGTGTCGCCGAGGCGAGCGCCGCCTCGACAGCCTCGAAGATGACTTCTTTACTGACGCCTTTCTCGTTGGAGATGGCGTCAACAACCAACAGAACCTCTTTGCTCATGTTCGCCTCTCCAGCCTCGCAGGCGTATCACGCTTCCAGCTCCAGATTGGCCTTGTCCACCCGGTTTAGCGGCACGCTAATTTCGATCCCGTTTTCAACGACGATGACACAATCCGCACGTAGGCCGCGCAAAAGCCCATGGATTCTACGCCGCCCATCCAAGGTACCCCGAATACGTATATGGACCAGCTCTCCGGCAAAACGCTCGTAATCCGAAGCCTTGAAAATGGGACGCCTCAGTCCCGGCGAAGACACCTCGAGGGTATAGCGTCCGCTGAGCGGATCCTCCACGTCGAGGACCCCACTGATCTGATTACTGACCAATGCGCAATCCTCGACACTGATACCGTCTGCCTTGTCGATGTAAATCCGCAACAATGCCTGGCTTTTACTGGGGCGGTATTCGATGCCAACGAGTTCATAGCCCATGGCCGCGACCACCGGCTCCACCACCTTCGTCAATGTGTCGAGCGCCGTCATCGGTTCCAAAAACAAAAAATGGGCCTATGGCCCACACACCGTAATCTACGACTCCCCCGGGAGGGAGCCAACTACAAAAAAAGGCCGCAAGCGGCCTTTTAAAATGCCTGGTAGCGGGGGCAGGATTTGAACCTGCGACCTTCGGGTTATGAGCCCGACGAGCTGCCAGACTGCTCCACCCCGCAACAATTCGAACAACATACTATTGCTGCCGCGCCGGTTACGCAAGAGGTATCGGCAAATAATTACGCAATTACCACATGCGCAGGCACGGAATGTATGTGCCTTATCGATAATCAACCGGCCAGCGCTACCTTACAGGCCATAATGAGAGAGTCTGGAAAAATCCCCAGTACCAACACCGCCAAACCGTTACCAGCCAATACGATACGTAGCCCGGTCGACGCTTCCAGCGGCTCGCCATCGCTACGCCGATCGAAATAAACCATACGAACCACCCGCAGGTAGTAGAATGCGCCGATCACCGCAAATATCACGGCAACAACCGCTAACCACACCATATTGACGTCGATAACCGCCTTAAGGACCAACCACTTCGCATAAAAACCCACTGTGCCCGGCACTCCGGTCAAAGAGAACATCAGAATCAACATCACTACAGCAAAGCCACTATGCCGATCGTTCAACCCCTTCATGTCCTCGATGAGGTCGGCTTCGAAGCCGCGGCGCGACAGTAAGATTACAACGCCAAAAGCGCCGGCGGCCATCAAACCGTAGGTGATGGCATAGAATAATGCGGCCGAGTAGCCCTCCTCGGTTCCAGCAATGAAACCAAGAAAGAGGAAGCCGACATGGGCGATGGTCGAATAGCCCAACATGCGCTTGATGTTGGTCTGCACCAAAGCGAATAAATTCCCTACGGCAAGCGAACCCACGGCGATGATGGTTGCCATGACCTGCCACTGATCGTGCAGTGCTCCAAGACCGTCGACCAGTAGGCGGACGAACAGCGCCACCGCCGCAATCTTGGGTGCCGTACCGACATAGACAGTGACCGGCGTCAGGGCTCCTTGGTAGACGTCCGGGATCCACATATGGAATGGAACAGCACCGAATTTAAAGGCGACACCCACGAGGATGAAAGTGAGCCCGAAGGCGAGCAACAGCCCGCTCTCTCCGTTGGCCGCAATCGCGGCGATCTGCGCCAGATCCAGGCTTTGCGCCGCGCCGTACACCATGGACATACCGTAGAGCAGCATGCCGGAGGACAGCGCGGCGAGCACGAAGTACTTCATTGCCGCCTCGGAGCCCACGCGATTCTCACGATCGTAGGCCACCATAGCGAACAGGCACAGCTCGACCAGCTCCAAGCCCAGATAGACGGTGAGCAAGCTGTGGGCGGACGCCATAATCATCATTCCGAGCACGCCCAACAGGCCCAGCAGAAAGAAATCGCCGCTCAGCAGGTCGCGCTTGCGCAGATAATCCCGGCTGTAAGCGAAGACCAAAAAGGTCAGCAGGCAGATAGCGACCTTAAGCAGACAAGCAAACTTATCGGCGACGTAAGTGCCGCTAAAAGTGGTGGCCGTCACGCCCCATTGGGTCTCGATACTGAGCCAGGCCGCAGCCAGCAGCGTGAACTGTACAAGATGGAAGGCGAGCGCACTCTCGCGGCCCCTCGCGAATAGATCCACCACCAACACCAAGCACGCCATCGAGAGCACCCAGATCTCGGGCAGCGCAAGCAAGAAATCGGGCATCTCGAACGTCATAGCTCTCCTCGGGTTCCATGAGTCGCTAATAAAGTGGGCAAGGCCTGGCTGATCTGCCGATAGGCCCTCATGGTGTTGCGGTCACTTGCTGCAGAAGATGTTGCAGCGAAGGCTCCATCACCTCGATCAATGGCGCCGGCCAGATCCCCAATAACAACACGGCGCCCGCGAGTACCCCGAGCACGATGAACTCGCGGGCATTGAGATCAGTGAGCGCCGCCACTTGAGCATTGGCCACTTCGCCATAAACGACCCGCTTGATCAGCCAAAGAGTATAAGCCGCTCCCAAAATCAAGGTGAGTGCGGCGAGTGCGGCATACCAGAAATTGGCCTGGAAGCTGGCGAGGATCACCATGAACTCGCCGACGAAACCAGACGTTCCCGGAAGGCCGACGTTGGCCATGGCGAACAACACGAAAAAAGCCGCAAATATCGGCATCCGGTTGGCCACGCCCCCATAATCCTTGATCAATCGGGAATGAACCCGATCATAGAGAACGCCGACACAGAGAAACAGGGCGCCCGAGACGAACCCATGGGAGATCATCTGTACCACGCCCCCTTCAAGCGCCATCACGGCACCACCGCTACCCTCGACTCCACCCGTGTGCGCGAAAATATCGAAAATCGCGAAAAAGCCCAAAGTCACGAAACCCATATGGGCGACCGAAGAATAAGCGATCAGCTTTTTCATGTCCTCTTGCACGATCGCAACCAGCCCGATATAGACCACGGCTATCAGCGAAAGCGCGATGAGCAGCCACGCCAGCTCCATACTGGCCGCGGGTGTGATCGGCAAGCTGAATCGCAGAAAGCCGTACGCGCCGATCTTCAACATAATCGCCGCCAGTATTACCGAACCGCCGGTTGGTGCCTCCACGTGGGCATCCGGAAGCCAGGTATGCACGGGCCACATGGGCACCTTCACGGCAAAGGCCACCAGGAAGGCCAGGAAGATCAGCACCTGCTGGCTCAGCGCCAATGCCGTGCCGTGAAAATCGAGGATGCCGAAGCTGTCGGTTTGATAACGTAAGTAGATGAGCGCAACCAGCATGAGCACCGAGCCCATGAAGGTGTAAAGGAAAAACTTTATGGTAGCGTAAATTCGGTTCGGACCGCCCCAAATGCCGATGATCAGGAACATCGGCACCAACATCGCCTCCCAGAATACGTAAAATAGGATCGCATCCAAGGCGCTGAATACGCCCACCATCAAGCCTTCCATGATCAGGAAAGCGGCCAAGTACTGAGTCTGTTTGTATTGAATAACCTCCCAGCCGGCGATGATGACCAAGACGGTTGCGAAGGTGGTGAGCAGAATCAACGGCATGGAGATCCCATCCACACCGAGGTGATAGTAGACCTCGAAGGCCGGAATCCAGGCCAGGCGCTCCACGAATTGCATGGCCGGCGTGCCGATTTCGAACCCGAAATACAGCGCGGAACTCAGCAGAAAAACGACACCACCGGTGCCCAGCGCCAGCCAACGCGCCGTTGTGCCTTGGGAACGCTCACCGGCGGCTAACACCAGTATTCCACCGAGTATCGGTAGCCAAATCAGCAAGCTCAGCAAGGGTCAACCTCCAGATATCCATCGCAGTGCCACCGCTGCCGGGTTATATAAAGCCCCACGTCAGCCCAGCGCGGTCGTGCTCAAACAAACCACCCGCGCCAATCGCCGATAAACCAGGTAAGCAGAACCAACAGGCCGAGGATCATAACGAAGGCATAATGATATAAATACCCGGTCTGCAATCCTCGGATCATAGCGGCAAAGCGACCGATGGTCCTCGCTGTACCGTTGACCATCATTCCGTCGATGAGCCGAGCGTCTCCCACTTGCCATAGCAGCCGCGCAACCGACCTGGAGGAAGCGGCGATACCGTCGATATAAAGTTCGTCAAAGCCGTATTTACGGGCCAAAATGGTATAGAGCGTCGCGAAGCGATCGCGAATCGACGGCAACAGCCCAGGACGGACCATATAGAAAAACCAGGCGCTCAGAAACCCCGCGAGCGCAAGGTACAGCGCCGGGCCCGCGACTGCGTGCAGCGCGAAACTCCATGATCCATGGAAGCTCCGACCCATTTCATGGAGTACGTCGTGCGGCTCCGCTACGAACAGCGCTTGGCCGAAGAAGTCTCCGAACACGAGGGGTTCGACCGTGAGATAACCGATCACGACCGAAGGAATGGCCAGCAGGATCAGCGGCCATTCCATGGCTCTGAGCACATAACGCGGCAGATGGGCCATATGCTCCTTGGCATGGGGATCGATACGCTCCTTGCCCCAGAAGACCAAGAAATAGAGTCGGAAGCTGTACAACGCCGTCACGTACACGCTCAGCAAAACGAGCCAATAGGCGAGTGTGGCACCACCACGGTGCGCCTCGTGCACCGCCTCGATAATGAGATCCTTCGAGTAGTAGCCGGAGAACAGCGGTGCGGCGACCAAAGCCAGCGTGCCCATCAGCATCGTGAGATGCGTAATCGGCAGGTAGCGCCGCAGATTGCCCATCTTGCGCATGTCCTGCTCATGGTGCAGCGCCACGATGACGGCCCCGGCGGCCAGAAACAACAGCGCCTTGAAAAAGGCGTGGGTCATGAGGTGGAAGATGCCCACCGCATAGGCTGAAGCCCCCAGCGCGACGAACATGTAACCAAGCTGCGAGAGCGTCGAATAGGCGATGACACGTTTGATGTCGTTTTGCACGAGGCCCACCAAACCCATCAAGAACGCCGTCAGGGCGCCGAATATCAGCACCACCGACAGCGCCGTATCGGAGAGCTCGAACAGGGGCGACATGCGCGCCACCATGAAGATGCCAGCCGTCACCATCGTAGCGGCGTGAATCAGGGCGGATATAGGCGTGGGGCCTTCCATCGAGTCCGGCAACCAGACATGCAACGGGATTTGCGCCGATTTACCCATCGCGCCGACGAAGAGCAAGATGCAGGCGAAGGTGATCACAGACCAGTTTAGTCCAGGCAGGACGGTAATCATCTGAGCCGGCTGCGCCTGCGCGGCCGCGAAGACCTGCTGATAATCCAGGCTGCCGAAATAGGCCAGCAGCAGTGCGATCCCCAGCAAGAAGCCTATATCGCCGATTCGGTTGACTAAAAAAGCCTTCAGGCTGGCGAAAACGGCGCTCTCCCGCGTGAACCAAAACCCGATCAGCAGATACGAGACCAAGCCCACGGCTTCCCAACCGAAAAACAACTGCAAAAAGTTGTTCGCCATAACCAACATAAGCATGGCGAAGGTAAATAGATTAATGTAACTAAAGAAACGCTGATAACCGGCATCGTCGTGCATGTAACCGATGGTATAAATGTGCACCATCAATGAGACGAAGGTGACGACCGCCATCATCAATGCGCTGAGCGGATCGATCAGGAAACCGATCTCCATATGCAACCCGCCGGCAACCGCCCATGTATAGACAGTCTCGTTGTAGGGCTCAAGCTCTCCCCAGGCGAAGCGGCTTAGAACGAACAGGGACAGCAGGCAGGAGAGACTCACCGCGGCGATGGTCACCCGATGCGAGCGCTGCCGCCCGAGCCTGCGCCCGAACAGACCAACGGTGGCTGCACCGATCAACGGCGCCAGCGTTATGGCGAGGTATACGATTTCCATGCATCAACCCTTCATGCTGTCCAGATCGCCCACGTTGATGGTATTGGTGTTACGGAACAAGACGACCAAGATAGCCAGGCCAATGGCCGATTCGGCGGCTGCGACTGTCAGAATGAAAAACACGAATACTTGACCCTGGATATCCGCCAAATAGTGCGAGAAGGCGATGAAGTTGAAATTCACTGCCAGCAACATAAGCTCGATAGACATCAGCAGGATGATGACGTTTTTCCGATTTAGAAAAATGCCGGCCATCCCGAGGCTGAACAGAATCGCCCCGAGCACGAGATAATTGGATAGCTCCACCATAGTGTGATCCTAACTGTCCGAGTCGGCTGCTGATGCGCTGGGGTTGGTTACTTGCGCTTCTCCGGCGCCATCGTGACAATCCGCAATCGCTGTTCTTTGCGTACCCGAACCTGGCGATCGATATTCTGCTGCTTGGTCCCCGGCCGCCGGCGATGCGTCAGCATGATGGCGGCGACGATGGCCACCAGAAGCACGACTGAGGCGATTTCGAAAGGATAGGCATAGACTGTGTACAGCACACTACCGAGCGCCTTGGTATTACTCATACCCACACCCTCGGCCGCGCTCGTAACGGGCCCACCGTGGATCAGGTTCACGTCTTTCGAACCCACCACCAGCGCCATCTCCACGACCATTACGCATCCCACCAAAGCACCGATGGGAAGGTAACGCGCAAAGCCCTCGCGCATCGGGGCGAGATTGATATCGAGCATCATTACCACGAACAAGAACAGCACCATGACGGCGCCGACATAAACCAACACGAGCGCAATCCCCAAGAATTCGGCTTCCGCCATCAGCCACAAAGCAGCGCTGTTGAAAAAAGCCAACACCAAGAACAAGGCGGAGTGCACTGGGTTCTTGGCCGTGATGACCATGGTTGCAGCGAATAACAGAACCGCTGCGAATACGTAGAAAAGCAAAAGCTCGATCACCTGCCTAACGCTCCCAGTCGTTTGTCCGTATTCATGCCGTGGGCCTTTTGGGTCCGATTTCTCAACGATAGGGTGCGTCCGCCGCGCGGTCCTTGGCGAGTTGCTGTTCGTACTGATCGCCGAGTGCGAGCAACTCCTGTTTATGGATGATGTTCTCGCCGCGACGCTCGAAGTGGTACTCGTAGATTCGGGTCTCTACGATCGAGTCCACGGGGCAGGACTCTTCACAGAAACCGCAGTAGATGCATTTGAACAGATCGATATCATAGCGGGTCGTACGGCGCGTGCCATCGGCGCGGGGTTCGGCCTCGATGGTGATTGCCAGCGCCGGGCAAACTGCTTCACAGAGCTTGCAGGCAATGCAGCGCTCCTCACCATTGGGATAGCGGCGCAGCGCGTGCAAGCCACGAAAACGCGGCGACTGCGGCGCCCGCTCCTCCGGATATTCGACCGTGTACTTGCGGGTAAAAAGATGCCGGCCAGTAAGGCGCAACCCCTGGAGCAACTCGATCAGCAAGAAGCTATTGAATAAATCCCGAATTGCCTGCATACCGCACCTCCGATCAGAACCAGGGCCCGAAGCCGGTCAAGATAAACACCGATTCCACTACCAGCCAGACTACCGTCACCGGAATCAGCACTTTCCATCCCAGGCGCATGATCTGATCGTAGCGATAGCGCGGGAATGTGCCGCGAAACCAAAAATAGCCGAACAGAAAGAAGCCCGCCTTGAGGCAAAACCATAGCGTCCCGGGAACGAGATCGAATATCGGCCCGAGGTAGCCAATCCCATGGAATGGGGAATACCAGCCACCAAGGAATAGAATGGTCGCCAAGCCCGCAATCAAGATCATGTTGGCGTATTCGGCGAGAAAGAAGATGGCGAAGGCCATCCCCGAGTACTCCACATGGAAGCCGGCAACGATCTCGGATTCTCCTTCGGCCACGTCAAAAGGCAGCCGGTTGGTCTCTGCCACGCCCGAGACCCAATAGACGATGAACAACGGCAGCAACGGCAGCCAGAACCAGTTCCAAAACGGACCTTGCTGAGCGTGCACGATCTCGCTCATATTGAGGCTGCCCGCCGCCATGAGAACCCCCACGAGCGCAAAGCCCATGGCAATCTCATAGGAGACCACTTGGGCGCCGGCGCGCATTGCCCCAATCAGCGCGTACTTGGAGTTCGATGCCCAACCGGCCACTATGACCCCGTAGACGCCCATGGAGGTCATAGCCAATACATACAGCAACCCCGCATCTATATCGGCCACCACCAAACCATCACCCAGCGGCAGCACAGCCCAGGCCGCCAGCGCCGGAATGATAGAGAATAACGGCGCCAAAAGGAACAGGAAGCGATTGGCGTTCTGTGGAATCACCACTTCCTTCATCAGCAGCTTGCAAGCATCGGCAATGGGTTGTAGTAACCCATAGATGCCTACCCGGTTAGGTCCCTTGCGCCATTGGATCCAGCCGATCACTCTGCGCTCGGCATAGGTCATATAGGCCACCGCTATGAACAGCGGCACCACCAGCGCAACGATCTTCGCTACGATCCAGACGAGGTTTGCAAATTCCGCCATAATTATTCTCGTCGCTTTATCCGTGCTGCGATCGCCTTAGAGGCACTCTACAGTCAACTGACCGATCATCGGCCCCAGCGCCGCAGTGGCGGATAGCCCAGCCGAAATCCAGACTGTGTCCGCTGGCAAATCCGGGTCTAAGTGGGCCCTTAGCTGTACGGCTTGACTGCGCTGGCAAACGCGTACCTGGGCGCCCCCCTCAATCCCTAGCCGTGCCGCCGTCTGCGGAGCCAGATAGGCCAGGGCATCATCGGCCTGTACCGTGCGCTGCAGCGCAGCGGCTCGGCGTACCAGCGGGTCAAGTGCATAGATCCCAGTCGTACCCACACGCAGCAATCCATCCAACTTCACCGGCTCCAGTCCCGCGGGCTGCCACTTCGGCAGCGCCGGTGGCGTGCCATGATCGATGAGCTCGCGAATCTCGCTATAAATCTCGTTGGGGGCGTTATATTCAAACCCTTCGAGTCCGAGCTGATTGCCCAGTACACGCAAGATGCGCCAAGCCGGTCGTGCCTCGCCAGGCGGCTTGGTCAGACCGGAGAAGCTCTGCCAGAGGCCCTCTGCGTTGACGAACGTACCCGCCGTTTCAGTAAACGTCGCCATCGGCAGAATCACATCGGCATAGGCACGCATGGCTTCGGTCACATAAGGCGAAAACACCAGCACAAACTCGGCCGCCGCCACCGCTTGCTGGGCCGCAGCACTGTCCCAGCAATCAAACTCCGGCTCGACATTGAACAGGATCAAGCCGCGGCGCGGCTCCTCGATCATCTGGCGCAGATTCAGGCCCGACTTGCCCGCGTGCCCCGGCTGGCGCTGCGGAATGGCGCCCACCTGCCAAGCCCCAGCACTGTTAGCGCCCTGAGAGAGCACGCCGTAGCCGCTGCCAGAGAGCTCGGCCAACAACGCCGCCAAAGCCCGAAGTTCGGCGCCCGCCGGGTGCGCTTCAACAAGCGCGCCTACGAACACGCCACTGCGCTCGCCCTGCGCTAAGCGCTCGGCAATACGCCGGTGCACGGCAGTTGGCGCACGTCGCGCCAGCCAGGTATCCAGCCGTTCGGGACGCGCAACAGCCTTGTACTCGGCCAATGCCGCCACAATCAACGCAAGCTCCACGGCGAAGTCTCGGACCGACACGACGTATTCATCGGCAAGCGGAAAGTTCCAGTCGAACGCCCGCGGGTTCAAAAACATCACCTTACCGCCCGCGAGCGCGGCCTTGCGTAAGCGATGATTGAAAAGCGGCAAATCCCACCGTGTATAAGAACCGATCACCAGAGCAGCATCGAGCCGTTCAACATCCACGAGCGGCAAGCCCAAATAAGGGAAGGCGGGCGCAACCGTATCATCGCGGAAATCGGCTTGACGCAGCCGATGGTCGATGTTGTGGCAGCCAAGCCCGCGCAACAGCCGCCCGAGCAGATACATCTCCTCGAGCGTAGCGCTCGGTGATACCCAAGCGCCAAGTTGCTCGGTCCCATACTCCCCGACCGTCCGCTGCAGCCCCATTACCGTAGCTTGCAAGGCATCTTGCCACTTGACCTCCTCCCATGTATCGCCTCGTCGCAGTAACGGACGCTGCAGACGATCCGGGCTGTAAACCCCCTCGTAGCTGAAACGGTCGCGATCGGCGATCCAACTCTCATTGATCTTCTCATTATCCCGCGGCACCACGCGTTTGACCGTCCCTTGCACCTGGTGGATATAGAGATTCGAGCCGATGGCATCGTGCGGTGCGATACCCGGATGACTCAGCATCTCCCAAGCCCGCGCCCGGAACCGGAAAGGCTTGGAGGTGAGTGCTCCGACGGGACAAAGATCGATGATGTTGCCCGAGAGCTCCGAGCGCACGCCCCGTCCGGAAAAGGTACTAATCTCCATATGCTCTCCGCGGTACATGCCACCGAGCTCATATTGACCGGCAATCTCGTCCAAGAAACGGACACAGCGCGTGCAGTGGATACAGCGGGTCATCTCCGTGGCGACCAGCGGGCCGAGATCCTCGTCCTTGACCACTCGCTTGCGCTCGCTAAACCGGGACAGGCTGCGCCCAAAACCCATAGAGAGGTCTTGCAGCTCGCACTCGCCGCCTTGGTCGCAGATGGGGCAGTCCAACGGGTGATTGATCAGCAGGAACTCCATGACGCCGCGTTGCGCGGCCACCGCGCCCTTGGACCGGGTCCATACTTTCATGCCCTCGGCCACGGGCGTCGCGCAGGCTGGCAACGGTTTGGGTGCGCGCTCCACTTCTACCAGGCACATACGGCAGTTGGCGGCGATGGAGAGCTTGCGATGGTAGCAAAAACGCGGGATATCGATGCCGGCCGGGTCGGTGGCCTGGATCAGCATCGAACCCTTCGGAGCCTGCAACTCCACGCCGTCGACCTCGAGGGTCACCATCTCCGGCTCGCTCCGATCGACTCGCGCATTCATGCGGCACGCTCCTCGACGACCGAGCGCTTATGCTCGATGTAGTGCACGAACTCGTTACGCCAGTGCTTGAGCACGCTTTGCACCGGCCAGGCCGCCGCCTCGCCGAAGGCGCAAATCGTATGCCCGGCAATCTGCCCCGCCGCCGATTCAAGCAGCTCCAGATCCGCCATGCGCCCTTTGCCTTCGTAGATTCGCTTGATCACTCGATACATCCAACCACAGCCTTCGCGACAAGGGGTGCATTGGCCGCAGGACTCAGCATAATAAAAACGGGATATCCGCAAGATAACTTTGATCATATCGGTGGTCTCGTCCATGACCACCACCCCGCCGGAACCTAGGCCGGAGCCGGCCTTCACAAGGCTGTCGTAATCCATGTCGAGTTCGAGCATCTGATCTCCCGGCACCATCGGCATCGACGAACCACCGGGGATCACGGCTTTGAGCTTGTGTTCATCACGAACCCCGCCCGCCATCTTCAGCAGCTCACGGAATGGGGTTCCTAGAGGAACCTCGTAATTACCCGGCTTGACCACGTGGCCCGAGACGGAGAAGCACTTGACACCGCCGTTGTTCGGCCTGCCGAGCTCGAGAAACCACTCGGCGCCGTTGCGGATGATCGAGGGCACCGAGGCGAAAGTCTCCGTGTTGTTCACTGTCGTCGGCCGCCCGTAGAGACCGAACTGCGCCGGAAACGGTGGTTTGTAGCGCGGCATGCCCTTTTTGCCTTCCAAAGACTCGAGCAACCCGCTCTCCTCGCCGCAAATATAGGCGCCGGCTCCATAGACATTGTGCAATTGGAAGCCGAAACCACGACCCTGGATGTTCTCACCGATATAGCCGGCCGCCCGTGCCTCGTCCAACGCCTGCTCCATCCGTTGAAAAGGCTCACGCATGAACTCTCCACGCAGGTAGTTGTACCCGACGCTAACACCCATGGCGTAACCGGCGATGACCATGCCCTCGATGAGGGCATGCGGGTTATAGCGCAGGATGTCGCGATCTTTACAGGTTCCCGGTTCCGACTCATCGGAGTTGCAAACGATGTATTTTTGCCCCGGCGCGTTGCGGGGCATGAAACTCCACTTGATGCCGGTCGGAAAGCCAGCCCCCCCCCGTCCCCGCAGGGCGGAGCGCTTGATTTCCTCAATCACCTCCTCCGGCTTGACCTTTTGCTCGAAGAGCTTCTGTAGCGCTTGATAGCCGCCTACTTTACGGTAGTTATCGAGCGTCCAAGGCCGGTCGAATCGGAGTGTCGCGAAGCAGACCTCGTTTGTCATGGCTACTCCAACTTGTCCAGAATCTCGTCCACTTTCTCCGGGGTAAGATCAACGTGATACTCCTCATCCACCAACATCATCGGTGCGGCGGCGCAGGCGGCCAGACACTCCTCTTCCCCTTTGAGAGTTATGCGGCCGTCGGCGGTCGTCTCCCCCACCGAAATACCAAGCTTATTCTCAACGTGCTCGACAATGCGCTCGGCACCACGTAACAGACAGGAGATGTTGGTGCAAATATTGACCTTGTGGCGCCCGGTGGGCTTGAGATCGAACATCGAGTAGAAAGTTCCCACTTCATAGACGGCTACCGGAGGCAGCTCGAGATACTCGGCAACGGCCTCCATCAGCTCTCGGCTGAGCCAACCGCCATTACCTTCCTGGGCAATGTGCAAGGCGGGAATCACGGCCGAACGCTTACCTTCGCCGGGAAACTTAGCAAGCCAATGATCGATTTCGCTGCGCTGTTCGGCGCTGAGGTGTTTCTCTGACAAAGACTCGCGCTTCACCGATCGATCTCCCCGAAAACGACATCCAGCGTGCCGATGATGGTGACCACATCAGCCAGCATATGACCACGACTCATCTCGTCCATGGCCGCCAGATGCGCGAAACCCGGAGCACGCAATTTGAGTCGATAGGGCTTGTTGGCGCCATCGGAAACGATATAAGCGCCAAACTCGCCCTTAGGTGCTTCCACGGCTGCATAGGCTTCGCCTTCCGGCACGCAATAGCCCTCTGTGAAAAGCTTGAAGTGATGAATGAGCGATTCCATATCGTCCTTCATCTCCTCGCGGGAAGGCGGTGCAACCTTGTGGTCGGCAACCATTACGGGGCCGGGGTTGGCGCGTAACCAATCGACGCACTGCGTGATAAGGCGCACGCTCTGGCGCATTTCCTCGACTCGGACCAAGTAGCGATCATAGCAATCACCGTTGGTTCCCACGGGGATATCGAAGGCCAGTTGATCATAAACCGCGTAGGGCTGTTTCTTGCGCAGGTCCCATTCAACGCCGGAGCCGCGCAGCATGGGGCCGGTGAAGCCAAGCTGTAGGGCTCGCTCCGGGTCTACCACGGCCACGTCCACCAAGCGCTGCTTCCAGATGCGATTGTCGGTCAGCAGGGTCTCGTACTCATCGATGCAGTGCGGGAACTCCGCCGCGAAGTGCTCGATATAGTCCAGCATCGAACCTTGGCGGGCGCGATTGAGACGCTCCAAATCCTTCTGCGAGCGCTTCGGCGAGGGCTGGTAATGCGGCATCCGCATTGGCAAATCCCGGTATACTCCACCCGGGCGATAATAGGTCGCGTGCATTCGGGTGCCAGAAACGGCCTCATAGCAGTCCATGAGGTCCTCACGTTTAGCGAAACAATACAGAAACACCGTCATGGCACCCACATCGAGCGCGTGCGCTCCCAGCCAGAGCAGGTGGTTCAGGATTCGCGTGAGCTCGTCGAAGAGCACCCGAATGTACTGCGCTCGCAGCGGCGGTTCGAGGCCCAGCAGCTTTTCGATGGCGAGCACATAGGCGTGCTCGTTGCACATCATGGATACGTAGTCCAGTCGATCCATGTAGCCGATGCTCTGATTGAACGGCTTGGTCTCAGCGAGCTTTTCCGTTGCGCGATGCAACAGACCGATGTGCGGATCGACCCGCCGAACCACCTCCCCATCCATCTCCAGAACCAACCGCAGCACGCCATGCGCCGCAGGATGCTGAGGCCCAAAATTGACGGTGTAACTGCTGATCTCAGGCATCGTCGCGGTTTTCCTCCGATACCCAATCGGCATAGCGGTTATCTTTACGAATGACCCGCGGCACAAGCACGCGCGGGGCAATGCTCACCGGCTCGTAGACCACACGCTGACGATCCTCGTCATAGCGGACCTCCACATTGCCGATCAACGGAAAATCTTTACGGAAGGGGTGGCCAACAAAGCCGTAGTCGGTGAGAATTCGCCGCAAATCCGGATGACCATCAAAAATAATGCCAAACAAATCGAATGCCTCGCGCTCGAACCAGTCGGCACAACTCCAGATCGAGGTAATGGAGTCAAGCATGGGGAAATTATCATCCTCACAAAAAGCACGTACGCGCACTCGCTGATTCAAAGCAACCGAGAGCAAATGGTAAACGGCCGCGAAACGGCGGCCCGTATTAGACTTGATCTCGTGCACGCCATAGATCCCGGTGAGCCCCAAGCGTCCGGTCGTAAAACCATCGACGCCTCGGCTAAACCCGGTCGCACTGGCTTGCTCGGTAATCCATTCATCCTGGCCATAGGCCGCATAATCCACGCCGGTGATATCAATGAGCTGATCGAAGCGGAAGGCTTCGTTATCACGCAACACCCGCATCACCGGCATCAGCTCGGCTGGCTTGACCACGAGCGTGAGCTCGCCGCAATGAATTTGCGATTCGCTGACCCGGCCGTCTAATGCCTGCTCGATGTGGCCGGCTAATTGTTCCACTGCAACAGCCATGAGGTATCCCTCTCAGCGGGCGATCGTATTGGTACGGCGGATCTTTTTCTGCAATTGAATGATGCCGAACAGGAGCGCCTCGGCCGTCGGCGGGCAGCCGGGTACGTACACATCCACTGGCACGATTCGATCACACCCGCGCACCACCGCATAAGAGTAGTGATAGTAGCCACCACCATTGGCACAAGAACCCATGGAGATTACCCATTTCGGATCGGCCATCTGGTCGTAGACCCGACGCAAAGCCGGCGCCATTTTATTCACTAGCGTGCCGGCCACGATCATCACGTCCGACTGCCGCGGCGACGGTCGGAACACGATACCGAACCGATCCAAGTCGTAGCGCGAGGCGCCGGCATGCATCATCTCCACGGCACAGCAGGCCAGGCCAAAAGTCATCGGCCACAACGACCCCGTCCGCGCCCAATTGATCAGCTTGTCCGCCGAGGTTGTGACAACGCCTCGCTCGAGAACGCCTTCTATTCCCATTCCAGCGCCCCTTTTTTCCACTCGTAGAGAAACCCGATTAAAAGGATGCCCACGAAAATCGCCATGGCCACGAAACCGAACAGACCCACCTGGTCCAGTACGACAGCCCACGGGAAAAGAAAAGCGATTTCCAGGTCAAAAATGATGAACAGGATAGCGACGAGGTAATAGCGCACATCAAATTTCATTCGAGAGTCTTCAAACGCCTCGAATCCGCATTCGTAAGGCGAGAGCTTGTTCTCGTCCGGACGCCGTGGTGCAAGGACTAGCCCGGCCACAAGCGGTGCCAAGCCGGCAAAGCCGGCAATCACGAGAAAGACGAGAATTGGCAAATAACTCTCAAGCATGAAGAACTATTCCTCGTAACCGAGCGCAACAGGCCCAGTGATTCGGGTTACATGCCGGTAAAACGGATTGATGTATGGTGCGGATGGCCGGACTCGAACCGGCACGGCTTGCGCCACTGCCCCCTCAAGACAGCGTGTCTACCAGTTCCACCACATCCGCGTGATCGTCAACAAGCTATTTTGCCAGACCTTTTCAATCAAAATATGCCACCGGAACAAGGCCTTGCTCACCAAATATCGACGGCCAAAGTCTAGGCGCAAACTGTAGCCAAAGCGCATCATTTTATCAGCCGAGTCCGCACTCGGCAATTGTCGAGACCACTACGGGCTGTTCGGGGGAGGCGGCGGCGCGGGCGTCGTATCAGGCGCAGGCCCGGGCAACGCTTCAGATGTGGTCTGAGCTGGAGATGGCCGCTCTTGCTGCGGCGCTGGCGGCTCGCTTTGCTCCGCACCGCGATCGACAACACTGTGCGGCTGGCGATAGCTACCCGCGAGCATGGCTAGCACTAGGCTGGTGCAAAAAAAACCAGCCGCAAAGAGCGCCGTTATTTTACTTAGGAAAGAAGTAGAACCGCGGGCTCCGAACACGGTAGCCGATGCGCCGCTACCGAAAGCGGCACCAGCATCTGCTCCTTTCCCGTGCTGAAGCAGCACGAGGCCGATAAGCGTAACGGCAATGACAAGATGGGCGATTAAAATAGCGGTGTACATAAATCCCGCGTTCCTAACATTGGATGAGGCGTGCCCTCGTTAACAATTGCCGGCTTGGCAGATAGCCAGAAAATCTTCCGCCTGGAGCGAGGCCCCGCCAATAAGCCCACCGTCGACATCCGGCTGTTCAAATAGAGTCTGGGCATTCTCCGGCTTTACACTGCCACCGTAGAGAATTCGCAGCTCGGCCGCTGTGCCGGCATCATGCTCCGCTACTCGACTACGAATATAGGCGTGGACTCCTTGCGCCTGTTCCGGGGTGGCGGTACGCCCCGTTCCAATAGCCCAAACCGGTTCGTAGGCAATAATTGCGGAGCGAAACGCCTGGGCGCCCTGATGGTCGAACACGGCACGCAGCTGCTCGTCGAGGACCGCCTCCGTTGCCCCCGCTTCGCGCTCCTCAAGCGTTTCGCCGACACAGAAAATCGGCGTCAAACGGTGGCGCTGCGCGGCAGCAAAGCGGCTGGCCACCAACGCATTAGTCTCGCCATAGAGTTGCCGTCGCTCGGAGTGCCCCACGATGGCCCAACGACAGCCGAGCTCAGCCAGCATATCTCCAGCCACCTCTCCAGTGTAGGCCCCCTGGTCCTGGTCACAGACGTTTTGAGCGCCCAAGCCGACACAGCTGGCCGCCAGCGTTTCTGCTGCATCAGGGAGAAAAACGAAGCTTGGACAGATGACGATCTCGTAATTCGGATTTGGCTGGAGCCCCGCAACGATGGCTCGTATCAACTCTCGGGTACGCTCGCGCGACCCGTTCATCTTCCAATTCCCGGCAATTAACGTTGTACGCATCAGACTCGGCGGACCCCGTTCCTGTGAAAGTGGCGGCAAGGTTACCCTTCGCTTAGCTCGAAATCAATCGGCGGTGGCCGGTAGGCAGGCAAGGCTTCGGCTACCCGGGCCGCCAACTGCTCCGTCAGTCGCTGCACGCGCTGGCGATCCTGGCCTTCGATCATTACCCGAACAACCGGCTCAGTGCCCGAAGAGCGCAACAATACTCGGCCATGCTTGCCGAGCTCGGTCTCGATCTCCCGCACCGCAGTAACAATAGCGGGCACTTCGAACGGATCCAAGCGCCGCGCCACAGGAACACTCACCATGTGCTGCGGTAGTTTGGTCATTCCTTCACGCAATCGACTGAGCGGCTGTCTCGATGCACTCATGCAGTGAAGCACCTGCAGGGCGGAAACGATGCCATCGCCAGTGCTCGTGCGATCCAGACAGATAATATGGCCGGATGACTCACCCCCCACAGCGCCGTGGTGCTCAAGCAACATTTCCAATACATAACGATCACCGACCTTGGCGCGGAGCAACGCTACGCCTAACGCGCCGAGCGCCTGCTCCAGACCCAGATTGGTCATGACAGTGCCAACCACCGGTCCACGCAGCGTTCCCTGTCGCTGTCGATCGCGCGCGATAACCCAAAGCAATTCGTCACCGTCGAGCACGGCTCCGGACTCGTCCACCATAATGACCCGATCGCCGTCACCGTCCAAGGCGATTCCCGCATCCGCACCGCTGTTCACAACCGCCTGCTGCAAGCGGCCGAGGTGCAACGAGCCACAATCAACATTGATATTGAGCCCATCCGGCGCCACTCCGAGGCAATCCACTTTCGCTCCGAGTTCGCGAAACACGGCCGGGGCCACTTGATAACCGGCACCGTTTGCACAATCGACGACCAGCTTAAAGTCATCCAGGCGGGTGCCGAAAGGCACGGAATGCTTGCAAAACTCAATATAGCGGCCCGGAGCGTCCACCATCCGATAGGCCTTTCCGAGTCGCCTCGAGGCGACGGTAGTAAGCGGCTCCTCGATAGCCGCCTCGATGGCCAACTCTGTCTCATCGTCGAGCTTGCGTCCCGCGGTGGAGAAGAATTTGATACCGTTGTCGTAGTGGGGATTATGAGAAGCGCTGATTACAATGCCTGCATTGGCCTGCAACGCCCGAGTAAGGTAAGCGATGGCTGGGGTCGGCATGGGACCCAGCAGTTGTATGTTTATTCCCGCCGCAGATAAACCGGCCTGAAGTGCCGACTCGAACATATAGTTCGAGATCCGCGTATCTTTGCCGATGAGCACTTGCTTACTGGCGCTACAATCGGAGAGAACGCGGCCGGCGGACCACCCCAGCCTGAGCATGAAATCCGGCGTTATCGGGAATTCACCGACTCGCCCCCTGATACCGTCCGTTCCAAAATAGCGCTTGTCCATGGAAGAATCCCTAATTTCCGCGCGATTGTTTAAAAGGTTGGTGCTTTCAACTCATCATGGCTCGTAACTCATCCGCAGATCGCGAACCGAACCCTCAATAGCACCTACCCGTTCTCAGCTTTGGTAGTATACCTGCTCGACGATTTGCAACGCCTCGACCGTCGCTGCAACGTCGTGGGTACGGATAATCCGCGCGCCTTTGAGCACGGCGAGCACACCCGCTACCAAACCGCTTGCCAACCGCTCGGAAACCGGTCGCTTGGTAAGATCGCCCAGAAAAGATTTACGGGAAAATCCCACCAGCACTGGCAATCCCAGATCACAAAAACGATTGAGCGCTCTCAGCAAGTGCAGGTTATCCAGCATCCTTTTGCCAAAACCAAAGCCCGGATCAATGAGCAGCCGTCCAGCGGGTATCCCAGCCACTTCACAGGCCAGGATTCGCGTCACGAAAAAACGGTGAATGTCCTCTACTGCGTCATCGTAATGCGGATTCACCTGCATGGTTCGGGGAGTGCCTTGCATGTGAACCAGGCAAATCGGCAAACCCGTTTCCACAGCGGCAGCCAGCGCCCCCGGACGCTGCAGCGCCATGATATCGTTAATTAGCCCGGCACCGGCACAGGCAGCCGCACGCATCACTTCCGGCTTGGTGGAATCCAACGAAACAGGCACCGGCAGTTCTCGTGCCAATGCCTCGATCACCGGTAGTACGCGTCGCAGTTCCTCGGCGACCGTTATCTCTGCGGCACCTGGACGGCTGGATTCGCCACCCACATCGATAATTGCCGCGCCTTCCTCCACCATGCTCCACGCCCGAGCGATAGCGGTTTTCTGGGAAAAAAAATCACCCCCGTCCGAGAAGGAATCGGGGGTGACATTCAATACACCCATCACGCGAGGCGATGATAGATCAAGCAGTTTGCCGGCACAATCGAGCACCATCGTTGTGGCCGCCCGCATGAGCTCCTCGGTCAATGCTCACTGGCTGGCCTGCCGCCGATCTTGCCTCCGGGCTTGTCATCCGGTGCCTTCTCGCCAGGCCGCTTATCGATGTCAACACCACCGGCGCCCGATGGTGAGGTCGGACCACCTTCCCAGTCCTTAGGCGGCCGCGGCGGACGCCCATTCATGATGTCATCGATCTGCTCACGATCCAGCGTTTCGTATTTAATTAGTCCGTCCGCCATGTTCGTCAGCTTGTCGATATTCTCCTCGAGAATCTGCTTGGCTCGACGGTAGTTCTCGTCAATGATGCGCCTGACCTCCTCATCGATAGCATGGGCAGTCTCATCGGAGATCTGCTTGTGCTGGGTCACGGTGTGGCCCAAGAACACCTCGCCTTCATCCTCGCCATAGGCAAGCGGACCCATACGATCGGACAGCCCCCATTTCGTAACCATGTTGCGGGCTATCTCGGTGGCATTCTGAATATCGTTCTGAGCTCCCGTAGTGACGCGATCCCGGCCAAAGATCATCTCCTCGGCGAGGCGTCCGCCAAAAAGACTGGCCAATCGGCTGTTGAGCCGCTGCTTAGTGTAGCTATACCGGTCCTCTTCGGGCAGGAACATGGTCACGCCCAGTGCTCGGCCGCGCGGTATGATGGTCACCTTATGGACCGGGTCATGCTCGGGCGATAGCAACCCGACCACGGTATGGCCCGCCTCATGATAAGCCGTCAAGCGTTTCTCGTCTTCGCTCATGACCATGGACTTGCGCTCGGCGCCCATCATGATCTTGTCCTTGGCATCCTCGAAATCATGCTGGTCGACCAGACGCTTATTCCGGCGGGCAGCAAACAAAGCAGCCTCGTTCACGAGATTCGCTAGATCCGCGCCCGAGAACCCCGGTGTGCCGCGGGCAATGGTCCGGATATCAACATCCTCCAAGAAGGGCACCTTGGCCATATGCACTTTGAGGATCTGTTCACGGCCCCGAACGTCGGGCAACGGCACCACTACCTGTCGGTCTAAACGGCCCGGGCGAAGCAACGCCGGGTCCAGCACATCCGGGCGGTTGGTCGCCGCGATGACGATGATTCCCTCGCTGCCCTCGAAGCCGTCCATCTCCACCAGCATCTGGTTCAGCGTCTGCTCGCGCTCATCATGACCACCGCCCAGCCCGGCACCGCGCTGGCGGCCTACCGCATCGAGCTCATCGATAAAGATGATGCACGGCGCATGCTTTTTGGCTTGCGCGAACATGTCACGCACACGGGCGGCACCAACGCCGACGAACATCTCTACGAAATCCGATCCGGAAATCGTGAAAAAGGGCACCCTTGCCTCGCCTGCAATCGCCTTGGCGAGCAGCGTCTTACCGGTCCCTGGGGGACCCACCAGCAATACACCCTTGGGAATGCGCCCGCCCAAACGCTGGAACTTGGCTGGGTCGCGGAGGAATTCAACCAGCTCGACAACATCCTGCTTTGCTTCCTCGACCCCAGCCACATCGGCGAATGTGACCTTGATCTGCTCCTCGGACATCATTCGGGCACGGCTTTTACCGAAGGACATAGCCCCGCGGCCACCACCACCCCCTTGCATTTGCCGCATGAAGTAGATCCAGACGCCGATCAGCAGCAGAAACGGAAACCACGAGATCAGAATCTGCAGGAGCATGCTCCGACCTTCCGGCTGCTCCGCTCGAATCTGCACCCCGTGGTCCAGGAGCGTGCCGATCATCGCCTCGTTGTCCGTCTCCGGACTGTATGTACTAAACGTTTCCCCGGTCGCGGTCCGACCCCGGATGGTTTGCCCCTTGATGGTGACCTGCTCTACTTTGCCCTGCTTCACCTCGTCGAGAAACTGGGAATAGGCGAGCTCGGGGGATGTCATCGTCTGATCCTGAAAGTTACTGAAAACGGACATCAGCACGATGGCGATGACCACCCAGAGGATCAGATTCTTCGCCATATCATTCAAGGCTAAGCACCTCGATCGATTAGTCGCCGGCTGCACCACCGGCCGTGTGGGTGGAACCCTAAATCAGACCTTACTACAGACGGCATGGCGGGCCAACAAATAGACTTCCCGCGAACGCTCGCGCGAAGCCTTGGGCTTACGGATGACAACCTTACGGAAGCACTCGCGCAGCCTTTGTAGATAATCATCGAAGCCCTCACCTTGAAACCCCTTGATCAGGAAGCTGCCATTGCCAACGAGCACTTGGCATGCCAATTCCAACGCCTCCTCGGCGAGCCGCATAGCGCGGGGCTGATCAATAGCCGTCACGCCTGAAATATTGGGCGCCATATCCGACAAAACAAGGTGCACTGGCCGCCCTTCCACGCGATTTATCAGTTCAGTCAACGTCTTGGCGTCGCGAAAATCAGCCTGAAGCACCTCCACACCAGGCAACGGCTGCATGGGCAAGATATCCAGCGCAATCACCCGACCCGTCGCCCCGAGGCGCTCAACGCAGTACTGACTCCAGCTTCCGGGCGCGGCGCCCAGGTCGATCACCGTCATACCCCGGTGCAATAGCCGATCCCGTTGATCGATTTCAAGGAGCTTATACACGGCTCGCGAACGATAGCCCTGCTTATGCGCCGCCCGCACACATGCGTCGTTAAAATGCGCCTTCAACCATCGGCTGCTGGTTCGGCTACGGGTCATCATCCCGCCCCGGTCTCTCATGCATGGGTTCTAGCGCTTGGGCCTCGGCGGCGCGCACGACTCGGCGTGTGTGCAGCGCAAGCCACCCGCCGCTACCCAGCCCAACCGCCGCCACAATCAGGAATTCAAGCCAATGCGGAGCATCGAGCCGAACAATCACGAACGTTGTGCCCAAGGCAACCAAAAGCACTACCGCCAGATCGAGCTTAACCGGATCGAAATGCGCCATCCAACTGTTGTTATCGGCTGCAATGGGCCTCATACGCGACCTCTCCATGCGTTTGTGGCCCCTTCTGTTGCTGTTGCAAAGGCTCGCCAACGCAGCCCTGCGAGATGGTGTTACGAGCCCGCCCGAGCCCTGCATGTGCTGCGCAAGCACGCGCACGGATATTATCTCAATACCTTATATTATCGGCTTGGCTTCTTACTCGTAGCGAACCTCGACGATTTCATAGCTGCGATTCCCTGCCGGTGCTCGCACTTCTACGATCTCGCCTTCCTCCTTGCCGATCAGAGCACGCGCGATGGGCGAGTGGATCGAGACCTTACCGTGCTTGATATCCGCCTCGTCCTCGCCGACGATCTGGTAAGTCATTTCATCACCGCTGCTCTCCTCAGCCAACACGACCGTCACACCGAAGACCACCTTACCATCGGCCGAAAGGCTGCGCACATCGATAATCTGAGCATTAGCGAGTTTCTCTTCAAGCTCGGCAATACGTCCCTCGAGCAAACTCTGCTGTTCGCGGGCCGCATGGTATTCCGCGTTCTCTTTGAGGTCACCGTGGGCCCGCGCCTCGGCAATCGCCCGGACAATTTTAGGTCTCTCCCGGGTTTTGAGCCGCGCCAACTCCTCTTTGAGCATCTGCGCACCCCGCACGGTCAGTGGCCTCCTGCTCATGCCGTCGCCTCCCGATAAAGCTCCTGGAGCGAGATCACGGCACCCGAATCCAAGTAATCCAACGCTAGTACGGTTGCCCGTGCGCCGGCGATGGTCGTCGTGTAACACACCTTGCCTTGCAGCGCCTCGCGCCGGATAGAGAAGGAATCGGCAATAGCCTGCCTGCCCTCGGTTGTATTGATTATCAAATCGACGCTATCGTTCTTTATAGCATCCACTATATGCGGACGCCCTTCGGCAACCTTATTGATCAGCTCGCAGTCAATCCCTGCCGCATGCAGTGCCCGTCCCGTCCCACCGGTGGCAAGCAAGCTAAATCCGCGCTGAACGAGCTCGCGTGCCACCGCAATGATGGACGGTTTGTCGGTATCGCGCACGCTCACAAAGGCGCGGCCTCGGCGCGGCAATTCCACGCCGGCGGCGGACTGCGATTTGGCGTACGCTTCACCGAACGAACGGCCGATACCCATCACTTCGCCGGTGGACTTCATCTCCGGGCCCAAAATCGGATCCACCCCCGGAAACTTGACAAACGGGAATACAGCTTCTTTGACCGAATAGTAGGCCGGGATCACTTCTTGGGTACAGCCCTGCTCTGCAAGGCTGCGGCCTGCCATACAGCGGGCGGCGATCTTCGCCAAGGCGAGCCCGGTGGCCTTGGCAACGAAGGGCACGGTACGGGATGCCCTAGGGTTGACTTCGAGAAGGTAGATTTCATCGTCCTTGATGGCAAACTGAGTGTTCATCAGGCCGATTACGCCCAACTTGATCGCAAGCAGCCGCACCTGCTCGCGCAGCCGTTCACCGATTGTCGCTGAGAGCGTGTAAGCCGGTAGGGAGCAGGCTGAATCGCCCGAGTGCACGCCCGCCTGCTCGATGTGTTCCATTATGCCGCCAATGAGGACATCGTGCCCGTCGCAGACGGCATCCACGTCCACTTCGACGGCATCGTCGAGAAATCGATCCAGCAGCACAGGCGCCTCCGGAGAGACCTTCACCGCTTCCCGCATGTATTGCAGCAAGTCCGCATCCTCGTAGACGATCTCCATGGCCCGACCACCGAGCACATAGGACGGACGCACCACCAGTGGATAACCGATCTGGCGCGCCAGATCCAGCGCTTGCTCGACCGCAACAGCCGAGCGATTCGGCGGCTGTTGCAAGCCAAGTTGGCTGATCAAATGCTGGAAACGCTCCCGATCCTCCGCCAGATCGATGGATTCGGGCGATGTACCGATGATGGGTGCGCCGTAGGCTTCCAGAGCGCGGGCCAGTTTCAACGGGGTCTGACCACCGTATTGGACGATCACTCCGCTGGGTTGCTCTTTCTCCACGATCTCGAGCACATCTTCCAAGGTCAACGGCTCGAAGTAGAGCCGGTCCGATGTGTCATAGTCGGTGGAGACCGTCTCCGGATTGCAGTTGACGATAATACTCTCATAACCATCCTCGCGCATGGCAAGGGCAGCATGCACACAGCAGTAATCGAACTCGATCCCCTGACCGATCCGATTGGGGCCCCCGCCTAACACGATGATCTTCTTGCGTTGGGTGGGCTTGGCCTCGCACTCCTCCTCATAGGTGGAATACAAATAAGCGGTGCTGCTCGCGAACTCCGCGGCGCAGGAATCCACCCGTTTGTAGACCGGGCGAATGGCGAGCGCATGGCGGCGACGACGCACCTCGGCCTCGGTGAGACCAAGCAGCTTTGCGAGCCGACCATCAGAGAAGCCGCGCTGCTTGAGCGCGAACAGACTCGTCCGCTCCAGGGCCTGCTCGCCCAGCTGCCGCACGGTATTCTCCACCTCGATCAGTTCTTGAATCTGCGCCAAAAACCAAGGATCGATGGCGGTGAGCTCATAAACGCGTTCCACCGAATAACCGGCCCGCAGGGCATCACCGATCCAAAGAATGCGCTCCGGCCCGGGAACCCGCAGCTCGTGGATGATTCGAGCATGAGCCTCCTCGGACTCGAAATCCGTCCGCTCATCCAGACCGTCCAGGTCATTCTCCAACCCTCGCAGCGCCTTCTGGAAGGATTCCTGGAAGGTGCGCCCGATGGCCATGATCTCCCCCACCGACTTCATTTGGGTGGTGAGCACGGGTTGCGCATTCTGGAACTTCTCGAAGGTGAAGCGGGGAATCTTGGTCACAACATAGTCGATGGTGGGTTCGAAGGAAGTCGGCGTGGCACCACCGGTGATTTCATTGCGCAATTCATCGAGCGTGTACCCAACCGCGAGCTTGGCCGCCACTCTAGCGATCGGAAAACCGGTCGCTTTGGATGCCAAGGCCGAGGAGCGGGAGACCCGTGGATTCATCTCGATGACGACCATCTGACCGTTAGCCGGGTTGACCGCGAACTGCACGTTGGAGCCCCCGGTTTCGACCCCGATCTCGCGCAACACCGCGATGGCGGCATCGCGCATGAGCTGGTATTCCTTGTCGGTCAAGGTCTGCGCCGGCGCCACGGTAATGGAATCACCCGTGTGGATACCCATCGAATCCACGTTCTCGATCGAACAGATGATGATGCAGTTATCACTATGATCCCGCACCACCTCCAGCTCGTATTCTTTCCAGCCGAGCACCGACTCCTCCAACAGCACCTCGTTGGTGGGCGAGAGGTCCAGGCCACACTCGACGATCTCGACAAATTCCTCGCGATTGTAGGCAATGCCGCCGCCGCTGCCGCCAAGAGTAAACGACGGCCGGATGATGGTCGGGAAGCCGATCTGGGCCTGGACCTGCAGCGCCTCCTCCCGACTATGCGCAATACGGGCCCGCGGGGTGAGCAGCCCGATGTCGGCCATTGCGGTGCGAAACGCTTCACGGTCTTCGGCCTTATCGATAGCCGCTTGCCGCGCGCCGATCATCTCCACGCGGTACTCATCCAGAACACCGTGCTTAGCGAGATCCAAAGCACAGTTCAGAGCCGTCTGTCCGCCCATCGTAGGCAACAAGGCGTCGGGTCGCTCCCGGGCGATCACACTGGCAACGGTCCGCCAGTTAATCGGCTCGATATAGACCCGATCGGCGGTCTGCGGATCGGTCATGATCGTTGCCGGATTCGAATTAACCAGCACGACCCGATAGCCTTCCTCCCGCAAGGCTTTACAAGCTTGGGCACCCGAATAGTCGAACTCGCAGGCCTGACCAATCACGATCGGGCCCGCACCGATGATGAGAATACTGCTTATATCGGTCCGTTTTGGCATCGTCTTGCTCGTGTCGGCGGTTCAGCGGCGTTCGATCCGCCGTGTGGCTAGCCCGTGTGACCCTGACGCCATCAAATCCACGAAGTTCTGGAACAGCGGTACGAGGTCATGCGGCCCTGGGCTGGCCTCGGGGTGCCCCTGAAACCCGAACGCCGGATGATCGCGCAGATGGATGCCCTGCAATGAGCCGTCGAAAAGCGAGCGATAGCTGGCCTGCACGTTTGCCGGCAATGTCTGCTCATCCACGGCAAAGCCATGGTTCTGTGTGGAAATCATGACTCGCCCCGTGGCTACTTCCATAACGGGGTGGTTGGCTCCGTGATGCCCAAATTTCATCTTTACCGTTCGGGCCCCGCATGCGAGCCCGAGCAACTGATGGCCAAGGCATATGCCAAAGAGCGGGAGCCTGGCCGCCAGCAACTCGCGAATGGCCTCAAGAGCGTAACCGCAAGGTTGCGGATCCCCGGGTCCGTTGGAGAGAACGACCCCATGGGGACGTAGCGAGAGCACTTCAGCCACAGGCGTTTGGGCTGGTACCACAGTGACCCGGCAGCCATGATCGACCAGCCTGCGAAGTATATTGCGCTTAATGCCATAATCGTAGGCCACCACGTGCCAGGGCAAATCCTCGTCGGCACACGCCGGAGGCTCGCTGTCGGCGCACGCCAGCGACCAACTGCCAAGGCGCCATTCATAAGGCTTCCGGGTCGTAACCACGGCAGCGAGATCCATACCCTGCAGCCCAGGAAAGGAGCGCGCTGCCTCAACCGCGCTCCGCGCATCACTTGTACCGGTCATGATGCAGCCGTTGCGAGCGCCCTGCTCACGAAGATGGCGTGTGAGCCGCCGTGTATCGATGCCGGCAATAGCTACTACGTTGTTTCGCTCGAGATAAGCCTGCAGAGGTTCTCGAGCGCGCCAATTGCTCATCCGTGGTGGCACGTCCCGAACCACGAGACCGGCGAGTTTTACGCTATCCGACTCATCATCGAGTGGGTTGGCACCGACATTGCCAATGTGCGGGTAGGTAAGCGTCACAAGTTGGCGGGCGTAGGAAGGATCTGTGCAGATTTCCTGGTAACCGCTCATCGCCGTGTTGAAGCAGACCTCTCCGACGACCTGCCCGTCAATGCCGACGGCTCGACCCTGGAACACGGTACCGTCATCGAGCGCGAGAACTGCGGGCCTGTCCAATACTCCTCCGACTGCTCACAAAAACGGGAGGGATCGATTAGATACCCTCCCGTTGCATTTGATTCCAGGAATTCGAACACCCAGTGTTTTTTCGAACACCCAATTTGGAAAACAATTTAGCGATTGTACGTCGGCACTGGTGTGAGTGTCTATCCTCTTCCCAAGTGCCGAACCTCGCAGCACTCCGCAGCTGCGGGGGCGGCAGCTTGTCGCAGGTAAACCCTATCGCTAGTATTAGCGGCTCTTGCAGCAACTAACCGCCAACCCCCTACCCACCCATGATGAATGTTTAAGCCCCATGGAAGCCCTTTCCCTTAGCAAACTGAACAAGATTTATGCGGGCGGTGTCCAGGCATTGCGCGATGTGGATCTGGTGGTCGACGAGGGGGAGTTCTTCGGCCTACTTGGGCCCAACGGCGCCGGCAAATCCACGATCATCGGCATCATCAGCTCGTTGGTACGCAAAACCTGCGGCCGCGTGGAGGTTTTCGGCCACCCCATCGACCGTGAACCGTGGCAAGCCAAATCATTGCTGGGGCTCGTGCCACAGGAGTTTAATTTTAATACCTTCGAGACGGTCAGCCAGATCATTCTGAACCAGGCGGGGTTCTATGGCATCAACCGGCGCACCGCGCACCAGCGCGCCGAGCGGTATCTCACCGAGCTCGGTTTGTGGAGCCGGCGCAATAGTGTATCGCGCACGCTCTCCGGCGGAATGAAACGTCGCTTGATGATTGCCCGGGCACTGATCCATCACCCGCGCTTGCTCATTTTGGACGAACCCACGGCTGGGGTCGATATCGAGGTACGCCGCTCGATGTGGGATTTTTTGCGCCGGATCAATGCAGAGGGCACTACCATTATCTTTAGTACGCACTACCTAGAGGAAGCCGAATCGCTTTGCCGCAATATCGCTATCATCGACCAAGGACAAATCATTGAAAATACCGATGTGCGCTCTCTACTGCGTAAACTCACCGCGCAAAGCTTTCTCCTCGACATCGACGGATGTCTCGCCGACGTACCGAAGCTCGAGGATTTTCACGTCGTTCCGGTGGATGAATCCTGCCTGGAAGTCGAAGTCCGCTCGGATCAAAGCTTGAACGAGCTGTTCGCTCGGCTAGCCGAGCGAAACGTACAGGTCGTAAGCATGAAGAATAAATCCAACCGGCTGGAGGAACTGTTCGTCCGCATGCTCGAACGCCCCCCCGAGGCGCATCGAGAATCCGCCCAGGTCGAGAAAACCGTATGAGGAACTCCGCCGTACACCCCAAGTACGCGCGCCAAACTCTGATCGCCCTGCGCACGATCGCCTGGAAGGAAACTCACCGTTATCTGCGCATCTGGCTCCAGACACTGCTGCCGCCGGCGATTACCATGACCCTGTATTTCGTAATTTTCGGCAACCTCATAGGGCCGCGCATCGGCCCCATGTCCGGCCACACGTATATAGAGTTCATCGTTCCGGGCGTCATTATGATGTCCGTCATCACCAACGCCTACATGAATGTCGTCTCTTCGTTTTTCGGGGCAAAGTTTCAGCGCCACATCGAGGAGATTCTGGTCTCGCCCACTCCCAATTACACGATCCTCGTCGGATATCTCGCCGGCGGTGTAGGCCGGGGGCTGCTTACCGGGCTAATCGTTACCTTGATTTCCATGGCCTTTACCCAAGTCCCGATCCAGCACCCGGCCATCACGATCAGTGTCGCATTCCTAACCGCATTACTATTTTCCCTTGGCGGATTCATTAACGGCATTTTCGCTCGCAAGTTCGACGACATCGCCATCGTGCCGACGTTCATATTGACGCCCCTGACCTACCTCGGAGGGGTGTTCTACTCAATTGAGTTGCTTCCTGGTGTCTGGCGCGAACTCTCTCTAGCAAACCCGATTCTCTACATGGTAAACGCCTTCCGCTATGGCTTTCTCGGTGAATCCGATATTCCGATTCAAACCGCTTATTCGATCATCATCGTGTTTATCATCATTTCGGTGTGTTTCAGCTTGTATCTGCTACGCCGCGGGGTGGGCTTGCGGACCTGAGGGTGAGTTGGGCTTGCCAACGCGATGATGGCCCCCGAGTTCTGGGTTTATGATAGAGAATCGCCCCGTATAAATCGATGGGAGAGCCCTGTGGCGATGTTAGAGCTGAGCCGAACGCCCTTGCTGACCGATCTCTACGAACTCACCATGCTGCAAACCTACTATGAGCACGGAATGACAGGAAATGCCGTGTTCGAATTCTTCGTCCGCTCGGGTAAGAATCCCGGCCGCCGGGGATTCTATGTCAGCGCGGGTCTGGAGCAGGCTCTCGAGTGGCTGGAGAGGCTACGCTTTCAGCCGGCGGAGCTGGACTGGGTGGCCAACTGCGGGGTTTTCCGCCCCGAGTTCGTCGATCGCCTCGCCGCCTTGCGTTTTACCGGGGACGTCTACGCGATGGCGGAAGGCAGTGTATTCTTCCCTGAGGAGCCGAGCCTGCGGGTCAGCGCGCCGTTGCCCGAGGCCCAACTGATCGAGAGCCGGTTGATGAATATCCTTCATTACCAAACTCTGATCGCAACCAAAGCCGCACGCTGTCGACTCGCGGCCCAGCAGCGTAACCTGGTGGACTTCGGCTTGCGCCGCGCGCACGGCGGTGAAGCCGGCCTGTGGGCGGCGCGGGCCACCTACATTGGCGGCTTTAGTGGCTCGGCTACCTGTTTGGCCAATGCCTATTACGGTGTCCCCGTAGCGGGCACGATGGCCCACTCCTTCATCCTTGCACACCCGAGTGAAACGGAAGCCTTTTTGCGCTTTGCCCGATCGCACCCCACCAACGTCATCCTGCTCATCGATACCTACGACACCGAGGCCGCAGCTCGTAAAGTGGTGGAATTAGCACCCGGACTCAGCCGGCAGGGTATTCAAATCCAAGGCGTGCGCATCGACAGCGGTAATCTTGCCGAGCACGCGCGGCGGGTGCGCGCGATTCTCGATGAGGGCAACCTGCGTGAGACCGCAATATTGGTCAGCGGTGGCCTGGATGAGCACCAAATTCACGACCTGGTGGCAAGCGGCGCACCCATCGACGGCTTCGGGGTCGGCTCCAAGGTAAATTCATCGGCCGATTTACCCTTCCTCGATTCCGCCTACAAACTCCACCAATTTGATGGCAAGGCTTGCGGCAAGCTCTCCGAGGGTAAGTCCGATCTGCCGGGAACCAAACAAATTTACCGCCAGCTCGATACAAATCATATGATGATGGGCGATGTCATCGGCCTGGAGGGCGAGCTCATCGAGGGCCAACCACTCCTGCAGCCCGTAATGCAAGAGGGCCAGCGCACTAGCGCACCCGAGACTTTACAGATACTCCGCGATCGTCTCGCTGCGAATGTGGCGGCTCTACCCGAGCCTTATCTCCGGCTGCAGGATGCCCCGCCCTTCCCGGTCGTTTTATCCGAAAAGCTGCGCACTCTTAACCGAAAGTTACAGACGCACACAGGGCGATGAGTGCAAACGCGAAGCTCAAAACCGCCAGCAATTCCCGGTCAACGCTTAACAAGCTGATTTAGAAATATATTTTCCTGGTGCTTTTTGCAAACCTGTCAACATTAAATACATATATTTCAATTAGTTAGCGAAATATTGGCCAGGGTCGCTGCAAAACCGCCTTGGCTAGGCCGCCTCGAAATCGCGGCGATCGGCAACCGGTTATCCACGCCCACAGGAGTCATTTTATTCGACTCGCAGCTCATTCAAAGAGTGACCACTGGCTTCCCATTCCTTGATCCAAACGGGCTTGCGGCCTCGGCCAGACCAGATTTTATTCATATCTTCGGGATGACGAAAGCGCACATCCGTCTTGGCTACCGCCAGCTTCTCCGCCTGACCGGAAATCAGCTCATTCAAGGTAAAGCCATAACGCTCCGCCACTGATTTCAGCTCCTGCTGTGCCTTTTTAGCATCCAGCTTGCGGCGGGATGCGAGCTCCTTGCCGATATCTTTTTTAAGCCACTCAAGCTCATCGGAGGTATACTTAGAAAGGTCCATGTTCTCTCCTGCACTTATTCTCGTTCAACCCAGCCAGTAAACGACGTGTCCAATAAATTTTTCGCCGTTCACGTTACCTCAACGCGGTTCACTCGATCGAACAAGATGTAGGGTTATTTTGAATTCTCACGGGAGACGCAACAAAGGCACTGCATTTACTATGCAGAAGATCAATGTAACCGCTTTACCGAATGATTTCCATATGCGGCGGCGCACCTAGAAAATTATTATAATGGTCGTTGTGCCAACCTTTACACTAGAGTAACAAAACACTTTTTTCGAAATCCCCATCCGAGCAGGTAATTATTTCTTTACCAGCCCTTGCCCAATGACAAGGAATAACCGCGGACATCGCTCATGAATTACGGCACAACATCGGCTTGCTAGCGCAACTGATAGATGCCGCCTATCGGCAACCTCGCCTAGCGATACTCCCGGCGGCCTGCAAACGCATGGGACAGCGTCCCACTGTCCACATATTCCAGCTCGCCGCCCACAGGAACACCGTAAGCGATTCGGCTGACGTGAATCGCGTTGTTATAGGCCATCTCGGCTATGAACTGAGCGGTCGCTTCGCCTTCTACGGTCGAGTTGGTGGCAAGGACAATTTCACGAATTTCGCCCTCGCAAAACCGTTTCTCCAAGCAGTCCAGTCCGAGCTCAGCCGGCCCGATACCGTCCAACGGCGACAGCCGACCTTTGAGCACGAAATAAAGTCCGCTGTAGTCGGTGGCCTGATCCAACGCATAGACATCGGCCGGGTTCTCTACGATGCACAAGGTGCTGCGGTCGCGCTTACCGCTGCTGCAGATCGTGCACAGCGCCTGCTCGGTCAGGATCCGACAATACCGGCATTCACCAACCTTCGCTACGGCCTCTGCAAGAACGCGAGCGAGCCGCATCCCGCCCTCACGGTCCCGCTGCAAGATATGGAAAGCCATGCGCTGGGCCGATTTCGGACCGACTCCAGGCAAACAACGCAGCGCCTCGATCAGTTCGCTGACCAGTGGCGAGAATTCCGCCATCGGCTTAAAACGGCAGCTTCATACCGGGCGGCAATCCCATGCCCTGAGCCAGCCCGGACATCCTCTCCTGGGTGACCTTCTCCAGCTTTTGAACCGCATCGTTAAAGGCCGCGGCCACGAGATCCTCGACCATCTCTCGATCGTCATAAACGCTCTCATCGATGTTTATGCGCCGGACTTCATGGCGCCCCGTCATTACCACATTCACCAGCCCGCCCCCGGCCTGCCCGCTCACCTCCAGGTTGGCGATCTCCTCCTGCGCTCGCTGCAGATTCTCCTGCATCTTTTGCGCCTGCTTCATCAGATTTCCAATACCGCCGCCCTTCATGCTCATGCCATTTTCTCCCGTCTATGCAGCCTTTTGAATAACCGTCTCCAGCCTACTTCAATCCTCGCTAGGCTGAATTGAATCAGGGACAACCCGAGCATCGAAAGCCTCCCGGAAGGCTGCGATGTTGGGATCATTTTCGATGGCGAGTTCAGCCGCCTTCTGGCGTCGCCGGAGCTCGCCAAGCTCCCGCTCAGTAACCGTTTCACCCTCAACCCGACCTACCTCGATGTGCAACCGTAGCTGCTCCCCCGCCCGATCCGACAATAGCTTGCACAATCGCTTCTCTATATTGGAATTGAGCAGATGCGCATGGCTCGAATCGATGCGCAAGCGCACCAAATCACCCTCCCGGCCAAGCCACAGGCAATGGCCGGCCAGTGCTCGCACCATCCCAGCGCGCGCGAGCGATCCGACTACCGCATGCCACTCATCGAGCGATCGAGGTGATTGGCTCGGCCCGATAGATAATTCCTCGTTACGCTCATTCGGCGCACGCGCGGTATTTCGAGGCCCGCCCTCATCCCCTTGCCCAGGGCTCGAACCACTCGACGCCTCAGTCCAAGGCTTTTCCCGCACCGAGGATGATTGCGGCTGCGGTATTTGCGCTGCAGGCGGACTTGGCGCCATAGTCGCAGGGCGAAACGCGAGCATGCGCAACAGCAACATCTCAAATCCCGTCCGTGGATCCGGCGCCAGCGGCAAGTCCCTACGTCCCGTAAGCCCGATCTGGTAGAACAGCTGCACCTCCTCCGGAGTCAATCTTTGCCCTAGATCGAGTAATCGGTCACGCTCGGGCAGATCCTCTGGTAATGCATCGGCAACGCTCTGAACCAGAGCCAGTCGATGCAGGATAAGCAGCAGTTCGGCGATGGCGGCGCTGAAATCCGGCGTGCGCTCGGCCATTCGAGCCGCTACTTCCAGCAGTGCCCTGCCATCCTGAGTCGCCAGCGCTTCCAAAAGCTCGAACAAGAAATCACTCTCGATACCGCCGAGCATCTCGCGGACATCCTCGTCGCGCACGGCGCCGGCCCCATAAGCAATGGCTTGGTCCAGCAGACTGAGCGCATCCCGCATACTGCCATCTGCCGCATGACCCAGGCGACGCAGGGCCGCGGGCTCGGCCCCGACACCCTCCCGGGCCAAGATTTCGGTCAGGTAGTCGGCGATTCGACCGGCCGGCAACCGCTTGAGATTGAACTGCAGGCATCTGGATAAAACAGTGGCTGGCAGCTTCTGCGGATCCGTGGTGGCGAGCAGGAATTTCACGTGAGGCGGCGGCTCTTCCAACGTCTTCAACAAAGCATTGAAGCTATGCTGGGAGAGCATATGGACCTCATCGACAAGATAGATTTTGAAACGGCCTCGCGCGGGCGCATATTGGACATTGTCCAGCAACTCGCGCGTATCCTCCACCCGTGTACGCGAAGCTGCATCCACCTCGATCAAATCGACGAAGCGTCCCTGATCGATCTCCCGGCAGGCTGTGCACTCGCCGCATGGCTCTGCCGTAATACCCGACCGCTCGCAATTGAGGCATTTGGCCAATACGCGAGCGATCGTTGTTTTTCCGACGCCCCGCGTACCTGCAAAAAGGTAGGCATGATGACAACGACCGTTCGCAAGCCCGTTGCATAGCGCTCGAAGCACGTGCTCCTGGCCCGCCATCTCGGAGAAGGTTCGGGGCCGCCATTTGCGGGCGAGAACCTGGTAGTTCATCAAAGGTCCATGACCCATCACGTGCGCGGTATTTGAACCATTACCGCTATTGAGCAGCGCTGCCTAGGCCGCAGCAAGGATTGGAGGCAGCGGCGCCAACCACATCCCGGCACCCGAATCCGCTGCTACCGCTGCTCCCTTCCGGGCCTGACGGGGTTTACAACGTATCGTCGCGGGAGGACCGACGCCACCACCACTGTATACAAACCACTCGACAAAGCGAGATGCAATGTAACAGGAACCCTAAGGCCTGACAAACCGCAGCCAGCGGCGATACCGGATAATCGGCACCCCACATTACACGGCGCTGAACGACTAATTATATCGGGGACTAAAAAGCATTCACCCCTGCAAAACAGGCACGGTAGCAATAATATTTACTATGATGTCGCTTACCCCTTTATCAAAGAGGACCCGCACTCATCCCCAGTCACTCAGAACAGTTAGCTACAACCGTACCGCCACGGCATGCGATTGCATCGCTGTACAGTAAAAACCCAGGGCACGAGAAGGTCTATTGTTTAGCGTCGTCGACTTGCTGCTCCAGGTAGCTGCGGTAGTCCTCCCAAAGCTGTCCCGGTTTGTGCTGGCGCAGGAAGCCTCGCAGCCAGGAAACGAACCCACTCACCTCCTCTCCCTCTTGTCCCCATTCACGCCACGCCTGTAGCACCATGGGTCCGTAAGGGTTGCTCTCCAACCACGTATCGTCTTCATCCGCGGCCGGATCGGAATCGAGATCCCAACCTTGCCACGTCCTGGTAAGCAGGTCGAACAACGAATCATGCGCCGGCAATGCTCGGATAGCCTCGATTACCTCTTGTAGCTCCTGGGCGAGCTTGTCAACATTCGTTGCCTCTAGCTCCGGATCTCCAGTGGCATCGACACTGTTGAGTTCGGCATGCTCGGCCTCTAGAGTGAAAAGCACGGCATCCTTTACTGTCTTATCTTCTGCTGGCGTCTCGGCCATATCAAATCCTCATTTGCTAGTGCAGGCGGCTGTATATCAGGAAGGCTCGGCGGCGTTCGTCACCCGGACGAAATCGATCCGGCCACCGTCCACAACCCAGCATTCAGCTTCCTTATGTCTGAGATTTACGGGCACCATTCTCGGTGGGTGGCCTCCGGGACTGTTTTCGCCCGCTCACAAAGCTACCGGGACACGTTTTGAGCGTCCTTGCGAAGATCACACGTCTGCGCAATAGCCTGCATAACGGCAGCAACAAGGCGGCCACATATAAACCCCGTTTCTACGGATTTGCGCGGCTTCCCCCGAAATGCCAAAAAATGATTAATTCGGATGTTCCCTGGGGACCTTTCGCTAATTGCCTTTCTATCATCCCGACATCCCGAAGAAAACCAGAAGTCATAAAAATCAAAAACATGAACATCGATCTTCACCGATATGACGAATAAATTAGAGCTTGCCTAACTGTATCGCCAGATGGGAATTCTCACGCAATTGCTCCGACCATGGATCGGATCGAGCGGCCGCCTAGGCACCCGAACGGTGCGTAAATGGTGCCGGGACTCGGACTCGAACCGAGGACCTATCGCTTACGAGGCGATTGCTCTACCGACTGAGCTATCCCGGCCTATGCGCAGACGAGGCAGTATATAAAACAAGCAACTTACGCACAATCCATAGCCTTTTCCATCGACCGAGCCGCCGGCCGCGCGGCCGATTTATCTGAATGACGGAACCGACCGCCCGGTTATTTTACCGTTTATCGGGCTGATTGTGCAGCTCATCACATAGCACGTGCTTGACGGATTTACAGCCTTTATAAGAAGGCTCATGAAAGATTCAAAAGGATTTACGCTCATCGAGCTCATGCTCACCTTGGCGATAGTGGCCATGCTGCTCGCCGTGGCTGTGCCGTCCTATCGCAGCTTTGTGCAGGGCAATCGCGCGGCCGCTCAGGCCAATACCCTGCTGCGGGCCTTGGCGTATACCCGCAGTGAAGCGGTCAAGCGCGCAACGGTAATCACGATCTGCCGGAGCAGCAATCAAAGCAGCTGCGGCAGCGCCTGGGCGGACGGCTGGATCGTTTTCAACGATGTCGATCAAGACGGCGTCCTGGATGCGGGCACGGATACCCTGCTGCAGGCCGGCGACGGACTCTCCGGGGGCTCGACCCTGACGGCCGGAGCGGGATTTGTCCGCTACACCGCCTCGGGCGCCGCGCTGGATACCACTCAGTTCACGCTTACCCCGGCCGACTGCCAAGGGGATATGCGCCGTCTCATCCAAGTAACCGGCAGTGGCCAGGCCACCGTTCAGAAAGCAACCTGTCCCTGAGGAGCGCCGATGAAAACGACTCCGACCCAAATCGCTCGATCCTTGGGCGCTTGCCGCCCCAGCGGCGGTTTCACGCTGCTCGAGGTGCTGATCGCCCTGCTCATTCTCTCGGTCGGCTTGCTCGGCGTCGCCGGCCTACAGCTCACGGGCCTGCGCAGCAACCACAGCGCCTATCTGCGCTCGCAGGCCACGATCCTGGCTTACGATCTTCTGGATCGCCTGCGCGCCAACCGCGCACAAGCGCAAGCAGGCGGCTACAACATCACGATCACAGGGGCCAGCGATTTACCGTCGATCAGCGGCAGCCCCACCCAGGCGGCAACGGATCTCAACGCGTGGGGCTCCGATTTGTTGGCACGGCTGCCCGCGGCGCAGGCGAGCGTGGCCGTGGCGGCCGACAATACGGTAAACGTCAGCGTCAGCTGGGACGACTCCCGCGCCGATCGGGCATCCGATCGCAGCGGCACCCCGGTCACCGACCCAACCCAGTTTCAGTTCCAAACGGAGCTCTGAGCATCATGGCGCACGTGCGGCGATCTTTTCCCAGCTACGCAGCCGGCTTCTCGTTGGTCGAGATCATGGTGGCGCTCACTCTGAGCCTGCTGCTGTTGGGCGCGGTATTCCAGATCTTCATCAGCGCCAAGACATCCTACCGCATGAACGAGGGGCTGGCGCGGCTGCAGGAAACGGGGCGCTTTGCCGCCGACATCCTCGCCGGCGATATCCGGATGGCGGGCTATCAAGGCTGTATGACGCTCGATCAGCTCACACCGAATGTGATCGTCAAAAATCCACCGAGCGAACTGCTGCTCTACGATCCCGCCAATCTCCTGCGGGGCCAGAACAATCTGGCCTCCGGCAACGCCCTGGGAGCCGTCGTCGGCAGCGACAGCCTGAGCATCCGCAAAGCGTCTACCACCGCCGCGCATCTAACCGGCAACATGACGGCTGTCAACGCTAACATCCAGATCGACGGCAATCCGTCCGGCTTCAAAAAAAACGATATCCTTATGATCACCGACTGCGCCAACGCGGATATCTTCCAGGCAAGCAGCGTCTCCAACGGTAGCGGCACCGTCACCATCGCTCACGCCAGCAACGTCAACACGACCAACAATCTATCGAAAGCCTACCAAAGCGACGCACGGCTGATGGCGTTCGAGTCCAGCACCTATTATGTCGCCGACACCACGCGTACCAACGAGGCCGGCGAACCCATCTACGCCCTCTACGTGCGACGCCTCGGCGGCACGCCGGTGGAGTTGGTCGCAGGCGTCGAGGACATGCAGGTACTCTACGGCGAAGACGGCAACGCCGACGGCTCGGTCGACAGCTACGCCAACGCCGGCGCAGTCGCCGACTTCGCCAACGTGCTCAGCGTCCGGGTCGCCTTGCTGGTCGACTCGGTGTCGCCGGCCAGCACGCAGCCGGACAGCGCAACCTACACGCTGTTGGACGAGACCGTGAACCCGCCGAACGGGCGCTATCTACGCAAGGTGTTCACCTTGACGGCCACAACACGCAGCCGCGAGCTGCGCAGCACGACGTTTAACTGATCGATGGATGCAACCGGTACGCTCAATGCCTGGGCCTATAGGAGGGAACCGCGCGATGCACCAGCGACAACCGCAAAGCGGCTCGGTGCTGATCGTCAGCCTGCTCTTTCTGCTCGTGCTGACCTTGATCGGCATCACTTCGATGCAGGGTGTCTCGCTCGAGGAGAAGATGGCCGGTAATGCGCGCGGCGGTACGCTCGCCTTTCAGGCGGCGGAAGCCGCCCTGCGCGATGGCGAGACCTGGGTCATGGGCATCGATCTGTACGATCCACCCACACCGGTAGACACCTGCTCCACCGCCCCTTGCGCGCTGTGGGAGACCGGTAAGCCCGAAAGCTACCCGGAGACGAAAACCATGGCCTGGTGGCAGAGCAATGGGCGGGAATACGGTGTTGCGGGCACCCAAGAGCTCACGACCTCGGCGGGCGATCCGCGCTTCCTGGTCGAGTATCTGGGCTATGACCCGGCCAACAGTGTCCTGAACAGCAACGAGCGGGCGCGGCGCATCGGACCGCACTTCTACCGGGCGACGGCGGCGGGTTTTGGTCCCCAAGCCAGCGCGCAACGGGTGCTCCAGTCCACGGTGCGGACCTGGAAGAACTGAGTGAACCGGCGCAGTGATGAGCCTGAGTCCGGCGCAATCCAAGCAGATCGAGGGAACGACTCATGAGACGCTTACAGGGTGTAAAGCGACTGGGGATGACGGGACTCACCGCCGTAGCGCTGCTGCTAGGAGCCCAGGGCGCACTACACGCCGCGCCACTGGCGCTGAGCACCAAGCCCCTGTTCCTGAAAACCGGCGTCGCACCCAACCTCATCATCACCCTGGATGACTCCGGCAGTATGAGGCGAGACTATATGCCGGATAATCGAAGCGGGAATCGCAACGAACGTTTCTATTCGTCGGACTACAACGGGGTGGCCTACAACCCGGAGGTCGCCTATGACCCGCCGCTGCATGCCGACGGCACGCCGTTTAGCACCACATTCCATAATGCCTACACAAGCCCGTTCACCAATACCTGCAGCGACGGCCGCCGCGGCTGCGGCCCCGCCAAGGATCTGAGCGTTGACTATATAACCAGGGATCTTTGGGGAAGTAATCAAACCTGGCCGGCATTCTATGCGAAATTCACTTCGAGCAATCTACTCTCTCTTGTTCCGCTCACCGTGCTGTGTGACATCCTCACCGACCTAGATCAAAATGTCTGCTACAACCGTGTGACCGTCTCAGCCACTTCCGGTCCGAGCGGCAGCGACGAGCGGCAAAACTTCGCCAACTGGTACAGTTTCTATCGCGATCGCAACCTCACCACCATCACCGGCGCCTCACGCGCTTTCTACCCGCTCGGCAACGACATTCGGGTGGGCTGGCAGCGGCTGAACACCAGCACCACCATCAAACCGGTACGCTTTTTCACCAGCACCCACCGCACGGCTTTCTATAATTGGCTGTTTGACCTACCCCATAGCGGCGGCACCCCGCTGCGCCGGGCGCTACAGCGCGCCGGGGTGTACTTCAAAACGAATCAGCCTTACTACAATAACGCCGTGGATAGCGGCGATGGCTCCGCCAGCTGCCGCCAGAACTACCAGGTGCTGATGACCGACGGCCTATGGAACGGCGGCCTATCAAATGGACCCGGCAACTACGATAATTCGGAGCAAACGCTACCGGATGGCACCAGCTACAACCCTCAGGCACCGTTCCAAGACGACAACAGCAATGTGCTGGCTGATCTGGCCTTCAAGTACTGGGCGGAAGACCTCAGCACACTGGCCAACGACGTGCCACCCTACATGCTGCAGCAAGGGGCGTCGGCCAGTGCGAATTACTGGAACGCCCAGAACGACCCCGCCAACTGGCAGCACCTGGTCAACTTCACGGTCGGCCTCGGTCTTGGCGCTTCTCTGACCGATCCAGTCTGGGGCGGTAGCACCTTTACCGGCGACTACCCTAATCTCGCCGACGGCAGTAAGAACTGGCCCGCGATCACCAGCAATACCCCCAGCACCGTCTCCGACCTTTGGCACGCCGCCATCAACAGCCGCGGCCAGTTCTTCAGCGCCGATGATCCCAAGGCTTTGGCCGCTGCTTTCAAGACCATCCTCAACCGCGTCGCCGATCGCACCTCTTCGGGCACCTCGGTGGCCATCGAGTCCGGCGCCATCACCCACTCGGACAACGTCTACATCGCCCGTTTCAACAGCCGCGATTGGACCGGTCAGGTGGTGGCCCACGCCCTGAGCCACGACCCAGTGACTCTGGGCGATATCGGCGCCGCGGTCTGGGATGCCGCCTGCGCGTTGACCGGTGGCGCTTGCACGACCGACGGCAACACCTATACCGGGCGCACGGCCGCCAATCGCCAGATCGTCACCTACAACCCGGCCACCGGCACCGGGGTACCGTTTCAGTGGGCCGACCTGAATTCAAGCCAAACGACCTTCCTGAATCGGGCCAGCGACGGCACCGTGGACAGCGAGGGCGAAGCACGCCTGCACTATCTGCGCGGCGATCGCAGTCAGGAGCAAAGTAACGGTGGCGGCTTCCGCGATCGCAAAGGGCTGCTGGGCGACGTGGTAGACGCCACGCCCATCTATGTCGGCCCCCCGGATCGGTTCTACCCCGATGACTGGGACGACGCGCGCACCACTGGCAACGACAATACCGCCGAAGACCAAGTAACCGGAACCTACGCCGACTTCAAGGCCGCCCACGATAGCCGCGCGGGCGTGGTCTACGTAGGTGCCAACGACGGTATGCTGCACGCCTTCGCCGCCGCAACCGGCGCGGAGCTGTTCGCCTACGTGCCGAGCGCAGTCTATGACCATCTAAGCGATCTCACTGACCCCGCCTACGGCCACCGCTTCTATGTAGACGCCACCCCCACCGAGGGGGATGCCTTTTTCGGCGGCGCTTGGCACACGATTCTCGTCGGTGGTCTGCGCGCCGGTGGCCAGGGCGTCTATGCACTCGATATCACCACCGTGCCAGGCGCCAGTGCCGGCGAGGCCAGCGTCGCCGCCAAGGTGCTATGGGAGTTCACCGACGCCGATGACGCCGACCTTGGCGCCACTTACGGCCAGCCGCAGATCGTGCGCCTGCACAACGGTCACTGGGCAGCGGTGTTCGGCAACGGCTACAACAATACCGACAATGACGGCAAAGCCAGCAGCACCGGCAATGCCGTGCTGTTCATCCGCGATCTCGAAAGCGGCACCGTCATCAAACTCGACACCCACCGGGGCACGGCCGACGATCCCACCGGTAACGCTCGCCCCAACGGGCTCGCCACGGTAACCTCGGCCGATGTCGACGGCGACAGCATCGTCGATTATTTGTACGCCGGTGACTTGTTCGGCAATCTGTGGAAGTTCGACGTCAAGGCCGGCAACACCAGCAATTGGAAGATCGCTTACGGAAGCAGCAGCAATCCGACACCACTGTTCACGGCGGTGGATGCAAATGGCACACACGAGCCCATCACCACGGCGCCCAGCATCCGCCGCCACCCCACGGGCGAAGGCTTCTTGTTGATGTTCGGCACCGGTAAATACTTAGAGAATCAAGACTCCGCCCTCTCCACCAAAATGCAAAGCGCCTACGGCATCTGGGATCGGGACGGGAGCTCGCTCAAGGCGTTCACCCGCAGCAACCTCCTGGAACAGACCATCGAGCAGGCGACGACCGTCAACGGCACCGATTTCCGAATCATGAGCGATCATTCGCTCACTTGGGCGGACTCGGATCCAACAACCTTGCCGAGCTCCAGCTCGGATGGGTATCTGGGCTGGTACATGGATCTCCTCGCCGGCGAAATGCAGGTGACCGATTCGCTGGTGCGCGGCAACCGGCTGATCTTCACCACCCTGATCCCGAACGACGACCCCTGTTCACTCGGCGGCGACAGTTGGTTGATGGTATTGGATTACCGCGACGGCGGCCGCTTCAACTTGCCGGTCTTCGATACCGACAACAATGGCGTGTTCGCGCTCGCCGATTTGGTCGAGGTCGATGTCGACGGGGACGGCAACAAGGAGAAGATCAGCGTAGGCGGCCAAAAGTCCAAGAGTGGCATCCTGCAAACCCCCACCTTGGGTTCGATGGCCGATGCCGATCGGGCCTATTTGGGCGGCTCCGATGGCAAAGGCACGGATTGCGCCGGTCAGGACTGCACCGACATCGGCCGCGATCCAGCCACCCGCAACCGCCAGTCTTGGCTGCAACTGCGCTAGGGGTGGATCCGTCACACCGGCGAAGCCTGCCCCGATCCGGGGTCGGTGTCCATCCGGATTCCGGCGTCCGGATTGCGGTCGGAGAGCCGGAATGGCAAGAAAGCAATCATCAAGGGTTGCCCAGGGAGTTACCGATTATGGCAATGAATCACACGTGGCGCTTTCTGCTCCGAGCGCTGGCCGCCGGCCTGCTGGCCTGGGGGCTCGGCACCGCCGCTCAGGAGGTGCATACCTTCGAGGACAACGGCGTCATCCAGCAACTCGATCCCGTCGGTGAGCAAATCATCATCGACGGCCAGCACTATGCCCTACCCACCGCCGTAGCCCAGCAGGCCACCGATCAGCGCGGAGCGAAGATAACGCTGCAGCAGGGAATGTGGGTGAGCTTCTACGGCTCGGTCTCGAGCCACACCCCCCAGATCCAGGGCATCACCTTTTTACGCTGGAGCGATAAATGAGCACGGTCGACACAAGGAAAACCTCAATAGTCCCCAGATTTTGTCATTCCGACAAAATCCGAAATGACAGCCCGAAACGGTCTTTCGAGACCTAGGTGACTTACAAAGCCGCATTTCGCATCGTCATCCCAGCGTAGGCCGGGATCCATCTTGCTATTGTTCAAAAGAGAAATGGGTTCCGGCCTACGCCGGAATGACGGAACTCGGAGTTACTCGGGCCCCATAGGAGGATAGGCATGAGGGAAAAGACGAGCCGGCGGCATACCAATGGGTTCACGCTCATTGAACTGATGATCACCGTGGCGATCGTGGCGATCATTGCCGCTATCGCCTACCCATCGTACACACGCCACGTCATAAAATCCCATCGCAGCACCGGCCAGGGCAAGCTATTGGAGATCATGCAGGCGCAGGAGCGCTACTTCACGATCAATAACTCCTACACCGCCGATCTCACCGACCTCGGCTACGGCGCAGCGAGTGCCGTTCCCGCTGATGGCGGTTGGTATACGGTGGCAGCGGCCGCCTGTACCGCAAGCACCATCAACCAATGTGTGCTACTGACCGCGACCCCCCAGAACTCGCAAACCGCAGATTCCACCTGCGGCAATCTGACCTTGTCCTCGCGTGGACAAAAAGGCATCAGCGGAACAGGCAGTGTCGGGGAATGCTGGTAATGTGGGCCAGACCCGGATAGACTGTGATACAGTTCCGAATTCTGGTCAAACGGACAGCTTCGGCGCCGACATCCGAGCACCCGAGACAAGGAAATCTCGAATAACTACCAAGTTTCGTCACCCCGGCTCGCGCGAAGCGCGGCCTATCCTGAACCCTTCGGCAAGCTCAGGAGAATCTTCTCGAAGGACCGGGATGACGAAAAAGCAATTCCCAAGGCCCACAGGCATGATCGTCAAGGAGGACTCATCATGCGCGTCAACCGGGGCGTTACGCTCATCGAACTGCTTGTCACCATTACCATTCTCGCGTTACTGACCATCGCCGCTACGCCCGCGCTGACTCAGTGGAGCCGCAGCAACCACCTCACTGCTGGCATCAATCGCTTTCATCGCACTTTGGCGCTGACGCGCAGCCAAGCCATCGAACACGGTGGCCATGCAGTGGTGTGCAAGAGCACCGACGGGCACGGCTGCACGGCAACTGGAGGTTGGGAGCAAGGCTGGCTGATCTTCCTCGACCCAGCCGAGGACAGGCAGTGTCAAGATGGCGATTCCGATGGACGCTGCGATCTCGACGGTGGCTTGATCATCCGTATCGAGCAGGGGTTTACCTCCGGTATAACCTTGCGTGGCAGCGGCAACACTGCCACCGCCATAGCCTTCAAAGGCAGCGGTTTTTCGGAAGGTTATCCGGGAACGCTCACGCTTTGCGATGCCTCCGGCACCGCGCGCGGCCTGGTGCTCTCGATGCAGGGCCGGATCCGACTCGCTCGCCCAGGCGAAGACAACCTACACTGCCCGCCTTGACGCCGGTTAGCCGACCCGCAATGGGCGTTTTTGGATCGCGCGTTGCAAATCGCGTGGCAGAGAGAACACGACGTCCTCGGCGTGATGCCCGCCCTGTTTTTCGGGACGCTCCACGCCCCACTCGATCAACCGATCGACCACCCCTTGCACCAGGATTTCTGGAGCGGAAGCTCCAGCCGTAATGCCGATCACTTCTCGACCTTCAAGCCAGCGCCGATCCAAATCCGCGGCCGTGTCGATCTGATAGGCCGGCACACCGATGCGCTCGGCCAACTCACGGAGCCGCCGAGTATTAGAGCTATTGCCCGAACCGACCACGATCATCACGTCCACCTGTCGCGCTAGACCCATGACGGCGTCCTGGCGATTTTGAGTCGCGTAGCAGATATCATCCCGAGTCGGCCCATGTATATCGGGGAAGCGCTGGCGCAGTGCGGCGATAACCTGTGCAGCATCGTCCATCGAGAGCGTGGTCTGACTCACATAGGCCAGGTCATCGGCATTTCGCACCGTAAGCGACTCGACATCCTCGGGTCCCTGCACCAGATAGATTGCGCCGCGCTCGGCCCCCTTTCCCTCGTACTGACCGATGGTACCCGCCACTTCGGGATGTCCGTCATGCCCGATAAGAATCACTTCCCGGCCCTCACGCGCATGCTTTTGCACTTCGATGTGCACCTTGGTAACGAGCGGACAGGTCGCATCGAATACCCGCAATCCGCGTTGGGCAGCCTCCGCACGAACGGCTTTCGAGACACCATGGGCGCTGAAGATCACCGTGCTGCCATCGGGCACCTCGCTAAGTTCCTCGACGAATCGGGCGCCCTTGCGGCGCAGATCATCGACGACGCTACGATTATGCACGACTTCATGGCGTACGTAGATCGGCGCGCCAAACGCTTCCAACGCCTTTTCCACGATGCTGATCGCCCGTTCGACCCCCGCGCAAAAACCACGCGGATTGGCAAGAAGAATTCTGGGCATTGCAAAACCCAATATTGTAAACAAGAGCGCGCCAGTATCTCATGCCTGCTGGCCAGACCCAAGCCGTAATCTTGCCCGAGCCCCAAGCGCTGGCCAGACATCAGCTTCTTAACTTCGCCGGCGCTCGAACCACAGTTGCAGGAGCAATCCAATCAGACCCAGCGTGATGGCACTGTCGGCAACATTAAATGCCGGCCAATGCCAGCGCCCATAATGCACATCGATAAAGTCGACCACATGGCCATAGCGCAACCGATCGATGACGTTGCCGAGCGCACCGCCAAGGATAAGCCCAAGCGCAACGGCCAACCAACGCTCGCGCCGCTGCAGTTGGGCGAGCCAGCGCAACAAAAAAAGGCACACGCCAATCGCCACGGTGATGAACAACCAGCGCTGCCAGCCCCCTTGATCACTCAAAAAGCTGAACGCCGCTCCCCGATTGTAGCTCAACGTCAAATTGAGCAACGCAGCGAGCGGCACCGGCTGGTACGCCGCCAGCCATGTTTGGGCTAGGAATTTGGTTGCCTGATCGGCAATGATGATCAGGACGGCTAACAAGACCCCCAAGCGCAGCATCGGCATTTTCTCTACTCAGGCAAAGCGGCGTATTTCGCCCGGTCCCGCCACGTTGCTTACGCATCGGCTGCAAAGCTCCGGGTGCTCGCGGTTCATGCCGACATCCGCGCGCCGCTGCCAACAGCGCACACACTTGGCGTGCATTGACGGCCCCACTGCCAAGGCAAATTCGGTGCCGTCATTTAGCGTCGCCGCGACCGCCTCCACGGGAAGCGTGGTGAAATCGTGAACCTGAGCCTCTGAGGTGATTAGCAAGAAACGTAGCTCCTCGCCCAGGGTCTCCCACTGCCGCTTGAGCGATGCAGGGCAATAAATCTCAACCACGGCTTCCAGGCTCGCACCGAGCACGTTGGCGTTGCGCAGCTCCTCGATGCGCTTGTTCACAGCTTCGCGTAGTGCCAGGATTCCGGCCCAGAAGGGTCGGTCAAACGAGCCTTCCTCCAAGGGTTGCAGTGCCGGGTACCATTCGGCCAAAAACACGGAGGGTTCACGCGGCCCGGGCATATGCTCCCAGATTTCCTCGGCGGTAAAGCTCAGAATCGGCGCCAACCAACGCACCAATGCCTCAATGATGTGGCACATCGCCGTTTGGCAGGAACGGCGTGCGAGGCTATCGATTTGTGTCGTATACTGGCGATCCTTAATGACATCCAGATAGAACCCGCCCATATCCAGCACACAGAAGTGATGCACCCGCTGGTAGATCTGGTGGAAATCATACTCCCGGTAGGCTTCTTGAACAGCCTGTTGAAGCTGCCAGGCACGGTCTACGGCCCAGCGATCCAACGCCAGCATCCGTTCGGGCGCCACCTGATGCCGAGCCGGCTCGAAACCGGCCAAGTTGCCGAGTAAAAAGCGCGCCGTGTTGCGGATCCGCCGATAGGCATCCGCTGTGCGTTTTAAGATCTCATCGGATACCGCCATCTCACCACGGTAGTCGGTGGCGGCGACCCAAAGGCGGAGCACGTCGGCTCCCAGCGTTTTCATCACCGTCTGCGGCGCCACCACATTGCCGCGCGATTTGGACATCTTGCGACCCTGCTCATCGACGGTGAAGCCATGAGTCAGCACGGCACGATACGGTGGCGTGGCACGTACCATCATCGAGGTGAGCAACGAAGATTGAAACCAGCCGCGATACTGATCCGAGCCTTCGAGATAGAGATCAGCCGGTTGGCTCAACTCCTCGCGCCGCTCGAGCACGGTGGTATGCGTGGTGCCCGAATCAAACCAGACGTCGAGAATATCGGTCACCTTCTCATAGCGGCTCGCCTCGTCGCCGAGCAGTTCCTCGGGCGCGAGATCGAACCAAGCATCGATACCGTGCTGCTCGATCCGCTGCGCCAGCGCTTCGATCAGCCGCATCGTCTGGGGGTGCGGCGCTCCGCTGTCACGATCGACGAACAGCGCAATCGGCACGCCCCAGTTGCGCTGGCGCGAAATGCACCATTCCGGACGGTTGCGCACCATGGCGTCCATACGCGCCTCACCCCATGGCGGATACCATCGAATCTGCGGCAAGGCGGCGAGCGCCTGCTCGCGCACGGAATTGGATTCCAGGTTGAGGAACCATTGCGGGGTCGCCCGGAATAGGATCGGAGTCTTGTGGCGCCAACAATGCGGGTAACTGTGAGAGTAGCGCTCGTGGTTGAGCAGCATGCCGCGCTTTGCCAAAAGCTCTATGATCGCCGCGTTGGCGTCGAACACGAGCTGTCCGGCAAAAAACTTCGTATCCGCAACAAAACGCCCCGTGGCATCAACCGGATTGTTCAACGGCAAATCGTAACGCTGCCCAGTGAGGTAATCGTCGCTGCCGTGACCGGGTGCCGTATGCACCGCACCGGTACCGGTATCGGTGGTTACATACTCAGCGAGCACAATCGGCACGATCCGCTCATAAAATGGATGCTGTAGCTGCAGGCGCTCCAACTCGACACCTCGACACGGTCGGCCGATGATCTGGAAGGCACCCACTTGATAGCGCGCCAGCGCCTGCTCATGCAACGCGGCGGCCAGCACCAGATACTCGCGACCGCCGTCCACAGCGGCCAGGACATATTCGAGCTCCGGATGCACGGCCACCGCCTGATTCGCCGGCAGCGTCCAGGGTGTCGTGGTCCAGATGACCACCGACAACGGTGCCGCCTCGATGCGCGCGCCGAAGCACTCGGCGAAGGCCTCGGCATTGACCGCTGGAAAGCGCACATCGACCGCCGGGGAAGTGTGCGGCTCGTATTCCACCTCCGCTTCAGCCAACGCCGAGCTACAGTCGATGCACCAATGGACTGGCCGATAGCCCCGTTTGAGGTGCCCCTTGGCCACGAGATCGCCCAGCACGCGCAGGATATCGGCCTCGGTCCGGAAGTCCATGGTCAAATAAGGATGGTCCCAGTCACCCACAACCCCAAGGCGCTGAAAGTCGCGCCGCTGACCCTCGACCTGCTCCGCGGCGAAGCGGCGGCAGGCCGCCCGAAAATCCTTGGGAGTAACGGTCTTACCGACCTCGACAAGGCTTTGCTCAACCTTGTGCTCGATCGGCAAGCCATGACAGTCCCAGCCCGGCACATACGGAGCGTCCAGGCCGTCGAGGGTACGGCTTTTGACTATGATGTCTTTTAGGATTTTATTGACTGCGTGACCGATATGGATTTCGCCATTTGCATAGGGCGGCCCATCATGCAAGATGAAGTGCTTGCGCCCCCGCCGAGCCTCGCGAATCTGCCCATAGAGGTCGGCACGGCGCCACTGCTCCGTGCGCTGCGGTTCGCGCTGAGCGAGATTAGCGCGCATCGGAAAGGCCGTTTTGGGCAGATTCAACGTCTCTTTATAATCGGTCACACTGTCTCCCTGCGCTATGCGTGGTTGACGGGCTAGCCGGCGATTCGTCGCCTAAAATAGGCTCTCGCCACGGCCACATCCCGGGCAATCTGTTCACTCAATGCCTCGAGGGAGCTGAACCGGATCTGATCGCGCAGCCGGCGAACGAACTCGACCTCGATATGCTGGCCATAGAGATCGCCCTCGAAATCCAGCAAATGAACCTCTAGCACCATTTGCCGACCGTCGACGCTCGGTCGGTTGCCTACACTCGCCACACCTGGAAGAACCCCGTCGAGGCCCCGCACGCGCACGGTAAAAATACCCTCTAGCGCCGGGCGCGCTCGATGCAACCGGATATTGGCCGTCGGCCAGCCCAGGCGGCGCCCTAGGCGATCGCCACGAATCACGCGGCCCGAGATCCGGTACGTCCGACCCAGCAGATGTGCGGCGAGCTCCAGATCGCCCGCCCCGAGTGCCTGACGCACCCGGGTACTGCTGACCCGGGCACCCGCCAGTGTTACCGTAGGCACTCGGGTGAGCTCGAAGCCGTGCTCCACGGCCGCTCGTGTGAGCAGAGAATAATCACCACGGCGACCACGGCCGAAACGAAAATCATCACCGATCATCAGAAAGCGCACGCCCAGCCCGGCCAGCAAAATCTCCCGGACGAAATCTTCTGCTTCCATGGCCGCTAGCCGCGGACCGAACTCGAGGCATAACACCCGCTCCACCCCGGCCTGCGCCAGCGCTCGAAGCTTATCCCGCACGCCGGTGATGCGCGCGGGAGCGGTATCCGGCGTGAAATACTCCCGCGGGTGCGGCTCGAAGGTCACCACTACGGCGGGCATACCGCGCTCGGCGGCCGCAACACGCAACCGCTGCAGCACCGCCGAGTGTCCCCGGTGCACGCCGTCAAAATTGCCGATAGTAGCGGCGCATTCGCGATGGCGCGCTCGGAGATTATGGCCGCCGCGAATGAGCTCCATGCCAAAATGCTCCGGAAAGTCTTGGAATTGTAAGGCAAACATGGACCTTTGAGCTATGCCGTTTGCCGTTTTGTCAGCGGCGGCTCGCGAAGGTTAGATAAGCGCAAACCGGTCAGCCGCAGCGCCACCAAGTAGGTAATCGCGCCAAGGGCAATCACCGCCGCCAACATAAACACCCGTTGATAAAGATCGGCTTGCAGCCAAAGTCCAGTGTGGCTTCCCGGCCAATATAAAACCACCGCCATCGCCAATGTGGCCAGCACCGCCTGGCGCAGAAGCTCGCGCCACCCGGCCCTGGGTTGGAAAACGCCCCGGCGGCGCAGTCCTCGATACAGCAGAGCGGCATTCACCGTCGCTGCTACCGCCGTAGCAAAGGCAAGCCCAGCATGCCCAACGCGGGTGTGGATCAGCACCACCACCAGGGATGTACTCAATACCATGTTCGTTATCAATGCGGCCAAGGCACACTTGACCGGCGTCACTGTATCCTGGCGCGCGAAATAGCCCGGCGCCAGAATCTTTACCAGCACGAACCCCAGCAAACCCAACGCGTAGGCCACCAGGCTCCAACTGGCCAAGCGCACATCCTCAGCCGTGAAGGCCCCATATTGGAACAAAGTCGCGAGAATGGGCCCGGCTAGCAACGCCAAACCGACGCTAGCCGGGAGTATCAACACCACCACTAAGCGCAGCGCCCAGTCCAAAGTGTGGCTGAAAGATTGCCTCGACTGATCGGCATGCTCTTGGGACAGGCGCGGCAGAATCACAGTACCCAACGCGACACCGAAGACACCGAGCGGAAACTCCACCAAACGATCGGACCAGTACAACCAACTTATGCTGCCCGTTACTAAAAAAGAGGCAAGGATCGTATCCACCAGCAGGTTGATCTGCTGCACCGAGGTTCCGAACAATGCCGGACCCATCAGCCGTAGAATACGCCGCACCCCAGGGTCCGACCAACGCGGGAGAGCCAAGCCGAGCAGCCTGTGGTGAGCGACGAAGGGCAACAGCAAGAGCAACTGCAACAACCCGGCCACTACCACCGCCAATGCCAACGCGACAACACCCTGTTCGAGATGCGGCGCCAACCAAAAGGCTGCGGCTATCATGGACAGATTGAGCAGGATCGGCGCAACGGCTGGCGGGCCAAAAGAACCGTAAGTGTTCAGGACCGCGCCGGCACAGGCGGTAAGAGAAATCAGTGCCAAATAGGGAAAGGTCAGCCGCAACATCTCGGCCGCGAGTTGGAAACGCTCGGGATCGTCGGTAAAACCGGGTGCGAACACCGTCACCAACGAGGGTGCCCCAAATACTCCGAGCACAGTGACCGCGGCGAGGGTCATGCCCAACACGCTAACCGTTCGAGCCACTAACTGGCGTACTTCCATGCGGCTGCGCCGAGCGCGGTACTCCGAGAGCACTGGAACGAAGGCCTGGGAGAACGCGCCTTCGGCAAAGAGTCGTCGCATGAAGTTAGGAATCTTAAAGGCAATGAAGAAGGCATCTGTCGCCGCCGAGGGCCCGAAAATCACGCCGATCACGATATCCCGCACCAGCCCTAGCATGCGGGAGAGAAAAGTCAAAGAACCGAAGGTAATAACTGAGCGTAGCGATCCCTTTCGCACAGTTGGCGCTCCAACCAGCAACCCTTGTCGTCTAATCCGCTCTGAAACGCGGGCCGGAGCACTCTAGCCTGAATGCGCGCCGGTGCAAACCAACCAACAGTGAGCATATTCCTTGAATCCTTGTTGACAACGAACCGTTGGTGCAGCATATTGCCCGCTTTCCAGCGATCAGGCATCAAAAAGTAGGAGTTCCACTTTGGCCAATACGCCTACCGCAAAGAAGCGTGCTCGTCAGGCAGCACGGTGCCGACAGGCCAACCAGGCACAACGTTCGATGATGCGCACCGCTGTCAAGAAGGTGTTGCATGCACTTAACTCAGGTGATCAAGAGAAGGCCGGAGAAGCTTATCGCCAGGCCGTACCGATTGTCGATCGTATGGCTGGCAAGGGCTTGATCCATAAAAACAAAGCGGCGCGCCAGAAAAGCCGGCTTAACAAGCACATTCGGGCACTCCAAGGCTAATTAGCTATCCCATTGCCTGCTTAATAGTCGTGCGGTCACGCTGCCGCAGTGCCCGTGAGTACCAGATTGTCACGGTGAATCAGCTCTGGCTCATCCGCGTAGCCAAGCAATTCCTCGATCCGGCGCGATGACTGACTCTGGATAATCGCCGCCTCCTGTGCGCCGTAGTTGACCAACCCCCGCGCCACCTCCCGCCCGTCCGGGGCGAGGCAAAGCACCACATCGCCGCGGGAGAAGTGGCCATCCACCCGCGTCACGCCAACCGGCAACAAACTACGACCGGCTTCACGGAGAACCTTTACGGCGCCCGCATCCAGCCAGAGGCGGCCGCGCACCTGGAGCTGATTGGCAAGCCATCGCTTGCGGGCGACTAGACGTTCACAAGCGGGCTGGAGCAGCGTTCCAAGCGACTCGCCACGATAAAGTCGGGGTAACACATCTGCCTCGTGACCCGAGGCGATCACCGTGGCGGCGCCGGAACGGGCCGCGCGCTCGGCGGCGAGTACTTTTGCCCGCATCCCCCCTCTGCCCAAAACGCCCGCTGCCTCGGAGCACATTGTCAGCAGACGCGGATCGCCCGCTTTGGCCTTGTCGATCAAGCAAGCGTCCGGTTTACGGCGAGGATCGGCCTCGTACAGCCCGGCCTGATCGGTAAGGATCACTAATAGGTCTGCTTCCAACAAATTGGTCACGAGCGCCGCCAATGTGTCATTGTCCCCAAAGCGAATCTCATGAGTGGCAACCGTATCGTTCTCATTCACCACCGGAATGACGCCCAAATCGAGCAACGCTCTCAGCGCCGTGCGGGCATTGAGATAGCGTTGGCGATCGGCCAAATCCTCATGGGTCAGAAGAATTTGTGCCGTATGCCGGCCATAGTGCTGAAAGCCACTTTCATAGGCCTGCACCAACCCCATTTGCCCGACAGCGGCTGCGACCTGCTGTTGGTACAGTTCCCTTGGGCGCCGCGCCCATCCTAAGCGTTGCATGCCCTCGGCAACCGCGCCCGAGGAGACGAGTACGACCTGAACCCCGTGCTGTTGCAACGCAACGATCTGCTCCACCCAACCGCGAATACGGTTGCGCTCCAATCCGCGGCCTTCATTGGTAACGAGTGCACTGCCGACTTTGACGACCCAGCGACGAGTGCCGGCCAGACCATACTGCTGGTTCATCGCGGCACTTCCTCCGCCGCACTGTCAGCGGAGCGCGTCTGCAAAAAGGCCATGATCCGGCGGCAAAGAAACTCGCAGCCTTCGCCGGTCTTTGCGGAAATCCCGAAAACTGGGCGATCCCAGCCCAAGCGCTGCAGCATACGCTGCTGTAATGACTGATGCTCTGCCGCCGGGATCTGGTCCAGCTTATTAAGTACCAACCAGCGCTCGCGGCGCGCCAACTCGCCGCTGAAGCGGTCAAGCTCCTGCTCGAGCACACGCACATCCTCCGCAGAGTCCACGTCTTGGCGGATGCGGGCCATGTCCACTACATGCAGTAACAGCCGCGTGCGGGCGAGATGCTTGAGAAAGCGCGTTCCCAGTCCCGCCCCTTGCGCCGCCCCCCTTATAAGCCCCGGGATATCGGCGACCACAAAGCTGCGGGTCGGTTCCACCCGAACCACGCCCAGATTCGGGTACAGGGTCGTGAATGGGTAATCGGCCACCCGCGGCCGGGCTGCTGAGATCGCGCGCAACAAGGTCGATTTGCCGGCGTTGGGCATTCCCAACAACCCGACATCGGCTAGCACCTTGAGCTCTAGGCGTAATGCCAAGTGCTCACCCGGCGTGCCCGCGGTAGCTCGGCGTGGAGCCCGATTCGTAGCCCGCTTGAAGTGGCAATTCCCTAATCCGCCGCGCCCGCCACGGGCAACCAGCAGGCGCTGTTCGGCGCGAATTAAATCACCCAAGCACTCTCCGGTCTCCTCGGCCGTCACCAATGTACCGACCGGCACCCGCACCATCAGGTCCGCACCGCCGCGCCCGCTCATCTGGCGCCCCTTACCGGCCTCGCCTGCCGCAGCGACAAACCGACGCGTATGGCGGAAATCCGCCAAGGTATTTAAACCCTCGGTGGCCTCGAGATAAACGCTGCCGCCGCGCCCGCCGTCCCCACCGTCCGGTCCACCACGGGGGATGAATTTCTCGCGCCGAAAACTCACACAGCCATCGCCGCCATCCCCAGCACGCACCTGAATGGTTGCCTCGTCAATAAACTTCATTGCTCGTTAGTCCGTCGCCCCACACGCGGAACCGCCCCAGCGTCGACTGGTTCGATTTACGGGAATCAGATTATCCACGTGAGCGAAACAGCACCGCTCAGCTAACCTCCCTATCTCAGCATAAAGTATTGTGCAGCCAGGCGGGGCAGTCGTATCACCATAAAAAAAGCCCCGTGCGGCAACGGGGCTTATCCCGAACCAGTATCCTGGATCAGTCGACCCTCGGATGCACGCTCACGAAGCACCGCTGATACGGACCTTTACGCGTGAACACCACTTGGCCGTCGGTCTTCGCATACAGTGTGTGGTCATGACCGAGCCCGACATTTTCGCCCGGATGAAAGCTGGTTCCGCGCTGGCGAACCAGGATATTGCCCGCATATACCAGTTCGCCACCGAAGCGCTTGACCCCAAGCCGCTTGGAATGCGAGTCACGCCCGTTACGGGTACTGCCACCTGCCTTCTTATGCGCCATGCTCCGGATTCCCTCAGCTGTACATCAACTACCAACGCCCGCCGCAATGCGGGTGATCTTTACCTCGGTATAGTGCTGGCGGTGACCATGGCAGCGATGGTAATTCTTACGCCGTTTGAATTTACGTACTTCGATTTTGCGGCTACGTCCCTGGCCGAGCACTTCGGCGCTGACGCGCCCACCCTCGATCAGCGGTGTGCCTACCTGAATGTTGCCTGCGTCGGCGATCATCAGTACCTGATCGAAATCAATGCCCGCCCCCTGCTCCGCATCGAGCTTCTCGACGCGCAGTGTGTCACCTTCGCTGACACGATACTGCTTACCGCCCGTCCTGATGACGGCGTACATGGCCACTCTCCCCTTGCCTTGGCTCACTGTCGTTTAAAACGCGCTAATGTACTGATTAACTCCTAGAACGTCAATTAAGAAAACTTTGCTTGATTCTCCTCTTGTCATTCTGAAAAAATCTAAAGTCTAGCAAAATCAAAAATATAATCAGCGGATTTCGCCGACGTTATGAATAAATCAGAGCCTTGTTAACTACGGCCTCAGCTTGACACCCTATCAACCCGCCCCTAGCATTCCAGCCCGGCGCCATGCAGCACCGCCCAAGGAGCCCTGCTCCCTATGGAGCTCGATCCAATCCGAGCACTCGTAGCCCATGACATTGAGGCCGTCAATGAACTCATTCGGAAACGACTGAGTTCGGACGTAGTCCTCATTAACCGTTTGGGCAGCTATATCATCAATAGCGGCGGTAAGCGCTTGCGGCCATTGGTCGTGTTGCTCGCCGCTCGGGCCTGCAGTTGCCGTGACCACCAACACATATTGCTCGCCGCCATCGTCGAGATGATTCACACGGCAACGCTTCTGCACGATGACGTAGTAGACGAATCCGATATGCGCCGCGGGCGCGAAACTGCACGTCAAATCTGGGGCAACGGTGCCAGCGTCCTGGTGGGCGATTTCCTCTATACACGCGCCTTTGAAATGATGGTCGAGCTGCAGCAAACGGCGGTGATGGGGATTTTCTCGCGTGCCACTAACACCATCGCCGAAGGTGAGGTTCTGCAACTGCTCAATATCCATGATCCGGATGTCACAGAAGAGCGCTACCGGGAGGTCATCTTCCGCAAAACCGCCGCCTTGTTCGAGGCTGGCTGTCGGCTCGCCGCCTTGCTGGGCGCACGCTCGGTACAGGATCAGGCCGCCATGGCGGCCTACGGCCGTCATTTGGGCACGGCCTTCCAGCTGATCGACGATGCCCTCGACTACGACGGCAACGCTCAAGAAATAGGCAAGAACATTGGAGACGACCTAGCCGAAGGCAAACCCACTATGCCCTTTATTTACGCCATGCAAAACGGCGACGCCAAACCCGTGAGTTGATGCGCTCCGCCATTCAGCAAGGTGGCCAGATGCAGATCGAGGCGGTACAAGAGGCCATTGAAAAGACCGGAGCCATTACCTACACTTACTCCCTCGCGAACGAAGAGGCCGACCGCGCCGTGGCAATGCTTGAGCGCTTAGAGAGCGGCATCTATCGCGATGCGCTCGTTGCGCTGGTCCGGTTCGCTATCAGTCGCCGATACTAGACGAAACAATGCTACCGGGGTGTAGCTCAGCTTGGTAGAGCACTGTCTTCGGGAGGCAGGAGTCGCTGGTTCAAATCCAGTCACCCCGACCATAAAAACAAAGGGCTAGGTCGATGACCTAGCCCTTTTTAATGCAGGATGCGCAGGCGGCCCACCCCAAACGACCCCGACCGCCGGCACATAAACCCAACCGGGAAACAACCCAGCAAGCGTGATTGTCACTTATCCCACCCATTCAGCCGGCCCGGCTGCCGCCGCCATGACTATGGCTGCAGGGCGGTCCCGCACACCAAGTGTCTGCTGTGCTTGTGAGAGGCATCTCGTTACGCTTCTTTGGCTGATCCGGTCTGCTCGGCAGCGCCGTAATCAAGCTCCAAATGAGCTGCGTCGTTAAAACTGAGGATGCGCCAGTGTCGGGTATTGCGCCGGACACTGCCGAATTCGTACCACAAATTCTTGTCCAAGGTGAAATCAAAAACGGCGGTATTGCGCACCCGAATGCCCCAGCTCCGATCAGTACCCAGAAACGCGGCAATTATGTGCTGCAGTATGCCACCATGGCTAAACGCTACGATCACATCCCCACTACGGTGTCCCTCGACGAGGGATGCAACGACTCGACGTCCCCGCGCATGACGCTGCATCAAGTCTTCGGCGCCTTCTACCACGGCCCAGTCTCCACTCTCCCGAAATGCCTGCGCCATTGTCGGGTATTGCATGTCGATGTCTTCCCACCTTAATCCGGAGAATACGCCGACGTTATACTCGATTAGATCGCCCCAAAGGGTAAGAGGCGCTTGCCAGGATCGAGATACGATCCGAGCGGTTTCTACCGTTCGCCGCAACGGTGAGCAATAGACGTGGGTCGGCTCAAGGCCTTCCATTTGCAAGCGCTGAAACAGCCGCTCCGCCTGCCGACGCCCCACATTGGTCAAATCGAACTCGGCATGCCCTTGCAGCCGACCTTCCGCATTGCCCACAGACTCCGCATGGCGGACCAATATACAGCGCATCGCCTTCTCCATAGTCCTCGAGCGTGTGCGCAAGCTCATGATCAGAGGAGGGAGCTTTTCATCGAGCTCACGTAGCAGCTCTTCCTTCCATGCAAGCTATTCTTGCCATTCCCATTCCCGCGACATACAAAAGCCTCCTAGCGACTTAGTTCCATGCTAACCTTGGAATCCCCAATAATGGAGTCGGCCGCGTTCATTACGTGGCACGCACCTACCGTTTGCACCTGCAGAACTGCGGGCACGAGAAAAGGGGATGAAGCCACCTGGGACCTATCACCGGAATTCATTTTTGTCAGCATGAACCGAATTGCTACACGCTTAGACTCGGTATCAAAAGCAAGTAAAGCAGCATCCTATCCACGCTCGATACTGACCTGCGGAGTCCGACCCATATCCCGCACCACGGAGATTTGCCAGGGACGACAGCATACCTCACAATCTTCGATATAATGGCCTTCCGTCTCCGGATCGATGAGTAGCTCGACCAGTTCAAAGCACCAAGGGCACTGGACTTCGACAACGTCCTGCATCACGCCTTCCGCAGATGATGATCATGGCCAACGCGCTGTTATTTGTGACCCGAGCGTGACGGTAGCAACCTATAAGCCTATTTCAGCCCATAAAAAAAAGCGCACGCCACACCTCTTACAGCCGCCTCGATCTGTATTTCCGTTGATTCGATTAGGGTACAGAGCCAAAACACTCCCCCTGGCGCAACTCTTGTAGAGCCTGCCAACAGCACCCAAAAATTCTCTAGAGAAACCAGCCAAGGTCGGCAATATTAGGGCAACGAAGAAAAGCATTAAAAGTTGGGTTTTATTGCCTGTTTCTGCTACCGCAATGACAAGCGCATAACAAGCGGCAACGCCACGACGCGCTCCCACGAGGCTGACAGCCATTGGACTACGCGAAGCGCATCCGGTCAAGCCTAAAACTAGGACGACGCGCCGCAGCGCATGTCATACCGTGCCGGGCGTGTTTACCAAGGTTGAAAACCAAACCTGTCGGCACATCCCCCGCTGCCCCGCGGGTGATTTTTCCTTATGAAGCAAGCCATATCGCTACGCTGAAGTTTGGTAGAGTCTTATATTATTTCACCATACGCCGCACGCTAAGCGGCCCTCAAGTCGTCGATGGAACATCCGGCAGCCTCCCATTCCTTGACCCAGTTCGGCTTGCGACCTCGCCCAGTCCATGTCTTACTCGGGTCTTCAGGGTGTTGAAACTTACCCTGAGCTTTGCTCTGCAAGCGCCCCTTAGATATGGATATACCGCTCACTAGTTCATTCAAGGTAAAGCCATATTTAGCCGCCACCTCCTTGATCTCTTCACGCGCCTGCCTTTCTTCATACTTACGTCGGGAGGCGATTTCTTTATCAATATCCTTCTTAAGTCTCTCCAGATCCTTAACGGTATATTTCGACAGATCCATCATATTCCTCAACTAATCATGTTCAGCGAATTCAATACTCCCAAATGCAGTATATAGCTCGCTTGCTCCCCACTCAATTCCCTCTAGCAAGATTTTATATTAGAATTATCCTCTGCTATATACGTCGCACGTCCTTCCAGATCGACCCCGCGCTCGAAATAAGGCCGATAGAAGCTTTAGTCGTGGGTTAACAGTCTGCTTGCCTGCCATATGTCGATTGACAGGCTAAAAACCAGTCGAGTGGGTAGCGTACAGTGATCGTCTGCAGCCGCACGCACCTACCGATGGTGCTCAAAAAGCTACACATTACTAAACTGCCCCCAAGTATAACCGATACCCAACAAACTTAGTTCTACCAAGGTTTGAATTGATGGTGAATAAACTCAATCGCCTCCACAATATCCGAGCAGACCGAGTGCCTGAATCACGGCACGCTGTCCAGCATGCGAAACCCCTCTCTCATCGGGCGCCTATTCCCTCGCAAACCGCTCAGTTATCCATACGCATGATTCCCTATCGGTAGAGTATCGCTAACTGCTGCGGCCTGAGTGATCATATACCTCCAGGAGCTATGCTTTGTTTCAGGCTCGCTCCGTATTGAGGGAGCTGGCGCAGAGGTACAACATCGGCCGCTCGACGGTGCGCAAGTGGAAGTACTGGCAAACGACGGCCGACCGCAGCCACTGGCCGCATCGACTGCGCACGACGCTGAGCACACGGATCAACCGCGGCATTGGCAAGGGCAGCGCAACCCTCACGCACCGCTGGCTTTACGGACACTATTTTATTGAGCCTTGAATTGGTGGCGAATCGGCTCGATCGCCGCTACGATTCCGAACGGACCAAGCGCATGGATTGCCGCGCAGCGCTTCGTATTCGTGCGTGGAGCAAGGAAAAGCGTGCCGATACAGATCGAATTACCGAAGAAAAGCCAGATCAGTACAAAAAGTATAGTGTGCAACATAAGAAATCCCTCTCTCTGCGGCTATTCCACGCAGCACCGGGAACCACTCACCTATCTGAATACAGTGAATTCCCACTCCATGATGTGCCGCGCGTCAAACTTTCTAGCTCGAAGTACCCGCCCTATCGATTTAATTGATTGGACCATGCATGCGCCGCTGTTACTCCCGAGCCTAGATGAACTGGCCTAACGAGCTCCATGCTGCTCTCGTAGCGGGCGGAGACACACAAGCGATCTCCGCCTGGTTGCAGGAGTACTCCAAATTAAAGTGGACAAGGGTGCAATCAGGCAGGAGGGGGCCAACGCCAGCATGGCTATTCCGCCGGTTCCCTACCTTTTCAAAGCCCATCGGGCTTATATCGATGCCAATGCAAGAGAAGCTGCTATGACTACTGTCCTAATGAACCTCCGGGACGTACCGGAGGAAGAAGCCCAGGAGGTTCGAGAGCTTTTGGAAAAGCACAGAATTCTCTTCTATGAGACACCTCCTAGCCGCTGGGGGATATCGATGGGGGCGATCTGGCTCAGCGATAAGCGTCAAGAGAAAGAGGCGAGGCAACTTATTGCTCAGTACCAACGGAAGCGCCGGGCGAAAATACGAGCTAACCACGAGCGGCTAAAGCGGGAAGGAAGTGCCGAGACGCTCCTCGACAATATTCGGAATCGACCCTTCAAAGTGCTGCTGTACCTCGTTGCCGCTGCCCTTATTCTCTATTTCTCCATTCGACCGTTTTTCAGTCTCGGGAATTGAACTCGGGCAAATCACAGACGCATTCCGTGGCAGAGTATCTGAGCAACATTCGCGCAAAAACGGCTGCTCATGGGACAAGCCATCTCCGCGCAGCTGCGCCTACTCAAAATCCTACGGCATCCGCACCACGTTACCTGTACTATGCGCCGATAACTGAAATATGCAGAACGACGGGAGGAGTTGCAGACATGGATTACGTTATGACTAATGCCGGAAAGTTGATCCTGCGCGTGACACTTG
>NZ_CH672427.1:871670-1131492 GCF_000153205.1 Nitrococcus mobilis Nb-231
ATCCTGCGCGTGACACTTGGTCTGCTCGTGCTCTTGCACGGGATACATAAATTACTAAACGGGGTCGGTGGAGTCGAAGGCATGGTGGTGAATGCCGGCCTGCCCTGGATCTTGGCTTATGGCGTTTTCCTCGGCGAGATAGTCGGTCCCATTCTGCTGATCATCGGTTGGTATGCCCGGATTGGCGCATTGCTGATCGTTATGAATATGATTTTCGCGTTCGCCCTGGCCCACATGAACATGCTATTCCAATTGAACGCCCAGGGTGGCTGGGTGCTCGAGCTTCAAGGGATGTATCTTTTTACTGCGATAACGCTTGCGCTCATAGGCCCGGGACGACTCAGCATCAACGACCGGTGAGCAAATCCCGCAGCCAAGTATTCCAAGTCTACAGCGCCGATCTTTTACCATGGATGCCTTTGGAAAAACGCAGCGCGTCGAAACCGTTGCCGAAAGTGGCGCGAATTTCGCGTTTCCCGTGCATCGGAGTTAAGCATGATGCTAGGCTGCTAAGCAAATGAGCACGCATCACGTCAACGACGTTGGCCCAAGGGTGCAATGCATCCCCGAAGGGGACGATCGGCACCGCCTGACCTGCCCGGACTGCGGCTATATCGCTTATGAAAATCCAAAGATCGTAATCGGCGCGGTATGTCGCTGGGATGCCCGTATCCTACTCTGCCGCCGGGCGATCGAGCCGCGCCGCGGCTATTGGACCTTGCCGGCGGGCTATCTGGAGTTGAACGAATCGGTCGAGGACGGTGCGCGCCGTGAGGCTTGGGAGGAGGCCCGGGCCGAGCTTGCGTTAGGACCACTGCTCGCTGTCTACAGCATAACCCGAATCAATCTAGTCCAGATCATCTTTCGCGCCCGGCTGCTGCGCGCCAATGTAAGCCCAGGCCCCGAATCCAGCGAGGTTCACTTGTTCCGATGGGATGAAATCCCCTTCGCCGAGTTGGCCTTCCCCTCGGTGCAGTGGGCCCTTGAACACGATCGGCGCGCCGAGGAAGGGGTAACCCCAGTGGCCGCGTCCAACCCCGAACCGGAGGTGCCGCTCAAGTCTCCGCCACTCTAGCCCAGCGGCCAGCAAGCAAGAGATCGTACAACTCCGCTATGCACCGAGAGCGGCAGCTACCGAGACCTGTTCGAAGTTTTTCACCACTCACGATCCGATCCAATGCGAAAGCCCCTATCGCCAGCTGGTGGTTGGCCCGGAGGTGGTCAAGTTTCGAGAGCATTTCCGGAATCGGCTGTGCAGCTAGCCGCCTGCCGAACTTAAGAACTTAAGCCTCCCGGCACGTGCCAGATTTATTTACGTCCATTGTGCCCTAGGTAAGCGAGCCGGCAGAACGTCGATGAGATGCAGGAGAACGCAGTGAAACCCGATGTAAAAGCCTTCTTCGACAAAGTGACGAACACGGTAAGCTACGTCGTCACCGATCCCGAGACTCGAACCTGCGCTGTGGTCGATACGGTGCTTGATTTCGATCCGGCGGCCGCGCGCACCAAAACCGACTCCGCCGACGCCGTGATCGACCATGTGCGCCGGCAGGGGTCCACCTGCGCGTGGGTGCTCGAAACCCATGTCCACGCCGACCATCTCTCCGCCGCGCCCCACGTCCAGGAGGCACTCGGCGGCAAGCTCGGCATCGGCGCGGAGATCGTCACCGTGCAGGAGGTTTTTGGCAAAGTGTTCAACGCCGGCACCGAGTTCAAGCGCAACGGCAGTCAGTTCGACCATCTCTTCAGGGATGGCGAGACTTTCCGCATCGGCAATCTCGTAGCCCGCGCGATTCACACGCCGGGCCATACGCCAGCCTGCATGACCTATCTGATCGGTGATGCGGCGCTTGTCGGCGATACGCTGTTCATGCCGGACTACGGCACCGCTCGGGCCGACTTTCCCGGCGGCGATGCGCGCACGCTCTACCGCTCCATACAAAAGCTCTTCGCCCTACCCGACGATACGCGCTTGTTCATGTGCCACGATTACCTCCCCGAAAGCCGCAGCAAGTATCGTTGGGAAAGCACGGTCGGCGAGCAGAAGCGCTCGAATGTGCACGTCCATGAGGGCGTGAGTGAGGATGCCTTCGTGACCATGCGTGAGGCGCGCGACGCCACGCTCGGCATGCCTCGGCTCATCCTACCCTCGATCCAGATAAACATGCGTGCCGGATGCCTGCCGCCGCCCGCGGACAACGGCGCCCACTATCTGAAACTACCGATGAACATGTTTTAGCGTCAGGGCTTAGGCGGATGGGATTTGGGTCTTCGATGCAAATGCACTCTATTCCGTAGCCGTTTCTCAGTAACCCATGGGCCGGTGTAGGATTGTTCGGCCCGTCACGCGGGTTTTTTATTATATTGTGGGGATTATCGATGTTGCTCCAGATACTACTGATCGTACAAGTGGTTGCGATGGCGGGGTTGATCGTCATTGGCGGCTTGGTCGAGGGCTACGGTTACGGGCTGTCGCTCGGCACCCGCTGGCCGTATCACGAAAAGATGCTTACTCGCGCCATATGGCACGACCCCGAAATCTGGCACCGCATGCTCGCCACGATTTTGGGATTGAACGCGATTGTCATTCTGGCACTTGCTCCCACCGCCAACACAATTGCCGGTCTAGTGCTCATCGCCCTTACCGCACTTCTCGGCATAGCCACACTGCATGTGCTAGCCGGCAAGGCACCGGCCTTTCTGCACGGTTTGCACGGATTGCTGGCCTACACCACCTACATTACCTACCTACTGGCGTTGCATCCGGACTCGTTGAGCATTTGGGCCTATCTCGCTGGCATGGTGCCGCTGCACCCGTTTCTACTGATGATTTTCCTCGGCGGTATGACGACCGGACAACGGGGCTATCAACGCCCGATCGGTGCCTTCGTGCTGCCACGCACGAAAGGCCAGTGGGCCTTCGCACTGCACTATCTGGGCGGGCTGCTGTTTCTACTTGCATTGGGCTACTACGCGCAGTCCTACAGCGGTGCCCTGGTTCTCGCGCTAACTCAGTTTATTGTTGGTTTCATGCTCTTTCATGCAGTCAACGACAACCCGAAACGCCCCGGCATTTTGGTCGCCTTTCACCAGATAATGGCGCTGTTGATCCTGTTGGCGATCGTCTATACGTGGCAAGTGCATATTCCCGGTTTGGGTTAACCAGCCATCGGAGTTCGGGAAGGAAAGAAAGATATGCGAAGAATAGCTTGCATAATGGCGGCGGCAATCGTTGTTGCGGCACTGCCCATAGCGGCTATGACGGCTGAGCTTACTACGAAGCAAAGCCCCTATTCGGTCTCCGAGACGCTCGACCGTCTGGAAAATATCCTCGCCGAGAAAGGCATCGCAGTGATGGCGCGGGTCGATCATGCCAAGAATGCGGAAAAGGTCGATCTGGAGTTACGCCCAACCCAGCTGTTGATCTTCGGCAAGCCCGAGATCGGCACGAAGTTGCTGCAACAGGACCAAACCATCGGAATCGATCTACCGATGAAGGTGCTCGCCTGGCAGGACGCAGCCGCTCAGGTGTGGCTCGGCTATGAAGATCCGCGGGCGATCGCGGCTGAGCGGGGTCTCACTGGAGCAAAAGACACCCTTCAAAAAATGGCGGAAGGGCTCGACAACCTAACTGACGCGGCGCTCCGGCAATAAAGGACGACCTGTGACCCAGCTGGTCTGCCCTTACTATTTCAGGTGATGGCAGCCGGTAGAACCCGAGCGGGCTAGAAAAAGGCTCCGGCGAGCTGGAGCCGCTTGCTTTTTGCATGCGTCTCACAATTATTCACTACGATGCTTTTTGCAGGAGGCAATGAGGCTTGTGTGCGGGATCGCGGGCTTGTGGCGCTTAAACCCTGGCGCGAAGATTCGCGGGCCAATTGGGCCATGCGCCAAACGTATGGCGAGCGCACTCGCTCACCGCGGTCCCGACGACGCGGGGCTATGGGAGGATGCAACCGCCGATATGGCTCTGTCCCACCGGCGCTTGTCGATTATCGATCTCTCGCCTGCAGGCCATCAGCCGATGGTTTCGCCATGCGGGCGCTATGTAATCGTTTTCAATGGGGAAATCTACAATTTTCGGGCTCTTCGAAGGGAATTGGCCAAGCTGGGCTGTCTCTTTCGTGGCCATTCCGATACGGAAGTGCTGCTCGCGGCCATTGTCCAGTGGGGGCTGGACAACGTCTTGCCACGCCTCAACGGCATGTTCGCCTTCGCGCTGTGGGACCGGCGGGCACATCGTCTCCACCTGGCGCGTGACCGACTGGGTAAAAAACCGCTGTACTTCGGTTGGATCGGCGGGACATTCGTTTTCGCCTCGGAGCTCAAAGCCTTTCGGGTACTTGATGCATTCCCCGGCGATCTCAACCGCGACGCCATAAGCCTTTATTTGCGCTTCGGCTATATCCCGGCTCCATGGTGCATTTACCAGGGATTCTACAAACTCCGCCCAGGGAGCATCTTTAGCTTCGACCAGCAGCAGAGCCGAGCGCCATTCAATCCGGAGCAATGTGTTCGAGCTTATTGGTCCACACCGAAGGTCGCCCAGGCCGGGGTAGACAATCCGCTCGACAATAACGAACAGCACACCATCGACCTTCTCCAGCAGCTACTGGAAGACGCCACGGCCCAGCGCATGGTGGCGGATGTGCCGATCGGCGCATTTCTCTCGGGCGGCGTTGACTCGTCTTTAATCGTCTCTCTCATGCAGGCGCAAAGCGCCACCCCAGTTAAAACTTACGCGCTGGGGTTCGGTGACGGCCCGGTCAGTGAAACACCTTATGCAAGTGCCATTGCCAACTATTTGGGGACGGACCATACGGAGCTGCACGTCACGGGGAAAGACGCTATCGACATAGTGCCCAAACTGTCGGACATCGTCGACGAGCCCTTAGCGGATTTCGCCCAAGTACCCAATTATCTCATCGCTCGAATGGCACGTCCGCACACCAAGGTCGTACTCACAGGCGATGGCGGAGACGAGTTGTTCTGCGGTTACCCGCGTTTCAACGGTACTGCCAACCAATGGCGTAACTTGCAACGGGTACCGCTGCCCGTGCGCGAGCTCGCCGCACTTGTGCTCTCCTGCCGATCCTGGCCCGAAGGAGAGCAAAACAAGTGGATGAAATCTGCACTGCGCATCGGTGCACGGTCAGTGGACGCACTCTACTTCCAAAAAGTGTCGCAGTGGCTTTATCCGAGCGCGCTACTCATCGGTGTGCAAGAACCCTCAACCGCCTTTCCCGATGGCGGCAAATGGCCTGGTATAACCGACCCTTTGCTGCGCACCCAACTGCTCGACCTGATTCACTACCTGGCCGAGGTGATCCTGGTGAAAGTAGACCGGACCAGCATGGCCACGGGCTTGGAGGTCCGCACCCCACTGCTTGATTACCGGGTGGCGAAATGGTCCTGGCGCCTGCCGCGGCATATGAAAACCCGCGACCAACATGGCAAGTGGATTCTGCGTGAACTGCTTGCCCGGTACCTTCCGCGGCCGCTTTTCGAGCGGCCCAAGCAAGGCTTCGGCGCGCCCATAGGTCAATGGCTAGCCGGTCCGCTGCGCGGTTGGGCAGAAGACTTATTGGCTCCCGAGCGGCTGCGCCGCCAAGGTCTCTTTAATCCCGAGCCGGTGCGGCGAGTGTGGGCAACACGGTCCAGCGACAGCCGTCAGTGGCAGCACCGCATTTGGAATCTGCTTATGCTGCAAGCATGGCTGGATCGGGAGGCCTCGTCAGCGCCGCGTCGCTCAGCTAATACCAAGAATCGGGTGCGAAATGTCGTCTGGCAATGAAATTCACATCTATATCGACCGTACCGAGGCGCAGGAGTTGATCGCCAAAGTCTTGCCCTGGTCAGTTGTTCGCTGAGCACGGTCAATGTTTTTAATGGCGATTTCGCCTGTGGCGATCAAGTGACGCCGCGGCCACCGTCGTTGACGGCCCATCATCAATCGTGAAAATCAGTCCATCAAAGGTGGCGCAGATCAAGCCCGAGGGCATTACAGGACGCTACTACGTCAGTCTGCACAGTGCGATCGCCGAGGCGGCGCCACTCGATCAGTCTAGCGATGAACGGTTTCCGATCATTGGCAGCACCCCTCGAGCTGGATCAGCTGTTCGAGGGCGTCCCAATGATGATATCCGTCCCCGGGTAGAGGCGGAAAATTGCCGACATTAACAGCACGTGACCCGGGCAAGGGCGCATTCACTCAACTTATATCAACGCCCGACTTGGCCATCCAGCAAAGTGCCACGATTGTGTCCCGGCTCAGAGGAAAACGGTGATTACAAAAAGACTTCATCCAAGCACGCGGTTTGCGACGTTTTTTGAGACTGCGCGGATTGAGATTTACCAAGTGAAATTCTCTCATAACATATCCTGCACGGTGCAACACCTTGGCAACGGTATACGGCGTGAACCAATAACGGTGGTCGGTGTTGATACGCTCCACGCCATTCCATACTAACCGTAGGTTCCGGAACCGAAACGCATTGGGTACGGTGATCAGCAATTGGTCCACGCAGTGAGCGTAACGCTCACGGAGGCCTGACAGGAACGCCACGGGGTCGTCGACGTGCTCCACGATTTCGCCTAACAATAGTACGTCCCAGTGTGCCCCACGGATCTCCCGGGCCTCGTCATGCAGCAGGTCCATACAGTACACATCTTGATAGCCCATTTCCCGGCGCACAAACTCCACGCCGGCGACGTCAATGTCCACCCCAAGACAGCGTTGCGCCACTGCATCGATACGGGCATGCAACCAGTGACCCTGTTGCCATTTGCGCCGGATCTGCTCCTCGGAATGGTCTACACAGCCAACATGGATCACCCGCTTTCCTCGTAACATTTCTTCGAGAAGGCGGGTTCTGTCCCAGAGTTTGACATCGAAGGTAGAGTTGGTGTGCAGCAGGCGAATCTTCCGACTGTCGCAGAATGCATCACCCCTTAGATAGGCTTCCACATCATCGGTGAATCTCATCGTGCCGCCATTCTCCCTATGGCCCCATAACCCGCCGCGCTTCACCTAAGAGGGTGTTTAGGGGGTAAACCAAATACGAAGCCAACTTGTTGGAATTGATTGGTGTAAGATCTCGTATGGTTGCGAACCTGACATTTAAACACGGGAGCCCCAAATACCGCCGCGCCGTCAAATATTGTCCTGAAAGTCTCTTGATATCCTAACGGCCAAGTGGCTAGCGCATGCTTCTCTTATCGACATCAACCTGTGCCATGTAAGGTGTGTAGAACGAGATTTGAGAGGCAAACGCCGGCGCTGCATCCCCTACCGCCCCCGCATATAACGCAGCAACTGCGGCAGCGCCTGCATCGGTCCACGCGGATCGCGCTTTGCCCGGCGCAAATCGTCGAGCAAAGTATCGATGTATTCCAGCACTGGCGCCCGCGCTGCCAGTGCTTGCTCGATTCGCTGCCAGTCCTCCCACAGCGCCCCAGAGTCCGAGGCAATCTCATCATGCGCGAGCTGATGGAGCCAACGATAGGCATCACGCACCAGGGGATCGACTGCTTGATTGGCCTCGAGGTCCTCGATAGTAAACTGGCTGTGGCGCAGGCCGAGTACCAAAAAGTCGGTCGCAAAGGCTTTGATCGCAGCCTGGGTTTGCGCCGTCAGCGCAATTCGCAAGCATCGCGCCGCACGCTCAAGCTGAGCGACCGGGTCTGCGATCATGGCATCGTAGTCGACCACGACGAAGCTTCGCTGCGCCACGGTCCGAAAGTAGGGGACGACGTTTACCAGCCATTCCAGGTCGCTTTTGACCTGCACACCCCGCTGCGGATCCAGCTGGGCGCGCGATCTCGCCACGCTGAGCGGGTTGCGCAACGCCACGACATAGCGCACCTCGATATCGAGCTCGCGCAAGACCGCCTCCCAGAACGGCAGCATGCGCAGGGTCCGGGCGTACTTGAAGCCCCACAGCCGGCTCGCGCCGAAACGCCGCTCGATCGTCTGCATGGCGCGGCGCCGCAGCAGCCGAACCTTGGGATTATCCCATTGCGAAGGCGGTATGAGCCGCACGCTCTCGCCGGTGATCCCGAGCGCGCGCTTCAAACGCTTGTTGAGCGCCAGTAGATCGCGATCTTCGAAGAAACCGGTGGGGTTCTTACCACGCCCGCGGCGCAACCGGTTCCCCAGATCCACCCCCAACGCCTGCACCCCGCGGGTGAGTGCGCTGGTGCCACTGCGCCCGGCGCCGAGCACGACGATGGCGGTGTTGCGGGACAATACCCCATGGCCGGATCCATCATCTGCGCTTCCCGCAGGCTCAGTAGTCACGGATCGCCTCGCCCTTGAGACGCGCGCCGATCCGCCGCAGGCTTGCGCGCAGCCGATCGTTGATGACTACGATAAACACCTTACGGTAATACCCTTCTGGAGCACGGATCTCGCGCACCCCATGCCAAGAGTTGCCTTGGCGCTGAAACAACAGGCTGCGGTTACCGAGGCTCTCGCCGGCCAGCGCTTGGTCGAAATCGGCAAAATCCGGTGCCGAGCTGCGCTTGAACCGGCCCCCGTCATCGAGGATGAGGGTTTCACCGCCCCAAGCGGAGTCCCAATCATCCGCGGTGTTGAAGTAGAAAATATGCGAGCCCAGCTTGCGCATCGCATCGCAGTGGGGTGATACCGAGCAACCCCGAGGAGTGTAATGCCAGTGGAAGTTGAGCTGGATCCCGCCGCGGCCGAACAGACGCCGCAAAAACCGATTGTACTCGGTACCGCGCAGCTCCTCGACGAAAGCATGCCAGGGCTCGGCCACCGCGAGGTCCGTGCGGTATTCCAAAGCGAGGCGGTCGTGGGATTTCTGTCCATGCGAGCGCCGGATGCCGAACAGGGAGGTAAACAGCGATGCGTCGGGCAAAGACTCCAACAATCGGCGATAGCCCGCTTCCGTCAACAAACCTTGCGGGTTACACCAAGGGAAAGGTGCGCGTGTACGAAAGGCCTGCTCATCCAATGCCGCCAAGCGTTCGTAATCCAGGTAAGTCATAGGCTCCCATGAGATAGCTGTGCAAGATGATCGCAGCGCGTGGTCGAGCGGCACGATGGGTGCCGAGCGAACCGGTGATACTAGTTTTTGCCGGCCTCCGCCGCGATCGACCCGCGCGACATTAATTGGCGAATACGCGCCACGGCGCGCTCCATATCATCCAGTGGCTGCCCGGTTGCGCTCGCCGCTTGCTCGCCAAACGCCGTGATCAGCCCCCGCTCCTCGAGCACCCGATGATAGGCGGCAAAATCACGCGCCGGCTTGATCAGACCCCAATAAACGAGCCACTGGAAAGCAGACTCACCCAGCCGATTCCCCGCTGCCTGCACTCCTGCGTCGGCGCGATGATCCGCTCGGCGGCGTCCTCGCCGGCGCCCGGGCCAATAGTATACTGCCACTGGCTTGCCGGTGGCGCAGGCTTCGATCGCCAAAGAGGCACTGTCCGCCGTGACGATAAAGCGATCCGCCAGCCGCAAAAACCCTAGATACGGGTTGTCTGGATCCTCCGGGCACCAAGCATAACGATACGTCGGGCAATCCACGGCCTCGAACAGCGCCTTCACGGCGTCACGGCGCGTTCTGGGGCTGGTGGTAAGCAACAGCGCCCCACCCGTTGCCTGCACATAGCGGCTTACCTCCCGACCCAGCCGGTGCGCCGTCACCCGATCCAATATGTAGCTGGAACTATTGCCGCCGACCAGCAATGCGATCAGCGGTCGCGGCAGATGGCGCAAGCGCGGCGCCCAACGCGCCGCAGCCTGCTCCAGGCGATGGGGGTCGATCCGGTTGAGTGGCGCGGTCAGATGAAGCACGTTAGACCGGGCGGGCAGCCGATACTGCGGCAGGGTAATGATCAAATCGAAGCGATGCAGCGGGGCTTGCGCATGCAGCAAATGCACCAGTCGAGTGTGCCCACCGGAGCGCTTCTTGATCCACTGGGCGATCGGCGCACTGCGCCGCGACGCCGCGATCACCAAATCCGGCCACGGCGGGCGCAACGGACTGCAACGCTTTCGTCTAAGGCTGACCGCAGTGCTACCCAGAACGAGGTTGGGACATAGATTGAGGATGTTGTAAGCGAGGCGTTTAGCCTCGTACGGCCAGCCGAGCGCCTCGGCGAGCGCAAGCATCTGCGCGTTACCGCCGGCGCCTTTACCGAGCAAGACCCAGACGCGCGGCACCCGGGCCGTGGGTACTCCAGCCCTCGCCAACTCGACGTCGGCCGTCGGTTGCGAGGCGCCGCTCATGACACCGACTCCGTGCGTCCTTCGACGGCACAGTTCCGATCAGCGGGGCGCACCGGGCGCGGTTTTTCGGGCGTGCGCGAGGCATCATCGTGATCATAAAAGCCCAGTCGCTCGCGCACGCGAGCGGCGAGCTCCGCGCTCTCCCGAAACGGCACGCGGGATCGCAACTCCAATGGAGCGCCGAACATCTGTGCTACGCCGCGTTCGAGCAGGGCCTGATACAACGCGGCCGTATCGCGGGCCGGCAGTACCCATGCCCGGTCGATCAAGCGGGCGCAAAGGTATTGCAGACCGCGCTGGGGCCGTACGCTGCCGCGTTTGTTCCGTGGCTGGGCTTGGGCCTGGCGGGTCACCCAACGGGCGAAGCGGTCCCAGAGCCTGACGCGCTCCGCAATCGGGTAGATATAAAGCGGTTTATCGGTAGCGGCCGCCTCCGCCAGCATCGATTCGCTGTCCCCCGTCACCACGAGCACATCCGCGGCGCCCAAATAGGCGAAGTAAGGATTATCCGCCTCGTCTCTACGCCATTCATGCACGTATTCGGCGCCACCAATCCCGAGCTTGAGCGCCGCGCTCGCGCGGGTACCGGTGCGCCGGCTGGTAACGGCCAACGCCACTCCACCCGCCCCTTGGGCGAACGCCTGCAGGTCCTTGCCCAAACGATACGCGAGCGCCGTATCAAGTATGGAATGCTTGCTGTCACCACCCACCAGCGCCACCACGCGGGGACGAGGCAGCCCAGCGAAGCGCTCCGCTCGACGCTCGAGCGCGCCTCGAAGCCGCTCCCTGCTCACCGGATGCACGGGCAGCAGTGTCTCGATCCGGTTCGCCGCCAAAGGCAAGCCGAAGTGCACGCAGCCGATCAGCAAATCGGACGGCCCGCTCGGACCGTTTTTGCGACCCAACAGCACGGCGCGCAGAGCCGGATTCTCGCAGCGCAGCCAGCGCGCAACCCGGGTGGGAAACCAGCCAGCAGCGATCACCACATCGGGCCACGGTGGGCGCAGTTCACCGCCTCGGCCCGGCCTGGGCGACCAGGCCGGCCAACCAAGCCGCTGCACTATCCATTGCCACAAAAGTGCCCAAGGCAGCGTTTGCAGCAACTTGATCTCATAAGGCCAGGCAAGCGCCTCGGCCAGACCCACGGCTTGTGTGGTATGTCCGGGTTTGCGGTGCGCCAAAACCCAGACGCGTGGCGCACCGCCCACCAGCCGCCCGCCTACCCGCGTCGCCTGGGTCCGCCGCCCGGCGCCATCCCGGGTGTTCAACACCAGGTGGTAGTGTACGCCCGGGTGGCGGCGACTCGCCTGCTCGAAGCAGGAAAACCAGCGGGCCGGGCGACGCGGTGCGATCTCCAGCGTGCTGCCATCCGGTAACCGTTTAAGCACCGCGGCATCGTCCACCTCCACATGCAGCAAGCGATCGCTCAACGCGAACAGCTGCTCGATTAGCCACGGCAAATCCTCATCCGGAAAGTATTCCAAAGCACGTCGACAGAGTACGGCATCGAAGGACTGCGCAGCCCCCCCCTTCTCCCAGGGCGGATAGTCCGGCTCGCTGCGCTCAACCACCCAGTCGGCGGCCCGCTGTACGCGCTCATCAGACAGTGCCGTGCATCCCGAGACGAAGCCGAACTCCAAAATCGTGCGGGCGTGGGATTGCTGTAACAAGCGTTGGACCGCCGGCCAATCCGAAAACCCGGCGTCGACTGCGGTGCTTGACGAGTCGGCAACGGCTGCCGTCAGGCGGCGAAAATGCGCCTGTAAGGCACGATAACCGGCGCTGGGAGTGGATGCATCGAAGAGCTGATAACCCGCTTGATCGGCCGAGCGCTCCAACTCCGACCAAAGCGCACCGACCGGATTGTGCCAATAAACGTAATCATCGGGAAATGGCAGCCACGGCTGGGTCTGCAAGGTGGTGAAATGCACCAGTCGGGACCGGCCTGGGGTGTATTCGCTGTCACGCGCGTTCCAAGCGCCATCCAAGCGGCCCCATGTTCCCGAAACCGCCAACGCCTTGGCCTCGAGCTGCTTGCGGCGCCGCCAGCGCGCGCGCGCCAAGGTCCAAACACGGACCATGCGCGCGCAGTCGATCAACATCACCGAGGTATCCCGCGGCTGGATGGAGAGGAACCCATGCCCCTGCATCGGCGTATCGAACAGCTCAGCAGGATCAGCGAGATAGATTTGGTCAGTGTCATTATAGATTGCCCGCCCCACACCGCCTGCAAGCTCCGGTATGGCAAAGCGATAGGCGGTGAAGCCGGTCAACCACCAGCGCCGATCGAAGCCGGGCAGGTCCTTTAACAGATAAATCTCGTAGCGGCGCGCCGGATCTCTTACCTTAGCAATGGACCACACGAACACCCGCTCCGCGCGGAACTGAGCCCCCTCAGTGCCAAGAAAGATCCGCACCGGGGGTTTATGACTCTCCCCTGTCCCCGGCTCTGCCGGCAACACCACGCACTCCAGCTCGGGCCACCGCTTGCGGCTTCTGGCCGGATCCTTCTGTGCGAGGCCCGCGAACACGCGTTTGATCAGAAATGCCATGCGGTTGGCTCCAAACTGCAGCGAAATCCGAAAATCACGGCTCAGCCGTCACGGTTTGGTCATCGTATTGGGTTTGACCGGCACGTGCACTACGCGCACGGCCATTCCTACGCCAGTTTCGTCCGTTCGGCTTCGGAGGCGAGCCAGCGACCACCCGATCGCCCGGTAGGTACACGCGGCCGACGTAGCATATAATGGCCGCGGCGGACAATTAGAGGAATGACATGGTACAAATACCCGACCGGTACCAACGCGCCGCGGTGATCGGTGGCACGGCCTGGCTCCCCGAGACACTGCGCGTGCACGCCCGGCGCACCTTGCTCGGTACGCTGCAGCGCCGCCAGGCTCGCAGGGCCAACGTGGTGCTCATCGTCCACCCCAAAAGTGGCGGCACCTGGCTGCGGGTTATGCTCTTTCGGCTGTTTCAACGCAAATACGATCTCCCGGCACGGCGGGTGATGAAAACAGACGAACTCCAGCGCTACAACCAAGCCTTGCCTCGGTTCATCGTCAGCAACGGGCATTACAGCTACGAGGCAGCCGTTCGCGAGGTTTTGACCAACGAATCCGCTGACGACAAGCAGCTGATCTTCCTCGCCCGCCATCCTTGCGACATCGCCGTATCCTGGCATCTCCAGTTCACCCGCCGAATCTCGGCAGCCAAGCGTGAGCTCATTCTGCACGAGCTGCATCGGCCGATCGATTATAAAACCATCCCTCTGTGGGAGTTTGTGATGCACCCCGAACTCGGGCTGCCAGGGCTGATCGATTACCACAATCAATGGGCCGAGTTCTTCGCCGGCCGTAGCAACGGTCTCATCGTGCGCTACGAGGATCTGCGGGCCGATACCCGCGCTACGCTGCAACGCATCACGGCTCGCTTGGGCGAGGCATTCAGCAGCGCGGAACTCGATGAGGCGATCGAATTCGCCTCCTTCGACAACCTGCGCCGGCTCGAGGAGGCCAACTACTTCCACAATGCCAGCCTGCGGCTACAGGACCGCGGCGATCTCAGCCGCTACAAAGTGCGGCGGGGCAAGGTAGGCGGCTTCCGCGACGACTTCGAACCGGCGCAGGCAGACGAGATGGAAGCGCTCGTGCGCGCCCATCTGAGCCCGATTTTGGGCTATAGCGGGCCTGTCACCCCAGGCGCGCTAGCTGCCAGCCAACGGGCCTAGCGCGCCAGGCAATGGAGATGTACTCGACGTGTACAGTGCAGACTCTGTGACTGCGCTTGGAGATAGCGAACGCCCGTGGTTCGCCGATGATCATGGAGTGAGCCCCCTAGCTAGTTTCAGTTGCGGTTCGATCCTTGCGAGATGCAGATAGTCATTGTCGTTATGGAGCAGCAACAGCTTGTGCTCGATGGCGATACGCGCAATCAAACAATCTATCGTGGAGCGGACGGTGATGCCCTGATGGCGGCAACGAACGTATAAATGTGCGGCCTCGGCATGACTTCGTACGAAATCTGTTGGGTGATAAAACCGCTGGCTGCCGAGATAATTGCGTAAGTGCTTAAAATCGCGCTCGCTATTGGCGCCCTGGAGCACTTCCTGATAAATCACGCCGGTGATTCCGTAGGGCAAGCGTTGATCAAGCAATACGCGCAGCATTCTGGCGGGGCCGGTATCGCGTTGGCGGAAAAGATCGATCCATACTGAGGTATCAATCAGATACATCACCGCCCCGATCTTGGCGCAACCGCTTGTGGTCGTAGTCAGGATCGATTCGCACTTTGCCCACCAACTCCAGAACATCCTTACGCTGATGGTTTTCCACAAACTCCTTGAGCGCAAGGTGTACCAGTTCCCGCTTGCTCCGGACCTTGGCCAAACGCAACGCCTGCGTGATCAGCTCATCATCCAACTCGATATTGGTGCGCATCATTCAATGCTCCTTATTACACCATCAAAAGTGTACATCATGGTGTATTGACTTATGTAATCAAGCTGATTGTAATCCAGTAGAACTCGGCAAGTACAAGGCGCTGGTGGGAAGGGGGCTACCACGGCATGGCATCGATTGAAAAGGCGGCGGCAACAACCCCATTCACTCCCGCCGAATGCGGTGAGAGGGCGCCTAGCCGGAGCCTGGGTAAAGCCCACATCGCCTTGTTCATGCGGGACTTGGAGGGCGGCGGAATCCAGAAAAACCTGTTGCGGCTAGCAGAGAGTTTCAGCCAGCAGGGGCATACGGTCGATTTGGTGGTCTACAAGGCGAAAGGGCCGCACCTTGCGCATATTCCACCCGGCGTCAACCTCGTTGCCCTAGGATGCATGGCATTCAAACCGGCCGCCCGGGGATTGGCGTTTGGCTACCTGCTCGCAGCCGACCCGCCGAAATTACGCCCGTCGCTGCAACCGCTGCGGCTGGCGTGGGACGTATCGCCCTGGCTCAAATGCCTGCCGGCGCTGACGCGGTATCTGCGCCGAACACGGCCGCAGGCCCTACTCTCCGCGGGCAACACCCTGAACTGCACGGCTGCACTGGCCCGACGGCTGGCAAATACCGCAACCCGGCTGGTGGTGAGCGAGCGCAATCATCTCTCAGCCTATACCGAGGGGAAACGACAGCGGCGACGCTGGCGTTGTCTGCCCGGATTAATCGCGCGAACCTACCCCTGGGCCGATGCTACCGTCGCCGTCTCCAACGGCGTGGCGGACGACCTCGCGCTGACCGCAGGTCTGTCGCGCGAGCAAATTACCACCGTTTACAATCCGATCGTTTCGGCCGAGCTATTTGAACGGGCCAAGGCGCCGCTAAGCCATACTTGGTTCGACTCCGATTCTATCCCCGTGATACTGGGAGTAGGGTCTCTAAACGAGAAGAAAGATTTCCCGACCCTGTTGCGCGCCTTCGCGCGCGTCAGAGAGCAGCGGGCAGTTCGGCTTCTGATCCTGGGCGAAGGCGATGGACACGCACAGCTGGGGATGCTAGCCGAGGAACTCGGGGTCGCCGACGACGTCGCCCTGCCCGGCTTTACGGCCAATCCGTTCGCCTATATGGCACGGGCCGCCGTGTTCGTGCTGTCTTCGGTCTATGAAGGCTTGCCGACTGTGCTCATCGAGGCACTTGCTTGTGGTTGCCCGGTCGTATCGACCAACTGCCCAAGTGGTCCGGCCGAAATTCTACAGGGCGGTCGCTATGGACCATTGGTGGCAGTGGGCGATGATCGCGCCCTGGCTCGAGCCATCCTCGGCGTGCTGGATAACCCACCGGACCGGGAACAGCTGCGGCGACGCGCGGCCGAGTTTTCGGTCGAACGTGGCAGCGAGCGGTATTTGGAGATACTTTTGGGAACCTCGAAATAACTCCAAATTTCGTCATTACGACTAGCACCGGGATGACAGACGGAGCGAGCTGATTCAAAACTCCCGTATAGCGTCATACCGAATTTTACGGCGACCCCAACAAAACCTCCTGGTAGCGCTGCACGGCGCGCTCGACGGAAAAATCATCGGCGCGCGCCTTGAGCCGCGCACCATCGGGCGGCGAATCGAGCGTAGCCAAGATGGCCGCCGCCATGGCCGACACATCGCCTATCGGCACCAGCCGGCCGAAAGCGCCATTGCCCAAAATTTCCGCGCCACCGCCGGGGGAATCGGTTGCCACAATCGGGCAACCGCTCGCCAGGGCCTCGATCAACACGCCGGGCAAGCCCTCCCAATGCGAGGCCAGCACCAAAACCCCCGCATTGGCCATATAGGCAACGGGATTATCCACCCAGCCGGGCATGGCCACGGCATCGGCCACGCCCAGCTCGCCGGCCAGCCGCTGCAGCGCTGCGCGCTCCGGCCCGTCGCCTAAGATCATCAAGCGCGCTGGCCGTGCCTCCCGCACCTGGGCGAAGGCTCGCAGGAGCGTGGCGAAGTCTTTGTGCGCCACAAGACGACCGACACCGAGCACCACAGGCGGCGCATCGGTAGCAAACCACGGATGGTCCGGCCGCGCGCGTGCCTGCGTCAGCAAGGCCGGGGTGACAACCGGATTGGGTATGGGGAAGATGCGTGTACTGGGAAAATCGGCTACGGTGACCAAATCGTCGGCCACGGCCTGCGAAACCGTTACCACTGCATCCGCGAACGCATAGGTGCGCCGAATCAGCGGCGGAAGATAGCGCCAGCGCCACTGGTGCCGGTAATGATCGACGTAGCTCGACAGCATGTTGCGCTCGCTCACGACGACTCGCGTGGGAACGCCCGCTAGGCGTCGCGCCCATAGAGCGACCAGATTCGGCTGCGTCATGGCCGAAAGCAGGGCCTGAGGCCGCTCCCGGCGCAGGTAACGCGTCAAACCAGGCAGATAGCGCAACTTATTGGAAGATTTCAGGGGCATTAACACCGGCCTGAGCAGATCTCCAATCCCATCCGGATCAGCTCTCAATGCCAGCACTCGCCCCAACACCGACGGAGCGGGCTGCAGCGGAATCAGCCGTACACCCGCCGGCACCACCTCCTCCGGCTCCCGGGCATTCACACGACACACGAGCAAATCTACCCGATGCCCACGGCTGGCGAGCGCGCCAGCCAGCTTGAGCATGGAGCGCTGGACTCCGCCACCGATTAGTAAGGACATGAACAGAGCAATATGCGCCACGTCGCGCCCGACTTCAGGCATCCCCCTCATGGGCGGGACAGGCCAGGCAGTTGCGCGGCGAAACGCGTTCGCGCGAGCCGGGCCAGCCCCGGCCAAGCCTGCGTATGCAGCGGCGAAGCCCAAAAACACCGCCAAGCGTGCCGGCCCATCACCGGGGCCGCATACCAGCAAGCCTTCAGCCAAAAGGTTCCCAGAAGGTAGGAGAAGGCCGGTTCCGGATAGCGGAGGGTGTGGACGTTCGCGGCCCGTAAGCGCTGCAGCCACTCCTGCGCCCATTCCAGATAAGCGCGGTCCGGGCGGATGGGCAACTTTTGCATGCGCCGCAACTCATAATGACGTTCCAAGTCATCCGCGCTGTATGGCAAACCGAGCGCACCCAGCTGCTCGGCAAAGATCTGCAGCCGCCAAGCCTTGATCTCCTCGCTGCGCCCATGGGTGCTCCGCCCCCCGTGCTGCCTGCGGTAGGTTAGCACGTGCGGCAGCGCCGCCAACTTGTGGTCCGCCGCAATACGCGCCCATAGGTCGTAGTCCGAACCAAGCTTGATGCGTTCGCGGTGACGGTAGCGGCGTAAAATAGCGGTGCGCGCCGTAGCCGCCGAGTTCTCCAGGCAGGAGCGAAACAAGCGCTCGGCGGCGATTTGCTCCGCCGCCACGGCTTTGCGCTTGATCCGTCCCAGCGGTTTGCCATTTTGGCTCATCCATTCGATCCAGCTGCCCACCGCAGCATGATCCGGATGATCGCGTAAAAAAGCCACCTGACGCGCTAATCGCTCAGGTCGGGCGCGATCGTCGCTGTCGAGAAAGGCCAAATACTCGCCGCGCGCCTCGTCGATGCCCCGATTGCGGCTACCGGGGATACCGAGATTGGTCTCATTGCGGAGCAGCCGCAACCGCGGATCCCGATAGGAGGCGACCGCATCGGCGCTGCCATCGCTCGAGGCATCATCGATGATCAGCAACTCGAAATCCGCAAAGGTCTGCGCCAGGACGCTATCAATCGCATCACGGATATAGCCCACCCGATTGTGGACCGGAATCAAAACGGTAACCGTCGGTGTGCTGTACGCTGTCATTGGCAATAGGGTTGGAGAATCGCCTTCGATAGACACGTTATGTCACGCCGGCCTGACCCGCCCCGAGCGTTCGGCCAAGTTGTCCGCCGCGCCATGAATTTAATATTATGAATTTAATATAAGGTAGAATATCGGATTTTATCCGGACACGATGCGGGTACAACCCATCGCACCGCACCGTCGGCGATCGACTTCGGGTCCGTCGCAATAGGCGCGTCCTGCGCAGCCGCGGCAAGCTCAGCGCATAAAGCAAACGCAATGTTCGGAAACAAGTCGATGACCTATAAAGAAAAACCCGCTTACGGCGCAATGAAGCGGCTGCGGCGTAAACTGTTGTCCATTTTCAAGCGATGGCACCGTAAAGGCTACGATGTTCGCTATGTTCACATCAACCAAAAACAATACAAAAAAGTAATTTTTCGTACTGAAAGTTTGGCACGGCGCGTACACGCGGACCTGACGGCGTTTGGATCCAGCCCGCATTTTCCCACCGTAATCGGTCAGCACCGAAACACGGTCTGGGTGAAATTCGTCCAGGGTCAGGCTATTCGCCGTGTCGACACGAGCAACTTAGCGCGATTAGCCGACTTCTACGCCGCCGTCTATAGGCGCCAGTACCAACTGGTAGCGTTTCGCGAGACAACCGAATGGCACGATTTTTACCGGGATTTAGCGTTCCTGCACGATACAGAGCTTTTAAGCGATCGCCTCTATCGAGAATTGATTGCTCAAAGCGATGAGATCGTGCCGGCCATGGTGTGGCGAGGTTTCGACTACACGGATCCCATTACCGCGAATCTCCTTTTCCGAGAGGCTGACGGCGTCGTCTGCGCCATTGATATCAAAAACCTCTATTCGGAGACCCTAATCGGCCGGGGTGTTGCCAAGGCGCGTTCCCGCTGGCTTTCCGACACTCTCACCGAGTCCTTTTTCGAGCAACTGCTGGCAAAAGGCGCACCGGATTTTCGAGGCTACCTGCCCTTTCTCGAAATACTGCATCAGGTCACTCGTGCCAAAGGCATGATATTGCGAGGACAGATCAGGCCCTTGCAACCGACCGCGCTCAACCAACGCCTCGAAAGCTTGATCCGGCAAGCAAAAGCGGGTTCCCACCCGCAGCGGATACGGTCCTTGGCCGAATCCCAGCGCGGAGAGGTGCGCTCATAGTCTCACATAAGCCCGCCAGCCGGGGCGCATTGCGCGCAAGTTCAACTCAGCTCCGCCCAGCCGGCCCCAAGGCGAATTTGTTCTCATGGCCCAGTTGTGGCTGCTCCGGCTGAATGAGCGGTTAGCCTCAAGTAGTCGAGCACTTGGCGTGGCCGACGTGCGAGTTGGCGCATCATTTCAGGGATGTATTGCCCGGGTTTTGGGAAGTGCTTGAGCACGCCGATGGCGAAGCGGCGCAGCCGTGTCACGTTGGCTGGTCCATGGCCGGTGCGGATCTGACCGCGATCCTCGTTATAGTTCCAGTCGCTGATGTAGTGCAGGCTTTTAATGCTCTAGTGACCCCGATTGATAGCCAGTACTTGTTGCGGTGTCATCTGTTGGAGCGTTCGACTGGTGAGGCCGACGACAGTCTCGCAGCTGTGTTTAGCGGTTTTCTTTTCGGTGCGTTCGCGCTCGATCAACCAGACTTGACCGACGTGTGGGAAGTCGAGGTAAGTATTTAGTACTAATCACCGAGATGGGATACGGGTTGCGCTTATTGCCCTAGATCGAGGCCACTCGGCGCGGGTTATTCACAGCCTCGCTCAGCCGGCTCACTGGGTATCCAACTCGAACCTGGTACGGCGCCAAGTGCGAGGGCCTTGTATGTTATTGTTTTTTATATTGTGTGAACACTGTCACGCAGCGCATAGCTTGACAACGACAACCCCATCAGAACACACGCTCACGGCCGCAGGAAATTATCCACAAACTTATCCACAACCTATAGCTGTTGTTTCGTCTCAACCCCCTACCCCGATTAGCAGCAACGCAAGCCCGACCAATGCGGCGCCACCGTGTAAAATGACCATGAACACGGGCGGCGGCTCACGCTGCAATCGAAATAACAAGTTGAACGCCCCGCCAACCACCGCCAAGCTGAACAACAGCAAGGCCGAGTTGACGGGCATTCCCTGCGAGTGAGCAAACACGGCAATCGCCAGCAAAACAACGCCAGCCAAGCCCACCGCGCCATGGATATAGCCCACAGAGGCGGGGAAGGGTCGCTGCCTGACAAGGGCAACAGCCAACGTCACACCACCGATAGCGGCTACCGCCAAAACAGCAAGAGCGATCCAAAGCATTCTCTTGGTACCTTCCAAGCAGTGGATTTGACACTTGCATCGACACGGCTGAAAAACGCCCGGCTATCGACATTCAGCCGTGCCGCGATACACTGGACCATAGGCAAGGTCCTCAAAAGGGACCACCGGTAACCGAAGCGGCAATCCTGCGACGGAGACCCTCACGACACTGAAAGGCCAAAACCCGGCCCGGTATTGTACTCTCTCCCGCCGCAGTACCTCCAGGTTATCGATAGTTGCTTCCCTAGGGTCGGTTGTCGAATGATCCGCGCGTGCATTGCTTCGAGAAGCCAGCAAGACAGGCGCGCCTTCGCGATCGGTCCACTTTTCGAGGCATGGAGGGAAATTCATCATGAGCGTGTTCAATAACGTCCATTTGCACGGTCATGAAGCCGTCGTCTACGGCTTCGATCCTGATGCGGGCTTACGGGCGATCATTGCGCTGCACAACACCAGCTGCGGCCCGGCACTCGGCGGTTGCCGCATGTGGGCGTACGAAAATGAGGAACAAGCCCTTGCCGATGTGCTCCGCCTCTCCCGCAGCATGACCTACAAGTCGGCCCTGGCCGGACTGCGGTTCGGCGGCGGTAAAGCCGTGGTCATCGGCGATCCGCGGCGCGACAAGACAGAAGCCTTGTTGCGTGCCATGGGTCGCTTTATCGACAGCCTCGGTGGGCGCTATATCACGGCCGAAGACGCCGGTACCAGTGTCGAAGATCTTAAAATCATGGCCAAGGAAACGGACCATGTGGCCGGAATTGCCGACCGGCGGGATATAGACGGCAACTGGCGCAGCGGCGATCCGTCGCCGGCCACGGCCTACGGGGTGCTGATGGGTATTCAGGCTAGCGTGCAGGAGCGCTTGGACCGCAGTGATCTCGAAGATATCCGTGTCGCGCTTCAGGGTCTCGGGCATGTGGGCTGGTGCTTGGCGCAGTATTTGCTGCGTGCTGGTGCCCGCCTATGGGTCACGGACATCCGCCCCGAAGTGCGCGAGCGCGCGGCCGCCGAACTCGACGTCACAGTGGTCGAGCCTAACGCCATCTACGCTCAACCGGTAGACGTATTCGCCCCCTGCGCGCTCGGAGCCGTGCTCAACGATCAGAGCATTCCCCAGCTACAGGCACGGGTCGTGGCCGGCTCGGCCAATAATCAGCTGGCGGAGGAGCGTCACGGCGAAATGCTGCGGCGACGGGGAATCTTGTATGCGCCCGATTACGTAATCAACGCCGGGGGCGTCATCGACGTGGCCCATGGATTTGACGGTTACGATCCCCGTCAAGCGCGGCTCCATATCGAGCGCATCGCCGAGACATTGGCCGAAATTTATTGCCGTGCCCGACGCAGCGCCAGTCCGACCAGTCGGGAGGCGGATCGCATCGCCGAAGAACGGTTTCAGCTGCGCCGCACGGTCGCAGCCGCCTGAGGTCGGCCGCCGGTCGCGTGCCAGTATGGCGGTTCGACGTGGCTCAAGGATCGACCCACCCTCGGTGAGGGCCAATCTGACCACAGACATGCCGTTTCATAAACGATCGACAGGCTCCCAAGGGCCATCACAGACATCGGGAGGATCGCACGGCGTGACAGTCGGCATCGATGACATCCGGCGCGCGGCGCAGGCCATCGAGCCGAGCATCGTGCGTACGCCTTGTGCGCACTCACGTACGCTATCTGCTATCAGCGGTGCGCAGCTTTACTTGAAATTCGAGAATCAGCAGTTTACCGCCGCTTTCAAGGAGCGCGGCGCTCTGAACAAACTGCTCAACCTCACGCCGGAGGAGCGCCGGCGCGGGGTAATTTCCATGTCGGCCGGCAATCATGCGCAAGCGCTCGCCTATCATGCCCAGCGTTTGGGCATCGCGGCGACGATCGTCATGCCGATCCACACGCCGAACGTGAAAATCTGCAACACGCGGGCTTTCGGCGCGAATGTGCGCCTGGAGGGCGAAGGCATAGCCGAGGCGGGAGAGGTCGCCACCCGGCTGGCCAAGGACAACCATTACGTTTTCGTTCACCCCTATGACGACGCCGCCGTCATCGCAGGCCAAGGGACCATAGCTCTGGAAATGCTCGATGACTATCCGGATCTCGAAGTCCTGGTCGTACCCATCGGTGGTGGCGGATTGATCGCGGGCAATGCCATTGCCGCCAAGGCCCTCAATCCGTCCATCGAGATCGTCGGTGTCCAATGCCGCCGCTTCCCTTCGATGCAGCGCGCCCTGCTCGGCGAACCCGCCTCGTTTGGGCTGGCGAGCGTCGCCGAAGGCATTGCCGTCAAACAGCCGGGACGCATCACCCTGCCGCTGGTCCGGCAACACGTCGGCCGAATCGTTCTCGTCGATGAACCGGAGATCGAGGAAGCCATCCTGATGCTGCTCGAGATCGAGAAAACCGTTGCAGAAGGCGCCGGCGCGGCCGGCCTGGCCGCGATACTAACCGAACCCGAGCGGTACCGTGGCCGCAAGGTCGGACTGATCATCAGCGGCGGCAATATCGATCTGCTGCCCTTGTCCTCGGTTATCCAGCGCGGCTTAGTGCGCTCGGATCGAATCGTGCGCCTACGGGTCGGCATCCCCGATGTTCCCGGTGCGCTTGCGGATCTGACCCGGCTGCTCGCTGCGCACAGCACCAACATTATTCAAATCGCCCACCAACGGGCCTTTACCGACCTATCGCTGCGCGCGGTGGAGGTGGAGGTAACCATCGAGACCCGCGGTCGCGAACACACGAGCGAAGTGCTCGCGGCGCTACGCGTAGAGGGCTACGATCCCGTGTTGCCAAATACCGAGCCACATCCCGACGAGCGGCGCACCAATCGGTAGACCCAACGTAGCCCATCTTTAACGCTCTCTGCCTGATTTCGGGCTGATTTGGGCGTGTATGCGAAGAGAAGTTATTGATTCGTATAGTGGCGAGGGTGGCGCGCTGGATGTAGTGCCATAATATTTGTTGTTATCCCTTGTGCGGAGCGCCCGCCCACGCTAGCCTCGCGGGCATGTTCATCCGCCGCACCCAGACCCGCAGCACGGCCACCGGCGAGTCGTATGTCACGTATCGTCTGGTGCGCTCCGAGCGGCGCGCCGGTAAGGTCCGCCAGCGCACCCTGTTGAACCTGGGGCGGCACTTCCCAGTGGCGCAGGCACACTGGTCGGCGTTGTGTGCGCGCATCGAGCAACGGCTCAGCGGCCAGGCGGCGCTGTTCGACGAGGAGGGGAAGGGCCTCCCGCTCGCCGTCGAGCGCCAGGCCGAGCGTATTGCGGCGCGGCTGCTCGCCGAGCAGGGCGGTACGCCGGCACCGGCCGATGCTGGCGGTGTACCCGGCGGTGGGGGTGACGTGCAGTCGGTGGACGTGGACTCGCTCTCACTGGTGCGCCCGCGCTCGGTGGGCGTCGAGCAGCTCGCCCTGTGGGCGCTGCGCCAGGCGGGCTTGGAGGAGCAGCTCCAAGCGCTGGGGCTGACCGGCCCGCAACGTGCGGCGGCGCTGGGGCTGATCGTTGCCCGCATGGCCGCCCCGGGCTCGGAGCGGGCGACGTATCAGTGGCTCGCCCGGCGCAGCGGCCTCGGCGAGCTGCTGGAGGTGGACTTCGAGGCGATGAGCCCGATGCAGCTCTACCGTACCTCCGATATCCTGCTGCGCCACCGCGCGGCCCTCGAAGGGCATCTGTTCGCCCGGGTGAGCGATCTGTTCGCGCTCGCCCCGACAATCACGCTCTACGATCTGACCAACACTTACTTCGAGGGCGAGGCACCGGTCAATCCGGCCGCGCGCCACGGCCACTCCAAGGAGCGGCGCAGCGACTGCCCGCTGCTCACCCTGGCGCTGGTGCTCGATGCCTGCGGCTTTGTGCGCCGCTCGCGGGTCTTCGCTGGCAATGCGGCCGAGGCGCAGACCCTCCAGGGGATGCTCACCGGCCTCGCGGCGCCCGCCGGCGCGCTTGTGGTCATGGACCGCGGGGTGGCCACCGAGGCCAACCTCGCCTGGCTGGCCGAGCAGGGCTACCGCTATCTGGTGGTCAGCCGCGAGCGCCGCCGCGCGGTCGATTTTAAAGAGGCCATCACCCTCGACAACGCCGGCGGGCAGGCCGTGGAGCTACTCAAAGTGCCCTCGGCTGATGGCCAGGAGGTGCGCCTGTATTGTCGCTCCGAGGGCCGCGTGCGCAAGGAGCAAGCGATCGCCGGGCGCCTGATGGACCGCTTCGAGGCTGGGCTCGACAAGCTTGCGACCGGACTCAGCCGGCGGGGCACCACCAAGCGCATCGACAAGCTCTGGGAGCGCATCGGGCGGCTCAAGGAGAAAAGCCGCGGCCTCGGCCAGCACTACCACATTGAAGTGATCGCCGGTGACAGCGGCGAGCGCGCCCGTGCGATCCACTGGCAGCGCCTGCCCGTGAAAGGCTCTCTGGTCACCGAGCCGGGCGTCTATTGCCTGCGCAGCAACGAGACCGGCTGGGACGAGAAGACAATGTGGCGCACCTACATCATGCTCACCGACCTTGAGGCGGTCTTCCGAAGCCTGAAATCGGAGCTCGGCCTGCGCCCGATCTTCCATCACAAGGAAGAGCGCGCCGAGGGGCACCTGTTCATCACCGTGCTCGCCTATCAGTTCGTCCAGCTCATCCGCCACTGCCTCGCCGCCCACGGCATCTGCGAGCGTTGGAGCACGCTACGCGATACCCTCGCCGGCCAGTGCCGGGTCACCGCCACGTTCAACCGCGGCGATGGCCGCACCCTGCACGTGCGCAAGGCCACCCGCGCCGAGCCCGATCAGGCGCGAATCTATCAGGCCCTCGGGGCCGATCCCGCCCCGGGCGGCGTGCAGAAAACAATCGTGTGAGCCCGCTGATTTATAAAATGAACGTAATGTAGTGCCACTCGCCGCCGCGGCCGATCTTAACTCTCTGAGTATCGCGAAGTTATTTTTGGGGACGTTAAACTTGGGGTAGCGTTATGGCGCGAAGCAACCGACTCTCCAAACTGACCGCACTGTCCGGCCAGCGAACCCGAATCTCGGACGACCGTCGAGTTCGCCGCGCAACCTCCGAACCTGGTCACCTGGTTGAACCTGCGCACTTTTAGTGGCGTTTTTATCTGGCCGCTGGGCGAGAACGCTTACCGATTGCAGCTCACCGCCGCCAATCACGGCTATCTGCCCAGCTACATCCTCGCTTCGGCACGCCGTCTGCACTGGAATGAGCCACCGTTTGCCGAGCTCGCCACCAGTAACGGCTGCGCGTTGATCGACCATCACGAATGGCGCCAACAGGTGGGCCATCTCGACGGTTGGGGCGGGGGCTTTTCGGCACCGCCACCGTGGTACCCTACCCTCACGGCCAAGGCGATGCGCCGCAACGCAACCTAAGTTGGACATTGTAGGGTCAGGGCCGCGCTACGGTGCAGGTCGGATCTTGCCGCGCGGGTTGGCCGACCGCGTCGGTGCATGTCGGCTAGCACAAGCTCATACGGCGAGTTTGCCTATGGTCGCGGGTAGGAGGGAGGTCATCTATTGGAGCCATTGAGTGCACTGGTATCGACCATCGCCCTGACCCTCGGTGTCGGCTGGGCCAGTGGCATCAATCTATATGCCACCATCCTGACCTTGGGATTTCTACACAATGCCGGCTACATGAGCTTGCCAACGGGCCTCGCGATCTGCGCCGACCCACTGGTCATGGCCGCCGCCGGCGCCATGTACTGTATCGAATTCTTTGCCGATAAGATCCCGGGGGTCGATAGCGGTTGGGATACGCTACACACCTTCATTCGCATCCCGGCCGGCGCTGCACTCGCAGCCGGTGCCGCGGGTGATGTGGCGCCGGCCGTTCAGGTGGCCGCCGGCCTCGCGGGAGGCACTCTGGCCGCCGGCACCCATACCCTCAAAGCCGGTGGACGCGTGTTGATCAACACCTCGCCGGAGCCGTTTACCAATTGGACCGCCTCCGTGTTAGAGGACGTGGCCGTCGTTACAGGGCTGTGGACGGCGCTGCAACATCCCTGGTTTTTCCTGCTCGCCTTGGCGGCCTTCCTGCTGCTCATGGTCTGGCTGTTGCCCAGAATCTGGCGCGGCATACGCGGGCTCTTGCGCGCGCTCGCCGAGCTTTTCCGGCGTACCCACCATCGGGAGTCGAACGACACCACACCGAGCCTACCGCCACCACGGCGCAAGCGCCTGCCGCCCTGACGGAACAGCCGCATGACGATCGGACGCTTTCAATGCGGCATTGCCGCGCTGATCCGCTCAGCCGTGGATGGACGCTATCTGTTGTTGCAACGCGCGGATAGCAAAGATTATGCGGCCGGCGTATGGGAATGCGTTACGGGACGGCTTGAACAGGGCGAAGGTTTCGAGCAGGCCCTGCACCGCGAGGTAGCCGAGGAGATCGGCGCGCCGGTGCGGTTGCACTGCGTGCTCGGCACGACTCACTTCCATCGCGGCTCGCCGGACGATCCGACCAACGAATCGGTGGGCGTGGTTTACGGCTGCGTTCTGGACAACCCCGATGCCGTCGCGCGCAGCAGCGAGCACAAAGAGCACCGTTGGGTCACCGCGCCAGAGGCTCTCGCGCTGCTGACGGCCGACGACCCGAGCACCGGCTGGATGCGCGGCATCATCGCGCGCTCCGAGGCGCTCTGGGATTATCTGCCCCCGCCTTGGGCGGCGTTTGCCGAGCGCCTCGGGCTGGAAACCGACGCCTGATACGCTCCATGTACCTACACTAATAGACCCCGCTTCTATACCACCAAGGCCCGCTCGGTTTTTGCTGGAGGCCTACGTAGCCGGTAACCTTGGGCCCCTTCGCCCTCTCAGAGGGCACAGTTCAAAGTCTTTGACTTTGCTGTTTGATGGCGCGATTATTAATGATAACTATTCATCATTATGATAACTGAACTCCTATGGCGAATTCACTGCTGCGCGCTTTGAGCGCCCTGCTTTTGCTCTCCTTATTGAGTCTGAGTGCTCGGGCCAATCAAGCTGCCTTAGTGCAAATGGTGGAATACATTGGCGCTGACTACATCAACGCCGTAACCGAGGGCGAGATCGTCAGCCCGGCGGAATACGCGGAGATGAGCGAATTCGCCGGTCTGCTGGCGCAAGGAGTGGCCGCCTTGCCGGCGGCCGATGGCAAGCAGGGGCTGGTAGATCAAACCGAAGCGCTGCAACAGGCGGTGGCCGACAAAGCCGGCGAGCTGCGCATCAAGGAGCTGGCTCGATCCATTCGTACCACTTTGGTGAATGTCTACGGCGTGCCGGTATCGCCGAAAAAGACGCCAGATTTAGCGCATGCCGCCCAGCTCTACCAGACCCAATGCGCCGCCTGTCACGGCGCGGAAGGTCGTGGCGATGGCGCAGCGGGCGCGGGGCTCGACCCGGCGCCGACGAACTTCCATGAGGCGGAGCGCTATAACGGCCGCTCCCTGTTGGGCCTGTACACCGCCATCACCCAAGGCGTGAACGGTACCGACATGGCCGGCTATAGCGGCATCTTGAGTCAGGCCGATCGTTGGGCGCTGGCGTTTTACGTAGGTAGTAAAGCCGTTACCGACAAGGTGGCCAAAGAGGGTAAAACGGCCTTCAACACCCTCCCCGGCCTGAAGACTCAGCTTCCTCTGAGCGCTGTAGTAGCCAAGGCCCCAGCCGATGTGCTCAAGGAACAAGGCCCGAAAGCCTATGCGGCGCTCGGGTACCTGCGCACCGAACCCGGCGCGCTGTTCAACAAAAACCGCTTCATCGAGCTAAGCGCCAATAAGCTCACGCAAGCGGAGCAAGCTTACCAGGCCGGAGATGTGGCGACGGCCCGAGCGGCGGCCCTAGCGGCCTACCTGGATGGCTTCGAAATGATCGAGCGGCAACTGGCCGCCGTGGACAAGGGCCTGATGCGCGCGGCCGAGCGGCGCTTCATGGCCGTACGCGAAGCCATTGAGCATGACCGAGGCCAGGCCAAGGTAAGCGATGCGATTGCCGCCGCCCAAGCCCAGCTGGATCGCGCCAGTGCCGCCTTGGACACGAGCGGCCTGGGTCCGGTGGCCGCCTTCTCGGCCAGCTTCTTTATTCTGTTCCGCGAAGGCCTGGAAGCGCTGCTGATCGTCACCGTGCTGCTCGCCTTCACCCGCAAAGCCAATGCCGCAACGGCCACCCGCCAAATCCACCTTGGCTGGCTCACCGCACTGGCCGCCGGAGGGGCCACTTGGTATGCGGCCTCCAATCTGATCAACCTCAGCGGCGCCACCCGCGAGTTCACCGAGGGGCTGGCCGGCATCCTGGCGGCGCTGATCCTATTCTACGTGGGTTTTTGGATGCACAATCACAGCCAAAGCCAAAAATGGCTGGGTTACATAAAAAATAAAGTTGATAACGCCTTGGACGGCGGAACCGTTTGGACGCTTGCCTTGGTGGCCTTCATTTCCGTCTACCGGGAAATTTTTGAAACCATCCTGTTCTACCAGGCCTTGTGGGCCCAGGTAACCGAAGCCACCTACCTACTCTACGGTATTGCAGCCGCCGTGATCGCCTTAGCCATTGTCTCTACGCTGTTCTTCCGCATCGGCATGAAGTTGCCATTGAGCCTGTTCTTCCGCGCCACCAGCATTGTGCTACTGGTACTGTCGGTAATTCTACTCGGCAAGGGCATTGCCGCCCTGCAGGAAGGCGGCACTATCGGTGCGTTCTACCTGAGTGTACCGACGATCGACTGGCTGGGCATTTACCCGACCATTCAAGGCCTAGCGGCTCAACTACTGACCGTGGCACTGGCCTTGTTCCTGTGGTGGAAAGGGAATAGGAGACTGCCGGCTACTTAACGGAGTTTCTAAAAAACTCCCTTCATGCTTCGAGAAGGTTCTCCAGAGCCCTTCGGCAAGCTCAGCAGAGTCTTGCCGAAGGGCTCTGGGCGAAAGAATCAATTAATCCGGTGTCCTTTAACTACCGACCGTCGACTCAGGCGCGTTTTGCTCGCCGCTGGGCCCTCGCAGGTGCTCTTCGACCTGTGCGCTGGACAGGCGCGCTGCGATCGCCAACCACATGATCAGACCGGAGAACAAAGTGAGCGCCAGAACAGACCAGCCAGAATCGAGCACACCCAAGTTACCGGCACCTTGGGACGGATCCGGATATGTCCCCAGCCAACTGATCGCGGTCAGACCTGTAAGCCATACAAGCATCCACGAGCCGGAACGCCATTCGAGGCGGGGCGTGCTCGCGTGGTAACGGATTTCATGGATCGCCAACACGATGTAGCCGATCATGACGGCGAGCATGAGCTTCCATATCGTGGTCCAACCGGACCAGTACACAATCAGGTTGGACGATAGAAAAGCAAGGTAAGCCACCAGGTGGACTGCCGGCAATCGAAACGGCCGTGAATGGCGCGGCAGCTGCCGGCGCATCGCCAGCAGCGTTGGCGGGCCGGAGCCAAACGAAAGCACGGCCGCCGAGGTAACAAAGCCCACCAATTTCTGCCAACCGGGAAACGGCAACAAGAAGATGGCGCCGGCGATGAAGGTGACAATCAGGCTGACCCAGGGCACGCCGTGCTGGTTCACTTTGGCGAGTGAACGCGGGGCGTTGCCGTTGCGACCCATCGCATAGGAAATACGCGTCGTAACCGTAGCGTAGATCAACCCGGTATCGGCTGGTGAGATAACCGCGTCGATGTAAAGCAGCACCGCCAACCAGGTCAGCCCCATCACGCTGGCCAGCACGGCCAGCGGGCCATAGGTGGCTGCGATCTGGCTGAGGCCCCCGGTGAAGCTGGTGCCGATGCTGGCCCAACCGTTGGCCAGTGCTTGCGGCGGCAATGCACCGATGAAAGCCAGTTGCAGGGCGACGTAAATCACGCTGGTAATCAATACAGAACCGATGATGGCGATCGGCACATTACGCTGCGGATTGTGGGTCTCGCCGGCCAGCTCGACCCCCTGGCGAAAGCCGAGGAAGGAGAAGACGATACCAGCGGTGGCGATAGACGAGAACACGCCCGACCAACCAAACGGCATGAACCCGCCCTCGACCGTGTGAGTGAGATTGGCGCCATGAAAGGTGGTGACCATAAACATGACGATCACCAGAACGATGATGATGAGCTTCCACCATACCAACGCATTGTTCAGCCGCGCGAACCAACGGATACCGATCGCGTTGATCAAGCTGAACAGCGCCAGCAGCCCCACCGCAACGGCAAATCCGGCACCGGTCAACACCGGTACGCCCTCATCCAGGCGCTGCAGCCACGGCAGGTAATTGGTCGAATACTGCAGCGCCGCCAGCACCTCGATCGAGGTGGTGGAAGCCAATGCCAGCCAGGTGATCCAACCCAGCGTATAGCTGGCGAACGAGCCGAACGCGTAATGCGGGAAACGCACTACACCGCCGGATACGGGAAACATCGTGCCAAGCTCGGCATAGCAAAGACCAATCAACAAAATCATCAACCCGCCGATGCCCCAGGCCAGAACCGCTGCAGGCCCGGCAATCTGGGCGGCGCTGAGTGCACCGAACAGCCAGCCCGAACCGATAATCGAACCCACCGCGGTGAACAACAAGCCGACGACTCCTACGTCGCGCCGCAAACGGCCATCGTCGGCCGCCGAGCGGGATTTGGCGGTGGTGGGATTTTGCATGGCCCCTCCCCTAATCAACTCGTGATACGGCAATCCAATGCCCAAAAGGCCACCGCGCGCCACCGTTAGGACACGGTAAATGAACTCGCTCACACGTCTCCCGTATAACGCCCGCAAGAGACTGGTCTTGAGAGGCGGCCTTCAAAGGCGCTTGCAATATGAAACGTGAGAGACCTTATGCATTCCTGCGGGCGGGGCGCCTCAAGAGTGCACCTCAGAGCCAACCTTTGTGCTTGAAGTAAACGTATGGCGCCAGCCCCGAGAGAAGCATCAGGAGGATGGCAAGCGGATAGCCCCACTTCCAATCGATCTCAGGCATGAAATGAAAGTTCATGCCATAAATACTCGCCACCAGGGTTGGTGGCAGGAACACCACGGCTGCAATGGAGAAAATCTTGATGATTTGGGCCTGCTCGATGTTGCTGAAGCCCATCGCCGCATCCATCAGAAAGTTCACCTTCTCGAACAAAAAGGTATTGTGCGGCAACAGTGAGTCCAGGTCGCGCAGCTGCTCGCGGACCCATTCCCGCTTATCGGCATCCAGACGCCCCCTGCGGAGCAAAAAAGTAAGCGCCCGCTGAGAATCCATGAGACAGAGCCGAATCTTACCGTTGATATCCTCCTGCCGAGTCAGCTCGTCCATGGCCTCCTCGAGGTTGACATTGGAGTCGGCGAGCACCATCGTGCTGACGTGCTCGAGATCGGTGTGCACCCGCTCCAGGCGGTCGGCCAAATTCTCCACCTTGGTCTCGAACAGGCCCAACAGCAATGAGACCTCGTCCTCGGCCAGCTCCGGTTCCCGCCGGGCTCGCAAGCGCAGCAGGCGAAAGACCGACAGATTATGCTCGTGCAAGGTGATCAGCCGCCCGCCACTGAGGATAAAGGCCACAGTGGTGCTTACCGGCCGGCCTTCGATATCCTGCAGAAACAGCGAATGCACGTGCAACCCGTCCTGATCCTCGTAATAGCGCGCACTGGCTTCGATCTCCGAGACATCTTCCGCATCGGGGAGATCCTGCCGGTAAAGTGCTTCGACCTGCTCGCGTTCATCGTCGCTGGGATCGGTCAGATCAATCCAGATCGCCTGGCGCAGGCTCTGTGAGTCAGCCCCCACATGCAACGACTTGAGCATTCCATTATCTAAGGCGAACGCGTTGAGCATGAGTACCTCTCGCGGTCAGCTTCGCGACTTATAGACCAGGCCATCCGGGTCCGGTTCGATGCCCGGCCAAGTATACTGCCCCTCAGGGCTGAGAAGCGATTGGCGCACGCTGTTCGCGGTGTTTGCGATCATTATGGGAATGAGCTTGTTCTGGTTCGGCTCAAAACCAGAATCCACCACCACGGAACTCTCGTATTCTCAGTTCAAGCAGACGTTAGAGGCCGAAGGTCTAGCGTATTTTGGAGGAAATCGACCAGCGCACTCGATGCCTAGTGGAGGAGCATCGGCAGCGGTTGCGGGTGCCGACTGATTTGCTTCTGGAGCAGAAAACCGTCGAAGGCGAAAAGCTGCACCGCTTGCTCGAGAAGAGCCCGCCTGAGCACGGCCGCCTGACCGAGCTGACGGATTCTCAGCGGAGGCTTCATCATGTACCAGTAGCTGGCGCCGCTTTCTACGGCGCCGACGCCGCGAGCGGTATCGCCGAGATAGTGGCCGCGGCGGCAACGTGAGGCCACGACGATGAGCACGATCATCCCCAGCACGACATGCATTAGATGGAAAAAGGTCATGAAGAAATAGAAAAAATAAAAGGTCGAACTGCGCAGCGTATAGCCAGCCATGAACAGATGTACGTACTCGGTCATCTTAATGACGACATAGGCTGCACCCGTACCAGCACCAGCCAGCAACCAGCGGCCACACGCTGCTGTCGCGCCGGCTTTGATGGCCGTGACGGCGCGCACCGCGCAATAGCTGCCCGTCAGCAGTGCCACGGTGTTGGCTAGCCCCATACCGATGGTGAGCGTACGAACACCGGCAGCAAAGACCTCGGGCTGATTGGCACACGCCACGGCGAGGCTCACCAGCAACAAGCCCGATCACCGCCTGCGCGATGGCGTACGGGACGGCCACTTTCGAGCCGATCTCTATCATCGTTTGTCGGTGTATCCGGTACGCATCCCGCCACTGCGTGAACGCGGCGACGATATTCTGGTGCTCGCCGGGCATTTCCTGGAGCTCAATCGATCGCGCCTGGGGGTACGCAGTCTTCGGCTCTCCGAACCGGCTGAACAGGCGTTGTGCGACTACAGTTGGCCCGGCAATGTACGCGAGCTGGAGCACGTGGTCAGTCGAGCCGCGATCAAGGCGCTAAGCCGCGGTGCAGCCCGCAATGAGATTATCACCCTGGCGACGGAACTGCTCGACTTGTGCTACCTGCGCCCGGCGCCGGCAACGCCACCTCTCGCCGACGCAGCCGATACGTCACCGGCGATCGGCAGGCCACCGCCTCGGCTCTCCCTGCAAGGCCAGGTGGCCCGCGCACAGCGCCGCGCCATCCAGCAGGCACTGGAAGCAACGCACGGCAACTGGGCCGCAGCGGTGCGGTTACTGGAGGTCGACCCCAGCCACTTACACAAGCTGGCCAGCCGGCTGGGCCTCAAAAGCAGTAAGCCGTCGTGCGAGCCAATTTGAGCCACCGCCGACCCGCTTCGCTGCGTAACCCGGCCGAATCGACGCTATTCGGCCTCAAGGAGCAGCGTACTGTCGGGGCAACCACCGATGCTCTCGGTTTTCCGCACGCAGTCGCATTTGCCCTTCGACCGACTCGGCGCATCGCCCCGCTCCAGACCGCCTCTGCCGACGCCGCCTACCACTTGAACGTATAGCTCGCCCGCAGCATCGCGCCCCGCGCGGCGACGTGGCTGGTGTTGGAGCCGTTACGTAGGAGCTGGCCATACACAGTGTAGTATTGATTGTTCAACAGGTTCTCGATACCGAGGCGCAGCGTCCCGGGACCGACTGCGAACCGATTGTACAGATCGACCACGGTGTAATCGTGCACCTTGCGCGTGGCGAAGGCCCCGGGGTTGTCTTTGAAGGCGTCATTTCGATTACCCGAATACAGGGCCTGGAGGCGTATGCCCCACCAATGGTAGGGGCTGTATTCCACGAAACCGGTCAGCTTGATCGGGGGAATACGCGTGCCGTTGAGGGCGATATCCGAGCCGGGATTGTTCGGGTCCTCACGCTCACCCTTAATCCAAGTGAATGTGCCGCCGAGCTTGGCGGCCGGTGTAAAAGTGTAATCCAGGCTCGCCTCCGTACCGTAGATCTTCTCTTGGGTGCGCTCCTGGACGAGGGAGAAATTTTGCACCGTCACTCGACCTTTGTCCGATTCACTGTAGAAGGCGGCAACACTCGCGTGGAAGCCACCCCAGCGACCGCGCACACCGACCTCATAGTTATCGGTGATCCTTGGGCTTAAGTTGGAATCATTGACGTTGAAACCCGGCTGGGCAAAACGCAACTGCAGGCCGATATCCGGCAGTTCGAAGGACTGCGAGTAGTTCGCATAAAGCTCCATGGCATCGCTCGGCATAAAAACAGCCCCGGCGTTGAAAGTGGTCTCCGAGTAGTCGATGCTTCCCCCATCAATCGGGTTGCCACCGAGCGTGGTGAAATCGTCGAAGCTGACATCGACCCATTCGTGACGCACACCGCCGCGCAGAATCAGCCAATCGGTCGGAGTGAGCTCCGCCTGACCGAACACGCCAACCGACCCGGTGGTGGTTAGTGGCACGAACGTACGCTTAGCGTCGGTCTCCACGAATCGCCGCCCCCCGGAGGCATCGAAGGCCGCGCCATCGTAGATACTTACCGGCTGCTCGGTTTTCTCGCGGTTCACATCAGCTCCCCAGAGCAGCCGAGCCCCGAGCGAGTCGAGCGGCGTAATCGGTGTATCGACGGTCAGTCGCCCACCCCACACCTCGGAGTCGAGGAAGCTCTGCGCGAGGTTGTTCCCCCAACCACTGAACGCTCGGGCATCGAACGGAAAAAAACGGGTCTGATAATTACGATAGTAGACCTGCGAGCGCACCTTGCTACCGAACAGGTTCTGCTTGCTGTAGTCGAGGTTGACGATCAGGTTCTCTCGGCTGGTCTGATCGTCGAGCTGCAGCCCTTTGAGGGCTCGCGCCTTCACGGTGCCATCGGGGAACGCATCCACCGCCGGGTCGGAGATGAAATCGGAATCCTGCTCGGCCCGCAGGTAGCTCGCCATAAGCTGAAGGCGTTGGTCGCCGAAGTCGTAGCCGACCTTGCCGAGCAGGTCGATGGTTCCAGTATCGGACAAACCGCCCTGGCTCGGCTCCGGCGGGATGCGATCGCCGTGGGCGTCAAAGAACCCCCCGGTTTGCTCGCCCAAGGCCGAGATCAAGTAATCCACACCGGCTGCTTTGCCGCTTAGCTTTTGCTGGATACGGCCACCCAGGGCGTCGTCGTCGAACTCGGTCAGGCTGCTGGAGGCCCCGAACGTGGTCTCGAAGACCGGCGCACCGGCCTTGCCCTTCAGCGTATTGATATAGATGATGCCGCCCGCCGCACCACCCCCGTATGTGGAACTGCCGCCGTGGACCACCTCGATGCTCTCGATGTTGGACGCCGAGATGTTGAACAGATCGCGTGAGACGTTACGATTCGTTTGCGTCGGCACACCGTCGATCAGCACCAGCACGTCCCGACCGCGCAGCTTCTGCGCTGAATTGGTCAGCGTCTGACTCGACGGCGCCATCCCCGGCACCATCTTGCCTAGAAGGTCGCCAAGGCTCCCCGCCGTCGCCTGTTGCTCCAAAATCTCCTTGCGGGAGATGACGGTTACGTTGCGCGACAGCGTATCCAGCGCCCCACCCTCGCGGCTGGCGGATACGCTGATCTCGGGCATAACGCGAACGGCACCCCCTGCTTCCTCAAAATCTTGGGCGGAGGCCGGCAGGGTAAGCGTGGCTACAACGGTTGCTGCACAGCCGCGCAGCGCATAACGCACGCGCCAGCGCAGCGCATAGAAATTACGCATGCTACCCCCTACCCCCAAGGCAGTCGAAACAGGGCCGCCTTTTTAACTTATCAATAACGCGAATGTCAAACACAATGAGATTTATTGTCATTAATTATTTTGATGTATGAGCCTGAACGGTACCGGGGCAGTCCACCCGTCGCAGCGCTCACCTGCATTGTTGGGGTTTACCCCTGTTAGGATTGCGGCGCTGTGCTCATGGAATCACGCGCCGCCGCCAGAGTATTCGAATGTTGGGCACGCATCTGTGCCAGAAATGGTGGAACGCGGGGCTCGGGGCATACGCCCCAACCACACGGTTCAAAAAGATAATGGATGAAACAGCCTGCGCACTCCTTGAATTCTGGTTCGGTCCCATGGCTGACGGCGATGCCTCGATTGCCGAGCGGCAAGCCGGCCTCTGGTGGGACAAATCGGAACGGGTCGACCATGAAATCACTACCCGCTTCGGCGCCTTATTTCAGCAAGCCGCCGCCGGCCGGTTCGAGCATTGGCCGCGCCACCCCCGCACCCGCCTCGCCTTAATCCTCGTGCTCGATCAGCTCCCCCGCCATCTCTTCCGTGCTCGACCCGAGGCCTATGCCTATGATCCCCGCGCCCTGGAGCTCTCGCTGCAAGGTCAGGCCCTTGGCCAAGACCGGACGTTGCGTCCGGTAGAACGGGCTTTTTTCTATCTGCCCATGGAGCATGCCGAATCCCTGCCGATCCAGCATCAGTGCGTGCGTTGCTTCGAGCTGCTCTTGATCGAGCTTCCCGCAGAGCACCAGCCGCCCTTCCAAAATCTCCTGCAATACGCCCGCCGCCATCGCGACATCATCCGGCGCTTTGGCCGCTTCCCTCACCGCAACGCCATTCTGGGACGCACGTCCACCGCAGCCGAGGAGGCCTTCCTGAATGAGCCCGGCTCACGATTTTGATCCCATCGACAGCCAGGGATCCAAGCGCGTTTATCGAGCCGGCCGCAGCCGGCTCGACGCGCCACAGCGTGCCGCCGCTTAGATCGCCGCAGGGCACTCCACGTGACAGAGCCTGAGGCCGTTCACCAACGCCTGCTGGACCGCTTGCGTAATCAGCAGCCGCGCCGGATTGGCCACCCCCGCACTGATCACCGGTGCCCGCATATAGTAAGAGTTGTAAATCGCCGCCGTATCCAGCAGGTGGCGCACGAGCACTGCGGGATTGGATTGATCCGCCGCCGCCACGATCTTCTCGGGGATCTGCTGGAGCTTCAACAGCAGCACCGCCTCTTGATCGTCAATCTCGAAATCGTCGATCTGCTCGGCCGGCACCGGCTTGCGGCCGTACTTGCGCAGAATGCTGCGGGCGCGGCACGCGGAGTAAACCATATAGGCGCCGCCCGACTTCTCGAATGCCGCGATCGTTGCCGTTAGCTCCGTAGCGTCGATTTCGACAGCCGTTTTCATATCTTGCTTGAGATCGTTGAAAACCAGCGAGCCCACCGCGAGCTCGTGCGCCGCCCGGTCGAACTCGTCCTCGGTCTGCTCGGCGCGCTCGCTGAGCCGCGCGCGAAAGTGCTCGAACGAAGCGGCAAGCAAGTGGTTGACGTTGGCGACCGTATCACGGCTCGAGAGCTTCTTGCCCGTCTTCGCATTGACGTAAAAGCCGAAGTAGAGGTGTTGGAAACGCAGCCGCTCGGGCGTTGCCAGCGCGACGGCGTAGGCCGCCCTGAACAAACGGTCGAAGTGAACCTGCTGTTCCTGGCCGACTACGTAGATGCTGTCGGTTGGCGCGAAAATCTCACCGCGCAGCTCGATCGCGCCCAAATCCCGCGTCGCATAGATGCTGCGGCCGTCGGCGCGCCGCACCACATAGCGCTCGCCGTTTTCCAGTGGCACGACCACGGCACCGACATCCTTCCTGATCAGTCGGGCCAGACTGTCGCGTTCGGCCTCGGTGATCTCCCCGGCCAAGCACTTGTCCTCGAGCGCGCCCAGATCCTCGTCCGCCAGCGCCTGCGTGTAGATGACAGCCGTACCGGCTGCAAGGCAGGCGTCTACCAGCGCCTGGCCCGCCTCGGCATAGAAGCTCTCGCCAATGATCAAATCGAAGCGGATGTTGAGCGCGTTGTAAAACTGCTCGAAGTCAGCAAGGCTCCAGCCGACCATCCGCCGCCACAGCTCGACTTCGTGCGCATCACCGGCCTCGAGCGCAGCGAAACGCGCGTCGGAGGCCGCAACGAACTCCCGGTAGCACGCCGTAAGCTCCGCGGTGCTCCCGACCTCCGGGAAATACCGTGCCAGAAGCGCGCGTTCGTCCGCACTAAGCGCCTCGAAGGGAGTTGAGTCGTCGACGATCCGCTCCGCAGTGCGGCGGATACGGTAAATTTCGAGAAGCCGTTCGTTGGCGCTCACATGCTCGGGGAATTGCTCCTCGAAGCGGCGATAGCCTTCCAGGGTAAAACCGAACCCGCCAAAGTCGTTGATGTGATTGACCCTGTAGACGAGCGCGCCGCAGGCTTCGTAGAGGTTCGACAGCACATGGCCGATGATGGTCGAGCGAATGTGCCCGGCATGCAGCACCTTGGCCACGTTGGGCGAGGAGTAGTCGACGACGAAGGTGCGCTCGGAATGGGAATCGTTGCCCCCGAAGGCATCGCCGAACTCAGCCACCGCTTGGGCGCTATCGAGCAGCCAGCGATCGGAGAGCGTGAGGTTGATGTACATGCCTTTGGTTTCGATGCGGGCGATGACATCGGCCAGCGCCGAACCGGAGAGCACTTCGACGATCCAAGGCAAATGTTTCTGGATGAAGACCTTGGGGCCGCCCTCACGCAGCAGTTGCGGGAACTTCAGCGCTATGTCGCCGCCGTATCGGTCGCGCTCGATCAGATCGAATTGCGGTATCAGCCACCCCTCGCCCCAGCGCTCGGAGAGCGCCTCGGTGATCCGCCGCTTCACCGTCGGCAACGGGTAATCAACCAATTTCGGGACAAATGCGTCCTGATGCGCGGCCACCTGCCGGTCACGAAAGGCTTCGATTTCACGCCGGCGGCGTTGATTTATCTCTGCAAGCTCATTCATCGTTTTCGATACCCATACCTTGATCACTGCGTACTAACTATCGTAATCGACGATGCCGTCACGAACGAGACACCCAAGTCCATGGGCACCAAATACCAAGGAGCGGGCAGGAGAACTCGGACAACGTCCGCTCGTGCAGCTCACGCGCCGGGAGCGGACCAAACGCGTTACAAAGGCAAGCTCAAATGGGAAGGCGGCCTCGACGAGATGAGGGCTCCAATGAGCCCATTGGACAACGGCATTTGGATCGACTATTTCAACGGCCAAGAATCTCCCACCGCCGCCAAACTCGAGGGTCTGCTCTCTTCCGCCATAGGGCGCGGGTAACCTGATTCTTGGCCGAGGCGCCTCCAGAGCCTTAAAAATAACGCCAATGACGCCACAGCAAATCGCACCCTCGCTTGCCCCTTGAATTCTCCATCGTAGGCCCTATACGAGCCTATGTGCAGTCCGCCGGCAATACGCTGCCGGGGGCGCTGCGGATCAACGCGAAAGCTGTGTTCGGTGCAAAAGGAGGTGTTCGATCATGTTCGGGGATCTCTGGCGATTCGATGTTCCGCAATTCCGTGAGCTGGACTGGATGCGTCAGATGATGGACGAGCTGTTCCAGGACGTTGCGGCTTCGGACATCCGCTCCGTGCCTCACGGAACGTTTCCCATGGTGAATGTGGGCACGACTGCGGATGCCGTGCGCGTTTACGTATTCGCACCCGGCATCGATCCCAAAGACTTGGATGTGTCCATTCAGGATAATGTGCTCATCCTCAGCGGCAAGCGCGAGCTTCCGGTGAAGAGCGCGGAGGGCGATCAGTGGCCGGCGTTTTATCGCCGGGAGCGAGTGGGCGGTGAGTTCTCGCGTGCTATCGCTTTGCCCGATGGACTCAACAGCGAAGCCGTGGAGGCGCGAGCCCGCAACGGTGTGCTCGAGATCAATCTACCCAAGCGCGAAGAGCTGCAGCCGCGCAAGATCAAGATCAAAGCCACTAAAAGGGAGGTGAACAGTCATGGGTAAGGAGCACAATGGCACGGGTCATGAGGTCTCAACCCGCAAGGGCTCACGCGATGTGGCAACGCAGGATCGGCGTGAGCGGAGCTTGCGGCCGGCGGTGGACATTTATGAGGAGGACGATGCGATTCGCATCTTGGCGGACATGCCCGGGGTCAGCAAAGAGGCGTTGAGCATCGAGGTGGACGGCACGGTGCTCACGATCTCCGGCGATATACAGATCGATATACCGGAAGGCATCTCGGCTACCTATGCCGAGGTGCGCGGTTCCCAGTACTACCGTCGTTTCATGCTCGGCCAGGAGATCGAGACCGAGGGGATCAGCGCCGAGATGAACAACGGAGTGCTGAGCCTCGTGCTGCCGAAGAAGGCATCCCACCGCCGGCGACGAATCGAAGTCAAAGCCGCTTGACAGCGGGCCCGTTGTAAAAATAAAGGCGCCCACTTGGGCGCCTTTATTTTGCACATGACGACCCCGATTGCTCAATCAACAGGAGCACGGCCAACATATCGATAGCGCGATAATAACCTCGTCCCCGTCATATGAGGCGTGGGAATGAAGTGGTGCATGGTCATCGAAGCACATACGAATGATGATTCCGTAGAATCGGCAGAGCTCAGGCATCCGCGCTCAACGTCCACGCACCTGGCAGCACCTCTTCGACGGATTTGCCAGTGAGCTGTACATAGTGCGCATCCGGGCAAAGGTCCAGATCTTCACCCCATGCGATCGCTCCAGCTTCCGACACGTACACCGTTTCAAAAAATGCCCGTTCGTTCCAACCCCTGAACACCCCGCGGCCGTCCAGATGAGATAAGTCGATCTCTCCCGCCGTGCCGTCAGAGTACCGTAGCCAGATTCGGTAGCCGTCCCGAGCTTCCACTTCGGTCGGCTAGATCATGTTGCTCTCCGTTACACGCTCACCCTTTTGAATATTTTGCCTCCTTTAGACCGCCTCACAAGCCCACCGGTTTTTGCTAAGTCGTCCCCTGAAGCACACCAAGCTTCTACCCTCTCGGGTTCGACACCTTACTGAACTCACGCGCTCACGCCATCCAGATACCGAACGAAGGCGTGCCGGAACACTTCTTCGGCAAGCGCCTCCACGTCCTCGTCGTACACCAGGCCGGCGGCAACCCCATGCGCTCGTCATAGAGTAAGTCGTGGATCGCCATGCGCAGGGTATCGCGCGTCGCCTGCTTGTCCCGCCGGCAGTCGACCCGCCGCTTCTCCGCCTTCAGCGCCTCGAACTGCTCCCGAACCACGGCTTTGATCCGGGCGACCTCTCTCGGCTCCAGGCCCGGCTTGCGCAGCAGGTCGTAGACGGCCAGCGACTCTTCGTCGAAACCTTCGCGCACCGCCCGCCGTGCTTCCTGGGCCACCCCCCACGAAACGCAACAGCTTCTCGAAAGTCTGCACCACCGTCTGTCGATCCTTGCCCGCGCGTGGCGGGCGTGCTCGTTGTCGATGTAGTCGTTGAAATGGAAAGACGGACGTCCCGCGTAACCGAATGCGCGGTTCGTTTCTTTAACATCAGTAGGGTAGATAAGCGCAGCGCATCTACCATCCAAAAGTACAATCATTCGCAATCCATGTAATCCATATGCCGGCGCCAATCGCCCTCATCACGAATCGCATGCTCCCAGAAACGCCGTTGCCATACGTCAGCAATTCTCATTTTGCCCTACCGGCGAGCAGATGACGGGCACTGCGGTGCAGCGGATACACGAAGATGCGCTTCACGGTAGTGGTGGGCAAAATGAGAATTGCTGGTCATACAGGACGCTCGTTTCGGGTATTGACTTGGCGTGTCACGGCACGCGAGAACCCTTTCTTAATCACCCGCCACCGGCCGGAGTAATCGCCAACGCCTTCCGGTAGGCGCCAAATGCAATGCAGGTGATCGGACAACACCACCAACGCATCGATTTCGAAGGGCCGGAATTGGTGCGCCCTGCGAAACGCGGCGCGTAACAGATCGACCTGTGCCTCTGCGGAAAAGATCGGAGCGCGGTTGTGGGTGACCACGGTGAAGAAATACACTCCACCGGGAATGATGGCGCGCCGGTAGGTTGAAGGTGGATGCGCTGCGCTTATCCACCCTACCGGTGCTGCACCGACGCGGGGGCAGGGGCTCTTTCAAAACCATGCCCAGCGAAAGCCGCATTGGCACCGCGGCGAGAGGCGCGGCGCAAAGGACCATCTCATCAAATGAGCCAAGCCGCCCTGCTAGCAGTACTAGCAGGCGTTAGAGGTTAACCCTTATTGATTTGGATCATTCACCATCAACGATCTGGCGGACGGCATCGAGCCGCGTCAAAATGCCATCGTGACAGCGACGTTCGAGACGACGGTGAGGATCGATGCAGCGAAGGTGATGCATGACACGCGGCTATGAAGCGTCCGCTATGTCCAACGAAGCCCGCAGCTGCTGCCCGGCTGACAACCTCTGGAGAAACCCATGCATTCACTGGCCCACGACTACCCCGCCACATTGCTGGACGAGCGCGAAGCACCGTGCCTGTCGCTCTATCAGCCCACCCACAGGCAGCACCCGAACAACGCGCAGGATCCGGTTCGCTTCCGCAACCTCGTCAAGCAGCTGGCCGCATCGCTGCGTACAAAGTACCCAGCGCGCGACATACCGGCGCTGCTGCGCCCCTTCGAGGCGCTCGCCGAAGATCGCGAGTTCTGGAATCACGCTGGCGACGGACTCGCCGTTCTGGGCGCGCCGGATTTCTTTCGGGTCTACCGGCTGCAACGCCCGGTTGCCGAGCTGGCGATCGTCGCTGAAAGCTTTCATGTCAAGCCGCTGATGCGCATCGTGCAGTCGGCGGATCGCTACCAGATCCTCGGCTTGAACCGACACGCATTCAAGGTATTCGAGGGCAACCGCGACGCGCTGGATGAACTGCCGCCGATCGCCGACGTGCCGCAGACCGCCGTTGAGTTGCTGGGCAAGGCCAGCGACGACCGGGAGGGCGCCCACCGCGCCCACGGACCGGACGGCTCCACCAATGTAGCCCGCCACGGCACCGACGTCATGCAGGACGCCGAGGACCGCGACACCGAGCAGTTCTTCCGCGCCGTTGACGCGGCGGTGCTGAAGCACTGTTCGCAACCGTCGGGGAAGCGTTTGATCCTGGCGGCGCTACCGCAGCACCATCACTTGTTTCGAACCGTCAGCAACAATCCGTCGCTAATGGACGAAGCGATCGATGTCCATCCGGATGATCTGTCACTGGACGCACTGCGCGAACGCGCCTGGCAGGTCGTGCTGCCGCACTACCTGCAGCGACTGGCCGGGTTCGTCGAATCGTTCGGCGCCGCCGCCTCGAACGGCCGCGGCTCCGACGACCTGCCTGGCATCGCCGAAGCGGCGGTCGCCGGACGAGTGGAGACGCTCCTGATCGAGGCCGACCGACTGCTTCCCGGTCGCATCGATGCCAGCAGCGGAAAGATCACGACCGCTGATCTGACCCACCCGGAAATCGATGACGTGTTCGACGATCTGGGCGAGATCGTCCTGAAAAGAGGTGGCGAAGTCATCGTCGTCCCTAGCGACCGCATGCCGACTGACTCCGGCGCCGCCGCAATCTATCGCTTCTGATGACCGGTTTCGCCCGCCTGCACGCACTGCTCGTCGACGACGACGAGTCGGCGCAGGTCTGCCGCGACCTACCCGAATCCGCGTGCCGCGCGCAGCCGCATAACTACGGCGTGCACGTCGTGTCGCTGAGTCTGGCGAGAGTCGGCGAAGGCCTGGCCGATACCAAGCTCGTGCTCGCCTGGTTGCTCGACGCCATCGGTGCGCCGACCTGGGCGCTCGGCCTGCTGGTGCCGGTGCGCGAATCGCTGGCGATGCTGCCGCAGCTGGTGATCTCGGCGCGCATTCGGCGGCTCGCCATGCGCAAAACCGTCTACGTGTTCGGCTGTGTCGTTCAGGGAGCGACGGTCGTCGGCTTCGGCCTGATGGGATGGTTTGCACAGATGTTTTCCTGCGCCCTCGTCGGCATCATCGCGGTCGCACTGATCGCGATCTTCGCTCTCGGCCGCAGCCTGTGCTCGATCAGCCACAAAGACTTGCTTGGCAAGACCGTGGACATGGGCTGGCGCGGCTCGGTCAGCGGCACGGCGGGCACTATCGCTGCCTTGGCGACGCTGCTGTTGGCGATTGCCTATTCAGTCGGCTGGATCCCACTTACGGTGCCGATCGTCGCCGGCATGGTCGCACTCGGCGGGGCCTGTTGGCTGTTGGCGGCGTTCGTCTTCGGATTGCTTCGAGAAGAGCCCGGCGCGACCACAGGCGACATCGACGGTCTGGCTGCAGTCATCGCGCAACTCGGCTTGCTGCGTAGCGACGCACAGCTACGCCGCCTCATCGTGGCGCGTACACTACTGCTGTCGTCGGCGTTGGCGCCGCCGTTCTACATCGCACTTAGCGGTGATCGTGCAGCCAGCGGACTCGGTACGCTGGGTCCCTTCATGGTCGCAGCCGCGGCGGCGAGTCTGACCAGCACCTACGTTTGGGGACGGTTCTCCGACAAGTCGAGTCGTCTGGTGCTGATGCTCGCGGCGACGCTCGCCACGCTGGCGAACGCGGTTGCTGCCTTCGTTGCACTGACAATGCCGACCGTACTGGAGGAGGCGTCATTGCTGCCGGTGCTGTTGTTCGTACTCATGATCGCGCATCAGGGTGTGCGGCTCGGGCGCTCAGTGCACGTCGTCGACATGGCCGACCGCGACAACCGCGCAACGTACACTGCGCTCAGCAATTCGGTGGTCGGTCTGATCCTGCTCGCCGGCGGCGTCTTCGGCGTCATCGCGCAGTGGCTCGGCATTGGCGCTGTGCTGGCGGTCTTCACATCGATGGCAGCCCTGGCGATACTCGTCGCGGCTGGATTGGACGACGTTCAGGCCGTTTAGCCCACACTTCTCGACTCGCGACCCTAAGAGGAGTGTAGCCGTTCATCTCGTTCTACCGAATGCCCGGGCGTCTTCACTGCATGACTGGGCCTTCCCCGGGATCCTGGGCACCTCGGGGCGATAGGATCGAGCGGCCGGAGGAGCTGACGAATGGGTTGCCTGGTCCGAATCTTGAAGTGCGTCGCCGCCTGCATTGTTGCGACGCTCCTACTCCTTCTTATGATCGGCTGGTGCAGCAAGTTGCCTTCGCTCGAGGGCCGCACCACTTCCACCGCTCTACTGGATACCGCTGATACACGGCTCGGAAAATCCATCACGCCGCTGGTTGAAGCGCATCCCAGGCTCTGTGGAATTTATCCGCTGGCGGATTCGCGCGATGCCTTTGCCGTGCGTGCGCGCTTGGCCGAAGTCGCGGAGCGGACGCTGGATGTTCAATATTACATCTGGCAGAACGACATGACAGGCACGCTGTTGTTCGAGGCTCTGCACGCGGCGGCGGATCGCGGCGTTCGTGTCCGCTTTCTCTTGGACGATAATACAACCCAGGGTCTCGACCCGATCCTCGCCGCGCTGGATTCGCACCCGAATATCGAAGTGAGGTTATTCAATCCGTTTGTCATTCGCAAGCCGCGGATCGGTTATCTGGCCGACTTTTCGCGCGCGAACAGGCGCATGCACAACAAGTCATTCACCGTCGATAATCAGGTCACCGTTATCGGCGGCCGCAACATCGGCGACGAATATTTTGGCGCGGCGGAGGAGGGTTTGCTGTTCGTCGATCTCGATGTCGTGGCGGTAGGACCGGTTGTGACGGAGGTATCGAAAGATTTCGATCGGTATTGGGCGTCTGCTTCCTCTTATCCGCTCGATCGCATCGTCCAGTCTGTTGAGTCAGCGCGAATCGCGGACGTCGCTGAGGCGGCGGCTCGCGTCGAGAACGACCCGGCGGCGCTGGCTTACACCGCCGCCATTCGCGATTCTCCTTTCATCCGTGCAGTAATGGAGAGGCGACTCGATTTCGAATGGGCGGTCACGCGCATGATCAGTGATGATCCAGCCAAGGGCCTAGGGCGTGCTCCCTCGCAAGAGCTGTTTCATCACCAGCTGACGAGAATCATTGGCCACCCGGTCTCTGATCTGGAACTGGTCGCCCCATATCTTGTTCCCGGGGAGATTGGCACCGACTCATTTGCCTCGATGGCCAGGCGCGGCGTCAAAATCAAGATGCTAACCAACTCACTGCAAGCTTCCGATGTGCCGGCGGTCTACTCCGGCTTTGCGAAACGGCGCAAGCCTCTACTCAAAGCCGGTATCACCCTTTACGAAATGCGGCGCTTATCGCCGGATGCCGGCGAGCGCGAACTCACCGGGCCGTTCGGTAGCTCCGGTTCCAGCCTGCACGCGAAGACGTTCTCGGTGGATCGCTCGCGTTTTTTCGTCGGCTCGTTCAATTTCGATCCGCGGTCGCGGAAGCTGAACACGGAACTCGGATTCGTCATCGACAGTCCGGTGCTGGCCCGAATAATTGAAGCCGCATTTCACGACAGCATCCCGGCAAATTCCTACCAAGTGCATCTATCGAGCACCGGACAACTGTATTGGACCGAGCATCGCGATGACCGGGTGCTGCGATACAATCGCGAGCCGGGCACGAGTTGGTGGTTGCGAGCAGCCATTTGGTTTCTGTCGCTCTTACCGATCGAGTGGCTCTTGTGATTACGGCACAGTCACCGCTGCTCGGCCCGTGCGTTTACCCAACGAAAGAACTGCCGCCAGGGTTGCTGGCCAGCAGTAGTTATGGGATGCGAAATTGTTCTGTGGCCGGAAGCGATTCGCCTTCTTCGCGAGCACCGACTCCAAGAGCCGGATCAACTTCCTCGAGTTGCTGCGCGCCGGCGAGAAGCGCTACGTCCTCAACCACCAAGGGCTCGCCTACCTGCGTGCCCAGGGTTGGCGCAGGCGGTGCTGGCGCAACTACGCGCGCGGTGTCCAGGTAAGCGCACGCCGCGCCGCCACAGATCGGTCTGTAGGCGAGCAGCTCCGCCGCCGGGTTGCTGGGGATAGTGGCGCGTTCGAGCTCGTGCTCGTTCATGGCCGCCGTCTCCAGCACCGCCGCAAACTTGTCTCTCGCCGTCCAGCCCTCGGGGCCATCGGCATGAACATCGGGCGGGCGCTGGCCGCGATTACGAGCCTGTTTGCGCCAGTTATAGATCATCGCCGTAGACACGCCTTCCTCGGCAGCAACCTCGGAGACCGTGCGGTTACTCGGTGGCATCAGCTTGACCAGTGCCGCCGCCCTGCGCTCGTCAGGATACTTGGACATCGTTTCCCCTATCGCCCCCCATCTTTATTAGAAGGATAACTCGGTGACACACATCTATCCTGATAGGGAGAGGGATAGACCAAGGGCTACGCGATCGGGATGGTTCAACAGCCTCGGAGCATTGCACTGTAGCGGATAGACAAACACCCGCTTGGGGCGCTCGGGGGTGTTGCTGTAGCCACCCCGGATGCGGCCAAAGCCGCGGGTCAGGCCCAATTCGAGCCAGTTCGCGGCGCGGTAGACGCCGCCGTGGAAACGACAGGGATCGACAAAAGTCTCCAACAACAACAGCCGATGCCCGAAGCGCTGTTGCCAATCCGCGGCCGCGCGGCGGGCCAGGTCGCGACGTACCACCGCGTCTCGCCAATCTTGGGCAGCGCGCCGAGGTAATGATGCGCCGCCATCTGAGCCTGATAGCGAGACTCCTCATGGCGTTCGACCGGGCGGACGATGAGATCGGATAAGATGGGTGCGACAACTGGAAAAGGCTGTGTGATGCGGTCTTTGTAGCCGCCTGCGATCCAGAAGTTCAGCAACTGGCCTTAACTCTTTGCTAGGACTGGCCTGTCTGTGTAGAACAAATTAGTCCTGGCCTGAAATGGGTCCGAGGGCGACAATCTCGACGCGTCGCTGTATCTTGTAAGTAATTCGTTTGTCTCGGACCCCCGCGCCGACGGCGCCGTGTGATTCCACGTCATATAACCAGGTATCGCACGCCCCTCCGCGAGGCAATGGAAGTGACCAGATCGTCTCTGCAGCCGCTACGGACGTTCGATTCACCATGCGCTCACCACCTCTCTCTGGCGGCTTTCCTTCTTATACTCGTGGGCATCAATGCACCAGCGGACTATCAGCCCATCGCCCTAGCGAAGTTATTCGGGGGTTCGGAGCTTATCGTTCTCGGCACAATCGAGGGTGTCGGTGACGACAGCTTCACCTTGCGAGCGACTGAAGTGTACGCCGGCAGCATCGAAGATGCGCCCGTGGAGGTGAGAAAGTACGCGGACTGGACCGGCGGGCGTCGCTGGAGCGCGTATCGCGTCGGCCAGACCGTTCTATTGTTCCTCAGGAAGCCCGCGGCAGACGAGAAGGCCGCCGGCGATTACTGGCAGATCAGGGGCTTTGGCGGCGAGGGCGAGATGCCGATAGACGGCGGTGCCGTCTTCCCGCACGGCCTCAACCTCGATGGGTTCCGGCGGCAGATATTCAAGGTCGATAGCGGTGAACTTTACGGCTATCGCTTCGATCTGGATACGTTCACATCGGCGCTGAAGGGTTACCTGAGTTGCTTCGGTTCGCCGCAGCAAGCAGCTGCCGAAGGCATCGAAGAGCCGGCACGCGAATGCGCCGACAGTGAGCTTGCATCCTATCGGGCGACATCTGCGTTGCATCGCTATCTGGCGTCATCAAGATCACGTGATAACCAAGTGAGGTGAGTAGACGGCCCCGCCGTTCGCGCGAGAGCGTGGGGGATACAAGGAGAGTCGAGCAGAAATACCGGGGCAAGAAGCATGGACCACCATGTTCTTATCGGGAGTACTGCCATGCAAGAACAAAATTACCAGGAATGTCCCGTCACCGCGCGATCTGCGGCCGATGACGGCCGGCGCAAGCACGAAATCGCGCCTCCGAGGTTCGGTCCTCTGCCAACCATCTTGGCAGGTCTATTGATCAGCTTGTCGATCGTATCGTCCCCGCGGGCTGCAGTCGTGGACTGCCAGGCGAATCGTCCCGGTGCGGGCAGTGTGCTGTACCTCTACTTCCCCACCGCGACAGACAGCGACTTTCCGGACGATCCCGGCGGGTGGGGTATCTCCACTTCACCGCTGGAGCCCTTCGATATCAATGACCTCGATCCGGGGGTCGGCAGCACCACGCAATTGCGCAACGCCATCACCGAGCGGGTGAAGACCGACTACTGTGAGTTCGACGTCCGCGTGGTGCAGACGATAAGCGCCAATGGCACCACGGATCCCCCACCGAGCGATCCGCGCTGGCAGGTCATCGGCATCGGGTCCGACACCAACCCGGACCTGTTCGGCATCGCCCAGGCCTTCGACGACTTCGACGACAACGAGATGGACTACGCGAGGGTTTGGGCGGGGAGTTTCGAGAGCTCATTCGGTGGCTCCGGTGGAGCACTGAACGGCGCCAACTCCACCCTCGCACGCTGGGCCAACGCCATCGGCGGCACGATCAGCCATGAGGGCGGCCACAATTACGGCCCCGATCACCCGGACGCCGCCCCGGTGGGATCCGAAGACGAGGAATCCAATCACCTGATGTCCACACCCTCGGGTGAGGACCGGGCTCAGGACAGGCACTTCAGCAACACCAGTTTTGAAATCCTAGCGCGAAATCTCGGCCTCTACGAGCAAACCGTCAGCAACTGGGATTTCATCAACCCGAACGACAGCACGGCGGATGGCTTCCGGATCACCGTGCTGGTGAGGCCGGCCGACGGTACGCCGACCAAAGGATCGATGTATACGGGCGGTCTCAGCCCCTGGGGAGACGTAAGCATCAGCGGGGATGGTTCCGAGACCTTCAAAGGTGACAACTACGATCGTTTCATCATCACTTTCACCGCTGCGAAGTCCTGGGACAACGGCGCCGATGGTCAGATCCCCGCCGGCGAGGAATTCCACGTCGGCGTGGGACTGACGACGGACTATATCGTCCGCGACGTCGAGTTCACCGCGGGTGGATCGCCCATGGAACTCAAGCCGCGAGTGGTTGGGTACACGACCGGAGGATCCTTCGATCCGGCAACGGGCGGCTTCCACGTCACCTTCTCCAACCCGGATCCGGAGAACGGACCGCTGATTCTGTCCGACTTCGTGGTGCGTTACCTGCCACGAACCGTAGACATCAATGAGATGGTGCCCGGCGGTGAGCTGAAGGGCTTTGATGGTCGGCCGGTAGAGCCGTGGGCCGTCCGCGGAACAGACCAGGACACGTTCACGGTCGTCGACACGACGGATGTGACCGTCGGTAGCCTGGCAGAGAAACGTGCCGTGGACTTCATCGCCAAGCCCCCGGCCGAATGCGGTCTGATCACGCCGCCGCCCATTCCCGATGCGATTGCACCCAATCGCATGGAATACTGCCGGAAAGGGCACGTTCTAGGGCTGTTTCCGGCAGCCCGCATCTACCTCGAAGCGACGCTGACCGATCCCCATGCCAGATATTTCGACCGCGATCTGCAGCGGTTCGTCGTCGGACCTCTGAAGTCGCGGATCTTCGCACAGCTCTCTGGGGTGACTCCGGACCTCAACGGGAACGGTGTCGACGATGCGATCGACATCTCGAGCGGTGCCTGCACGGACCAGAATCGGAACGGCGTGTGTGACGAGGTCGAACCAAGGTATCGGTATTCAGCCAAGGTGGTATGCGGCCTGCAGAAGGATGCGGCCGGGATGCGACTGGCTCCGGGACGTTACGCCACCGCGATCAACGTCCTCAACGCGAACAACGGCACGGCAAGGTTCAGCAAGACATTGTCCCTGACGTTCCCGCCGGATGGCGATGAACCAGGCGAGGTGCTGTCGCTGGGCAAGGATGCGCTGGCCCCAGGCGAGGCGATGGAAGTGGACTGTATCGATATCCGTCGGCGACTGTTCCCGACCGGGTTACCGTCCTCCTACCTCAAGGGGTTCGTCGTCCTGCGCAGTGACAAGAGCCTGGATGTCACCGCCGTCTATACTGCCAGCGGCCTGGTGCATGAGAGCAGGCGCTGTAAGGCTGACGTGGAGTGCTGCGATCACTCCGGCAAGAAGCGCCACTGCCGGCGGAAGCACGGCTGCTGTGACCAGACTCGCGGGCAGTGCTCGAAGGCGTCCCAGTGCTATCGTTGCGAGACTACCCAGCATGGCACAATCAGTATCGATGTGGAGGACATCCGCGAGCGTTCGATCAAGCGTCAGCCGCCCACGTCCAGCTGCCCCGACCTGGTCGTGAGTGAGATAGGCACACCGAAGGTGAGCTGCCCCACCGGGGCAGGAAGCTGCAAAACCTCGGTTCGTGTCGGGATTGCCAACATAGGTAATGCCGACGCCGGACCCTTCGAGCTGCGTACGGTTTTCGATCCCAGGCAGTCGGTGGCAGTCACCTCACCCGTCCCTAGCGGGCTGGGGGCCGGGGACAATGCGTCGCTGACGGTGGTGACCCCACCCGGCGGCAATTGCTTCGACCCCAACTGCACGATTCGCGCGGACGTAGACAGCAACCAGTCCGTCAGCGAATGTGCGGAAGACAACAACAGCCGGGACGAGACAACGCAGGGCTAAGCGGTGACCGGGTCAAACTGAACCACAGCTATATTCTGCTGCGGGCGGGAGCCCCGATCGACAGGTCGGGGCTTCTTCTTGAGCTGCGCGGAGTCGAATTCGAGCCTGACGCGATACGCGAGCATCAGCGCAGCGGCGATCTGACCCGCTTTCACGGGGTATTTGCGCCGAATAGCAAACACCGCGCACTGGTGGCATCGGCGGGCCTGTAGTCGAGGTGAATTTGAGTGGCGCAATGCCGGCCCGAGGCACTTCACGGGTCAGACCAACGGCCGACCGACGAAAGCGAAGATGGGGTGCTGTCGAAGGAAAGGCCATCTATACTGCTTATATCAATCGGCTGCAAGTTCATAATACGCTCTAGATCTTCTGCCATCATCAGCACCAGCCGCAGCGCCATCCTGGGCGTGGTGCCATTGCGACGCACCGCTTGCGCCAGATCGCTGCCGGCCGCCGCCCTAGCGATATCGCCGGATACCTCGGCCGGACGCTGACGAAGAGGGAAAGGAGGACGAGATGATCTCCTCGGACTTCGAGTACCGGCTCTACAGCGGCTCCGTAGCCGGGGTACCCATCGACCTGGCCCTCGCCACCGAGCTGAACGAGTTCATCGGCGGCCTCCGGCTCGCCACCGGGCGATCGATCCGCGACCAACTCGCCGACTTCTTCGCCGATCAGAACCTCACCTGGAGCTTCTTCGGAAACGAGTTCGACCTTCGCCCCACCATCGACGACGCCATCGCCAACGTCGATGCCGCTCTCACCTTCGACCCCATCGAGCTCTTCTTGGGCCAAGGGCGCTGGCCGCTGATCGGCCCCGTTTACGCTCGGCTGCGCTTCTACTTCGTGAGCGGGTTCGAGCTGCGGCTGCCCGAGGAGAAGGCCCTCGCCAACTGGCCCGACCTGCCGGCCCTGTTGGATCCGGACGCCGACCAGCTCCGGATCCAACTCAACGTGGAGCAGATCAGCTTGCTCGACGCGGGGCTCCGGGTCCATATATACAACCCCTTCAAAAACGAATGGCCTGAGCTGTTCACGGTGCCGCTGCTCTCGGGCACCGGGCTCTACGACGTCGCCACGCGAGTGGCACTCGGGCTCAGCGTCGAGCCGGATGCGTATGTGATCGGCGCGGGCACGGGCCAACGGTTTCGGCCCGTCGTCCCGACGATTCTCCAGCGCGACTCCACCATCGACCGTGCCGAGTTCCGCTTCGGCCAGGTAGACGAGTGGGTGATCCTGGCGCTGGGATTCCTCTTCGGGCTGATGGGCACCCTCACCGCCGTGTTCCTGAGTCAGCTGCAGGTGGCGCTGGGCGAGCGGGTGCTCCAGAAAATCGAGGACGATCTCGAGGCCAAGCTGGCGGAGATCGACACCCCCACGATCTTCGATTTCCCCTCCATCGCGAAGTACGGGGCGGCCTTCGAGCGCCCGGTGACGGAGCAGGTGACCTTCGAGTACCGGCCGGGGATAGACGTCGTGGGCGGGCCGCAGAACCAGCGTGCGATCCACTTCCGGCACGAGGAGCCGGAGGATCCGCCGGACGGCGGCGGGTTCGACCCTCGCGATCTCTTCGACCCGGACAGCTTCACCAACCCGTTCGACCGGATCCACGACTACGTGGACGTAGGCGACCTAATCGTGGACCTGTTCGACGTTTACGTCCCGATCCCGGACTACACGACGGCCATCGTGCCCCGCCAGGAAGTGGACGCCGCGGTGAGGCAGCTCGCGACCCCCCGCTTCCGCCTCCGCGACCGCGCCCTCCTGCACCTCCTGGCAGACGGGCTCCCTGCGCCGCTCCTGAGCGGGCTCCGCTGGTCCCAAGTGGACGTCCGCCGGCGGATCGTCGAGATCGGACCGCAAGGACGTACCCGGAGCCTCAAGATCAGCGCAGAGAGCGCAACGACGCTCCGGCTCTGGCGCGAGGGCCAAGCCCGATACCTGGCGCTGCCTGCCCTCCGGAATAGCCCGACGCGAGTCTTTCCCACTCCACAGGGCCTGCCCTTGGGTGACCGCGGCATCGTCGCGGTGCTGCTCGCCTATGACCGATGGAAGGACATCCTGGACGGCTGGGAGGATCCGTGGGCCGAGCGGTACCGTACGGCCCCGCCCCTGCCGGACACGCTCGACACGCTCCTCGCCCTAGGCTATGCCGTCAACTTCGTCGTCCCCAACGTGCAATATGCCTTCCTCCACGCCGCGGACGGCTTCGCCCTCGTGTCGCCGGAGCTCGCGACCACCGATTACACCGGGGTCTACCCCCTGCCCCCGGACCAGGAGTTCGTCGTCCGCGCTCTCACGCCGCCGGACCCGCCACCGGTCGAGTTCTTCGACCCGACCGATCGCCCTCGGCTACGGCTCGCCACCCTGCCGCTGGAGCTGGAGCTGGCCGGCGCTGTGCAGGCACCCCTCCGGGCCACCGCGCGGGTCCGCGCCGATCTCGCGATTCGATTCCATCGCTGCCCAAGCTGCGTGGCCGGAAAGGAGGACCTGTTCCAGGACCTGCTCCGGAACCTGCTCTGTCTCCAGGACGTGGGTCTGGTCGAGCTCCAGGGCAACCCGGCCGAGTTGCTCCAGTGCCTGATCCACCGGCACGCGATCGCGCTGATCCCGAGCGCCGAGGAAGGGGCAGCGACGGTCGAGAGCGTCGCCATCGACGACCCCGGGGGCTTCCCTCCAGGGTCGGCGGCGGAGTTGGCGGCGCTGCTCACGGCGACCCTGCCGCTCGTGCTCAGCCGAGCCATCCCGGTGCCCGTCCTCTTCGACTTCTTCCACCGGATTCCACTCGGCTCGCGCAACCGCGAGGCCGAGACCCTGGCGGCGAAGAGCGGCTGGTTAACGCTGGTGCAGCCGCTGGTGTAGAGGATATGGCCACTCGGATGACGGGGTGGGAAAGGGGGGGCGGATTCGGGCCATGGAAAACCGGTCCGAGCCACTTCGCGGATCAGATCGACGATCGGGCGCAGGCGAGGAGATGATTCTGTCGGACGAGAAGGGGTCTATACTGCCTATACGTTTCGAGGTTGAGCGCCGGTGGCCCAACGGAGCGAACGTATGGTGGTGGAATCCGAGGACAGGGCTCATGACCAAGCACGGCGCCGGAACGCTTGGGTCGAAAACACAGCAGCGTGCCGCGCGGCAATTCAACGAACAAGATAGTTTTTCAGATCGTTCAGACAAACGTCAGTTCGCCGTTGGGCACACTGCTTTTGCTCAGAAAGAGGCCGTCTCGCGAACCTGTGACCCACTGGGCCGCCAATCGCTACAAGCCGGGAGACGTGGAGCATGCCACCGCCCGCGACCCGCTTCTCCGCATCACGCCCAAAGAATCCGACGAGCCAGTGGCGCTTCACCGTGCCCGCGTATCTGTCGCAACGGAGGGAATCAGCGTGACGCAACAACAAACCGCCATCGCAACTCGGATCGCCGATCTCCGCCTCACCGGATTCCCCGGATTAAGCTCCACCGCTTCCTTGCTCCGTGAGCTGCTGGACACGCCGGCCGCACTGCGCGAAGCGGTCAATGCCTCGGATTGGCCACGCACCGAGTTGTTGGGAATTCGCAGCATGGGAGTGGGATACGCAGCGCTACGCGTCTTTCAGGGCACCGAGAGAATGGCGACCCGCCGGCTGCGAACTGCCAGAGAGATCGATGGCGATCTCGCCGTATACCTGGATCAACCGGCCGGGGCTGACGGCCGCGGGTTGGCAGCAGGGCTCGGACGGGGTAACCATCTTCCTCCGCACGGTCACGACGTGGCGATCGTGAGTCTGTCCCGAGGTCTGCTCGGTGTCGTACACGCAGCGTTCAACCTCACACTTCGCTCGGTACAGTCGGAGTCTTCAGCGCACTTCCACACCGAAACCACAAACGCGTTTCAGCGTATCGTCGAGGAGGTGGAGGCGCTGATCCGCGCCGGCCAGCTCCGGATTTACCACCGGATGACGTCTCGGGCCCCAACGGACGACGTGGTAGAGGAGGCCTGCGCGTTAGCCGGCATCATCGAGCAGAGCCTCCCGCGCCTCGCGCGCCCTCAGGCCAAGGTTTTCGTGGCGATGCAACGGCTCCGCGAAGAGGGAAAAGGCGGCGCCGCCGAAAATCTGGGCCGCCTGGCAATGCGTGCGGGGGCCCTGACCCGGGAAGCGACCGCTGCCCACGCGGCGAGTTACCGCATTGCCCTGAACCTGCTCAGGGATGAACCAGACGTCGACGTACTCGAGCTATACGACAAGGCGGCCGACCTCGCGTTCGACACGAAGCTCCCCAACGGCAAGGACACTCAACTCGCCCATATGGGCCGGCTCGAGGGGGGCGAGTTCGTCGAGGTGGAAGGCTTTGCAACGCGGGTGGAAGCGATTCAGCCAGGGGGCAGCGGGCTGGTCAGCCGCATCGAACTGCTCGACCCTTCGAGCCAAACCCGCGCGAGGGCGGCGGCGCTATTCATGCACCTGCCCCACCTGGGCGTGACTGACGGGGCCTTTTGCCGTCTGAGCGGGATTTTCCGCAAGAACTCTGCGCTGCTGGATGATTCGCCAGGCATCGAAGTGGATAGACTTTCGTTGGCAGATCTCAGTGACAAGAGTTGGCGAATCGCTTTTCTTAGATCCGCGAGGCGCTGGTATCAGCCGTGGCGAAACGGGCTCAATATGCACTGGTCGCTTGGTCCGCACCAGAGCGCGGCAGAGCCCCGCCGTCAGGCGAGCGTCGAAGGAGCCGGCGAGTTGATTTATCTTGATTTCATGAAGGATCTAATCGATCAGGGCGAGTAACCCTCCACCGCCCTGGCCAGCGAGCCAGCTGCGCGGGCGGTCTCTTTTCGATTCCAGTCCACGGGGGTAAGGAGGTAGGCAATGTCCGGTCCGTGCGAAGAACTGTACGACACTTTCGAGCAAGACTATGCCGCGTTCCAAAATGCCCGTGATCAGCTTGCCGCGGCGGAGGAAAGTGTCTGGCTCATAGAAAGCGGTATCCCTTTGCATTGCAAGGGGAGCATACCGAGCGAAGACCCCGAATGCACCGGCCTGTCACAGCAGCTCGGCGAAGCGCGGGCCGAGCTGGAGGCAGCCCAGCAGGCCGCCGACGAGGCTGCAAAGAAATCCGGCCAGTCGTTCTTCGTCTATTTGGCATGCAAGATCAAACATTTCTTCGAGGATTAGGCGTGCGCATCGTCGCAGACGAATATCCGCTTACAAGAATGTCACCCGCCCATGCCGGTGACATTCTTGTACTGAAACCGGTGCCACGCCACAGTCCTAGAAGGAGCGGATGGGCTGCGTATGCCGTACGCGCCCGTTCCGTGAACGGATTCAGAGTGCATCATGCGATTCGTTGCAAATCTGCGCAATGAGACCATCGAAGCATTTGCAACGGAATCGATTCAGCCGCGCGCTTACCTGCTTTCATCCCACCGACTAACCCCGGCCACACTAAAAGCCGCGGAAAAGATACGGGCGCTGGGGCTACCGCTGTTCGCGGACAACGGCACCAAGCCCATGATCGACGCTACGATCGACCATTTCGCCGAACCGGCAAAACGATTACGGACGGAGGTCAAGCAGCTGCGCAAGGCGCTCGGCCATGTGCCCCGCGGCGCGGGCGTTCCGGCCGTATTGAGGGACCGGGCTTCACGACTCGCCCAGGCGGTGCTGGACCATACCCTCGAAACCTCGGAGGCCATCGACGCCGAAGCGCTATTGACCACCCAGCTATCGATGCTGCCGACCGATCTCATCGCTCAGGAGGATTTTGCAACGGCTTGTCTCATCGCGCTGGACCTGGAGCGGGAGACGACCGGGTGGCGGGTCTCCCGATTCGACACTCGCAACCGGCGGACGCTACGGCTCTGGAAGCGCGTCGCCAACGATACCCGCTGCAAGGGAATCCGCGTACACGCGGTCTTGAGCGCTATGGATTACAACACGGCACGCTCTGCAGGCAGGCTTGCCGCCCGGGCGGGAGTACGGCACGCCGCGGTCGGCATCGCCGGTATCACGCGTGACCCGAGCGCGACGGATTTCTTCGTCATGGAAACCAAGAGCATCAGGCTCGCGCGACCCGTGCCGCGGCGCTACGTGCGGCTGGCTCAGATCATTCGGGGCTTTGCGGAGGGCTTCGGTGAAGCCGGACGACCCCCCGAAAGCTTTCACTGCCTGGGACTGGGAGCACCGTATCTGTTTCCCGTCACCGCCGCGGCGCTGGCCGAAGCGACGCGCGCCACCACGGATGCGACAAGCCCCATACACGCCGCTGTAAGAGATCGCGTGCTCTACGACCCGGTGAAAGACGGCGATCGCGCAAGCACCAAGGAAATCGTCGATCGCATCGTCAGAGGCGGCGACTGGCCGTTTTTGAGCCCGTTCACACGCGCCTTCCGCGAGAAGTTCGGACACGATCCCGAGGCGGCACGGAAGGCTTGGGCGGCGCTGGGAAAGCCCGCGATCACCAGGCAGCTGCTCGAGGTAGCAAGCCCGTTGACCGCCTCCTTGCCGCTTTTCGCCGACGCTGATGACGAGGTACGGAAAATCGCCGCGCGAGCATGGATTGCGCACAATCATTGGGTCCTTGGCGCGATCGCCGACAGCTTGCCGAATGAGAAAGGACGCCGTGACCTGGCTCTTTCCGTCATCGACAGATTGCTTTCGAACCCGCCGACGATGACAACACGCGGCCTCGCTGCCGCCCGCGAGGTTATCCTCAGCGATTGAGGGCGGTGCGAGCGGGACGGATCGGCAGAGGCCAGATACCAGGCGAGTTCCGGCACGGCCTGGATGGGGCCGGCCATGGCTCACCCAGGGAGGTCGGGCAGATAGCCGACCTGGGTGACGGTCGCCATCCCACCGAGCACCGGGGCGGTGAACCAGATGGTGAAGCCGCAAGCCTCGAGGCAGTAACTGCCGCCCGGAAGATTCGGGTCTTCGTGGAACTCCCACCGCCCCTCGGAGAGGGAGCGCAGGGCTTCGCTGAGGCAGTTCCATTCCTGGGTCAGCAGGCGGTCGAGCAAGCGGCGGGTTCGAGCACCGGGGATCTGGATGCGCACGAAGGAGTGCCGGGGCATCTCTGCTCAGCCTTCGTGGCCGACCAGATCGTGCCGCCCGGCGCGCTGCGCGGCGTACTCTTCCAGCGAAGGGCCTTCGGCGCAGCCCTACATGGCCTCGCGATGTACGCGCAGCATCTCCTCGAGGCCCTCGGGGTCGCGCATCAGCTCGCGCAGCTGGGCCAGGGCGCGGTAGTGTTCCACCGAGAGCATGACCGCGGCCGGACGGTTGTCACGCATGACCAGCACGTGGTCGGTCTCACGGTTGGCAATCTGGCGCAGGGCCTCTGCGGCGGCACTGATGGATACGTAGCGTATAAGGGTACTCTCCGCCGGCAAGGCGATGGCGTGACTATCAGATTATTATGCCTATCTATGCCGAAGCTCAGTCCAGAGGGTCGATTTTCCCGGGTGACTCCAGACGCTTCGCACGTCTCCAGGCTTCTCGCAGCTCGGATTGATGCAGCAAGGCCCACTCAACCACAAGCCCTTGCGCTCTCGCTGGAAGATGTCCATGGAGCACGGCCAACGTATCGATAGCGACAACAACCTCGTGCCCGCCGTATGAGGCGTGGAAATGAGGCGGCGCATGGTCATCGAAGTACATACGAATAATGATCCCGTAGAATCGGCAGAGTCAGGCATCTGCGATCAGCGTCCGCGCACCCGGCATCACCTCTTCGACGGATTTGCCAGTGAGCTGCATATAGAGCGCATCCGGGCAAAGCTCCAGGTCCTCGCCCCATGCGATCGCTCCAACTTCTGAGACGTGCACCGTTTCAAAAAATGCCCGCTTGTTCCAAGCCTTGAACACACCGCGGCCAGCCAGATGAGACAAATCGATCTCTCCCATCGTGCCATCAGAATACCGCAGCCAGATTCGGTAGCCGTCTCGGGCTTCCACGTCAGCCGGCCGGATCATGCCCCCTCCGTTACACGCTCATCCTGTTTGAACATTTTGCCTCCTTTAGACTGAAGGGCCGCTTGGCGATGCATTCAATGCCGTACTCTGCGCCGCCGGGCACGACATCCGGTTACTGCTGTAGACAATAACCAATCTTTTGCGCCGATTTTTTTAGACGATTCTAAAAATCCATTTACCCTAGAGCAATGGTTCGTCCATTCCACTACGCTGCTTCAATGGCCGCTTAGCATTACCCAGACGGGATTAGTTCGTGACCGAGGCGGGTTTACATTTCAGCCTCACAAGAGGTTTATTCCCATCCGGACAAAAAGAATCCCACCCGATATCAACGCCATGATCGACCACCTTACCGCAGTATGGTGATCTAAGAGTTATCGTTGGCGAGCCAGAATTTTCTTGATAAACAGCTAGCGGGTCGCCTTGCTTCACGTGTTGGCCAACCCGAGCCTCGTAGCGAACGAGCCCACGCCGCCCGAAGAGCCTGATGGGGCTAATAAGGAAATCTTCCGCACTAACGCAATCTTCTAGACTTAGTGTCACCACGCTTAAATCAACATCACACTCCCGAGTCGTTAGGATTAAGCGGTCCCGGTACATCAATTGCTCTCCATGGTGCTTGAGTATGGCCCTGACATAGCCGCCCAGGACGGATTCAATGTAGAAGCGTTCCTTCCACTCGTCCAGCGAGCCGGTAGCTCCGCTAGGGTAGACAAATCCGATGCGTTCACCGGAATTTATTAGTTCGCCAAGCTCGGGGCCATTATGGCCGCTCCGATTCTTGTAGTAATGCACCCGGCCGGGGGAACGGTACCAATCAATCCAGGATCCAGAATAATGACTTTCTCTTGGTCCAAACTGTGTTCGGTCCCAACACAAAGCCTCGAATTCCTTTATGGAGTCGCGCAGGGAATTTTCAATCGCCGATTTATCTTCTTTAAAAGATTTTTTATCTTCGACCTTGAGTGCTGATCGCAAAAAAATCCCTACTGCATTAAGGCGATAACTTCTATAGTAGTCAGCTGTCGCAATAAGCTTCGTTGAGTACCGTTCGTAAGGAGTTAGCTGGAAAGTGTAATAAGCAGGCTGGTCGTCATGGCGGCAATCCTGAATAGACAGCTTGTACCGATGCGTATACTTGTCTAGCTCGCAATCGACAATGAAACTGCTTTGGCCTCCAGGCGGGCATCTCGATAGACGTTGCCCCACGCAAAAGCGCTTAGGCAGATACAAGTAGATTGCTTTGTAATTGAAATTCCTAGACTTAATCCAATGATACCAGTGCTGTGTCTCAAGCAAGAGTTGCCATGTCACTTGAAACTCGTGAGGGATGATGGCAGTTAACTGCTCTGTGACCCCGGGGTATCGGGAAGGCTCTCTGCTGACCGCCCGAAATCGGTCTATTGCTTGTCTCGCATCCTCGTCGCGGCATTCTCCGTTAGGGTCAAACTCCCTGATCAACATGTGAAACCTCTATAGCTACTACGAGTAGGTATTATACGGATAGCATCCTCATTATAAGGCTTGTCAGATCCCTCACAGTGTTACAACCGGCTGAATGCATGCTTCTCAGCTCAGCACCGCCGGGCTGAGCTGCGTGGCGACGGTGCGCAGTTGCTCCAGGGTGGTGATATCGTGCGGATCGTGGACGATGTGGACAATGCCGGTGGCGGCGAAGCGGCGTTCGATCTCGGCTAGATATTCGGCCTGCTGGCTGAGCCGCGCGCGCATGAACGCCCCTTCCGCGTCGGCTGGCAGCACCCGATTGATTAGCAATCGCCCTACGGTGAGGTGGCTCGCCTGTAGTGCTCGCAGTGCCCGGGCCGTCTCCTCGATGGGTAGTCGCTCAGGGATGAGCACCAAGTAAAAGCATGCGTCTTCCAACAAGCGCCGGCGGGCCTGCTCGAAGCGGCGCTGGCGCTCGGCGAGCCGCTCGAGCACCGGATCCTCGGCGCGCACCGGCTCCCGGCCGGCCATGTTGCGCAGCATGCGCTCCATGCCGCTTACCCGCTCGCGCTGGCGGCGCACGCCCTGCACCCAGGCGGTGAGTAGACTCGGAAGGGTGAGCAGGCGCAGCGTCTGCCCGGTCGGCGCGGTGTCGAAGACGATGCGCTCGAACTCCTCCGGACAGCGGCCGATCAGCTCGACGAAACGGTCGAACAGCGCCGCTTCATCCGTGCCGGGGCTGGATCGGGCGAGGTCGAGCTGCCTTTCCACGGTCGCTATGACCTCCGGGCTCACAGCCGCCCGCGCGTCGGCCTTGATGCGCTCGATGTGGCGTTCGGCCTCGGCCGCGGCATCGATCTCGACCGCCCATAAGGTGCCCGCCACCCGGCTGGGCTCGGCTCCGAGCACACGACCGAGCACATCGCCGGTGGAGTGGGCGGGGTCGGTGGAGACCAGCAGCACCCGCTCACCCGCCTCGGCACGCCGCAAGGCGAAGGCGGCGGCGAGCGTCGTCTTGCCCACGCCACCCTTGCCGCCGAAGAAGATCAGCCTGGCCATGGGCAACCCGTCAGCAGCAGAAGCCGACCTCCGGGAAGCGCTCCATGCCCATGCGGCGGTGCCATTGGTGGAAGGCTTCGACCATCTCCGGATAGAGCTCCAGCGTGTAGTAGCCCGCCGGGTTCGGAACCCCCAGGGCCTCGAGGAAGAGCATGGCGAGCAACGCGTCCTGCTGGCGGTTGGCCTCCCGCTGCAGGGCCGAGCGCCAGGGCGCGACGAAGAGCTCGTCGTGGAAGGCTTCGATACGACAATAGAGGCGGCGCAGATCAGGTGGCACTGGAATCGGCCTCCGCGGCCGTTGTGCCCGCCGGCAACGCCAAGCCCGAACCGAGGGCTTTGGGATTCCGCTCCCGAGCACGCCTGAGGCAATGCATCATGGCCGTTCACCTCCCATCGACCGGGCCGATCTTATTAGCGCTCGACCGGCACCGCCTGAGCCATCGGTGCACGGCGCAGCCGGTTAAAGGCCATGACGGCCTCCACCAACAGCCAGACGCTCAAGACCAGAATGATGGAATCCAGGCTCAGCAGCAACCAGTCCCTCTGGGTATAGAACGTTACCAGGTTCAAAAGCAGCGCGTAGACCGTCATGAACAGCAGGAACACCAGCGGGATGAGCGGCGCGGCCGGATTGCACCGACGCGCGGCGGTCCACACCGCGATCACCGCCAGGGTGAGCCCGGCAGTGAGCTGATTGGTGGTGCCGAACAGCTGCCAGAGGCGACCGAAGGCGAAGCCCTGCTCACCGCCGCCCGGCGCGAGCGCCAGGGCCAGCGGCGCCGCCACCCCTGCGGTGGTGGCGGCGGTGACGTTGCGGGCCAGCCAGCGCACACCGATCAGCTCGCCGACCTCCTGGAAAATATAGCGCTGCAGGCGCACACCCGTATCCATGGTGGTGCCGGCGAAGGTGATGACCACCACCGAGGCGAAAATCGCCCCCAGCTCCGGCGGGATGCCGAGATGACTCACGAAGTGGCCGACACCGCTGACGAAATTATCCACCGCGCCGCTCGAAGCGGTACCGAAATCTACGTATTTCTCATTCCAGACGGCGGCGGTACCGATGCCCGCCGTGGTGGCGAGGATGGCGCCCAAAGCGAGCGAGCCCTCCCCCAGGGCACCGAGATAACCGACGTAGCGGGCGTCGGTCTCCTTGTCGAGCTGCTTGGAGGTGGTACCCGAGGCAACCAGGCTGTGAAAGCCGGAGATCGCCCCGCAGGCGATGGTGATGAACAGGAACGGGAACCAGCTCGGCGAGTCTTGCGCGATATAGGTGTTGACCGCGGGCGCGTTGATGGTGTCGAAGCCGACCAACACACCGCAAAAGATCAGCCCGAGGGCGACGAACAGCTGATGGGAGTTGATGTAGTCGCGGGGCTGGAGCAGTACCCAAACCGGCAACCGCGAGGCGAACCAAGTATAGAGAAAGATCAGCAGAACCCAGGTGGTCTTCGGGGTGAACCCGACGAGCGCCGCCAGGCCGTCGACCGACACCGGGTAGAGCTGGCCGACCGGGATCATGAGATAGAGGACGACCAACCCGATCAGCGAAGGGATCAGTGCCGGGGAGCGCGCACGATACACTCGCTGCCCGACCACGATGGCGATGGGAATGACGGCAACGGCCGGTATCACCGAAGCCGGATTGGCGATGAACAGCGTCGCCATGACCACGGCGAAAACCGCATTCACCAAAGTCAGCAGGAAGAACAGGATGATCAGAAACAGCGACCGCGCCCGGCCGCTGATGACACTACCCGAGAGCGTACCGATGTTCTGGCCTTTATTGCGCACGGAGGTGACCAAGGCACCCGTATCGTGTACCCCGGCGGCGAAAATCGCGCCGAACACAACCCACAGCAGGGCGGGCAGCCAGCCCCAGTAGACGGCGATGGCCGGGCCGACGATCGGTGCGGCGCCGGCCACCGAGGTAAAGTGGTGGCCGAAGAGCACGTGTTTGTTGGTGGGGACGTAGTCGACCCCGTCCTTGAGCTCGTGCGCCGGCGTAACGAAGTTCGGATCGAGCCGGTAGACCTTCTCGGCCAGATACCGGGAATAGAAACGAAACCCGAGATAGAAGGCCGCAAATACGAGTACGGCCACCACCACTGCCGGCACGGTGTTCTCCTTGCTTGCGCTTGCTTCGCTCTCGTGCTATCCCCTGCCGCCCCGCAGCACACCCGCCAAGCCGGCCGCGCACCGAATACGGATACAGCGCCCGGAAGCTCATTGCGCCGCTTCAGGGCGTTCGTCACTGATCCGCTACGCCGCTGCCCTCGCCCGGCCAGTAATGGCTGTCCGGCAGCGGGCGCGCTCCGAAGATCGCTTGCCCGACCCGCACGACCGTCGCGCCCTCCTCCACGGCGGCCTCGAAATCTCCCGACATGCCCATCGACAGCTCATCGAGCGCGATCGCGGGCGGCGCCGCGTCGCGGAGCCGATCCCGAAGTACTCTGAGCCTGCGGAAGCAGGCCCGGACACGCACGGTATCCGGGTCAAAGACGGCCAGCGTCATAAGGCCACGCACCCGCAATGCCGAAAACGCCGGCAGCGCGCGCAGGAAATCGGCGACGGCCTCGGGGGCAAGGCCGAATTTGCTCGCCTCAGCGGAGGTGTTGACCTGCACGAGCACGTCGAGCCCCCGGCCTGCACCTTGCAAACGGCGCTCCAACGCCTCGGCCAGCCGCAAGCTATCCAAGGCCTGGAACTCCCGCGCGAAGCGGACCGCCTGCTTGGCCTTGTTGGTCTGCAGATGACCTATGATACTCCAGGTGACCGGCAGATCCGCGAGGTGTTCCGCCTTGGCGTCGGCCTCCTGAATCTTGTTCTCGCCGAACTCGGTGAGCCCGGCCACAAAGGCCGCTCGCAACCGCTCGGCGGCGACCGTTTTGGTCACCGGCAGGAGCCGCACTTCTTCCGGCGCGCGGCCGGCGCGCGCGCAGGCCTGCGCAATACGCCGGCGCACTTCGTCGCAGTGCTGTCGTATTAACAATTCATCGGTCTTAGTCATACGCTTATTAGCGCCGTTGCGGGTGATCGTCAACAGGCCCTATCCTACCGTGAGCATTGCCAGGTCACTCAGCGCACGTGCGCCACCTCCTGACCAAGCATCTCGGCCGTGACCAACACCACTCCCTTGGGCGAGACGAAGAAGCGCTCGCGGTCGGCCACGTCATCCTCGCCGATGACAGTTTCACGGGGAATTCGGCAGCCCTCGTCGATCACACAGCGACGAATCCGGCAGCCCTCGCCCACCACCACGTCAGGCAAGATGACCGCATCCTGTATCTTGGCTCTCGGCCGCACAAGCACCTGCGAGAACAACAACGAGTGGCGCACCTCCGCTCCTTGGATGATATCGCCGCCCGAGACCATGGAGTCGATCGCGATCCCACGATGACCGGCGTCATTAATGAACTTGGCCGGCGGCAGCTGCGCCTGATAAGTCCAGATGGGACGGTCTTGGTCGTAGAGATCGAGTTCGGAGCCCTTACCTATTAGCTCCAAGTTGGCCTCGAAGAAAGCGTCCACCGTACCCACATCGCGCCAGTAAGGCTGCTCGCCACTCTTGGGATCGGCGAAAGGATAGGCAATCACCTTGTTGTGGGCAATGGCGGCCGGGATGACATCCCGGCCGAAGTCTCGGGAGGAGTCGATGTTCTCGGCATCCGCACGCAACTGCTCGAAAAGGTACTCACGCTCGAATACGTAGATGCCCATGGAAACGAGCGCGGTATCCGGCTTGCCCGGCACCGGGTTGGGCTCCTGGGGCTTCTCGGTGAAACGCAGCACTCGCCCGTTTTCGTCCACAGTCATTACACCAAAGGCCCGCGCCCGCTCCCGTGCCATCTCCACGCACCCTACGGTCATGTCCGCGGCGTGCTCCACGTGCAGGGCGATCATGGGTCCGTAATCCATCTTGTAGACGTGGTCACCAGCCAGGATCAGGACGTAACGCGGCCGATGCGCCTTGATGATGTCGATGTTCTGGTGGATTGCATCGGCCGTCCCGGCAAACCACAACGGCTTGTCCAAGCGTTGCTGAGCCGGCACGATCTCTACGAACTCACCAAATTCCCCACGCAAAAACCCCCAGCCGCGCTGAACGTGCTGGATCAGTGAATGCGCCTTATATTGTGTGACGATCTGAATCCGGCGCACACCGGAATTGATGCAGTTCGACAACGGAAAATCGATCAGACGGAATTTGCCGCCGAAGGGTAAGGCCGGCTTTGTGCGCCAGTCGGTAAGGTTGGCCAAACGCCCGCCCCGGCCACCGGCGAGAATGATGGCAAGCGTATCCCGAGTGAGGCGGCTGACGAAACGGGGGTTACGCTCGAAGTACATGATGGGACCGGCTCTCTCTCGAAGGCCTTGGCGTCATTTTGCTGGGCTATCCGCCTGCCGCAGCCGCCAAGGTAGGATACGTTGCCGCAGCACCGATGCCAAATGTCGTTGCCGATTGCCGCTGCAGGCGCACCAGGTCGGCGGGCCGATCGATATCGAAGCTCAGCGGCAACTCCACCCACTTCAGCCCCAACCGGCGCAGTCGCTTGCGGGTCGCGGCCATCACTTGGGGCCCACCCCAGGGCAGCGCCTGGAAGAGCAACGGTTGAGGACGACGCAACCCCACCAGCACATACCCGCCATCCTCGGCTGGCCCGACCACGACATCAGCACCCTCGGCGAGACGATCGAAGGCGCGCTGTAATTGCCACGGCGTCAATGCGGCACAATCACCACCGATAAGCACGGCAAACGGCGCCACGCGCAGCGTCCATTGTAAGGCCCGGTGCATGCGCTGGCCCAAATCGCCGCGCACCTGGACCCGCAGCGGCATTCCCTGCTCGCGCGCGCGGGCCGCGAGCCACGGGTGCGCACGACCGGGAGCCACCCAGAGTTCCACCGGCGCCACGCGCGCTTGCGCTACCGTCGCCAACGTGTGCCGGAGCAGTTGTCGATAGCGCAGCGCCGCGCCTCCCCGGCCGTAGGCTGCCGCCAACCGCGTCTTGACCCGCCCGGCGACCGGTGCCTTGGCAAAGATCAACAGCCGCGCAGTTGGGTGCCGTACAGTAACGTTCGCTATTTCCATACTCATAGCCTATTTTGACGGCGTGGCGGCGACTCGCCCCTTTCATAGCGACGCTGCAGCGTGCGCGCATCGGCACCACAAAAATAGGCCAGCCGAAGGCGCCACATCAGGACGATCGTAGACCATACACCATCGCGCTCCCAGCGCCGGGCGGAAGTGACGAGCGGCCCGGGCAGACAGGCGGGGCGCCCGCGGCGCTTCAATCGACGTGACAATTCCACGTCTTCCATCAGCGGCTGATCCGGATAGCCGCCGAGCGCCTCGAAAAGCAACCGGTTCACGAACAACCCTTGATCTCCGGTGGCAATGCCGCTCAAGCAGGAGCGCCGGTTCATCGCCCAAGCCACCACGCGCAAAAGCCGTTTTCGCCCGGTCAAGCGCACATCGAACCGCCCCCAGCCGTAGCCGCGCGCCCGCGCGAGCGCGATTTGCTCCGTAGCATCCGCCGGCGCCAGGGTATCGGCGTGTAAAAACCACAGCACGGCACCGGTTGCCACCGCCGCGCCGGCATTCATCTGCCGTGCCCGGCCGCGCGGCGCGACCAGCACCCGATCGGCGAACGGCGCGGCAACGCGCGGCGTGCCGTCGCGGCTGCCGCCGTCGACCACGATCACCTCATGGCCATGCTCCCGCAAGGGCTGCAGCACCCGCAGTGTCGCCGCGATCGTTGCGGTCTCATTGAATGCCGGAATAATAATGGAGACGATCACTGGATCCGCCCAGGGGATATTTGCGCCGCGCCCGCCTATGCTGGTACTCGGGGAACGCCAGTGTTAAACTGCGCGCCGCGAACAGCGCGGGGCCGTAGCTCAGTTGGGAGAGCGCGACATTCGCATTGTCGAGGTCAGGGGTTCGACTCCCCTCGGCTCCACCAACCCACGCCTAAGATACCGTTCTAGCGACATTTTCTCCATTCAGTCCGCCCGGGACAGGCCCGAGATATAAAGCCGAGGTACAAACTTCGGTACAAAGACCAAAGTGGCAATAAAGCCTTGCCTGCCCCCTGACCTGAAACGCCGCGCTCACGAACCGATTTGAGCAGCGAACGAACCCTAATTGCGAAATCTTTGACAATCGTCATGGTGCCGCACGATTCTCGCCGTAAACGCGCCGGCGATAAAGAGTTTGGCCCGGCTCTCCCACCAATGCGCCCTTGGCCGCAGATCTTATGACACGTATCATTTTTGGTGAATTTCCGACATGGGCAATTCCATTATGGGACAGCGCACGCATCAAACCATCGACCATGAGACCGTCTGCCGGGTCGTGGATGACTTCTACGGCCGCGTCCAGCGCCATCCCACCCTTGCCGAGCCATTCAAGCGCGTCAAGGACTGGCCCGAGCATATCGCTCGTTTGAGTCATTTCTGGTGGATCACCATGGGTGGCGAGCGCTACCGGAACGATCAATACCATGTGCTCGCCAAGCATATGCCCGTCGGGGTCACCGACGCCCTCGTGGACGACTGGTTGACGCTGTTTCGCACGACGCTCGACGATCATCTCACCCCGGAGCAGACCGAGTTTTGGTATGGGTATGCCGAGCAACTGGGCCAGTCCATCCGTATGCTCGCCCAAATGAGAGCAGGCGGGCAAGCGGGGCCGCCACGGTAAGCTTGCCGCGCCGTATCAGGCCACTGGCGTATAGGCGGCCTTGGCCAGTTGGTCTGCTTGAAGTATTATGAAGTATATTATTTATATCTTTACAGGATGAAGCATCCGGCCATGCGCCAGCGCGACACACACGCCGCTATCGGGCTCGAGAGCATCCATAGCGTCGTGGATGATTTCTACAATCGCATACAGCGCCATCCCACTTTGGCCGAGCCCTTCGAGCGCGTCCAGGATTGGCCCGAGCATAAAGCCCGCTTGAGCCATTTCTGGTGGATCAGCTTGGGTGGCGAGCGCTATCGGGATGACCGCTACCGAGTCGCCGCCACACACCTGCCGATTGGGATCAACGATGCGTTGGTCGACGATTGGCTCGTTTTGTTCCACGCTACCCTCGAGGATCATCTGGAACCGGATTTGGCCGCCCATTGGTACCGGCGTGCCGAACACATGGGCCGTTCCATCCGTATGCTTGCCGAGTGGAAGCCGGGTGCCCACGGCGGCCTCTCCCGGCCTGCCTGAACGGTCCGACTGCTTGCTTGCCTTGTGATTTGGCCGCGATAGTAACCCGTCGGTTGCGATAAGGGGTGCGATTTGACCTAAGCCAAGGTCTGGTCCAAGGTCTGGCTAAAGTAGCTGCTATGGGCCTGGGCGGTTGTCAGCCGCCCACGCGCGGAGGTTTTCATGGAGCAGACGGTCCTCGCCGATACCGGCATCGAAGTCTCGCGAATCGGGCTAGGAACCTGGGCGATCGGGGGCTGGATGTGGGGCGGCAGCGACGAGCGGGCCGCCATCGCAACCATCCAGCACGCGCTCGATGAGGGTATTACGCTCATCGATACGGCGCCCGTCTATGGCTTTGGCCGCTCGGAGAAAATCGTCGGGCGCGCGCTGGCAGACGGCAATCGCCGCGCGCGGGTCGTGCTCGCCACCAAGGTCGCGCTTGAATGGTCGCCGGACGGTCGCAGGATTTGGCGCAACGCGAGCCGCCAACGCATCATGCAGGAAATCGATGATTCTCTGCGGCGCCTGCAAACGGACTACATCGATCTCTATCAGATCCATTGGCCGGATTCGATGACCCCGACCGAGGAAACGGCACATGCCATGGAGGCACTCTATCGAGCCGGCAAGATCCGCGCGATCGGTGTTTCCAATTTCTCGCCCAAGCAGATGGATGCGTTCCGGGGGGTGGCCCCGCTGCATGCCAGTCAGCCACCCTACAATCTCTTCGAGCGCGGGATCGAGCAAGATGTGCTGCCGTATTGCCGGCGCCGGAAGATAGCCACTATCACGTATGGCGCGCTCTGCCGAGGTCTACTCAGCGGCAAAATGACCCGCGAGCGGGTCTTCCACGGCGATGATCTGCGCCAGACCGACCCCAAATTCCAGCCGCCGCGCTTCGATCAGTACCTCGCTGCCGCGCAGGCACTGGATGAGTTCGCCAAACACAGCTATGGCAAGGATGTCATGGCCTTGGCGCTGCGTTGGCTGCTCGATCAGCCGGGCTTGACGGTCGCGCTCTGGGGCGCTCGGCGGCCCGATCAGCTCAACCCGCTGGCCAACGTGCCGGGCTGGCAGCTCGAGCACGAGGCGCTGACAGCCATCGATGAGATCTTGGCTCAGCACATAACCGCGCCGATCGGGCCGGAGTTCATGGCGCCGCCGGACCGAACCGAAGCCTAACCGCTACGGCCTAGCCTCGAAAATTAGGTTAAACGGCGTCTGCGCCACCCGCTGGAAGGTACGGAAGCCGCCTTCGTTCACCACTTCACGCAAGCGCGCCTCACCGGCTTGTGCACCCAATCCCAGCCCGACCTCCTGAGCGAGCGAGCAGGGGGTGCAGACCATGGTTGATATCGAATAAAAGGCCCGCCCGACCAGGTTCAGGTTGTCCTCGACTCGATCGTTGGCGAAGGGCTCGACGATCATCCAACTACCCTCGGGTCCGAGTGTTTCGAGCACATGAGCGGCGACGCCGACCGGATCGCCCATGTCGTGCAGGCAGTCGAAGGCGGCAACCAGGTCGTAATCACGGCCGCGATAGGTCTTGGCCCCGGCCACTTCGAAGTGCACGCGATCGGCCACCCCAGCGCCTCGGGCACGCTCGGTGGCGATCCGGATCGAGTTTTCATGGTAGTCGTAGCCGGTGAAGCTCGAAGCGGGAAACGCCTGTGCCATCAGTATGGTTGAAGCGCCGAAGCCACAACCGATGTCGGCTACGCGCGTCCCGCTTACGAGTCTATCCGCCACTCCATCCAAGGCGGGAATCCAGTCGCGGACCAGGTACTCGGCATAGCCAGGGCGGAACAACCGTTCGGTGGCATGGAACAGCTCCGCATCGTGTTCGTCCCAGCCGACCCCCGTGCCGCTGCGGAAGGCGGCTTCGATCTTCGGCGTTGCGAGCAGTCCGGCCACGGCGCCCTGGAACGCCCCGATCAGGAACGCGGGGCTGTCCTCGTTCGCCAACACCATGCTCTGCTCTGGGCTCATGTAGTAGCGCTCGGCGTCGGGATCGTAGCTCACATAGCCGCCGGCGGCTTGCGCGCGCAGCCACTCACGCACATAGCGCTCATGCGTTTGCGTGCGAGCGGCCAGCTCCGCCGAATTCAGTGGACCGTTCTCGGCCAACGCCCGATACAGGCCCAGCCGATCGCCGATCACGACCAGGGGCGCATGCCAGGCGGCACCGAAATCGCTCACGGCTCGCTCCAGCAATTGGTTCAGTCGCTCTTCATCTATGCGCATGGTCAACACCTCCGAATCGATCGGCGGATTGCCGAGTTGCGTCGGTTTTACCCAGGCGGCGGTGTTCCTCATGCGCCGGCACCAAATTCATCGCCTTGGTTTGACGCATTAGGCCAACAGCGCGACCAGAGGTATTCTCAGCGGCTGCGTTACCAGGCGGCGCGAACCGGTCTGAGTTCAATATAGCGCATAAAAATCAGGAAGGAGCTTTCCATATCGATCAGGTCCGCCCAGCAGCTGCGCTTTCAGAGCGTGGTCGGTGCGTCAGCGATTTTTTAGCTCAGCCCAACGCTTGCGTTCAGGGGCAGCTGGCGAGTGATGGGGGCCAACCGCCTCCTGCATTGTCAGCGGTCGTTCTCATGCAGGCGCCCTTCAACGTACTTGTGAAGAATACTGGCCACTAGGGTTTGATAAGGAATCCCCTCGGCGAGGGCCTTTTTCTGCAGGCCTCGGAGATCCTTCGAGGAAAGCCGGATATTTATGCGGGCATCTTTACGGAACATAGCTTTCGCGTATTCTTGATGCCGTTTTTGGATCTCAGCGGCTTTCTTCGCGCGCTTGACATTACCTGCTTCAAACGCTTCCAGAATTTCCCGCTCCTCTTCATCTAGCTTGCTCATTTGCCGCCACCTAGGTAAGTCTTGCTGGCCTTTCCGCTGGGAAGGATCGTCTTCAGAAACACCTCGTCTTCCGATTCGACAAATGGAACGAGGTAGACGTACTCCTCTATGGCCACCACGTGAATTTGCTGGCCGGGATAACGATCCTGATTCGGATGATCGATCGTTTCAAGGATGTCGCCGGCCATGATGTGATACACAACATCTTCGAATGAAACGCCTCTCTCAGCCTTAAATGGCTGCAAGAAGCCGTGTACCGAGGGCAAGCAAAGCTTTCGGGGCGGGGAGCGATTTGTATCCGGTAACCCGGTATTCGAAATGCTTGGCCTTATAATACGTGTTGAGCGAAGCGATAGCTGCTCGGTCTTCAGGGGAGAACTGGTAGTGCTGTTCCAGCCCTTGCGCTGCAGCCTCATCAGCGGCTTTCTCGATGTCATGGCCGATGGGCCGAAGAGCTTTGAGGGAACGCCCGCATGAGCGTAAGTAGGCCTTGAGAACAACCTCAAGTCCGTGACCAGCGAGATAATAGGCGGGGCTCACTAGCAACGAGCTCGGCGGCCATGAACATTTCCCGAGCGTCCGTCCACAGCCCTATGCCTGTTGTCCGTGCGACGTCATCCATGGCCAGCACCTATCTGCTAAGCATTTATCCGTCGTGCGCAGCAGGGCAGATAAGTGTCTGTTGGACGAAGCCGCCCTGCAGCCTTGATCAGCGGAATTTCTACACGGCCCGGGCCGCGGTTCCAGGCCCGGGCCAATGGAGTTCACCGAACTTAGGACTTGGCGGCGCTTTGCTGTTTTGCCTCCTGCAGCAGAGCCTCGACCGCCTGGGCCACGTGGCCGGCGGCCTCGGCCGACTCGATCCGTGTGCCGATGCGCGCGAGCTCCGCGGCCTGTTCCAACATGCGGGCAGCCGTTTCACTGGCCTGCATGTCGTGGATTGCGCCCTTTCCCATGCCCTTGCAGGGATTACCGACCGAGTCATCGAAGCCTTTCCCCTCCTCACCAACCAGACAGTTGACCGCATGCTGAAGGTGCATCCGATGCTTTTCCAGCGTATCCGCCTTGGCGGCGAAACCGGCGTGTTCTGTAGCTGTTTCCAGTTCCTTTGTAGCGTGACTCGTTGCGAGCGCGAGGCCCGTGGCGAGCAGGCCCGCCGCGAGGGTGAGAGATAAGCCGAATCGAGTTGCCAAATGCCTGTGCATTGCTGCACCTCCGCTTGTAATGGATCGATCGACAGAACCCGGTTGTTGGACTTGCTGTGCCCTCCTCCCGGGCCGCAACTGCTCACCCCCTTCGAGAAACCATAGATCATTCCATGCGGATCCGCCGCCATTCGTGAAGGAATGGAATGACCATCAATCCTCGAACATCTCTGGAGAGCCTATATGTTCGGTATGGCATTGATCGTGCTTAGAGAGGACCCGGATCACCCGACAATCAGCCACCCGGCCGCCGCGGCATGCGCTCGCCATACGCTGTAGCTCATGGCGCAACAGCTCCAGACGTCTGAGGCGGCTTTCGATGGCGGCAAGGTTGGTGCGTGCGATGCGGTCGATCTCCGCGCAGGACTGATCGGGATAATCCGCCAGGGTCAGCAACTCACGGATCTGCTCAAGACTGAACCCAAGCTCCCGGGCGTGGCGAATGAAGTGCAAACGATCCAGATGCTGGGCCGTGTAGCGCCGCTGATTGCCGCCGGTGCGCCGCGACTGCGGCATAACGCCGATGCGCTCATAGTAGCGGATGGTCTGTACCGTGCAGCCGGTGCGCCGGGACAGAGCACCGATCGAAAGCCCGTTTAGCATCGCCGTTCCCGCTTGAATCTACAACGACTATAGGTTTTATCCTAGCAAATGCTGATGACATGCATTCCGAATTCGGTGAATAATGCGCGATGCCGCCCCATACTCCTTCGCGACAAAACGGCAATACCGGCGCCCTGTTGTGGAGCTTGATCCTAACGCTTGGGTTCGCCGCGATCGAGGTGATCGGCGGAATACTCTCGGGCTCGCTCGCCTTGCTGGGCGATGCCGGTCACATGGCCACCGACTCACTCGCGTTGGGCTTCGGTGCCCTGGCAGCCTGGCTCAGCCGCTACCCGCCGACGATGCGCCACTCCTATGGGCTACAACGCTTCGAGCTGCTCGGTGGGTTGCTCAACGCGCTTTTCATGCTCGGCGTAGTGGCTTGGCTCGCCTACGAGGCCGTGCAGAGACTCGCGGCACCGCAGCCGGTCGCGGGGGGCGCCGTGATGATCGTCGCCGCCGTCGGTTTGGGCGTGAATTTGCTGGTGCTGCGAATCCTGCACAGAGGCGCACAAAGCTTCAATACCCGCGGGGCGATTTTGCATGTGCTCGGCGATTTGCTGGGCTCGGTAGCGGCACTGACCAGCGGCGCCGTCGTCTTTTTCACCGGTTGGAACCCCATCGATCCCCTATTGTCGCTGGTGATCGGAGTACTGATCCTGGGCTCGACGGGCAAACTCCTGCTCGAGGTCTTGCATGTCTTTCTCGAAGGGGTTCCCCCGCACGTAGACCTGGCCGAGGTCGGCCGCACGCTGGCTGAGCTCGAGGGCGTCGAGGAAGTGCATGATCTGCATATCTGGACTCTGGCCTCCGGCAGTCATGCCCTGTCGGCGCATATCTATATTCGCGATATGGGCCGCTGGCCGCAATTGCTGGCCACTATACAAAATTTGCTCAGACACGACTACGAGATCACGCACACCACGATCCAGCCCGAACCCGCCGCAGCCGTCACCTTCAAGTCGCTGAGCGATGTCGTGCGCGAGCTAAAAACGCCGCGCCGTGATCGGCACCGGTCCCGATAACCGCGCCTAAGAGCCTGTTCACAATCTCCGGAGCAACAATGCCAAGAATGCCACATGGACGAACTGCAGACGGATATTTAGCTTACGCTCGCAGTTCTTCCATAAGCGGCGGTAGCCGCCTAACTCGATGATTTCCGCTTGATGAGCTGGCTCACACTCATCGCCCTACCGCTGCTGCTCTCGCTGCGCAAGCCGGACGCATCGACCGGCCCGGTGCCCGAGGCACCGCCAGCGGCACTGGAAATCTCCGCGCGCAGCGGGGCTGACAGCGCCCCGATCAGGAGCTAAGGCGCACTCAGAAATGGACCGATAAGACGTGCCAATGCTTGCGGCTGCTCGTAGTGCACGGCATGGCCCGCCTCGGGTATCGATGCTTCACGGAAGTCTCGGAAGCAGCCGGTGCGCTCCGCCCAGTCACCCAGCGCGCGCAACCGAGCTACATAGGCCGAGTTCGCCCCATAGACCCAAAGCACCGGCGCCGTGATGCGCCGCCAGCAAGCCATGGCCTCCTCCAGCCGATAGAGCACCGGATTGGGCCGTTTATGGGCCGAGTCGCCTCTGAGATAAACACCGTCGACCGAACGATAGGCCCAATCATGGGCAAGTGCTTCGGCGCGCTCGCGCGTCAGGCCCGGCTGTCGGCGCAGCAGATGCTCGGCAAGCGCGGCATAGTCGTTGAATCGCCGCGGTCGTGGCGGCCAGCGCAAGCTCTCAAGCCAGCGTGCGTAGCGCTCCGGCGCCTCCCGTGGGTCGCTCGCCGCGAGCCCAAAGCCCTCGATCGAAACCAAACGCCGCACCCGCTGGGGTCTTACGCCCGCATAAAGACCGGCGACATTGCCACCCATGCTGTGCCCTACCAGGGTAACGGCCTGATCGGGCGCGAGCTCATCAAGCAGCGCTTCCAGGTCGGCCAGGTAATCGGCAAACCAATAGCCGCCCGGCGCTCGGTCGCTCCTCCCGAAACCGCGCCAGTCCGGTGCCAGACAGTGACACTCGGCGCCCAAAGCGTGGGCGAGCAAGCGGAATGTGGTTCCAGTATCCATCCAGCCATGCAGCAACAGCACGGGCTGACCGCTGCGGCGACCCCATTCATAGATTCGATAACGTAGGCCACGGATATTCAGATCCCGAATACGTGGGTCTAACCTCCCTTCGACACTCACCGTTTCAATCGAGCCGCGTGTTCTTGAATGTCCCACTCTTGGGCGGCGAACTCATCGGCCGTGGTGCGGGTAAGCAGTTGCCAAACGAAGTCGGCCACCGTGTCCGGGGATTCGAGCCCGCCGGTCCGCTCGAGCTCTCGAAAACGCTCCACCTCCGGAAAACGCTCGCTGTCCTGCTCCCGAATGAGCGCCTGCATTGGTGTATCCACGACTCCTGGGCGCACGCTTCCCACGGCAATGCCGTGCGAGCGCAGCTCCATATCCAGCACCTGGTAGAGCATGTACAGCGCCGCTTTTGCCGTGCAGTAAGCACCCCAGCCGGCCAGGGGATAGTGCGCCGCGCCCGAGGAAATATGCAAGATCCGCCCACCGCTCAAAGAGGGCAACAGGCGTTGAGTGAGAAACAGTGGCCCCTCGACGTTAACGGCCTGGGCGTAGCGCCACTCCTCCAGTCCAACCGCCGCCAGGGGGCGCACCGGCTCCAAGACACCGGCATTATGCAGCAGATAGCGTACCCGGCGCCCGGCTACCGCCTCCGCCACCTGCTCGCGACCCTCCGGAGTCGCCACATCCGCAGCCCGCGTCTCGACTCGATCCGGCCGTGCTTGGGCGAGCGCCTCGAGCGGCCCGCTGCGACGGCCGATCGCGAGCACCGTTAAGCCCCCAGCCGCCAGCCGTTGCACCATGGCCCGCCCAATACCTGTTCCACCTCCGGTTACCACTGCAAGCTCGTGCATCAGTTCCTCTCTGTCGTTAGCGGTCGGTAAATTGCTTGGCTCGACGACGAGCGTTGGAGTGGATCTTGGCGAAAGAACCGGCGCAGCTGCTCGTAAACCGCCGGGTAGCCAGCGCAGAGTCGTTCGGGCAGCTCGAAGAAGACCTCGCAAGCCACCGCGAAGAACTCACCGGGCGACTCCAGAGCATAGCGATCGAGCACCAACTCCTCGCCCGCCGCCGCAGCTGCTTGGGCCTGGTTCCAGGCATTCGTGAAAGCCCGAGTCCAATCCCGCCGTGACATGCCCCGATGCAGCGGGGGCATACCATTGGCGACGCCGTTGCGCATGTCCAGCTTATGCGCGAACTCGTGCAGAACCACGTTATAACCATCCAGTCTCACCCCGCCTTGAATATCCTCCCAAGAGAGAACGAGCGGTCCGCCATCCCAGGCTTCACCGATCAACTCCGTCACTTGCTCGTGAATCACCCCAGCGTCATCGGGATACGCATGCCGGGCGCGGAACCCGCCGGGATAGATTACGATGCTGCACCAGCCACGGTACCAGTCGAGCCCCAGCTCCAGCACCGGCACGCATCCCAGCGCCGCGATGGTGGTCGTCTGCCAAGGGCCCACCTGAAGGCCGGCGATTCCATAAAAGCGCTTTTCGGCCACCAGCAACGTCGCGAGTTCGTGCAACTGCTGCTGCGCCGGCACGCTCATCCGCATGAGCAAGGGCTGGGCAGCGATTACCTCTTGCCAGAGACGCTCCGGTATGCGCTTTTGGGCAAGGATGCGTTTTCGCCGCCAACGCCGCAGCCAGCCGGTCACGTCCGCTTTGCCCCACCTGGCCCGGCCACGACCCGCAGCGGCTTCCCAGCAAGCCAACTTCGCACATTCTCTGCGGTTTGATCGATGAGACGCTGGCGCGCCTGGCGACTGCCCCAAGCACAGTGGGGCGTCACGATCAAATTGGAAATATCCGGCTCCAGCAAGGGATTACCTTGCCACGGTGGCTCCTCGGTAAGCACATCAACCCCGGCCCCTGCGATTTGCCCGGTGCGCAGCGCATCGGCCAGCGCCGCCTCGTCGACGATCCCACCGCGAGCGGTATTGATCAGCAGCGCCGTGTCTTTCATCCGGGCAAGTTCCGGTGCGCCGATAAGTCCACGGGTCGCGGGCGTAAGCGGGCAATGCAGACTGAGGACGTCCACCTCCGCCAGTAGCTCCGGCAGCCGTACGCGGCCGGGTTCGGGCCGCTCCACCCCCGGGCGCTGTGCCACCCGCACCGACATGCCGAGCAGCTCGGCGGTTTGCGCGACCCGCCGACCGATCTCGCCGTAGCCGATAATGCCGAGCACGCGATCCTCGAGCTCACCAATTGGATGGGTGAGCAGGCAGAACTGATCGGCGCGAGCCCAGCGGCCGTCACGCACGTCCCGTACATAGGAGAGCAAATTGCGCGATAGCGCGAGGACAAGCATGAAAACATGCTGTACCAGCGAGGCCGTGCCATAGCCGCGGCAATTCACCACTGTGATTCCGCGCGCCGCCGCGGCCTGCAGATCGACGTTGTTGGTGCCGGTGGCAAGCACGCAAATCAACCGTAGCCGGGGACAACGTTCGAGCACCGACCGGTCGAGCACCGCCTTGTTCACGATCGCGCACTCGGCGGTGCCAATGCGCGCGACGGTTTGCGTGGCAGCTGTCGCCTTGAAATAATGTATTTTTTTAAAAATTGAATCTAATTTATTGAAATTTAAATCATCAAGATCCAGAGATGCGCGATCTAGCAAAACCGCTTGCATGTCATCTCCTTCGGGGCCAACCCGCAACCGCCCACGCAGCGCTCGTACCGTGTCGCCCTCATAGGTAGCGTTTCGAGGAATCGTTGCCACGCTCGAGCTGGCCTTCGCCGACGCACGACCTAAACTTGAGCCTAGCTGGATGCAACGCGGATCGACCAAGCGTGGCGTCCCCTAATCGGCTACGCTTGCCAACAGACCCAATGGGGTCGTGGCGACCCTCTCCCCACGAGTACCCGAAGGGGCGCAAGCCGATACGGTCTTGCAACAAATGCCGCTGGGCATCGGCCCAACGTGCCGCGATACGGGAATGACGATGCCTGCTCAGCAGCTCAAACAGTTCCTCAACCAAAATGAAATCAATTACCTGATCATTCAGCATTCGCCAGCATTCACCGCCCAGGGGATCGCAGAAGCGGCACACGTCTCCGGCCGGTATTTCGCCAAGACCGTGATGGTGAGCCTAGATGCTCACCTGGCACTGGCCGCTATCCCGGCCATGCGTCAGGTGGACCTGCCGCGCTTAGCACGGGCCGTGGGTGCCAAACAAGCCGTACTGGCTTCGGAGTCACAATTTCAAGATCGTTTTCCCGGCTGTGAACTCGGCGCAATGCCTCCGTTCGGCAATCTCTTCGGCATGGAAACCTATGTAAGCCGGGATCTTTCCCAAGCGCAAGAAATCGCCTTCAACGCCGGTTTACAATCCGAGGTCATGCTACTCGCCTGGCGCGATTACCTGCGGTTAGTCAAACCCAAGGTGCTGGATTTCTAAAGCCAATCAATACGCATGTTCCTCGAATACCGGTTCGACGCTGTGGTGCCAGCGCTGTTCCCAGGATTCCAGCAGGCGTTCGGCCGGGGTAATACCCGACTCGGCGATCTCCTGCAATTCCACCAAAAACCGGGTTTCATCGCCACCGGCCTCATTCAGCCGGGCACGGCGGCGCAGCCCTTGTTCCGCGATCCCGAGCGTCTCCCGAGCCACCTCCTGGAGCAGGTGACCGCGAAACGGTGTGCGCAGCCCCCAGCGTGGCACAGCGCTACGCAGCTCCTCGCGTTCCGCTTGCGTCCAGTCCGCTACCAAATGGCTTGCCGCATCCAATGCCAGCTCATCGTAGAACAACCCGACCCAAAAAGCCGGCAGCGCGCACAGTCGACCCCACGGCCCCGCATCGGCCCCACGCAGCTCGATGAATTGCTTAAGGCGCGCCTCGGGAAACAAGGTGGTGAGATGGTCCTCCCAGTCGCTCAGCACCGGCAGACAGCCCGGCAGGGCCGGCAGCCGACCGGCGAGAAAATCACGAAACGACTGCCCGCTGGCATCGATGTAGCGCCCCTCGCGGCGAACGAAGTACATCGGCACATCCAAGGCGTGCTCGGTATAGCGCTCGAAGCCCATGCCCTCTTCGAAGACGAACGGCAACATACCGCATCGATCCGGGTCGGTATCGGTCCAAATCAGGCTGCGGTAGCTCAGATACCCGCTCGGCGCCCCTTCATAGAAAGGGGAGTTGGCAAACAAAGCGGTCGCTACAGGCTGCAGGGCTAAACCGATGCGCAGCTTGCGCACCATGTCGGCTTCGTCGCGGTAGTCGAGATTGACCTGCACGCCGCAGGTGCGGGTCATCATGTCGAGCCCTAGCGAGCCGCGCTGCGGCATGTAACGGCGCATGATCCCATAGCGGGCTTTCGGCATCCACGGCATCTCGTCCCGCCGCCACAGCGGCTGAAAACCAAGGCCGATCAGCCCCAGCCCGAGCTCATCGGCGACCTGGCGCACCTCCCGCAGATGGGCATTGACCTCCTCGCAACTCTGATGCAGGGTCGCCAGCGGCTCTCCCGAGAGTTCCATTTGTCCGCTCGGCTCAAGGGTTATCGCCGCCGCACCGCGCTGCAGCGCAATCGGCTGACCCTCCTCGAGCAGCGGCTCCCAACCAAATGCCGTCATCGCTTCGAGGAAGGCCCCGATACCGGCCTCGCCCTGGTAAGAAACGGGGCGTCGGTCCGCCAGGCGGAACACGAACTTCTCGTGTTCCGTGCCGATCCGCCAATGCGCCTCCGCTTTACTCCCGCGTACCAGATATTCAACCAGCTGACGCGGGTTGGTGATGGGCTCTTCGGATACGGATGCCTTTGCCTGTGTCATACGCCTCGTCGCGCGGTCGCCCCCGATTACTTAGGATGTATACGGATTGGTGCGCGCCCGCGCAAGCACCTGTCCGGAGATTGGCGAAATAGCTGTTGATCGCGCGCTGCCGACACGCCGAAAATTCGAATGAATTAAATTTGATATCAATTTCTTAAATAAAAATCTAATTTGTACTATAGATCAATGGTATGTTTTTTAATCCGCCGGGTCGGTAGCCTGCGCCGGGACGACAATAGTGCGCTCACGCTCACCGGCATCCAGCAATTCACGTTGCTGGAGTTGCCGCTCCAGAACGCTCAGATCGGCTTCCGAGGCATCACGCCCCCTCGCGCGGCGCTGTGCGACCCGCAAGCGTAGCTGCGCCGGGGGCACTTCCAAAGCCAGAATTGCGAATCCGGCCTGCCGTGCCTCGGCCAGTTCGGCGAAGCGGCGGCGCTGCGCTCGGCCGAGGAAGGTCGCGTCGACGACCGGTACGAAACCGGCACTTAGCACGCCCTCGGCCAGGGTGCGCAAACGCGCATAGGTCTGCTGAGTATGTGCGTGCGTATAAGCGCCGCCGCCCAGTGGAGAGTCGGTGTGCGCGTGGCTGGCAAACCCCAACAGGCGCTTGCGCTCGATATCCGAGCGTAGGCGGATACAGCCAAAGCGCTCTACCAATGCCTGTGCGGCTGTGCTCTTGCCGGAACCGGCCACGCCGAAGGTAATCACGAGATGGGCGGGATCGGGCCGGGCCAAATACTCGGCTAAAGCCAGATAGCGATCCACACGCTCCTCCAGCATGACCTGCCGAGTCTCCAGCGTACCACAGTGCTTTTCGAGCGAGAGCGTGTCGACCTTGGCGCGTACCAGCGCCCGATAAACACTATAGAACGGAATGAGCTCCAGGGCGTTGTAATCGCCGCTGCGTTCGAGATACGCATTGAGCAAATGATGGGCCGCAACCGGCTGGGCGCGGAAATGCAGATCCATGACCGTGAAGGCGATGTCGTTGGCCGTATCGATCCACCGCAGATCCGGAGCGAACTCGATGCAATCGAAGGCGGCCAACTCGCCATCCCAGGCAATGATGTTGTCCAGGTGCAAATCACCATGGCACTCGCGCACATGCCCTTCGCGTTGGCGCCGAGCAAAGGCCGCGGCAAGGCGTTGGGCAGCTTCCTGCACCCAAATGCGCAGGCGACGCAGCCGCGCGACTTGTTTTTGCCCAGTGAAGTTTCGCTCCAGAACCTCGAAATTCTCGAGCGCACGCTGGCCGATGCGCTCCGGAGCGCCATAGAGGGGGTCCGTCGCGATGGGCATAGCCGCGTGGAAGTCAGCGAGCTTATCGGCCAAACGCTCGATCAAGTCATATTCAAGCGGACCACGCTGGGCTCGGTTGCCGAGCAGCGCTGCTTGCGGAAAGCGGCGCATCTTGACTGCATAATCAGCCACTTCACCGGTGCCATCGAGGCGTGGCCCGCTGGCATCCTCGGTCACCGGAACCACATCCACATAGACATGCGGGGCCAGGCGGCGGTTGAGGCGAACCTCTTCCATACAGTAGTAATGGCGCCGGCCGAGACGCGTGAAATCGAGGAAACCGAAATCCACCGGCTTTTTGAGCTTATAGGCGTAATCGCCCCCGAGCAAAACGGTGGAGATATGCGTTTCGATGACCTCGACTTGCTCCACCGGCTGGGGCCAGGCCTGCACGTGCTGCAAAGCCGCCACCCGCCGGCGATGCTCTGCCAACGTATCCATAACGCCATATTCCCCTTGCCACGTCGCCCGAGCCCGCCGCAAGCTCGCGCTCAATTTTGCCGTCCCCTAAAAACTTATCTGCATCCTACCAAGCCCTAGTACAAGGGGGGCAAGGACAGCGGAGCCGAGGTCGTTGCCGGGCGGATGCAAACGAACCACCGTTCGCAACCCGAATTTGTGCACCCGCCGGCAGGACCACTCGGCACATCGTCTCAGCCACTCGCAGCGAGCCCTTTCTCGGCGAGCCAGGCCGCATTGAACAACCGAGAATAGTAGCGCCCGCCACCGTCACAAAGCACGGTGACGATTTTGTGCCCCGGTCCCAATCGCCTTGCCACTTGAACGGCCGCCGCCACGTTCACTCCGGTCGAACTGCCCACGAAAAGGCCTTCCTCGCGCAGCAACCGATACACCATGGGGACGGCTTCCTGATCGGGCACGACCAGGGCATCGTCGATGGGGGTTCCTTTCAGGTTGTCTGTTACCCGGCTGCTACCGATCCCCTCGGAAATGGAGTTGCCTTCCGAGGCGGCGGGCTCGCCGTGCAATACGTAATTATAGAGGGCGCTGCCGGCTGGGTCGGCGAGCACGATCCGAATGGACTGGCGCCGCTCCTTGAGGTAGCGGGCTACCCCGGCCAGGGTTCCGCCGGTACCGGTAGCCGAGACGAAGGCATCGATACGGCCCTCGGTCTGCCGCCAGATCTCCGCACCGGTGGTTTCATAATGGCCGTCCCGATTGGCCGTATTATCGAATTGATTGGCCCAGATGGCATTATCAAGACCCTCAGCCAGCCGCCCCGCAACCTTTTGGTAATTGTTCGGGTCCCGATACGGTACGGCGGGCACGGTGCGCACCTCGGCGCCCAAAGTAGCCAGAAGGTCGATCTTCTCTTGGGACTGCGTCTCCGGGATCACGATGACGCAGCGATAGCCGCGGGCGTTGCATATGTGCGCAAGGCCGATACCGGTATTCCCGGCTGTTCCTTCCACCACGGTACCGCCGGGGCGCAACTCACCCCGGCGCTCCGCCGTGCGAATGATGGCCCAGGCGGCTCGATCCTTTACCGAACCACCCGGATTCATGAATTCCGCTTTGCCCAGGATCTCGCAGCCGGTCTCCTCACTCAGGCGGCGCAACCGGATCAGCGGCGTATTCCCGACGGCGCCTATGAAGCCGTCGCTGATTTCCATGATGGCACTCCTCCAGCGTCTGCTTTATCGCTCAAAAATAGGGTCGCTCCGCCGATCCAAGCGCTCGATAGCGACGCAAATGCCCGCACACTCTAGACTATGCACTGGAATGACACCACAACCTCACGGCGGTTGTGAGTGCCACAAGCCGATCCGTGACCACAGCGGAAGGCGGCCGGAGCCTGGGTTATTCGATTGCCGGGCACTGATTCGCCTCGACAAGTGCGGTTCGCCCTTGCCGCCCAGCCCTACCGAACAATCAAGCGTTGCCCAATTACCCGTTAACCCGCATTCAGTCCAGCACCCGTCCAATTATGGCAATCGCTCGCCCAGCGCGGAGTTTACATGTAAATGCCGCCATTGATATTGATCTGCTGGCCGGTGATGTAACCGCCCTCACTCGCCAAAAAAACCACGGCCTGGGCGATCTCCTTGGGCTCGCCGAACCGGCGCAGAGGAATTTTTGCTAGCAGCTTCTCCTGGATGGCCTCCGGCACCATCGCCAACATCTCGGTCGATGTGAACCCGGGCGCAACGGCGTTGACGGTAATATTGTATTTAGCAAGCTCCAAGGCCGCACTCTTCGTGAAGGCGATCATACCGCCCTTGGAGGCGGCGTAATTGGATTGTCCGAAGTTGCCTGACTGGCCGACGAATGAACTGATATTGATGATCCGGCCATGGCCCTGCTCCATCATCTTTGGGCAGACCGCGCTGGTCGTATAAAAAACGCTGTTGAGATTAGTGTGGATCACCGCTTCCCAGTCTTCGTCCGTGAGGCTTTTGAGAGACTTGTCTCGGGTAATACCGGCATTGTTTACCAACACGTCGAGGCGGCCGTAGTGCTCGATAACCGTTCCGACCAACCCGCGCGCCTGGTCGCTGCGACTGACATCCGCCTGCACGGCCAAGCATTCGCTGCCGAGTTGCTTAATCTGTTCCGCCAAGGCATCGGCCGCCTCTGCGCTGCGGTTGTAATTGACTGCTAACTTGGCGCCCAAGCCGGCAAGTGCAAGTGCAATCTCCTTGCCGATACCGCGAGCACCCCCGGTGACCAAGGCAACCTGATTATCAAGGCGACGCATGAGTCGGGACCCCCTTTCGTTCATGTTCCGTTTCAAGAAAACGACGACCAATTCGCAACTGAATGCAGAGCGCCACCCTACACGAGGCTTTATTGGCCTCGACCCGGGCCACAACCCTATTCAGTATGGTAGGCCAGAGAGCAGACGAAAAGACAACCACAATGCAACTTTCTCCCCAACGCTTTTCAAACGACCAAAGTGGGCTACGCTTTTCGGTAGAGGACGGAAAACGATCACATGCTTGCCGGAAGGAGGGATCCAGAGATGCTACATCGCAGGCGCGGAGAAAACGGACCGGTCCCGTATCGCAATGGACGGTTCCACTGCATCAATCAGCAGTGGTTCTTCGCCACGCGCGAGCAGCGCCTGGTCGGTCCCTATCGTGATCAGGACGAAGCACAAGCAGCGCTAGAGAACTGGTTGGCACCAGCCATAACCAATCGCATCAATCGGTTCGGTAGCTGACGGTAAAAGTAGCTCGCCATTAACACGGTGTCCAAAGTTACGGTGTCCAAAGCTAAGGAGAAGTGAGCTTTCCCTGGCTAAAGATAAAATTGTGAATGCTACCAGTGTAGGCGATGCTTTGGTTTGATCGGCAGACGTCCACGCCAGTATTGGATCAGCGCAAAACCAAAGATCATGCCGCCGATGTGCGCGAAATGGGCGACGCCGGACAAAGACCCCGTGAATCCAGCCCAGAGTTCGAACGCACCGTATAACAGCACAAAATACTTTGCTTTCATGGGAATGGGCGGGAACAACAGAAAGATCATTTGGTTCGGGAACATCATGCCGAAAGCAAGCAGAATCCCGAAAACGCCTCCGGAAGCCCCGATGGTCGGGTAAACATCACCTTGGCCCGCGGCAACGCTCGCCACGACCAGCTGGATCAAGCCGGCCCCAACGATGCAGAAAAAATAATAAAAGGCAAACGGTCGGGATCCCCACAGGTTTTCGATTTGTACCCCAAACATCCATAGAGCAAACATATTGGCGAACAGGTGCAGCATACTGCCATGTAAGAAAGCGTAGCTGACCAGCTGCCAGACATGAAAGCCCGGCGCCTGGCTAACTCCGAGCGGCGCCGTCGCAACCTCCGGCATCCCGAGCGGCCACAGCCCGAAATAAAATACGGGCGCCAAAGAGCCGCCCATTTGCTGCCAGAGAAACACCAGTGCGTTGCTAATCAATAATCCCAGGACTACCGGAGGCAAGCCGGACTGACTGGAAAAGCTTCTATTACCGTTCATTAGCGCGTCATCCTGTCGGGCTCGCCGCCATCATACTGGGCGGGCTTGGTTCGGCGCCACTCGCGAGCACTGGTTTTTTCAGCACCTGCCAACGCTTGTCGAACAATCAACACCTCAGTACCCTTAGCGTCTTCGGATAAGATCATATGCGCCTTTCTTTAATGAACGATTCCAAACGACCGAGCAACACCAATCGAGCCGGGTTGCCAGAGCACCCGCAACGCAGCGCTTTGCTTGCCGAGGTGCATGCGCGCCCTGTTGCGCCATTGCGCCCCCCCCAACATTTAACCCATCTTGCCCTCTACTCTGGCACCGGTGAGCATGAGCGTGAGTTGGCGCACATTGGCGCGCTTTGCCGCGAGTTCGGCATCGATCCGCCCGCGGCGAAAACCGACCACGTGCTTCTAGAGACACAGGCGTTTCGGCTGCGTTGGGAGCCGCATACAGAGTTCTCTACTTACACCCTCTTCTCCCACGCGCCGGATGGACAGCCCTTTCAGACCACCGGGCTCGATGCTGTGCCGGCGCATTGGATCGCAAAGCTGCCAGGAAAACTCCTCGCAGCGACTCATCTTAGCCTCGTCCAGGCGGACACGGTCGCCGAGTATCCTGAACGGATGGCCGAGTATTTTGATTTGCAGAGCCTCACCGGCAGCCGATGCGCCGGGGGGGCTGCCACGGTTTGGACCGATTTCCGCTCCAAGCCCGATGGCTTCACGCGCTTTCTGGTTATTGACCGAGGCCTACGCCCGGCTCAAGCGGGGCGATTGATCCAACGCCTGCTGGAGATCGAGACCTACCGGTTGATGGCCTTGCTCGCCCTTCCCATCGTGCGCCAGCTCATGCCCGAGATCACTGGAATGGAGAATGCGCTCGGCGAGCTCACCGATCGCATGGCAAGCGCCCGAGATACGGAGCAGGAGCAGGGGTTGCTCGAAGCGCTGTCCTCCTTGTCGGCCGATGTGGAGCGGATCATCGCTCAGAATAACTTCCGTCTCGGCGCCGCCGCCGCCTATTCGGCGCTGGTACGGCGGCGCATCGACGCATTGCGCGAGACACGCGTCGAAGGTGTAAGCACGGTGCATGAGTTCATGGGACGCCGCCTGGTTCCAGCCATGGATACGTGTCAAGCCATCACCGAGCGCCTGGATCGACTCTCACGGCGGGTCAGCCGAGCAGTCAGTTTACTGCGCAGTCGCGTCGACCTGGCGCTCGAGGCGCAGACTCGTGATCTGCTCGAATCCATGAACCGCCGCACGCGGCTGCAGCTGCGCCTGCAGACCACGGTGGAGAGTCTCTCGGTAGTGATCCTAAGCTACTATACGATCGGTCTCATCCATCATGCCCTCGTCGGGCTCGAGGCGAGCGGTCTGCACGTACCGGTGGAACTGCTCACCGGGCTAAGTATTCCAGTGGTGATCCCTGCCGTAGCCGGCGGGATTTTTGCCATTCACCGCTGGGTCGAGCGAGCCGATGCGGGCGCGACCAAGTAAACGCCCCATAGCGGCCCAAATTTAAACTCTGCAGCTAACTCGCCGCGGTTGCTACCGAGGCCGCCTGACCAAGCAGACGGCCCGCACTGAGGGCATCATCGTGGCACGTGTAATCGATGTCTACTCAGTGAAACCGTTCGGCATGGATGCACTTGCGCGTGCTGCCGGCGAGACCGGAGCATTGGCGGTAAACCGAGGACCACTGGCTCGAGGGCGGCCATAGCCCAACCGATGAGTTAGCGCCGTATTCACACGTGCCTCCCCAGACTTCTCAATCCACCTTCGCAACGGATCGTGTTGTCCCTCCGAAACGGCTGCAGGCGGCTTCTACCTCGGCATACACAGCGTGCGGATTGTTTTCGTAGCGGCGTGAGAAATGGAACGGCACCAAGCGGGCAACAGCAGCGCCGGCGGCGATCTCCCCACAAGCGCGGGCGGTCAGATGACCCGTCCGCAGCGCCCGTCCCCGGTCGACCTCCAGGAAAGAAGCTTCGCAAAAGAAGGCCTGGGACTGATCGGCAAACTGCGTTAGCAAGGCGCGGTTTGAGCGGGTGTCGCCGAAATCGGTGGCATAGACGAGCTTTATTACCGGGGCAATCCGCCCCATATCATCTAGCAAGAGACCCGCCGCTTTCCGCGCGCCATTCGGCAAGCGGATCACACGCTGGCGATCACCAACCCGTGCCGCCGCTTTGAGTGCCATAAGCCACGGTCCGGGCGAGAGCCCGCTGGCGCGCAACCGGCTTTTACGTATGTGCACCTGCCTTGGCAACTCGAAGGCAAAAGCCAGCACCGGGGTGCCATGATCCAGCGTTATGCCACTAACGCTAAAGCCCGGTTCCTCGCGTAATAGGCCTGCCGAACTCGGCATCTCCCCCAGATATTCGCTCGCCGCTTGGCCTGCGCGCAGATGCCAGCGCAACAATCGATCGCCATGCAGTTCCGCCACTTCAAAGTGTGGCGCGCGTGCGCCGATACGATCCCAGAGGATGCCCCGTAGCAGCCCTTCGATGTGACCCATCAAACCGGGCGGGCCATACAGCCGGCAAACGGGAAATACACCAAGGCGCGAGCGCAACAACCACAAAAACCCACCGATATGATCGAAGTGGGCATGTGTGATAAAGACATCCGTCACCTGATGGGCGATTCGGGCCGGCAGACGCCCGCTATCTCCGAGGTCGAACAGCAAACTGCGCCGCTCCTGACGCAACCGCAAATGCAGCAACGGATCACCGAAAACCCCGTTAACCAAAGTCGCAAACGCCGGGCCCACGCGCACCACGGCCGCGGCGTCAGCACCGCGGGCCGTTGCCACAAAAGGCATGACATCAGGCGGTGGGCGCACTTGCGAAGCCGCCCGCACAAAAGGCCTTGCCGTAACCAAATAACCGTTGTCATTACGCACAGCATCTCGTACGAGGACATGGCTCGGTGCCCTACTCGCCGAACGAGCCCGCAGCCGCAGTCGACGACCCTCCAACGCTATGATCTCAGCCAGATCACGAGTGCCATCGCCATCTCCTAAGCCTACTTGCCGACCATGCCATGCCGCCGGTACCTCGATAGGCGGCGGTGTACCGACAACCGGCAGCCGTTCAAGGTCGATCGCGCACTCAAGCGCATTCGCCAAATAAGCGTTCCACAGCTGAGTTCGGTTGATCGCTCGCGCCAGTTGCCTAGGGCGGTGCGCACGCTGACCGGCATCCAGTTGCCGAACCTCCACCGACAGTGCGCTCAGCTCACGTACCAGGAGTAGCCCAGCCTCGCCATCGACTAGCGCCACCACCAGATCGACTCCACCACGCTGCACCAGTGCTTCCAAGAGCTCCGCTGCCGGCACACCGCGCATCAGTCCAGGTGCATCCAAAACCCGCACCGGTGCTTTCTGCCGAGCCAGTAGCCGAACCGTCGCCGTGATCAGCGGCAGGCGAAAACGGGCGGCATCTAGCGAGCATACGGCCTCGAGATCGAGCAGTCGCCAGCCCTCATCACCACCCCATTGTGCAAGGTTCACGGCGCCCGGCACACCGAATCCCGGCGATCCCACATCAGCGCTGAGGCAGCCGGCAACACACCCTCGCTCATACAGGGCACGGCAGAGCTGCCCGACCAGAGTTGTCTTGCCAATCCCACTCGCACCGACGATCAGTACCCGCGCATCGCTACCACGCATGCGCTTTAGCAAGGCTTCGAAGGTTATGCCGGGAAAGGCCTCAGAGAAAGCGTTGGACATGGCATCGCTCTCGGCGCGTCTCCAATAACGCCTCACGCCGCAAGCTTAGGCGAGCAAACAGCCACAAACCAGTACTGCAGAGATGAGGCACGCTCAAGCGCGGATTCTATTGGTACAATAGTGACAGTTAGATTTTTATACTCCCAAACAGCAAAGGTTTTCCCGCCATGAACCAGGAAGTGAATAGCTACGACGAGGCGTCGGCGCAAACCGTAGAGCTGGGCAATCGACTGGCGGATGATGAGACAGCGAACCCTGGGGAAATCGCTGATGGTCTGCTTGCCGGGGCCATCCAATATTGGCTTTATTCCCGCCAGCCATGCGGCGACCTAAGTTGTGAGGACTGCAGCGTACTATGCACTGCGGAGCGACGTCTCGAGGAATTACTGACAATTGTTCGGGAGCTCGCCGAGACCAGCGAATACTATCACTCGCCACATGATCACGGTGCTGGCCGCGCCTGAAAGATGCCTGCATTCGGACAAGCCCAGGGGCTTAGCGTTACATGCCCAGCATGAGTCCGTCTTTGACGGCAAAAAGTGCATCCGTGCCGGCGGGCAAGCTCCCAGCCTGTCTCGATCACCGGACACGCCACTCTATCCGCCGAGGAGGCCCGACCGCATCGAGGCTAGCCTAAGCACGCCGCCCGGTCCTCCGCAGGGTAGGTAAATGCCTTTTCTCAGCTCTGCTCGTGACTCAACTGTCGATGCGCTCAAAGTCAAAGCATGGCAACCACATCGCTTGCCTGTAGGCCCTTGGGGCCTTCGACGATGTCGAATTCCACCCGCTGACCTTCCCGCAGCGTACGGAACCCCTCGCCACGGATGGCGCGAAAGTGCACGAACACATCCGGACCCTGTTCTTGACTGATAAAACCGTATCCCTTCGAATCGTCGAACCACTTCACGACGCCGATGTACCGCTCCGTCATGGATTAACCTCTATGCTGCAGGCTGTTTACACAACCGTGAACCATCAACCAGGCGTAACCAAACTAACGCATCGCCTCGTTCCGCACCCCCGGACCACAGTGTGCTAAAGCAAGCATAGAACAGAATCTCGCCACAGCGGAATCGGAACAATCTCACCCTGCGCCCACTCTCGGTCCTGCACCGGCTGGTAGCGCACACAATCCTCATGGTTGAGCCGCAACCTCGGGGCAAGCAACGCTAATAAGCTTAAGCACCTACTAAGCCGCGCTCAGGCGCGCGGATTGAGCAGAATACGCCCACGCACCTGCCCGCTGAGTAGGCGTTCGAGATGTTCGCCTACTTGATCCAGAGTAATTTCAGTAGCAATCGCCTCGAATCTTTCCCCTTGCCAGTCCCCGGCCAGCTTGGCCCAGATGAGCTCGCGCAGCTTACGCGGCGCATTCTGCGAGTCCACACCCAATAAGCTCACGGCACGCAAGATAAAAGGAAATACGGTGGTGTGCAGTTCGGCCGAGGCAACCATCCCGCAACAGGAAACCGCCCCTTGGTAAACCATTGCCTTAAGCGTCGTAGCAAGGATCTCGCCACCAACGGTGTCTACCGCAGCCATCCAACGCGCTTTGAGCAAGGGGCGGGCGCTATGGTCGATCAGCGCCTCTCGCGGGATGACCTCGTCGGCTCCCAAACCACGCAGCCAATCCATCGCATCCCGCTTACCGGTAGCCGCGACTACGCGGTAGCCCCGGACATTCAGCAGGCTCACAGCCACACTACCGACGCCGCCGCTCGCGCCAGTGACCAACACCTCGCCGCCGCCAGGGTGCACACCTCGCTCCTCAAGCGCCTGTATACAAAGTGCTGCCGTAAACCCGGCCGTGCCACAAATCATTGCTTGCCTTAGAGTCAGCCCCTTCGGGCAGCGCAATACCCATTCGGCCGGCACACGAACATAACCGGCAAACCCACCGGCCGTGTTCATCCCCAGATCGTAGCCGGTGACGATCACCTCGTCCCCGACCTGCCAGTTCGAGCTGGTGCTCTCCTCAACGATTCCTGCACAGTCGATGCCCGGCGTATGCGGGTAGTCTCGGGTAATTCCCTTCGCTCCGCTGGCTGATAGCGCATCTTTGTAATTCAAGCTTGAGTAATGCACCCGCACGAGCACGTCACCGGCAGGCAAGTCATCGATGCTCAGAGTCTGAATGCCACGGGTATACTGCTCCTGAGCGCCCCTCTCGACGCGGTACGCGCGAAAACGCTTGTTGCTCATGCTGCCTCCTAATTCAGAGCAAGGGCAGCGCGCTTGCGCTCACATGGCGGCGTAGGCTTCTTGCACAAACCAATCCTCTCCCCTCAGCTCAAAAACAGGGCATAAGCTGGATGTTCGCTCTCATCCCGATAGGGGTAGCCGAGCTTGCCCAAGGACTCGCAAAATTTTTCCCGTTGTGCCTTGGGAACCTGAATACCGATCAGCACACGCCCATAATCGGCGCCATGATTACGGTAATGAAACAGACTGATATTCCAACGCCTACCGAGCTGGCGCAGGAATTTGAGCAAGGCCCCGGGACGCTCCGGGAACTCGAAATGATAGATGATCTCATCCTGTACCTTGTGGCCCCGGCCGCCGACCATATGCCGCAGATGCACCTTCGCCATCTCATCCTCGGTCAGATCAAGCACCGGATAACCGCGCTCCCGCAGCAGCCGAATCAGTCCGTCCTTTTCATCGAGCCCATTATTGAGCGCGATTCCGGCGAATACATGAGCCTCGAGCGCATCCGCATAGCGGTAGTTGAACTCGGTGATGGAACGCGAGCCGATAGTCTCGCAGAATGTACGGAAGCTACCGGGGCGCTCTGGGATCGTTACGGCGAGCACCGCTTCGCGGTGCTCGCCTAATTCTGCGCGCTCGGCTACATGGGACAACCGCCCGAAATTCATATTGGCCCCGGAATTGACAGCAACCAGGGTCTGCTCGTGCGCACCGGTCGTCTCGACGTATTTCTTCAGGCCGGCTACCGCCAATGCCCCGGCCGGCTCCACAACGGAGCGCGTATCATCGAAGATATCCTTGATCGCGGCACACACCTCATCGGTAGAGACCAAAATACACTCATCCACCATTTGCCTCGCGATCCGAAAGGTTTCCTCACCGATTTGGCGCACCGCCACGCCGTCCACAAAGATACCGACCTCATCGAGCACCACCCGACGCCCGGCTGCAATGGCCCGTTGCAGGGTGGGCGCATCCTCGGGTTCGACGCTGATGATCTTCACATCGGGTCTGATTTGTTTTATGTAGGCCGCAATACCTGCGATCAGGCCACCGCCACCCACCGGGACGAAAATAGCCTGGAGCGGATGGGAATGCTGGCTAAGAATCTCCATGCCGACCGTGCCCTGCCCGGCGATCACATCCGGATCATCGTAGGGCGGAATATAGGTCAGACCCCGCTCGGCCACCAGGCGTTCCGCATGCTCTCTGGCCTGATCGTAGCTATCGCCATGGAGAATGACCCGGCCACCGAGGTTACGCACAGCGTCAATCTTAATACCAGGTGTGGTGCAAGGCATGACTATGGTGGCCTTGATACCGAGCCGCTTGGCCGACAAGGCAACGCCTTGGGCGTGGTTACCGGCCGAAGAACAGATCACGCCATGTTCGATCCGCTCGCGCCCAAGCCGCAAGATTTTAGTGTAGGCACCGCGGATCTTGAATGAGAAAACCGGCTGCAAATCCTCGCGCTTGAGCAGGATACGATTGCCTAACCGCGCCGACAGATTGGCGGCATCTTCCAACGGTGTCTGCCGGGCGACATCGTAGACGCTGGCGGTGAGGATCCTTTGTAGATAATCCTTCATTTCCTTGTTTTCCCCACTACGCCAGTGTGCTCCAGGGCCGCATCCGACTATCCGACAGAGGCAGCCAGCATGGGATAAGGCGTTGACCTTCAACGCGAAACAGCAACCATGTATGATCTATACATTGGTATCTGCTAAAGGAATTGACCATGGCTTCAGACCAGCAAAAAAAGGCCGCTGCCGAGGCAGCGTTGTCGCATTTACAACATGCCAACATCGTCGGTATCGGGACCGGTTCCACCGTGAACTTCTTCATCGATGCGCTGACATCCATCAAGGGCTCCATCGATGCCGTCGTTTCCAGCTCGGAGGCGTCTACCGAGCGGCTACGCCGCCACGGTTTCGAGGTGCGCGAACTGAACGCGGTGGATGAGATCCCCGTGTACGTAGACGGCGCCGATGAGATCAACCGATACCTGCAGATGATCAAAGGCGGAGGTGGCGCACTGACCCGCGAGAAAATCATCGCCGCGGTCAGCCGACGGTTCATCTGTATCGCGGATGCATCCAAGCGCGTAGACGTGCTGGGAGGGTTTCCGCTGCCGGTTGAAGTCATTCCGATGGCACGCAGCTATGTGGCGCGCGAGATGGTGAAGCTCGGCGGTTGGCCGGCACTACGAGAAGGCTTTGCTACCGACAACGGTAATCTCATCTTGGATGTACGCAACCTGCAGATCATGGAGCCGAGCCATATGGAACAAACTATCAACAACATCCCCGGTGTCGTAACGGTTGGTATTTTTGCCTTGCGCCCCGCCGACATGCTGCTATTGGGCACCGATCAGGGGGTGGAAACACTCACAGCGGCTTGATACGGGCTTCAATCGCTAAGGCTATGACACCACTTAGGGGAATTTTAAACCCCCATGCACGGTTCCTATGCCTTGCAGCCCAGATACGGCTTGTAGGCAACCGCCATGGATTTTCAACGACTGCTCATTATAGTGGGAATGACTCTCTTGGTAGCGGGACTGCTCTGGCCGCTCATCGTCAAGCTTGGACTTGGCCGGCTGCCGGGTGATCTCGCCATCAAGAAGGACAATTTCGCTTTCTATTTTCCGATCACCACATCGATCATCATCAGCGTATTATTGACCCTGATCGTTTGGCTGTTTCGCAAATAACCTTCCTACTCGGTCGACTCCAGAGGACGAACGGCAGCCTTGTGCTGGATGGCCAAACTGAACCCGCTCCTTATGCGCCCATCGGATCTGGGGAGAAATTTTCCGTTTCGATCGCAGGGAGGCTTTCTCTTGCTACCGCTGGGGTATGCTGGGCGGGCCACGCATGCGCTGTTTCAATCATGATTGTTGCAGCGGATGCTTGGATCGTAACTCTCAGCTGCCTCGCGACGAGGCGGAATCCGAAGCCGTGGAATCATGCTCGCCCGAACCGCATGCAGAGAGCGGAACACCATCTTGATAGGCACGTGTGCCGTCCGTATAGAAGTCATTTTTCCAGATCGGCACCCGCTGCTTTAGTGTGTCGATGGCCCACTCGGCTGCATCGAAAGCATCCCCTCGATGCGCCGAGCGCACGACGATAACGACACTGGCCTCGCCGATGGCGAGCTCGCCGATGCGATGCACAATCCGACACTCGACTACTCCGAAGCGCTGTTTCGTCTCCTCTTCCAGCTCCTGAAGCACGCGTTCCGCCAAAGGCTTATAAGCCGTATATTCCATCCGCTGCACCTGACGGCCGCGATGGTGGTTGCGCACCGTCCCCTCGAACACGACCAATGCTCCACACGTCGGATTTTCCGTCTCCCGCTTGAGAACTTCAGGATCGAGAACTTGATCCGTAATGTGCTCCATCTGCGCGCTCCTTTACCCGCCGCTCACAGGCGGTAGCAAAACCAGCGGAGCATCCCCGGTCACCATTTCCGAACGCGGGATCACCTCATCCCCCACCGCACAGGCTATTCGTGGCAAATGCGACTGCAAGGCCGGGATTTGCTCGCCAAGTTCCTCCAAGATATGTGCTACCCGGCTCGGCGCATCGATAGGCAGCTCGAGCGCTTCGCGGCCAGCCGCCTCTTGCAGAACCCCGTAGAACTCGATTCGCATGTCTTTCCTTCAACCTCCCAAGCCATGCATGGAGATGGCTCGCTCGACGTAGCCCCTGCTCTCCACGAAGCCGCGACCTTTGCGCCAAACCGCGCCACGAATGGTTTGCTCCAGCTCCTCACGCGAAGCACCGGAGCGCAGCGGTGTCTTCAGATCAGTGCATACCGGTGAGAACAGACACGGATAGATCTCCCCGGTCGAGGTCACTCGCACCCGATCACAGCTGCCGCAGAACGGATTGGAAATGGTGGAGATGATACCGAGCCGGTAGTCACCATCCATACGATAATAGGTGGCCGGTTCCCGGGTACGCGGCAACTGCTCAACAATAAAATGCTGTTTCAGCGCCGTAATGATCTCATCTTCCGTAAACACCTTATTGGGCTGCCAGCCACCCCGCGCATCAAGCGGCATGAACTCGATGAACCGCAGGGAAATACCCTCGCCCATCGCCCATTGCGTCAACGGAACGACATCGTCCTCATTTTCGCCCCGGATTGCGACCGCGTTCAGCTTCATCGACAATCCCGCATCCCGGGTTGCCCGTATGCCGCGCAGCACCGGCTCCAGCTCTCCCCCTCCGGTCATTTGTCGGAACCGCTCGGGATCGATGGAATCGATACTGATGTTGACATCATCCAAACCCGCCTTTACCAACGCCGCTGCATGGCGATCCAGCAAGGAAGCATTGCTGGTCATGGAGATGCGCTCCAAACCCAGGGGCCGCAACTCATTCAACCGCTCGATAAACGCCGGCACCCCGCGGCGAACCAATGGCTCGCCTCCCGTCAAGCGAATGTTGGTCACTCCCATCCGGGAGACGAACAACTGCGCGATACCCAACAGTTCCTCGAAGCTGAGGAGCTCGTGGCGGGGTGTCCACTCGGGATCCTCCGGCATGCAATAGCCGCAACGGAAATTGCACCGATCCGTCAAAGACAATCGCAGCTTGCGTTTGCTGCGACCGAAACGGTCAACCAGGACATCCCCCTGACGGGTCGCCTCTTCCGCCCGCTGCCAGGTGTCACGGTCACGACTCGGATCAAACGCCATTCGCATAGTGGACTCTCCCGATGGCTGTCATCAGCTCATTCGGTAGGCTTTATAAGCCTACTCCGGTTTCTGCATCCTATCGACGCTGAAACCGTCATCTCTCGTATAAATATGATACCTTAGCTACGCATTATCCTCCAACACACACGCTCTCTCCAAAACCCGCCCGTATCCGCCGTCCAACCGAGATTCTAGCGCGCACAGCAAACCACAGCAGTGGATTCTGATTTTTCCCGGTAACACAGCGCTGGGTGCCTTTATGAGGCTTGCGCGTATTTACGCCGTGCAACCGAACTCACCGAGCCACAGCTTCCTACGCCACGGCCTATTCTTGCTCGCCCGCCCCCCAGCACCGGCTTCCACCCTGCCAAGGGCGGCCCAAAGGGAAGCGACTACCCGGCCAATCAGCATCCGACCCAACAACGGATTCAGCCAGCCGACCATAAAGCGCCTATGATGTTTGCGTAGAATAGCGACAAACCACGGCATCAAACTAAACGATAAAGGCGGCTACGAGAATGATGAGCATTGGAGGATTCAGTCCTTACGAAGTGCATGGCAATCCACATCTTCGTCAAAAACCGCCTCAATTATTTTTGTGCGTTTAGCGGTCGAACTATTACCCGCCAGTGCAGTCACACCCTATTGTCGAGTAGCGACACAACGTCTTTGATATAAAAGTTTGAGGTAAGCAAGCAACCGGCATTGGATACTCATTAGCATTGGACGGGAACAGAGTCAACTGTTCAGCGGCCTTCGGCATCCCAAACGATGATGTGTCGTGGACGAACCAACTTCGAGATCCATTGCAGTGCTTCCTCCACAGTTTCCGGGTCATCAAAAAACTCCACCACGAGTGGCAGATCGGCGCGGAGGCGCAACAAATCCGCCGCGTGCACTTGCCCATGCCCCCCAAAACCGACAATACCCCGGAATACGGTGACACCGTGGACTTTATGCTCGTCCTGGAGACGCCTGACGATCTCGTGCATGAGGTTGTGATGGTTGACCTTGTCGACCTCACTCAAGTAGATCCGCACGACCTTGACTCGCCCGCTCATGGCCTTCTCCCGCCATCGGCTGCACTCGCACAGGATTTCATTCAAACGTTTCTTGCAATATAGACTGCACCGAAAGCCACCGTTATTCCGAGCCCAATGGACAGCACGAGATAAAGTGTGGCCTTGCCCGCCTGGCCGTCCTCGATCAGCAACAGCGCCTCCATGATGAAGGTCGAGAAGGTGGTAAACGCGCCGAGCCCTCCCGTCAACATTCCGGTACGCACAGCCGAAGAGATCGTTATACGTTCCAGGGTGAGAATAAAAAGAAACGCCAACAAAAACGTCCCCAACAAGTTGACGATCAACGTTGCCAGCGGAAACCCCGGGCCGACGAGGCTCTGGATAAGCCGCGTCAGCCCATAGCGGGCGTAGACACCGAGAATTCCGCCAATGGCGAGCGCGATGTAGGTAGCCATGCGTCTTTATCGTCCGATGACTGGAGGAATACACTTTAAGCTATTGTCCAATCGGTTAATTGGACTGCAACCGGGTGGTCAGTACGGGGCATAGGCCATCGCCCCGCGTGGACGGCTTAACCAAGCGCCGGTATGTCGGCAAGCGATTGTATCCGCCGTATTGGCTAGCAACCAAGCGCTCGGCCACGCTACTATCCTGAGGAATGCCTCTTACGCCATCGTCAATTTGCGACTGGCTTTGATCACCCGGCTGGCTGGTCGGCACTCCTGGAGGCGGAGAATCTGGCGAGCAATACGGAAGGATCACCGCCACCTCGGCAGGATCAGGCCATCCCGGGTATTTAATCCGGGAACCTCCCCTGTTGTCTACGGGTGGGATCGCGCTGCAGTTTTGACAATTTCGTATGGGCGTGCATCTACTGCACCGATACGCGCAGCAGAGCTAGGTTCGAGTCCTCGCTGGGGCGCCAATTATCAAAAACGCCGTCTCGAGCCCGCCCAGTCGGCTTTTTGCCTTCCAGCTCAATCACATTTTTTGCAAGCAAATAAAACGGTTGTCGGTATACGGCCGTGAGCTGGTCGTCCTTCCAGATGCAGTTCGATAGTACAAACCCGAGAAGCCGGCGTTTTTCTGCCGACGACTGCTGGCGGAACAGCCTGCCAGCCTTCTGCGCCAGTTCGAGTAGACGGATGCCCTCGTCGAGATAGGTCTGGTTTGCATCCTGGTGTTCGCGGATCAGTGCCAAGCACTTGCGCTGCTCTTCGCGCCACTCCGCGGCCTTGCGGTCAAAGAAGTCAATATCGATCCGACCGTCGAGCTTGTCGACATACATGGCGTCGATGCGGTTCTGCAGACGATTGTACTCGGCCTGAATCCGCCGAATCGCGTCTTCGTGGTGCTGCTTCTCGTCGCCGTGGCTGACCCGTAGGGCCTGCGACACCCAGGCTAGCACCTCGTCGTCGAAGCGTAGGCGGTCGAGCAGTTCGGCGAACCGTTCTTCAAGCACCTCCTCTCGGGTGTAGGGCTCCGGGCATTTCCCCTTCGCACGGCTGCAGTGGTAATAGACGTAGCGGTTCTTCTTAATCTCGGCAACCATTGAGCAACCGCAGTGCCCGCAACGGATCAGGCCGGTGAAGGCGAAGTCGCGCTTCGGTTTGCGGTTCCGGTTGGCAGACCGGCCGTCGAGCACTGCCTGCGCTTTGTTCCATAGCTCCCGGCTCACAATAGGCTGATGGTTGCCTTCGTAGATCTTGCCATCCCAGACGAACTCGCCCATGTAGATCGGGTTGCGCAGCATCTTGTGCACGCTGCTCTGGGGCACCGGATTTCCGGTCTTGCGAAAGGCCAACCCCTCGGCGCGCGCCATGCGGGTGATCTCACGGACCGAGTAGCGCCCGGTCACATACCACTCGAACATCTGCCGAACCACCGACGCCAGTTCCGGGTCCGGTTCGATGGTCTTCTTGCCGTTCTCGCCGAGGACGTTGCGGTAGCCGAACGGCGCATAGGACGGCCAGATGCCCTGCTCGGCCTTTTCGGTCATGCCCTTGCAGGTCTCCTCCGAAAGGTTGTCTATGTAGTTCTTCGCCATCAGCACCTTGATGCCGTGCATGAACTTCTCGGAGGAGCGGGAATCGGCGGAGAGGACGACATTCTCCTTAACCCATCTTTAACGCTCTCTGCCTGATTTCGGGCTGATTTGGGCGTGTATGCGAAGAGAAGTTATTGATTCGTATAGTGGCGAGGGTGGCGCGCTGGATGTAGTGCCATAATATTTGTTGTTATCCCTTGTGCGGAGCGCCCGCCCACGCTAGCCTCGCGGGCATGTTCATCCGCCGCACCCAGACCCGCAGCACGGCCACCGGCGAGTCGTATGTCACGTATCGTCTGGTGCGCTCCGAGCGGCGCGCCGGTAAGGTCCGCCAGCGCACCCTGTTGAACCTGGGGCGGCACTTCCCAGTGGCGCAGGCACACTGGTCGGCGTTGTGTGCGCGCATCGAGCAACGGCTCAGCGGCCAGGCGGCGCTGTTCGACGAGGAGGGGAAGGGCCTCCCGCTCGCCGTCGAGCGCCAGGCCGAGCGTATTGCGGCGCGGCTGCTCGCCGAGCAGGGCGGTACGCCGGCACCGGCCGATGCTGGCGGTGTACCCGGCGGTGGGGGTGACGTGCAGTCGGTGGACGTGGACTCGCTCTCACTGGTGCGCCCGCGCTCGGTGGGCGTCGAGCAGCTCGCCCTGTGGGCGCTGCGCCAGGCGGGCTTGGAGGAGCAGCTCCAAGCGCTGGGGCTGACCGGCCCGCAACGTGCGGCGGCGCTGGGGCTGATCGTTGCCCGCATGGCCGCCCCGGGCTCGGAGCGGGCGACGTATCAGTGGCTCGCCCGGCGCAGCGGCCTCGGCGAGCTGCTGGAGGTGGACTTCGAGGCGATGAGCCCGATGCAGCTCTACCGTACCTCCGATATCCTGCTGCGCCACCGCGCGGCCCTCGAAGGGCATCTGTTCGCCCGGGTGAGCGATCTGTTCGCGCTCGCCCCGACAATCACGCTCTACGATCTGACCAACACTTACTTCGAGGGCGAGGCACCGGTCAAATCCGGCCGCGCGCCACGGCCACTCCAAGGAGCGGCGCAGCGACTGCCCGCTGCTCACCCTGGCGCTGGTGCTCGATGCCTGCGGCTTTGTGCGCCGCTCGCGGGTCTTCGCTGGCAATGCGGCCGAGGCGCAGACCCTCCAGGGGATGCTCACCGGCCTCGCGGCGCCCGCCGGCGCGCTTGTGGTCATGGACCGCGGGGTGGCCACCGAGGCCAACCTCGCCTGGCTGGCCGAGCAGGGCTACCGCTATCTGGTGGTCAGCCGCGAGCGCCGCCGCGCGGTCGATTTTAAAGAGGCCATCACCCTCGACAACGCCGGCGGGCAGGCCGTGGAGCTACTCAAAGTGCCCTCGGCTGATGGCCAGGAGGTGCGCCTGTATTGTCGCTCCGAGGGCCGCGTGCGCAAGGAGCAAGCGATCGCCGGGCGCCTGATGGACCGCTTCGAGGCTGGGCTCGACAAGCTTGCGACCGGACTCAGCCGGCGGGGCACCACCAAGCGCATCGACAAGCTCTGGGAGCGCATCGGGCGGCTCAAGGAGAAAAGCCGCGGCCTCGGCCAGCACTACCACATTGAAGTGATCGCCGGTGACAGCGGCGAGCGCGCCCGTGCGATCCACTGGCAGCGCCTGCCCGTGAAAGGCTCTCTGGTCACCGAGCCGGGCGTCTATTGCCTGCGCAGCAACGAGACCGGCTGGGACGAGAAGACAATGTGGCGCACCTACATCATGCTCACCGACCTTGAGGCGGTCTTCCGAAGCCTGAAATCGGAGCTCGGCCTGCGCCCGATCTTCCATCACAAGGAAGAGCGCGCCGAGGGGCACCTGTTCATCACCGTGCTCGCCTATCAGTTCGTCCAGCTCATCCGCCACTGCCTCGCCGCCCACGGCATCTGCGAGCGTTGGAGCACGCTACGCGATACCCTCGCCGGCCAGTGCCGGGTCACCGCCACGTTCAACCGCGGCGATGGCCGCACCCTGCACGTGCGCAAGGCCACCCGCGCCGAGCCCGATCAGGCGCGAATCTATCAGGCCCTCGGGGCCGATCCCGCCCCGGGCGGCGTGCAGAAAACAATCGTGTGAGCCCGCTGATTTATAAAATGAACGTAATGTAGTGCCACTCGCCGCCGCGGCCGATCTTAACTCTCTGAGTATCGCGAAGTTATTTTTGGGGACGTTAAACTTGGGTTAACGAAGTGGATCTCCAGGTCCAACTCGTCGAGGGTCACCCAGTCCTTCAGGTTGCGGTACAGGCGGTCGGTCTTCTCGACCAGGATGATGCGGACCTCCGGGTGCTGTCGAAGATAGTCCACCATCTCGCCGAAGCTGGAGCGGCCGGCCTGCTTGGCGGTCTCCACGTCGACGTACTCCTCGACGACGCGGATACCCTCGGCCGCCGCGTAGTCGCGCAGCAACTTGAGCTGGGCCGGGATCGAGAAGCCTTCCTTCTCCTGCTCCTTGGAGGAGACGCGCGCGTACACGACCCCTTCTCGTCGCTGCGAGGCGCCGGTCTTTTCACTTGTTCTATCGCGACTCATCATGTTGTTTAGTTTATACTAAACACTCCTGGATGGCGAGTCGTCTGCACAAGCCATTCCCCCCACATCCACCAATCGACGCAAGCCTGGAACCGCACTGCGCGTATCGCGGGGCACGGCATTGCCCCAGAGCCCTTCACGAATCCACTGTCACGGATTCGTGATCGCATAGACCATGTCACCGACAAAGCGCTTGAACGACTCATTCTCGACAAATTGCTTGTACACCTGCATGTCGTCCTTCAGCAGTAGCTGCATCACCTTGCCGAGCGCCTGATCGTGCGCCATCCGCGCAGTGTGCGGCGTATTCTCCTTGGCGTTCTGGTACGCGGCGTCGGCCGCGACCTTTGGGGCGATGTCATCGCGAATACGCTGCGCGACGCGGTCCGTATCCGTGAACAAGGTGCCGAATTGCTCGTTGAACGTCTTCAGGATATTGCTCAAACGGTCGAGTTCAGGCTCGCCTTTGTGCCCCGCGGCATCTGTCGGGACCGGCCCGATCTCCGCGTCCTCGTCGGCCAGCGCGATCTTCATCGCGGCGTTCTTTTCCACGCGGTAACTGTCCATGTCGATGGCTTCGAGGATGCCCTTGGCTAGGTCCTCATCCTTGGGTGCCGGCAACTTGGGTGTGAGCAAATCCAGCAGGATCGAGAGCTTTTCCCATTCCGCGTTGCTGTACGGAATCACCGACGAGAGAAAGCTGTAAGTGCGGCAGAACACCTTGGCTTTGCTCTTGAACTCCACCTGGGCGTCCTCGTCGAGATGGTCTACATAAACAGCCACGCAGAGGTCGAGGATCGGGTCGAGCTGGTCGCGGTCCGCACCGCCGAGGAATAACTCCACCACCTGCCGCACCTGCTCGGGCGAGTACACCTGCGCGGCATCCAGCGCCGCCTTCAGATCGTGCAGCTTGTTGGGGTCGGTCTCTTCCGCAAGCAGGGTTGTCCGGTAATAGTCCTGAAAGGCATAGGTGATCGCTTCGCTGTTGTTCTGGAAGTCGAGCACAAAACAGTCGTGCTTCTTCGGGTGGGCACGATTGAGCCGCGACAGCGTCTGCACCGCCTTGATGCCTGACAGCGGCTTGTCCACGTACATCGTGTGCAAGAGCGGCTCGTCATAGCCGGTCTGGAACTTGTCAGCGCAGATGAGGAAGCGGTACGGGTCGGTCTGGATCTTGCCGGCGATGTCGTTACTGGGAAAGCCGTTGAGCGACGCCTCGCTTACCTTGGCGCCGCCGTACTCGTGCTCTCCTGAGAAGGCGACAATTGCCTGGTACGGGCTCTTGCGATCCACCAGATACGCCTTGAAAGCATGGAAGTACTGGATCGCTCGCTCAATGCCGCTGGTGATTACCATCGCGCGGGCCTGGCCGCCGATCTTCCCGGCAGCCATCACCTGTTCGTGGAAGTGGTCCACCATGATTTCGGCCTTGAGCCGGATAGCGTGCTCGTGGCCCTCCACGTAGCGGCGCAACTTCTTTTTCGCCTTCTTGGTGTCGAACTCCGGGTCGTCCTCGGTCTTCTTGACCAGCTTGTAGTAGCTGTCCACCGAGGTGTAGGCCTTAAGCACATCGAGGATGAATCCCTCTTCAACCGCCTGCTTCATGGTGTAGCTGTGGAAGGGCCGGTGCTTCACCTTGCCCTCTGCGTCCGGCGGCAACGGCTCGCCGAACATCTCGAGCGTCTTATTCTTGGGCGTGGCGGTGAAGGCGAAGTAGCTGGCGTTGGTCAGCATCTTGCGCGCCGCCATACGCTTTTCGAGGGCGGCGTTCACGGTGTCCTCCGGGTCAGGTCCCGCGTCTTCATCCTCCGCCGGTGCGCCAAGTGCCTCGCTCATCGCTGCCGATGTCTTGCCCCCCTGGCTCGAATGCGCCTCGTCGATGACGATGGCGAAAGTCTTTCCACCCTCGGTGGCGATCTCGTCGAGGATGAAGGGGAATTTCTGCACCGTCGAGACAATGATCTTCTTACCCTGCTCGATGAAACGGCGCAGGTCGCCGGACCGCTCGGCGTGGCCAACGGTCGCACCCACCTGCATGAACTGCTTGATGGTGGCCTGAATCTGGCTGTCGAGGATGCGCCGGTCGGTCACGACGATCACCGAGTCGAAGATCTCGCTCTCGTCGCGCTTCAGGCCGATGAGCTGGTGCGCGAGCCAGGCGATGGAGTTGGACTTGCCGCTGCCCGCCGAGTGTTGGATCAGGTAGCGCTTGCCGGCGCCATGAGCACGCACGTCGGCCAGCGCCTGTCGCACCACGCCGAGCTGATGGTAGCGCGGCCACACCTGTTTGCGTTTCTTCCTGCCGGTGCGTGGCTCCTTCTCTTCGACGATCTGGGCGTAGTTCTCAAGAATGTTGGTCAGCCCCGTCGGGGTCAGTACTTCCTTCCACAGGTAGTCGGTCTTAAGCCCATGCGGGTTCAGCGGGTTACCTGCGCCGTCGTTGTGGCCCTTGTTGAAAGGCAGGAACCACGAGCCCTTGCCTTTGAGATGGGTGCACATCTGCACCTCGCTGTCGTCCACTGCGAAATGCACTGCGCAGCGACCGAACTCGAACAGCCGCTCGCGCGAGTCGCGATCACGCTTGTACTGCTGAACCGCGTCCGCGACGGTTTGCTTGGTGAGGCTGTTCTTCAGCTCGAAAGTGGCGATGGGCAGGCCGTTGATGAACAGGCCCAGGTCGAGCGCGCGGCGCGTCTCATCCATGCTGTAGGCGAGCTGGCGCGTGATCGAAAAGCGGTTCTCTGCGTGCAGCGCCTCGGCCTTGGCATTTCCGGGCGACGGCGTGCCGTAGAAGAGGTCGAAGTGGCCGGCGGGATGATGCTCGATCCCCTTGCGCAGCACGTCAATCACGCCGCGTTTGCCGATTTCGCCCGAAAGACGCTTCAGGAACTTGAGGCGGTTGATGTCCTTTGCGTCATTCGCATCCGACATCGCCAGCTTCTCGAACGCCTCGAGTTGGGTAGAGCGAAGGAAGGCGAAGAGCTGGGGCACATCAAGCGCGTGGGCGCGGTCGTAATCCTGCGCGCTGCCGGCGGTGTAGCCGGTACCGCCGTAGGGCGTAGGAGGCTTGGCGATCGTGTTAGGTGCAACGGCGAGACCATCCGTACCGGTCATATGCCGCACGATGAGCGTTTCGAGGCCCTTTTCGCTGGTGTTAGTCGTCATAAAGCGACTACCTCGTCAGCGGTTTCAAGCTCATCGGCCAAGGCGGTGTCATCCTCAGCCGACTCGAGGGGCGCTTCTTCGGGCAACCGTGCTGCCGCCTCTCGCACATCGAGCTTGCCGGTAACCACGTCGGCGACGAGGCGCGTGCGGTACTCGCGGAGGAGTTCGATCTCGCTTTCGAGGCGTGAGATGGTGGTGTTCACTTCCGACAATTCCCTCGTAAGCCCTGCGACGATGTCGCCTTGCTCAGCTCTCGGGGGAAGAGCTACGTGGATAGCTCCTAGCCGGTCGTTGTAGAGACGTAGAAAGCCAGACGTGCCTGTGCCAAGTCCCTTTGACTCAGCACGGAATTTCGCACGAACTTTTCGGCTGCGGAACAGCTCTCCTAGAAAATCTACATTCGCATCACCGATCGGATCGAACACCGCGTAGTCAGGACTGACCAATCCGGTGAGGGTTGATGCGAAGATCACGCCATTACCCGCCTGCATCCGGTTCACGACGAATTGTCCTGGATGCACAATCTTGAACCCGACCAGCGTGGCCGCCTGAGGTGGCCGGCTGAAATGTTCAGCGAAGAGAACCAGCCCATGATGCATCCGCATTGAGAGCAACGGTTCACTGCCAGTCGTCGAACGCTCGTCCACCTCGCGAAGCAAGTACTTGATTCGTTTTACCTCCCAATGCCGAGGAATGTGGCCGAGCCAGGGGATGCCGGAGGGTTTGAGGGGGACGGAGGAGTCGAGGCCGCGGGTGACGGCTTGGTGGATGATGGCCTGCTTCTGCTCATTGAGCAGCGCGATTACCTTCCGCTTCGCCCGGGTCGCTCGCTCCAGCCGCCCGTTCGCCCAATCCAGAAACCGCACAATCGCCTCCTGTTCCGCTGTCGGAGGCTCCGGCGTGTAGATCATCTTGAAGTGCTCTGGCCGCAGGCTCCACATGTCTGACGTGATGCCGTATGACCAGCGCTCGGCCTCCTTCGCGAACTGCGGCGTCCGGTAGAGGTAATGAATGTAGCTCGGCAAGTCATCACCATTTCGCAGACGCATGACGACGTACGCAGGGCTGATAATCCCCCGCAACGCCGATGCACCGATCGCGCCTTGCCACGCCCGCATTTTGTTATAGGCAATATCCCGAGGCTGAACGAGCTTGTAAGCGGACTTATCCAGATTGGAACTGTCTTTCTTTGAACTTCCTTCGAGGAGCGCTTTCTGCCGAACGATGCCCTTCGTGATCGTAACCGACAGCATTTCCTCGTCCGGGTGGCCTCGGTCTTTCACCTCATTGAAGAGCGCGCGATTCGGCAGCACTGACCAATGTTGCGGAATCTCGCCAAGCCATGCTTGTGCGGTAGGCTTGTATTCTGGATACGGTTTAAGGTCGGTGATCCGCACGTCCCTTTCTTTACCGCCAGGCTTCGCAGGCGGAGGAGATTCTTTCACCGCCGGCTCATCGAACAGCGACTGCTGAACCACCGCGGGGCCATCAATTTGTCCACGAGGCACCTGCACGTCGGCCTGTGTCTCCTCCCGAGCAATCTCGGCAACCCGTGTGGCAACAACACCTATAGGCTCGCCGCCGAGCAGGAAATCCGGGATCGCAAGTGGTTGCACGAAACAGAGCGTTTCGCGAGTTTCAGTCTTGACCTCTTCCCGCAGTTCCATCAGCAATCGCCCGAGAACGTTCATACCGACCAGGGTGTCGTCATCAACCGGCTTTGCGCCCCAGAAGTCATCCTTGCGGGACTGCTCGACGATAGGCCGGTCGCCCGTCTCGAGTAAAAGCTCGCTGAACTTTCGCCAGTTCTGTGCGAGCTTCACACGCAAGCACCAGCGCATGATCTTCACGCGCACCTGAAACCAGTCCCCACGCGAGTTCGAGCGATGCGGCTTGCTCTTCATTTTCGCGGTCATCGGGCTTCGCTGATCGATGATCAAGCGTTGCATGTCCGGGAGATGGGGAAAGCGGCACGCCTGGTAGAGCGCCTCGGACGTGAGGATGCGCACGCCGTTCACGCGCAGTGGAAATCCTCCAGCCATGTTAGACAGACCGCCAAATGCCTCGTTGGTCTTCAAGAAGACAACACTCGCGGCGCGCTGATAGGTCCGCGTCTGCCCCGAACTCACGGGCTTTCATCCTTCGTCAGATCCGCAAACATACGCATGATCTCGGTCTGGGCGTTAGTTGTACGCGGAAACAATGGATACCAGGGATCGCCGAGCCAAAGCGCCAAGGGTGCATTGTTCGGACAATTGCGAAAGGTGACGATGAGCGACCCGAAGCCAAGCGTATCGAGCGTCATGTGACCCAGCGGGCGCTGCGTCGCACCCAGGTTCGGGCAAATCTGACGGATTCTAGCCCCCGCCTTCAAGAACTCCTGTTCGAGCAGGTTCTTGCCCTCGTCACTTGAAAACAGCGCATTGCCTCCGACATTTCCAGGTTGCCGAAGAGTTGGCGGGTATCCCATTGCCTGCACGTAAGCGTGGACAGCCGCATCGTTGGGAATCGCGATGGGGCGCAATACGTCCGCCGTACTACTGTAGGTCTTGCGGTCTTCCAGCTCGATTGCACGCCACCACGTCACACTGATCGATTTTCCAGCGCTAGTAGCAGCGTTGGTGATATACCTACCCGCGTAGTACTGCCCACCGCTGTGGAGTGCAATGGATACAATGTGGAGAGTCGCATTGACTGGCGCCTGGTCCCTTATCCACGCCTCGAGATCGCGTCGCACCCTGTTACCCGTGAAGATGCCGTCGTCAAGATACAGGTACACGGCGTTATCGCCGCCGCAGTCCTCGATCCCGAATCCGCATCTTTCCCGGAGTATTGCGTCGAAAAGGGCCAACATGTCGGTCTGGCTGTTTCCACCCCCCTGAATGTCCAGAAAATGGACACCGCGCCAGAATGCACACGGGTCCTTGCCAGCCAGCTTCTCGGTCTGAAGCAGCCCTCTTAGGAATCCGGTCACACCCTCGAGCGAGAAGTAGGTCTGTTTAAGGACATGGTCCATTTCCCGAAGCATCGGTATTTGAACGGCTTCGTCAAACTGCTGGACCCAGCGGTCGACATGCTCGGGCGTGGGCGTGGGGAGATCACCGGCCCGATAGTCCCGGATCGTATTCCCGATCGAACGCAGTAGGTCTTCCCTTTCGCTCATGGCTCGCTTCCCCCAAGTATGTCGTCCAGCAGTCCCTCGGCTTCCTTCTCGATGGCGAGGATGTCGGCGCGGATCTCCTCAAGCGTTCGAAGCGGCTGTGGCTTGTAAAAGTGCCGCGTGAAGCTCACCTCGTAGCCGATCTTGGTGGCATCTTCCTTGATCCAGGCGTCGGGCGTGTACGGCAGCACCTCGCGCCGGATGAAGGCCTCGATCCCGCCTTCTTCCAGCAGCGGCACCTGCTCGGTGTCGCGAAGCTCGGAATCCGGCTCGTACGCAACGATCGCCGGCTTGTCGCCCACCGTGGCCTCGAATAGCCCGTGCAGCGGGTCGGCTTGTGCCTTGCCCGGCCTGTGGACCTTGGCAATGACGGGTGGTGCGGTTTCAACCCGCCAGCTCACGGCCTTGAGGATCAGCTTTAGCTCGGCGGCCGGCAGCTTGAGCCCCAGATTTTTCAGCGCAGCACTCACGCGCTCGCGGAAGATGTTGTGGTCCTCGAAGAGCGCATCGCCCAGCTCGGCACGCAGCTTCGTGGCGACCTCGACCAGTCGGCCGTCGCGCGCCCAGGTCTTGCGATCTAGCAGCTTCTTACGCTTCTTCTCGGGCAAGCCCTTCTTTGTAGTGGCATCCTCGTCTTCGTCGCCTTCGTCCTCGTCGCTGCCCCAGTCCGCCAGGCGTTTCTCCAGCGGGTTCGCGATCCTGGAAAAATTGGCGAAGAGCTCCTCGCCAAACTCATCGAAGAGCATGGCGCGCAGCTCTTCGTCACCGGAGGCGAAGCGCAGCGTCTCGATGGCCTTGCGAGAGAGCTGGCTGTGCAGACGCAGCGGACGCTCGACCGTCACCTTCCAGTAGCCGAAGGCGGCATTGGGGAAGATTTTGGACTCGGGCGTTTCCTTGAAGTCGAGGAAGGTGCGGCTGATGCGCTCGATGTCCTCGGTTGAGAGTTCACAGTTCTTCTTGCCGAGATTCTTGCGCAGCGGCTTGAACCACCGGCTGGCGTCGATGAGCTGCACCTGTCCCGTGCGATGTGCAGGCTTCTTGTTGGACAGCACCCAAACGTAAGTGGCGATGCCGGTGTTGTAAAAGAGGTTGAGAGGCAGGGCGACGATGGCTTCGAGCCAGTCGTTCTCGATCAGCCAGCGACGGATGTTGCTCTCACCCTGGCCCGCGTCACCGGTAAAGAGCGATGAGCCGTTGTGCACCTCGGCGATACGGCTGCCGAGGATCGACTTATCGTTCATCTTCGACGCCATGTTGGCGAGAAACAGCATCTGGCCGTCGCTGGATCGAGTGACGAGTGAAAGCTCCTCGCCGTTGTGCATGACCTTGAAGCGCGGGTCCCGCATCCCGGTCTTGCCACCCATCGCCTCCAGGTCTTTCTTCCAGCTCTTCCCGTAGGGCGGGTTGGCCAGCATGAAGTCGAACTCTTGCGCCGGGTAGGCGTCGTGGGACAGCGTTGACCACTCTGCACCGCCGACGATGTGGTCAGCGCTCTCGCCTTCACCCTTCAGCAACATGTCCGACTTGCAGACGGCATAGGTCTCCGGGTTGATCTCCTGGCCATAGAGCAGAGTTGTGACCTGCTGGCCACGCTTCGCCGCGATGGCAGCGAGCGTCTCCTCCGCCACGGTGAGCATCCCCCCGGTGCCGCAGGCGCAGTCGTAAAGCAGGTAGGTGCCGGACTTGATCTCTGCCTCGATCGGCAGGAAGACGAGGTTCGCCATGAGCCGCACCGCGTCTCGGGGCGTCCAGTGCTCGCCCGCCTCCTCGTTGTTCTCCTCATTGAACTTGCGCACCAGCTCCTCGAAGACCGTGCCCATCGAATGGTTGTCGATCCCGGCCGGCGAGAGGTCGATGTCAGGGTCGAGAAACTTGTTGATCAGCGTACCGAGCGAGTCGGAGCGCGACAGGGTCGGGAGCTGGTTGCGAAACTTGAAGTTCTCGAGGATGTCCTGGACATTGGCAGAGAACCCATTCAAGTAGTCCTCGAAGTCGGCCAGGAGCTGTTGCTGACTGCCGCGCGATGTGAGATCGCGCAAGGTGAACTTCGAGGTGTTGTAAAAGGCCTGGCCTGCCGCGTCGCAGAGTGCCGCCCGCTGCTCGGTGATCTGCGCCTCGTCGAGCATCTTCTTGGTGTCGAGCACCGTCTGCTTGGTCGGCTCGAGCACAGCGTCCATGCGCCGAATAACGCACATCGGCAGGATTACATCGGGGTACTTGCCGCGCCTGAAGAGGTCGCGCAGCACATCGTCGGCAATGCCCCAGATGAAGGAAACGATCTTGTTGTGGGTGGCTTGATCCATGCTCAGGCGAATCCGCGTGGGCGGGAAGTTCCGATTCCCGCATCGTGATGAACTCTCGGCACCGTCCAAGCGATGCTGGCGCTACCATCCTGCGGAACTCCGATCGCCAACGTTGCGTTTTCGTTGGTCGCCAGTTTGGAGTTTGCGGGAGCTTGATCCGCGTCACCCCAGAGGCGGGATTCGACCTGTTCGATGTTCTGTAGGGCGTTCCGTGTCATGTGTTGTTCTCGGTTATCTCTCTATTTGCCAGCACCCTTGCGCCCCGGACCGGATTCGGGAAAAGCGAGACCGTGGGCCTTCGCGTAGTCCAGCACCAGTACCTCGATCATCGACGCGGCGGAACGCCGCTCGCGCTCGGCAGCCAGCTTGAGCAACGCCTTGACCTCGGCGGTGGTGCGGATGGTGAGGACTTCGTTCTTGGTTCGCGCCATGGAGCTGCCACCCGCTAAAACGGTAATGCAAATGTACTGCCACCGCGGAAGGGGCGGCAAGCGGAATCGTGCCCGAGGCGCTACTCGACCAGCCGCCGATTCTGCTCGCGTAGGACACGCGAAAGCTCGCGCAGCATCTGCCAGGTACCGCCCCTGTAGGCATTCTGTGACACTGCCGCCTTACCGGCCTCGGTCTTCGGCCCGATCAGCTTTTTTCCTCTTTTTTGAGGCGCTGCACCTCTTCCGCCAGGCGTTGCATCTCCTCCGCGGACAGACGATTTGCTGCCCGGAGAAGTGTCGCCATCTCACGTGGATGGCGCTGAATGATATCGGCAAGGTCAGACGAAACCCGACCAGCCAGCGCGAGCAACTCGTCTGGATCTCGGCCTAAAACCCGAGCGATAGCCCTCACCTTTTCCTCAGTGGGGGGCTTGAACTCGTTGCGCTCGACCTTCGACAGGTAAGTCGGACTCATGCCGACCATCTGCGCAAATTTGCGCAGACCGATTTTTTTTTCCTCCCTCTGCCGCCTAACGGTCGTGCCGAAGCTGCTGTTGTCGTTACTCATCCCCGCCTCCTCGCGCTGTCATTAGTATAGTATACACTAAACACTCCATGTGCAACCCGCCTCGCAAGATGTAGGGGCTATCCCATAGCTAAACCGCTAACTGTTGGGTCGGACAGCGCTACCGTGGCATTTCGGCCGAACCCGTGAGTGACGAGCGAGAGACGTATTCCTGCGAACCCGCGAAACCTACGAAAACGCATCGGCCGATCGGCATCTTGTCGTCAGACTCGGAGGGGGGGTGAATTGTTGATCAGGCCGCGCTGCCGAACTCGCGGATCGCCTCGAACACCGCCCGGGCCTCTGGCGGCGGCGCAATGCAGATGGTTCGATATGCGTCCACGATGGGGCGGCTTCGCTATCGCGGTTCGAGTTATTTGGAGGCGCCTGCCGAAAAAGGCTCCATGCCGCGCTCGAAAGGGGCATCCTTGCCCACCCCCATACAATCCCTTACAAGCATGCTATCGCTCGAATTCGATCTTAAATGTGACTTGCTCGGCATTATTGTCAGATCAGGATAAGGCGAGGCGTTGTAAACGGCTGCGGCTGAAGGCGATCAGCACCGGCTCGGCTAAGGAGCCTCTGATTTATTCGTCACACCGGCCTTCGCCGGTGTCCAGCTTTGATTTTACTGGGTTACGCAAACCCTCCCTGGTTTGCGCCCTTCGGGTCAACTGAAGCTATTCAAATCCGTTCCTACGGATTTGAATAGCTTTCGCCCTCCTCGCGCCCGCCACCTACCAAAGCAGTGTTCGATCCAAATCTAACCTGATCGTTTCAGTGCGCCGTGGGAAGGCGCGCCTTCTCGGTGGGTGCAATTCCCACCCGGCAACTATCGCTCCAGCCGGTAGCAATCGGAACGGCTGTGGAGGTAACGAAGCAGCCGAAGCCTCTGGTGTAGAAGGTCATTATAGGTGACTTGTCGAGCATGCAGGCCGAACGAGTAGTGAACGCTGAGCAGGCCTCGAAAAGGGTGATGTGGAAGCCGACCCGCCTGGAATTCGGGAAGGCCGCCGCGGCTAGGGAAGTTGAGCGCTGGGTGCACCCAGCGGTTCCACCGGGGTAGTGGCGAGGGCATGCATGCACAAGGTAGGGCGAGGCAACACGGGAAGCCCCAGGCGGTGCTAAAGAGTGCGTTGCCGAACCGGCGGCCCGCGAGGGTAAGACCGGGCTGTTTGGGGTGGCGGGAGGCCCGCAGTACCGAGGAGGCCGAGTAATGTCGGCGGAGGAAAGGGGCCTCAGTTCGAGGGCCGTGTTGAAAGAAGAGCGGTCGAGGAGACTGGCATGAGCCTACGAGCTCCGGATAAGGTACAGAAACTTCAGCAGACACTTACAGACCGATAAGCGAAGGGATCGCCTGACTTTCGCTTCTATGCGCTGTACGACAGGTCTACCGGGAGGACATTCTAAGCCATGCCTACCGGCCGGTGCGCCGCAATGGCGGCAGACCAGGGGTGGACGGTGAGGACTTCCCGGCGATCGAGGCGTACGGGGTCGAGCGCTGGTTGGGTAAATTGGCGCAAGCCTTGAAGGACGCGCGCTACCGGACGGCTCGGTACGCCGGGTCTATATCCACAAAGCGAACGGCAAGCCCAAGGCGAATTTGTTCTCATGGCCCAATTGTAGCTGCTTCGGCTGAATTAGCGGTTAGCCTAAGCTGGCGAGGAATCGCACAAAATCAGGCCAGAGGTGCCCACTTTGGTTCCGGAGTCGAGACGAATTCGGCCCAAAGATGGCTGCTGTCCCGGCTATGGCGCCAAAATTGACACCGCCGGAATGCGCTCGGATAACGCGCTAGAATCCTTGGCCCACTCCGATACCTAACCGTAGTGGCGGCGCGAGGCGCCCCTTCCTCCGGTTTGATCCTGATTTCCAGGAGCAAAGATTCCTGGAGCGTTGTTGATCTCAGACAAGCGCACGTCGGTCGACATCCGATAGCCTAATAGATAATCGCTCCACTGGTAGGGAGTAATCCAATGGCCAAGGATTCGATATCCGAATATCTCGCCAACCAGAGTTTCTTTGCCGATCTCAGCCCCGCCTTCCGCAAATTTCTGGCGCGCCATGCCGTGCGACGGCCGCTCCAGCGTGATGAGATTCTGTTTCAGCATGGAGATCCAGCCCGCCGCTTTTACCTTGTTTACGATGGCAGCGTAGTTATTGAGGTCCCGGCGATCTATGGGCCTTCCCTGGAGGTTCAGAAGCTGGGACCGGGGCAGATCCTCGGCTGGTCATGGCTGATACCACCGTATCGGTGGCACTTCCAGGCCAGAACCGAGGCGCCGACCGAAGTGATCGAGTTCGACGGTGAGGCCGTGCGGGCCCGCTGTGATCAGCATCCCGCGTTCGGCTACGCTCTGCTGAAGTGTTTTTCAGCACTGATGTCTGAGCGACTGCAGGCCGCGCGTCGGAAGATGATGGAGGAATGGAACCCGCCCGGTTTTGCATAGCCGGTGCTTGCAAGCCGATTTATGCCCAGCAAAGCGTAGCACCCGAGGGCCGCGGGGCTCCTCGACGGATCACTGTGTGCGGCGCTGGGTGGATGCAGACGCGCGCAGCCACTGATACCAGCCGTCCAGACCCTCACCGGTGCGAGCGGACAGCGCCAGCACCTCGATCTGCGGGTTGACCCGGCGCGCATAGCCGATGCAGCGCTCCAGATCGAAGTCCACATGCGCCAGCAGATCCAGCTTGTTGAGGAGCATGAGCCGAGCGGCCCGAAACATATGCGGGTACTTCATTGGCTTGTCATCACCTTCGGTGACCGATAGGACCACCACCTTGGCCGACTCGCCGAGATCGAACAGCGCCGGGCAGACCAGATTGCCGACGTTTTCGATCATGACCACGGAGCCCGGCGGTGGCGCCAGCTCATCGAGGCCGCGTGCCAGCATGGCCGCGTCCAGATGACAGCCGGTTCCGGTGTTGATCTGCACGGCGCGACAGCCCGTGGCGCGGATGCGCTCGGCATCGAAGACACTCTCCTGATCGCCCTCCACCACGCTTATGGGAATCGCGCCGGCGAGCTCGCACAGGGTGCGCTCGAGCAGCGTGGTCTTGCCCGCACCGGGGGAGCTCACGAGATTCAGCGCCAGGATGTTGTGATCCGCCAACCAAGCCCGGTTGTGCATAGCCAAGTGATCGTTCTTGGCGAGGAGCGCCTGCTCCAGCATAATCGTGGTGCCCTGCTCCCGGGCATGGTCATGGGCCTCGTCATGGCGATGAGCGTGGCCGTGCTCGTGGTGGGCGGAGCCACGGTGATTTAGGTGCTCATCGAAGCCGGCCGATCGTGTTTCGCCGGTGTCCAAATCGGTGAGACTCGCCTTACCGTCACCGGAGCAACCGCAACTAGTGCACATTACACCACCTCCATAGACCGGATTCTCAGAGCGTCGCCGCCGCGCCACTCTGCCAGATTCACCGAGCCGCACCCGCAGTCGGCCAGCAGCTCGTTGAGCTCGACCTCCTCGCCGCAGTCGCGGCAGCGTGCCCAGCCCGGCGTCATAATAATCTCCAATTCGGCGTCCGCCAGCGCAGTCCCGACACTACACGCCTCGAAGCAAAAGCGCAGCGCCTCAGGCATCACGCAGGTGAGCGCCCCGACCTCCACGGTGACGCGTAGAATACGCGCGCCCTGCGCCTGTTGGCTGCAGACTTCGATGAGGCTCCGAGTGAGGGCGAGCTCATGCATTGCGCCGTTGCGTCAGCAGATCCGCGGCAGCTGCTCGCCGACCAGCATGTCGACGATGCGCTCGCCGCCGAAGAGCGTGGCCATTACGACGGTGGCTGGCGGCGTTGCACACACGGTGCCGATGCGCACGGCCTCGCGGCCGGCCGGATGTGAGCGCATTGCAGCCAATGCCGCCTCCGCTCCGTCGGCCGGCACCACCGCCACCAGCTTTCCTTCATTGGCCAGATATAGGGGATCCAGACCGAGGATCTCGCACAGACCTTTGACCTCCTCGCGAATGGGCAGGGCATGCTCGTCGATGTGCAGACACAGCTCACACGCCAAGGCGAACTCGTTGAGCACGGTGGCCACGCCACCGCGGGTAGCATCCCGCAGGCAGCGCACGGCAGGGCAGGCCTCTATAAGCGTATCGATCAACCCGTTCAACGCCTGGCAGTCGCTCGCGATGTCGCTCTCCAGTGCCAGATCGCCGCGGGCATTGAGTACGGCCGCGCCGTGATCGCCGAGCAGACCGTTCACCAGAATCACGTCGCCGACGCGCACGGCACTCGGGTCCAGCTCCAGGCCGGCCCGGATCACGCCGATCCCGGCGGTGTTGATGAACAGCTTATCCGCGGAACCGCGCGGCACGACCTTGGTATCTCCGGTGACCACCGCAACGCCGGCAGCCGCCGCGGCGGCCTGCATCGAGCGCACTACTCGGCGCAGGGTCGCCACCTCCAGACCCTCCTCCAGGATCACGCTGCAGGAGAGAAACAGCGGGCGGGCACCGCCCACCGCGAGATCGTTGACCGTGCCGTTGACCGCCAGGGCACCGATGTCGGAGCCCGGGAAGAACAACGGGTCGACCACGTAGGAATCGGTGGTAAAGGCCAAGCGGTCGCCGCAAGCGGCCAACTCGGCGAGCGAGATCCGCGCCTGGTCGTCCAACGAAGCAAGCAAGGCATTGTCGAAGCCAGCGACGAACACATCGTCGATGAGATCGCGCATCGCCTTGCCGCCCCCGCCGTGGGAGAGCGTGATACGAGTGTCGCGCAACCGGCCGCGGCGCCGGCGTATGCCCTCTGACCGTGTCGCCTGCGACAGCGGTTTGGCATCGGCGCTCATGGCATACCCCTCGCTCGCCCCCTATCGGGCGCCGCGCGCGACCGTCGCACTTTGCCGAGTTGCACACCGGCGTAATTATAATACGCCGCGCAGGCACCCTCGGAGGACACCATCAGCGCCCCCAGCGGCGTCTCCGGAGTGCAGGCGCGGCCGAAAACCTTGCACTGCCGAGGCTTGATCACCCCCTTGAGCACCTCGCCGCACTGACAGGATTTGGGATCCGCGATCTTGAGGTTGGGCACCGAAAACCGACGCTCGGCATCGAAGGCCGCGTACGCATCACGGATACACACGCCGGAGTGATCAATGGAACCCAACCCGCGCCATTCGAAAAACTCGCGCAGCTCGAATACCTCCTGCACCGCGCGCAACGCCGGGTCGTTGCCGGCGTCGGCTACCACCCTACGGTACTGATTTTCCACCTCGCAGCGGCCCTCGGCAAGCTGCCGCAGGAGCATCCAAATCGACTGCAGGATATCGAGCGGCTCAAAGCCGGCCACCACCAGCGGCTTGCGGTAGTGGCGGCAGATGAACTGGTAAGGTGCGGTACCAATTACCATGCTCACATGACCGGGGCCGAGGAAGCCGTCCAAGGTCAGCTCCGGGGAGTCCAGAATCGCCTTGATCGTAGGAATAATGGTGATGTGGTTGCAAAATACCGAGAAATTTGCGACATGCTCGCGCTCGGCCTGCAATACGGTCATGGCAGTGCTGGGTATGGTGGTCTCGAAACCGAGTGCGAAGAACACCACCTCTTTGCCGGGATTGGCCTTGGCGATCCCGAGCGCATCCAGCGGCGAGTAGACCATGCGCACGTCGGCGCCGTCGGCCTTGGCCTGCAGCAGGCTTTTCTTCGAGCCGGGCACGCGCATGGCATCGCCGAAGGTGGTGAAGATCACGCTCGGATGCTCGGCCAGGACGAGCCCATCGTCCACTCGTCCCACCGGCAGCACGCAGACCGGACAGCCGGGGCCATGCACGAACTCGATCGCCTCCGGAAGCAGGCTCTCCAGGCCGTACTTAAAGATCGAGTGAGTGTGTCCACCGCAGACTTCCATGATCTGCAGGGGCCGGCGGCGACAGATTTCGATGTCGGCAACCAGCCCCTCGATCGCCCGCAACAGCGACCGGGCCTTATCCGGATCGCGAAATTCGTCGACGTATTTCATCGTGTCGCTCCCCGTTTCACTTCGACGCTGTAGCTCGCCTTCTGCCACACGGGCTCCAGCATCATCAATTCTCCGAGCGCTGCATGGCCTCGAGCTCCTGCTGCACCTCACCGAGCTCGGCGAGCAGCTGCAACGTCCGGGCCGCCTCGGCTTCGTCGATACGGCTCATGGCGAAGCCGACATGGATCAGCACCCAGCTGCCGAGGCAGGACGCCACCGGATGCTCGGCGTCGACCACGCAGTGGAGGTTGATTTCACGCTTGACGCCGGCAACGTTGACGATGCCGCGCAAGTTCTCGGCGTCGCTGATTTCGATAATCCGCCCCGGAATGCCTAAGCACATCTCATCACCTCGGTTTCACAAGGCGTGTATCGGCGGCTGCACCGACCGCCGCCTGCCCGAGCGAGAGGCCGCCGTCGTTGGCGGGCACGCGGCGATGGCTGAATACGGACACCCCACGCTCGCGCAGACCTGTGGCTACCGTCTCGAACAGCAAACGATTCTGAAACACCCCTCCCGACAACGCCACCGGACCACTTGGGTGCACGTCAGGCCGCTCGCCAAGCCGGATCACCAAACCCACCAAGGCACGGGCGAGTCCGAGATGAAAACGCGCCGCGACGAGCGCCGGCGTGATCCCGCGCATCAGATCATCCAGCAGCGCGGACCACAGGGGAGTGCAATCGAGCACGTGCAACCCATCGTCTGCAATCAGATCGAACGGATAACCCTCACCCGCCGTCTCCAGTGCCGCTTGCGTAACGCATGCTTCCAGTTCGATCGCGGCTTGGCCCTCGTAGCCGGCGCGTTCACGGCAGATGCCGAGCACGGCGGCCACGGCATCGAACAACCGCCCGCAAGAACTGGTTAACGGACAGTTCAGGTCCTTGGCGAGCATGGCCTCCAAGGTGGCCAGCGGGCGATCGCGCAGCCAAGCACAGAGCTCGAGGCAGCCGTATTGACGGGCGAAGCGCCGCCAGCCGAGCGCCGCGCGAATATGGGCATAGGCACAGCGCCAGGGCTCGCGGACGGCCTGTGCGCCGCCGAGCAGCGGCACCTGCGTAAGACGCGCGAGGCGGGCGTAGCCTCGGTAATCGGCGAGCAGCACCTCCCCGCCCCAGAGCGTGCCGTCATCACCGTAACCCAAACCGTCCAGGGCGACGCCAAGCACCGGCGCGCTCTCCAGGGGCCTCTCGTTGTCGGCCAAACAGGCGGCAATATGGGCATGGTGGTGCTGCACCGCCACCACCGGCAAACCTTCGCGCTCGGCATGCGCCCGTCCCAGCTTGGTCGATAAATACTCCGGATGACAGTCGACCACGATCCGCTCGGGGCGGTGCGTGAAGAGCGCTTGGTAACGCGTCAGGTTCCGGCGATAGTCGGCCTGAGTAGTGGCGTCCTCCAGATCGCCCATGTGCTGGGAGAGAATGGCCGTACCGTCCCGAACCAGACAAAAGGTGTTCTTGAGCTCGCCCCCCATCGCCAGCAGCGGCGCGGCCCGGCCGAATCCCTCCGGCAAAACCAGCGGAACCGGCGCGTAACCGCGCGCGCGGCGCAACAGCTGCGGCGTGCCGTTCACCACCCGGGCAAGCGAATCGTCGACACGATTAACGATGGCTCGATCGTGCAGAAGCAGATAATCGGCCAAGCCGGCCAACCGGGTGCGCGCCGCGTCATTGTCGGTGCATTGCGGTGCATCGGAGCGATTGCCGCTGGTGAGCACGATCGGCTGATTCAGCCCTTGCAGCAATAAATGATGTAAGGGAGTGTAGGGCAACATGAAACCCAGCGTGCGCTGGCCCGGCGCCACTGCGGCGGAAACGGACTCCGGACCGCTCGCCTCCAAGAGGACAATGGGCGCGGCGGGGCTCTCCAACAGAGCTTGCTCCGCGGCGCTCACGGCGCAATAGCGGCGGATGACCCCGATATTGCGTGCCATCAGGGCAAACGGCTTGTGATAACGCCCCTTGCGCTGGCGTAAGCGGGCGACCGCCGCTGCGTTGTCCGCAGCAACGGCCAGATGGAAGCCGCCGAGCCCCTTGACGGCGACGATCTGCCCCTGCGTCAACAAGCGGCGGGCAGCGGCGATGGTATCATCGGCCGCGAGCACCGCACCGCCGGCGCGTTCCAGCCACAGCCGTGGGCCGCACTGCGGGCAGGCGTTGGGCTGAGCGTGGAAGCGGCGGTCGCCCGGGTCCGCGTACTCGGCTCGACAGCGCGAACACATCGCGAATTCCGCCATGCTGGTGCGCGCGCGGTCGTAAGGGATGCCACGCACGATGCTCAGGCGCGGCCCGCAATGGGTGCAGTTGGTGAAAGGATAGCGATAACGCCGATTGCCAGAATCGGCGATGTCAGCGTAACAGGCGCTACAGGTGGCCGCATCCGGCACCACACCCGTGCGCACCGCCCCACTGCGGCTGGCAACGATATGGAAGCCCGCCCGCGGCGGTGTCCCACCCAGCGGCGCGGTATCTAAGACGTCGATGCGCGCGAGCGGTAGCACCTCGCTGCGCAGCCGGGACAAAAAGCGCCGGCGAGCCACCCTATCTCCCCAGATATGAATGACCACCCCCTCGGCGTCGTTCCAGACCTCGCCGTCCAGGGCACACTCCGTGGCCAACCGCCAGACCGTCGGGCGAAAGCCCACACCCTGCACCAGCCCGCGCACGCGGACCGCCTCACCCGGCATAGGGATTTCGGATCCAGGTGCGCCGTGCTGCTGTTCAGAAACGATAGCCAATTAAAGCCCTGCCTTCGTTCTAACGCCCGAGCCCAGGCGCGTGCAGCCTCTATCCACGTGGCCTCCCCCGGAAACTCTGATCAATTATCTTCTCGTCATCCCGGCAAGGCCGGACAAATCCGTAGGAACGGATTTGAACAGCTTCAGTTGACCCGAAGGGCGCAAACCAGGGAGGGTTTGCGCAATCCAGTAAAATCAATAACCTGGACACCAGCCTTCGCCGGTGTGACGAATAAATTAGATTGCTCCCTCCTGCTGGCGCACCTTCGCAGCTCAGCTAAGGTACGCAGCCGATCCCTGCTTGCACGAATGCCCACTTCTGCGCATCAAGTATCGATCAACCGATCTCTCGTGCACCGACTGTCGCTACCCCGGATGTCCTCGAGAATGCGCGCCGTCAGAGTATCGACAGCCGCGGCAACGGCTGGGGAAAGCCTCGCCCCCGCCTCGAAGGAACTCGCCTCCACGACATAGACAAGGCAACGTGCCGGCAGCTGATCCAGCGCACGTGCCAACTCGACCGCCTCGGCCAAGCCAAGTGCATGCGTCGAGGCGCTCCCAAGCAGCGCTGGCAGCTTTTCCTCCAGGACATCAAAGCACCGAATCGTTCCCGGTACGGCGCCGGAAACGGCGGCGTCCACCAGATAGACCGCATCAGCGCCGTGCAAATGCTCCAGTAGACCGGCACTCTCGCCGTCATGCTCGATTATATGGACACCCGCCGGCACCCGTCCCCGCAAACCGGCGGCGACCATCCGCCCAACCGCATCGTCCCCTCGGCCCCGGTTGCCTAGACCGATAACACGCCGACAAGGCATGGGGTCAACCACGGTCGACCTCCAGGTTCAAAAAATGCGTCGCACAAGAGATGCACGGGTCATAGTTGCGCACGGTCTGCTCGCAGCGCTCACGCAGGGCCGCATCGGGCAGTTCGAGCCAATCACCGATGAAGGTCTTCAAATCCTCCTCGATGCTGGGTTGGTTCTGCGCCGTAGGGGGCACGATCTGCGCTTCTGCAATGGTGCCATCGCCGTTCAGGCGGTAGCGATGAAAGAGCAGGCCGCGGGGGGCCTCGGTAGCACTGCAGCCCACACCGGCGCACGGTCTCAGCTCGACAGCCGCCCGCTCGGGCTCCTCATAGCACTCGATGATGCGCAACGCCTCATCACAGGCATACAGCACCTCGACGCTGCGCACGATGATGCTCTGGAACGGATTGGTGCAACTCGGGCCCAGCCCGGCCTCGGTCGCGGCTTCCCGGGCCAGGGGCGAGAGGCGGTCATAGTTGAGGCTGTAGCGCGCCAACGGCCCGACCAGATAACTGTTGCGCTCCCGCAGCCGCGAGTGCAGCGCCGTGGAATGCGCAATGTGCTCTTCGACGAAGTGCCGATTGTACTCGGCGACTGAGATATCCAACCCTCGATTGGAGACGATACGTCCCTCGTTGAATGGGTATTCCTGCGGATGGCGCAGCGCGACCAACTCGTAATCGCGATTACAGTCGGGGAAATCGAAACCGGCGGTCCAGCGAACCGTCTCCAACGCCGCGTCCCGCGCACGCCGGAGGTTCTCGGCGAGGGGGGCGAGTTCCTGGCGCGTCGGCGTACGGTAGAAGCCCCCCACCCGGACGTTGATGGGGTGGACCTCCCGACCGCCCAGCAGCGACATCACCGCATTGCCCACCTTTTTCAAAGCCAGACCGCGGCGCACCGTCTCGGGATGATCCCGGGCCATGTCGATGGCCCCAGCATAGCCCAAGAAATCCGGTGCGTGGAGCAGGTAAATATGCAAGGCGTGGCTTTCGATCCATTCACCGCAGTAGAGCAACCGGCGAAGCTCGCGCAGCGGACCGTCGACGTGCACGCCCAGCGCGTTCTCCATGGCATGCACCGCACTCATCTGATAGGCCACCGGGCAGATCCCACAGATGCGGGCGGTGATATCCGGTGCCTCGGCAAACGCTCGACCGCGCAACAGCGCCTCGAAAAAACGGGGCGGCTCGAAGATGCGCAATTCGGCAGCGCGGACCACGCCATCACGCACCGTGACGCGCAGCGCGCCCTCGCCCTCGACCCGGGCAAGGTAGTTCACCTTGATGGTCTTACGGGTCATGCCGTTTACTCTCGGTACGAAACGCCTCGGCGTTGGCGTAAAATTTTCGGTATACACGCAGAAGGTCGCCTCGCGCCATTCCGAGCCCCTGTAACCACTCGCTCAGTGCCCGCGTATTCGGCGTCTCCATAGGCCCGTAGCAACCGTAGCAGCCACGGTTATACGATGGGCACAGAGCATCGCAGCCGGCGTGGGTCACCGGGCCGAGACAGGGGGTACCGTGGGCGACCATGATGCAGACGTTGCCTTTGAGCTTGCACTCGATACAGACGCTGTGGCTCGGTATGGCCGGACGGCGACCACTCAAGAAGGCCGCGATCACCTCCAGCAGCTGGCGCTTGTTGATAGGGCAACCCTGCAACTCGAAATCCACGCCGACATGATCGGCTATGGGCGTGGAGGTCGCCAGCGTCTGGATATACGCATGGTTCGCATAAACTACGGAGATAAACGCTTCCACGTCCGCAAAGTTACGCAATGCTTGGATACCGCCGGCGGTGGCGCAGGCCCCGATGGTGACCAGCCTGCGTGAGCGCCGGCGAACATCCTGAATTCGCGCGGCATCATGGGCAGTGGTAATGGAGCCTTCCACCAGCGAAAGATCGTAGGTGCCCCGAACCTCGCCGCGGCTCGCCTCCGGGAAATAGGCAATCTCCACGGCATCGGCCACCGCCAGCAATTCGTCCTCGCAGTCGAGCAAGCTGAGCTGACAGCCATCGCACGAGGCGAATTTCCAAACGGCGAGACGCGGCTTGCGCCGGCGGCGGGCCATGTCAAATCTCCTTGCGGCTGAGTAATCCGCGAATGCGCTCAAAGGACAGTACCGGTCCGTCCTTACAGACGAAGAGCGGCCCGAATTGGCAATGCCCGCAGTGGCCAATAGCGCATTTCATGTTGCGCTCCATCGACAAATGGATGGCAGCGTCGTCGACACCCGCCTTCTGTAACGCCGCGACGGCGAAGCGCATCATTACTTCCGGGCCGCACACGAAGGCGACCGTATCCGCAGGGTCGAACGACGCCGATGGGACAAGGTTAGTGACGACACCCACGCAGCCGACCCAGTCGCTGCCGGCGTAGTCCACCGTAACCCAGGCCTCCAGATCCAAGCGGCGCCGCCAGCGCTCCAGCTCGCGACGGAACAGGATGTCGCCAGGGCTTCGTGTCCCATAGAGCAACGCCACGCGCCCATAACGGGCGCGCCGGCTCAGAATGTAATACAGCGCAGGGCGCAAAGGTGCGAGCCCCAGCCCGCCGGCGATCAGCACGACATCGGCGCCGGCCGCCGCCTCCACCGGCCAGCCCTGGCCGAACGGCCCGCGCAAGCCAACGGTAGCTGCCGGGCTGAGCGCCGCCAGCGCCCGCGATACCGGCCCCACAGCCCGCACGGTGTGCACCTGCCGGTGGGGATCGGCCGAATCCCCGCTCAGACTGATCGGAATCTCGCCTACGCCAAATACGTAGAGCATGTTGAACTGGCCGGGAGCGAACGGGCGTCCCGCTGCGTCCCCGGGCTCCAGCTCCAAGGTCCATGTATCCGCCACCTCCCGGCGTCGAGTCAGCACCCGCACCGGGACCGGCTGCATGGGATCGGACTGCATCGGCAGGCACATAGAATTACCCCGGAGCGCCGTAGACATCGAGAATCTGCATGCGGGTGGCCTGCAGACGCCCGACCAGTATCGGCATCAACCGCTTGATGACCTCATAGCCCAGATCATGGTCCGACTCGCACTTATTGCGCAGACAGCCGGCATCCATGACAATGGCGCGGGTCAACTCTATGGCACGAGCATCGTAGGCCCAGCGATAGGGCGGCACCAGCCAGGAAATACCGACCAGCTCATCGTCCCCCAGTGTCTGAAACCGCACGGCGGAACGACCGGGAACGGCAATTTCGAGCGCGACACGGCCGTGGCGAATGAGATAAAGCGTGTCGGCCAAACCGCCCTCATGTAAGAGATACTCGCCGCTGTCGAAGCGCACATTGCGCGCACAGGTGCAGACCAAATCGCAGAAAGCCTCGTCCAGCCCCTGGAAAAACGGATGCTCCCGGACAATCTGTTCGATCCCTTTCACGAGTCGTCTCCGTCACACTCGCCCTCGTGAATCGCCCGGACCTCCTCGGTGATATCGATTCCGACCGGGCACCAGCTGATGCAGCGGCCACAGCCCACACAACCCGAGGTTCCGAACTGATCGACCCAGGTAGACAGCTTATGGGTCATCCACTGGCGATAACGCGCTCGGGTGGAACTTCTCACGCTGCCACCATGGATATAAGAGAAGTCCATCGTAAAGCAGGAATCCCAGCGCCGGGTGCGGGCGGCCGTAGCACCGCTGAGGTCCGTCTCGTCTTCCACGCTCGTGCAGAAACAGGTCGGACACACCATGGTGCAGTTGCCGCAGGTGAGACAACGCTCGGCCACATTGTCCCAGCGCGAGTGTTCCAGGTTGCGCCGCAAAAGAGCGGGGACGTCGGTAGCCGGCATCTCGCGCCCCATGCTCTGCGCGGTGCGCTCTATGATGGCCCGTGCCGCCTCGATGTCGGACGGCGGCGCCGGCCGATGAGGCAACTCGGTGAGCACCTGTGCGCCGACGTCCGTCCCGCACTCGACGAGGAAACGGTGCGCGCCGTCGTGAACGATCTCGGTGAGGGCCAGGTCGAAGCCCGAGCCCACCCGTGGCCCGGTCCCCATGGACGCGCAAAAACAGGTTCCCCCGGCCACGGCGCAGTTCACGGCCACGACAAAGATACCCTCACGACGTGACCGATAGTGTGGATCCACATAGGGGCCGCCGAGGAAGACTTTGTCTTGGATGGCGATGGCATTGAGCTCGCACGCCCGGACACCAATGAATGCATCGCGTGGCGGCTCGTCATCTTCATCGATAATCCGCATGTCATCGCCGCTGCGTTCTGCCCGCCAGAGCCGCAACTGGGGCGGATGCAGATAGCGCTTCCAGGAATGCGGCCCAACCGCATAGCCAAAAAACGCCGCATCGTCGCGACGCCGAAGCCGGTAGTACCCACCGTCTTGTTCGTCGGTCCAGCCCACCGGGAAATCGTCGATGCCGTCGATTGCATCATAGCCGATCGCGCCATTGCGAACGGTTGGGCCAATCACCCGGTAACCGCGGGCGGTAAGCACCTCGATAAGCCGCCGCACTCCATCGGGGGTTATGAGGGCCAAATCGCTGGTCGTGTTCATTCGCTGCCCTTTATGATCAATCGATGTGACGCAGTGTAGCTATGGGACACCCTACTCAGTAGCTTAGAGTGCAATGGACCGAGTACAAGTTGATCCCGATCAATAGCTGTAGCCGTGCCGTAATGAGGCGCGCTCAGAAGCATCAGGTACCGCCGCACTCCTGCGAGAGCCTGCCGGTAGAAATTCTTCGCGTGGGCTGTGTGGTTCTCGTGGCGGTCGCGTCCACGGCATCGGGCTGCCGCCAGGGCTGTCCAGGGAAATCCACCGCTGAGACGAGGTTCGCGCTGAAACGCGCGAGGAAGGGGTAGCACGGATATGCCATCAGCCGCCTTGGAAGCGCAGCGTGATCACCAACGTCGGATGGTCGACTCACTGCAGCGCACCCTGAGCCAGGGGAGTTCAGCTCCTGTCGAAGTCATGGAAACGCATCTGTCCTGGCTTCTCCTGTCGGCGGATCAGGTGATCAAGCTCAAAAAGGCGCTGCATTACAGCTACCTCGACTACTCCACCGTCGAGGCGCGGTATAGGCAGTGCCAGACCGAAGTCAGGCTGAACCGCCGCCTGGCTCCCGACGTATATTTGGCCGTGAGTAGCGTGATGCAGGATGAGCGTGGCGCGCTGACGCTGCATGGTCCTGGTACCGCAGTGGAGTATGTTGTGCGAATGCGCCGCTTGGCGGAAACGCAAAATTTCGACTGGCACCTGCAGCAGCGCAAGTTGACTCCCAAGGCTATCGATTCACTGGCCACCACCCTTGCCCGGTTCCATGAGCAACTGCCCGGCCTGGCGCTGGACCCGACGTTCTATGTCGAAGGTCTGCGCCGAAGAATCAGTGAAGACACCAACATCCTAGCCGAGCGCGGCTACGGCCTTGACCGCCATCTGGTAAAGCAAATTGCCGCGGCTCTCCATAGCATCGCGCACGATTTAGAGCACACGTTGCAGGAGCGCGTCGGTGCCGGCCAGATTGTCGAGGGTCACGGTGATCTCCGCCCCGAGCATATCTACTTTACCCCGGAGCCGGTGGCCATCGACTGTCTGGAGTTCAACCACAGCCTGCGAACGCTGGATGCCGTCGACGAAGTCAGCTTGCTTGCCATGGAGTGCGACCGCTGCGGGGCGAACTGGGTGCGGGAACGGCTACTGCGTCGCTACGTCGAAGCCATCCAGGATAAGCCATCGGAGGAGTTGTGCTGCTTTTTCATGGCCTGCCGCGCCATGCTCTGGGCGAAGCTCGCCGTCTGGCACCTGGCTCGAAACCCTGAACACGACCGGGACAAGTGGATTAACCGGGCGAACGAGTACCTGGCGCTGGCCCGCAAGTATGTACTGTAGGGAAATCCAACGCAGACAAGCGGGACGACGAGCAATTGCCATGGCAAAGACCGCGCGCAGTGCCGCTCCGACGCACCCAGGCAAATCTCATGCGATTTTTGCGCAACACCATCATTCCTCTTATTTTTTCTTTGAAAAAGCTCCGGCTGAACGATATGTAACAGTTAAGACTTAATGTTAACTTCATCACATACTAACAGCTGCCAATTTCGCAATAATTAATTTGGGGAAACAAACCAAATGCAGGGGTGCAGGGTTGTCTTCTAGACAAGACGATATGGCTCAGCAGCACGGGAGTCAGCCTCCTCGAATAGGTTCCACCGTTGAAGGGCACCTAACTGAGGCAATTCTTTCGGCATCCGTGGAAATACTCTGGGTCTTCGATCGGGAGAGCCGTTACCGCTATGTGAGTCCTTATGCAGCCAGCCTGTTGCAACTCGACCCAGCCGCCATGATCGGACGCTCATGGCGCGAACTGGGATTCCCCGCCGAGTTCATGGTGCCCTTCGAGGAGAACCTCCGCTGCGTCTTCCGAGAGAACAAAACGCTAAGGGGGGAGACGCCATTCCTGATCCGAGACGAGCGCCGCCATTTCGAGTACGTACTGACCCCATTGGAAACAACCGATGCTGGGATGGAGCTGGTGATCGCCAACGCCTGGGATGTCACCGACCGCGAACGCATGGGGGAGTCCTTACACCGAAGCGAGCGGCTCTTTCGCAGCCTATTGAAAGCCGCACCGAGCGCCATCCTACTCATCGATGCCGCAGGCACGATCACGCTCGCCAATGAGCAGGCGGAAGTGGTTTTCGGGTTTCCCCACGACGAGCTCATCGGCATGCGCATTGAAACGCTGATGCCCGAGCGATTCCGCTCTCGGCATGTAGGCTACCGGGAGACCTACCAAACAAACCCTGTGACACGCCCTATGGGGGCGGGGCGTGAGCTCTATGCAAGACACAAAAACGGTGCGGAGTTCCCCGTCGACATCAGTCTCAGTCCTTTGGAAACCGACGCTGGGCTGCTCACGATCAGCATCGCCCGCGACATTACCGATCGTATTGCAACCACCAACACGATACGCAAGCTCAACCGCACTCTTGAACACAAAGTAACGCAGCTTTCCGTCATAAACCAGGAACTGGAAGCTTTCTGCTACTCGGTTTCGCATGATCTGCGCGCGCCCCTGCGCGGCCTGGACGGCTTCAGCCAGGCCTTGCTCGAGGACTACGCCGAAACGCTGGATGAAACGGGCCAGGATTACCTCCGGCGCATCCGCGCAGCGAGCCAGCGCATGGCACAGCTGATCGATGACCTGCTGCGGTTATCGCGAATCACTCGCGCAGAAATAACCCTCGACACCGTGGACCTGACGGGCATCGCCAACGAAATTATAGCCGAGCGCCGAGCACAGGCGCCGCATCGCCAAGTGATGACCCATATTGCGCCCCGTCTGAGCGTCGAAGGTGACCGGCGGCTATTGCGCGTGGCCCTGGAGAATCTTCTGGATAATGCCTGGAAATTCACGGCGGGGAAGCCTCAGGCAGAGATCGAGTTGGGAATTGACGCCGCCGACCGAGCCACTCCGACCTACTACGTTCGGGACAACGGGGCCGGTTTCGATATGGCTTATGCGGAACGTCTTTTCGGGCCTTTTCAACGGCTGCACTCGCCACAGGAGTTCGAGGGCCACGGCATCGGCTTAGCCACCGTCCAGCGTATCATTCAGCGTCATGGCGGCTGCATCTGGGCCAATGCCGAGCCTCAGCGAGGGGCGATTTTTTGTTTCACACTGGCCGATCCGGATTTTCACGGCAAACGATAAGCACGCTAAGGAGAGCCGCTTGATACAAAACGCTACCCTCCTGCTGGTTGAGGATAATGCCGACGATGTGGCGCTTATGTTACGGGCGCTGCGCAAACACAATGTAGCCAACCAAATTCTGGTAGCCCGGGATGGTGTGGAAGCGCTTGATCTGCTGTTCCCGGCTGAGGCGAAGAATAATGCAGCGCCACAGAATTTGCCCCATCTCGTGTTGCTGGACTTGAAGCTGCCGAAGGTCGATGGGCTGGAAGTGTTGCGCCAGATTCGTTCCCACCCCACGACGCGCTCGATTCCTGTCGTCATTCTGACCACTTCTGATGAGGAGAAGGATTTGCTCGCCGGCTACGATTACGGCGCCAACAGTTATGTTCGCAAGCCGGTGGACTTCATCGAGTTTACCGAAGCCGTACGACAGCTAGGTATCTACTGGTTCATGCTCAACCGCCTGCCACCGCGGGGAGAGTAACGATCGATGAACACGCCGTTGCGGGTGCTAATCATCGAGGACTCGGAAGACGACGCGCTGTTAGTCGCACGGGCGCTTCGAGCAGGCGGCTACGATCCGATCTTACACCGAATCGAAAATGCCTCGCGCATGGAAGAGGCCTTGCAGCATCCCTGGGATGTGATCATTTCCGACTACACTATGCCCTCCTTCAGCACACCGCAGGCCTTGCGATTGCTCCAGCGCAAGGGAGTCGACATCCCCTTTATCATGGTCTCCGGGACCGTGGGCGAAGACCGTGCCGTGCAGGTCATGAAGGCCGGTGCCCATGACTACATCATGAAGGAGCAACTCAGCCGTTTGGTCCCAGCCGTGCGCCGTGAGCTGCGGGAGGCCAAGCTGCGGCGCGAACGTGTGCGCGCCCAAAAGCAATTGCAGAAGCTCTCGCGCGCGATCGAGCAGACTGCGGAGTGCGTGTTCATCACCAATCCCGACGGGATCATCGAATACGTCAACCCTGCATTCGAGCGTTTAACGGGTTTCACATCGGAAGAAGCCATGCGCAATTCTCCACGAATACTGCGCTCTGGACAGCACTCCGCGTCATTTTATCGTGATATGTGGCGAACGCTGAAAGACGGCGGTGTCTTCCGGGGCATGGTGATCAATCGCCGTAAAAACGGGGCGCTTTTCTATGAGGAGAAGGTGATCACCCCGATAAAAGATAGCAACGGCGTCATTACCCATTTCGTCTCCACCGGTCAGAACATTAGCGATCGGATGGAGGCCGAGACGATTCGCAAGCGGCTGACTGCAACGCTGGAGGCGACGACCGATTTCGTGGCCATTGCCGATCTCCAGGGGCATCTTCTCTACGCTAACGCGGCGCGCCGGAGCGTATTAGGCTTGGCACCGGAGGATAAAGTCGGCATCTGCACCCTATCCGATGGGCATACCGAATGGGCGTCTGCCAAACTGATGAGTAAGGCGATTCCCACAGCAATGCAGGAAGACACCTGGAGTGGCGAACTCGCTCTGATCGATCGGGACGGGCTGGAAATTCCCGTCTCCGAGGTCATCATTGCCCATCGCGGTCCAGACGGTGAGGTACAGTTTTTTTCAGCCATCGCACGAAACATCAGTGAACGCAAACGCTTGGAGGAGGAGCTTGCCTATCGGGCTAGCCATGATGCGCTGACCTGCCTTCCCAATCGCTCGCTGTTATTGGACCGCATGCAGCAGGCCCTCGCTTATGCCCGCCGCTACAATCATCGTGTCGGTGTGCTGTTCGTCGATTTGGATCGCTTCAAGCGAATCAACGACACCCTTGGCCATCACGCAGGCGATACCATCCTCCGCACCGTAGCCGAGCGCATCTGCCAGGGCGTACGGCGTAGCGACACGGTGAGTCGACATGGCGGTGATGAGTTCGTGGTCATCGCCGCCCAAGTTTTCGACAGCAACGACCTGGCCTCCATCGTGAGCAAAATCCGCAAGACGGTGAGCGAACCCATCAAGGTAAAAAATCGCCAGGTCGTGCTGACATGCAGCATCGGTATCGCTCTATATCCTTTCGATGGAGAGGACACGGATACGCTGCTGAAGAATGCGGATACGGCCATGTATCAGGCCAAAGAAAACGGGCGCAATGACTTTCAATACTACACCAAAGAAATGAATGCCCAGTCCCACGAGATGCTGAATCTCGAGGAAGAATTGCGGCGGGCGGTGAAAGCAGGTGAGTTCGTGCTCCACTATCAACCGCAGGTCGATCTGCAAACCGGGGCGCTTTCCCGGCTAGAGGCACTGATCCGCTGGCAACATCCCGAGCGTGGGATGCTAGCTCCTGGAACCTTCATCCCCGTGCTGGAAGAAACCGGCTTGATCGAGCCGGTAGGCGAGTGGGTGGTTCGGGAGGCTGTTAGGCAGTGCGCGGTCTGGAAGGAGATGGAACTCCCTCCTGTTACGGTAGCCGTAAACCTATCGGTCAGACAGTTTGCCAATCTCAATATTGCCGAAGCCATCGAGCGCATCGTCACAGAAGCGGGGATTCCCCCGGCATGCCTGGAGCTGGAAATCACTGAGAGTGTGCTGATGGCGGATGCATTCGACGGCGCAGAAGCTTTGCGGGCACTCTCGCAGCGCGGCCTGAGAGTGGCGGTGGATGATTTCGGTACGGGCTATTGCGCGCTGCACTATCTGCGCCGGTTGCCAGTGAACACACTCAAGGTGGATCACAGTTTTGTCTCGGACTTGGAAGGGGACCCGACCACAGCCGCGATTGTTTCCGCCATTATCACGCTCGGTCATGATCTCGGGTGCAAGGTGGTGGCCGAGGGGGTGGAGACACTCGCCCAATGTAACCACTTGCACCGACTCGGCTGCGATCTCGCCCAGGGCTATCTCTATTACCGCCCGTGCCCGCCTGAGGAAATAGAACCCCTGCTACAAGGCGGGAATCATGGACACTACAAAGTACAGTAAAGTTGTGAGATCCCGTGTTGATACACCTACTCAGGCAGCGGAATCCATTCATGCTCGCCCGGTACCGGTTCGAAACGTTCGGCCTGCCAGCATCGCATCCGCATAGAAGAGTTCGGAAGCCGTTTTCACCGGGGCACGCTTGCCGTAGAGGGCCCCGGCGGTGACGCAGATCCGAACGCCCGCGCCTTCTTCGCGCGTTGGCTGTTCCTCTGCGCCATGGTGCGCGAACGTCGGCTCACCCTTTTCTGCCTCATCGGGCAGGGCAACCCAGGACTGGATGCCGGCGGCACGCGAGCGCGCCCGGCGCTCATCCAGTTGACTTCCCCTGGCCGGATCGTCTGCACGCTGCCCAGACTATCGCGATACAGCAACTCGCCTTCGAAAAGATAAGTCACCGTCGCCAGTCCGAGGTGCGGGTGCGACCGAACGTCGATGCCTTGCCCAGTTTCGAATATCGCCGGCCCCATATGATCGAAGAAGATGAACGGCCCGATCATCTGCCGCTGCGCCGCGGGTAGCACTCGACGCACGGTAAACCCGCCGAGATCATGGGGACGCGGGATGATCTCCGCCTTCAGGCCCGGACAGCCAGCGGGGAGCACCTCCGGTTCTTGCGTGGGTCGCCAGCTCATCGTATTGCGCTCTTCGGTTGAGGTTCAAAGAAACATCGCGTCAGCTCACCTCGGCCGAGCGTGTGATCTCACCCAGCTTGCCGGCCCGGAAGTCCTGAACAGCCTGCCTCAACTCTTCTTCGGTGTTCATGACGAACGGCCCGTAGCGCGCGATCGGCTCGTGCAACGGCACACCGGCCAACAGCAGAAGCCGGGCCGGGGCAACCGCATCCGCATGGCAGCGCAGGCGAGCCGCGCCGCCGTCGCCGAGGACGGCGAGCTGGCCCTCTCCAACCCCTGTGGCGTCATCCCCCAGCAACGCGGCGCCCTCAAACACATAGACATAGCCGCGTTGCTCGGTGGTAAGGCGCACGGTAACGTCCGCGCCGGGCTCCAATGTCCAGTCTTGGAACACGATCGGCGTACGTGTGTCGATCGCGGCCACAGCACCCAAGGCCGCACCGGCGATCACACTGACCCGGGCCAAGCCGTCCCCGCTCGTTGCGCTCGGGATGGCTGCGGCGGCCAGTTCCTGGTATCTCGGGCGCATCAGCTTGTCGCGCGCCGGCAGATTCACCCAGATCTGGAAGCCGTGAACGCGACCGCCCGCCTCCCGTATCCGGGCCGAGGGCATCTCCGAGTGCACGATACCGGCACCGGCGGTCATCCATTGCACATCGCCCGGTCTCAGCGTGCCCCGGTGCCCGGCGGAGTCTTCGTGCTCGAACTCGCCGTCGATCATATAGGTCACGGTCTCGAAGCCGCGATGGGGATGATCGGGTGCACCCACGGCCTCGCCGGGCCCATAGTCCACCGGCCCCATCTCGTCGAGGAGTAGAAAAGGGTCGGCAGCGTCGAACCCATGGCTCGGCAAAGGGCGGCGGACCATGAAACCCGCCCCTTCGCGCTGGCGGTGCGCGGTCACGACCCGTGCGACCTCCCGAATCTTGTCTGTGGCAACATTCATGGTGCTCTCCGCAAAGCATGTCATCATTGACAAACGATAGGCGCTCTCCCGGCTATTGGCTAGGATTCAGCAGTGGAACGCCCCGTTTCTACCGGAGAGACGCTAGGAGAAATCGCTTACCGAGCGCCTACTGCGAGAAATTCGGGAGATTCCGTTCCCATGGAACCGCCCTCGACGACGAGGAGATAGGCATCAATGTCCACAAGCTGGAAATTCATCGGCGCACCGTTTTGGTACACGTCTCTAAATCGTAGAGTCTATCCTGATTGAGGAACTGACCGAGCACCGACGGGGCGCCGCTACAGCACCTATAGTCAAGACAAACGGAGGATATCATCCGAGGGGGCGCTTCATGACAGAACCGGCAGCAAACACGGCCCCTTATCCCGCCACTGCCGACCAACGCATACTGGATACCGCTATCACTCTGGCGGAACGCGTCGGTTGGGAGGCGGTCCGGTTCGCCGACGTGGCCGATGCGCTCGGCATCGGCCTCGACGATATCCGCCGCCACTACCGGGAGAAAGAAGCCATCGCCGATGCATGGTTCGACCGGGCGGATGCGGTGATGCTGCAAGCGGCGGCCGGCGAGCGGGCCAAACTCCTGCCGGAGCTGGAACGCGTCGAGGATTGCATCATCGCCTGGCTCGGCGCGCTCGACACGCACCGGCGCGTGACCCGCGAGATCATCCTCAACAAGCTGGAGCCGGGCCATCTGCATGTCCAGATCCCCGCTGTGCTTCGCATCAGTCGCACGGTTCAGTGGGTACGGGAGGCCTGCGGCCGCCCGCAAACCTTCGTGCTGCGGGCGCTCGACGAAAGCGTCCTGACCACGCTGTTCGTCACGACTTTCGCGTACTGGCTCCTGAACCCGCGTGACAATCTCCAGGCCACCCGGCGCTTCCTGCATCGCTTGCTCCGGCTGGCGGCCGCCTTCGGCCGGCTGCCACCCCTGCCGCGGTTGTTGCGCTTGCTCGATGCGCGTGCTGGCAGGGCGGCGTCCCGTCGGCGTGGGGCTCACTAGAGCGCGAGCCATAATGCTATGGATACCGCAACACATGCGCTGCTGGGGGCACTGGTGGCCCGCGCCGTGCCCGCCTCGGCCACTGGCACCAGCCCGGCGCGACACGGTTGGCTCGGCGCAGTGGCTGCTGTCTTCCCCGACATCGACTATCTGACCTATTGGATCGATCCCCTGGTCTTCCTCGCTCAGTGGCACCGCGGGCCGACGCACTCGCTGGTGTTGCTGCCGCTGTGGGCCGCCCTGCTCGGCCCGGTGTTGGCCCGAATGTTCGCCGTACCGCGGACCGTCGCGATCGCCTTGGTGGCATTGGCCATCGCTTCACACATCGGCGCCGACCTGCTGACTTCCTATGGCGTCCACTTGCTTGCCCCATTGTCGAACTGGCGTCCCGCGCTCGACGTCAGCTTTGTGGTCGACGCGCTTTTCACCGGCGTGGTCATCCTGGGGCTTCTCGCCTCCGTGCGCTGGCATGCGCACATCGGCGCCAGCGCCGGCCTGCTCGGACTGGTCCTCTACATCGCCGTCCAGGCGTGGGCAAAAAACGCGGCCGAAACGCTTGCCAGGATCCACGCACAAACCCCCATGGCGGGCGAGCACGCTTTCCACGCTCTACCCATGGCACCGCTGCCGGTGTACTGGAAAGTGCTGGTCGCGGGCGATGGGCGCTACGCGGCAGCCTACCTCGTGCTTGTGCCCGCGCTGCACGAGCGGCTGCGCCGACTCCCGGGCGTGGCAACGCTGATCCGCCCTTATCGCGCCCCTTCGCAACTAGTTTGGCGGGAACATGTAACTCCCCCCGCCTCGTCCTCGGCAACGGTCCGGCAGATGTGGCGCCACCGGGAGATGGCGCCGTTTCGGCGGTTCACGCGCTACCCCGTAGTCTATCGTGACGAGATACGGGGCGTGCAGCGGTGCGTGTGGTTCACCGATCTGCGCTACGTGTTCCCGGGACTGACACCCGCCTTTCGGTACGGCATGTGTCGTCATTCGCAATCGGGCGCGTGGCATCCCTACCGCCTGCGCCGATTTACGATAGACACTCGCGTGCCGCTAAGGCCCAAAGAGTAAGCCTGGCCCTATCTTGCAGAAAGGGAGGGTTCCCTATTTGCTGGGCGCGAACTGAAACGGAGATTGAACGATCATGCCAAAGCTCTACACCATGCCCGGTACCTGTGCGCTGGCACCCAATATCGCCATCGCTTGACTCGCTGCGCCGATCGAAATTCACAACTTGGCCTATGGCGACCACAAAAAGGACGACTACCTCACTATCAACCCATAAAGACCGCCGTCGAGAGCGACCTGCAATACGATGCCTCAGATCGAGCAACGGATCTCGCCGAGACGGCGGGTGAGCAGGCGGTTTTCGCGATAATCGATGGGGATGACGATCAGCGACGGACCGCGGTGGGCGAGCGCGGCATCGATCGCTGGGCGCAGTTCGCGGGCATTGGCGACATACTGCCCCTGCCAGCCGAAGCTCACGGCGAGTTTAAGCCAGTCCGGGTTGCCGAAGGCGAGGTCGGTGTGGCGACCGAACTCATCCTCCTGCTTCCAGGAGATCAGCCCATAGCCGCCGTCCTCCCAGACCATCAGCGTAATATCCACATCGAGCCGGCGGGCGGTCTCCATCTCCTGGACGTTCATCAAAAAATCACCGTCACCGGCAATGCCGAAGATCCGGCGTTCCGGGTAGACCAAATGAGCACCGATCGCCCCGGGCAGCGGCATGCCCATCGAGCAGAACCCGTTGGGGATGAGACAAGTGTTGGGCTCGTAGCAATGATAGTAGCGGGCGATCCACATTTTGTGGGCGCCGACTCCGGAGAGCAGGATGTCGTGCTCGCCGAGCGCTTGGCGAACATCCCAGATCGCCTTTTGCGGGCGGATCACCCCCTCGGTATCATCCTCGGCGTGCAACGCGAAGTCCTCCTGCATGCGCTGGCGGGTGCGGCGCTGCAGGTCGAGCCCGTAGTCGGGCACCCCACGGGCCGCCGCACACTCATTAAGCGCCCAAAGCGCATGGGCGATGTCGCCCACCAATTCAACCTGGGGGTGGTATTCCCGATCGATGCCGGCCGGTGTGAAATCGATGTGGAGAATGGTTTTGTCGCCCTGGGGATTCCACAACCGCGGCGGATATTCCACCAGATCGTAGCCGACCGTGATCACCAAATCGGCCTGATCGAGGGCGTAACTGACGTAATCTTTTTGTTGCAGGCCGATGGTGAACAAGCAGTAATCGGCATCGAGACGGACACTACCCTTGCCCATGAAGGTGCTCATGACGCCGATGCCGGTTTGCTCACAGAAACGGCGCAACTGACGACTGGCGCGTTTGCGAATGGCGCCGTTGCCAGCGATGATGATCGGGCTCCGGGCCTTGCGCAGCAACTCGAAGGCCTGATCCGTCACCTTGTCGTCGGGGCCCGGTCGACGGAACCGGCGCGGTTCCATGGGAGGGTATGTCGAGTCGAGCTTGGCAATGTCCTCGGCGAGTTCGATGTGCACCGCACCCGGCTTCTCGGCACGGGCGGTGCGCACGGCCCGGCGCACCACTTCGGGGATGTTGTCCGGATGCCGCACGGCATGCGCCCATTTGGTTACCGGCGCGTACATGCTCACCACGTCCATGATCTGATGGCTCTCCTTGTGCTGCCGGGTGGTGGCCCCTTGGCCGGTCAGCACGAGCATCGGGGCGTGATCCATGTTGGCGTCGGCCACGGCGGTGATCAGGTTGGTCGCCCCCGGCCCCAGCGTGCCCAGACATACGGCCGGGTTGCCGGTTAGGCGCCCGAAGGATTCCGCCATGAACGCCGCTCCCTGCTCATGGCGCGCCAGCACGAAGCGAATGCCTGAGTCCTGCAGCGAGAGCATGAAATCGGCGTTCTCCTCTCCCGGTACGCCAAAGACGTGGGTAATGCCCTCGCGCTCCAGGCATTGCACGAACCGATCGGAGGCTTTCATCGCTTTTTTACTCCCTTCCTTGCGGTATCGGGCTCAAATTATGGGTTTGTTTTTGACCACGTAGTGCTGGTATGCCTCCAGCGCCCGCTCGCGCCCGCGCTTGAGTTCGATCAGCGGCGCCTCAGGGTACTTTTGCTCCGGATCAAGGCTCCAGTGGCGCGGACAGGCATCAAAATAAGCCAGAGCCGCTTCACCCGGATTATCGCCTGCGAGTTCGGCTACGTAGCGCCTGCGATAGACCGCGTCGGGATCGAATTTCTCCGCCTGCGTGGCCGGGTTGAACACCCGGAAAAACGGTGCCGCATCCGGGCCGCTGCCGGCGACCCATTGCCAACCCAGCGCGTTAGCGGCCGGATCCCAGTCGATGAGGCACTGCGCAAACCAATCCATGCCGATTTTCCAGTGGGTCATGAGGTGCTTGGTCAGATAGCTCGCCACCAACATCCGAGCCCTGTTGTGCATGGTGCCGGTCACATACATCTGCCGCATCGCCGCGTCGATCACCGGCTCCCCGGTCAACCCCTTGCGCCACCGCGCCGCCTGTTCATTATCCCCGCGCCACGGGAAGGCATTCCATTCGGCGCGCCAATTGCGCTGCGTGATATGGGGCGTGTGATAAAGGAGGTGATAGGAGAACTCACGCCAGACCAGCTCCTTGAGAAACGTCTCGCCGCCCTGCTCCTGATCGCCCCCGCTCGCGCACACGCCGTGCCAGATCGTTCGCGGGGATATTTCCCCATAGGTGAGGTTTTCCGACAGCAGCGATGTCGCCGCTAGATCGAGGCGATCACGCCCATTCCGGTAGGCGCTCCAGGGTTCGTCGAGAAAGGCGGCAAACCGCTCGAGTGCGGCCTGCTCGCCAACGCAGGCATACCGTGCCACCACCTCCGCGCCGCGGTTCATCGCGGCATCCAACCGCCACCCTGCCAGATTATCCGAGCGAGGCCATAACGCGGGGGCGGGCAACGCTTCGATCTCCGGGACAACGGGGGCGATTTCGATTGTCCTGAACGCCCGCCAATACGGCGAATAGACCCGAAAGTGATCACTCGCTGCCGGCGAGACCGCCCAAGGCTCGATGAGTGTATGGCCGGGATGACTCAGCGCGTGCCGCCCCGCCCTTTTGAGCGCGGTTTTCACCTCCTGATCGCGTTCAATCGCATCAGGCGTATAGTTGCGCGACCAATGCACCTCGCAAGCGCCGGTCTCTTCCAGCAGTTCCAGCAGCGTCTCCTTTGCCGGACCGCGGCGCAGGATCAAATCGCTGCCAATTGCCTGCAAACGCTCGCGGAAACTGGCGATGGCCAGTCCGAGGCGCCACTTGGCAGCGGCGCCCAGTGCTTCTGTCTGCGGATCGAGGATGAAGACCGGGATAACCGGCACACGCGCAGCCTGGCACGCCACAAGGCCGGGGTGGTCCGCCAGGCGTAGATCGCGCCGGAACCAGAACAGAACGGGCGTCCGATTCGACATATTCGCAAAGCCCTTTTGGTTACCCGCCGACCTGCGCTGACAATCCGCTCGATGAGTTTGGTTATAGACCGTGCCTCAGTCGACTCCAGCCGCTTCGATGAGCTCGAAGCACTCGCCCAGCACGGTCGTCGCGTAGGCACCCGGTGGCAACCGAAACCCGACTATCAGCTCACTCGTGGCCGGCCACCACCAGGCGAGCTCTGCCACCCGCAGGCGCAGCGAGCGGCGCTGAGCACTGACCTTGCGCCGAATCAACAACGCCGTCAGCTCCGGAACCTCGTCGAGAACGGCTTGCTCCAGCCGCTGAGCCTTATCGGTTACCAGCGGCTTGCCCACCCCGGGCAATGGGCCGGTCGGGTGGATCGTCTGCAAAGCCAAGCGCTGGGCAAGCCGCGCCGGAGTCTCGTCGGCGGCCGCAAAGACGCTGCCGCGGCCATCGAGAATCATCCAGTCGCCGGTCAGAGCGCGATCCCAGGTGCCGGTTTCCACCCGGTGGCGAAGCACTCGATTGAAGCACTCTGCACGCACCGCCGACAACAACAAGCCTTGGAGGTCGCGCCGGCGGATCGTTAATTCGCCGCGTTGCCAAGCAAGTGCCTTGGCCACGTTCTCCCCGCCGCGGCCGAAACGCTGACGGCCGAAATAGTTGGGCACGCCGTGATGAACGATGCGCAGCAACCGCCGGTCCGCCGCGGCACGGGGCACGTCTATACCGCGCAGCCGAATCTGGAACCGGTTGCCGGCCAGGGCGCCGACCCGGAGCTTGCGGCTATGCCGGGCTGCACTCAGAATCTCGAGCCCCGGAGCGATCGCCCCAGGCACCGGTAGCTGCCGACCGCCGGGCTGGTGCACACTCAACCACTGGGTGGTTACCGCGTTGCGGTCCTTGCGCCCGGCGTGGCCGACGGCGCGGGGCGCTACGCCGAGCAAGCCGGCGAGCCGCTCGACCGCTTCGGCGGTGGTGAGGCCGCGTTTGCGGATCTCGACGAGCAGGTGCTCGCCCTGCCCGTCCGGTTGGAAGCGTGGTATTTCTGTAACCTGGAAATCCTCGGCAACGCTTTTGAGCCAAGCGCGACCGAGCGGCGGTCCGTGAGCCGGTAGCACGCGGGTCAAAAGGTCATTCGCAGGCTTGTGATCCACGCTGTTCAAGCCGATACCCACTCAAAGCGAAACGGCCTGCGCCCCGCCTGGCAAAGCTCAGCGAACATTACGTCCTCCCGCATTGGCTTCGGCAAGCGTGTCACGATCATAGGGGTAGAACAAGCAGTCGCGCCACCGGCCGCCATTTCAATCAGAGCAACGCCAATCGGTCATTCATGTCGAACTTGAATCGCCCACACCGGTCGACTTGCTCCCAGATAAGCGGCGTCAGAGCAGCCTAACCGCGCGATGTCAGCTTGCCCAGCCTTCCAGCACGATCTTTCCCTTGGCCGCGCCGGTTTCGATCAGCCGATGCGCCTCGCGCATGTTGACGGCATTGATCGGGGTAAATACCTTGTTGACGGTCGTGCGGATGCGCCCGGCGTCGACCTCCTCGGCCACCCAGGTCAGCAGTTTGTGCTGCTCGATCATGTCCGGTGTCTGGTGCATGGCACGGGCGAACATGAACTCCCAGTGAAGGCTGGCCGCCTTCATCTTCATGCCTTCCATCGGCATCGGCCGGTCGGTGTCATCGATGGAGACGATGCCGCCTTGGGGCCGGATCAGCTCGACCGCCGTTTCCCAGTGGCGCATATCGTTGAAAATCGCGATGTGATCGACATGCTGGAATCCGAGGGCACGCACTTGCTCAACCATGGGTTCGCGGTGATTGACAACATGGTCTGCGCCAAGCTCTTTGACCCAGCTGGTCGTCTCCGGGCGCGAGGCCGTAGCGATGACGACCAGCTCGGCCGCCTTGGCAAGCTGAATGGCAATCGAGCCGACACCGCCACCCGCTCCGATGATGAGCACCGACTGCCCTTTATCGGCACCGGCTCGATCAATACCGAGACGATCAAAGAAAGCCTCGTAGGCGGTGAGCGTTGTCAGTGGTAGCGCTGCGGCTTCGGCAAAACCAAGGCTCTTCGGCTTGAATCCGACGATGCGCTCGTCCACCAGCTGAAATTCTGCATCGGAACCGGACCGGGTAATATCGCCGGCATAATAGACTTCATCCCCCGGCTTGAAGAGCGTGGCGTCCGGGCCGACAGCTTCGACAATCCCGCTGGCATCCCAACCAAGAACGCGGGGGACCTCTTCCACCTTGTCTTTTGGCCTGCGGACCTTGGTATCGATCGGATTGACTGATACGGCCTTTACAGAGACCAGAAGGTCACGACCTGAAGCTGCAGGCTTGGGCAAGTCCACGTCAAGAAACGCTTTCGGGTTATCGACGGGAAGATAATGGGTGAGAGCAACAGCTTTCATTGTTAAACCTCCTGATTTTTTGGGGCCGGTTAGGCAATGCACATTGTTTCAGCCAAAACCGCTTCGATACCCGCACAATCTCTTCGGATTTCCGTGGATGCAGTTGACCCGCAATCCATCAGGGCAAGTTTGACTGTATGACGGCGACAAACGCTGGTGATGAGATGGCCAGCGCCCTTCTTTGGCACCGCCCCCAGCCGGCTATGTGGCATTTGCGGGTGCTGCAGATCGTCGGCAAAGCGAATGACGGGCGGCTCGTCGGGCCGCGGCACGGAGCACACCAGACGCCGCAGCTCGCGGAACCCGTGTGCTCGTGCAGCACTTGTCCAGTTGCACCGCGCGCGGCCGCGGCCCGCTTACGCGCATCCCGCCCCGCACAGCTCACCGGCAACGACGGTAGGAAGCATTCTCGCGCCGGCTCATGTCGTTTCAGCTACCGTCCTGGCCGCTTTCTTCTTTATGCTCAGAAATCGGCTACGCCGTAGCGCCGATTCCCCGACCGTCGTGCCAAGTTGCATTGAAGGCCAGCACACGCCTGCGCTTGCTCGGGCTCATCAAACGCGTCACCGACACTTATCGCTACTACCTCACCCGCCTCGGCACGGTTTCACTGGATGCCACACTGGCGCCTGAGGCGCAATGTCCTGCGGTTATTGCGCTCTACCCATCTTCACGTTCTCAAAGCATCAATCATACTGAATGCTTTCCATCCAGCCTTGCGCGCGGCGTCCCGATCAGCGGCTGATATTGCAACGCCCATCTTCTCCCGTGGCCAGGCGATCTCGAGATTCGCGACGACAGCCTTGGTGGCATCCTGCACGTCGTAGCTCACTTCCGGCATTTTTACTCCGCGAGCGCGGTACGCATCCAAAACCCCGTGTAGCGCCGGATCACAGAATTTGAACACTTCGCTCCAGCCGAGATCCTCCATGACACCCTGCCTCTGCCGGAGACGGTTGATCGTGCGCATATCTTTGTGAGCGACGAACATATGACCATGATCGGCTTGCTCCCGGTGGCACGCCGCGCAGAGCGTTCTAAGGTTCGCGCGACGATTGTCGCTCTTGACTCCATTTTCGTGGTGGACATGGAGTAAACGTTTCTGCGTACTCAAATCGACCTTGCAGGACTGGCACCGAAAATCCTGATCGGCCTTGTAGCGGGCGGCTACCCGATGCCAGTCCTGTGTGTAATCTTCTTGCGTCCCATCCCCCGCGTATCGGCTCGGGAGGTGCGCAAAAAACGAGCTGTAGATCGAGAAGAATTCTTCAATATCGAAGGATTGCGCAATGTCGCGCACATTACGCCGCTGAGCACCTTTGTAATTCAGTGAATTTAAGCAATTCTGGCATACCCAAAGACGCGCGTAGCCTTCATTTTTCTGGCCTGTGTACCAGTCCTTCCCAAAAACATAAAACTCACCGTCGCGCCGGTTGGTAACCACAAAGCGTTCATACCGTCCTTTCGCCCGCATGTTTTTCAACGTCTTGCAATCGGCGACATGGAATCTTCTGCCCTGATAGCCGTCTTCAAGCGCCACCGCGACATTTGGACCGTGATCCTGGATATACAAAAGGATCTGCCGTCCCTTGTAACCAAGCAGCCCATTGTCGCTTTCCACCTCCGCAAGATCGGGAAGCTCGACCCCCTTCTCGAGCTCACAACCAATTATGGGTGGCGGTGGCATTTCTCTTTCAATGGACAACTCCACCGGCTCGGCGCCCATGAGCCTTGCGGCTTCCTGCAGGCCAGAAAGATCCACGTTCAACCGTTTCATCCCGATTCCTCGAGAATCTTCCGGATCTGGATCTCAGCGTTCGTTATGACCCGAAAAGTTACCCGACGAGAGTGGGCACGATCTTCTTTCCCGTCAGGCCGGAGTATAGGGCGTGAGGATGAAAAACCGACGGCGGCGAACTGCCGCTGCACCCACGGTTGATCCCCCCGAATCGAAGGCATCCGATAAACATGCTGCAAAACCGAGCGTGTCCGCCCCTGCGACAGTTCCATGTTGAGAAAATAGGCTTTGGTATCCGTAACCCGCTGATTCCAAGTGCTACTCGTATGCCCTTCAATGCGTACCTCGTCGATGGAATCTTTGAAGCCCTTCAAGATGCCGAGGTAACGCGGGAAGAAATCCTCGAGGATGTCCTTGAAGCGCGGCCTGATTTCCGCTGATCCTACCTCGAACAGCACGTCCGGCGACTTGAATCGAAACGCCAGACTGTCCCGGTCAATGCTCGCGTTCCAGTGCGCGAGATCGTCTTTGAACTCCTTCATCAATGCGTTGTAGATGGCAACCTGGTTCTCTTGGTATGCAACGGCAATCTCCCGAATCTGGTCACGTTCTTGAAATGCGTTGCGCATCAAAGCAATGGCGATAAACATAAAAACCATCATTAGCCCGGCCATCAAGTCGGCTACCGATAGCCAGTGGGCCTCCTGTCCCTCGCCGCCCGCGCGATACTTGCCGAACACCTTTTCCATGCTCAATCTCGGCGCGCGCTAACGGGCCATGCGCACAAACTGCCGATTTTGCTCAACGACTTGACCCATTTGCGATGTAAGATCCTTGTAATCGCTAGTAAAGCGCTGAGTGATACCGGCGAGTTCCCTGCCCATTGCTTGCATTACCCGCTCGATTTCGTTGAGCATCGCCTTGTCAATGGCTTCGAGCTGGGTGTTGACTGCCTCGCTGGTGGTGCGTACGGATTTGCGCAACTCCTCGTCCAACGCGCCAAACGTTCGAGCGATTTCCCGAGTCTGGGCCTGAAACACCTGTTCCAACGCACTCTCCAGCCGCTTCTGCATGGAGTCGATGGAATCGGTCACCTGGTACTGAACCTCCTTGATGCTCGTCTCCAAACGCTTGTTGGCGTCGACAAGATTGTTGCCGATGGCCTTCGAGCTATCCGTCACCTCCGCGATCATGGCCCGGACGCTTGCATTGATATCTTTAACGGTGGCAGCCAATTGCTCGCGAATCCGCTCACTGTTGTTCGCGAGCTGGTCGGATGTATTGGTCAGTCCCTCGTTCGTGCGGCTCACGCGGTTCTCGAAGTCCTTGGCGCCTTCGACGATGGCCTTATGGGTCGCTTGAGTGGCCATCATGATCTGCTGGCCGGCGTCCTTCACGGCCGCGGATACGTCCTGCACCATCTGGTCCATCTGCTGGCGGATCTGCGGCACCGCTTCCACGGCGCGATCGCGCATATCCCGGAATGCTTCCAAATGCCGTTCCAGCTCCCGGATCTGATGATTGGCCGTCTCCATCACGGCCTTGAGCTCGCTCATCGTCTCCGGGATCTGCCGGGATTGCTCGCTGATCTCGGTAACTGAGTTCGCCGTTTGAGTGATCGCCTGCACGCCCTGCGCATACTGCTCGTTCATCTCGGCCAGCTGATTACGGTAGTTCTCCTGCCATTGGACCAGCTCGTCCACCGCCGCGTTGAGCTTTTTGAAGTTATCTCCAAACTGTTCGGTCAGATTGCGGTTGAAATCGGCAACGACTTCTTTCAGAGCGTTGATAACCTGTTCCGTCGCGGACTTGGAGAGCATCTCGGCAAAGTCGTCGAGCTTGTTCCATAGCGCGTCGGTGAATTCGTTGAAGCTCTGCTGTTGCAACTTGCTATTTCTGGACAGGGAAGCCTGTAGTTCGCTTTGAGCCCTCAACTGCTCCAATGAGCTTTTCGATTGATCCTGTGCGTCGCTTCGCAACAGCCGGATCTGACTAATCAAGGCGGAGTCCTCGTCGCCCGCGATGGCCCAACTCAACCGCTCCGTCGCCTCACGCTGGCCACGCAACTCCGCATGGATCTCGCTCGGACCGATGTGCTCGGGAACTGCGTCCTTATCGCGCCGGAACATGCTGGTCATGCCGATGCTATCGAGCACCTTAAAGACGATCGCTAGGCACATGCCCGCGATACTGGTGATGAACGCTGTTTTCAGACCTTCCAGAAGCGGACCGATGCTGGCATCGATGTCGTTGACCTTGAAAGCCAACAACCCGACAACAATCCCCACAAATGTACCGAGGATGCCTAAGGAGGTAAGCAGGTTCGGCGTGTAATGGCCAAATCTCGGCATTTTCCCCCATATTGCCGCAATAACAGCCAAGAAGAAAATAGCGAACAGCAGGAAAAGGACACCGTTCGTGATCTCTGCCGCTGAGACCTGCTGTAATGCGGTCTCGATAATGCTGGCCAAATCCAACATGGGCACTCCAATAAGGATTCTTATCTCGTGTTCGAAGGCGGCCCAGGCACTGCCGCAATCCCGCGTGCCCTCGATTAAACCAGGTAGGACGCAATAACCGAAGGGCATTGCGCCGATTCCCTCGATTTACGGCCGTATACGGTATCCGGTTCGGCGATCCGTGATCCGGGCGCGGCCGCCCCCTTCACACATCGCCGCAGCGTGATTTTAGTGATTGACCCTAAATCCAACGGAGCGCAAGTTTGACTTTGCGATAGCGGCAAGCGCCAGTTTGGCGCCGACGATGCCAGGAGTCACGATTTCTGAGGGATTCCAGCTAGAGGTGAACGATATGGCTCGCAGGGTACGTTTGGCGATTATCGGTGCCGGCACCGCTGGCTTGACCGCGCTCAAGGAAGCCCAGCGCATCACACCCGACGTGGTGCTCATCAACGACGGTCCTTATGGTACCACCTGCGCACGGGTGGGTTGCATGCCCTCCAAGGCCCTGCTCGCCTCCGCCCATGCTTTTCACGATCGTGCTTTTCTCGCCGAGGCCGGGGTGCGCGGTACCGAGGCACTCTCGGTGGACATGTCGGCCGTACTTGAACGAGTGCGAAGCTTACGCGATCGCTTCATCGCCGGCCCAATTCGGCTGGCCGAGTCGCTCGGTGAGCGCAATTTACGGGGGCGGCCGCGCTTTCTCGACCCACACACCCTGGAACTCGGCGGTGAGCGGATCGAGGCGGAGGCAACGGTTATCGCCACCGGTAGCCGACCCGTGTTGCCGGAGCCTTGGCGGCAGCTGGGGAAGCGGGTGCTGACTTCCGATGACATCTTCGAGCAGGAGGATCTATTGCCGCGTGTGGCCGTGGTCGGTCTCGGCGCCGTCGGCGCCGAACTCGGCCAAGCCTTGGCGCAGCTTGGCTTGCACGTCAGCGGGTTTACCCTCACTGAAACCGTGGCCGGGCTGACCGACCCGCAGGTTTCGCAAGCGCTGATCCGCTGCCTGCGCGCGGACATGCAAGTCTTCACCGGGACCGAGGTACACCTCGAGCCCGCAGACTACAATGCGGTGCATGTGCGCACCGGTGATCGAACCATGGAGGTGGATTGGGTGCTCGCCAGCCTCGGGCGCCGCCCCAATATCGAAGGACTGGGCCTCGAAAATCTCGATGTGGAATTCGATGGGCAGGGAATTCCCGTGTTCGACTCGACAACGCGGCGCCTCGGCAAACATCCGATCTACATCGCCGGCGATGTCAACGGCGAGCGCCCGGTTCTGCACGAAGCCGCAGACGATGGCCGCATCGCCGCTTATTTTGCGCTGCATCCCGATGCGCAGTGTCTGACCCGCCGCACCGCACTCGGCATTGTTTTCACCACCCCTAACGCCGCACGCGTGGGGCAAAGCTATGCAGAGCTCGACCACGAACACATTGTCGTCGGAGAAGCCGATTTCTCCCGACAAGGACGCGCGCTCATGGCGGGGCGCAATGCCGGTTGCCTACGGGTCTACGCAGCCACTGCGGACGCGCGCTTGCTCGGCGCGGAAATGGCCGCACCCGAGGGCGAGCACTTGGCACACCTGCTGGCTTGGGTCATACAGCAAGGTCTAACGGTCGACGAAGTGCTGCAGCTGCCCTTCTACCATCCGGTGGTTGAGGAAGGCCTGCGTTCGGCGCTGCAGGCGGCTCGGCGCGAACTCGGGCAGCACCGTAGGACCCCGGACTTGCCGTTATGTGAGGAACCGGTCGATTGGGCTTTGGGTAAGTAAGGGGCTTTCTTTAACGTAATGAAATCACCCTACAAGGTTCCCTAATAGGAGCGCTTATTTTTGGCAAAACGCCTCGGCCAGTTCGCTCAACGAACCATCAGTATGCAGCCGTCGGATCGCCTCGCCCAGCAACGGCGCCGTCGGCACCAGCGTGACTCGATTCTGCAAGACCTCGGCTTGCAACCGGAAAGGCGGCACCGTATCGGTTACGAACAACCGCTCGAGCGGTGCCCCCGCCAACACACGGCTGGCCGCGCCGGTGAAAAGACCGTGCGTGGCCGCCGCATAGACCGCCCTCGCCCCGGCCTTCCGACAAGCCATAGCGGCTTTGACGAGCGTACCGCCCGTGCTGATCAGATCATCGACGATCACGGCGACACGGCCCGAGACCTCGCCAACCAATGCCTCCCCCGAGACCACATCGTCGCTGCGCTTTTTCTCCATGAACGCTAGGCCGGGTGAACTGCTCCGCTGCTTCGCGAGCAGTTCCCGCAATCGTTCCGCGCGTTTGTAACCGCCGGCGTCGGGCGAGACGACGACCACTTCGGAGTCACCCGCCTGGCGGCAGAGCGCGCGCACGAACAACGCACCGGCTTCTAAATGGACAACCGGCACTCGAAAGGCGTTCTCGAAGGCGGCAATGTTGTGCACATCCATGGTCAACACCCGATCCACCCCCACGGCCTCCAGAAGCTGCGCAACATACCGAGTCGTAACGGGATCGCGCGGCTTAGTGCGGCGATCCTTGCGCGCGTAGGCCAAATACGGGATGACCGCAGTGAGACAGCCCGCGTGTGCGTCCCTGAGTGCCCCCAAAAAGAACAGCAGCCGTACCAGCTTGTCGTTGACACCCTCGCTCGCATCCTGATAGAGGGAGTGCAGCACGTAGACATCGCGGCCTCGAACACCCTCCAAAGGCCGACTCTTGTGCTCACCGTCCTCGAAAGCACGCTCCTCGTGGGTCGCGAGCTCACCTCCCAGACAGGCGGCGACCTGCTGGCCGTACTCCCGGGTCGCGCCCAAGGCGAACAACGTCGGCTCAGCTCCACTCATGGGTGCCTCCGGCAAAAATACGAGACTTACCTTCAGCATAAGCCGCCGGCGCGCTTTCTCCAGTACCGATCGAGCGGCCGCCTCAGGCATCAAGCCGCGGTGATCTCGTCCACTTCGGCCAGGCTCATATACACGACCAGGCCACGCTTGGCCTGTGTTGCGACAAGATACGCACGCACCTGTTCGCGGTAGAGCCGGCGCACGCGCTCGCTTGGAGCGATATCGCTTTTCCAGTCGATCACCGCCTCGACGGTGCCGTCGACACCGAGCGCGAGCGCATCGGCGACCCCCGAGATCAGCGTTTCCGCTCGTGGGGCCTCAGCCACCTTATAGCAGTCGTAGATCGGTACTTCCGCCAGCAGCCGTGTCCGCAACGCCACCACCACCGGCAAAGCGAGCGTGCGCCGTACCACCTCGGCGAGTTCGGCGGGTGAGTCGCTGATCGGCGGGGCTTCGACCGGCGCGGGCGCCAACTGCGCCAGTAACTCGGCCGCGCGCGTTTGCAGCACCTGCGCCGCCTCGTCCACCTCTTCCGTCAGCACCTCCTCCATGAGCTTGTGCAGTACTGTTCCACGCAGCGCACCGCCCTCAGCGGGACTCATCGCGTCCGCAGCCGGCTCGGCGAAGACGCTGGATTCCTCCGCCATGCTCGGCGCAGCGCCGGCCGGCTCATGCTCGCTCGGCCGGCGCCAAACGAGCGCTCGGCGGGCGGCTTGGATGCGCTGCGCCTCGTGCTGAAACCTCACTCGGTCCTGGCCATTGATGATCTGCGCAGGTATACGCTCCGGCAACGACGACCCCCAACCGCCGTCATCGAGCGTCGGCAACTGATCGAGGCGCAGATCCAGCAGGCCAAACCAACCTGATTCGGCTTCGAGCGGCTGCGGCAACACCAGCAATTGCTCGGCCCGCGTGAAAGCCACATAAAGCAGCCGAACCTGCTCGCGCCGCTGCTCGGCCTTCTCCTCATCGAGCGCTGTGACGTAACGCTCCGCACGGAAAGCACCCAGGCAGTAGTGGATCCGTTGGTCCGAGCGATCGAACAAAGGGCCGCCGGCGGCGCGGCCCTCGCTCACGGTATTGACAGGGATCACGATAGGCCATTCTAGGCCCTTGGCGGAGTGCATGGTGATGAGGTGAACGGCGTGCTCCTGTGCGTCCGGGCGGCCTTCCGTACTCGCCTCGGCGTCCTCCCAACGCGTGCGCATATCGGCAGCGAAGGCGAACAAGCCCCGCGCCGCGTACGGTTTGCTCATCTCCAGAAATAGCTCGACATTGGCCAGGGCGCGCTCCGCCCCGCCGCTGTGGCGGTGTATCAGCAAGGGACGCACGTGCAGCTCGGCAACGGCCTGCCCGAGCAGCGCAAACGGCGTCGTATCCAACGCCCGCGCCGCCAGCGCCTGCAGGATCTCGAGGGTCGTCCGGGCCAGCGTGTCGGCCACGTACGCAGGCTCGGTCCACAACGTCAGCCGCGCAGATCCGGCACAATCCTCCGGCGGCGGCAACTGATCGACGATGTCGAGCAACGCCTCCTCGGTGAGTCCCACCAGTGGCCCGCGCAACAGCGCACCGAGTGCTACGGTGTCGCGGGCATCGGCCAGCACGCGGGTGATGGCGATGAGATCCTGGATCTCCTGGCGGCGGAAGAACCCCTTACCGGCCTGGCTCGCAACCGCGACCCCCCGATCTTCGAGGGCTCGTTCGTAGCGCCAAAGCTCGGTTCCGGACGGCGCCAGCAACACGATATCACCCGGCCGGCAGGGGCGTGGCCGACGGCCGGTATGGATCGGGTAACCGCCGATAAGCCGTTGGCAAAGTTCCGCCACGCGCTGCGCCTCCGCCTCGCGGCATTCGCTCGGCCGAGGTTTGTCATCGGCGGCAGCCACCGGCACCGTCAGCCGAACCACGCGCGGGGCGTCATCCGGTGGAGTCCGGGTCGGGGCAAGCGGCTGGAAGCCGGGCTGACCGACGGCCGTAAGCGGCGCAGCAAAGCGCTCGTTCACCCATTCGAGTATCGGCCGGTAGGAGCGGAAATTGGCGGTCACCTCGAGGATGCACTCGGGATCGGCGGCTTTGAGCCGCTCCCGAGCGGCGACGTAGGTGGCCACGTCAGCGCCGCGAAAGCGATAGATCGCCTGCTTGGGATCACCGACGCAGAAAAGTGCGCCTGACCGCAGCACGCGCTCTTGCCAGGGCGTGTCGTGCGTGCCCTCGCCGCACAACCGCCACAGGATCTCTACCTGCAGAGGATCCGTATCCTGAAACTCGTCCACCAAAATGTATCGGTAACGCGCACTCAGCGCACGGCGCACCGGCTCGTTGGCGGGGTCACGCAGCAAAGCACACGCCGTTGCCAGCAGATCATCGAAGTCCAACAAAGCGGCGGCGCGTTTATAGTCTTGATAGCGCTCCAGCAAAGGGCGTAACGATTCGGCCAGCTGTTCGAATGCACCGATGGCAACGGCCCCCTGCAGCGCCGTACAAGCGGCTCCGACCACTTGATACAACGCTTCTCCCTCCCGTGAGAGCGCGGTGCCGGCGGCCTTGGATAGACCACTCGCCGTCGCGGCGCTCTGCCACTTGCCTTGCCGACCCCACTTCCGGAAGGTGAGCTTCTGAGTGTGGGCACTGCACCGCGGCGGAACGAACGCCAAGGCCATCAGCGCGCGCGGACTCGCCCCATGTTGCAATGCGCGCCGATAGACCTGCACCAGCGCGCGCAGCTCGGCCACCAACTCCACCGTGCTCGGCTCGCTGCAGAGCTGTTCTTGCAGCCAATTAGCCAGTGCTGTTACCGCCTCGTGCAGCGACTCGAGCCACTTCGTAGCGTCTTGTGCCGCAACCGGGTCGGTACTCCTGCTCCGCCGCAAAAAGCGCGCGATCCGGTCGATCTCTGCGGCTGAATTCGCACCCGCCGCCTCGATGAAGGCGACCAGCGGATCACCCTCATCCGCTGCCTCGAGGCGCTCTCTTAGAAACGCCTCCAACAGATCTTGCCAAGCCAACTCGGCCGCCGGTGCATCCATAATCGCCGCCCCCGGATCGATATCGGCCTCGACCGGATACGGGCGGATAAGCTGTTGGCAGAAGCCGTGAATCGTGGTCGCGGTGAGCTCTGCAAGACGCTCGCGGGCCGTCGTCAGCCGAATCCTCTCGGCGTCGCTCAGACCCTTGGGAAAAGCGGCTTGCAGCTCGACCGGGGTTTCGCCGCGCAAGGCCCGCTCGAGAAAGCCGCGAATGCGGATCAGCAGTTGCCCGGCGGCCAGTTCCGTGAATGTAATCGCGGCGATCCGCCCCGGCTCGATGCCTTGCGCCAGCGAGTAAACGATGCGCCCGGCCATGAGCGCCGTCTTGCCGGAGCCTGCCCCCGCTTCGACGAGTAAAGTGGAATCGATGGCGGTCAGCGCGCGGAGCCGTTGCCGATGATCGATAAGCTCGCTCACGGCAACTCCCAAAGCTCCGGCAACGGTGCCAATCTCTGGGCCGCGAGCGGGCGCTTCGTTTCCAGATAGATCGCCTTAGCATTACCCGGCAAAACGAACCGTAACGGGTCGCTGTCGAACTCGGCGGTGCCCGGCCCGGGCAGCGCGTGGCCCGTCAGCAGATGCTCGTGGGCGGCGACCAGGTAACCAGCGATCTCCTCGAGACGCTCACGCGGCGCATCCATGCTTAGCAGCGTGCCGGGCTCGCCCGGATAGAGCAACCGCGCCTCCACCACGAGCTGCGGCCCGAGCAGAGCCTGGACTGCGAAGGCATACAGGCAGCGCTGCAGCTCCGCACCGCCCCTTACAATGACCGTCTTGCCCGGGGCCGGTGGTTTGCCCGTCTTGTAATCCGTCACCCGAGCAACGCTTTGATCGGCCGCAAGATCCAGCCGATCGATCCGGCCGGTGATAGCGAGGTCGGTGCCCGGAATTCGCACGGCCGTGGCGCCATGCCAGGGGACGGGCCGATCCGCCTCGTGCGCTGCGCGGCCGCCGCCGAATGCGACCTCGGCGAACGAGCGCTGACCTGCCAGAGGTGGCTCCTCGTAGGTCAGCGCGGCGAGCGCCAGCTGCCTGATCTCGGCCTGAGTGCGGCGCCAGAGAACCCGCGGTGGGACGGGCTCGTTCACCTCATACTCGGTAACCGAGTCAGCCAATGCGGCATCGACGGCCTGTCTCACCTGACCAGCGGTCGCACCGGCCAGCCCGCCCGCCTGCTCAAGACGCACCAATGCCCGCTCCAGCACCTGATGTGCCAGGTTGCCGTAGGCCTGGGCATCCAGCGCAAGCGGTTCACGCTCTACCAGCGGCGCCTCCCATCCCAAAACGTAGCGCCAGACGAATCCCAAGGGGTCGCGCACGAGCGCGCGCAGCCGAGTTGCAGAAAAAGGGCGCTGCAATGCCCGCCGCACAGCCGGATGCTCCGCACGCAGTAGCCCATCATGCGCCGTGAGCTGCGGGCGATGCCAATTGAGCCAACACGCGCGTGCGCTGCGGGCGCGGGGCTGTTGCGCGAACACCTCAGGTCGGGCCAGCACCCGGTCGGGTTCACTCACGGCATGCTCCGGCACGCGCGCATCGTGCCGGTAAATTTCTTTTGCATCGATGGCACGCAGCAGCGCGCTCTCGCCATTCTCCCGACCCTCGGCATCGTGGCGGGCCCAGGAGAGAATGAGCCGCTTCGCTGTCGTGTGCAAAATGGCCTGAAAATCCCGTCGGTCGCGCTCCGTTAACGAAACCGGATCGAGTATAGCCGGCGCCAGTACGTGGGCAGGCAGCAGCGCATCCTCTTGCGAGGCCCGTGGCCAGCCGCGACTGGTCAAGCCCAGCAGCCACACGTAAGGTCGAGGACAAGCGGCGAGATCGGCGGCCTGGCCGAACAAGATGGCTGTCGCCGGCTCGCAGTCGTCCTTGATCCTCAGGCGCTCGAGTGTGACATCCAATCCCCAGGCCGGTCCCTCGCTCAGCGCCGTGCGCCAAATGCCCAGGGCCCGGTTGCCAAGGAGCAGCTCGCCGATGGCCTCCGCCGCATCAAGGCCGCGATCGAGCTGCTCCAGCACACTGAGCAGTCCCTCCACCGCGCCATTGTCTGCCGTCACGGCACGCGCTAGGCACACCCGCCATTGGTCGAGACGCAGCAGCGGCGCGTCCTTCGGCAGGATCCGCCGCCAGGTGGGCGGAACTTGGGCAGTCAGCGGCGTTTGCCCGCGCACCAGGCTGAGCAGCCGCTGCACGCGGCTGCGGCTCAGTCCCTTGAGCAGAATCTCCGCCAGCGCGGCCGCCGCCTGTCCGTCCCGCGTCGACAACGCCGGGCGCCCGCCGGCAAACGCAACGGGCAGGCCGGCCTCGGCGGCGATGAGCGCGATGTGCGGCTCCCATTCGGCCGTTGCCGGCGCCGCAATCGCAATCTCCTCCGGCCGAACCTCGTCGGCGGCAAGCAGCTCCCGTGCCCAGCGCAGCGCTTCCAAGGCCTCATGCCGCGGGTTGGCGCAGGAGACTCGGCTCACTTGCGGAGTCGCTCGGCTGATCGCCTGCCACTTGATCCGGGCGCCGTTACAGGCCCAGTGCGGCCTGGAATCCGGCAGAGCCTCCCAGCGAACGGGGCAGACCTTGGCAAGCTCGAGCAGCAGGGGGCGCCAGACGGGATCGAGCTCGAACATTCCCCGCAAGGTAATTGGGCCGAGCAGGCGGGAGGCTCGATCGATATGCTGCAACGCCTTGGCGAGCAATTCGCGTGGCCGCAGCCGGCCGCCGGGCAACCGGCTCAGCACCGCTTGCTCGAGCTGCGCCATGGCCTGCAAGCGCGGCTCACCGTGTGCCGCCAACGTACTCAAATCTTGCCCGCTCAACCAAACCCGGCGCAGCGATTGGGCGCTGGCGCGCACCATCCCGGGCAAGCGGCGAATACCCTCGAGCTCGCCTAGGGCAATGAAGTCATCCCTGAGAACCGCATCGAGCGCTTCCTGCACGGCAACCGCCTCCGGCGCCTGCAGAAATCCGCCAGCCAGGCGAGCGGCCGCTTGCGCCGGACTCAGCACCTGACGTCCGTGCGCCCGTTCGCGGGCGGCGTCGACCAGGGCCATCCGCCGTGCCAATGAGCGCGTTACCAGAATCGTATGCCGCACGGATATCGTCTTCTTCCTTTTATTTAGGACCGGTTTATCCCCGCGTGGCTTGCGCCTCAAAACATATCAGTTCCTACATGTTGGGGTAGGTGGGACCGTCGCCGCCTTGAGGTACGACCCAATCGATGTTCTGCGTCGGATCTTTGATGTCACAGCCCTTGCAGTGCACGCAATTCTGGGCATTGATTTGCAGACAAGGCCGCCCATCCTCGCCAGCGACGATCTCGTAGACTTCGGCGGGACAATAATACCGCTCAGGCGCATCATAACGAGCGAGATTGACATCGATAGCTGTCTGTGCATCGCGCAGCTTGAGATGGCAAGGCTGGTCTTCGGCATGATGGGTGTTGGAGAGGTAGACGGAGGACAAACGATCGAAGCTCACGACGCCATCGGGCTTGGGATAATCGATACGCCGCACCTCAGCCTTGGATTTCAAACACCTATGATCGGCCCGATGGCCGAGCGTCCAAGGCGCTCGACCGCGCAAGAGATAGGTGTCCACCGCCGAGTAAGCGAGTGCCGGCCACAACCCCCAGTGAAAGCTCGGTCGTATGTTGCGTGCTCGGTAGAGCTCATCCCAGAGCCAGCTTTGGCGCAACTGCTCGGGATAGGCCACAATCTCCCGCGGGGTTGCGCCGGCCTGAGTCAACGCCTCGAATACCGCCTGCGCGGCTGTCATGCCGGATTTCATGGCCATATGGGTCCCCTTGAGCTTGGGGACGTTGAGAAAACCAGCCGCGTCACCGATCAGCATCCCACCCGGAAAGGTGAGCCGCGGCAAGCTCTGATAGCCGCCTTCAACCAGCGCCCGCGCGCCGTAACACACCCGCCGGCCACCGGTGAAGGTGGGCCGGATGGCGGGATGCAACTTGAAACGTTGCAGCTCTTCGAACGGGGAGAGATAGGGATTGCTGTAATCCAGCCCGACTACGAACCCCACCGCGACCTGACGATCCTCCAGGTGATACAGGAAAGCCCCGCCGTAGGTCCGTGAGTCGAGCGGCCATCCGAGTGTATGGATCACACGGCCCGGGTGGTGGTGCTGCGGCTCGATCTCCCAAAGCTCTTTGATGCCTAAACCGTAGGTTTGCGGTTGCGCACCTTGTGCCAAGGAATAGCGCTCGAGTAGGACTTTGGTCAGCGAACCGTGGCAGCCTTCGGCGAACAATGTCTGCTTTGCATGCAGCGCGATACCCGGCTGATAGTTGGCTCCGGGCAACCCGTCCGGGGTAAGTCCCATATCGCTGGTGGCCACCCCTTTGACCGAACCATCGGCGTGGTAGAGCACTTCGGCGACGGCAAAGCCGGGATAGAGCTCGACGCCCAACGCTTCGGCCTGCTCGGCTAGCCAGCGGCAGACGTTGCCAAGGCTGATGATGTAGTTGCCGGCATTGCGCATCTGCAGTGGCACAGGCAAAGCGTAGGCGTTCGCCCGACTGAGGAAAAGGAACCGATCCTCGGTCACCGGTGTATTCAGCGGCGCCCCGCGCTCGCGCCAGTCGGGTAGGAGTTCATTCAACGCCCGCGGCTCGAGCACCGCACCCGATAGGATATGGGCGCCGATCTCACTGCCCTTCTCCAGCACGCACACCGACAGCTCCCGGCCGTGCGCCACTGCCAATTGCTTGAGCCGGATCGCCGCCGCCAAGCCCGCGGGACCGCCGCCTACGATCACCACTTCGTAGTCCAAGCTCTCACGTTCCAAGCGTGTGCTCCTCTAAATACGGCACCGCCGCTGCCTCCCGTCAAACTCAGGCCCGCCACGCTTGCCGAGAACAACGGTTAGAGCCGCCAGGCGTAGGCCCGCAGTTTAAACTTCTGCACCTTGCCGGTGGATGTCTTGGGCAGCTCGCCGAACACCACAGTTTTAGGCACCATGGAATGCGCCATGTGCTGCCGGCAGAATTCGATGATCTCGGTGGCACCGACGTTCGCGGCATCCGGCTTCAACACGACGAAAGCACAGGGGGTTTCACCCAGTTCCTCATCCATTCTCGCCACCACCGCCGCCTCCATGATCGCGGGGTGTCGGCAAAGCACCGACTCGATCTCGAGGCTCGAGCTGGGCTCGTCGTCTAAGGTGATGATATCCTTCGCGCGGTCTTTGATCTCCATATAACCGTCGGGATGCCAGATCGCTAGATCACCCGTGTGAAACCAGCCGCCGTCGAATGCCTCCTCGGTGGCCTGCGCGCTTTTGAAATAGCCTTTCATGACGGTGTTGCCGCGTATAAAGATCTCGCCGATCGTTCGCCCGTCTTTCGGCACCGGAACCAGGGTATGCGGATCCGCCACCATGAGCCCATCCAGCATAGGATAACGCACGCCTTGCCGCGCTTTGAGCCGAGCGCGCTCCTCGCGCGGTCTCGCGTTCCATTCCGGATGCCACGCGCAAACCGCCGCCGGGCCACCGGCTTCGGTCAGCCCATAAACATGGGTTATCTCCATACCCATGGCCTCGATGCCCTCGACGACGGCGGCGGATGGAGCCGCTGCGCCCGCCATTACTTTAACGGGGTGATCGAACTTGCCAGGCCTGCGCTCCACAGATACCGCAAGCAATGCATTCAAAACAGCCGGGGTGGCGCAGAGATGACTCACCCGATGACGGCGAATCGCCTCAAATACAGCCTCGCCCCGCGCTTCCCGTAAACAGACGTGCACTCCCGCCATGGCCGTGATCGTCCAGGGGAAACACCAACCGTTGCAGTCGAACATCGGCAGCGTCCACAGATAAATGGGGTGCGGGGCTAGCCCCCAAACCAAAACATGACTGACTGCCTTGAGATAGGCCGCGCGGTGATGGTAGACAATCCCGTTGGGATTAGCGGTTGTCCCCGGCGTGTAGTTGAGCGCGATCGCCTCCCACTCATCCGGCGGGGGCTCCCAGATGAAAGTCGGATCACCCTCGGCAAGTAGGGCCTCATAGCCCAGCTTGCCGAGACCTTCCCCACCGCCGCCTTGCGGATCGTCGACATCGATCACCAGCGGCGGGGATGGCAACAAGGCCAGCGCCTTTTCAATGGTCTTTGCGAATTCCGTGTCAGTAAGCAATACCCGGGCGCCGCAGTCCTGCAGAATGAAGGCGATCGTGCGGGCCTCCTGATGCACGTCGAGGGCGTTGAGCACCGCGCCGACCATCGGAACGGCAAAATGAGCCTCGAGCATCTCCGGCGTGTTAGCGAGCATGACCGCTACGGTATCGCCTCGTTCGACACCCCGGCCGCGCAGCGCCGAGGCAAGCCGCCGCACGCGCTCGTAAGTCTGTTCCCAGCTCCGCTGCAGCTCTCCATGGATGACGGCCGTGCGCTCAGGGAATACCGCGGCGCTGCGTTCAATGAACGTCAACGGCGATAATGCGCCGTAATTGGCATGCTCCATTGGTCTCCTCCCGGATTAAGCAAAGCCGCGCCCGTGGTTGCTGCTGGGCCCAAGCATCATTACGCAGCTCACGGCGCACGCCCCGTCGCCTATGAAGCAAAATGACCTGTTTTGGGCCATTCAGGTGAATTTCGGAAGGTTTTTTCGGTGCGGCAGGATATTTACCCCGAATCCTAACACCTACCTACCCAGGTGTACTCGCTTAGCAAAGCGAGAGCCGCCAACGATACCCGTCAGTCGGGCGTAGGTGATCCTTACGGTGCGCCAAAGTGCTGTTGAATGCCCTGCAGACCGACATGTAACTGGTTGCGCACACGATCGCTATAGAACCATGCGATGAGCCGATCGAACGGATTCCACCCGGTCTCGCCTGACACCGCCCACGTCAGGCGGGTACCGCCTGACGCACGTTCGGCTTGGAAGCGACCGTCACGCACAGGCCCATCGTTGGTCTGCCGCCGATAGCGCAGCTCAGCGGGCTGAACCTGAAGCAACCGCCACACTGTGGTCTTGGGGCCCATTTCCCACACTTGCTCGGAGCCGGCGTTGCGGGAGGTGCCACGATAGGAAAAAGTCGACCCGGGGAAATGCTGCGTGTTCCAGACACTCCACTGCCGCCAAGTATGAAAATCGGCCACGTAGGCGATTACCTCGCGCGGCGAGGCGGCCACAGGAGTGCTCACCGCAACCTGCCACCGTGACCCCATCGCGAAACCGGTCAAGGCAGCAAGGACGACCAGCGCGACCAAGGTTAGCGCAATGACGTATTCCACACGCATGTCAAGAACCTGCCCGACTCAGCGGGAATTCTACTGTGCGGGTTGAAAGCACCACATCAATCTCCTCTCATCACAACACTCCACAGCCTCAACGCTTAGAGCGCATCTCGGCCATGCTTGGTACGAGCAGACTCGGATCGAGCCGACGGTCAAACCAGTTCAACCCCCAATGCAGGTTAGGGCCGGTCGCGCGACCGCTCGCCCCGACCTCACCGAGGCTTTGCCCTTTTTGGACTGCCTGACCCGTATGGACCAAGATCCGCCTGAGATGAACATAGGTGGTCGAGATGCCGTGCCCATGATCCAAAATCACGGTTCCGCCGGAGAAAAACAGCCCTTGTTCGGCAAAGCTGACTGCCCCATCGATAGGAGCACGAACGGGCGTACCCGCCGGAGCGGCGATATCGACACCTCTGTGCGGACTGCGCGGCTTGCCATTGAGAATCCGTTGACTGCCGTAAACCCCTGTGATCGTGCCGCTTACCGGCCAAATCCAAGTACCGTCGAAATCGGTGCGGGTGCTGTTTGCGGAGCGCGCCTGGCGAATTTGCGCCGCCTCACGGCGGATCCGGACAAGCTCCGCTTTGCCCGGCGTCACCTGCTGCGCGGACAGACCGCTGATCCGCTGAATAGGATAACGACGCTGGCGCACCGTCAACCGTCGCCTTGATACCTGAGCATCCGGATAACGGATCTCAAGCAGCATGTGCTCACGCGCATCACGGCCGAAACCAATGACGAATTCGCCGTTGTCCGCGACCCTGACATCGCGTCCATCGAAGCGCACCTGCGCGCCTGGCATCGTACGGCCAATCACCATCCCGCCCTGGACGAGCTGGCCTTTGAGCTCGAGCCGCTCACCCGCCGCCAGTACGCCGCTCGTGAAGAGCAGCAGAACCAAGTTGGCTAGCCACCACGGCCGTCGCATATTCCTATGCCAATAAAGGGCGGCGCTCGATCTGTCCGGCACAGGCTACCCCTGAACCCGGCGTTTGCGAATACCCATCATTAGGGTGGACAAGAAATAGACCAACGCGCTGACAAGCACGATGGTCGCGCCGGAAGGGAGATCCGGCCCATAGGACAAACCTAACCCGGAGAGCGTAACTATGGCGCCCAAAACCGTCGCCAGCAGCATCATCGCACCCAGCGAGCGCACCCATTGCCCAGCAACGGCTGCTGGTAGCGAGACGAGCGCGATCACCAGAATCAAGCCAACCACCTGGATCAACAAAACGAGGGTCAGCGCTACCATACAGAGCAGCAGAAGATAGAATTGAGTCACTCCGACCCCGCGCAGGCGCGCGAATTGCTCATCGAAGCAAACCGCCTGGAACTGGCGATGAAACACCATAATCAAAGTAAAAATGACCGCATCCAACCCGGCCATCAGCAGCAAATCATCCCGTGTGATCAGCAGGATATTGCCGAACAGATAACTCATTAGATCGACATTGTAGCCGGGCGCACGCGAGATGAAGAGAATGCCGACCGCCATACCCCCGGCCCAGAACGCACCGATCAGCATATCCTCCTGTTGCCGCCAGCGCAGGCTCACCCAACCGATCAGCAACGCCCCTAATACGGCAGCCACCAAGGCACCGCCGAACGGCGGCCAACCGAAATAATAGGCCACACCCACGCCGCCCAGCACGGCATGCGCGATGCCCCCGACCAGATAACTGATCCGCTTGACCACAACGTAGGGACCGATCATGCCGCAGCCGAGGCTGGCGAGAAGCCCGCCCAGCAGCGCATTTTGCAGGAAGCTGAAATCCATCAAGGCGCGGAGGAATTCCATCACATCAACCGTGCCCCTCATGCTGGACGAAGCGAATGGGATGACCGTAGAGTCGTTCTATGGTCTCGGCCGTAAGCGGTTCAGTGGTATGACAAACGAGTTCCCGGTTGAGACAAGCGACACGGGTTACGTATTCGGAGACGAATGCAATGTCGTGGGTGACGACAAGAATGGTCATCCTTCGGTTGAGGCTCTTGAGCAACCCGAACAGGTCCCGCTCCGCACGCGGATCCAGATTGGCGGCGGGCTCATCGAGCAACAGGATCTCCGGCTCAGTGGCAAGTGCCCGGGCGATCAGTACCCTTTGGAACTGGCCGCCGGAGAGTTCACCGATCGGTCGCTCGCAGAGGTCCACCAGCCCTACTTCGCGCAGGCTGCGCATGGCGATCGTCCGATCGCAACGGCGGTAACCAAACAGTGGCGGGCTCTGCCCTAACCGCCCCATTAACACCACCCCACATACAGAGATGGGGAAATCCCGCGCAAACTCGGCATATTGCGGCACATAACCTACCTGCCGGCGAGCACGCAACGGGACGGCTCCCAACACCCGCACCCGCCCGCGACTCGGCATCAGCAGGCCCAAGATCACCTTGAGCAGCGTGCTCTTGCCGCCGCCGTTGGGGCCAACCAACCCCAAGAACTCACCGGCACCGACGCCCAAGGTCACATCTTGGAGCACACTCGGGCCACCGTATCCGGCGCAAATCCCCGTGAGCTCGATCACCGGCCGCGCTATCATCGCAGCGCCTCCTGTAATGACCGGGCAAGGTGGAGTAGGCTGGGCGCATAGTCCTCGGCAAGCGGATCCACTCGAATGATCCGGGCGTCAAGCGCCTGCGCCACCGCCAAGGCGGGGGCCGAACTGTGCTGGCGCTGAACGAAAATAGTATGGATCTCCTCTCGCTTGGCCCATTTGATCAGCCGCCCGAGAGCAGCGGCCCCAGGCGTCTTACCGCCGACCTCAATAGCAATCTGTTGCAAGCCGTACTCGTCGGCAAAATAACCCCAGGCCGGGTGAAACACGAGAAAACGTCGGTTGCTCAATCCGGCCAACACATTTCGGATCTCGGTATCGAGCGCGCGCAGATCGACGACGAAGGCCTGATAGTTCGCCTCGTAAGCATCGGCGCCGGCGGGATCCAAATCCGTGAGCGCATCGCGTATGCGGGCGGCCATCGAAATGACCCGCCGCGGGCTTGTCCAAATGTGAAAATCCTGAAGGGAAGGCTCGTGCTTCGCCCCGAGGTGACGATGATCCGCGCCATTGCGCGGGGGAAGCCCTTCCCGGAGATCGACCACTTTCATCCGGGGATTCATACTGCGGATGCGCTGCATCCAACTCCGTTCAAACGGCACTCCAACGCGAAAATAAAGATCGCTGTCGGCCAACGCTGTTATCTGCCTCGGCGTGGGCTCATAAGTGTGCGGGCTGCTGCCGGGCTGAACCATAACGGCGACCTGCACCCGCTGACCACCGACACGCGTTACGAACGTCTTCTCCGGGGCGACGCTGACGAAGACGCGCAGCGGCAACGCCGCGGCAGCAGTAGTAGTAGTAAAAAGTGTTGCCAGTGACAGCAGGCAGAAAAAAACAAGACAGCGCATTCGAACCGGCGCGAACACGGCCGCCTGCGAACTACGCCGTGCAGCCGCCAAGCCTGAGAATGACTCACTCATCGGAATATAGTAAGGCCCTTCGCGAGGCGGGATCGTCGTCCCGGCTTCAACCCGCCCCCCCCGGGCTTGCGTTATTATGCAGGCCAGTTTGCCTTTCCCGGGTGTGAAATCCCCGCTCAAGCAACGACCATCGGGCCCATAGGCCGTCCGCCCATCAAATGCAGGTGCAAATGATAAACTTCCTGCCCGCCGTGGCGATTGCAATTCACCAATAGCCGATAACCGTCCGCAGCGATCCCTTCTTTCCTGGCGAGATCACGAGCGACAAGGACCATATGACCAACCAACCGCTCGTCCGCATCGTCGATGTCATCGACTGTAGGAATCACTTTGTTCGGAACAATGAGAATGTGGACTGGCGCCTTCGGGTTGATATCCCGAAAGGCCGTCACCTGATCGTCCCGATAAACGATATCGGCAGGCACTTCACCGTTGATAATCTGCGCAAAGATATTTGCCATAATCGCTCCGCCTTCTGGTGCTCAGACGTCGACCATAGCCTGATAACACAAGCCTAGTAACACAGCAGTTGGGTGGTCCAGCCGCCGGCCAACACGGCTTTTTGCTGTGCTACTTGAGATCACATGCCCAGCCTGAGCGCGATGCACCCCAACCGCGCGCGCATCATAACCCAACGGCGCGTGCAGCGCACGCTGGAGCCCGGCATCCGGCGCGCCTACTCCATGCCTTCGTATTATATGGGACCAGCACGACCAGTGAGTTGTTCGATGGCCATCAGGTCACACGGTTGCGAAGATAGACAGGCAGCGCATCACTTGCACCCACCAGAGCGCCCTCGCGGTACCTGGCAAGTGCCATGCTCAGGCAATCCCGAGCATCCGGCAAACGTCCGCCGTCGAGACCGCCGGTCGGTTTACCACAGCGCGCCACAAGCCGCTCCTTATACAAACTCCAACCCGATCCGGCTCCATACCATGAACCAAGCAGCGGCGGCACGGGCACCGCATCCGGCGAGACCACCAGCTCATCGGCCATAGCGACCATGATGCCCTGTGCGGTGAGCTGATAGACTCCCCAATAGACCTCATCCATGCGCGCGTCGATTGCCGTCAACACCACCTCGCCGCCTTGTTCGCGGTAGACGCCTTGCGCAAGGCAAGCCAAGGTCGAAACCGGGATCAGCGGCCGATTTACCCCGTAGGCAAGCCCCTGGGCAACACCAGCGGCGATGCGGATACCGGTAAACGAACCGGGTCCACGGCAATAGGCAATAGCATCCAGGTCACTCAATTGCAGCGCCGCCTGCCCTAGGAGCTCATCGAGCAGAGGAAGCAATCGCCGGGTATGCCCACGTGGCATGATCTCAGAGCGACTGAACACGCCCTGCGCCGTCGAAAGCGCTGCAGAACAGGCCTCGCTCGTTGTATCAAAAGCCAATATTCGGGGATCGCTCACATTCGCTCCATAAAGGTAGTATGGCTACGCAGCGCTGACCCGGCCGCGCGGACAAACGCGCATACTCATGGCCGATCGACGCAGACAAACCCCCACCACCACAGACTCATTCGTGGCCAAGACGAATCTGTTCTCTACAGATACCCCAGACTTCCCAATGAGTTAAATCAGCTCGCTGGACATTCCGAATCGTGCGCTGGTACCAAGGAAGCATGACACGGCCCTTTCCATTGGTCACGCCCGTGCTGTCCGAGGTCATCGTCCACCCGATCGAACGCCACGAAGAGCCGCGCTATCAGGCCGAGGCGCGCATCATTACCTCGGCGAACGGCCCACAATCGGCGAGACGCTGTGGTCACAGCGTTACCGACAACTCATCCGTTGAGTTGAACAACGGCCGCACCACGATAGCCCGCATTGCCGGAGAAGCCCTTCACAGGGTGGGCATTTATCCCGTGCCGCGCGCAGCACCGCACAGCCTCCCGCGGTGTCATCGACGTTGGCCGCGTGGATGATCACCTGAATCAGATGGCCCAGTGTGTCGACTACGAGATGGCGTTTGCGTCCCTTGATTTTCTTGCTGCCATCGATCCCCCGCGCTTTGCTGGCGCTGACCGTTTTGACGCTCTGGGAGTCGATGATGGCGTAGCTTGGGGTTGGGGTTTTGCCGTTTTTTTTTCGATGCAGCGCGTTGAGCGCGTCAAGGGCAGCCGCCCAAACACGGCGCCGATTCCAGTTGCTGTAATGGTCGTACACGGTCTGCCAGGGTGGGAACTCCTTGGGCAACATCCGCCATTGAGCGCCGGTTTTGTTGATGTAGAGGATGGCGTTAACAATAGTGCGCTTGGAATGGATCGGAACAGCGCCGCGGTTGTCTTTGGGTTCAAAGTGGTGCGCGATGAGCTGCCATTGTTCGTCGGAGAGGTCACTGTCGTACACGAGCTGATCTCTTGTGTGAGATTTAAATATATTTATATGATAAATAACAGCGTTTTAACAAGACAGCTTCTGAGCTCGGCAAAGGGCATGCAAGAGCGAAGCGAAAATATCCGCCGCCAAGATTAGTCTGCGAGGACGATGGAGACGAAAGGAAACGATATTACTCCGGCGAGCGGATCCCAACGCTCGAGGTCGCGCTCACCGAGCACATGAATGTCGGCGACCTCAAGGCGCGGCTCGAGACCTTCGTGCCGAAACCTGCGAAAGCCAAGGTCAATACCATGCCGGGGCTTCCCGCTGCCTGTGAACTGCCCTGGTCCAGGTGGAATTCCAAGACGAGGACAGAAGAAAAAGGCACAGAGGAGGTTCCACTGGTGGTTCACCAGACCGAATTGACCGCTCAGCGAGAGCTGCTCTCGGTGCTGCGCCTCATCGATTCGGGCAAGGTCTCTGTCAGCGACAAGACGCGACGCCCCTCGGCCGCGACCATCAAGGCCATCACCAACGTCCTAGAGGGCGGCGACTACTACCCGATCCTCCCGGTCAAGAGCAAGTGGAGCGATGAGAACGCAGGTCCGATTCGCGCCTTTGCCTGGCCGCTCATCGCGCAAGCCGGGAGGATAGCACAGCTCTCGGGCTCGAAGTTGCAGCTCACCGAGGCGGGTCGCAAAGCACTCTCGGAGCCCGCCGCCGCGACCCTTCACAAGCTCTGGTCCAAGTGGATCGATACGACCCTGCTCGACGAGCTATCGCGCATCGAGTGCGTCAAGGGACAGACCGGCCAGGCGATCATCCGCGCCACCGTGGCCGGCACGTGAAGGCGAGCGAACAGGCGATCGGGCGCGCCTTGACGGGTAACTGGCGCGAGGAGCACCTGTTCGTGCTTGGCCAGGCGCTCGCGGTGTACGACGACATCGGGCTAAATCTGAGCACTCTTCGGGGATTTTACTCTTGACACCGTCGCGGCTGGCGTCTTTAATTTAATTGAGCATTATGTTTATTTATAGGAATGCTTTTGATTTCAACTGCTTCATATGTCAGGCTCGCTGGCCTGATCGCATGCCGATATCCCCTCTCGTCTTTTCATAGACCTGCTAGAGTCTGGCTTTGGCGTAACGCGTTGCTTTTGCAGAAGGAAGATAATCGCGACCGCAAGGGAGACGCCCCACAATCCTTCGGTAATGGCCGAGTTGGACGGTGCTCGTATTGGGTCATCGCAAACCGAATAACGTCTTGCGTGAAGTGGATATAAAGGAGCCTATACCCCTAAAAATAGGGAGGCAGCTGTGACCCACACTGAGCCGAATACAGGGATTCCCATTATTCGCCAGCCCGATGTCAATGACGGCAGTGGTATATGGCGCGTAGTGAAAGAATCCAACGTCCTCGATCTCAACTCCAGCTACCTCTATCTGCTGTTGGCCAAGGATTTTGCCGAGACCTGCGTCGTCGCGGAGCTCAGCGGCAAGATCGTCGGCTTCGTCACCGGCTACCACCCACCGGCACGCCCCGAGGTCCTGTTTTTATGGCAGATCGGAATCTTGCCTAGCATGCAGGGCTGCGGCCTAGGCAAGCGGCTCGTGACCAGCTTTTTGCATAGTCCTGGCGCTCAAGGAGCCACGCTACTCGAGACCACCGTAGCACCCTCGAATGCCGCCTCCCGAGCACTTTTTCTAGCCATTGCCCGACAACTCGGAGTGGAATGCCGTATTAGCCCGTGCTTCAGCGCCAGTCAGTTTCCCGAATCCGGGCACGAGGATGAAGAGCTCTACCGCATAGGACCGTTGCCTTAAAGCGCGAGCGTGCGTTAACCAGCAGCGCGCGCGCTTAAACCAGAAACGGCAACCGCCCGCCACCAATTAGGCTTAGCAACAAACCAACCGAGGTGCACTCATGGAATTAATGGAGGCGATCGAACGCTACGAGTCCGAGGTGCGTAGTTATGTCCGCAACTTCCCGACGGTGTTCGAGAAGGCGCGGGGATCCTACCTCTATGACATCGACGGCAAAGCCTACCTCGACTTTTTCGCCGGAGCCAGCGTGCTCAACTACGGGCATAATCACCCCGAACTCAAAAAGGCACTGATCGAGTATTTGGCCGGCGATAACATCACCCACAGCCTTGATATGGCGAGCCGTGCCCGAGCGGAGTTTCTCATGACCTTTCATGAGAAAATACTCAAACCTCGGGGTCTGAACCACCGCGTCCAGTTCCCTGGCCCCACAGGCGCTAACGCCGTCGAAAGCGCATTGAAGATTGCCCGCAAGAGCAAGGGCCGGCAGAAGATCATTGCCTTTACCAATGCCTTCCACGGTATGACCCTGGGCGCGCTGTCGGTTACCGGTAACGCGTTTAAGCGCGCCGGCGCCGGCTTGTCGTTGACCCACAGTGATCCGATGCCGTTCGATGGTTACATGGGTGAAGGGTTCGACACCATCGATTATCTTGATCGCGTGCTTGATGACGGCGGCAGCGGGGTCGATCAACCGGCGGCGGTCATCACCGAGACCGTTCAGGCTGAGGGTGGCGTCAATATCGCCTCCGTTGCGTGGCTGCGCAATCTGCAGCAACTTTGTCGCAAACACGACATGCTTTTGATCGTCGACGACATCCAGGCCGGTTGCGGGCGTACCGGAAAATTCTTCAGCTTCGAAGAAGCGGAGATCGACCCGGATGTGATCACGATATCCAAATCGCTCAGCGGATACGGGCTGCCATTCTCTCTTACGCTGGTAAAACCAGAATACGATATTTGGGAGCCCGGCGAGCACAACGGCACGTTCCGTGGCCACAATCCTGCCATGGTCACCGCCAAACGGGCCATCGACCTCTTTTGGAGCGACTCAACCTTCAGCCAGGAGGTGACGGCCAAGGGAGACTACATCCGTGAGGCCTTGGAAAAAATGGCCAGTAAATATCCGGAAACGCTGGGCACGGTACGTGGTCGCGGCATGCTGCAGGCAATCGAGTTCATGGACAAGGAATTGGCGGGCGCCGTCTCGAAAAAGGCTTTCAAACTTGGCCTGATTATCGAGACAGCCGGCCCGGTGGATGCCGTGCTCAAGCTCATGCCTCCGCTCACCATTGCACAGGCGGACTTGGACAAGGGACTGCAAATCATCGATCGTGCCATCGTCGAGGCCATGCAGGAACTCGACATCGGCGCACCCCAAGCGGCCGGCCAGTAGTTCTCTGGGTAGGGAAGCGAGAGTAGTTGCCTATGATTTATCGTACTTTGGACGAGCTGGTAGGAAGCGAGAACGACGTCCGTGCATCGACCTTTCACAGCCGCCGCTTCTTGCTCAAGTCGGACGGAATGGGTTTTTCTTTCCATGACACCATTCTGTTCGCAGGCTCGGAGACCTACATTTGGTACGCTAATCATCTGGAAGCGGTTTACTGCATCGAAGGTGAAGGCGAGCTCGAGACCGTGGACGACGGTAAGATTCACCCTATTCATCCCGGTGTTTTCTACGCCCTCGATAAACACGACAAGCATTACCTGCGTGCCAAATCACAGCTGCGAATGATGTGTGTGTTCAACCCACCGCTCACCGGACGGGAGGTTCACGACGAGCAAGGCACCTATCCGCTCATGGAATAGCAGCCTACCAAGCCTGTCTGGTTGCCCTTACCTCTTGGACCGGGTTCGCTCTTCTTCAGCGACCCGGTCCGATGCACCTTCCCAACGCTTTGCCGCGGCGGATGCGAGCCGTCGGCGCGGTTTCCGTTGGGCGTCTCACGTAGCGCACTTTATGCCTTATCGACGGCAAGCACCCGAGGACAATGCCCTACGATGGCTCCTTAACGGTGACGGAACTGTACTCGCCGAAAAACGCTTGCACATCGCCGATTCGTCGTGTCAGCGGAATCGGAGGTAGGCTACGCAGAAACACTCGCCCGTAGGACCGGCTTACCAAGCGATTGTCGCCAATGACGAGCACGCCGCGATCCAAGCTGTCCCGAATCAAGCGCCCGACACCTTGGCGCAACGCAATCACCGCCTGTGGCAACTGGAGATCGACGAAGGGGTTGGCATTGCGCCGCCGCAGGGCATCCACACGCGCCTGCTGAACAGGCTCCGAGGGCGCAGCAAATGGCAGGCGATCAATCATGACGCAGGATAAGGCATCACCGCGCACGTCCACCCCTTCCCAAAAACTTTGCGCCCCCAGCAAAACAGCATCACCGAGATCACGAAACCGCTGCAACAATTGATTCTGAGATAACTGGCCTTGCACCAGCAGTGGATACGGCAGACGCTCGGCGAGAAAGCGCACGGCATTGTCGAGTGCTTGATGGCTGGTGAACAGAAGAAAGGCCCGGCCACCGCTCGCGCGCAGGACCTGCAGCACCGTTTCCAGATAACGTGCTTGGTAGTCATGCGCATTTGGCAGCGGCAAACCCGTTGGCACATACAGCAGGGCATTGCGTGCGTAGTCGAACGGACTCTCCACCTGCAGGGTACGCGGCTGCCCGAGTCCGAGCTGGGCCACATAGTGATCGAAACGCCCGCCTACGGCTAAAGTCGCGGAGGTGAAAATCCAGGCGGCCGGATGCTCCGCCATACGATCATGAAAGGTAGCGGTGATATCGAGCGGTGTCAGGTGCAGAGTAAAAGAGGCTGCACCGGTCTCCCACCATGGGACATAGCCCGCTTCCTCCTCGGGGGCGAGAAAACGCTGCAACGTGCCGGCGATCTCCGCCGCTCGCCGCCAGCAGCTCTCCAGCCCTTTGCCACGCTGGACCAGCGGCCCGAGCACCGTGTGCAGGCTCTGCAGCGCCGCAAGCTGGATTTGTAGTGCTTGCAATACTCCGGGCCGGCTTGATACTTCAGCCCAAGCGCCCCGGCGGGCACCTTGGCCCAGCGCGAGACGCAGCACCCGCATGGCTTGTTGCAAATCCTCGGCGGCACCAGTGAGCGCCGGTGAGTCGGGCGCCTCGCGCAGCTGCTGCAAGCGGGTATCCCGAGCCAGATCCTTGAGTTGACGGCTGCTCACAGAGCGCCCGAAAAACCGCGCCGCCGTCTCCGCGAGCTGATGTGCCTCATCCAGAACGTAGGCATCCGCGGCCGGCAACACTTCACCGAAGCCACCACGGCGCACCGCCCAGTCGGCCATCAGCAGATGGTGATTGACAACAACCACATCGGCTTCCTGGGCTCGGCGCCGCGCCTCCATAAGAAAACACGTCGCATAGGCCGGGCATTGCTGCCCGAGGCAGTTATCCGCCGTCGCGGTGGCCCGCCCGAGCAGGCCAGGATCGTTCAAAGCCAGCGGCGCCTCGGTCAGATCCCCGCTCGAGGTGATTCTCGACCAATCGTAGAGCTCGCCAAAAGCGGCTGCTTGTTTGGCATTGTCGAAGCGCCCCTCCTCGGCCGCCGCCGCCAGGCGGTAGCGGCATAGATAATTGGCGCGCCCCTTGAGCAGCGCAGCGTGTAACGGCCGCTCCAGCGCCTTGGCCACTAATGGCAGATCTCTATAAAAAAGCTGATCCTGCAGGGTCTTGGTACCGGTGGAAAGCACGACCTTACGCCCGGAGCATAGAGCAGGGACCAGATAGGCGAAGGTTTTACCGATCCCGGTACCCGCCTCGATGACCACGGTGGCGCTGTCGGTCAGGGCTTCGGCCACAGCCTGCGCCATCTGGAGCTGTTGGATGCGTAGTTGAAAGCCCGGCACCGCCCGAGCGAGGCAGCCGCTGCCACCGAGCGCGTGCCGGCATACCTCGACGAGATCATGGCTTTGCACTGGAATTAGCAAGCCTGGCCGCCCGAGCATGCGCCTGCCTCGCTCCGGCCTCATCACCCTGCAGTTCCCGCGCGGCACCGATCAACACCCAATTCTGGCGCTTGAGCTCGACATCGTCGCCCGCCAGCGCGATCGATTTGAGCGCCAAACTCTCGGCCTGAGCGTATTGCTGTTGCCGATACCGAACCACCGCCAAATTCTGCCAGATTATGGCGTTGCGCGGCACGATGCGCAGGGCGCGCTCCAAATAAGCGGCCGCACGATCATGCTCACCCGCCGCGGAGCTGTCCTCTGCCCTAGCTACCAGATCGCGCACCGCCGCGGGCATAACGACTTTGCGTTCACCTGGAGCAGGCGGAGGCGGGAGCGGTTGCTCACCGGTCTCAGCAGGCACTGGCGGGGGCGCGGGGCCTCCCGAGGGTGGCGCAGCGCAGCCTGTGAGCAAGCCGAGCACCAAGCCGGCCACGGGCCAACGTACAGCAATTCCTGTGCCCATCAGTTGAATAGCCTCTTCACCCAATTCATCGCTCGATCGACCTCACTCGCCGAGCGGACGCACCCCGAGGTACCATCTGGTGCGCTGTCGCGGATATACGGCAACTCCACGGCGTGCTCACAATAGGCAGCGGCGAGCGCTCCCGTCTGGGTATCGATCCAACGCCTTCGCACCCGCTGCGGGGGAGTCGGCTCGAATGCCTGCAGTGGCAATTGCGCCATCATTTCACCCCAAATCTGCATCGCGCCGCTCGCACCGGTTAATCCGATCCGGCCATTATCGTCCCGCCCCACCCAAACCACCCCGAGCCTCTGCCCGGTAAAACCAGCGAACCAGCTATCACGGGTATCGTCGGTGGTGCCGGTCTTACCGGCTACATAAAGCTTCGATGGCAGCCATCGAGACAGTCCGCGTGCGGTCCCTTGCTGCACCACTTCCTGCAAGCCATATCGCAGCAGATAAATCGGGCCCGGATCGAAGACCCGCGCGACCTCGAGTGGATAGTGACTCAGGACTTCGTAATCCGGCGTCATCACGGCTCGCACCGCTCGCAGCGGGGTACGGAAACCACCCGAGGCAATCGTCTCGTACATCCTGGTCACCTCGAGCGGAGTGAACTGTACGGCACCCAATAGCAAGGACGGATACACCGTGTCCGGTACCCGACCGCCCAGCCGCCGGATGGTATCCGCCACCGCCCGCAGCCCGACCTCCAATCCCAGCCGCACGGTAGGAACATTGTAGGAGTGCGCCAGCGCCGACCACAACGGCACCTTACCATGGTGCTTGCGGTCGTAATTGCGCGGCGTCCAAACCTGGCCGTTGGCATTTTGGAGGGTAACGGGCGTATCCGGTAGCAAGCTGCCGAGACCAAAGCGTTGCGGTCGCTCCAGGGCCGTGAGGTAGACCGCCGGTTTGATCAACGAGCCGATCTGGCGGCGGGCGTCCAATGCCCGATTGAACCCGGCATAGCGCAGATCGCCCCCCCCCACGACGGCCTCTACTTCGCCATCCTCCACGGTGGTCACGATCACGGCCCCCTCTGTGCCGGGCAACCAACGCCGAACCCGCTTGGCCAACGCCTGCTCCGCGGCATGCTGCACGGATGGCGCCAGCGTAGTGAAGATAAGCAGCCCCTCGGAGGTCAAATCCTCGTAGCGGTAGTCGCGGCGCAAGTGGCGTTTGACCAAATCCATGAAGGCTGGGAACGCCGTGTTGCTGCTCGGTGGCCGATGCACCACCCCAAGCGGTCGGCGCTTTGCCCGTCGAGCTTCGGCACTCGAGGCAAAGCCCTGCTCACGCATGGCATCAAGTACCCGGTTACGACGTACCCGCGCCCGCTCCGGGTGCCTGCGCGGGTTATAATATGAAGGCCCTTTGACCAATCCCACTAGCAGTGCCTGCTGCTCGAGAGCAAGCTGATCGAGTGGCTGGTCGAAATAGTATCGGCTGGCAAGACCAAAGCCATGCACCGCACGATTCCCATCCTGGGCGAGATAAACTTCGTTGAGATAGGCCTGCAGGATCTCGCGCTTACTGTAGTGCAGCTCTAACAAAATCGCCATGAGCGCTTCATTGAGCTTGCGCCAGAGCGTGCGCTCGTTACTAAGAAAATAATTTTTCACCAGTTGTTGGGTCAGGGTGCTGCCACCCTGCACCCACCGCCCGGCTCGGATATCGGCTATGAGCGCACGGGCAATACCGGGCAGCGAAATGCCGTGATGCTGTAGGAACCGGTGATCCTCTATGGCGATCAGCGCCTCCACCAGCGGTTGCGGCACCTGATCCAAGCGGATCAAAATGCGATCCTCGCGCCGAGCAGGATAGATGTTTGCGATATGGGCTGGATCCAGTCGGACCAGAGGCAAGGCTGTACCGTCTCGAGCATTGCCCAGCTCCGCTACGCGGTCATCACCGCCAAAGCGCACATGCAAAATTCGCGCAGGCTCCCCTCCGTCCCAGAATCGAAAAGCCCGCGTGTGGACTCGGAAGGTCTCGCCCTGATGAACATACGAACCAGGCTGCTCCACACTCGCCGATTGGCGGTAGCCGGCGGCTCGCAATTCGACCAAAAAATTCTCCGGACTCAGGCGCTCGCCTGGGTACAGCTCAAGTGGGCGGGCGAAAACTCGAGCCGGGATAGCCCAGCGCTTGCCTTCGAACTCGTTGACGATGCGACGATTCAACCAATACGTGTAGGCTGCGCCGCCGGCTACCAGAAGCAGTAGGAGAAGCAGAAACAAACGCCGCAGAAACCGACCGCCCCGGGGCGAATTTCGTTTGCGGTTAGGCTGCTGCTTGCGCCGACGTTTGGCCATGGTTTGGATAGCTCGGATGCAACGCCCGCGTCAACGGCGGGAACCGGGCGGATGCGAGCGCGCACGCCCCCAATTCACCAGCACGCTCGCCACGCCGAGGGCGACGAAACCCGCCAGACTCCAGGCCGGAAGGGAAACCCCCAGCAGTCGATCCACCTGCGCGCATTCACCGGAGCCCTGCAGCACCATACGCACTGCATCCGCGAGTGGGAGCGTCTCGAACAGGTAGTCCAGGCCCGGCCCACACGCTGGAACCTGATCCAGGGGCAACGATTGGATCCAAATATGGCGTGCGGCCAGCCCACTTCCTACGGCCGCGATGGCGAGCAGCACCACAGCATAAACGCGGGCGCCACCCCGGTGCGGTGCATGCACCCCGGCACTAAGGAATCCGCCGCCCAATACAAGGAACCCAATGCGCTGGAATACACACAGCGGACACGGTTCCATACTGTGTGCAAACTGCAGGTAGTAGGCAAACACCAGTAAAGCCGCGCAGGTCGCGGCGCCAACCAGATTCAGGGGTCGACGCCAACCGACTAATCTTTCGAGCATAATCTTCGTGACGTCGGCTGCTACAGGGAGTCCAGCCATATTACCAGAACTCAGCTCTCGACCCAGTTCCAACGGCTTGTCCAGAATCGACGAATTTCCATTTTCCATACGCTATAGTATGGATTCGAGCGAGCCCAGCTTGCTAGAGGGTATGGGCGCAACATACCGCAAGATTTAAGGAGCGACCTGATGCTGACTCTTTTATGGCTGGCCTTGTTCGTAGGTTTGATCGGTATCCTCGCGTTCAATCGTGCCCCTCTATGGCTCAACACGGCGGCAGTAGCCGCTTATTTGGTCTTGATCAGCATAGTGGGGAATCATCCTTGGCCCTGGGATGTAACGCTTTGGGTAATCTTCTTGGGAATCGCCATCCCTCTCAATGCCCCTGTATTGCGTCGTCTGATGCTCACCAAACGTCTGTTCATCCGATTCCAAAACACGCTGCCGAGCCTATCGGATACCGAAACCGCAGCCTTGGAAGCCGGCACCGTCTGGTGGGACGCAGAGTTGTTTACCGGCCGACCCGACTGGAGAAAATTGCTGGCCTATCCGCTATCCAAGCTATCCGAAGAAGAACGGGCCTTTCTCGATGGTCCGGTGGAAACGCTCTGCCGCATGGTAGACGACTGGGACGTTACTCATAACCGTTTGGACTTGCCTCCGCAAGCCTGGCTATTTCTCAGGGAGCAAGGCTTCTTCGGGCTGATCATTCCGAAGGAGTATGGCGGCAAGGGCTTCTCAGCGCTGGCACACTCCGAAATCACCATGAAACTCGCCAGCCACTGCAATGATCTGGGCTCTACGGTCATGGTTCCCAATTCCTTGGGTCCAGCCGAACTGCTGATACGTTACGGAACCGAGCAACAGCGTGACCATTATCTCCCGCGGCTGGCACGGGGCGAGGAGATCCCCTGCTTTGCCCTGACCGGACCGGAAGCGGGCTCCGATGCCAGCTCCATCCCGGATAAGGGAATCGTTTGCAAGGGGAATTGGAACGGTGAGCAGATCATCGGTCTGCGCCTGAACTGGGAAAAACGCTACATCACGCTTGGCCCGATCGCTACGCTGCTCGGCCTCGCCTTCAAAGCCTATGATCCGGATCATCTCTTGGGGGAACAAGAAGAACTCGGCATTACCTTGGCCCTTATTCCCACGTACACGCCCGGTGTGGAAATCGGTCGACGGCATTTCCCACTCAACGCGGCATTCATGAATGGTCCCAATCGGGGCCATAACGTCTTCATCCCGCTGGCTTGGATCATTGGCGGGCCCGAGCACATTGGCCAAGGCTGGGTCATGCTTATGGACTGCTTGGCCGTCGGTCGCTCCATTTCGCTGCCATCCGGCGCAACCGCATTGGCGAAAAAAGCGGCTCTTACGAGCGGCGGATATACCCGTATCCGCCGCCAATTTCAGCGCCCAATCGGGGAGTTCGAAGGGGTTCAGGAAGCGCTCGCTAGGATCGGCAGCAACACTTACGTGATGGATGCGGCGCGCAAACTGACCGTCAGCGCCATCGATCGAGGGGAAGAGCCGGCCGTTTTGTCCGCCGTAGTCAAATACCACCTGACCGAACGGATGCGCGCTTGCATCAATGATGCGATGGATATTCAAGGCGGCAAGGGTATTTGTCTAGGACCGAACAACTATCTCGGCCGTGCTTACCAAACGGCGCCCATCAGCATCACCGTAGAGGGCAGTAACATCTTGACCCGGAGCATGATGATTTTCGGTCAGGGTGCGCTGCGCGCTCATCCCTATCTGCTCGCTGAGCTACTCGCAACCCGCAATCTCGATCCCGAAGCCGGCCATGCCGCATTCGACCGGTTGCTGGTCAAACACGTTGGCTGGCTCGCAAGCAATGCCGCACGGGCCTTTTTATTGGGCATCAGTCGTGGTTGGCTTACCCCGGGAGCCGGAGCCATACCAACGCGCCACTACTATAGACAGCTCAGCCGCATGGCGGCGGCTTTCGCCCTTACGGCCGATGTTTGCATGCTTGTTCTGGGCCGCTCGCTCAAACGCCGGGAACGCATCTCAGCTCGTCTCGGCGACCTGCTGAGCTACCTCTACCTGGCTTCGGCAACCCTGAAACGTTATGAGGATCAAGGCTGCCCACGAAGCGATCTGCCGCTGGTGCAATGGGGGGTGGAAGATGCCTTACACGTCATGCAGAGCCGACTGGATGAGATATTAAAGAATCTACCGACGCGCACCGCAGCGACCCTACTGCGGCTGCTGATCTTTCCCGGCGGCCGTTGGTATCGCCCCCCTGCAGACGCAATCGGCAGCCACATCGCCCGCCTGCTGATGCAACCTGGTGAGGGTCTTGAGCGACTCGTGGCCGGCGTCTACCGCAGTGCGGATCCGGGGGATGCAACCGGACAGCTGGAGGATGCCTGGGCAAAGGTTATTGCGGCCGAACCCATCGAGCGTAAAGTCGACGAGGCACGACGCTTGGGCAGCCTGAGGCTGCATTGGCGCTCGAATTTGATCGAAGCAGCGAGCAAGGCGGGAGTGATCAGCTCCGAGGAGGCAGAAATACTGCGTCAGGCCGAGCAAGCGCGCCGGAACGTAATCCGGGTAGATGATTTCGAGCCACAGGAACTGATCCGTGCAACTGACTCGAAGCGGAGTCTGGCTCCAGAGCAGACGGGAGGGCCCCATATCGCTCACGACGATGAGATCCTGTGATATCGCAGGACTGACGGTCAACGGGAAGAGATACTGATAATCGATTCACGATTTCCTCTTCGAGGCGCCCACCTCATATATTACGATCCGATTGCGACCGGTCTGCTTAGCTTTATAGAGCGCCTGGTCGGCCCAATACATGAGATCGGTCGAGTCGTCGATCTCGGGAAACGCGGCCACTCCCGCGCTGAAGCTCGCTTGGAAAGTACCATTCAGAGCAATCTGGCTGATCCGGCCGAAGGCAATCCGAATTTCATCCAGCGTACGTTTCCCATCCTCCGCGGTCGACTCGGGCATGATTACCGCAAACTCCTCTCCGCCATAACGTCCTACGTAATCCGAGCGCCGCAGCCGCTGCTTAAACAAGCGCGCCAGCGTCTTGATCACACGATCTCCGGCCGGATGGCCATAGGTGTCGTTAACAGCCTTAAAATCATCAAGGTCCACCATGGCAAAGGCCAGCGGTGTCTGGCGGCGAATAGCACGGGCAAGTTCCTTACCGAGCTGTTCTTTGGTGCAGGTATGATTGAGTAATCCGGTCAGGTTGTCAGTGAGCATCAGCGAGCGCAACTTACGCCCACGTTCGGCACGGATTCTCACGAAGCGAACCAGATAACTGGCGTGGGTCGGCCCTGAGAGGAAATCATCGCCTCCCACGCCGATGGCGTCGAGCTGTTGATCCATAGCCGTTCGTGGCCCGAGAAACACGATCGGGATGCTGGTATGGATCGGGAATTGACGAATGATCCGGGCCAGCTCAGCACCCGTGCACTCATCCAGATACATGGCCATGAGGATGACATCCGGGGAAAACTCCTGCAAAGCGGTCAGCGCCTTCTCCGGCTGGCTCACCGCAGTCACCTCCAACCCCCCGTCTTCGAGTATCCCACAATAATTGTTCGCCCGCGCTACGCTCGGCTCCACCAGAAGTACGTGCAGGCGATCCGGCTCGCGCCGATGAGTCAGCAAATCGAGCTCCATTACCAAGTCATGAGGATCAACAGGGGGGATGAGATAAGATGCCACCCCGGCGCGTACTGCATTGAGCCGGGTTTGAAAATCGTCATTATGGCTGACGCCAAGTACCGGCAGCAGGCGCCCGGCCGAGTCCCGCACTTGAACCAATAACCGTGTGAGCGCTTCAGCACTGCCCGGTGCGTCCAGATCCATGATGATTGCATTGGCTGGATAATCGAGTAAGGCCGCAATCAAACCATCACCATCGACAACGGAGCGAAGCCGGTAGCCGAACAGACCCATCTCGCGACTGAGCTGATTGACAATATCGTAACTTTGCTCCAGCACCAGTATCTGGTGGCGCGCATCTTGATCGCTCAGAAGGATAACCCCGTCAGCGGGTTCTTCGATGCTACTGCGCAGAGCTTCCAGATCCTTAGCAATATGCATGAGAAACTCTGGGCCCAGATGCTCCTGTCCCGCCGCTGCGGGAGCCAACTTGTGGCTCAGGTTCTGGACGAGTTTGGCGGCATGCTCGAGCCCAGCTGCTTGGAGACGTTTAGTGAAAACCTCGATCAGCTGCACCATCCGTATCAGGTTGCCATACTCGGAACCGTATCTGATTGCATGCCATGTGCGTTCAAGCTCAGTGACAGTCTGACGAATGGAAGTCATCTCTATATTATTTGCATCCTGCACCTGTGCCCTCCTTGCGCCCGCTGCCCAGGTTGCCGCCTTTCCTCCAAGCCACGCTGCCAGTGGAACTCATCCGATGAGGCCAGCAGACGACTCTCAATATAATTCCATGAAAGTATTTTGGATTAAAAATTAAACACGTCACGCATTATTTTTATTTTAACTGGACTATTAGCTTAATGCTGCCCGAGTTGGAAGCGGGGTATATGTGACAGCGGTCGCGAACAGGCATGGAGGCAGTTGATCTTCGCGCTGACGGCTGAAGCGATAAACGGGCTCATCGATCTACCCTGGTAGATGTTGCCCGCAGGCGCCTTCCGACTACCCGTGAGAGGGGGGAAGAAGGAGATAGTTTCCCTTTGATCCGAATTAACTATAAGACCATGATATCAGGGAAACAATCTATCGAATAACAGCGACATCATAGGTAAGCTTACGGCAACTCCCTCAGATGAGTCCCAGCTGGAGCTTGCCTGCTTCGGATACACGATCGGAACTCCACGGCGGATCCCAAGTCAACTCGACCTCAGCCGCCCGCACACCAGCAACCTGCTCGACGGCGGATTTGACCATACCCGGCATTTGGCCTGCAACAGGACAGGAAGGGCTCGTCAGCGTCATCACAACATCCACGAAGCCCTCGTCATTGACATCCAATTCGTAGATCAACCCCAGCGCGTAGATGTTGATCGGTATCTCCGGGTCGTAGACACACTGCAGTGCCTCCACCACCGCTTCGCGTAGCCTCTCACCACCCACTTTTGCGGTAGCGGCCTCGCTCATTCGATTCACCTCACTCGGTGGTTACCTCGTCCTTCTCTGTCAATGCCGCATGCAGCGTATGCCACGCGAGAGTGGCACATTTGACCCGCATGGGGTAATCTCGCACGCCCGCCAACACTGCGATTTTGCCGAGGGCTGCTTCAGGGCAGGCCTCGTCGCGAGTCACCAAATCATGAAATTGATCGAAGAGAGCTTGCGCCTCGTCGACAGTCTTGCCTTCGAGCACCTCGGTCATGATGGAAGCCGACGCCGTCGAGATCGCGCAGCCATCGCCTTGGAAGCCGATACTGGCGATCATCCCGTCTTCAACACTAAGCTGGATCGTCACACGATCGCCGCACAGCGGGTTGTAGCCATCCGCCTGGTGTGAATGCGGCTCCACACTTCGGAAATTCCGCGGGTGCTTATTGTGGTCGAGAATGACCTCTTGATATAGGTCGCGTAGATCAGACATTCAGATAAACAACTCCCTAACCTTGCCCAGTGCGCGCACGAGCGCATCCACGTCATCGTAAGTGTTGTACACTCCGAACGAGGCTCGGGCTGTAGCCGCTATGCCGTAGCGCTGCATCACGGGTTGCGCACAATGATGGCCCGCCCGAATCGCCACCCCTTCCAGATCCAACACCGTCCCGATGTCATGCGGGTGCACGCGTCCCAGCACAAAGGAGATAACCCCCGCCTTGGCGGCCGCGGTGCCAATAATGCGCACGCCTTCTACTTCACCAAGCCGCGCCGTGGCATAATCGAGCAGGGCATGCTCATGAGCGGCGACCCGCTCCGTACCGATGGCATGAACATAATCGATCGCCGCACCTAAACCGACGACACCGGCGATATTCGGAGTACCGGCCTCGAAGCGTTGCGGCGGCTCAGCAAATTCGCTGCGCTCGAAGGTGACGTAGCGGATCATCTCGCCACCGCCCTGATACGGCGGCATTTCACGCAGTAGATCCAACCGTCCCCATAAAACGCCCACCCCGGAGGGCCCATAAATCTTGTGGCCCGAGAAACAGTAAAAATCACAGCCTAACTCGGCCACATCCACTGACAGATGAGGAACTGACTGGGCGCCGTCGACCAGCACTGCCGCACCACGCTCATGTGCCGCGGCGATCATCTCCTGCACTGGGTTGACGGTACCCAAGGCATTGGAAACGTGTACCACGCTGACGAACTTCGTTCGCGCCGTGAGTCGGCTGCGAAAATCCTCTAAATCCACCTCACCCGTATCCGTTATCGGCGAAACCACGAGCGTGGCGCCCGCTTGCTCACACAACAACTGCCAGGGGACGATATTGGAATGATGCTCCATACCCGTAATCAGAATTTCATCGCCGGGACCCAACCGGGGCCGCACATAACTATGCGCCACCAGATTAATAGCCTCGGTGGCACCGCGAACGAAAACCACTTCCCGGTCGTCAGCGCCGTTGAGCAGCGCTCGAACCTTGCCACGCACTGCCTCATACGCCTGCGTGGATCGCTGTGAGAGTTGGTAGACGCCACGGTGAATATTTGCATAATAGTTCTGGTAGCACTCCTCGATCGCCCGGATCACGGCTACAGGCTTCTGTGCGCTGGCTGCGCTATCCAGAAATACCAACCGCTTGCCGTTCATCGGCTGAGCGAGGATCGGAAAGTCCGCTCGTATGCGCTCCACCGCAAGAGGTGCGACTGCGGCATGCTCCTGCACTGGATTGACCGTGCTCATAACACTTCCCCCGTCAGCTCGGCGCCTGGTAGCCGTTGCAACAGCAACTGGCGTTCGTATTGATAAAGCCGATCCAGACGAATTGGCTTGAGCATCTCGGCAGCGAATGCAAACGTCAGCAGACCTTGAGCCTCATCAAGCCCGATGCCGCGGGTATTGAGATAAAACAACGCTTCATCGTCGAGCTTGCCCACGGTGGAACCATGCGAACACTTGACGTCGTCGGCATGGATCTCGAGCCGTGGATTGGAGTGCGCGAGCGCCAGCTTTCCCAGCAGCAAATTGCGATTCTGCTGTTGCGCATCAATCTTCTGCGCGCGTTCGAACACCTTCACCAGTCCATCGAAGACGGTCTCCGAGCGCCCCTGCAAGACACCCTTGAATACCTGCCGGCTGGTACCGTGCTCCGCCTTGTGATTGACCCAGGTGTGGTGGTCGCAATACTGCCGGCCCGTGGTCAGGTACAGACCATTGAGCGTGACATCGGCACCCGGGCCGATCAGATTGGCGTAGATGTCAGTGCGCGCGAGCTTGGCACCACAGGCGAGCGAGTGAATGTGGACGGTTGCATCCCGAAATGTCTCGGCATGAACCGCTCCGAGGTGAGCGCTGCCCGCGCCCTCCTCCTGTACCTTGTAGTAATCGACGTTGGCTCCTTGTCGGGCCACGATCTCCGTAACCGGACAGTTCAGCGCAAAAGGCTCGTCGGCGCCGACAAACTGTTCTATCAGGGTAACCTGAGAGGCCTCTTCGGCTACGAGCACGGTGCGCGGATAAACTGCGCGGCGATCGGCCTCGGGGGTCAACAAATGGACCACCACGACCGGTTGCTCCACCGTTGCCCCACGAGCCACATGCATTATGGCACCGTCGCGAAAGAAAGCCGTATTGAGCGCCGTGAACGGATGTGTTTCGGTATCAACAAAACCACCAAGTGCTTCCTGGATAACCGCTGGCAAACGCTCGCCGTACTCGGACAACGGCGCCAGTGTCAACCCGTTCGGCAACTTGTCCACGTCGGATAAGCCCGGATCGAACCAACCATCGACGAATACCAAGCGATGTACTTGGCCCAGCACGCCCACTTTTTCGAGCAACTCCGGCCCCATCTGGCCCGGTCCGCTGGCGGGCACGAAATGCTCGCGCAGTACCGGCGTAAGATCGGTCTTGCGCCACGCCTCCACCTTCCGCCCGGGGAATCCTTGCGCTTCGAAGCACTCGATGCCGTGCTGGCGCAGCCGCGCCAACCACTCGGGTGCGTCTTGATGAGCCGAATGCGCCTCGTAATCCTGTAAGTAAACACTTTTCTGTTCAGCAATCGCTTCCATCCGGACCTCCGTCGCCAGTTAAGCGGCGGCCTCCTCAAACAGTGCGTAACCGCTCTCCTCTAACTCCTCGGCAAGTTCCTTACCACCGGTCTTGACGATTCGTCCACGGAGCAGCACGTGCACCTCATCCGGGACGATGTAGTTGAGCAGGCGCTGGTAATGCGTAATGACCAGGAAGCCGCGCTCTTCGTTGCGCAGGGAATTCACGCCCTCCGCCACGGTACGCAAAGCATCGATGTCCAGCCCGGAATCTGTCTCATCAAGGATCGCTAGATACGGCTCCAACACGGCGAGCTGAAAGATCTCGTTGCGCTTCTTCTCTCCCCCTGAAAAGCCTTCGTTGACGGGGCGTCGCAACAGCGACTCATCCAGATTCACGGACTTGGCGCGCTCTTTGATGAGCTGGAGGAATTCCATGGCATCCAGCTCCTGCTCGCCTCGGTACTTGCGAATCGCGTTCAGAGCGGCCTTGAGAAAGTACGTATTAGATACCCCAGGAATCTCGACCGGGTACTGAAAGCCCAAAAAAACGCCTTCCCGAGCCCGATCCTCGGGCGACAGCTCCAATAGATTACGATCTTGGAAAAATACTTCGCCGTCGGTTACCTCGTAGCTCGGGTCGCCGGCCAGAACTTTCGCTAACGTACTCTTGCCGGAGCCGTTCGGCCCCATGATCGCGTGCGTCTCCCCGCGCTCGATCTTGAGGTTTATCCCCTTAAGAATCTCCACGCCTTGGATCTTGGCATGCAGATTTCGGATCTCAAGCAGTGCCATGAATGGCCCTCCGTCGACGTCGTCTTATCTCGATTTCAGCTTTGATCGATACCGCCGCCACGCTGCGATCAGCGGCCTCGCGCACCCAACCAAACCGCGCGACACGTTGTGCGCTCCGTAATCCACGGTCTTTTCCACCCGCGCCGACAGCGTCAACCCACGCTGCCCTCCAGGGTGATCTCCATCAGTTTTTGCGCTTCGACCGCGAACTCCATCGGCAACGTGCGGAAGACTTCCTTACAGAACCCGTTGACGATCAACGAAACCGCATCCTCGGTGGCGATCCCGCGCTGATTACAATACAAAATCTGCTCCTCGCCGATCTTCGAGGTCGTGGCTTCGTGCTCGAGCTGAGCGGTCGAGTTCTGAATATCGATGTAGGGGAAAGTATGCGCCCCGCAGGTAGAGCTCATCAGCATGGAGTCGCACTGTGAATAGTTGCGTGCGTTCTCCGCCTTGGGCGTGACCCGTACCAGGCCGCGATAGCTCTGCTGGCCATAACCGGCCGAGATGCCTTTGCTGACGATGGTGCTGCGGGTGTTCTTACCCATGTGGATCATCTTGGTACCCGTGTCCGCCTGCTGCCGACCCCGGGTCACCGCCACCGAGTAAAACTCACCGACCGAGTTGTCACCGCGGAGCACGCAGCTCGGATACTTCCAGGTGATCGCCGAACCGGTTTCGACTTGAGTCCAAGAGATCTTGGAGTTGTTCCCGGCGCATAAACCCCGCTTGGTGACGAAATTGTACACGCCCCCGCGGCCTTCCTCGTCACCCGGATACCAATTTTGCACCGTCGAATACTTGATTTGCGCATCGTCCAACGCAATCAGCTCCACCACGGCGGCATGCAGCTGATTTTCGTCGCGCACGGGGGCGGTGCAGCCCTCGAGATAGCTCACATGCGAACCTTCCTCGGCGATAATCAGCGTGCGCTCGAACTGGCCCGTGTTCGCCGCATTGATCCGGAAGTACGTCGACAGCTCCATCGGACAACGCACGCCTTTCGGGATAAAGACGAACGAGCCGTCCGTAAACACCGCCGAGTTCAATCCCGCGTAATAATTGTCGGTGTAGGGCACCACGCTGCCCAAGTACTTCCGTACCAGCTCCGGGTGCTCTCGTATCGCCTCCGACATCGAGCAGAAGATGATGCCCTTCTCCTTGAGCTTCGCCTTATAGCTCGTCGCCACGGATACTGAGTCGAACACGGCATCAACAGCCACTCCGGCCAACATCTCCTGCTCGTGCAGCGGTATGCCGAGCCGATCATAGGTCTCTTTCAATTTGGGATCGATCTCATCGAGGCTCTGCGGCATGTCTTCCTTGCGCTTCGGCGCGGAATAATACGAGATCGCCTGAAAATCGATCGGCGGATAATATACGTTGGCCCATTCCGGCACGGGCATTTGTAGCCAGTTCCGATAAGCCTTGAGCCGCCATTCGAGCATCCATTCCGGCTCGGCCTTCTTCTCGGAAATAAAGCGGATGATGTCTTCATCGAGACCGGGCGGAACAGTGTCCTGCTCGATATCGGTGATAAAACCCGCCTCGTACTTTCGATTAGTCAGTTCTTCCAACGTCTTGGTGGTTGCCGACATAATGGACTCCGCTAAACGCAAGAGTGGTGTACCGTGATCGCCTGACCGCCGGTCGGTGTGCCTGTTGGCTCCGAGACATCCATCTCCGCCAGGCTGATGGCTTCCAGCGCCATGCGAATCTTTTGATTAATGTGGCGCCAGCGGGCACTTACGGCACAGTTGGCGCCATACTGACAGGCATCCGCGCCCCCGATGACACACTCGGTCAGCGAGATCGGACCCTCCAGCGCGACGATAATGTCCGCCAAAGAGATCTCCTCGGGCGAACGCGCCAAAGCATAGCCCCCCTGGACCCCGCGATAAGAAATAAGGATCCCATTGCGCGCCAAGTGCTTGAGTATTTTGCTAACGATCGGTTGCGGCAGCCTCCGCCACTGGGCCAACTCGGCGGCGTTGAAACGCTCCCGCCGGCGCCGCGCCATAAGCGTAAGAATGCTGATCCCGTAGTCGGTTTCACGGTTAATTCGGATCATGACGGTTCGAATTATAGCGGATAGTGGACTCTTTGAGTACCCTATTTTTACTGGCGCGCACCCATCGAATGCCGGATCGAGCACCCCGCAGCTGTGGCAATGGCCTCGATTTCCGCCTGCGAGGCATTTGTCGTTAAAGGTTGACTCTTGGGACTCTCTTGCCGTCTATCGAATGATGCAGGCACATTCGCGGACTGAGGCTGACAAAGACCGTTGACCAGAGCGGGCGTGAGTGTCACGCCTCGGTGCTGACACCGCTGCTACGGATAGCCTGCGCTAGTGCATTTTCGCCCCCCGGCCGCTAGCTTTGCTTTAACCACGGCCGCGACTCGCACGGGAGGAAACTGACATGACCATACCCTTCGAATGGGCTGATCCATTGCGCCTGGACGAGCAGCTGACTGAGGATGAGTGTATGGCCCGAGACGCGGCGCGTGATTATGCGCAGCAACGTCTCATGCCCCGCATTCTAGACGCCAACCGGCACGAGCGTTTCGACCGTGAAATCATGCGCGAGATGGGCACGCTCGGACTCCTCGGCCCAACGCTACCGGAGCAATACGGTGGCGCCGGCGCAAATCATGTCTGTTATGGGCTCATCGCGCGCGAGCTGGAGCGAGTCGATTCCAGCTATCGTTCCGCCTTGAGCGTGCAATCCTCGCTGGTGATGTTTCCGATCGCAACCTTCGGCAGCCCGCAGCAACGATCCAAATACCTTCCCCGACTCGCAAGCGGCGATTGGGTCGGCTGTTTCGGCCTTACCGAACCCGACCACGGTTCGGATCCGGGCGGCATGACGAGTCACGCCCAAAAGGTCCGGGGAGGCTACCGCGTGTCCGGAGCCAAAAGCTGGATCACCCATTCGCCCATCGCTGATGTCCTGGTGATCTGGGCAAAGCTCGATGGCGAAATCCGCGGTTTCATCCTGGAACGTGATATGACGGGCCTCGAGACCCCGAAGATCGAGGGCAAATTCGCGCTGCGCGCTTCCGTAACCGGGCAAATCCATATGGACGAGGTCTTCGTTCCCGAGGCGAACGCGCTCTTGGTGGAAGGGCTCAAGGGTCCGTTCAGCTGTCTGAGCAAAGCCCGCTACGGCATCATATGGGGCAGCATGGGTGCGGCGGAGTTCTGCTGGCAGGCCGCACGCCGCTACAGCCTGGAGCGCACTCAGTTCGGACGGCCGCTGGCGGCCAATCAGCTCATACAAAAAAAACTCGCCGATATGCAAACCGAGATCACGCTCGGGCTACAGGCGGCGTTGCGCTTGGGCCGGCTCATCGACGCGGATCGTTGGGCACCGGAAATGGTCTCGCTGCTCAAACGCAACAACTGCGGCAAGGCACTCGAGATCGCCCGTACGGCACGCGATATCCACGGCGGCAACGGCATTGTCGACGAATACCACGTCATCCGTCACATGCTGAATCTAGAGGCGGTGAATACTTACGAAGGCACGCACGACATCCACGCCTTGATACTCGGCCGAGCCCAGACAGGCATCCCCGCTTTTACCGGCTGAAACCGTCCGCCCGCCGACGCGGCCACAAGGCGCTCCCAGCCAGCCCGAACAATACGCCGGCGACGACCGGATAGTCGGTCCAGATCACATAGGGGGTGGCCCCTATCCGGGGTTGCGCTTGCCCAGTGACTACGACTGGCTGGAACAAGGGTCCATGCTCGCGTACCCGACCCCGCGCGTCGATGATGGAGGTAAGGCCGGTATTGGTCGCGCGCAGTAGATAGCGCTGCGTCTCCCGGGCGCGCATGCGCGCCATCTCTAGGTGCTGATAGGGCGCCAAAGAATCGCCAAACCAAGCGTCATTGCTGACGTTGACCAGCAGATCGGCTGCTGGCAGCGCGGCGGCAATTGCCTTGCCAAAAGTAATTTCATAGCAGATGGACACTCCGATCCGCTGGCCAGCCACCAGCAGCAGAGTCGAAGACTCGCCAGCAGCGAAATCGCCCATGGGCGCGCCCAGAACATCAAGCGTATTGCCGAACACGGCACGGAAAGGTACATATTCGCCAAACGGCACGAGATGGCGCTTATAGTAAAAAGCGGGCGGGACGCCAAGTCGCGCTACGGCGTTGAAAGCGATATTACGGACCGGATCCACAACCGGCACCCCGGTAAGGATGGTGGTACCGTACCGCGCCGCCTCCCGTGCCAGCGGATCCAGATAAGCTGCACTAACCTCATGGTAATATGCCGGCACGGCGGTCTCCGGCCAGATTACGAGATCCGCCCCAAAATGACGCTCGGTCAAGTGCCGGTAACGTTCCAGCGTCGCGAGTCGGTGCTGCGGCAACCATTTCTGCTCCTGTGCAAAGTCGCCCTGCACCAATGCAACGCGGATCGGCTCGCCTTGAGGCGCTGTCCAGGACCGATCCAACCCCCAACCGCCAAGCAGGCTGACGCCCAGGGTTACCACAAAAACCATCAGCCAAGTTCGCGCCGGCCGTAATACTACTCCGGCCAAACTGCCGGCAATGAGCACCACGGCCAAACTGATACCATAGGTGCCGAACACGGGGGCGATACCGGAGAGCGGGCCATCGATCTGAGTGTAGCCGACGGTCAGCCAGGTCGTTCCACTGAAAAGCCAGCTTCGAATCCACTCGATCAACACCCACGCCAATGGCAATGCCAAAACCAGCGTGCGACATCGGTTACCACGCCCGAGATATTTACCCAATGCGCAGGCCAGCAGCGGGTAGAGCGCTGCAATTAGCGTGAGCAACATCGTAACCAGCACACCCGCGAACACTCCGCCACCGTAGTGGCTGACGCTGATGTAGATCCAGTAGCAGCTCAGAGCGACATAAGCGATCCCGAACAGATAGCTCGCACCAAGTGCGCGGCGAGTTGGCGCCACAGTCACGATCGCGAAGAGGACGGCCAAGGCAACCACCGGTACCAACCACTGATTGAACGGAGCAAAACCCAATGGCATAGCGGCACCGGCCAGCAACGCAACCCCAAGGCCCCACCGCGAGCCCAAAACCCGCGGCACCGCTTCGGCCATCGAACATATGAGATCGTACGATTGCTCGTGCTCGTCGGATTGGCTCGTTACGGCGGGCTCCGCCGACGACTTGAGCGTACCCGCCGAGTCCTGGCCCCTAGCATGACTCGGCTGGCTACGGGAACCGCTTCCAATTCCATCCTCTGCTGCGCTCATCTCTTGCGGCCCCTTGTCGATCACGCGTTGGCGTAAACACTCACGCAAGTGCCAACCTCACGGCCAGCGCAGGATGGGGAAAGGCGCTGAATTATAGAACCACCGAATAGTCGGTCAGCCCCTCGGACAAACACCCGCCCCACCGCATCGGTTGCAACCATGGCCATTTGCGTACACTCCCGCCGGCCCGCTCTGAGCCGATGCGACTCTACAGTAGCGTTGGATTTTAACGCCACCGCCCATCGCCCATCGCCTCGCACTGACCCGGGCCGCTGGCAGGCGTCCCCACATGCGCATTCTTGGCATCTCAATGGGCTTGTCGGGTATTTTCCGTGGCCTCGAGCGGTCGGACCGCCAGCAACTGAATACGTCGGCTATCGGCACTGACCACCTCGAAGTGCAGCTGCCCGATATCGGTCGACTCCCCGCGGCGTGGCACATGGCCAAATCGATTGGCCACCAAACCGCCGATGGTGTCGAACTCCTCGTCACTGAAATCCGTATTGAAATGCTCATTGAACTCCGCAATGGGTGCCAGCGCCTTGACTACGGTGCGACCATCCTCTTGGTGGTTGAGAATGTAGCTCTCGTCGTTGAGATCGTGCTCATCGTCGATATCACCAACGATCTGCTCGATCACATCCTCAATGGTAACGATGCCCGCAAGCCCCCCGTACTCGTCGACTACGATCGCCATATGATTGCGGCTCTCCTGAAAGAGCTTAAGTAACGCATCGAGGCGCTTGCTCTCCGGAATGAACAAAGCCGGTCGCAGTAGCTCTCGAAGGTTGAACTCGGGCTCGCCCTCCCGGGCCAGATACGGCAACAGATCCTTGGCGATCAGGATTCCGATGACATCGTCACGGCTCTCTCCGGTTACCGGGAAGCGGGAGTGCCCAGTTTCGGTTATGGTGGGAAGCAGATCCCAAATGCGACACGAGCGCTGCAGCATGGCAACCTGCGAACGTGCGACCATGATATCCCGCGCTTGCAACTCGGAAACGCGGAGCACTCCCTCGATCATGGACAGTCGGTTCTGATCCAGAATACCGCGCTCACGGGAGAGCCTGAGCAATTCCGTGAGTTCTTCTCGATCCTTTGGCGCACCGGCTAAAGCCTGTCCCAAGCGCTCCAGCCATGATTTATGGCTGCTGTCGGTATGGTTGATACTGTCAGATTGATCCTCGTTCATGGGTATTACGGTCGGTTGCCACGGAAATCGGCTCGCTCGGTGATTACTGCTGATTCGTTAATTGATTGCACTGTACCGCCCAAAAGCGCTCAGTAGGTCAAAGGATTAACGGATCAGCCCAACGCCGTACCGTCCGCATAGGGATCCGGATAGCCCAGCTTCGCAAGAATCACCCGCTCTTGTGCCTCCATCACCGCCGCCGCGGCCTCTTCTTCATGATCATAGCCAAGCAAATGCAGCACGCCATGGACCACCAAATGAGCCCAATGCGCCGCCAGGCGCTTATCTTGCTCGTCAGCCTCCCGAGCCACTAAGGGGGCGCAGATGACGAGATCCCCGAGCAGCACGGCCTCTACCCCTTCAGGCAACTCCGCCGGAAACGCCAAGATGTTGGTAGCATAATCGTACCCTCGGTAGATTGCGTTGAGCTCTCTACCCTCCTCCTCATCCACTATTCGAATGGCGATTTCCGCCGCATCACGGGCTCCCGCAAGCGCAGCGGCCACCCAGCGTTCGAACTGCTCGAGCTCCGGAACGTCGGGGTTACAGGAAGCCAACTGAAGATCGATCTCAAGCATCCTGATCAAAGCCTAGCGTAATCAGCGGAGATTCGGCCCATGCATGGCGGCGTCGCCGAGTTCCATCGAAAAAGCTCTCCCCCACTGGCATCAATTCCTGCGATCAGCCCCTAGGCTCTCCTCACCGGCCGCATCCCGTCGGTCCCTACTGTCGTAGGCTTGAACAATGCGCTGCACCAGCCGGTGGCGGACGACGTCTGCGGAATTGAAAAAAGTAAAGCTCACACCGTCCACATTCCATAATACCTCGATGGCATCCCGCAGCCCGGATAGCTTGCCTGGTGGCAGATCCACTTGGGTGATATCGCCAGTAACCACCGCGGTCGATCCGAATCCAATGCGGGTAAGAAACATTTTCATCTGCTCGACAGTAGTGTTTTGCGCTTCATCGAGAATGATGAAGGCATTGTTCAGCGTCCGACCGCGCATGTAAGCAAGCGGTGCCACCTCGATGACATTGCGCTCGATCAGTTTGCCCACGCGTTCAAGCCCCAGCATTTCGAACAATGCATCATAGAGCGGCCGCAGATAGGGGTCGACTTTCTGCGCTAGATCGCCGGGGAGAAAACCCAGACGCTCGCCGGCTTCCACGGCCGGCCGGACCAGAACCAGGCGGGTGACGAGATTCTGCTCCAAGGCGTCCACAGCACTGGCTACCGCTAAGTAGGTCTTACCGGTGCCGGCCGGACCGATACCGAAGCTAAGATCATGAGTTACGACGTTACGTAAATAGGTGCGCTGATTGGGACCGCGCCCCCGGATCTGACCCTTGCGGGTTGAGATAACGATCTCCTCGGCACTCTCCCGCGGAAGGCTTGACCGATGCGCGCGCGCCTCAACATCCGAGCTTTGTAAGTACAAGTGCACGTTCTCTGCGTTAATGGTTTCATTGCCCGATAGGCGATACAACTCCTGGAGCACGCGACTGGCAGCCAAGGCCGACTGATCTTCACCGATGATCCGAAAGCGATGTCCACGATTTTTGATCTCGACGCCGAGACGCCGTTCAACTTGGCGCAGGTGCTCGTCAAACTGGCCACAGAGGTTCGCCAAGCGATCATTATCCAGCGGCTCGAGGGTGAAAACGATGGCTTCGGGTGATTGGGACAAGGTTGCAGTGACCTGCTCAGATAAAGCCTTAGGCGCTGGTGGCGGGCACGCTATCGGGTTCGAGTCGGTCATCCACGCTGATCAGTTTCCCGCGCAGTGAATGGGCCAACGCCTGGGTAATCTCAATCCGCACGAACCGTCCGATCAAACGGCGCGGACCGGGGAAATTGACAACCCGATTGTTCTCGGTGCGCCCCGTCACCTCACTAGCGACCTTCTTGGAGAGCCCATCCACCAGAATCGTCTGAGTGGTGCCTACCATGGACTGACTGACATGCTGCGCGTTGCGGTTCAAGATTTCCTGGAGTCGGTAAAGCCGCTGTTTTTTCGCCTCTAGCGGTATGGCGTCGGGCAACTGCGCCGCTGGCGTACCCGGTCGTCGACTATAGATAAAGCTAAACGACTGATCGAAACCGACCTGCTCGACCAATGCCAGGGTGTCCTCGAAGTCCCGCTCGAGTTCGCCAGGAAAGCCGACGATGAAATCCGAGGAGACCACGAGATCCGGGCGCGCGGCCTTGAGCCGCTCGATGATATCGAGGTAATAGTCCCGAGTATGATTCCGCTTCATGAGCCGAAGAACCTTGTCCGAACCACTCTGCACCGGCAAATGCAGATGGCTCACCAACTGCGGCACCTCGGCGTAGGCCTCGATGAGCGTCGCATTAAAATTTAGCGGGTGCGAGGTAGTGAAGCGAATGCGATCGATACCGTCCACCGCCGCTATGAAGTGGATCAGCAACGCGAGGTCGGCCACCGTGCCGTCATCCATCGTACCCAAGTAGCCGTTGACGTTCTGGCCCAGCAACGTCACTTCGCGCACACCTTGTTCGGCCAGCTGCGCGACTTCGGCCAACACATCCTCGAAGGGCCGGCTGACCTCCTCACCGCGAGTATAGGGGACAACGCAGAAAGTGCAGTACTTACTGCAGCCCTCCATGACCGAGACGAACGCCGTTGGTCCGACCGCCCGTGGCTCGGGCAAGCGGTCGAATTTCTCGATCTCCGGGAAGCTGGTGTCGACCACGGGTGCCCGCGTGCTGAGCACCCGATCATACATCTCGGGTAACCTATGCAACGTTTGCGGGCCAAAGACAAGATCGACGAACGGCGCGCGATCGATAATGGTCGCCCCCTCTTGGCTGGCGACGCAACCGCCGACACCAATCACCAACCCCGGATTTCGCTCCTTCAACGGCCGCCAACGCCCTAGCTCGGAGAAGACTTTTTCTTGGGCTTTTGCACGGATCGAACAGGTATTGAGCAAAATGAGATCGGCATCCAGCGGAGAGTATACGCGTTCAAACCCCCGCTCGGCGCCGAGCACATCCACCATTTTGGTGGAATCGTACTCGTTCATCTGGCAGCCGTGTGTATGGACGTAAAGTTTACGACTCATTGAACCGAACTGACACCTCACATTGCCGTTGCTTTGAGGATAACGCCGCCGCTTGGGCTTCAGCAATCCCGAACATCCCCGTCTCAGGTAGAAGCGGTACGATTTCAACAACGACCGTACTTGTCCTCATAGCGCACGATGTCGTCTTCACCAAGATAGCTGCCGGTTTGGACTTCCACCAGCTCCAAAGGAATCACCCCGGAATTTTCCAGGCGATGGACGGTGCCGAGCGGAATATAAGTCGACTGATCCTCGCTAATAAGGTAGCTCTCCTCGCCGCGAATCACACGCCCGGTGCCACGAACGATCACCCAATGTTCGGCACGATGGTGGTGCATTTGCAGGGAAAGGCTCTTACCTGGATTGACGATGATCCGCTTGACTTGAAAACGCTCCGAACTGGCAATGCCTTCGTAAGAGCCCCAAGGACGATGCACGCGCCGGTGGCTAGTGAGCTCCGGGCGTTGCCGGCGGCGCAGGATCTCCACCAAACCCTTCACCGACTGGACTGCCCCACGGGCCGCCACCAGCACCGCATCCGAAGTCTCCACCACGATGTGGTCGTGCACGCCGACCAGCGCCACCAAGCGGCCATCCGCACGGACATAACAGTTCTGACTATCGTGCAGCATCACGTCGCCGATCGCCGCGTTACCCGCCTGATCGCATTCGGTTTCGGCCAACAACGCACCCCAAGAGCCGAGATCGCTCCATCCCCCAGCGAACGGAATAACCACAGCATCGGCCGTATGCTCCATCACGGCGTAATCAATGGAATCCGCTCGGCAGCGCTCGAACGCCTCCGCGCCGAGGCGCAGGAAATCCAGGTCCTCGTTGGCGCTCTCCAACGCCGCTTCACAAGCTTCGAAAATATCTGGGGCAAATCGCGCCAGCTCCTCCAGATATTGCGCGGCACGAAAAACGAACATGCCACTGTTCCAGAAATAGTTACCCGCGGCAAGATAGGATTGCGCCGTGTCCTGCTCAGGCTTCTCGACAAAGCGGCACACGCGCCTCGCTTTATTGTTCTCCGACAGCGGCTCACCGGCCTGTATATAGCCAAACCCTGTCTCGGCGGCCGTAGGCCTGATGCCAAAAGTGACCAGGTAATTGTTCGCGGCCGAGGCCACCCCAAGCGCCAGGACTTCACGAAAGGCTTGCGTATCGCGGATGACATGATCCGCGGGTAATACCACGAGCACCGCCTGTGGGTTGCGTTGAATGGCACGCAGCGCCGCCACCGCGACCGCCGGCGCCGTGTTGCGACCGACGGGCTCGAGCAGAATGTCCAAGACATCCAGCGCATTGGCACGCAACTGTTCAGCGAGCAAAAAACGATGCTCGTGATTGCATACGATGATCGGCGCCGTAAACTCGCCACCCACCAAGCGTTCCACCGTCGCCTGCAACAACGTGCGACCACAGGCGGTGAGATCGATAAACTGCTTGGGATAGAGCTCGCGGGAGAGCGGCCACAGCCGCGAGCCGACCCCGCCGGAGAGAATTACTGGAACAACGCATGCGGCCTGCGACTCGGTTACCGATTCCATATTCACCATTCACTCCCGCCGTCGTCTACCACGCCAAGTGTCGGCTCGAGACCCGGCCTGCCCAGCTAAGCGCTCGCCGAAGAATCGAGCGGGCGTCCCACCGCATAGTAGGTGAAACCCAGCGCGGCCACTGGTCGGGGTTCATAGAGGTTGCGGCCGTCGAAGATCACCGGTCGCTTCAACCGGGTACGCATACTCTCGAAGTCAGGGCTGCGGAAGACATTCCATTCGGTGACGATGACCAAGGCATCCGCCCCGTCCAACGCATCCTCGAGTTTAGAGCAAAGCACCAGATCCGAGCGCTCCCCATAGATGCGCCGTGCCTCGCCCGCCGCCTTGGGGTCGAAAGCGCGCACGCTCGCACCCGCCGCCCAAAGGGATTCGATGAGCCGGCGGCTAGGAGCCTCGCGCATATCCTCGGTGTTGGGCTTGAATGCCAGCCCCCACAAGGCAAAAGTAAGCCCCGCCAGCTCGCCGGCGAAATGCGCTTGGATGCGGCTATAAAGATAGCCCTGCTGACGCTCGTTGACATCTTCCACGGCCTGCAACAACTGCGGTGCGTAATCCATATCGTAGGCCGTTCGAACCAACGCCTTTACGTCCTTGGGAAAGCAGGAGCCACCGTAGCCGGCGCCCGGGTAAATGAAATCGTAGCCGATGCGGGGATCGGCACCGATGCCGATACGCACTCGCTCGATATCCGCATCGACCCGGTCGGCGATGTTGGCAAGCTCGTTCATGAAGCTGATTTTGGTCGCCAGCATCGCGTTGGCGGCGTATTTGGTGAGCTCGGCGGAGCGCACGTCCATCATGATCAGACGATCGTGGTTGCGGTTAAACGGTGCATAGAGCTGGCGCAGCAGCTCAGCGCTCGCCTGACGCCCGGTGCCGACGATCACCCGATCGGGCTTCATGAAGTCATCGACGGCGGCCCCTTCCTTGAGGAATTCCGGATTGGAGACCACATCGAAATCGATGTCCGCGCCGCGGCGTTGGAGCTCAGCGCTTATACACGCGCGCACGCGATCCGCCGAACCAACGGGCACGGTCGATTTATTCACCACAATCTTAGGATCGGCCATATGCTCGGCGATGCTCTGCGCCACCGCCAACACGTGGCCCAGGTCGGCCGAGCCATCTTCCGCCGGGGGTGTGCCCACGGCAATGAATTGCAACCGCCCATGCGCCACCCCTTCGGCCGCTTCGGTGGTAAAACGCAGCCGCCCCTCGGCACTGTTACGCCGAATCAACGCGGCCAGCCCCGGCTCGAAGAACGGCACCTCGCCACGTTGCAAGCAAGCGATCTTGGCCTCGTCCACGTCCACACAGACTACGTGATTACCGACCTCGGCCAGACAGGTGCCAGTGACTAAGCCGACGTAGCCGGTTCCAAAAATGGTAATGCGCATGAAGCCTCCTTTGCCGCCGAACCGCTGCGTCCCCAAAGGGATTCACGGTGTGGCATCACTGCCGTTGTTTCTGGACCCCATCGCCGGCCGCGGCGCGAACAAGCCGCTCGCGACGGCTCATCGAAGCTTGATCGGCTATTGGCATACCCGTTTGCTCCGTCCGCTTCCCTAACGGTTGCTGAGAACAACCAATGATTCTTGCTTCCAAGGTATATAATTGGATGGCTTAGCTGAGTGACCGGAGTGTAGAGCTAATCCGCCTCGAGACCGATTTGCGCTTCCAGCCAATGCAGAATTTCGGCCGTTTTGTGCTCCATGAGCGCGCGATCCCCACGTGCTTCCACGTTAAGACGAACTACCGGCTCGGTATTCGAAGAGCGCAAATTGAATCGCCAGCGCTCGAAAGTCATGCTCAGCCCATCGGTATGATCGACGTCCTCGGCAATGCTGCGATAATGCGCCTCCAAACCCGCCAATGCGCGGTCGGGGTCCTTGAGTCGTCGATTGATCTCACCGCTCACCGGGAAGCGCTCGAGGCGCTCGCTCACAAGCTCTGAAAGCGGCTTGCCGCTAAGCGAAACCCGCTCCGCAACCAGCAACCACGGGAGCATTCCACTGTCGCAATAGGCAAAATCGCGAAAGTAGTGGTGCGCACTCATCTCACCGCCGTAGATGGCATTTTCGGCCCGCATGCGCTCTTTGATGAAGGCGTGCCCGGTTTTGCTTTGCACTGGAACACCACCGAGTTCGCTGGCGATGTCGATGGTGTTCCAAATCAGTCGCGGGTCGTGAATAATCTTCTCCCCCGGGTGGCGGCGCAGAAAAGCCTCCGCCAACAAGCCGACAATATAGTAGCCTTCGATAAAATGCCCGCGCTCATCGAACAGAAAGCAACGATCAAAATCCCCATCCCATGCTATACCCAGATCAGCCCGACTTTCGAGCACCTGCTGCTCGGTCTCCCGGCGATTCTCCAATAGCAACGGATTCGGCACTCCATTCGGGAAACTACCATCCGGCTCGTGGTACAAACGCACGAACTCGAATGGCAACCGCTCGGCCAGAGCATCCAGGACCGGCCCGGCGCCGCCATTGCCGGCATTGACCACGATACGCAGAGGCTTCAAGGCGGCGCGGTCCACGAAGCCGAGCAGATGCTCGAGGTAGGCGGGTCGATGTTGCAACGGCTGCCTCGTACCCGGCCGGCTCACCTCACGCCAAGACGCGGCCACCGCCCGATCGTGAATATCGAACAATCCAGTATCCCCACTGATGGGGCGGGCTTGTTCGCGCAGCAGCTTCATGCCATTGAAATCGGCGGGATTATGACTTGCGGTAACCATGATGCCGCCATCCATCCCAAAGTGGGCGGTGGCAAAGTACACCTCCTCGGTCCCACACAGACCAATATCATGTACGTTCACCCCACCGTCCAGCAGACCGGCCCCCAATGCTTGACTCATCCGCGGGCTCGTCAAGCGCACGTCGTAGCCCACCACCACGTCCCGTGGTTGCAGCCACTGCGCGTAGGCCCGTCCGATCCGGTAGGCGATATCCGCATTCAACTGCTCGGGTATCCGGCCGCGGATATCGTAAGCTTTGAAGCATTCCAATCGCTTTGTCATTCCCTCGATTCATCTTTAGCTAATCGGTGCGCTACCAAAAGCCGGCTGCCGAGCGGTCCGAATAGGCATTTACTTTACCGACTTGCAGCGGACTGAAGGGGTTTCGTGATATTCGATCTGAGAATCGTTTGCAGCATGGATGCTGCAAAGCAAGTCTCCAGGGATGGATTTACGGTGCCCCGCAGATCGAATACCAAAAACTCAAACACTTAAGCAAGTGCCATTTGGGTCAGAACATCTCGGTAGGATCGATTTTCACCGCACCCGATCGAACCGTCATCTCGCGTGCCGGAATATAGCTCCCGGTGACCATCTGCTGATAGCCCAGACCCGGGCCGACCATCGGGTAAACGCCCGCATCCGGATCGATCATGACCTCGAGAAAAGCCGCTTCGGGAAATTCAATAAAGGCCGCCAGCGCCGATTCGAGCTCCTCGCGTTGACTCACACGGCGCGCGAACCCGAAACCGTCGGACTCCGCAGCCTTAATAAAATCTTTTCTATGTAATGACTTATCACTAGCCGAGAAACGATCCTCGAAGTAAAGGCGCTGCCATTGTCGCACCATCCCATCCCCGCAGTTGTTGAGCAGCAAAATCTTTACCGGAAGACCATAGGTGGTTACGGTTTCCATCTCGCCAAGATTCATCCGAATGCTGCCATCGCCGTCCACATCGATGACCAGGCGGTTCGGATTGGCGAACTGCGCACCAATGGCCGCGGGTAACCCAAAGCCCATGGTCCCCATGCTGCCGGAAGTCAGCCATAACCGCGCCTCCCGGAAATCCAGGTATTGGGCGGCCCACATTTGATGTTGACCCACACCGGTGCTGACGATGGCCTTGCCGCCGGTGAGCCGATTCAGTAGCTCCATCACCAGCGGCGGCTGAATTTTTAGATTGTCCCGATCATAGCCCATCGCATGCTTTTTACGCATGGCCTGCACGTGTTTGATCCAAGGCGTGAAATTCTTTGCGAAACCCACCGACCGCCCATACTCGAGGAGCTGGCGCAGCGAGCGCCCCGCTTCACCCACATGCGCCCAGTCAACCTTTTTGACCTTGCCGATCTCCGCGGCATCGATATCGATGTGCGCGACATGCTCGGCCAATGGGGCGAAGAGCTCCGCCTTCGCGGCCACCCGGTCATCGAAGCGCGCCCCCACCGCAATAATGAAATCGCAGTCCTCGACAGCGTAGTTGGCATAAGCCGTACCGTGCATGCCGAGCATGTGCAAGCACAAATCATCCTGGGTATCGATTGCACCAAGCCCCATCACGGTGGTCACGACGGGGATATTGAAGGTGTGCGCGAATTCGGTCAGATCCTTGGAGGCATTGCCGCTGGTCACACCCCCGCCCACATACAGCAACGGCCGGCTGGACTGCTTGAGCATATCGAAGAATTGACGGCACTTGCGATCGGAGAGCTTGGCCGTGGCCAACGATTCCATGCGCTGGCGATAGCCGCGGATGTCGAGTACCCCCCCCCCTTTGAACTCACCCACCCAGTTCTGCATGTCCTTGGGCAGATCCACGACTACCGGCCCCGGGCGCCCGGAACGGGCGACCTCAAAAGCCGTGCGCAGAGTCTCTTCGAGCCGCTCCGGCTGTGTGACCAGGAATACATGCTTGGCGCAGGCACCCATAATGTTGACGATAGGCGCTTCCTGGAACGCATCGGTCCCCATCGCCGGACGAGCCACCTGTCCCGTGATCAGGACTACCGGCACGGAATCGGCCATGCAGTCGCGCACGGGTGTAACGGTGTTGGTCGCCCCTGGGCCTGAGGTCACCAGGCAGACGCCCACCTTACCGGAACTCCGGGCATAGCCGGCCGCCATAAAGCCAGCCCCCTGCTCATTGGCAGGCACCACCAAGCGCATCGGTTCCTGGCCATTGGCGCCGCGATGCTGCTCGTTGTAGCGAAAAATCGCATCATAAGTGGGGAGGATCGCGCCACCGCTGTAGCCGAACACGGTTTCGACACCCTCGTCCGCGAGTACCTGTATAACCGTGTCCGCGCCGCTCATGCGTTCCCCCGCGCGTGGGTGCTTGGCCGCTTTGTGTCTGATCATGGTCACATCTGCCGTCATTGCCCACCTGGCTGAGGTTGCGCCGCAACAACAAAGATAATAGAAGGAATCATCATGGTCCGACAAGCTCGGGCCTCAGCGGGCCTCGAAGCTCAATGCCGCTGAGTTGGCGCAATCATAGTTCATCGGCCCTTTGGTTCGCCATGGCGCGATCCTCCAGCTGCCGTCAAAGTGGATTTCATCTCGGCAATGGCCGCAAGCTCCGTCATTAATCCAGACGCAGCACGTCACCCCAACCACGCATCGGGGTAGCCGGCCGCGTGGCCAGCACGAGCGGATTGAGAATGGCATACAATGGGCATTTATTTATCTGCCGTTGGTCCCTACCAGACCCTACCCACGCGAGGATCGCTGCTATGAGCGAGATCGTGCAAATCAGTGTCTCCGGCCAGAGCAAAAGTGGGCTCACCTCATCTTTGCTGAATATCTTGGCCGTACACGGCGTACCGATGCTCGACGTCGGACAAGCCATGATTCACGACACGATGGTTCTTGTCATATTGGCACAATTACCAAGCCCAGATGGGGCAGCACCGGTGCTCAAGGATCTACTGTTCGAGATCCATCGGCAGGGCCTACAGGCGCATTTTACCCCCATTAACCAAGTGCCGCATGGCCCCTGGCTCGGCAGTGAGGCGCACCCGCGCCACATCGTCACCTTGCTCGGGCGCAGCGTGAGCGCCGAGCAAATCGCCCGCATAGCGCAGGTGATCACCGAAAATGCGCTGCACATCGAGGATATCGTACGACTCTCCGGTCCCGGCTCGCTGCATACGGCAGAGGATGGGGCGGGACGTGCCTGCATCGAACTCACCTTGCGCGGCCAACCGTTGGATTTGGACGCTATGAAAGCCGCGTTCGTGACCCTCTCCGAAGCACTCGACGTGGACATCAGCTTCCAGGCGGATGATTTCTATCGACGCAACCGCCGGCTGGTGGTCTTCGATATGGACTCAACGCTGATCCGACAAGAGGTCATCGATGAGTTGGCGTACGAGGCCGGGGTTGGCGCAGAGGTCAGCCGGATAACCGAGGCGGGCATGCGGGGCGAACAAGACTTCAAGGAGAGTCTACGCCAGCGCGTGGCGCTGCTCGAAGGATTGCCCGAGACCGTACTGGCACGGGTCGCCGAGCGGCTCACGCTCACCGAAGGTGCGCAGCGGCTGCTGCAGACGCTGCGTAAGCTTGGCTACAAGACGGCCGTGATCTCCGGCGGCTTTGCCTATTTTGGCCATTATCTGCAGCGTAGCCTACCCCTTGACTATGTCTATGCCAATGAGCCGGAGATTAGGGACGGCTGCCTGACGGGGCGAGTCGTTGGCGAGATTATCGACGGCGAGAAGAAGGCGCAACTACTGTGCACGATTGCCCAGCGCGAGGGCATCGAGCTCGAACAGGTGATTGCCGTAGGTGATGGCGCCAACGACCTGCCCATGTTAAAACTCGCCGGGTTGGGGATCGCTTTCCATGCCAAGCCGATGGTACAAAAGAGTGCTCGCCAGGCCATTTCCACCATCGGCTTGGATGGCATCCTCTACCTGATGGGCATGAAAGACGCCGATAATCCCCATTAAAAGCTCACATCGCACACCTCATCCCGTCCACCGCGCTGCGCCGATCCGCCCGGACGGCTGCCTACAGGTGGCTACTGCGCCGCGCAACATAGCCGCCACGATCACGGGGACGGCAGACGCTATCGAGGAGATCCAAACATCATGTTGGTAGCTGTCCCCAAGGAGATCAAGAATCACGAGTACCGGGTCGGCCTCACCCCGGACAGCGTCCGTGAATTTGTCGCCCATAAGCACGAGGTACTCGTAGAGAGCGGCGCCGGCGAAGGCATCGGCTGCTCCGATGACGCTTACGAAGCCTGTGGTGCACGGATCGCTGCCAGCACCGAGGAACTCTATCGTACGGCCGATTTGATCATCAAGGTCAAGGAACCACAGCCCGAGGAACGGCGGCGGCTGCGGGAAGGGCAGATTCTCTTTGCCTATCTGCACCTCGCGCCCGATGCAACGCAAACCCGTGAACTGCTGCGCAGCAAAGCAGTCTGCATCGCTTATGAGACGGTTACCGGTCCGAACAATCAACTGCCGCTGCTCACTCCCATGTCGCAGGTGGCAGGACGGATGTCCATTCAAGCAGGTGCCTATTGCCTGGAACGGGTTCATGGCGGCAGTGGCATGCTCCTGGGCGGGGTTCCCGGCGTGCCACCGGCCCGAGTCGTGGTGATTGGGGGCGGTGTGGTAGGCCAAAACGCGATCGCCATGGCACTCGGCATGGGCGCCGAGGTGGTAGTCCTCGACCGCGATCTCGAGGTGCTGCGGCGGCTCGCCTATCATTTCGGCCCGGCCTTGACCACCGTTTACTCCACACGGACAGCCTTGGAGCAATACGTTCTGCAAGCCGAACTGATCATTGGCGCCGTTCTGATCGCAGGAGCCGAAACGCCGAAGCTGGTTACCGCCGAGACGGTGCGCCGGCTCAAACCCGGCACCGTGCTAGTGGACGTAGCGATCGATCAAGGCGGTTGCTTCGAGACCTCACGGCCAACGACCCACGCCGACCCCACTTACATCGTCGACGGCGTAGTGCATTACTGTGTAACCAATATGCCCGGTGCCGTCCCAAGGACTTCCACATTTGCGCTCAACAACGCCATTTTGCCCTACGCGCTTGCGATCGCCGACAAGGGCTATCGGCAAGCCATGCTCGATGATCCGCATCTGCGCCAGGGGCTCAATATTCACCAGGGAGCGGTGACCCACCGCGCCGTGGCCGAGGAACACAGCCACCCGTTCGTCGAACCGCTAGCGGCTCTGCAGGACAGGGATTGAACAAAGGACAGACAGCGGAGGCAATACCGATTTTTCGCTTCCGCATTCGCGATTAAGCCGTGGTGAGCGCCCGTTGCAGCCAACTCAGCAACCAATCGGCACAGCGCTCCCAGCCCGGCTCGATCATAAACATATGGGCACGATCGATCAGCACGAGCAATTCGGCGCCCTGATAACGAGCGATCTCGCGCTGCATCGGAAAAACGCAGATCCGGTCAGCCGTACCCGCTACCACCAAGCGCTTGAACGCTCGCCCTTGCAAACTGTCGAGTTCATGGTTGAGGCGGCCCCGCAACAACCCCAATAGAGCCGTGCTAGACTCCGGGCCGCAACGAGAGAAAACCTGCTGATGCTGTTCGCGGGGTAACCGGTTAAAAACCATACGGCGCATGGAAGGCAAGTGCGGGCGCACCACTCCGCGACCTAAGACCGCCGGTAGGGCACGGACCGCCTGCACCGGAAACCAAGGATGCCATGGTGGCCGATAAAAGCGCACACCGGCCACCGGAGCCGGCGCTGCCAGAATCAGCGCCGCCACCTCGCATGTGGCCGCCACGGCCTGCACCAGAGCCCCCCCCATGGAATGGCCGATCAACACAGCTTCCGGTAGCCGCTCGAGCACATGGTGGATATCGCTGACATAATCAAGCAACCGCACCCGCCCCAGTGCCTGCATCGGATTGCTCGGAGGATGTCCGCGCAGCGCCAGCGCGTGGCAATCGTAGCCCGCGGCCGCAAATCGCGCCATGAAGCCCCGCCAACACCAAGGCCCCGCGCTGGCCCCATGCACGAACAAAACGGCTCGCCCGCCGCCGTTAAGACGATCTACCTGCAGCATCCCGAGTCGATAGCGACTCCAGGTATGCGCACCGGCCGGCGCGGACCGAGCAACGGGCATGCCCGCGCCTCGCGTCAACGACGCGTTGGCCGATCAGCCATACGATTTGGCATGACCAGCAGATTTCGCGCCAGATTTCGCGCCAGATTTCGGGCGAATCTTCTCGCGGATGCGGGCGGCTTTGCCCTGGCGGTCGCGCAGATAATAAAGCTTAGCCCGGCGCACCGCACCACGACGCTTGACCTGGATACTCTCAATCAACGGACTGTAGAGTTGAAAGGTCCGCTCGACACCCTCGCCGTGAGAGAACTTGCGCACGATGAAAGAAGAGTTGAAGCCGCGGTTGCGCTTGGCGATGACCACGCCTTCGAAGGCCTGGATGCGCTGGCGGCTGCCCTCCTTCACCCAAACGTTAACGCAGACGGTATCACCGGAGGCGAAAGCCTCGCGCTCGACCCCAGCCATCTGCTCTTTTTCGAGCTCCTGAATGATATTGCTCATGATTTCGTCTCCCCTAGCGTCCCCGAATCGCCCTGGTATTCATCGATGAACTCCTGCAGCAGCGACCTAGCCTGTGCATCGAGCATACAACGCTCCAGCAATTCAGGGCGGCGCAACCATGTCCGCCCCAATGCCTGCTTATGCCGCCACCGCGCCACGGCTTGGTGATCTCCGCTCAACAACACTTCGGGCGTTCGGCGGCCACCGATTTCAACCGGTCGTGTGTAGTGCGGACAGTCCAACAAACCCGCGCCAAACGAATCCTGTCCGGCCGAGCCCGGATGCCCCAGCACCCCTGGCACCAACCGTGCCACGGCATCGATGACGATCATGGCCGGTAGCTCGCCACCGCTGAGCACGTAGTCACCGATCGAGCACTCCTCATCGACCTCGGCCTCGATAAGCCGCTCGTCAATACCTTCATAGCGCCCGCATAACAGGATCAGGCGGGAATGCTGCGATAACTCCTGCACGCGCACCTGATCCAGGAGTCGGCCCTGCGGACTTAAACAGATCACGCTGGCCCGGTCGGCCACTGCAGTGCGGGCGGCCTGAATGGCATCGCGCAAGGGTTCCACCTTCATGACCATCCCTGGGCCACCGCCGTAGGGACGATCATCGACGCTGCGGTGGCGATCACGCGCATAATCGCGCGGATTCCAGGCCACCAACTGCAGCAACCCGCGCGCGCACGCTCGCGCCGCAACACCGTAGCTGACCGCAGCCCGGACAAAATCCGGGAACAGGGTTACCACGTCGAATCGGATGCCGCCGCCCGCATTCATTCTCCGGCCCTGGAAAAGCTGGCAACTCGACGGTGACGCGGCCGTCTGCCGGCGCGACCAAGCCCAGCTGCTAGAATTGCGGATCCCAATCGACGCGGATCAGGGCCGCATCGAGATCAACCATGACGACATCTCGTCCCGGCACGAAGGGGATCAGCCGCTCGCGGTCGCCGATGACCACGAGCACATCATTGGCACCTGTCTCGAGCAAGTGATCAACCCGGCCGAGCTCGACACCCTCGAGTGTTTGGACGCGAAGCCCTATCAGGTCCGCCCAATAATATTCCCCGGCCGGCAATGGCGGTAATAAAGCACGCGGTATTGCAATATCGCAACCGGTGCGGGCGCGCGCTTGATCACGTCCGGCGACGCCCTCGAGCTTTGCTAACCAACTCTTGCCGTGCCGGCGCCAATCGGCCAGCTCCGCTGGCTGCCACTGACCCGGCCGCCCCACCAGCCATTGGTGATATTCGAATACGCCTTGTTGCGGACGGGTGTAGGAGCGAATCTTCACCCATCCCAGCACACCATAGGCGCCTACGATCCGCCCGATGATGATTCGCCGCCCCGCGTCGGGCTCTCGAAGCACCATCCTGCCTTTAAACCGGCGCGGCCTCCGCCGCGGCAGCCTTGCGCGCCTTAGCAATCAGCTGCGCAGCACTCTCCGAGGGCTGCGCGCCTTGCTTCAACCAATACTCGGCGCGTTCCAAATCGAGCTGCAGCGGGATCTCGTTACCGGCGGCGATCGGGTTGAAAAAGCCCAGCCGCTCGATGAACCGCCCGTCGCGACGGCTGCGGACGTTTGCCACAACCACGTGATAAAATGGTCGCTTCTTCGCGCCACCTCTTGCCAGACGAATGGTAACCATTTTGCCTACGCTTAGCCCCTTGAGTCGGCAAACTGCCAAGTTGTGTAATTGCAGCGGCGCATTCTACTGGAATCCGGCCGCGTATGCAGCAATTGTATGGCCCGCGTGTTCAACCACCTCCCAATCCCGGCGGAATGCCACCCGGGGGCATACCACCACCGAACTGGCGCATCAGCTGTTTCATGCCGCCCTTGCGAAATTGTTTCATCATCTTCTGCATTTGCTTGTGCTGCTTGAGCAACCGATTGACAGCCTGGACCTGAGCTCCGGCACCGGCGGCGATGCGGCGCTTGCGCGAGCCGTTGATGATCTCGGGCCGGCGCCGCTCGAGCAAGGTCATGGAGTTGATGATCGCCACCTGCCGGCGCACCAGCGTATCGTCGACCTGCCCCTTGACTTGCTCCTGCATCCGCCCTAAGCCCGGCAGTTTTTCCATTATTCCCGCCAACCCGCCCAGGCGATTGATCTGCAACATCTGTTCACGCAGATCATCCAGATCGAAGTTTTTGCCTTTCTTGAGCTTCTGGGCCATCCGTTCGGCCTGGCGACGATCGACGCTACGCTCGACCTCTTCCACCAGAGTCAATACATCGCCCATGCCCAGAATGCGCGAGGCGATGCGATCCGGATAGAACGGCTCTAGGGCATCGGTTTTCTCTCCCACCCCGATGAATTTGATGGGCTTACCGGTCACATAGCGGATCGACAGCGCGGCCCCCCCGCGGGCATCGCCATCGGTTTTGGTCAGGATGATGCCGGTCAATGGCAGCGCCTCATCGAAAGCCTTGGCCGTATTAGCGGCGTCCTGACCGGTCATACTGTCCACCACGAACAGTGTCTCGACTGGCTGCGCCGCCGCATGGATGCGGCGCACCTCATCCATCATCGCCTGATCCACGTGTAGCCGGCCGGCCGTATCCAGCAACAGCACGTCATAGTAGTGATTACGTGCATACTCCAAGGCCGCACTGGCGGCCCGCACTGGATCGTCGCTGGCCTGGGTCGGGAAGAACCCGATCTCGACATCTCGGGCAAGGCGCTGCAACTGCTCGATCGCAGCTGGCCGATAAACGTCCAGGCTGACGGTGAGAACCTTTTTCTTTTGGTGCTGGAGCAACCAGCGCCCGAGCTTGGCGAGACTGGTCGTCTTCCCCGAGCCCTGCAAACCCGCCACCATTACCACAGCCGGAGGTCGAACGTTGAGCTCGAGCGCGTCGTTGCTCTCCCCCATCATCCGCACCAATTCGTCACGGACGATCTTGACGAAAGCCTGACCCGGCGTGAGGCTTTTCATCACCTCCTCGCCCAGCGCCCGCTGCTTGACCTCGTCGATAAAGGCCTTGACCACGGGCAATGCGACGTCCGCCTCCAAAAGGGCCATGCGGACCTCACGCAGCGTTTCCTTGATATTGCCCTCGGTCAATCGACCTTGGCCGCGCAGCCGCCGGGCAATCCCGTCGAGTCGGTCACTCAAATTATTGAACATGGCCACGTCGTGATGTCCTCGCACTGATTACCCGCATTATACCGTGCGGACGATTTTCGTTGGGGCTCGAACAACTGCGAGTTCTATGCGATTATGCGCCGGAGCCTAAACTAGCGCTCAACACGAGCCGATGAATCACACGTTGTTGACTTTTATTGCCTCCGGATTGTACTTGGCCGCGAGTACGGGGCTTACCCTGCGTCTGGTATCCCGCCCCACCGGCAAGACGATCCGTAACATCAGCCTGCTGCTCGCCCTACTGGCGGTCATCGCGCATGCCATGCAGGTTTACCAGACCAGTTGGACCGCGGCGGGACTCAATTTGAGCTTCTTCAACGCGGCCTCCCTGATCGGCTGGCTGATGGCGGCATTCCTGCTGCTGGCGACGCTGCGCAAGCCCGTGGAGAACTTAGGGATCGTTATCCTTCCAGTGGCCGCCGTAACCGCTTTGCTCAGCCTGATCTTCGGCCGCACCCAGGGCAGCAGCGCACCCATCGGGGCCAACATCGACTGGCACATCCTCTTCTCCATGGTGGCCTATAGTCTGCTCGGCATCGCCGCTGCGCAAGCCCTCCTGCTCTGGGTGCAGGAATATCATCTGCGCAATCGCCATCCAGGTGGTTTCATTCGAATGCTGCCGGCTTTGCAGACCATGGAAGAGATGCTGTTCCAACTCCTGCGGTTGGGCTTTGCCGTGCTGACGGTCGCACTCATCACGGGCGCATTATCGCTCGATAATATTTTCGCCCAACATCTGGTTCATAAGACCGTCCTCTCGATTACGGCCTGGATTGTATTTGCCGTATTGCTTTTCGGACACTGGCGTTTCGGTTGGCGCGGACGTACGGCCATACGTTGGACGCTCGGTGGCTTTATCGCCCTCATGCTGGCTTATTTTGGCACCAAGTTGGTGTTGCAGTTCATCCTCCATCGTTGATCGGGGAAGTCTGTCGAGCCAACCGTCGGCCCCGCTACAATTCCCCATAGCCCACAAGACGTCCCACGACAATCAGGGGTAGCTTGCTTGCACGAGATCCCACTAGGCGCTCTATTTGGACTGCTCGGGGTGCTGATTGCTCTGTCGGGCTGCTTCTCCGGGTCGGAAACCGCTTTGATGATGCTAAATCGCTACCGCCTGCGTCATCTCGCTCGCTCCGGACACCAGGGCGCACGCCGGGCCGAGCGGTTGCTGCAGCGACCGGATCGCCTGATCGGCCTAATCCTGCTCGGCAACAACTTCGTGAACATCCTGGCCTCCGCCGTGGCCACACTGATCGCCCTGCGATTGGGCGGTGAGGGGGCGATCGCTGCTTCTACTGGCCTGCTCACGCTGGCCATCCTGATCTTTGCCGAGGTCACACCCAAAACGCTTGCGGCCCTGAGGCCGGAGCGACTGGCCTTTCCAGCCGCTTTCGTACTGGCCCCGCTGCTGCGATTTTGTTATCCCCTGGTTTGGATCATCAACTGCATCACCAATACCTTGCTGCGGCTGCTGGGCGCGCATCCCGAGGATGCGGGCAACACCAATCTCAGTCGGGAAGATCTGCGGGTCGTGGTCAATGAGGCGGGAGCCATGATCCCCCACCGCCATCAGAAAATGTTGCTGAACATCCTTGACTTGGAGAAAGTCGAGGTGGACGACATTATGGTGCCCCGCAGCGAAATCGTCGGCATCGATCTGGATGATAGCTGGAGTGAAATACTCGAACAGATCGCCGGTAGCCAGTACACACGCATGCCGGTCTATCAGGGCAGCTTCGATGCTGTACAGGGTCTTCTACACGTGCGGCAAGTACTCAGCAGCATGCTGCGCAGCACGCTGACCCGAGAAGAGCTCAGCGCCAATCTAAGCGAGCCTTATTTCATCCCAGAGGGCACCCCGCTACCTGTGCAACTGCTCAATTTCCAAGCCAAGCGCCGACGAATCGGCCTGGTGGTCGATGAGTACGGGGAAATCTTAGGTTTGATTACACTGGAAGATATCCTTGAGGAGATCGTGGGCGAGTTCACCACCGATCCAGCCGCCGCCATTCAGGACGTGTACCCGCAGCCTGACGGTAGCTTCCTGGTCGACGGCAGTGCGAGCGTGCGGGAGCTCAATCGGCTGCTTAAATGGAACATGCCCACGAGCGGACCCAAAACGCTCAACGGGCTCATACTCGAGCATCTGGAGGCCATCCCGGAACCGGGCACCAGCCTGCTGCTCGACGATTACCCAGTCACCATCATCCAGACCGAGCGCCACAAAGTGAAAACGGCTCGGATTCAGCCTCGTCGACGACGCCGACGTAGGATGCAGCCAACCGAGTAGCCGGGTAACCCGCTCGCCGTTTGGCGCGTGGCTGACGCGGGCCTAGCACAGAAGCCGGCGCCCGCTTCCTGGGCGCCGTCAGCCCCGCCGAGACCGCCGCCAGGCCGTGCCCTGCGGCGTATCCTCAAGGGCAATTCCCTGGGCCTGGAGCTCATCGCGAATGCGATCCGCCGTGGCGAAATCACGGTTTTTACGAGCCAGGGCGCGTTCGGCGAGCAACGCCTCCACCCGTTCACTAGCGATGCCGACGGCTACCGACGACCCTGCACCGCCCTTGAGGAAAACCTCCGGCGCCACCTGCGCCAGTCCGAGCAGCCCACCCAACTCGCGCAACGTGGCGGCAAGCGCCGCCGCCTGGCTCTCGAAGCGGTCCCGCCGGCGGTTGATCTCACGGGCAAGGTCGAATAGCACGGCCAACGCCAAAGGGGTGTTGAAATCATCGTCCATCGCTTGCCGGAAGGCCTCGCGGTAGGGGGCGGCCAACGCCGGGGAGGCTTCGGTAAACGGTAGATCACGCAACGCCAAGTAAAGACGCTCCAGCGCCGCGCGGGAGTTATCCAAATCGCTCGTGGAATAGTTCAGCGGGCTGCGGTAGTGGCTCGAGAGTAGAAAGTAGCGGATTTCCTCCGCGCGGTAGACCTGCAGCACCTCCCGCACCGTAAAAAAATTGCCCAAGGATTTGGACATCTTCTCGTCGTTGATGCGGATGTGGCCGTTGTGCATCCAAAAATTGACGTAACGCCCGCCCCAAGCCGCCTCGGATTGGGCGATTTCATTTTCGTGGTGCGGAAACTTGAGGTCCAGACCACCGCCGTGAATGTCGAAATGCTGCCCCAAACAGGCACCGGCCATGGCCGAACATTCGATATGCCAACCGGGACGACCCTCACCCCAGGGGGCCGGCCAGCTAGGCTCGCCAGGCTTGGCCGCCTTCCACAAAACGAAGTCGGCGGCATCCCGCTTGCCGGCCCCAGGCTCGACCCGGGCCCCGGCACGCAGCGCCTCCAGCCGCTCACCGGAGAGCCGGCCGTAGCCCTCGAAACGCTCTACAGCATAGTAGATACTGCCCTCGTCAACGGCCTGGTAGGCATAGCCGCGATCCAGGAGGCGCTGGATCAATGCGACGATCGCATCCATGTAGGCCGTCGCCCGCGGCTCGGCGTCCGGGAGCAGGCAGCCCAGCGCGGCCGTGTCCGCGTGCATTGCCGCAATGAAACGCTCGGTCAAAACGTTCACGGGCTCGCCCAACTCGGCGGCACGGCGAATGATCTTGTCATCCACATCGGTGATATTACGTACGTAATCCACCCGATAACCGGCTGAGCGCAGATAACGAACCACCGTGTCGAATACCACCATGGCCCGGGCATGACCGAGGTGGCAATAATCGTAGACCGTCATGCCGCAGACATACATGCGGACGCGACCGGGTTCGATCGGCCGAAACGGCTCCTTGCGGTTGGTCAAACTGTTGTAAATGTAGAGCATTGCTATCCGGCTGCTTTTATCGGGCGCGGGCCAGCTCGCCGGCCCGACGCAATCGTTCGCGTAGACGTTGGGGGCTGATCAGCATCAACAGCTCCGCCAACTCCGGACCATGCGGCTCTCCCGTAAGCGCAAGCCGCAACGGCAGAAACAGGGAGCGCCCGCGCAGACCGGTTGCCTGGCGCAACCGTTGCGGCGATAACGCTTCGTCCTCGTCAACCAGACGGAGCGCCGCATCGAAAAACCCCGCACCCGCCGCGCGCAGGACCTCGCACACCGACTCATCGGGCGGCGGCAGCGACCCATAGATTCGCTCGGCCCAATCCTGAAGCTCGCTTGGAAAGCGTACATTGGCGCGCAGAACTTCTACCAAGCGCCGCTGCTGCTCGGCCGGCACTGTGGCACCGTCGAGCCACGCCTCGAGCACTGCAATCGGGGCCTCGGCCACCGCCTGTTGCTGCCAATAATCCAACTGCTGCGGGTCGAAACGCGCCGGCGCGCGCCCGATCCGTTGCACTTCAAAAGCACAGGCAAGCCCCGTGAGCCCCTGCAGACCGATATCGCCGTAGGCATGGCCCAGCCGCGCCAAATAGTTCAACAGCGCCCCGGGCAGATAGCCCGCCTCACGCAGCGCCGCCACCGAGCGACTGCCGTGGCGCTTGGCGAGCGGCGCGCCGTCGGGGCCCACGATCATGGGCAGATGACCGTAGCGGGGCGCACTCAATTCCAAGGCTTCCAGCAATAGCAACTGGCGCGGCGTGTTGGCCAAATGATCCTCGCCGCGCAATACCTGCGTGATCCCCATGAGCGCATCGTCCACGGCGTTGCAGAACAAGAAAGCGGCCGAGGCATCGGCCCGGCGTATGATGAAATCACCGAGCTCGTCCGTAGCGACGCGCTGCTCGCCACGAACCAAATCCGAATAGACAATCGCGCGCCCCGCGGGGACGCGGAAACGAAGCGCGGGCCGCTCACCCCGGTCGAGCCGAGCATGGATTTCAGCGCCGCTCAGGCGCCGGCAGGTACCCGGATAACGGGGCGGCCGCCCGGCGGCAAGCTGTGCCTGACGCTGGTGTTGCAGCTCCTGATCGCTGCAGAAACATGGATAAGCCTGTCGGGATTGCTCGAGACGCGGATAGAATTCGGCATACACCGCCGCGCGTTCGGACTGCCGCCAAGGTCCGCCAGGCTCGGTGCGTTGTGGCCCTTCATCCCAGTCCAGCCCGAGCCAGCGCAGCTCCTGCATGAGCGCCGTCGCGGCACGGGCGCTGCTGCGCTCGCGATCGGTGTCCTCGATACGCAGCACGAAACAACCACCCGCAGGCCCGCGGGCAAGCAGCAGATTGAACAGCGCCGTGCGAAGATTACCCAGGTGCATCAAGCCCGTGGGGCTGGGTGCAAAGCGAGTCTTGATAGGGCAGGATTGCATAAGCGCTCAATCGTAAACGACAAAATCGGTCAGCGGCATTGCGAGTCACAATGCACTGGCCCCAAGGAGTCGGCAGCCCCGATGCATATCCATGATACCAACCACCGGCCGGTGTTATTCATCTCCGATCTCCACCTGGATCCTAGCCGTCCTGCGGTGACCCGGCTATTCGTCCAATTCCTTGCGCAAAACGCACGGCAGGCGCAGGCATTGTATATACTGGGCGACCTTTTCGAAGCCTGGATCGGCGATGATACCCTCAACGCCGAAGACCCGGTAATCGCCGGGTTAAGAGCGCTCAATGCCGCCGGTGTCCCTGTGTACGTGATGCGGGGCAACCGCGACTTTCTGCTCGGCGAGGGCTTCAGCCAGGCCACCGGCGCGTTACTCCTCGACGATCTGAGCCGCATCACGCTGGATGGAGTGCAGGTACTGCTGCTGCACGGCGACACGCTCTGCGCTGATGACATCGAATATCAACGCTTTCGCGCCATGGTCCGCGATCCGCATTGGCAGGCGGAATTCCTGGCCAAGCCCCGCGCGCAGCGGCTGGCCTATGCGACCCAAGCACGCCGCGAGAGCACCGAGCACAATCGCCGTACCGACGCGGCCCGGCTGGATGTGAATCCGCACAGTGTCCAGCAGACCCTGCGTGAACAGGGTGCGCGGCATATGATTCACGGCCACACCCATCGACCGGGCGTGCATCGCTTCGAGCTCGATGGCGAACCGGCCCAACGTATCGTACTGGGTGACTGGTACGAGCAGGGCAGTCTCCTACTCTGCGAGAGTGGCCGCTGGCAATTGCGACAGCTAACGCTGGACTGTTGTGGGTCGACCGACGCCCCCCAAAACTGCTAATAGGCCGCATCGGGAGCCCCATAAAGCTCATCCGCCCGGTGCACGAAGGAATCCACCAGCGTATTGGCCATCTGATGAAACACGCGGCCGAACGCCATCCCCAGGAGTCGGTTCGCGAACTCGAACTCGAGATCCAAGGCCACTTTGCAGGCATTGTCCGGCAACCCGTGGAAACTCCAGAAACCGTTGAGGTGCCGAAACGGCCCCTCGACCAGACGGATGTCGATCATCTTGCTGGGATGGAGCCGATTCTGGGTGGTAAAAGATTTCTCCAAACCGCTTTTGGAGACAACGATCATCGCGCGCACACAGTCCTCATCCCGATGCAGAATTCGACTCTCCTTGCACCAGGGAAGAAAATGATGATACGCATCGACATCCTCTACGAGCCGAAACATAACCTCAGACGAATACGGCACCAGCGCCGAACGCGAAACCAATGTCATAGGACTTCCCAACCCAACAACCCCATGGCTTGGAGGAACAGCAAAACTACGGCTACGGGTGTAGCGAACCGTATCAGGACGAGCCATAAACGATAGCCCCAACCGCCGCCCAGCTCGATGCGGCTGCTGTCCGCCGACATTCGCCAGCCGACAAACACCGCGGTCAATATCCCGGTCAGCGGCAGCAACAACCCGGTAATAAAAAAGTTCAACACATCGAAAAAAGTCCCTCGCCCGAGGCGGGACCAGCTCCCCAACGGCTGCAGATGCGACCAGAGATTGAACGAGAGCAGCGATAACAGTCCGAACGACCACACCAGAACACCGACCAGGCTGGCCGCGAGCGATCGCTCGACCCGCCAGCGCTTCATTACATAGGTAACCGCGGGTTCGAGCATCGAAATGGCCGAAGTCCAGACGGCCAATACCAGCATAGTAAAGAACAACGTGGCCATAAGGTGGCCACCCGGAGTTGTGCCGAAAGCAAGCGGCAACGTCTGGAAGATCAACCCCGGTCCCGCCGCAACGCTCAAACCCGCCTGAAAAACCACCGAGAATATAGCAAGGCCAGCCAACAGCCCGACCAGCGTATCGGTCAACACCACTATAGGCGCAACGGCCAGCAAGGATACCCGCTCCGGAGCATAAACGCCGTAGATCACTAACGCGCCCAACCCCAGGCTGAGCGAGAAAAAGGCATGCCCAAGGGCGGCAAGCAAAGCAGAGGCATCCAACCGCGCGAAGTCCGGCCGCAACAGGAAATCCACGGCCCGATCGAAACTCGGCTGGCCATGAGCATAGAATACCAAGATCCCGAGAATCGTCAGTAGCACCGGCACGAACCAGCGCACAGCCTCCTCAAGGCCGTAGCGCACCCCCCGGCTGACCACGAGAATCGTCATTGCCATAAATAGGGTATGCCAAGCCAGCAGGCGTTCGGGATCATCCGTGAGCTCCTGGAACAAGCGCGCCGCCGCTACCGCATCAAGCTCATGGAAAGCACCGGCGGCCGAACGGAACACATACGCCATGCTCCAACCGCCGACGATGCTGTAGGCGGAGAGCACCAGCAGGCCCGTAACGCTGCCGAGCCAGCCGATCACCGACCAACCCCCGCTTAACCCCTCTTCACGAGCGATTCGCAGCAAACCGTAAATGGGCGTGCTGCGAGCGCGACGCCCGAGCATGAGCTCAGCCACCATGAGTGGCAGCCCCACGGCCGCCACGCAGGCAAGATAGGCCAATACGAAAGCACCACCGCCATATTGCCCCACCAAATAGGGAAACTTCCAAATATTGCCCAGCCCCATGGCCGAGCCGATGACGGCAAGAACAAAGATGCAGGGAGACGACCATTGGCCGTAGCGTGGCAACGATTTTAAGCGCAGCGGCCGCTCTCGGGCCAGCGATCGAAGCATGCCTGGGCGGACCCCCCTATGCAGTGCGCCGCTCACGCGCGAGCGACACTGCGAGTTGGCACTGTAGTAGGCAGCGCGGATAGAATAATGCGCGTGAGCAAACAAAACCCCAAATCCAAAGCGGGCAACAGCCCCAACATCAGCGTTAACCGTCGGGCCCGACACGACTACCACATCGAGGACACCTTCGAGGCCGGCCTCGTGCTGGAGGGCTGGGAGGTAAAAGCCCTGCGCGCGGGTCGAGGGAGTTTGCAGGAGAGCTACGTCATCATCAAGGATGGCGAGGCTTGGCTGATCGGCTGCAACATCTCCCCCCTGCCGACGGCGTCCACTCATATCCAGCCCGATCCCATACGCACCCGCAAACTGCTGCTGCACGAGCGCGAACTCAGCCGTTTGATCGGTGCCACCGAACAGCGCGGTTACACTCTGGTGCCACTTAACATGCACTGGAAGCGTGGCCGAGCCAAACTCGATCTCGCCCTAGCCAAAGGCAAAAAGAAATTCGACAAGCGTGCCGCTCAGAAAGAACACGACTGGCAGCGCGAAAAGCAGCGCCTGCTCAAACATCGACAATAACCAGTCTCCTCGGTCAAGCGCCTTTTAGCGACCGGATCAACTGTTGCAAAAACAGCCGCACCTCCCCGGGATCCTCCAGTGCATAGTGCGCGGTCGTGGGATGGTCATCTTCACGCACCAAAATGCCGGTACCGCGGCGACACACGATCCGGAAGGCGTTCTCATCGGTCCGATCATCGCCAATGTAGATCGGGTGCCGCCGCCCGCTGGCGTCTAGCTGCGGCAAAAGCCACTCTACGGCCTTGCCTTTGTCCCAATCGAGACCCGGCTGAATCTCGACTACTTTCTTGCCCAGCGTAACTTTTAGCTGCGGGTGTTCCGAGAGCACCTCTTGTACCCGGGTTTGAACTTGTGAGATATCGACCTCCGCGACCAAGCGGAAATGCACGGCGAGAGATGCGCGTTTGCGCTCGAGAAACGCACCGGCAATACCAGCCAAGCCTTCTCGCAGGCGTTGCTCTACCGCATCCAGCGCCGGCAGATAGGCCTGCACGTCCTCCAACGAATGGATCTCGCCTGCAAGGTTCTCCATTTCGAAGCCATGATTGCCCACGTACACCAGCCCTGGCACATCGACCAGCTCTCTCAGCACGTGCACCTCACGGCCGCTCACTATGGCAACGGGCATAACCGAGACCAGATCGCACAAGATGGCTCGTGTCTCGGGTGCGAGCACCGCCAATTCCGGACGCTCCACGATGGGCGTGAGCGTGCCGTCATAGTCGAGCAGCATTAATAGTCCATCTTGCCACGTTTGCAGGAGCTGCGGCAGCGCGGCAAGCCCGGAGGGCAACTGGACCGCCTGCCGCGGCTGGCAATCCATCTCAGCCACGGTCACCTCGATAAAATCGGTCTATATCTTAAAAAACAAAATTGCGCTGATTCGGACGTGAGCGCGTGTGAACCGGAGCAAAATTAATCGTCAGCTCAATTATGGACGCTTTGACAATGAAAAATGCGAAGTATACACGGGAGCGTTTACTGATGATGAGACGCCATTTTCGACATATCGTGAAGCATTTCCCCTAAACAGCCGGTCGATACCAGGCCAGAACACACTTCCATGATCGCGATCAACACTTTCTGCTTTTAAATTGTCAAACTATCTGTGATTTCGATAAGCAAACGTGAGGTGTACCATGGCGGCTCATGATCTAGGGACCGAGCACCGAACACATAGCCACAGCCCCCTAGCCGCCCTCCATCGAGAACCCCGCTTATTAACGCCGCTTCCACCCAGCCAACGCATCGTCATCGCCTCCAATCGACTCCCAATCACACTGAATCGCTCCGAACGTGGTAGATGGGAAGCCAAACCCGCTGCGGGGGGGCTGGTCGCAGCCCTCCGCCCTATTCTACGGAAGCGAGGCGGCCTATGGGTGGGTTGGTCGGGCGCGGCGACCGTTGAAGATGCAGAGATCGCCGATATTTTCAAGCATCTAGCGGCGCGCGATAACCTGCGTATGCGGGCCGTTTCCCTGAGCCACGAGGAAATCGACGGTTTCTATCAGGGCTTCTCCAACGGCATTATCTGGCCATTGTTCCACGATATCCTGAAAAACTGCAACTTCAACCCCACCTACTGGCCCATCTACTGCCGGGTCAATCGCAAGTTCGCCGAAGTACTGGCAAGAGAGACCACCCCCAATGATTTTCTCTGGGTGCACGACTACCACCTGATGCTGCTTGGACAAGAGCTGAGCCGACTGCAGCTCCCGAATCGGCGCGGATTTTTTTTGCATATTCCGTTTCCATCCCTCGATTTTTTCCGCAAGCTGCCGTGGCGAAGGCAGATCATCGACGGTCTGCTCGACTTCGATCTCATTGCCTTTCAAACGGATCGAGATCGCCACAATTTCCTACAATGCGCCGAAGCATTGGCCGAGCGTTTCACGGTTGCAACGGATGGCCCACAGGTTACCCACGTGCGCTTCCTGAAGCGCACCGCAGCGGGCGCCAATGCCTGGCGCACTATCCAGATCGCCACTCTGCCGATCAGCATCGACTATTCAAAAATGGCCGCCGACGCCGCCTCGGCCCGGGTGCAACACCGAATGACACAACTTCGGGCCGACCTGCAAGAACGACAGATGATTTTGGGGGTAGATCGGCTCGATTATACGAAAGGCATTTTACATCGATTGCGCGCCCTGCGTCTGACACTCGAGCGCCACCCCGAACTGCGCGGCAAGATCATTTTGGTCCAGCATCTGGTGCCCAGCCGGGAGAGCATCGGCGATTACGCCCAGTTGCGCCGCGACGTGGAACAGCTCGTCAGCGAAATCAACGGACAATTCCGCACACCGGATTGGGTGCCGGTCCAATATCTGTATCACAGCCTGTCCCGGGAAGATCTGCTCGCCTACTATCGCACAGCGAACATTGCCCTGATCACGCCGCTCAAAGACGGCATGAACCTGGTTGCAAAAGAATACTGCGCCGCCCAGATCGATGAGGACGGCGTGCTGATTCTGAGCGAACTCGCCGGCGCTGCCGCGGAGTTACAAGTCGGAGCGTTGCTGGTCAACCCACACGATATAGAATGTACCGCAGAACGCATCTACCAGGCGCTCGTGATGCCCAGGGACGAGCGGCTCGAGCGTATGCAACGGCTGCGCCGGACCATCCGCAATCATGACGTCTTCCAGTGGGCCGAGGCCTTTCTCACCGCGGCTGCAGCCCCACAAGCGCCCGTGTCGAAAGGTGCGCAGATGGACTCGACTCAGGTTACAACTGCACTATGAGGAGATAAGCACCCCCCGAGTCCACTTCAGTCTCTCGCCGGGAACTTCCTCTTCTGTTAGACTCTCTAACGTATTGAAGAAGGGGGCGACTAGGCTTCGACGTAGGTCGCGAAACTTCAGGTGCATGCCGAGGATGTCACTCACCTCGTAAAACATGTGGCAAAAAAGATAGTTGCCAACGACGACAACTACGCCCTCGCGGCCTAAATAACCGCGAGCCGCTGACTGGCGATTGCCTATGGTTTCTTTTCAGCGGGCATATTACATAGGATAGCTTCGGGGACTGCCCGGATCCCTGAGGCGAAACCCTAACGGGCTCGCTAGCTGCATTCCCTGCCCGTCGGGAAGCGGTTGGTTAAAAAAGAAAGGCGCCGGCTAAGCATGTAGATCCCTGGAGCGGAGGTCTTGCGGACGCGGGTTCGATTCCCGCCGCCTCCACCATCACCGAGTTTTCAAGCCCCTGAAAACTCAAAAAAAGCGCCCTCAGCGGCGCTTTTTTCTTCTCTAAATCAAGCAAATACGTTTAACAGTCAGGTATCTCGCGCCATCGCGTTATATCCGGCCTTCGCGACCTTTCCGGGGGTACGATTGGGAGTATAAAACACCCAAGATCAAAAATACCCCCCAATGCTCACGGTCCAGGAAATCAAGAACGCGAAGGCCAGCGACAAGCCGTGGAAGCTCTACGACCGCGACGGCCTGTATCTTTTTGTCACCCCAACCGGCGGCAAGCTCTGGCGCGGCAAGTACCGCGTCAACGGCCGCGAGAAGACCCTCAGCCTGGGCCCTTGCCCCAAGGTCGGCCTCGCCGAGGCCCGCGAGAAGTGGCAGGACGCCCGCAGGCTCGACGACCCCTCCGCGGTCAAACAGGTGGAGAAGCAGGCCTCCGATTCGACGACGCCGACCTTCCTCGCCGTCGCCAAGGAGTGGCGCACTCGCCAGACGCCCGGCTGGACCCGCAAGCATGCTTCCCAGGTCTGGCGTTCACTCGAGATCGACATCCTGCCGACGCTGGGCCCCCGCCCCATCGACGAGATCCAGCCGCGCGAGATCATGGCCCTGATCGAGGGCATCGAGGACCGTGGCGCCGGCGAGATCGCGACGCGCGTGCTGCAGCGTGTGCGGGCGGTGTTCTCCCGCGCCGTCGCCCTCGGCTACCGCGAGGCCAATCCGGCGGGCGAGCTCCACAATCACCTGAAGCCGCGCAAGAAGGGTCAGCAGACTGCCCTCGCCACCGAGGAGCTGCCGACCTTCCTGCATGCACTCGAGACCTACCAGGGTGACGCGGCAACCCGGCTCGGACTGCGCCTGCTGATCCTCACCCTGGCCCGCACCAGCGAGGTCCGCGAAGCCAAATGGGCCGAGTTGGACCGGGAGGAAGGCGTGTGGACGGTCCCCGGGGAACGGATGAAGAACCGCCGCGAGCAACGAGTCCCCCTATCACAGCAGGGCTCGCCACGCTCGAGGAATTGCACAAGGTCTCGAGCCATTCGCAGTGGCTGATGCCCGGCCGCCTCGAGGACAAGCCGGCGAGCCAGAACACCATGATCTTCGCCGTGTATCGGATGGGCTTCCACAAACGCACCACCGTCCACGGCTTCCGCGCCCTCGCCTCGACGATCCTCAACGAGGCCGTCACCGAGGTCGACGGCAAGAAGCACCGTATGTGGTCCGTCGACGCCGTAGAACGCGCGCTGGCCCACACCGAGCAAAACAAGGTCAAAGGCGCTTACGACCGGGGTGATCGGTTCGAGGAGCGCACGCGGATGATGCAGTGGTGGGCTGATTACCTGGACACGATCGCCAAGTCCGCGGCCACGATGGAATTCGAGCACAATGGTAGCCGATGATCAGTTTCTTCCGCACATTCAGTCGTTTGGAAACCACGACGCAGGTTGCATTGGTTTTCTGCAGCCATCGCCAGCGATATCAATACCATCCTCACAAGTGAGGTCGCGATAGCACAGGAGACCAACAATGAAACGACTGATTACCGACAAGCAACTCAAGGAAAAACTCGGCGGCTGCTCCGACATGACGATCTGGCGCTTGCGGCGTGACGGCAAGCTCCCGAAACCCAGGAAGCTGGGCAGCCGAAACGTGACGCCCGAAGAAGAGGCCGATGAGGCGATAGCGAAGCTGGTCGGGCTCTGAACTCAGCTCCCTGCTCCCGCGCCAAAACAGCCCACCGCGTGCGCAATTGGGCAAACCACTGCATGACAAATAGAACGGCCTACCAAGCCATCCGCCCGGCAATGCGACGGTAATTCGCTATCGATTTGTCAAGAAAGTCGGCGCTACCGTTTCCAAAACCGGCCGCCAGCAAGGCGGCCTTCAAGTCGTCGGAGAGGATTTCGGAAAGAATCCGGTCACGGATGGAACTGTGCCAGCCGCTGCGACCGACCGGCATCCATACCCAGGATTGAGGGTCTTGCCTTCCGAGCATATCGTCCAACTCGGTGATGTCGCTGCTTTCAATATGAACGAGCGAGGCCAGGATTTCGAACTGCTCTAACAGATGCTCGAAGTGAGCGGTAATGCCCACAAAGCTTTTACTCCATTCCTCGAACAGAGCAACGAGATGATCGCTGAGCGGCGTCTTGCGCTTTTCAAGCCCTTCAAGATGTTTCCAGTAATCTTTGTCACCGCCTTCCCATGACCAGAGAAACAAGGCTTCGACGATCCGCTTGGGATCATGGTGCTCGCGGGAGATGGATGCCGATAGCAGGCGATGAAGCGTCTGCCAGCGTTGAGAACGGAACCAGGCCAAGGCCGTAGGCCGTGAAGATCAGCACCACCGGGTAGGTGCGTATATTCAGCCAGACGGTGAGGCCACCGCCGACCTTATCAGCATGAACGCGAATAGCGCTGAGAACATCCACGACCAGCGATAATTCGCTGCCGTCACCCCAGCGTCCCAGCACGCCCGCCATGCGGGCAAGCGGCTCGGTCGCCGCCTCGTAGAGCGCGACACGGCGGCAAAACTCATCCTGATTCCATCCACCCTGGGCCGCAAACGCGGATGAGTCGATCTGCTCAATGAGACGTTCTGTCTCCTGGCTGAAAAGCTCATCGAGCTGGATTCGGTATTCGGGCTTGGCAAGATACCGCTTCGTACTGTTGACCAGCAGGTCAACACCAAGCGGATTCTGACGGTGGGTTTGTTCCAGCGTCTGCACTCTTTGCCAAAGCCCGGTAAAGAAGCTGTCCGCGTCGGTAATTTCGACCAGCCTGGCTCCACGGTGGGTGATAATCTCCCCTGCACCGGTGCCGGGCTTGCCGCGCGCGCCCCAGTACATGGGATAGCGCCTGTTGGGCGCGCGCAGGAAAGCAGCGCGCAAAGCATGGTCCCACTCGCCGGACCAGCCGCAGACAATCAGGCCGTATTCATCAAAGATACGATCAAGCAACGCGTCGTACTCTGCCGTATAGCCGCTCAGCTCTTCGTCGGTGTTGAGAATCCGCGCGTCCTTGTAGTCGCCGTGTAGCTTAAGGATGTAGCAGGCACTATGCGCGAGAGGCTCCGCACCTTTGAGGGCATCGACCGAAGCAACGATGGTCGGCTCAACGCCGTGCTCGCGCAGGGCGTTCTCCATCAGGCGATCGAAGTTGGTCGTGACAATCACCCTGACGTAGCCTGCGCGCACCAGATCGGCCAGCGCCTCATGGGCAGGGGTGGGGACCTTTTTCCATTCCTCCCGGTCCTGGTCGGTCGGCTCGATGTAGCTGTGCAAGATCGAGCGCCGCTCATCGGGTGAGGAGGCGAGCTCTTCGAGCAGGGCTGAATAGCTGGGTTCGTGTCCAGTCTCTTCCCGGTACCACTTCGCCCAGTCGGGCTGCGCCTCTACGCCCTGGGCGAGCGCCACCCGGCGGATGAGATCGAGCGTGATCTCCCAGCCGGTGGGAATCTCCGCCGAGCGGGACAGCCCCGAACCGAGCAGGACAGCAAAGACGCCCGGATTTTCGTAAAGAGCAAACGCGAGCTGCGTATGCTGGTCCTTCGCAAGAATGCTCATGACAGCGCCCTATGCTGCCCACAATTCCGAAAGAACTTCCGCTTGCTGCAAAACGGTCTGCACCGCAGCCTCTTGCAGATCGGGCGGATAACCGTATTTGCGAAGAATGCGCTTGACCAGAACGCGCATACGGGCACGCGCAGAATCGCGGTGCGCCCAGTCAACGGATACGTTCCCGCGAACATTGGTGAGAAGTTCATGGGCGATGACGCGCAGCTTCTCGTCCCCCATGACTTCAACCGCGCTTTCGTTCTCGGCCAGCGCATCATAGAAGGCGATCTCTTCCTGGGAGAGACCTTCTTCTTCCCCGCGCTGCCGCGCCGCCCGAATGTCTCTGGCAAGCTCGATCAGCTCCTGAATAACCTGTGCCGTGGTGATGGCATTGTTGTGGTAGCGGGCAATCGCATCCTCAAGACGCTCGGAAAATGCTCTGGTCTGGACCACATTGGTCTTGCCATGGGAGCGGATCTCTCCGTTGAGCAGCTTGCGCAGCGCTTCCATGGCAAGGTTCTTCTTCTCCATGCCCTGCACTTCGGTAAGGAATTCGTCCGAGAGGATCGAGATGTCCGGCGTCTTGACGCCTGCTGCTTCAAGAATGTCCACGATCTCAGTCGAGACCACGGCGCGACTGACGATCTGCTGCACGGCCAAATCGCGTTCAGCCGTGCTTTTCCCTTTGCCCGGAACGCTCTTGGCAAGCGCTGCCCGGATGGTCTGGAAGAACCCGACCTCGTCGCGGATTTCACGGGCTTCGTCGCTAGCACTGGTCAGCGCGAAGGCTTTCGAGAGCGCCAATACGGCGTCGTTGAATCGCCGGTTCGCGCGCTTCTTGCCTTCCTCGGTAGTTTCTTTCGCAGCGCCTTGTTGCTGCATATCGAGTACCCACTCGATGGCTTCGGCCATAACAGCAAGACGCTCCTGAGCCGTGCCGGTTAAGCCTCGCATGTAATCGAAGCCATAGAACATGTCCCGCACGATCTCGTACTTTTCGAGCATGACGCCGACGGCCTGGGCCTCGTCGATACCGGCATGCTTGCGGTCGTCCTTTGAATACTGCCCCAAGGCACTCTTGAGGTTCTGGGCGATACCGATGTAATCGACCACGAGCCCGGCGGGCTTGTCCCTGAACACGCGGTTGACCCGCGCGATGGCCTGCATGAGCCCGTGCCCCTGCATCGGCTTGTCGATATACATGGTGTGCATGCAGGGCGCATCGAACCCAGTGAGCCACATATCTCGGACTATGACGAGCTTCAGCTCGTCGTCGGGGTCCTTCGCCCTTTTGGCGAGTAGGTCGCGCCGGGCCTTGCCGCCGATATGCGGCTGCCATGGCTGCGGATCGGACGCCGATCCCGTCATAACGATTTTGACGATACCTTTCTCGTCATCATCGCTATGCCAGTCCGGGCGGAGCTTGACGATCTCGTCATAGAGCGCCACGCAAATCCGGCGGCTCATGCAAACGATCATTGCCTTACCGTCCATAGCCGCAACACGGTCCTCAAAATGCTGCACCAGATCCTCGGCCACCATGCTCAGTCGCTCCTTGGAGCCGACTACCGCCTCGATGGTGCTCCATTTGCGCTTGAGCTTTTCCTGCTCATCCTGCGCTTCATCCTCGGTCAGCTCGGCGATTTCATCATCAATGAGCGCCCGCTCTTCGTCGTTCAGCTCGATGCGAGCCAACCGGCTTTCGTAATAGATCGGAACAGTCGCGCCATCCTCGACGGCCCGATTAATGTCATATACGTCGATGTACTCGCCGAAAACCGCCGGGGTGTTCACGTCCTCTTTCTCGATCGGCGTACCGGTGAAGCCAATGAACGAGGCGTTCGGCAAGGCGTCCCGCAGATACTTGGCGAAGCCGTAAGAGATTTCGCCCGTCTTGCGCTCGACCTTGGCTTTGAAACCGTACTGGCTCCGGTGAGCCTCATCGGCAATGACAATGACGTTCCGCCGGTCGCTGAGCGCCTGGTACTCGCTCTCCCCTGAAGTTGGCGAGAACTTCTGTATAGTCGTGAAGACGACACCACCGGAGGGGCGCGTCAGAACCTTCTGGAGGTCTTCGCGGCTTTCTGCCTGCTGCGGCGTCTGCCGCAGCAAATCTTTGCACATACTAAACGTGCCGAAGAGCTGGTCGTCGAGATCGTTTCGGTCGGTGATGATCACAAGCGTCGGGTTTTCCATCGCCGGATGGGCGATGATCTGCCCGGCGTAGAATGCCATGAGCAGGCTCTTGCCAGAGCCCTGTGTATGCCAGATGACGCCGATACGGCGATCTCCTCTTTCCTGCGATGCGACCGACGGCAGTCCATAATCCGCCGGGTCTTCGGCCACTTCTCCAGTCACAACCGGCATGGCGCGTACTGTGGAGGCCACGGCGCGGCGCACCGCATGGAACTGGTGATAACCGGCCATGATCTTGACGAGACCAGCCCCCGTGTCGCCAAAAACCGTGAAGTCGCGAATCATTAAGAGAAAGCGGCCCTTCTCGAATACTCCTTTTATGACCGTACCTAACTCGGGCGATCCTTTCGGGGCGATCTTCGAGCCATCGACCGTCCGCCACGGCATGAACCGCTCGATATCCGCCGTCAGGGAGCCGACACGGGCATGAAGCCCGTCGGACGTGACCAACAATGCATTGGTCCGGAACAGCGTAGGTATCTGGCTCTTGTAGGTCTGGAGCTGGTTGAACGCGCCTTCCAACGTCGCGTTCTCATCGCCGGGATTCTTGAGCTCGATGACGGCTAGCGGTAGACCATTCACGAAGATCACGACATCCGGGCGGCGGTTGTTCTGGTGCTCAATGACCGTGTACTGATTGAGCGCCAGCCAGTCATTGTTTTCCGGGTTGTCGAAGTCGATCAGCCAGGCCTTATCACCGCCAACGGTACCGTCTCCCCGCGTGATCTCGACATCAAGCCCGTCCACGAGGACGCGATGCAGCCGTCGGTTCTCCTCCACGAGAGACGGCGTTTCGGTCTGCTGTATCTTCTTGATGGCCTCATCACGTGTATCCGTCGGAAGGTGCGGGTTGAGCGACTCAAGAGCCGAACGAAGCCGATCCACAAGAACCACGTCACCATAGCTGGCCCGCTCCGGGCTCGCCCCGTCCGGGCCAATGTCGGGGCCATGCCCAACGCTGTAGCCGAGTTCTTCCAGCCAGGAAAGGGCGGCATCCTCAACGTGGCTTTCAGCGAATTTCGGCAAGGTCAGACTCCCTCCCCGGACAGGACTTCCCAAATTTTGCGGTATCCCGCACCGCTCAGGAGCGCGTCGGCAGGCCTTGCACGGTTCCAGTCTCTCGGTGACATCGCTTTCAAGAAGCTGCGCGCCTTGCCGACGGAATAACGGCTTTCATCATCACCGAAGGCCTCTTTGTAGAGCGATCCGAGCTCTTCTGCCGCACTGCGCGGCGCGGCGTTCATTCGCATCAGGACGGCGTCCTCTGTGCGGACACCGTGATAGATCATCGCTGGCAAGGCGTTGATCCTTCGGCGCTCGGCTTCACTCATGCCTTCGAAGTCCATCCCCGAGACGCGGCTCAGAGCCGATACTCCCCATGTTCCGTTGTTGACAATGGCCCGGTAGATCGCCTTGCACGCATCAGTGAAGGCTTCGGTTTCCGACCGGTCGGCATCGTGGGAGAAATAGGTTTTCGCGATGTCATCCAGCCGCACACCGTTGACCCAATCTCGGGTGATATTGGAAAGATGCGAGTTGTCGAAGCCATCGCCGCCAATCTCTTCAAGCTGCTGCTTTAATTGCGGAACCTTGAGCATGACGCCGAACAGATCAGCCATGCGCCCGGCATCTCCAAACAGGCTATCTGGTGCCCAGTCATCCGGCCTCAACTGCTCTTCCAGGTTCCGCATTCCGGCCATGGCCTTCTGAACGCCTTCCGGCGAAAACCCGGTCGAATCCGCCAGCTCTGCGGCTCCCGGCATTTCGGCCAACCTTCGCGCATAGCTCTTCGTCGCGTTCAGCAGGGCGTCGGCCTTGTCCCGCTGTGCCGGATCATTGCGGAGGGTCGTATATCCGTAGGTCTGGCGCAGAAGCTGTTCGGATTCCGCAAGCACCGCGTCGAGGTTCTTCTTCTCCGCCCAGAGGTGGGCGACATAGCAACGGAAATCCTCCCACTGGTCCTGCCAGAGAACAGCATCGAGATTGTTGAGCTGTCCCTGGGCAGCGAGTTCGTCCAAAAGCGCCACAAGGCGGGATGCCAGAGCGCCGGTATTGCGACGAACGAAGTCAATAATTGCGTCGCGGTCTTTGCCTTCCGCCAGGCCCACAACACCGACGCTATCGTGCCCGATGCGTCCGGCGCGTCCGGCAAGGTTCCAAAATTCCCTAGCCGACATTTCGACCGAACGCCGCCCCTGCGGCACGAAGCGAGAGGCCAGAAATATCGACGATACGGGGAAGTTAATTCCCTGCGTAATAGTCGAGGTCGCGCACAAGACGCGAAGATGGCCGGACTCCGCGAGCCATTCCATGAGCGTTCGGGTTTCATCGGAAAGACCTGCATGGTGGACACCGACACCATGATCGAGCATGCCGATCAGTTCGAAACCCGGACTAACCTCTGTTTTGAGAAAATCCTGAACCAACCGCACATCGCCGGGCACAACATCAAACTCCGGCACACTCTGCGCCGCATGACGAGCCATGGTCCAGACGGTGTTGATGTTATTGGCAACACCGATGCTCGTACCGCGTGCGGACATGACGGAGGCCATGGCGGCTGTCTGCAAACCGAAACCTTTCTGCTGCCCTTTTTCGAGCACCTTGCTCTTCGGCACGTCGATAGGCCTGCAATCCCCCGCGCGATGCGTGCCACGCAATTTCATGGCTCTTTCGGTGACGGCCAAGGTCTCGTAGTCGAGCCGCCATCCGGCGCGCTCGCTGTCATCAGCAATAGCCCGGTAGAGACCGACTATCCGTTCGTTCGGTTTCCAGGCCGTTGTGCTGAAACTGATCGCCTTACCGGCATCTATGTCCTGCGCAAGCCAGCGCGCCACGGTCTCGCTGCTATCGACATAGGGCATCAGCAGCAGGAAGTTGGCTTGCGGACAATCACGCTTGATCGTCGCAAGGAGAAATTCGATCCGAAGGCCCCTGGCCTCGGTTTCCAGATTGTGCGCTTCGTCCATCACGACGAGAGCAAGCGGGCGCGGCACATTCTTGTTGCGAATGACGAAGGAAAGCTTCTCGGGTGTTGCAACGAGCACATCGAAAGGCCGTTCCTGATCGGTCAGCAGTTCTTCCTCAAAGGCGTCCACGTCAATCGCGCCACTGAGTTGTTCGACCCTTAACCCGATGGGCTCGAAATCCCGGCGAAGGCGCCGTGTAATCTGAGCCGTCAGCGCTCTTGTCGGCGCGACATACGCAACCCAGCCCTTGTCGGCATCGAACTGGTTAAGGGCCTGAAGAATCCGAAACTGTGCCAGCAGTGTCTTGCCGCCGGATGTCGGCATGTCGATCACGATTGCTGTCTTGGCCTGATCGAGGAGTCCTTGCTCTAGCAGCGCCGCGCGCTGCGGAGGCAAAAGCTCGAACATGGCCTGATGCTCTCGTTTGGTTAGTGTCTTGACGAAGTCGGACACGCGGGAATTGACGGTTCGCGTTCCCCACCACAGGGAATTCGTAACCATGATGCGGACAGCGGCATGAAGCCAGCGAAGAATGACTTCATGCTGAGCGTCGCCTGATGCGGTCGCCGCCTTGATGCCGGACTCAAAATGCTTGTCGAGATCACCGAAGATGGTCTGCGACTGTCCTTGGAGCATGTACTCCGCGAGGACCTCAGTGCCTTTGGCCCAGTGATAGAGAGCAATCAGGCGCAACGCGACTGCGCGATCTTCGGCGGCAGACCCGTTAGCCAGCCGCGCCGCTTCATGTGACTTCTGGTCCTCACGCAATCCGGCAATGATCTCTCGGATGCGATCCAGATCGTCCCAGCCATCTTTTCGGAACAGACGGACCCAGCAATCGAACAGTCGGTACAGGAGCCGTCGGTCCCATGGCGCATCGGCAACGGTGGGCACGGCAACACCAGCAGTGTTTTCCTTAAACCAGCGCCGCAGGTCGGACCAGCGGTCCCCACAATAGGCAAGCGCCGAAAGCTGCAAGACGTGGAAGATACGTTCATACGTACTTTCGGGTATCTCCACCAATCGACGAATATCGAAGGCATGGTGGGAAGCTGCAGTCGCCTGGTCCCTCAGTGCGTCGTCACCACCAGCCGGACGACTCAGGGCGTCGAGACCTTCGATAGCAGCCATCTCATATGCAAGAGCGACACGGTCGAGCAACGGCTCGTCGGATTCAGCCTCAGCGAACGCGAAATCAATCTGACGACCAACGGCCCGCTGTACCAACCGTTCATTGACCAACTCTGAGGCGCGGACGCGCTCTTCTTCACCGATGGCACTTAGCGCCCAGTGGGACTGGAGGACTTCAATAGCGGTAGCGGTGAGCGTCATGCGCAGCCTCCCGCCCGTGTGGCCAAGGCCTTCGATGCCAGGTTACCGATAACCCCTACCGGTAAATAAAGGGCGAGCAACTCTATCTCGGTGCCCGCAGGGCAGTTATCGCCGAGCTTCTCTACCCGCACACGAACGTCGTCCTCATGCGGAGTAACGTCACGCACGAGAACACCGAAGAGCTGCACATCGGACGTGTTCTCAAGATAGCGCTTAGTTGCCGCCTTGAAGCGATCGAGCCAAGGCGAATTCTTGGCGCGATGGCCAAGGTATTTGAACAGGTCGCGCCTAATCTCGACTTTGTCCCGAAGCTCTTCGAGCTGCTGTTTCAGACCGGTCCGGCCATACATAGCACCAGGTGGATGCTTGGCTTCTCCCGATGTCTTAACTTCGCCAAAGGCGAAGCGGTCACCTTTCGCATCTTGTTGAATCCCTACCAGATCGGCTCCGGGCAAACTCGATCCGCTCTTGCGCTCGTCACGACCATCCGGCCAGGGAAACAGGCAATCCCTGTGCTCAGTCAGATAGGCTTCGGCAATGGCTTCGCCAACACGCCAGTCCTCAATGTCGTCGGGATCGGCGAGGGCTTCTGCGAGCTGCTCCTGCGCAAACTCCGTTTCCGCGACACCAGCGAGAAGCTCCTCAATGTCCGCTTTGCCCTGATCGTCAAAGACGAGCCTAGAAACCTGACCGCCTATGGCCTCGTCAAGCTCGCCTTCCGTCCAAGTGCGACCTCCCCCTTTACAGGGCGGCGCGCCAAGGTTGTAGCATTCCTCTCCCAGAGCGACCGTCATGCAACGGCCTCCACAGCTTTCTCAGCATCGCGTAGGCGGATCTCGCCGGTCAGTAACTTTGGAAGAAGGAGGTCTCTAGTCCGTGCAAGGGTGCGGGACTCGAGGGCGTTCGCAATTATTCCGCCCATCATCGGATCGATTAAGTCACCTAGAGCCTTCCAAAGGCGACTGTCACTGGGTGCAACAATAGGGTACTGACGCAAAGCCTCCGCATTAACGCGCTGTCGGCCCGAGGTTCCTGTCATGCTCCGTTCGGCATGAGCACGGAACCCCGGGTCGCGGGCCAGAACATAACTGGCGGGCAGCGGCAAAGGTGGGCGCGACCGGATTACGATGAACTCTGTCGATCCCGCACCTATCACTTCATCCCCGAGACCGAAGACATATGCTGTCTTTCCGTTTTCGAGACACGGTGTAATTCGTGCAAAGAGTGTGTCTCCGTCCCTAAACTTCGAACCGGATTTGTATTCTCGGATAGAAGGTGCGTCTGGCACTGGGCCGATCGTCGGAAGGGCCGCCATGTCCAGATATGGCGCTTCAGAGCCCTTCCTCAGCGATTCGCGTCGATTGAACTCGAACAGGTCGCTTGCTGGGCGGACTAGCCATCTGGCTGGCTTATGTTCACCGTCCAGGGTACCCGCGAACAGGTCCCAGACATCAGGAGCGAGATAGGGGGCGCGACCTTCAGCTTTGGCGCGTGTAGGACCGAAATCGATGAACCAGTCCTTGAAAATCGCCCGCGCCATCGCCTCCAGCGTCTCGTTCATCCGCCGGTTCAGCTCAATCTTGTCATCCAGCACTCCAAGAGTCGCTCCTATGCTCTCCCGAAGCTCACCATCAAGATCTGCGACATCGAAATTTGTAAGGGACTGCCAGTTCACACGTTGGCGACCAGATGTTCCCGTCATTTGTTGAATAGCAAATTTGCGAAATTCTGGAAGGCGAGAAAGGTAATACACGAACTGCTCGTCGGACCTTTCGCGAGCTCGCATCACGATGAACTCGGTCGAGCCGTGTCCTACGCCATCGCCGGGGAGGCCCCTGACCTGTCCGCCTTTCCCGTTCTCAAGACAGGGAGTAATCTTTGCCAAGAGCGTGTCACCGTTTCGAAATTTGCTACCAGAGCCCCCTGCGACCCGATATTGGAAAGTCGGTATGTCTCGCTCAGAAATTGGCAAGGCCGCCATTTCAATGAATGGTAATTCTTTACCTTTCTCGAGCGGCGTCGTGGGATTGAATGCAACTATTTCAGTGACCTTCATGTTTGAACTGCCCCAAGCTTCTGCTGAATAAGGGCGCTCAGTTCCTCCGCGTGAGCAAACTGCTCAGCCAAGATTTCTTTTAGGTCCGCGAACTGCTCCTCGAACGACAAATTGTCTGCCTCTTCCGCCGCGGCGCCGACATAACGCCCCGGCGTCAGAATGTGGCTATGTTCCCTGATTTCATCCAGCGTCACAGCTTTACAGAAGCCGGGCACGTCCTCATAAGGTCCCGCTCCGCGCCAAGAGTGGTAGCTTCCCGCGATCTTGGCGATGTCTTCTTCAGAAAATTCCTTGCGGGTCCGATCGACCATTTGCCCTAGCTTGCGGGCGTCGATAAACAAGATCTCACCGCGCCGATCGCGCCACCGGTTTCCGGGGTTCTTATTGCGAGCCAAGAACCAAAGGCAGGCCGGGATCTGGACTGAATAGAATAGCTGGCCGGGGAGATCGATCATGCAATCGACTACGTCTCCCTCAACTAGGGAACGACGTATGTCACCTTCACCCGACTGCGTCGAGGACATGGAGCCCTTTGCCAGCACCACCCCCGCCGAGCCGTCCGGGGCGAGGTGATGGTAGATATGTTGAAGCCAAGCATAGTTGGCGTTCCCAGCCGGCGGCACGCCGTACTTCCAGCGAGCGTCTTCACGAAGACGCTCGCCTCCCCAGTCTGAGATATTGAAGGGCGGATTGGCGAGCACGTAATCGGCTCTCAGATCCTTTAACTCGTCCTTGTGAAAGCTACCTTCGTTGTTCCATCGAATATCGGCATCGATCCCTCGTACAGCCAGGTTCATCTTGCACAGCCGCCAAGTGGTGTAGTTGCTCTCCTGCCCGTAGATGGCGATATCGCCAATCCGTCCGCCGTGTTCCTCTACGAACCTCTCCGACTGGACGAACATGCCACCAGAACCGCAACAAGGGTCATAGACGCGACCCTTGTACGGCTCCAGCATTTCGACGAGGAGCTGCACGACGGAGCGAGGCGTGTAAAACTCACCGCCGCGTTTTCCTTCGGCTCCGGCAAAACCACCTAGGAAATATTCATAGACACGACCAAGGATGTCTTTGGAGCGGTCGGCATCTTCGCCCATCCCGATGCCGCTGATCAGGTCAATCAGCTCACCGAGCATGACCTTGTTCAGAGCTGGCCGCGCGTAGTCCTTTGGCAAGACACCTTTGAGCGAAGCGTTCTTCGCCTCGATGGCCAGCATGGCGTCATCGACAAGCTTTCCGATGGTTGCCTGCTTCGCGTTCGCTTGAAGGTGTGACCAACGGGCCTCTTTGGGCACCCAGAAGACATTCTCGGCAAGATACTCCTCCGGGTCTTCCGGGTCAGCCAGGTCTTCGGCAAGCAACGCTTCGCGCTTGACCTCGAAGGCATCGGAGATATATTTGAGAAAGATCAGCCCGAGGGCGACGTGCTTGTAGTCGGAGGGTTCCATGTTGCCGCGCAGTTTGTCGGCGGCTGCCCAAAGCATGCTTTCAAAGCCAAGGTTCCCACCATTGCCGCTCTTCTGCGCACTTTCTTTCTTGTCGTTCGAGCGTGGGCGTCCACGAGCCATTGGTTAAGCTCCTTGTCTTTTTGCGTTCGGGCCTTGAGGCATTGAGGGATCCTCCAACTCCCTGAGACGTTCGTATTCCTCCACCGAGAGCACGACGACGACAGCGCGTCCGTGCTTTTCGATGGTCACAGGTTCGGCCCTGGCCGTATCGAGCAGGAAGCCGAATCCGTTCTTGGCGTCCTTGGCGGACATGTGTTTCATGAAAACGCCCTTAATGGCTCTTTTGGCTATAATGGACGAAACAAAGTCTTGACACAAGGCGGTTTTTGACTGAGCAAATGATTCCTGTGAGGGGAAGTTCGACTACGGCAAGCATGATCAACAGTTGCATCAAGGCTACTCGGGCATTCGTTGAGTTCGCAGCTGGAATGGCTGCAACTTTCATCATATTGTTTGCCGAGATTAAGGATCGGTCTGACGATGATCGCCGGGTTCAAGACGCCGATATGACAGGTGAAATGAACTACCGCACCGGTCGCCTCGATTCGGGCGCTGACCCCTATGGTTGGTACGACGAAGACTGACCCGTTGCGCTAGCGACGCACCATGCGCCCTGCAGTATTCTTGCCCAGCGCCCCTCCCTGTTGCCCCGCATCCTCACCACGACGAGCGAGTGGTGACGATGCGTCGCTGATCGTCCGCCCCACCTTTACGCCTGCCCACGCCATCATCCCGCTCCATAGCAGCGGCAGCCCCAGGTAGAGGCTCGTCGTAATCATGTTGAGCAGTATGCGCTTGGCATCATGCTCGCCCGGATTGGCGAAGATCTGCAGGAACACGTTCACGTTCGGGTACATCGAGAGGATCAGGTTCTGATCCACCCACATGGCCAGGTACCAAAGCACGCTCCAGAACTTGACCGTGAAGACCGCCATCGCGCCGGCCACCATCATCGACAGCGAGTAGCGCGACAGGACGACGATCATCGGCAGCAGCGCGTAGATGCCGAGTAGCATCAGCGCTTGAACCATCGGCAGCGCCTGCAGCACCGCGGTCATGGTCACTGAGAAAAGCCCTGAGGCGACGAGCACGCCGCCCGTGGCGAGACCGCCCTTGGCGATGTTTTCGGCCGTGGCGAGCCAGCCGGTGTTGGCCGTGTTGCCGGCCACGAGCTCATTGCTGGACCAGGAGGGCGGCGCATTGTTGAGCACGGTGCGAACGACGGCGTCTTCCTGCTGCTCGCTGGCCAGGATCGGTGCCACCGCGACGACCAGGCCCGAGAACCCCGCCGAGGTCGCGCCCGCCTCGTTGATGAGCTTCTCGCGCACGCCTTGGGTGCCGTCCTCCCACCACTCCTTGCACGTGGGCTTGCCCCAGGTGGGCGGCGATGCCGGGTCGTACTCGGTATCGCGGGCCGGGTTGTAGGCCCAGCCCGGGATCTGCTTCGACGGGCGCAGGGTTTCGTAGTAACCGGCTGTGTCCCGGTAGACGTGCGAGCCCATCCAGTCGGGGTCATCCTCACCATAGGTCGTGAGGATCCCGGCCACCGCGGCCGTCGCCAGCCGTTCTGCTTGAAACTTGGAGCGTGCGGCCACGTAGCACTCGCTGAAGAAGTCGCTCGTCTCCTGGCGCAGCCGTGGATCGGCGATCGTGGCGAGTCGTGCCTGTTGCTCGTAGGTCCGCAGGTCGCTGGCCGCGGGTAGTCCTTCGATCACGGCGTGATTGAATCCGGAGCTCATCGCCAGCACGGCGTACCACCAAACCGGAATGTTCACGGTCGCCGGAGAGCCATTGAATCCGGCCGCGCCATAGGTGCTCTGCGGTGCCGCCACCGTGGCGGTCGCCGGCGTCGGGTCGCTGAGCGTGGGCTGCGGTTCGTAGTTCAAGGTCCCCGCATTCAACGGTGTCAGCGCAGCCGGCTGACCCGCCAGCACCACGACGAGCAGCGCGAGAAACAGCTCGATTTCCATGCGCCGCAGTGAGAGTCCCGTGACTGCGCCGAACTCGCCGCCCTCGGCCGGGTCGCGCCAGTTGTCGATCAGGATGCCGAGGAATGGCAGGTACACGATGCCGGTGCCAACCAGCACGTCCCACAGCACGCCGTAGAAGGCCCAGCCGAACAGCGTCGTGAAGAGTTCGAGGTAGCTGTCGACGCTCATGCGACGGGCCCCGAGATCGCGCCCAGAAAGCGCACGATAAGGTTCTGCCCGAGCACAAGCTCGATGACGAGCAGCCAGCCGATGACGCGCCAGCGCAGCGCCATCCAACGTGCATGGGTACGGTCGTCCTTACCGTTGGCTCCGGCCCAGAGTGCCGCCTTCCAGTCCGGTTCCGGTCACCCCGTCACCGCAGATAGAAACCGAGCACGAGCAACACGATGCTCGCTCGCAGCGCCGCCCAGACGAGGTCGAACAGCGCAACCTGCCCGCCCTGCCAGGCTCGAAGCGAGCCGATCGTCACCCACATCACCCAGACGAACGTCAGCACCAGGACCACACTCGCGATGGTCGTGAGCAGCGTCCCCAGGGTGACGCCGGAGCCGGACTGAAAGGTGGCACTCTGGGCAGCGGTCATGGGCGATTCTCACTGCCGGTAGTCGCCGCGCAGCGGCGGGAACGTCCGCGGCTCGATGCGAGGCGCGCCGATGCGTTCCTAGATGCCGGCGCGAATGCGCTCGAGGTCCCGGCGCAACCAGTCGTAGCGGAAGCGAATGCGGGCGTCGGGGCTGGCCTGGGACTCAGCGGTCGCGATCAGCGGAGCGAGTGCTTCGATCTCGTGGATCAGGCGTGCGAGGGTTTCACGTTCGGCGTTGGGATCGGCGAAGGCCGCTCCACACAGGACGAAGGCCCCTGCAATCAAGGTCAGCAATCTGGGCTGCCGGAGGTGAGTTTTGCACGGCGCGCGTTCCATACTGCGCATAATCCATACGCCGTGTGTTCCGCCATAGTGGAAACGCCATCGATGCCCGTCGTGGTTTACTGTCTATGATCAGAGTGCTGTGAAGCGGGACGGTCGGGAGTCGGTCGGAGAGCGCTCAGTCCGCGGGCGAAACCCCGAGGAGCTCGGCAAAGGCGCGTGCCGTGATGATCTGCACGGCTTCGACTTTGCCGAGGGACAGCAGATCGCGCTGGTCGCCTGTCACCAGATAGTCGGCCATACCGGCAATTGCGGTGGCCAGTATGGGATTGTCGTCAGGGTCTGGCGATAACTCCACCTTCGGTAGATCTTGCAGTACGGTGGCCTGGCGCCGCAGTCCGTTCACCAGCGTGCCCGCCTCGGCGGGCTTGAGATACTTGCGCAGTTTCGGATAGCGGGAAACCCGGCGGAGCTCGTCGAGCTGCCACTCAGAGGTGATCACTTCGAAGGCTTTCTTACGCCAAGCCCGATAGATCAAGTCGGGCGGCGTAGCAGACGTGATCAACGCGGCGAGCAGGATCCCGGTGTCAAGAACAACCCGCAAAACTGTTAGCCGTTGGCCAGAGCTTCGTCGATTGCCTCCAGGATCTCATCTTGCGAGTACTCCCGGTTGCGCTGCTTGACATCCTGCACCGTCAGTTCGAACAGGCGCGCCTGGACCGCCTCTTCGACAAACTGAGAGAGGTCGCCCTTTTTCGTGCCACGCCGGCCCAGGTAGGCCCGCAGGGCCTTGTCCACATCGTCCCGCACGACGATAGACCATCGGACGTTGCTCATCTGTGCTCTCCAAGGTGATTCGCGGTTCAGCCTTTACGCTTATACGCATAAGCGCACAAGTGCTATAGGCAGTATAAACCACCTTTTCGTCCAACAGCACCGCTTCCTCGCGTTTGTCGGGCGCCCCGGCCGGCCGTCGCTCTGACTCGCGATTTGCCTCTGAGCAGCATCCGGCACTTAAATCCACCCCGGCGAGGGCTTGCTGACCACTCGTCTTCGCGGCATCGCCCCGCGGGCCAGCCGCCGCCGTTGCCACACCGCGGGCATCACAACCCTGGATGATCATCCTTTGGGTAATCCGGTCAGTCGAACAGCCGTGTCTGGGGCAGCTCCTACGGCATGGCAATCGCTGCGAGACTTTGGCTGCGGCGGCTTTCGCGTCGAGGTGGGCGAGGATCTTCTCTATCACTACCGGACCTTCGATGCACACAATGATCCGCGCTGCCCTCAAGGCGAATTTGTTCTCATGGCCCAGTTGTGGCTGTTCCGGCTGAATGAGCGGTTAGCCTCAAGTAGTCGAGCACTTGGCGTGGCCGACGTGCGAGTTGGCGCATCATTTACCAAGACGAGCGTTTCGACGTCCCGTGTATCGGTCCCGACACCATCGAGGTCGCCGCCGAGGCCGGCGTGCAAGGGATCGTCATCGAGGCCGGCAAGACCTTGCTGTTGGGCAAGGAAGAGATCGAGCAAAAAGCCGCCGATCTGGGTGTGACGGTGTTTGCGTATTCGTCGGGGGTGTAGACGGCCGGCAAGATGACGCGTCACAGGCCCCTCCGGTATGCTTTGTCGAGAAGACCCGAAAACCCTGAGACGAAATAAATTGCCAGGGTGGCGATTAGCAGTGTGACCACGATAATCGTCCGCGCGCGCCGATTGCGCACACACGGAATTGAGATCAGCCAGGGTACTAGAAATGGCATCACAAGCATTCCCCCAATGGCGAGGGTCCGCGGAATCATCACGCTCTCTCCCCTCATCGACCGTGGGAGAGAATCGATTATGCCCACATAGAATATCGCCACCACAAATGCCGCGACTAAAGCGATTGCTGAAATCGCAACGCCCGTTAGGGAAACTCTGAACTATTCCCGGCCACGCCAGTATAATGGTGGCATTGTCACCGACCCAGGCGGAACCGATGAAACAAACCACCTTTGCTTCGATGAGTTTTGCGGCCAAGAAGCGGCGCACGCGCCGGGAGAAGTTTCTCGCCGAGATGGAGCAGGTGGTGCCTTGGGCAAAACTGGTGGCGCTCATTGAGCCGCACTACCCCAAGGCGGGCCGGCGTGGCCGCCCGCCGATGCCGCTTGAGTCGATGCTGCGTATTTATTTCATGCAGCAGTGGTACACGCTCTCCGACCCGGCCATGGAGGATGCGCTCTATGAGATCGAGTCGATGCGCCGCTTCGCCGGGCTTGAGCTCATCGACGACGCGCTGCCCGACGAGACCACGATTTTGAAGTTTCGCCGCCTGCTGGAGCGCCACGGCCTGACTGCCCAGATGATGAACGTAATCCACGACGTGCTCGCCGAGCGCGGGGCGCTGCTCAAGGGCGGCACTATGGTCGATGCCACGATTGTGCACGCTCCGGCCTCGACGAAGAACAAGGCGCGCCGGCGCGACCCGCAGATGCACCAGACGCGGAAGGGCAATCAGTGGTATTTCGGCATGAAGATCCACGTGGGGGCCGATGTCAACAGCGGCCTTGCTCACACGGTTTCGGTGACTGCAGCCAACGCCTCGGACATCAGCCAATTGCCGCGCCTGCTGCGCGAGGACGACCGCGCGGTCTTTGGTGATAAGGGCTACGTCGATAACACCCTTAAGCGCGCGGCGCGCCGGGCGGGTGTCTACTGGGGCGTGTCCTTGAAGGCAAGCTCCAAGCACAAACTCACCGGTGCGAACAAGCGCACCAACCGCAAGCGCTCCTCGGTCCGTGCCCGGGTGGAGCACATTTTCCGGGTGATCAAGCGCCAATTCGGTTACACCAAGGTGCGCCACAAGGGGCTTGTCAAGAACGCCGCACAGGTGTTCACGCTGATCGGCCTGACGAATCTGTATCTGGTGAGGAGGCAACTGATGACGAGCTGACAGGCAAACTCCGCCTGCTTGCTCCGAAAAGGGGTTCAGCGGCGCCAAACGGCCCCGTAAATCAGCACTCGGCGGCGGGAAACCGAGCATTTTTACCCTTCCTCTCGTCAGAGACGAATGCGCTTGACTTCAGCTCGAATAGTTCAGACGTTCCTTAGAAAATCAACGTCGCTAGCCGTTTCGTCGGCCTTATCCATCTATTTGTCATCCCGCTTTCGCTTCCGGGGCGGGGAGCTTCCGGTCTGGGACCGCCGGCGTGCGCGCGATTGGACACATCTCGTTTAAACTGCTCTCTAGACTGTACCTCAAAATAGATTACCAACGGAAGCTTGGCGGTTGGAAATCAGGCGCATTCGCGCGGGGTGCGGATCCGGCCAAAACGGTGCAGTTGCGGCGTTCCCGCTCGGCCGAGGGTGCTTACCCACGCCCTCGCGGCGCCTTGCATCTGCGCCGTTTTGGCTCGGCCGTTTGGCCATCTATTTCAAGGTACAGTCTTGAACTTGCCTCTCGCGCCCGCGGCCTGGTACGCGTCCATCTGCTGCTTGAACATCGGCACGGTCTTGCAGAACTTCACGAGCGCGTCCTGTTTCGGCGTCAGCTTCCCACCGATCGCCTTGAAGTGCAGGATGCCGAGCGCAACCCGCGCGATGGGATGCACCGTATGGCCCTGCTCCAACGTGAAGAGAAACTGTGGCTTGCGGGGGAGAATGGCCTGCGACTTGGCCAACGTCGTGACGACGCCAGGCTGCGCGAGCTGGATGAAGAGCGCCGCGAGCGCCCCGGCCTTGTCCACCAGCGGATCGAGCGCGGGCGCGAGCTTCGCTTGGTCGCCCGCGACCGGTGCAAGCGCATCCACGAGCGGATCGAGCTCTTTCGCCCCGCGGTCGAAGGTCTCCTGATCGCGGTAGAACCCCTTGTAGCGCGCCTGTTGGATGGCCTGAACGTTTTCCGAGTACGCGGCCGGGTCGGTCTTCTTGAGCTTCGCGACCTCCGGCGGGATATCGAGCTTCAACCCCCAATCGACCGCGGCCAGGTAGCGCCTCCACGCCTGGCCGCGGAACCTCTTCTGCGGATCCTTGGTCGAGCCGAGCGCGACGGTTACCGCCGGTCCCACGGTGTAGGGCAACCCGCGAACCGCTCCATACTGAGGCGCGACCTGGGTGAGCGGATCGCCGCGCTGCGGCGGGCTGACCTGGTCGTTGTTGACGACGTAGTACTCGCCGGTCGATTTGTCGGTGATGACTAGGGTGACGTGCCCGAGCATGGTGGTGAGGTCGAAGGTCACGTGGAGCTTGGAGTCGCCGCGCTTGACGGTCTGATAGACGTCCCAGGCGACCGAGAGCGCATAGACACCACAGTCCCGCTCCGCGCGACCGGCGAGATCGGTCGGCATGTCGCTATCCAGGTAGCTCTTCCCCCAGTCGCGCACGTTGTACCGGGTGTGGATCGTGAAGGCTCGTAGGTAGCGCCCGATGAGCGCCATTAGCGACCCCAGCGCGCCGGTGCCGGATTGCTTGAAGACGCCGTACATGATTCGCCAGACCTTCTGGCGATCAGCGGTCTTGTTGAGGTCGATCGGCTTGTTGCCAAACGCCTTGCGGATCTCCGGCTGGCGCCCGATTTCGGCCTGGAAGTCGGTCTGCGCCATGAGCGCGCTCTGTAGCGCACCTAGGTTCTGGACCTGGACGTTGTTGCCGATCTCCTTGGGTGATGGCAGGCCCGGTAGTTGAGTGAGCGTGGTCTCGGCGTGGTTCGCGCCGTGGAGCGTGAGACCCGGGCCCTTGGGCGTATCGGTGTCGCTGACCTCCGCGATCTCGACCGGATCCAAGATCTCCGTGGAGATCGACCCCGCCGTCTGCGTGTGGCCCCATGTGTGCTTCTTCTTGATCGCCTTGTGGAGTTTGGCGGAATTGGCGCGGGCTTCGGCTGCGCCCTTCGTATCCCCCGCGGCGAGCGCTTCTCTCTCGAGCACAGAGTAGACGCCGTAGATGTCGCGCATCTGGTCGTAGATGCTCTCCAGATCGGAGTACTGCGCGGAGCGTGCGAGCATACGGGGGAGTGTCAAAGCACTCCGAAGTTCCGGGTCCAACTGCGTTTGTGCCGCGCTCTCCGTCTTGAGCACCTTCGCCCGCTTCTGGGGCGCTTCGAGAGCGTAGTACGAGAGGATCTCGTTCGCCACCCCAAGGAGGCTGACCGCCTGCTCGTGCTCGCCCGCCCGCGCTGCTTCCTTGCCCAGGGCGATGAGGACACCCGGATCGCTGGAGGCCCACGAAAGCGAGGTGCGCGACGGCAACGCGGCGCCTTCGCTGACGAACTGGATCATCCAGACCGAGCGGACCTCACCGAGCAGACTGGCGGCCAGAGCCGGCTCGCCTTGGCGCTGCAGCCAGTCCACCACGTCGATGCCATGGTTCAGGATATCGTCGAAGTCGTGCGGTGCCGTGGCGAGTTCGCGGGCGAGTGCCGTGGCCTTGGCGATGTCGGAGCCGTAGCGGGCGCGCTCGAACTCAGGCCAGATCTCCTTGAACGACTTTGTCGGCTTAAACGGGAGGGCGGTAGGTGGCGCGGCGGCGATCGCGAGGCGCGCTCCGGGCGTGGGTCGCTCGAGTCCCCGGGCTGCGGCATCGGCTTCTCGCTCTTCGGCGCCACCGGGAGCCGTCCGCGGAAGAGCTTGGCGTTGCCACCCGAAGAGCGAGTCGACCACAGGTGAGCGGGGCAGTCGTTCGGGCAGCGGGCGGGGAGCTTGAGCGGCACCCGACTGCTGGACCGTGTGGGCAGCTTCGTGGGCGAGGATCTGCTCGCCATGCGGCGTTGTCAGATGCTGGGGCGACCCTTGGGCGGTTGTCTGCGCGGTCTTGCCCGAAGCGGCCCCTAGGACGATGTCCTGTCCAACGGTGAATGCCGGCGCCCCTACCGCGGTCGCCGCACGTTCCGCCGCTGGCCCGCGATGAATGCGCACGTCGCCTACTCGCGTGCCAAGAATCGACTCTAACCGCGCACGTGTTATCGTCGCGAGCGGCTCCCCGCCGCCCGATTGCTGATTGCCCTTTTGGTATATCGGGATCCGGCTGAAATCGTGACGAAATCTAGCTGCACTTTGATTGCTGGACTCGATTTCGAGGCTTTCAAGATCACCCCGTAGTGACCGCTGCGCTGCTTGGTTACCGATCGCGCGTTGTGGGTGAAGGTTGGAGTGCGCTTCTCGGTGCTTTCCAGAAGGCATCCGGCTGGCCTTCGCAGATTCGGCAGGCTTGGTCTGCTGGGTTGCTCCCGGTTTCTGTGCAAACGTCCGCATGGTATCTCCTCCCGGTCATCAGATGCCAACCTGAAGGTCTGCCACAGGCTACCTGAAGCCGCACCCTGAATTGCAATGTTCCCGTTCTTGTCGTCATTTCAACCTTCGCCTCCCGGCGGGCAGGTCATCGACCCAGCAATGGCGTCATCAGACTTTGCCTGTGCCTAGGAGAGAGAATGCTTGCCGGGATGTCGGCGCGTCGCTCGTCTGGAAACATCGCAAGCCCGAACGAATTTACTCCGCCTTCAGGCGCGTCTTCATATCAGTGTATGCAGTTTCGATTAGCTTCATCAGAGCCGTGGCATCGGGGGTCTGTCCGGACCTTAGTTTTACATGGCGCATGAACTTGCCAGTGCTATAGGCAGTATAAACCACCTTTTCGTCCAACAGCACCGCTTCCTCGCGTTTGTCGGGCGCCCCGGCCGGCCGTCGCTCTGACTCGCGATTTGCCTCTGAGCGGCATCCGGCACTTAAATCCACCCCGGCGAGGGCTTGCTGACCACTCGTCTTCGCGGCATCGCCCCGCGGGCCAGCCGCCGCCGTTGCCACACCGCTGGCATCACAACCCCGGATGATCATCCCGTGCTTATCCGGTTAGCTCCCAGAGCTACTAGATGTAGTGGGCCGAGACTTTTCGGCGTAAAGCTCGGCGTAGGTTAGCGCGGTGACATCACCCGCAATGCCAAGCAGGGAGCGGAATGCGTTGAACGGGTAGAAACGGCGGTTGAAGCGAAAGGTGAACTCATCGAGGTACGCCTGTAGATGCTGCGGACTGACTCCATGATGGATACCGCACAGCCAGGTCTTGAGATTTGAGAATACGAGATGAATGATGGGCATGAACTCTTCGGCAACCTGTGGATCACCCCGCTGCGCGACGGCGGTGTGGAGATAGTTGCGCGAAGCCAAGCCAGCGTACCCGCTCCAGTCATCGGTAATGATTCTTGTGCCCGGTGCCACGGCGCTCTCGATGAAGCGGCCGAGCGATCGGGCGCTGCGGTCTGGAACCAGAGTCAGGCGCACACGGCCAGCATAACGCCCGCTCTTCCGCTTGTTGAGGCTGCTGTCAGAGCGTTTGCGCTGGCGGACTTCGACGGCACCAGCCACGATCGCCATGTCATGAACGCCCCGTCCCTTGCCGCGCGTACGGCCACCCACCCAGGTTTCATCGGCCTCGACGACTTCTTCCGCCCTTCCGCCGATTCGATCCTGATCGGGACGAACCATGCCGACGCGAAGCTTGTGAAGAATCTGGAAGGCGGTCTCGTAGCGCGACAATCCGAGTTGCCGCTGGAACTGCACGGCCGATATGCCCGGCGTTTGGCTGGCCACCAAGTAAGCCGCCCAGAACCACACCGAGAGCGGCGTGTGCGTGCGCTCCATGACGGTGCCTGCGGTAAGGCTGGTGTCGCGGCCGCAATGGCGACATCGAAGAACGCCGGAACGATTGGCAAAGCGATATGGCTCATCAGCCACCCCACAGTGACGGCACGCGAACCCGTCGCTCCATCGGGCGTGTTCAAGATAGGCAGCGCAAGCCGCCTCATCCGGAAAGAGGCGCTGAAATTCCGACAACGAGCGTGGGAACCGCAAATCATCCCGCTCAAACACCTCGAAAGCCACGGTTGCTCCAGTGTGATGCAGAGGCTCAATATACTATCGGTGGTGGGCGTGGGAGACAACCGGATAAGCACGGATCATCCTTTGGGTAATCCCGTCAGTCGAACAGCCGTGTCTGGGCCAGCTCCTACGGCATGGCAATCGCTGCGAGACTTTGGCTGCGGCGGCTTTCGCGGCGAGGTGGGCGAGGATCTTCTCTATCACTACCGGACCTTCGATGCACACAATGATCCGCGCTGCCCTCAAGGCGAATTTGCTCTCATGGCCCAGTTGTGGCTGCTCCGGCTGAATGAGCGGTTAGCCTCAAGTAGTCGAGCACTTGGCGTGGCCGACGTGCGAGTTGGCGCATCATTTCAGGGATGTATTGCCCGGGCTTTGGGAAGTGCTTGAGCACGCCGATGGCGAAGCGGCACAGCCGTGTCACGTTGGCTGGTCCATGGCCGGTGCGGATCTGGCCGCGATCCTCGTTATAGTTCCAGTCGCTGATGTAGTGCAGGCTTGCAATAGACCAGTGGCCCCGATTGATAGCCAGTACTTGTTGCGGTGTCATCTGTTGCGGCGTTCGGCTGGTGAGGCCGACGAGAGTCTCGCAGCTGTGTTTAGCGGTTTTCTTTTCGGTGCGCTCGCGCTCGATCAACCCGACTTGACCGACGTGTGGGAAGTCGAGGTAAGTATTTAGTGCCGTGCCACACTCGATACATCGCTGCTCGATGCGCCCATGCGCAAGGCCGGCCGGTTCAGCGTAATCTGGCGCGCCCCGTCGTTCAAAGAGCAGGCGGATAGCCTCGGCCAGGGTTTTCTGATTGTCTTTGGCCGTGAAGTGATAATGCGCATCGTGTGCGACGATCTATTCAGCCAGGGCGCGCTGGGTAAGCAGGGCATCAGCGGTGATATCGCGCCCTGAGATATCACAGGTCTCGAGCAGCGGGATGGCCCCGCCGATTTCGTTGGTGCGCTTGGCCTCGTCTGTGTCATTACGCTTCAGCGTGCCGACTTTTTTGGGCGGCGCAGTGCTTCGATGCGTGCCCGATCAGGCTTACGATATGGGTCCGCGCCCCGGTGTGATCGACGCCACCCTTCATGATTTTGCCATCCATGGCCAACGCCTCCTCTGATGAGTTGAGCTGAGCGGCCTGCCAGACTTGTAGGCGCCGATCCAGAGCCTTTGGGCCGAGGCGCACCAAGCAATCGCGGATGTAACTTCTCATTAACCCCGGGCGTGCCGACGCTCAATCCTGACGAAGGCGTCTGGGCGCGCGTGAAGCAGGAAGTCGGCAAGCAAATCGTGCTCAGTAAAAATGACTTATTGGAGAGAACAAAGGCGGCGCTGGAGAAATTCGCAGCCATGCCTCAGGCCGTTATAGCCATTTTCGGCCAGCCCTATTTCCGCTCTGCCGCCGAAACCGAATGAGGCTTTTTCAAAGTATTCTTTAGTATGCCGCGCGAAACTGTCCAGGTTGCCAGCGGGGTAAGAACCGGCGCATCCCATGGAAGAGCAGGATCCGCACGAGCGAGTAGACGGCAAGCCCGTCGACGTGGAGTTCGTTGGGACTTTACGGCCAGATCAGGAAGAAGCCGTTGCCGCGATGCTGCCTCACGACGTGGGCATGCTCTGCGCACCGACCGCTTTCGGAAAGACGGTCACCGGGGCCGCCATCATTGCTCGTCGTCGCGTGAACACACTGATCCTGGTGCATCGAGCCGAACTGCTCAGGCAATGACAGGAACGCTTGAACGCTTTCCTCGGTATTGAAAAGGGGATCGTCGGCATCATCGGTGGTGGAAAGCGCAAACCCACGGGCAAGATCGACATCGCCGTGATGCAGTCGCTTTCCCGCAAGGGAGAGGTAGATCCGTTGAGCGAGGACTATGGCCAGGTCATCGTAGACGAATGTCATCGTGTCGGCACTGTCTCGTTCGACACCATCCTGAAGAGCGTCAAAGCACGTTATGGCCTCGGGCTCACTGCCGCACCGATCCGCCGGGACGGACAACAGCGGATCATCTTCATGCAGTGTGGATCCATTCGACATACCGCGACAGCTCTGGCCAACGCGGCTACCGCGCTATGGGCTACCGCATCGCGGAACCATCAGCTCGAAATCATACGCAAGTTGCGTATGATTCACCGATGAAGCTGGTTTTCCTGGAAACTCCTTTGTTCACGCGTCTCCTCGGTGACTACCTGACCGACGAGAACTACCGCGAACTGCAACGCGCACTGATGGAGAACCCGGAAATGGGCGACGTGATGCCGGCACTGGTGGATTTCGCAAAATTCGTTGGGAAAACACACGTCGTGGCAAAGGCAAACGAGGTGGATTGAGAGTCATCTACTACTACCTGACGGCCAATCACCAGATCTGGTTCTTCACTCTTTATGGCAAAGATGAAGCCACCGACCTGACGGCGGAAGAGAAGAAGGTATTGAAGAAGGCTATCCAGGCCGAATTGGAGGCTAGTGTCATGTCACTCATTAAAGGTCGGATAAAGGCGCTTCAGTTTGATGCGTGCGTCTTGCGCGGTGAACTGCCAGTTCACCTTCGCCTGGAGTTGATCGCGATGCGCCTGCCAGGCTGAGATCTGCTCGCGCAACTGCGCAATGGTGTCGATTCGTCGATTCAGGCATTGGCTGATCATCACATTGAGCTCGATTTCGGCGACATTGAGCCAACTGCCGTGCTTCGGTGTGTAGACGAACTCAAAACGGTCCCAGAGGGCTTTGGCCTGATCCGGGGGAAAGGCTTCGTATAGCGCTCCCGGTCTGTGGGTATTCAAGTTGTCCATGATCAGCGTGATCCGCTCGGCATCAGTGTAACGCTCGGCAATGTCCTGAAGGAACTGCGCCCAGTCGATCTTCGTCTTGCGATCCGTCACCTTGGTCATCCGGGTTCCGGCCAACGGTTCAGTGGCCATGAACACGTTGCACACGCCGCATCGCTCATACTCATAGTCATGGCGTTGTACACGCCCAGGGCCGGGTAGGAGCGGCGAGCGTGTCTCTCGGATGAGCTGTCGCGGCGTCTCGTCCATGCACACAACCGGATTCATAGCATCGTAAGGACGTCGATACACGTCCAAAACCCGCTCCATCGCGGCGACAAACTCGGCGCTGCCCTCCGGTGGAATCACCCAACCGATCCGCCGCCAGGGTTTGATTTCGTTTTTTTTAAAACCCGACGGACCGTCTCGTAGGATAGGCTGTCGACGTACTCGAGTTCGACAGCACGATCGGCGAGTAACCGAAGCGACCACTGAGAGTAACCCTTCGGCGGCTCACTACAACTCAGCGCGACCAGGCGCGCTTCCAGATCACCGTCGGCCTTGCGCTCGTACTGCCGCTGGCGCGGCCGACCGCCCAAAGCCGTCTCCAGTCCCTCTTCGACAAATCGTTTTTTGACCCGATCGAGTCTGCGCAGGCTGACCTTCAGCACCTCGGCCACATCCTCGCCCCGCAAGCGCCGCTGATTGAATTCGCCTTCATCGCAGTTCAGCAAGATCAATGCGTTGATGACCTTCCGAGATTGATGCGAGCCCTTCTGCGTCATCGCCTCGAGCGACTGCCTCTCCTCCGCCTGTAACGTCACTTTGTATTTCTTGACCAAGGGTCTCTCTCCGTCTGTTCAGACGGAAAAACAGCCTATCACACCATAAGCACATACGACGCTTTACGAGTGATGCGACACTAGGAGACGAAGATCATGAAGCAAAAGCGCAAGTTGTTCGATGAACTGATGGACGGCGTCGATGCCATGCAGCAGCAACGCGAGGGAAAGATCACCCTGCGTTCGCATGAGGTCGAGGACCTGCCACCACTCGAAGTGGACGCGGATCTCATCCGCGACACACGCGAAAGCATGCACGTCTCCCGCGCCGTGTTTGCCCGCCGCCTGCGCGTATCGACGCGTACACTGGAAAACTGGGAACAAGGGCGGGCGCGGCCTAATGCCCAGGCCGCTGCATTGATTCTGATGGTGAGGAAGTTCCCCGATACGCTGGAGAAGCTCAGCGAGTTGGGGAACCGGGCAACCTGAGTGTTGTACTAGCCCAAACAAGTGGTTTCACCAGGGAGCGGCAACAGGCCGATTTGGCTATCGTCAGGTCACAATTCTTAAGCCGGCGGAGCCGGAACCAAACAGGATGAAGTAAGCTGCGTTTGTTGGTTGAGCCGTGGGTGGTGGAGACGATGGCACAGCACCTGATGGAGCGGTATTGGGATCGTTTGCACGGGGTGCTCTCCTGTTTATGACCGTATCGTGGTGCGGGCACGCTGCCGGGAGCGTGCTATGCGCAAGGCATGACGGCGTTTTTTTATGCCCGCGGCGTTCGGGTTTTCGACTATCCGCGCTTTGCCGAGCCGCTGCGCGATGCGATTCGCACGCGCGCCCGGGAACTGGCCGAGTCGCCGGGGATTGAGATCGAGCACATCGCCAAGGCACACATCCGCAAGGGGGGATGTGGTAGGGCTCGGCTTCGATCGGCGTGTCGTGCCGGTTCTCTTCGGCGAGGCGCTACGTCAAACGTAACCGTGCTTTTGCCTCCGCGAGCGGGAGTTCGCGGCCAGCTTCGAGGTCGGCGAGACCGGCGATGATGGCTCGCAGGAACGCCCGTTCCTCGCCGACCGCCGACGCGTTGGTGACCGATTGCTCGTCCGCCATGCTCCGGCCGCGGCCGGTTCGCTTCAGCAGCGAGCTATCCGGCCCTGGGCGCTGGGCTTTCGGTGACATGGTCTTGTTATCCCTGTTCATCATCGATCTCGCTCACATCCAGCAGCTGGCTTCCCCGACGCACCGTGAGGATCTCGACCTTGTCCTTGACGCTGTAGATCACGCGATAAGCGCCAAAGATCACCTCTCTGATTCGCCGGACGCCGGCCTCCGGAACAACACGACCGCTCTCCGGAAAATCCGCCAGACGCTCGACCGAATCGAACAGTTCGTTCACCCATCGCTCGGCGGCACCCGGGTTGTCTTTGGCGATGTAGCGCGCGATATCTGATACCCGATCCAGTGCCAGCGGAGACCACTCCACCTTCACCGAGCGATGCCCTTCAGGACCCGGGCCTTCGCCTTTTCATGTGGCACGCCCTCGCCTGCAGCAAGTTGCTCCTCGGCGCGATAGATGTCTTCGAGGATCTCCAGCCGTTCCTGCATCGACTCGAATTCATGGACATCCATCAGGACGGCGACGCCGCGTCCTCGCTGGGTCAAGACCATCGGCCGCCGAGTCTCGTGAATGTGCTTAACAAAAGATGCCACCTCGGCACGGAACTCCGACAAGGGGCGGATATCTTCATCCACTCTGACCTTCGACATGGCGACCTCTTTAAGTACGCTTAACTGTACGTCATAATGTACGCCTGTCGTGACCGACCCGCAAGCAGGCACGCCGGCTGACCCAGGAGGAGGCGGCCCGACTGCTGGGGGTCCACGAGCGGACGTTCCGCCGGTATATCGACCGCTACGAGGAGGACGGCCTGGACGGATTGATCGACAAGCGCCGGCCTACGCAGTTCGGCCGCGCCATGGCCCAGCTTGGCATCGAGATGATCCCGGCCTACTCCCCCGAGGCCCGGGGTCGCTCCGAGCGCGCCTTTGCCACGCACCAGGGGCACTTGCCCGGGAGCTGGCCGCCGAGGGTATCACCGATATCGCCGCAGCCATTCGCTATCTGGCCGAGACCTACCGGGGTGCCTTCAACGAGGAGTTCAGGGTCGAGGCGCAGGAATCCGGTTCAGCCTTCGTCCCTTTGATGGGCGTCGCGCTCGATGAGGTGCTCTGCGAGCAGTTCGAGTGCACCGTCGGCGCCGAAAAACGCCCGTGATATGGTCGAAACAAAGATTCGAGGAAGGTCGAATGGCTGACTGGCAATTTCAAAAAGGTCTGCATGAAACCGGTAATGGCATCTACAGCTATCTACAGCCTGACGGAAGCTGGGGCTGGTCTAATGCGGGTCTTGTAGTTGATGGTGATCAGTCTTTGCTGGTCGATACTCTCTTTGACGCACCCCTGACGCGCGAGATGTTGTCAACGATGCGGGATGCGACCGGTATTCCCGCTGAGAAGATCGGCACGGTCGTGAATACACATGCAAATGGCGATCACACTCACGGCAACGGTCTTTGCACCCATGCGGAAATCATCGCCTCAGAGGCCGGGGCAAGGGAAATGGAAACCTTCGGCCCCGAGCGACTCCAGCAGATCATGCAGGCTGCGCCCCACCTGGGTGAGACAGGTGAGTACTTTCTGGAGATTTTCAGGCCATTCGATTTTTCAGATGTCGCTGAGAAACTCCCGACAAAAACCTTCAACGGCGCAATGACGTTAACGGTCGGAGACAAACAGGTCGACCTTGTTGAAGTAGGTCCGGCACACACCCAGGGAGATGTCCTGGTGTTCGTTCCCGGCGACTCCACCGTGTTTACGGGGGACATCCTGTTTATCGATGGCACACCCATCATGTGGGCAGGCCCTGTCAGCAACTGGCTTAAGGCCTGCGATTTGATCATCGACAGGGAGCCAGAAATTATTGTACCGGGCCACGGTCCCATTACTGACGTTACGGGCGTCAAGCGTGTACAGGAGTATCTTGCCTACATCGACGCCGAAGCAAGAAAACGATACGACGCTGGTATGGAGGCGAAGGAAGCTGCCTTCGATATCTCCATCAGCGATTTCGAATCATGGACTGATGCGGAACGCATAGCGGTGAACGTCTCGACACTCTATCGTGAATACAGCGGTTCAACAGACGCACCAAACACCCTGGAAATCTTTACCCTGATGGCCGAGATCAAGCGATCGCAGCGCGGTTAGAGACAGGCTGCCGTCAGCATGTCCTCATAGATATCAGCCTGCCATCGAAGACGGAAAACATCGACCGGGTTGGGGGCCGCATCTTCTTCCGGTGGCAGGCAAACTGACAGGTAGACACCGACCAGCCTTCTTTTTAGGTCCGCCCATACATGACTGCTGCTTATGCCCGCATGAGAGAAGCTGCCCGTGGATTTCAGCCCGCCATCAAAACAGGCAAACCTTTCCGGCCCCTGGATACCCCAGCCATAACCCCCGCTTGCCTCCGGGTGCCAGCCATCCATATTGAATCCAACGCCTGGTATCCGGTTGGACGTCATCGCCTCGGCCGATGCCGGACTTAATAGGCGGCAATCGCCGTTAAACACCCCTGTTCAGAAACATCTGGGTAAACACGGCCAGATCCCAGGTCGTACTCCTCAGCCCGGCCATCGGTAACGGCGCCCTGCCCCATTCTTCATCAAACATCTCAAAACCGTGGTTATTCATAAAGTGGACCCGCCTCTCCCTCGACGCTCACGACAACGGTCTTCAGCCAATGCCGCACGAGGGCGGTTTGAAGCCGGCCCCTGCAGGCAGACTCCGGAGGGTCGATCCCTCCATCACTTCAGCAGCTTCTCATGCTTCGCGGCCCGCCTCCTTGCCGACCACTCCGCATTGCTGCGGCAAACACATCTATCCTGACACTGGGGGATAGGTATCCGCCACGCGAGTACTGGGAGGGAAATACCCATGGCCGCATATGATCGTCTGTCGCTGGAACAGTTAGTACGATGGCTAGGGAAAGTGACCGTAATGTTAATCGTTTTAGCATGTGCACCAATGGATACAGCCGCGGCGCGCGATATGTGCAAGCTGTTTCCGGGACACCCCACGATATGCCCTTGCGATTGCACACATTACGCGCGGCTGCAAGCCCTGGGCCGAAGCCGGGTATGCAGCAAAGCCAACCTCGCGGCGATCCGGAAAAATTGTCCCAAGGCGATAGACGAGTGCGCCGACCTGAAAGCGCGATTGGACGCCGTCCGCAATCACCTTGCGTCCGTGCGAGCCCGACACACCAAGGCCGAACAGCGGTGGCGTAATGCCCAAACGGCGCTGGAGCGGGCACGCGCCGATTACGTCGAAACCGAACGCAGACTTAAGGTGCATACGCAACAGGCATTCAACACCGCGGCTTCGTATATTGAATGTGCCCGCCGCTTCAATATCGATGAACTGCAAGCCGCGCTGGATGATATACGGACCTCGCTGATCAACGACTGTTTGGCGGGCGATTACAACCCCGAAAAATGCGATCCAATGCAGCAGGACATTGCAGAACTGCAGCGAAATAAGGATTTCAGCGACGACAAGTGCTTTGGCCCGAAGGAGCTGTGGGAGCGCGAGCGCGACTACTGGAACGAGCTGTACCAGGAGGATCTTCCACTCAAAGAAGGGTATTACAATGACGCCGCCAAGAAGGAAAGCGACGCCGCAGATAATTTCGAAAACGCGCGCGACCTATTGCGCCGAGCGGAGACTGCCGTGCAATCGCTAGAGCGCGAGTACGCTGAAAAATGCAAAGATGCCAGGGGCGAAGAAAAAAAGCAGTGAACCGTATTCTAACTTCGTGCGTCGTAAATTTGGAAAAAAGAGATCCGACCCACTACTTGCCCTAATTGGCGCAATAGAAAACTTGGCATCTCCATTTTTGTTAAAACGGGCTTTCTGACAACTCATTAAAACATAATGAGAACCAAGCCTTGGCTTTGAATCACACCGTCCATCCCCGGTTACTGAGAATGGTTCCTCGACTTAAATTAGAGGCATAAATAGGAAAATAGGGGACATCCATTAGGTGTCAAGTTCCGGGTGATGCTATTGGGCAGCGGATCTGGCGTTTGTGCGTGGCCCGTGATGCGATGCGACAACTCTACCGGCACCTTGGAGCCCGATGATGCCTCTCACTTTACACCCCTGGCTCGCACCACGCCGCTGATATCCCGCCTAGAAGCCGCTCACAGCCACGATTGCGGCCTACCCGGCACAGCCAACGCCGAAAACGCCGCTACGGGCGCTTTGGTGGCTTCGCCTGGGTGCGTGACCGAGCGTCGGGTTTTTTGTGGGGGGTAACGGGATTTGCACCCCCAGAAACAAACACAGGGCTAGGCATTTGGCCTAACCCTTTGTTTTTATTCTGGCTTTGTTTTTATGGTGGGCGGCGCTGGGATTGAACCAGCGACCCCTGCCGTGTGAAGGCAGTGCTCTCCCGCTGAGCTAGCCGCCCCTCAATCGCCGCAGTTTAGGGCGCGCTCTTAAGGCTTGTCAAACGAATAACTTTTGCTTGCTTCTGTCTTTTTCTGACAAGCTGATATCATTCTGGCTTCTACTATGCTTGTGACCGCCTGATGTCCATGGCGGGTCGAGTGTTTGTCTACGAAGGGCCAGCAATGATCGTAAAGACTCGTTTTGCCCCCAGTCCGACCGGCCACCTGCACATCGGCGGCGCGCGCACGGCCTTGTTCAGCTGGCTATACGCTCGCCGCCACGGCGGGCGGTTTGTCCTTCGTATCGAGGATACCGACCGCGAACGCTCGACCCGCGAGGCGATCAACACCATCCTCGAAGGCATGGCCTGGTTGGGGTTGGACTACGATGAAGGACCGCTTTTCCAGACTGAACGCTTCGAGCGGTACCAAGAAATGGTCCAGGCGCTGCTTGTACAAGGCAGTGCCTATCGCTGTTATTGTTCGCGCGAGCGCCTCGCGCAACTGCGCGAGGCGCAGCTCGCACGCAAGGAAAAGCCGCGCTACGACCGCCGCTGCCGACGACTTGTCAAACCGCCAGCGAACATCGATGAGCCGCCGGTTATCCGCTTCAAAACACCCGAGGAAGGACAAACCGTCGTGGATGATCGAGTCCGCGGACAGGTCATATTCGACAACCGGGAACTTGACGATCTCATCATCGCCCGCGCCGATGGAACACCCACCTATAATTTCGTCGTGGTAATCGATGATATGGACATGGCGATCACCCATGTCATCCGCGGCGACGATCACCTCAACAACGCCGCCCGGCAGGTCAATATCCTCAAGGCGCTCGGCGTTTCGCCGCCGGTGTACGCCCATGTGCCGATCATTCTCGACGAGGGTGGCAAAAAGCTCTCCAAGCGGACCGGCGCCGCCAGCGTCATGGAGTATCGGGATGAGGGGTTTCTGCCTGAGGCGGTGCTGAACTACTTAGTCCGCCTGGGCTGGTCTCATGGCGACCAGGAGATCTTCTCGATCGACGAGATGGTGGAGCGTTTCGACATCGATGACATCAATCAATCGGCGGCCAGCTTGAACCGCGCCAAGCTGCTCTGGCTGAATCAGCATTATTTGATGACCTCCGAGCCGGCCCATGTAGGCCGTCACCTGAACTGGCACTTGGGGATACGTGGAATCGATCCGGCCGACGGCCCTCCAATCGAGGAGATCGTGAAAAGCCAGGCACAGCGGAGCAAAACGCTGCTAGAAATGGCTGAGCAAAGCCTGTTCTTTTACCGAGACCCAGCCAACTATGATGCAAAAGCGGCGGGTAAAGTATTTAGCATGGAAACGCTTGAGCTGTTTGCTCGAGTGCGGGCTGAACTGTCCGCATTGCCAGATTGGACGCCGCAGGCCTTGCATAGTGCGGTAATGACCGTCGCGCAAACCACCGGGCTTAAGCTCGGCGCCGTGGCTCAACCATTACGAATAGCCGTATGCGGCGGCCCCGTATCGCCACCGATCGATATCACTCTGTCGATCCTTGGGCGTGAGACCACCTTGCGCCGAATCGAAACGGCAACATCCTGGATCCAGCGCGTTCTGGGCCAGGTCGGCTCGGCGCTTGACACCCATTCGAGGCAATCCTAAAATTCCGCGTTCTTATTGGGGCCATAGCTCAGCTGGGAGAGCGCTTGCATGGCATGCAAGAGGTCGGCGGTTCGATCCCGCCTGGCTCCACCAAATTCATAGCCGCGGCACCTACTGCCGCTTCGAATTCTCCAAAGCAGCAAGCGTGTTGTTTATGCGGTTACGCTAGGCTCCGGCGTCCTCATGCAGCGACGAGCTAAAGCCCGCCTGCTTGCACGAGCGTCGCCCGAACGCCTGCTGATGCAGGCTAAGCGCGCGATATGATTCGGCCGCGCGCGGCGTGGCCACGGCCTCCGGCGGCATCGTAAAGCGCCCCACCCGCCTCCGTCTCTCCCTGAAGCAGGCCAAGCTCGGCACTGGCAAACGCCTGGCTGCGTCGAATCGCCAGCCCATTCGCCTCGTTGAGCGCACGCACCTCCCGCAACTTGACTAGAAGGCCTTGCCACGAAGCGACGAGATCCGAGGCCTCCGCAAGCCGCAGAAACTGCTCCATCGCCCGCGTAGGCGAGTCGTAACCCGCCTCGTGCAAGGCGCGCCGACGCGCGGCGTCGGCTCGCTCGAGCGCCGCGACAGTGGCCCGTTTGCCCGCCGCCAAGCGCTCCAGCTGCACCGGCGCCGCCCGTTGCCCCAGCGCACAGCGCTCGTCGACCAGCAACTGCGTGAGCCGCTCGAGCGCCGCCTTGGCATCCTCCAAGGCAGAGCGAATGCGAGTCGCCACAACGCTCATCCCATCAGCCTTGCAGCAACTTCTCGAACGCTGTAAACCGCTGGGCAATATGCTCAACGTTCACTGGGTAGTCGCCCTGGGCGATACGCTCACGGATGCTCGCCACTCGACTCGAATCGATCTCGGGTGTGTGCTCGATTGCATCACGTACAGCCTGCAGCCGGTTGGATTGCAGGCTGGCATCCGAACGAGCGACTGCAGGGGACTCGGCCGATACGGCCTTGGCATGGCTGCGCTGTTCGGTACCCAAGACCTGGGAGCGTGTGACATTTGCTCTATTATCGATGGGGTCGGTCATCTCGCAAACTCCTTGCAGTTCGTTGGTCCGGCCGCTGGCAGCGGAACCGCCCCCCACGTTATACCCCTTGGATCAGCGATCGACCGCAGCGGCGAAAACTTTATAGTCCGGCGCAGAATAACACGCCCCCTATAAGCTGACCTGCACCTTGTCAGTACCGACGACTCGCCCCTCCACGACGCGATTGGAAGAGAGATTACGTACACGCACGATATCGCCTTCGACGCCATCTTCCAGCGCTTTGCCTTTCACCGTAACGGTCATCGACCCCGAGGTCGCGAACAAGACCAACTCTTGACCCCGACGAATGAGGCGCGCCGAACTCAGCAGCTGCGGCGAGAGCACCTCACCGGCCCGGATCGCCCGGCGCGTCTCCAAGCCGAGCAGTTGCGAGGGTTCCGTATACCACGCTCCAGACAAATCTGTCGGATCGCGACGCCCATGCCGGATCGCATCCGCGCTCAACGCGATCCCTCGCGGCAACGGGCGCGCGGCGATCAACACTTCCACATGCTGCGTGATCCGCACCGGAACATACAAGCGCCACGGCTTCGGGGCCGCGCAGCGCACACCGACCGTCAAGCGACCGGCGCTCGGTTGCCCCGAAGGCAAAAAAGGTTGCAACGCCCCCCCGCAGGCGGTCAATCGCAGGCGGGGATCAAGGTGTTCGATAACGACCCCGTCAACCACCCCCGGCCCCTGAGAGCGTTCGCGTACGAATCGGTCAACCGCTTCATAGATCGCCGCAAGTGGCTGATAGCCCCCCTCGGCGGCACCGGCGGATCGACCCGTCACCAGCACACTGGCTGCAAGAATGAATGCCACAGCAAGCTGAAGACTCAGAATCGAGAACTGCCGAGTCATTTATATGCCCTGTTTACAATCGGACTCAGCACTATCTATGCATTTCCCTTGCCAATTTCTGCGTAAAGCGGAGACCCGACACCAAACACGTATTTTGGAATATGGCATGCATGTTGCTTAGTAACCGCCACGTCATCTGCAGCGAGGGAACCCGTTAATGAGCATCTCTCTAGACAAAGTCTTCGGCTTGCCCGCGCAGGCGCTCGAGCTGCGCGCCAAGCGCACCCAACTGCTGGCGAGCAATATCGCCAACGCGGATACCCCCCACTATAAGGCGCGCGATTTCGACTTTTCCAATGTCCTACATCAGGCACGGGCCGACAACGCAACCGTGCGAACGACGCACGCTCACCATATTAGGCCGGGGGGTCTGAGTGTCGGGAATTCGACGATCCAATACCGTGTGCCGGCCAATCCGTCGCTGGATGGCAATACGGTCGAGCTCGACCGTGAGCGCGCGCGCTTTTCCCAAAACACGCTTGAGTACCAGGCGGCGCTGCAGTTCCTCGGCGGGCGCATCCGCAGCCTCCTCGGCGCCATCAAGGGAGAGTGATCATGGCCCTATTCGACATCTTCGATGTAGCCGGCTCCGCGATGAGCGCGCAGGCGCTGCGGCTGAACATCACTGCCAGCAATATGGCGAATGCCGACACGGTGGCGAGTACACCGGAGCGGGCCTACAAGGCCCGGCAACCAGTATTCGCCGCCGCCCTCAATACCGCCCACGACACCGTCTCAGCGGTACCGGTACAGCTGCGCGGCGTTGTCACCAGCTCCGCCGCCGCCGAGCCGTTGTACCAACCGAATAATCCACTGGCCGACGCCGATGGCTATGTCTACCGCTCCAATGTGAACACGGTGGAAGCGATGGTGAACATGATCTCGGCCTCGCGCTCTTATCAGAACAACGTCGAGGTGGTGAGCACCTCACGCGATCTGCTCTTGCAAACCTTGAGACTCGGAAGATGAGCCCGGAGGGGCAGCCATGATCGATTTATCGGCATTGACCGGCAACGGTATCGGCGGCACTGCACAGGCGCCCAAACCGGCCACCAATGAGGTGAGCCAGGACGACTTTCTCAAGATGATGGTCGCTCAGCTACAAAACCAAAACCCCTTGAAGCCCATGTCCAATGGCGAGTTTCTGACGCAAATCGCCCAATTCACCTCGGCGTCCGGGATCGAGCAGCTGCAGAGCTCCTTTCAAGCATTTCAAACCAACATGCAAAGCAATCTGGCGCTGCAGGCGGCGTCGCTGGTCGGCCGCCAGGTCGTCGTGCAATCCGAGCAGGGTTATTTGCCGGCCGGCGGGACCATGGATGCCACAGTGCACCTGCCCTCCGCCGTCAGGAATCTGACGGTTGCCGTCTTGGACGAGGCCGGACAGCGCGTGCGCACGCTCGAGCTCGGCCCCCAACCCACCGGCGATGCGGCCTTATCTTGGGACGGGCATGACACTGACGGCAAGCGGATGCCGGCCGGACGCTACCGACTGCAGGCCCAATCGGAGCTGGACGGCCAAACGGTAGCGCTGCAAACCCGCACCGCCGCCACGGTCGATAGCGTAACGCTCGGTACGGATCAAAACCTCGAACTCAACCTCACGGGCCTGGGCGCAGTCAGCCTCGATGCGATCACGGAAGTGAAATAAGGATGAGAGGAACAAGCCATGTCTTTTGAAACGGCCTTGACCGGTCTCAATGCGGCCTCCGCCGATCTGGATGTAACCGGCAACAATGTGGCGAACAGCGCGACCACAGGATTCAAATCCTCGCGCGCCGAGTTTGCCGACATCTATGCTTTGAGCAACGTCGGAACAGCGCAAACCAGCATAGGCCAAGGTGTGCGGTTGGCCGCGGTAACCCAACAGTTTACCCAAGGGCAGTTTGATTTCACCGGCAACACGCTGGATCTCGCTGTGAACGGCACAGGGTTTTTTGCCTTGAATGCCAACGGCACTACCGCCTATTCACGCAACGGAGCATTCCAGCTCGATCGCGACGGCTTCATCGTCGATGCGGATGGGCATCGCCTGAATGGTTATCAGGCCGGATCGAACGGCGCCATCAGCGGCGCCCTAGGTGATCTCCAGGTCAACATCGGCAACGTCGCCCCCCAGGCGACCGCCAATATCGGCCTGAGCGCGAACCTTGACGCCCGTGCCGCGACCATACCAACCGCTTTCGATGCGGCGGACCCTGCAACTTACAACTTCTCAACCTCGACGACGGTCTATGACGCCCAAGGCAAGGATCATTTCGCCACGCTCTACTTTCAGAAGCAAAGCGACAACGTCTGGGATATCTATGCCGACGGCGACGATGGGACCGGCGCCAAGGATCCGGCGACGGTGACCTTCGATAGCCGTGGAGAGTTTGTATCCGCCACCGGAGCCACGACTTACTCCTTCAACTATGCCGGCGCCGGCACCTCCAACATCAGCGTGGATTACTCGTCGCTGACGCAGTATGGCTCCGTGTTCGATGTCAAAGAACTGTCACAGGACGGATTTTCGACAGGACAGTTCACGAACCTCGGGGTGGAGGACGACGGCCGCCTCCTCGCCCGCTTCACCAATGGCCAGTCTCAAACATTGGGGCAGATCGCTCTGAGTCGGTTTCCCAGCCCGCAGAGCCTCCAGCAAATCGGTGATACCCATTGGGCCGAGACCTTTGCATCCGGAGCGCCGGTCACCGCCGCACCCGGCTCCTCCGGGGTGGGCACGATACAAGGTGGGGCGCTGGAGAAATCGAACGTCAACCTGACCGAACAGTTAGTGCACATGATTACCGCGCAGCGCAATTTCCAGGCGAACTCCCAGATGATCAGCACTCAGGACCAAATTACCCAGAGCATCCTGAACATCCGTTAACGCTCGAGGCGGCCACCTCCCCATGGTGACCGCCCCCGACCCCGGGGGCCACACATATGGACCGGTATCTCTACATCGCCATGACCGGCGCCAAACACGCGCTAAAAGCCCAACAAGTCAACAACCACAACCTGGCGAACGCCAATACACCGGGATTTCGGGCCGATCTGGATGCTTTGCTGAGCCGCCCCGTTGCGGGACCCGGCTACCCAAGCCGGGTGTATTCCGTGGAAACCGCCCTGGGCAGCTCGTTCGCGCCGGGGCACCTCATAACCACCGGGCGCTCGCTGGACGTAGCGCTCAACGGTGCAGGCTGGCTTGCGGTGCAAGCGAGGGACGGCACCGAAGCCTACACCCGGCGCGGTGATTTGCGGATTACCGCCGGCGGACTGCTGCAAACCGGCGCCGGACAATTGGTGCTGGGCAACGGTGGGCCGGTGGCGATCCCACCGGCCAAGCAGGTGAGCATCGGCCAGGACGGCACGATCACCGTCATCCCCATCGGGCAACCGGACAACGCCCCGGCGGTTGTAGACCGCCTGCGGCTGGTGAACCCGCCATCCGCCGCACTGCGCAAAGGCGAGGATGGCCTGTTCCGTCTCGAAGGCGGCACCGCCGCAACAGCCGATGCCGGGGTAAGCGTGGTCTCAGGGGCGTTGGAGTCCAGCAACGTCAATACCGTCGATGCCTTGGTCAACATGATCGGTAACGCCCGCCGTTTCGAGGCGTACGTGAAGCTCATGGAGAGCGCCAAATCCAATGACGAGACCGGGCAACGCCTGCTGCGTGCGTCGTAAGCCTGGCGCAACATTTGCGTAAAAATTCCTGCGAAAAACACGTTCAGGGGAGATCGATTTTATGAATCCAGCTCTCTGGGTCGCCAAAACTGGCCTCGACGCCCAACAAACACGTATGTCGACGGTGGCCAACAATCTGGCCAACGTGAACACTACGGGCTTTAAAAAAGATCGCGCCAAGTTCGAGGATCTGGTCTATCAAACGGTTCGCCAAGCCGGCGGCCAGTCCTCACAGAACAACCGCCTGCCCAGCGGCCTGATGCTGGGCACTGGGGTCCGGGTGGCGGCCACGCAAAAGATGTTCACCCAAGGTAATATCGTACAAACCGGCAACGCCCTCGATCTGGCCATCAATGGCCGGGGGTTTTTCGAGATCCTACAGCCGGATGGCACACTGGCTTACACTCGTGACGGGTCGTTTCAGATCGACGACCAGGGGCAAGTCGTGACCGCCGACGGTCTGCCGCTACAACCGGCCATTAATATCCCGCCCAACGCCCAAAGTGTAACGATCGGCACCGACGGTACGGTGAGCGTACAGCTGCCGGGCTCGCCCGCACCAACGCAGGTAGGCAATCTACGGCTGACCGATTTCATCAATCCGGCCGGTTTAAAGCCCATTGGCCGCAACTTGTTTGTCCAAACCGGCGCAAGCGGTGCACCGCAGCCCGGAACACCGGGGCTCAACGGACTCGGCTTGGTACAGGCCGGCGCGCTGGAGAGTTCCAACGTCAACATCGCCGAGGAACTCGTAAATATGATCGAGACTCAGCGCGGCTTCGAGACCAACACCCGCGCGATCCAAACCGCGGATCAAATGCTGCAGTTCATTACCAACAACCTCTGACGTTTCAGGCTAGGGGCCTGTTGACGATCACCCGCGACGTCGCTGGTGAT
>NZ_CH672427.1:1131592-1148492 GCF_000153205.1 Nitrococcus mobilis Nb-231
ACAGCGGCAGGATCTCTTTGCAGGGAGGCGAGAGTTCACGAGCTTCCGACTGAAGAGGCCGCCTGGCAGTACTGGCCGGCGATCACGGACGCCACGCACGCGGTCAGTCGCTGGGCGGTCGGCAGGTGGAGAAACTCGTTGGGTCCATGGGCATTGGCATGAGGACCCAAAACCCCGGTGATCAGGAATTGAGCGGCCGGGAAGCGTTCTCCCAGCATCGTCATGAACGGGATGCTGCCGCCTTCGCCCATGTACGCCGCGGGTTGTCCAAAGTAATCCTGCGAGGCTTGATCGACCACAGTGGTGAGCCACCCGCTTTGTAGCGGCGCATTCCACCCGGTTGTTGCCTGAGTAGTGCGGAAACGCACCCGGGATCCATACGGGGCGTCCGTCTCCAACAGTTCTCTGAGCAAGGCGCTGGCGGTTTCACCGGCGACAGTGGGCGGTAGCCGCAAGGACAATCGCAGGGCGGTTGCAGGGCGCAGCACATTCCCGGCATCGGCAAGCGCGGGCAAGCCTTCGGCACCGGTGACCGTCAATGCCGGTCGCCAAGTTCGGTTGAGGATCAGCTGCGTGGGGTCTTCGGTGTTGGGTCGGGCGCCGGGGACGAATGGGAACCGATCGAATACCCGCTCACCTAGGATCTCGCCGGCGCGGCGGGCCTGCTCACGCCGCTGCGTGGGTATTTCGGCGTGTAGCCCGTCGGGAAGAATGCGCCCGCTGTCGGCGTCTTCGATGCGAGCCAGTAGCTGGCGGATAAGCCTGAAACTGCAGGGCGCGATGCCGCTTGCATCTCCCGAGTGGACGCCTTCCGTGAGGATTTCCACGCTCAGCTCGCCTGCGGCCAACCCACGCAACGAACTCGTCAGCCACAGACGGTCGTAGCTGCCACAACCGGAATCCAGGCAGATCACCAGATCCGGTTGGCCAAGCCGCTCGCCGAGGGCGTCGATGTAATGGGGCAGATCGTAGCTGCCGCTTTCCTCGCACGTCTCGATCAAGATTAGACAGCGGCTGTGCGCGATACGCTGCTCCTGGAGTACTTGCAATGCAGTTAAGGCGGCGAATAGGGCATAACCATCGTCCGCGCCGCCGCGCCCATAGAGTCGATCGCCCGCCAGCAGCGGTTGCCAGGGGCCCTTGTCCGAATCCCAGCCGGTCATTTCCGGCTGTTTGTCCAGATGCCCATAGAGCAGTACGCGGCCCTCGCCGCAGCCAGGAATCTCGATCAGCAATACCGGAGTGCGGCCTTCCAGGCGAATGACCTCTACCGTCATTTGCGCGAGGGCCTGTTCTCGGCACCAATCCTCGGCCAACGCTATGGCCTCGTCGATATGCCCGCGGGTGGCCCAATCGGGATCGAATTGCGGTGATTTCGCGGGGATGCGGATGTAATCGATCAACCGGGGGACGATGCGTTGTTGCCAGATCTCCGTAATGTGCTGCGTCGTTTCGCGCGGGCTTAGTGGAGCCATGTCATACATCCTAATCCCTTGTACTGCGGTCAGGGTCATGTCTTACGGGGCGCGCTTTCGTATTACGCAGTTGCTCAGCCGGCGGGGATAGGAAGCTGGAATGGGTTGATGCCGAGCCAGTGCCGCTCCAAAAGATAGAATTCCTGCTCCGGGCTTTGAATAGCGTGGGGGCGTGCTGCGCGGACATGGGTGATGGCATCGCGCGGTGTTGAGCCAAACTCTATGAGAATGCGTGCCGCAACAGTGCCCGTGCGCCCCAGGCCCGCCAAGCAGTGGATCATGATCCGCTCGCCGCGGCGCAAGCGCGCTCGGACGATCGGTCCGCAGGTCTCCCAACGTTGCTCGAAAGCGGGGCCGGGTGCCTGAAAATCGGCGATGGGTAGGTGGTACCACGCCATGCCAAGGTGCTGTGTTTGCGTGCCGATTGTCTCGATCGCAAAAAACTCGAGCTCCTCTCGCTCCATTAAGCTGAGTAAGGCAGTGGCACCCCACGCGCGTATGGCCGCCAAATCCCGCTCCAACCTATTATCCGCGATATCGGCGGCCCCGAATAACCGTCCACGGCCGGGGCAGGCGGCCATGCCGATGCGCCCACCGCTCGACAAATGCAGAGCATCGATACACAAAGGGTTGTACATGGCCGCCTCCTGCTATGCCATAAAATTGCCTTGACTCGATTCGAATGTGGGGGTTGCAGAGCGACACGCTGTCGCCGCTTGGTGAATGGCAATTGTGTACCCCAGTCGCTGCGTTACAAGTCGATAGGAGGTGTGTGTGCCGGTGCAGTGCAACATAAATTTAACTGTAGCTCAATCTGGCGGCAAGCACCCGAACGTGTTTGGCCGAGCGACAGCTAAATCGGTGCACCCACCCGTGCTGCTCAGAATGGCCAGACCAGCGGCGCGAGACCGACGGTCGTCGCCATCATCAAAAAGTTCAACGGCAAGCCAAAGCGCAGGTAATCGAGTGCACGGTAACCGCCCGGGCCGTACACCATCATGTTTGTTTGGTATCCCAACGGGGTGGAAAAGCTGGCCGAGGCTGCAATCATGATAGCGACAATAAACGGCGTGAAGCTGACCCCCAGTGTGGCTGCCGCCGACATGGCGATCGGGAAGACCAGCACGGCCGCTGCGTTGTTGGTGATCGTTTCGGTGAATAGCGAGGTGACCACGAACACCGCGAGCAGCACCAGCCAAGGGTGGCCACCGGCTAACTGGATGAGCCCGCCGGCCAGAGTCTCGGCGGCGCCGCTGTTGTTCAGTGCTTGACCCACACCGAGGGCGGCGCCGATAACGAGCAGCACCGACCAGTCGATGCTGCGTTTAACCTCGGCACCGGTGACACAGCCGGTTACCACCATACAGCCTCCCGCCAGCAGGGCGGCATTGAGCATGCTCAATACCCCTGAAGCGGCCAAGCCGACCATGCCCACGAGGATCGCCACGGCGATGCCGGCTTTCTCGTGCCGCCGTGGCGTGCTGTTCTCCACCCGCGAGACCAGGAAGAAATCGCGCGCGTTGCGCTGCCGCTGCACGAAACTCGGATGCGTCTCCAACAGCAGAGTGTCGCCGGCGAGCAGCACGATCTCGCCGATTTTCCCCTTGAGATGGCGCCCGCCGCGCGCCACCGCGATGACCGCGGCGTCGTACTCGGCGCGAAAACGCCCTTCGCGGATGCTCTTGCCGACGATGGGGCATTCGTTGGAGACTACGGCTTCCACCATGACCCGCTCGGAGCGCGGCTCCCGGAGTCGGAATACTTGATTGGTGGCCGGCTGAATCCCGCGCATGCGGTGCAGATCGACCACCGACTCCACGATGCCTACGAAGACCAGACGGTCGCCGTCTTGGAGCGTTTCCGTGGGCCCGACCGCAGGTAGCACCTGTCCGTCGCGTTCGATTTCGACCAGGAACAGCCCTGGCAGGTGACGCAGCCCTGCCTGTTCAACGCTCTTGCCGATCAGCGGTCCGCCCGGCTCGACGATGACTTCGGCCGTATAACGGCGCGGATCGTCATCCATGCTGAGCGCGGGTTGATGCGCAGGCAGTAATTTGGTGCTGAACAAAAATATGTAGACCAAGCCTAGGGCGGCTGCGGGCACGCCGATCCAGGCGAGATCGAACAGCGCCAGCCCCGGAATGTGTGCCTGGCTTTGTACCAGGCCGTTTACCACGAGATTGGTGCTGGTGCCGATCAAAGTGCAGGTGCCGCCGAAAATGGCGGCATAGCTCAGTGGTAAAAACAGCCGTGAGGGTGGCAGTCGGCTACGCTTGCACAGATCATCCACCACGGGCAGGAACATGGCGACGATGGGTGTGTTGTTGAGAAACGCGCTCAAGGTGGCGACGGGTATCAGTAGGCGGAGTTGGGCGCTGAACAGCGATTTAGGCCGGCCCAGCAGGGGCTCGGTGAGCAACGTAAGGGCGCCGGTATGGAGCAGGCCCGCCACGACGCCGAACAGCAGTCCGACGGTCACTAAGCCGCTGTTACCGAAACCGGCTACGGCCTCGTTAGCAGTCAGTAGGCACTCGCTGCCCGTCAAGGCCTGAACCGTCATCAAAACGGCCAGTGCACCGAAGAGCAGAAAGACCGGAGAGGCCAGGTTGCGGAGCAGACCGTAGAGGATACCGGCGGTGACACCGATGGTCAGCCATGCTTCCCAGCTCACGTTCCCCTCCTGTCAGCCCGCTCACGGCGCAAGTGCGACAGGCAACCGGATATTTTAATTGACTAAGCTGTTGGCTGCTGGAAGTCACGGCCAGCGAGCATCGGCTTGACGGCTCCCACGCGGATGACGAAGTCGCCGAAGCGTTCGCCTTCCTGACGTTGTTGGGCATAATCTCGAATCAAGGGTGCCAGCGAATCGATGATCTCCGTCTCGCCGATGTTCTCGCGGAACAGACGATTCATCCGCTCCCCACTGAAGCTCGCTCCGAGATAAACGTTGTATTTGCCGAGCGCTTTGCCGACGAAACCGATCTCAGCCAGATAGGGGCGGGCGCAACCGTTGGGGCAGCCCGTCATCCGCACTACGATCGGATCGTCCGCTAGCCCAGCTTCGTGCATGATCACATCCAGCTTATCGATCAGCGATGGCAAATAGCGTTCGCTCTCGGCCATGGCTAGCCCGCAGGTGGGTAAGGCGACACAGGCCATAGCATGCCGACGCAAAGCGGATTGCCGGCGAGTGCCGACCATGCCGTACTGCTCCAGCAGCGACTGAATGTTGGACTTCTGCGCTTCACTGACCCCGGCGATGATGAGGTTTTGATTGGTGGTGAGCGCATAGTCGCCTTTATGTACCTTGGCAATCTCGCGCAGCCCGCTCATCAACGGATAGTCCGGATGATCCGCGACCCGGCCATTTTCAACAGACAGGGTAAAATGCCATGTGCCATCGGTGCCTTTTTGCCAGCCATAGGGATCGCCCGTAGTCTCGAAGCGGAACGCGCGGGGCGCTTCCAAGGCGTAGCCGAGTCGCCGCTCGAGTTCCTTACGGAACCAGTCCAGCCCGCGATCCTCGATCGTATACTTGAACCGGGCGTGCCCTCGGTCCTTGCGGTCACCGAAGTCGCGCTGCACGCACATCACCTGCTCGGCCACATCGAGCACCTGCTCGACCCGGCAGAAGCCGATGACATCGGCAAGCCTGGGAAAGGTTTTCGGTTCGCCGTGGCTCATTCCCATGCCACCACCGACGCTGATATTGAAACCCAATAACTCGTCTTGCTCGGTGATGGCGATGAAGCCCAGATCGTGTGCAAATACATCGATGTCGTTGTCGGGCGGTACCGCCAAGGCGATCTTGAACTTGCGCGGCAGGTACGTGCGTCCGTAATTCGGCTCTTCAGGTTCACTGCGAGCGACCGGCTTTTCATCGAGAAAAATTTCGAAGTAAGCGCGTGAACGGGGTCGTAGATGCTGACTGATTCGATGCGCGAAGTCATAGACTTGCCGGTGCACCGGCGAGCGCCACGGATTGGCTGTGGCGATGACATTGCGGTTGACATCGCCGCAAGCGGCCATCGTGTCCAACAATGTGGCGTTAATGCCCTGAATGTGCGCCTTGAGGTTGCGCTTTAGCACACCGTGGAACTGAAAAGTTTGACGGGTGGTCAAACGCAGAGTGCCGTTGGCGTATTGGCGCGCCAGTTCGTCGAGCGCCAGCCATTGTTTGGTGGTGCAGACACCGCCCGGTAGGCGCAAGCGAACCATGAACTGATAGAACGGCTCCAGCTTCTGTTTGCGCCGCTCACTGCGCAGATCGCGGTCATCCTGTTGATAGATGCCGTGGAACTTGGTCAGCTGAGTATCGTCATCGGTCACGGCCCCGGTAACCGGGTCGGCCAGACTCTCGCGCAGCGTACCTCGGAGCTGTTCACTATTGTGCTTCAGCCGTTCGTTGGGGTGCAGTTCCTCGAGCGGTCGGCTGATATCGTTCATATTCAATACACATCCTTCTGGTAACGCTTCTCCTTCTGCAAGCGACGAACATAGTCGAGTGCCTGATCATCACTCAAACCACCCTGTTCACGCACGATGTCGAGCAGCGCTTGATGGACGTCATGCGCCATGCCCTCGCCATCGCCGCAGACGTAGAAGCTAGCGCCCTCCTCAAGCCAGGCGTAGAGCTCGCGGGCGTTCTCGCGCATGCGGTGTTGAACGTAGACTTTCTCTGCCTGATCACGCGAGAAGGCGACATCGATTCGGGTCAACAGGCCACGTTTACGCCAGTTGAGCCATTCTATTTGATAGAGGAAGTCGCTTAGGAAGTTGCGATCGCCGAAGAATAGCCAGTTGCGGCCTGCGGCACCCAGCTCTTCACGCTCGGCGAGGAAGGCGCGGAAGGGTGCGACTCCGGTGCCAGGTCCGACCATGATGATCGGCGTTTGCGGGTCCGTGGGCAGCCGGAAGTTAGGGTTGCTATCCACATAGACGGGGACAGTTTCTCCCTCGACAATCCGGTCCGCTAGGAAGGTCGAAGCAACACCTTCACGGTTCAGACCGTGGCTGTGGTAGCGCACCGCAGCGACTGTAAGGTGCACTTCGTCCGGGGCGACCCGGTGGCTCGAGGCGATCGAATAAAGCCGCGGTGGGAGCTTGCGTAGCGTACCAATGAAGTCCTCAGCCGCTAACCCCTTGACGGGATAGTCCTGGATGACATCCAGGATATGCCGTCCATGAATATATTGACGAAGGTCGGTCTTGGCCTCCTCGCGCAACAACGCCTGCAGGGCGTTGGATTCAGTCAACGCCGCATAACGCTCGAGGAAAGGCCGGGTGATCGTCGTAATCTCGTAGCTCTGCGTGAGCGCCGCATGCAATGAGGCGCGGTCGTCACCGGCAGCGACGGCCGTATCGGCCTGCAACCCCAGCGTCTCGACCAAACGTTCCACGTAAACCGGGTTATTCTGAGGTACTACACCCAGAGAGTCGCCCGGTTCGAACGTGAGACCCGAATCCTCGATGGAGAGCTCGATGTGGCGCGTCTCCTTGCTCGAGCCGCGGCCGTTAAGAACGATGTTCTCAAGCACCGTGGCGGGGTAGGGGTTTTTACGCGACCAGGTGGTCTTCTCTGCACTGCGACTCGAGAACGCAACCACGTTGGAGGGGCGCGGCTGAGCTCCAGTGAGCTTGCCGAAGCACTCCAGCACGGCGTCGATCCAGTCCGAGGCCGGGTCATCGAAGTCGACGTCACAGTCGACGCACGGATAGATACGCTCGGCACCGAGCGCCTCCAGCCGGGCGTCGAAATCATGTCCGGTCTGGCAAAAATTCTCGTAGCTGGAATCGCCCAGCGCCAGTACGGTGAAACGCTTACCCTTCAGCGCGGGTGCCTTGCGGCCATGCATCAACGCATAAAATTCCTCGGCGGGGTCGGGTGGATCCCCTTCGCCGTGCGTGCTGACCACGACCATCAGGTTGTCGACTTTTTTCAGATCGGACTTGCGGAAATCGGCCATATTGGCCACATTGGCTTGGAAACCGAGGCGTTGGGCGCGTTCGGCAGCCAACTGGGCGAGACCTTGGGCATTACCCGTCTCGGATCCGAACAGTATCGTGATCGCCGGCAACGACTCTGTGGTGATCGCTTCGGATACCATGGCGTTGGCGGCTCCGCTGCCGGCTGCAAGCCCGGCCAGATAGCCACTGATCCAGGTCATCTGATCGTTATGCAGCGTCGCCAACAGCTCATTGAGCCGGGCGGCCTGTTCGGCATTCAGCGGGCTATTGGTATCCAACAGGGGCCCCTGGGCCATGGTGCGCTCCTCTGCGTCCCAAATCGGTCAGGTATCCGAGGATAGCGCCGGCGAGCTATTCATAACAATCATAAATATGCATTTGAATATTCCTTATGGTAGTAAACGACGTTAAATTTGCGCAAAGGTGAGTTTATGGCGTGCGTTGCCACACCGGTGGTTGCCACGGATATCATAATTCGCTTGCAAGGGCGGCCCGAGCGGGTTGTGCTCGTGCAACGCCGCAATCCACCGCGCGGGTTGGCTCTGCCGGGCGGGTTTGTCGATGTTGGAGAGCGCGTCGAGCAGGCGGCTGTGCGAGAGGCTTTGGAGGAAACCGGGTTGCGGGTGCAGTTGCAGGCGTTGCTGGGCGTCTATTCCGATCCGAGCCGGGATCCTCGTGGGCACACCATCAGTATCGTGTTCGTCGCCGATGGCCGCGGTGAGCCTCGGGCGGGTGACGACGCTGCAGCGATTCGCCTAGTGGATCCGGGAGATTCCACCTTGGATCTGGTGTTTGATCATGCCGTGATCCTTGCAGACTACCGGCACTTCGTGCGCACCGGTTGCCCGCCCCAGCCGCGGTGCTAACAATCCATCCCCCGCGTGCCGGCCGGCTATGTTGTCAGCGGTCTTGCTCCAGTCGCAATGCCCAAGGAGTTGCAAATAACATGATGCTCCCATGCACGAGTAGGCGGTTTCGCTGCTAACCGCTCGGCTGCGCACAGTGAAGCGCTTCGAGAATGGCCGCATGCCGACTCCGAGGCTTGCCAACAGGCTCAGATGGCACCGCGAGTCACTGGGTTCGCTGGGCTGAGCCGAGCCGAGCCGGTTCGGTTGGGAGCGTTTGAGATCGGTACAGCGGGGGACGGAATCTCGGACTACTGGGTAGGCGGTTTGCCATGCGTTGGCCGAAATACAGGCCTAATCCCATCGATATGGCTCGGTTGCGTGACGACCGACCCAGCGCGATATCCCCGCTGGTCAATGTGGGGCTGATCGCCGTCTGCTTTGTCGTATTTATTTGGCAGGTGTCGCTGGATCCGCTGACGCGATTACAGGCTATCTATGCTCTGGGCGCGATACCGGCGACATTGATTGGTGGCGCGCACTTGTCGGCTGCGGTTGCTGTTATTCCGGCGGCCCTGACTCCGCTGACGTCCATGTTTTTACATAAAAGTTGGATGCATCTGTTCGGCAATCTTTTTTATTTATGGCTATTCGGCAACAGTGTTGAAGACAGTATGGGCCATCGGCGCTATTTGTTGTTCTATCTGGTCGTAGGCGTCGTAGCGGTCATTGCCCAGGCGTATCCCGAGCCCTATTCGACCGCGCCCATGATTGGGGCCAGTGGCGCGATATCGGGTGTGTTGGGAGCCTATATGCTGTTGTTTCCCCGCGCCAATGTCTTGGCGTTGATCCCATTGGGGCGGTGGACGCAACTGATACGCGTACCCGCCGCGCTTGTGCTTAGCCTTTGGTTTGTTCTCCAGTTGTTGCTCTCCGTAATGGGAACCGATCCAGGAACTGGGTTCCGCGCTCATATTGGCGGTTTCATCGCGGGCTTGGTTCTGACGCCTTTTTTCCGGCGCCAGGGGGTTTCTTTGTGGCAGTGAAATTCCGCATCTCGTCAGTAGCGTTGCCGGCCGCCACCGCCATTGCCGCGATGAGGCCAACTTTGTTTGCGTAAATGATATTCTACTTCGCGCCGTAGGTTATTCTCGAAAGCACGGGCCTCGAGTTCCCCGTTAACTCGAGTGAGTAATGCCTCGAGTTCTTCCCGGCTCATGGATGTGAGATCGAAATCCACTGCGATGCGGTTAGGACGCGTTGTCTTCTCCATTCCTCAATCCAAGCGGTTTAGTGAGAGCTTTTGCTCGCAGCGGCGATCAGGTGCTGCCGAGGCTTTCTTACATTACGTTTTGGTTGCTTCGATGAGCAGGCTAGCCATTGCCTATTTAACAAATTATACCCAATGTGTAGGGGCTACTAATTTAGCCAGATCACAAAATGGCGTATTGCCTGCGAGGGCTTATGAGTTTTTCTATGATTGCCGTTGTGCGAGGACGCAACGAAAGTCCATCTCCAGTCGCAGCTACCGATAGCTTTGGAGTGAGCGCGTTGTATTTGTCCCACGCCGATGCTGCGTTGCCCTGGATCGATCTCCGGGGGATCGGTTTGCCCAAAAGCAGCCCGCATGCGGCAATCGCGTGGCGCTACACGCGTTCGCCTGCGGCCTTACTCATCCTAGCGCAAATTACCTTGTTAAGCATACCGAATCGATCCGAACGGAGTGACAATGCCCTTGTCGTGAACGCGGCGGACGCATAGTATCGAAGGTGATTCTTTTGCTAGGGGTCTTGCCGGTGTGGTCAGGGTGAGGGCATGAAACAGGTCCATCGAATCGAAAAAAGAAAGCTGCTGCGGCTACTGGATGAGGTGCCGTTCGGCCATGTAACGAGTAGCGTCCATGTCATCGACACAGCGACTGCAAAGCGACACGAGCTTGCGGGCGTATCACTTTATTCCAATTCTCGAGGCTGGACGGCACAGGTTAACTGGTGGGCTGTGGTGGAAACCGATGAGATCACCTTGCGGGTAGGGGATATAGCAAGTGGTGAGCGAGCCTACGAGTTGCGTGACGAGTATCGCGATCCTGTCCACGTAGTCGACGAGGAGCAGGGGTCGCCCATGACCGACGAAGAAGTATCCGCTATTGTCGCGCAATCCAAGCTTGCCAAGGCCTGGGAGCAGGATGTGGTGACCGTGCTGAAGGATACCCGCGTGCGGCGCGCGACCCTACATTAAGGCCTGCTTACGGTAGCCATTTCGTTGGGTTGAACGATATAATCTTGATCTCTCAAGGTACATGTGGCTACGCCGCCAAACAGCTTGGCTAATCCAATAGTGATAAATCGCTCAACCTCTTTGCGGCATCCTGCCGTGATTGCATGGCCAAGCAATCGAATCATAGGAAATTGAATAGGCTGAGCTCTTGGATTTGGGCATAGCTTTTTTGCGCCGCCTGCAGACCGAGCAGACGTTGCGAGAGCTCGGTTATCGCCTTGGCATAGTCGAGGTCGTCTAGAGCGCTTTTAGTGGTCTGAAAATTGAGCAAAGCGGCCTCATTCGCCTCTTGGCTGCTGTCCAGTGCATTCAATCGGCTGCCGACCTCGGCGCGTATGGTGAGGATATGGTCGAGTGCCTGGTCCAGGCCCTGCAGCGTCTGATTACCGACGTTTTGGTAGGCGGTTCTGCCGGTTGGTCCGTCTTGGGCGGTTTCCAGTGCCGTCGCGAAGCGGTCCACGGTATCGAATAGCGACCCAAAACCGCTGGGTTGTATCGTGAATTGATCACCTTTAGCCGGCGTTCCGTCGAGCGTTACGCTCAGGCCATCGAAGCGGATAGGTGTGCTGGAATCGTAGGGTTGCGTGGCCGTAGGCGTTCCATCCTTAGAGAGCGTGTAGGTGAGCGCTCCGGCGCCGTTGATATCGAAGGTCACCGCATAGGACGAACCCGTTAGTGCACCGGGATCGGTTACGGTCACTGGGGAGATAATGCCGCTGCCGGTATTGATGCTTGCCGCCTCGGCCGTGAATTGGCCGTCACCGGTGCGAATCTTCATGAATACATCGTAGCCGGAATGCGTGGTCGCCAACTGCTGGTGCGAGCCCGTTTGGGCTAGGCGCTGGCCTTGATCACCTTGATAGGTGACGGTGTTGCCGGCCCGAAGGAACGGTTGTGTACGGCTTTGCAAGCCGGCGAATAAATATTCGCCGTTGCCATCCGTGCTGTTGGCCAATTGCACCAGTTGTATGAAAGTTTGGCGTACCTCGGCGCCGATTTGGTGGCGATTATCCGCTGTTTGTGTGGCGTTATTGGCCTGCACGGCAAGCTCGCGCAACCGTTGGATAAGGTTTTGCGTCTGCTCCAGGGTCGAATCTTCCAGCTGCATTCGTGGCTTGATTTGATCCGCACTGCGGCTGTAGCTCTCGATGGCGCCGATGGAGTGGGCCAATATCAGCGAGCGCGCCGCTCCGCTTGGGTCGTCCGCCGGGGTGAGGATGCGCCGCCCGCTTGCGATTTGCTGCTGAACCTTGGTGAGTCGGCTCTGCTGATCGAGTAACGCGTTGAGACCAAGTTGTTGAATTTGATTGGTTGAAATTCGCATCACGGTTACCTGTTGACGGCCGCTAGCAGGGAGTCGAACAAAGTGCGGGCAATGGCGATGGCTTGGGCCGATGCTTGATAGGCTTGTTGATACTTAAGCAAGTTAGCGGCTTCCTCATCCAAGTTCACGCCGGAGACCGCCTCCCGTGCGGCTTTGGCCTGATCGAGCACGCTTTGCTGGGCATCACGGTGGGTGGTGGCGCGCAAGGTGGCCGTCCCGACCTCGTTGACAAGGTTGCTGTAGGCTTGCTGAAAACTGGTCTTGCCACCCTCTAGGAGGCCGCTCTCGGTAAGTTTGCCGAGTTGGAGGAGGTTGTGGTTGTCACCCAAGGCACCGCTGTTGCCCTCGACTACGAAGCGGTCCCCGTCGGCGGGGTTGCCGGAGAGCGTGAATTGCACCCCGCCGAGGCCGGGAATGGAGCGTGTGACACCGCTGCTGTCCTGGCTGGGATCGTAGGCAACGGTGGTACTCGTGCTGCCGTTGACCAAGAAGCGGTTGTTGGCGGCATCAAATGTTAAGGTGAAGGGGGAGCTCAGCGGCAGCGAGGCGGCGCTGGATACTTGCACTTCGCCGATTTGCCCGGTGCCTTGGTTCTGTGGCGTGCCCGAGGCATCGCTCGCTTGCGCAACCCGCACGGGAGCGGCCGCGGCAATCTCGCTGGCGCGGGTAATGGTTAGGTCAATGCCGGCGGCACCGTTGCGCGTGGGACGAATCAGGAAGGAGTCGCCGCTCACCGCGCCCGAGATCTTGGAGACGTCGATGGACAGGCCGTCGATGTCCTGCGGTATGTTGCTGATCGGCGTGGTGGTCGCCGAGCTCAGGTTAGACAATGCCCAGTTGCTGCCATCGTAGCTCAGTCGGTAGTTCGCGCCGGTCAAATCCCCGACCCGGCTCGGGTCGAGCCGGGCGAGTCCCGCTGCGGCTGTGCCGGCCGTACCCTGGCTGGGCACGACTTGGGGCGGGGCAACCTGAAAAATGGCGCCGCCCAGCTGACCCGCCGGCCCGTTCGCGTAGTGCATTCCGAGTCGGTTTTGATTATTGGCCGCCTCGGCGATGCCACTCGCTATCAAGCCGAGTCGGTCGCGGGTAGGGTCGAGGGTTTCCCGCCGGAAATCCAGTAGTCCCCCCAGCGAGCCGCCCTGGAGGCTCGCGGTTATATTGACCGGTGCCCCATTGCGGCGGGCTAGGCCAATCTCGGGGATCGTCCCATCGGCGTGCGCCGGGGTAATTTGCAGCTCATTGGCCGTGAACCCGCTGACCAGCGTCTGGCCGTTGCCCACAAAAACATTGATGCTGCCGTCTCCTTGTGGCACGGCTTCGGTCGCTACCAGCGCGGAGAGTTCCAACATTAGCTGATCGCGCTGATCCAGCAGATCATTGGGTGGCTGGCCACCCGCGCTCGCCTGCATGGCGACGATGGTTTGGTTGAGTTCGGCGATCCCGTTGGCGAGGCCATTGATCTGCTCCACCTGGGCTTGGAGCTGCTGTTCGATGTCCGTCCCGAGTTGGGCGAGTTGGCCATCGAGAAAGTGCAGCCGAGCGACCAGGTTCTCACTTGCCGAAAGCAGCGTCTGCCGGGCCGGGCTGGACGAGGGGTCGTTAGCGAGTTCCTGGACGCCGTCGAAGAAGGACTGCAGGGCCGGTGTGAGCCCGGCGGTTTGATCGGCCAGCAGGCTGTCTATCCGGCCAGAGTATTCCGCCAGGGTCTCGAGCCGTTGATATTCCGCTGAGCTTGTTTGCACCGCCACTTGCCGGGTCTGATTGAACAGCCGGTTGGTGCTGGCGGCCTGGACGCCGTTGCCTACGAATCCGTTGCCGAATTCGGTTGGCGCGCGGGCCGTGAGCTCCGTGCGCTGCCGGCTGTAGCCAGCGGTATTGACGTTGGCAATGTTGTGCGCCGTCGTGTTAATTGCCCGCTGGAAGGCGAGCAGGCCGGAGATGCTGTTGTCGAACAGATCACCCATGAGATGAACTCTCCCATCGTGCGGCCCATTTGCGCGCCGACACAGTCTTCAGTTAGGTTTTCGTCCCGTCCGCCATTTTCTTGAGTTCGGCTCGGCCCGGGCGCAGCGTCGGGCTGTCCATGACGCGCCGGATCTTGTCGGCGTAGGCCGGATCCGTCGCATAGCCCGCGCGTTGTAAGCTTTGCAGAAAGGTCAAGGCGTCGCCGCCGCTGTCTAGCGCTTCCGCGTAGCGCGGTTGGTGGCGCAGAAAATCGGCGTAGTCGGCGAAGGCCTCCGCGACCGAACCGTAGGCTCGAAAAGCGGCGCTCTCGCGCCGCGCAACGCCATCCCGGTATTCCAGCGTGGCGATCCGGACCGTATCACCGGTCCAGCCGCCATGGGCTTTGATGTTGAATAGGTTGAAGCTCGAGCGGCCGTCGGCATGCCGCAGGACATGCTCTCCCCAGCCGGTTTCCAGTGCCGCTTGGGCGACCAGAGCTTCGGGCGGTACGCCAAGTGTGTGAGCGGTGCGTTGCGCCGCCGGCCAGATCGAACGGACGAACGATTCGGGCGATCCCCATGGCGCCGCCTGGCTGGTCGTGGCGGGCTTCGCCGCCGCCGGCGATTCGACCGGCGCTGGCGCTGCGGGTGGCCGGTTTCGGTAGCCTGTCAGCGAGTGCTTGGTCGACTCCACTGCAGCGGCTTTGCTCGGCGCGTTTTGGGAAAGGAGCTGACGCTCCAGCATCGCGGCCAGCCCAATGCCGCGCCCCTGCGCGATGCTGCTCGCCAGTTGCTGATCGAGCAGGGATCGATATTGCTTGACCCCATGCCCGCTAAACAGCGAACCCCCCGGTGTGGCGGCCCGCATACTCTTGAGTAAGCTCTGCACAAACAGTGATTCGAACTGCTTAGCTACGGTGCGCAACGACTCGGGAGTGGGATTGCGCAGCTCATAGCGCAGTTTTTCCAGACGCCGGCCATCGAGCGCATTGTCGTATGAAGTGATTTTTTGAACGGCCATGGATGGCTGATACTCGTATTGGTGCCGTGTCGATCAAATGATAATGAGCTCGGCCCGCAACGCACCGGCTTGCTTCAGCGCCTGCAGAATTGCCACCAGGTCGCTCGGCGAGGCGCCGACTCGGTTCACGGCTTCGACGATGGCCGAGAGTTCGGTGCCGGGCGCGAACAAAAACATCGGTCTTTTTTCCTCGGTGATCTGTACGTCGGATTGCGGGTTGACGACGGTCTGTCCCCGTCGTGCGAACGGCGCGGGCTGACTCACTTGGGTACGCTCGCTGATGGTCACCGTGAGGCTGCCGTGGGTGATGGCCGCCGGCTGCACTCGCACATGGCTACCGATGACGATGGTGCCGGTGCGGGCGTTGACGATCACTCGCGCCGGTGCTTCGCCCGGGGCCACCTCAAGGTTCTCCAGGAAGGCGACGAAGCTCACCCTTTGGTTCGCATCGCGGGGTGCTCTGACTTTGACGGATACGGCATCCAAGGCCGTTGCGCTCGCTGCCCCGAGCGTGTCGTTGATTTGTTTGGCAACGCGTTTGGCGGTGGTGAAATCCGGTGTGTGCAGATTGAGTACGACCGACTCGCCCAGTGCAAAGGGTGAGGCAACGCTGCGCTCCACGGTGGCGCCGTCCGGAATTCGCCCGGTGCTCAGCACGTTGACGACGATTTTCGAGCCGTCCCGGCCCGAGGCACCGAAGCCGCTGACGAGCAGGTTGCCCTGTGCCATGGCATAAACGCTGCCGTCGACGCCCTTGAGCGGTGTCATTAATAGATTGCCGCCACGCAGGCTTTTGGCATTGCCGAGGGAGGAGACGGTCACATCGATTTGCTGCCCGGGCTTGGCGAAAGCGGGCAGCTCTGCGGTAACCATGACGGCGGCTACGTTCTTGAGTTGCATGCTGCGCAGCTGGGCGACCGGCAGCTGGATACCCTGCGAGGCCAGCATCGCCCGGATACTTTGCACGGTAAACGGCGTTTGGGTGGTTCGATCGCCGGTGCCGTCCAAACCCGCTACCAGACCGTAGCCTACGAGCTGATTGGGCCGTACGCCGGCTACCGTGGCGAGATCTTTGATGCGTTCGGCATGGGCCGCCGCCGCGATTAGGAGCAACCCGAAGGCTATTGCGCGGTTGATTCGATGTGCCATCCCTCGACTCTCCGAGCCGCTGCGAGGCGACCCTAAAATGGCCATATGATGCTCATGAACAGTCGCGACAGCCAGCCCATGCGGCTGCTGTCCGCCAATGCGCCGTCACCGGTATAGCTGATCCGGGCGTTTGCGACCCGGCTCGATGAGACGGTGTTGCCGGGGCCGATATCGTAGGGGCGAACCTCTCCGCTGAGGGTGACGTATTCGTCGCCACGGTTTAGGGTGAGCCTTTTTTGGCCCTGGATGACCATGTTCCCGTTCGGTTTGACCCGCACGATCGTGGCAGTAAGAACGCCGGAGAGTGCATTGCTTTGGGTCGCGCTGCCGCCGCCCTGGAAATCCTGCTCGCTGTCGATGTCGAAAGAAACGGGGGTGCCGTTGTAGACCAGCTGCTTGCCCATCAGCGTCGGAGTGGGCAAGGCGTAGCTGTATTGGCGCCCGATTTGTGCATTGGCATCTTTGCTGGCGTCTGTTTGTTCGTCGAGCGTGACGGTGACGGTATCCCCCACCCGGCGGGCCGTGCGGTCCTCGTAGAGACGAACGTCATAGCCGGACTGGTAGATCGCTCCGTTGACCGTTTTGGGCGGCTGTTCGAGCGTCGGCTCCGGTAGTGCTTGTGGCGGTCGCGAGAGGGTGCTAGCGCAGCCGCCGAGCAACAAACTGGCCAGACCGACGATGAGGATTCGCGTGGGCATGGTCCGTCTCCTGCCGGTTAGGGCCTGTTGACGATCACCTGGGGCAAGTCGTGAGATCCTACAGTCTGCCCCTCCGACCGGCCATGAATATCGCGCCCAACGCCCAGAATGTAACGATCGGCACGTTGGGTACGGGGAGCGTACGCCTGCCGGGCTCGCCCGCAGCAACGCGGGTAGGCGATCTAGGGGTGACCGATTTCG
>NZ_CH672427.1:1148666-1396694 GCF_000153205.1 Nitrococcus mobilis Nb-231
GCTCGCCGAGAGCGGGAATAGTGTTTTTCTGATTGTTGACGCCGTGCGCGAACTCCGAGCCGTTCACCTCCAGCGTATAGCTCATGCGTTCGATGGGTAGGTCGAAACGATTCGGATTCTGAACCCGCAAGGCCAACTGATAGCGCTGCTCAAACAGGTTCAAATCAAGAATGCGGATGCCGGCCAACGTGACGCGCGGCGGGTCGGCATACTGGTAGAGACCGGCGCAGCCGGCTACCGCCACGACCAAAACCAGCGCGAGTCCACCCCACACCGCCCTGCGCCAAGGCGGCTTGCCGCCAATCCGAATCCGCATGCCAAATACGTCCTTATTGCCGTTCGTAAGCCACGGCTTGCCGAGCCATACGCAAACCGGGGCATCGGCATAACCTCAATGGAGACGGTGACGAAACATCCAGCCGGCCATGGCCAGGTTTACCAAGCCAATTACCAACAAGGGCCAAAATTGGCCTACCAGGAGATGCAACGAAGCGTCTTCCAAAAAAACCCCGCGCAGAATATCCATAAAATAGCGCAACGGGTTGAGCAGCGTAAGATACTGCACGATCACGGGCATGTTGGCGATTGGAGTTGCAAATCCTGACAGAAGCACCGAGGGCACCATGAATAGAAATGCGCCCAACAGGCCTTGCTGCATTGTTACCGCCAACGACGAGATTGCTAAACCCACACCGATCGTGGCGAATAAAAATAAGGCCATACCCGCGTAGAGCACCGCTAGCCGCCCCACCAGCGGTATCTGAAACCAAAGTACGGCGATGAGCACAATCAGCGTGCCCTCGGCCAAACCGACCAGGAATCCCGGCAGCGCCTTGCCGAGCAGAATCTCGAAGGGGCGCACGGGTGCCACCAATAACTGATCGAAAGTCCCGCTCTCACGCTCACGCGCAATGGAGAGTCCGGCGACCAACATCGCTACCACTTGCAGCAGCAGTCCGATTATCCCGGGAATAATGAACCAACGGCTCTCCAGGTTGGGGTTGAACCAAGCCCGGATAACCAGATGAGCCAATGGCGGTTGCCAACCGGCATGCTCGGCAATCCAGCGAGCGTTGAACCGATCGACGATCTCATGCACATAACCCTGCGCGATCACCGCCGTATTGGAGTTGCGACCGTCGATAATCACCTGCACGGGCGCAGGCCTATGCCGCAGGAGTCGCTCGGAGAACCGCGGCCCAATATGCACCACCAATAGCAGCTCGCCTCGATCGATCAGAGCGCGCCCCTGCTCGAGGCTGTCGAGGTGCACACGCTGCGTGAAAGTCGGCGAGCCCGCGAAGCGCGCCAATAGCTCACGTGCCGGGGCCGCCCTGTCCTCGGCATAGACACCGTAGCGGATGTGGCTCAAATCCAACGTCGCGGCGTAACCGAATATAATCGTTTGAATAATGGGCGGCAGCACCAGCACCGCGCGGCTGGCCGGATCCTTTAGGAGGGCGAGAAACTCCTTGAGCATCAGATGAAAAACGCGCTGCCACATAATCAATCAAGCCGTTTGCGCGAGCGGCGCAGGGTAATGCCGAGCAAGATCGCGGCCATGATCGCAAGGGCCGAGACGTCGACGAAGATAACAGGCCAAACATCGCCAGCAAGGAAGCCGGTTTGCAGAAAAGAAACGAAGTAACGCGCGGGGACGAGGTAGGTCAGTAAACGGATCGGGCCGGTCATGCTGTGAATATCGAAAATGAACCCGGATAGCAGGAACGCCGGCAGAAAAGTGCTCACGATTGCCGCTTGTCCGGCGACAAACTGACTGCGGCTGCTCACCGAGATCAGCAATCCCATACCCAGCGCGGCCAACATGAACACGGCCGAAACAGCGAACAGAACCCACACACTCCCCCGCAACGGCACATCGAACAACCACAGCGCCATGGCCACTGAGGTGGCCATACCTCCCATGCCGAGGAGAAAGTATGGCAGCAGCTTGCCGAGCAGCACCTCGCCGATGGTGACCGGGGTCACCATCAACGCCTCCATGGTGCCTCGCTCCCACTCGCGAGCCACTACCAGTGCGGTCAACATGGCACCGATCAAGGTCATGATGACCGCGATCAGCCCCGGCACCAGATAATTACGGCTGCGAACATTGGCGTTGAACCAAATACGGCTCGCCAACATCACGGGCCGGGCGGCCTGCTGCCCCTGGCGTTCGGCGCGCTGTTGCAGCCAGCGGCTCAAACTCCCTTCGATATAGCCCCGGATAATCCGAGCGGTATTGGCATCGACGCCGTTGAGCAGAACTTGGATCGGCGCACTGCGCCCTGCTTGCACTTCCCTAGCAAACTGGGAACGTAAATGAATAACCGCATCCACTCGATGGGCTCGTAAGGCGCGCTTCCCAACATGCATGTTAGGCAGTTGAACCACGCTCAGATACTCGGACTGCCGGAAGCTGCCCGCGAAGTCAGCCGCCACGCCACTGGGCTGATCGATCACTAGGGCTACCGGGACATTGCGCGCGTTCAGCGACACCCCGTAGCCGAATAGCAGCAGCAGCACCATTGGCATAACAAACGCGATTGCGATGCTGCTTGGATCACGCACGATCTGTAAGAATTCTTTGCGCAGCAACCCCTGCAACCGCTGCATACGATTTACCCACCCCAATGCGCTCGTTTTGATCACCTGAGCTCCTCTTGGGGGGATTCGACCAGCGTGATGAAGGCCTCCTCCATGCTGGGCAACTCCGAGCGCCCACCCGCCACCTGCCGCTTGATCGATTCAGGGGTACCCAAGGCCAGCAGTTGCCCGCCGGCCATGATCACCAGACGATCACAATAATCCGCCTCCTCCATGAAGTGGGTCGTCACCAGCACGGTTACCCCGTATTCAGCCAGCGCATTGATCAGCTCCCAGAACTCGCGTCGCGCCAGCGGATCGACCCCGGAGGTCGGCTCATCGAGGAACAGAATCTCGGGCTGGTGCAGCAAGGCGGTGGCCAGCGCCAGGCGCTGCTTGAAGCCCAGCGAAAGGTCCTCGGCATCGACGTTGGCGAGCGCACGCAGCTCGAAGCCATCCAGTGCCCAATCGATGCGTTCGCGGCGACGGCCCCCACGCAAATTGTAAATGTTTGCGAAGAAACGCAGATTTTGCGTCACGGTCAGCTGTCCATATAGAGCGAAGCTCTGGGAGACATAACCAATACGCGCCCGAGCAGCGGCTGAGGCCCGGCGCAGATCGACCCCCCCCACGCTGAGCTCGCCGGAGGAGGGTGGCAACAGACCGCAGAGCATGCGAAATGTGGTGGATTTACCGGCGCCGTTGGCGCCCAGCAAGCCAAAGATTTCCCCCCGATACACCTCGAAGCTCAAATCACGCACCGCCTGGAAATCACCGAAGCGGCGTTCCAGGGCATTGACTTGAATTACTGTTTCAAGGCCGCCGTCAGGCTGTAGCGGCGTCCAGCCACTGACGGTCGTTCGCCATCGTGAACTCACCGCTCTAAACTCGGCGATGAACGCGTCTTCGAAGCGAGCCGGCAGCGGATTGAGCTCAAGGCCCGGGACTCCGGCGCGCCCCTTCAGTCGCTCCGGGGTCAATGTCGGCTCAGTGACGACCCGCAGCCACTCGCGTTCTATTACTGCATCGAGCACACCAGGCGCTCGAACGAGGTGCCCTTGCAACGCGCGACGATGCATCCCGGGAGCGCTCGCGGCGTAGCCATGACCCTGCATTCGGCTGCATAACGCTTGCGGTTCGCCGTGGGAGAGCACGCAGCCGTTGTTTAGCACAAACACATACCGGCAGCGCTCGGCCTCATCCATATAGGCGGTACTGAGCAGCACTGTGATCTGCTCTTGCTCGACCAGGCGATCAATGATCTGCCAGAGCTCACGGCGCGAAACGGGATCAACACCAACCGTGGGCTCATCGAGGAGCAACAGTTCTTTCGGCTGAACCAGCGTGCAGGCTAAGCCCAGCTTCTGCTTCATGCCGCCGGAGAGTTTGCCGGCGAGCCGGCGCTGAAACGCCCCCAACCCGGTCATTTGCATCAGCGCATCGTAGCGGGCAGAGCGGCGCGCTGGGGCGACGCCTTGCAAGTCAGCATACAAATCCAGATTCTCGCGAACCGTTAAGTCCGTATACAGACCGAAGCGCTGGGGCATGTAGCCGATTCGAGACTGGATCGTCAAGGCTTGATCTCGAGTGCTCACCCCTTGGATCCGGATCTCGCCGGAATCGGGCCGCAACAGCCCTGCGGCAAGACGCATAAAAGTCGTCTTACCGGCTCCGTCGGGACCGATCAAGCCAACCACGCCATCGTGGAAAATCGCCAAATTCACCGAGGCAAGCGCGGTAATACACCGGCGTCCCGAGCGAAACGTACGCGTGACCTCCCGCGCCTCCAAGATCGGCTGCGCCTTGGCTAGGGTCATTGCTTTTGCCGACGACAAGCAGCCTTCGGCCCAGTCGCCGTCTGCTGGCGGGGAATGGTTACCGTTACCGGCATTCCCAGCCGCAGTTCACCTCGGGCATCGCAGACATAGATGCGCGCCTGATACACCAAATCGGTACGGACCTCGGGGCTCTCCACCGATTTAGGGGTAAACTCGGCAGTCGGCGATATATAACCGACCCATCCTTGATAAGGTTGCTCCGGATGAGTGTCAGTATGGATTGCCGCCGCCATGCCGGGACGTAAGTTGCCCAGCTCGGTCTCCGACACATAGGTACGCACCCATAGAGGTTGGTTTAGGGCAATGGTATAAACGGGAATCTCGGGGGCAGCCATGTCACCGGGTTCCAGGATTCGGCTGCGGACAACACCCGCCGCGGGGGCACGCAAGGTCGTATCGGCCAGATTGCGCTGCGCTAGGCTGAGCTCGGCTTGCGCCATCTGCAGTTCGCCACGCGCCCGGGCGATATCCTCCTGGCGCGGCCCCGCCAAGGCCAGGGCGAGCGTCTTACGGGCCGCCACCAGCCTAGCCTGCGCCGCTTGCGCGGCGGACTTGCCGTCGTCGACGTCCTGAGGCGAGACCGCGTTCTTCGATTCCATATCCTGCAAGCGTCGGTAACGGCCCCAAGCGTTTTTCGCCTCGGCACGCGCCGCGCTCACCTCGGCGCGCGCCCGCGCGATCTCCTCCGAACGCGTACCGGCCTCCAGCTTGGCCAGTGTCTGCTCTGCAACGGTCAGTTGGCCACGGTTCTGCTCCACTGCATGCTGATAACGCTCAGGCTGCAGCTGGGCCAAAACCTGCCCGGAACGCACACGCTCCCCCTCTACCACTATCAGCTTCGCCACCCGGCCGGTTACCTCGAAGGCAAGCTGCACCTCGCGAATATCTACGTTCCCGTAAAACGTCAATGATCGATCACCGCGGCTTGCCCCGGCGTTCACGTACCACCAAGCCCCCACGGCAGCGGCTATTGTGAACACGGCGGTTATAGATAAAAGCCTCAACACCCTCATGGACGCGCTCCTTCATCCGAGCCCCACGAACTTCGGACGAACCAGCGTAACGCCTTTTCCGCAAGCCGGCTGATGAATCGATCCCAGATTGCCGCCCAAGGCCAATCGCCGTAACCAATCATGTGATCTGCACCTATGCGTCGCCCTCCCAGGAGAACGACAGGGGCGTTATAATAAAATATTTGCCGCAAGTAGCGAGGAGCGAATCTACGGAACCGTTCGTCGCCCCATGGCTCCCTGCCCCGATGGCACCACGTACAAATTGCCCATGCTAAGACACCGGATCCTGCTCCATTACGCCGAGGTTGCACTCAAAGGCCATAACCGTCGCGAGTTCGAGCTGCAACTGCGACGCAATATTAAACACCGACTGCTGCGCCGCGGTGTGCATTGGCCGGTGCAGCGCGGCCACAATCGGATCACGGTGCACATTCCAAATGCCCCGTGTGCCGATGTCTTTGAAATCGCCGCCATGCTGCGGGGTGTGGCTGGCATCGCCTCGGCCGCACCCGCTGCGTTCCTCCCTCGTGCGGATCTGCGCTGGCCCAGCGAGTCGCCGCAACTGCATCGGATCGAGGAAGTCGTGGTGGGCATGGCCCACGAAAACTGGCGAGCACAAGCGAGCTTTGCAGTCCGAGTTAATCGGGGCGACAAGGGGTTTCCTTTACGATCCGATGAGCTCGCCCGCCGTTTGGGCGCCACCATCATCGAACACACAAGCTGGTCGCGCGTGGATCTGTCACACCCGGATCAGCGTTTCTACGTCGATATCTACCCCGAGGGGGTATATCTCTATGACGTGCGCTATCGGGGACTGGGCGGACTGCCAGTGTTCACCGCTGGCTCCGTATTGAGCCTGCTCTCAGGCGGCATTGACTCCCCTGTGGCGGCCTTCCTAATGGCCAAGCGAGGTTGCCGAGTGAATTTCCTGCATATGACAGCGACGCACCTCGCTGCCGACCGGCTGCGCGAGAACCTGGTCAGCCGTATTGCCAAGCGGCTGAGCATCTATACTCTGCGCTCGCGACTGTTCTTGGTACCCTATACGCATTTCGACTTAGCGCTGATCGGCCAACCACCCTCCGGCTTCGAAATGATCCTCTTCCGCCGTTTTATAGCACGCCTCGGAACCCGCCTTGTCGAACGCCATGGTGGACAAGCGCTCGTGGTCGGCGATAGCCTTGGGCAAGTCGCCTCACAAACATTGGAAAATATAGTCAGTCACTCGCAGGCAACGGCCCTGCCGATTCTGCGCCCCTTAATCGGGATGGACAAACAAGAGATCGTCGAGCGCGCGCGGACAATCGGCACTTACGAACTATCGACCGAGCCTTACAAGGACTGCTGTGCTCTGCTCAGTCGACACCCACGCACCAAATCCCATCCGGAGCCGCTGCAACGGCTTGAAAGGCGATTGTTCCCAAACTACGAAGCGTTGCTCGAGCACACCCTCGCCGAGATGCGGGTTTTAACGTTCGACGCGGGCGAGATGCTCGAGACGGATTCGAGCTGCGCCCGCGGCAAGCTCGGCTTGAGCCGCTCGCAACCAATCTGATCTGGGTGGAAGCCTCGAATAAGCCTCAGTGCCAGCCCTTCCATACACCCCAGACCAGCAGCAGCCACGCCAGCAGAAACAACGCACCGCCAAACGGCGTCACGGCACCCAGCCAGCGCACCTCGGTCAAAACCAATCCGTAGAGGCTACCGGAGAAGAGCGCGATTCCGATCAGCATCAACCAGCCGGCCCCGACCACAACGGCAACCGCTGCTGTCAGATGGGACAGCACCAGCCCAACCGCAAGCAGACCCAAGGCATGGACAAGCTGATACTCCACGCCCGTATGCCAGACTTCCAACATTTCGAGCGGCACCCGCGCACGCAGGCCATGAGCGCCAAAGGCGCCCAAAGCCACGCCGAGGAAAAGATTCAGGCCACCGAGGATCACGAACAGCTTGCCATGCATGAAACCGTTCCGTTTTGCAGTAATACGCTTAATCCTTTGTACGCCCCATCCTCCGCGGCCGTCTGTTCACTTCAACCGCCGAGCCTGGGGCTGGTCCACAAATACCATTTTAACGGTACGCTGTTGCTTCGGCCCATTCCACCATATCAGCGCGCGCTTGATGTTACCTGTCATGCCTCACGCGCGCCAGCGGATTCGAATGACGCGTGTCAACCATTATTAATGGCCAAAGCACGAGCAATGGTAAATACAATGACATGCATTGGCATCCACCGTATCCTAATCTGAAGCATATAGTGCTTCGGTGCTTTTTATGCACATCGCCGATGAGATCACCTGAAGACCCCACTCGCGACTTGAACGGGAGGGTAGCAGCGGGTTTGCGACGCGCTACCAAAACCGCAAAAAGGCCTCAGCCATAAACTCAGCCATAAACAGGGCAGTCAGCCGCGGGCCGTGCCGTTGCGAAGGGGGTAGAGCGCCCCGCATTTCGATAGAACGACGCCATGCCGAATAGAATTCATTGTGGGTGGAATCGACTGCTTGCACGGCTGCGCTTGGCCCTGGCACAAGGGGTGCGCCAATCGGAGCCGAACCTCTTTCCCATCGGCATAATCGGCGTTGTGGGGTTTCCAGCGTACTATTTCATCTGGCACGACTGGTTTCCGCAGCCCTACGAGAACCTCGGCTTACGGCTGATCGGAGCGGGGATATTCTTACCCTACTTATTCCTGCCGCGTTGGCCGAAGCGCTGGCGCCCCTTGCTGGGAGTGTACTGGTTTTTCACCATGCTCTATTCCCTGCCGTTTTTTTTCACCTTTATGCTGCTGAAAAACGGCATGTCAGATGTATGGCATACATCGACCATGGCTGCGATGATCCTGCTGGTGCTGCTGGTACAAGAATGGCTGCTGCTGAGCCTGTTGTTTGCAACCGGTACAACACTCGCTTGGCTTGCCCACATCGCAACCGGCGGCCAGCTCGTCGTTCCGCCCGACTATTTAGCACAGCTGCCGATCTATTTGTTCGTAATGGTTACCGGCAGCATCGTCAATTATAAAGCCGCTTTAGTGAGCCAAGAGCGGTTGGACGCCATGTTCGCTGTCAGCCGCAACATCGCTCACGAGCTGCGCACCCCGCTGCTGGGCATCCGCAGCGGAGTAGGCGGCCTGAGGCGCTACCTGCCACACCTGCTCGAAGCGTACGAACTCGCTCGGAAAGAGGGCCTGTGCGTGCCTGCAATGCGTCAAGGACACCAACACGCCCTCAAATCCGTACTGGATCGCATCGAAAACGAGACCAATTACTCGAATACGATAATCGACATGTTATTGATAAACGCTGGGCGACACCAACTGGATGCTTCAGAGTACACTGTTACACACATCAGCGAGTGTGTGGCGATCGCGCTAAAGCGCTACCCGTTTCGATCCCAAACAGAGCGCGAGCGGATCCGCTGGCGCCGGGGAGCAGATTTCGCATTCCAAGGCTCACCATTGCTCATGGTCCATGTCATTTTTAATTTATTACGCAACGCCTTGCATTTCATCGCGGAGGCCGGGCGCGGGGAAGTCGTAATCTGGACCGAACGCAACGGAACGGACGGCACCTTGCATGTCCTGGATACCGGTACCGGGATCCGGCCGGAGGTGTTGCCTTATATTTATAATCGCTTCTATTCCTCGCGCACGATAGACCAGGGCGCCGGCATCGGGCTGGCATTCTGTAAAATGGTTGTAGGAAGCTTCGGCGGCTCTATCCATTGCAAGAGCGAATACGGCAAATACACCGAGTTCATGCTGACTTTTCCAGGAGTGGGCCATCATGGATGATAAGTCAATCCCCCCCTACCGCTTTCCCTCGACCGTGCTTGTTATCGACGATGACGCAACCTTCCTCACCAATCTCAGTTTGGAGCTCGACGAACGGCTGGCCTATCGGTTATTCGACTCGCCACTGGCGGCTCTGGAGCATCTGCAGCACTGCGAAAGCAGCGTACGCCCTTACCAACGCTGCTTCTACCAGCACCGGGAGGCCGTCGGCTGGCCGATGCGCAATCATTTCCTGCGCGTGGATATCGCGGCGCTGGAAGAGGCGGTAACCGACCCCAAACGCTTCTCCGAGGTCTCCGTGGTGATCGTTGACTACGCCATGCCCGGTATGGACGGCTTGGAATTTTGCCGACGCATTCGCAATCCCCACATCAAAAAAATCCTCTTCACAGGAGTCGGCGACGAAAAAGTCGCCGTGGAGGGCTTCAACCAGGGACTGATCGATCGGTTCATTCGAAAAAGCTGGCAAAATGTAGCGGATGATCTAAACCAAAGCATTAAAGAGTTGCAGGCGCAGCATTTTCAGGATGCCTCCCGGTTGCTCCAACAGTCGATCGACGGCGAGGATGCCGCATTTCTCAAAGATCCCGTTTTCATTTACCACTTCGAACGCCTATGCGAGGAATACCGGCTGATCGAGCATTACTACGTCGCCGAGCCCAGCGGCTTCTTACTGATCACCGACGATGGCCGGCCGTATCGACTGGTCGTGCTCACTGAGGAGGATCTGCAGGTGCACCAGGAGATCATTCGCGACCAAGGCGGCCCCGCACCGTTGCTGGATAAACTCGCCAGCGGCAGCGCCGTGCCCTATTTCTGGCGCTCCGCAGGCTATTATCGCCCAGAATGCCTCGATTGGGAGGATTTCCTCTTTCCAGCCAAAATGCTGCACGGCGCGCGGCGCTACTATCTCGCGCTCATCGACGACCCCCCACTCTACCGGTGGCTCGGCTGGCGGATCGCGAGCTATCGCTCGTTTCTCGACGAATTGGATGCGACGCTGGCGCTGCCCCGCCTATGACAGGTTGCCCATAAACGGCATTTCGCCCCCGTCGCATCCGTTCATCCATCAAAACACCCTTACCGGCAGAGAACGGGGGTAGAATGTGGCTTGCGCCGAGTGGATGCCCAACTCACCAGATCCACTTCCTCACGGATGGCCGCGCAGACGTTCACGATTCGCCGCAGTTGAGCACCACAGAGCGCTGCATTCACGGACAAGCGAATCAGCGATCGATTGGTCGGCGTCGCCGGAGCGCAAAACACCGAGCCAAAGATCCCGCGTGACTCTAATGCGTCACGCAACACGATGGTTTGAGGCTCCGGCCCGGACTCAAGGCCAATAATTTGCGAATCACTTTCCAAATTGTAGCCGAGTCGACTGAGCTCATCGCGTAAATAACGCGCGTTGCGATACAGCCGCTGACGACGCCATTCTTCCTGACGTATCACCCGCAAAGCGGTGTGCAATCCTGCAATCTCATGGGGCAGTAGCGTAGAGCTGAAAATCGCCGGACGGGCCGTGCATTTGAAGTACTCGGCAAAACGCGCCGAACAGGTAATCAGCCCGGCACGGCCGGCGAAGGCCTTAGCGAGGCTCGCAGTGCGAAAATGGACCTGATCGGCCAAACCGCAAGCGGCTACCAACCCCACCCCATCCGGCCCATGGGTACCCAAGGAGTGCGACTCATCCACCACCAACACGCAACCGTGGCGCAATCCGATTTCTGTGAGTGCCACCAGCGGCGCTATATTGCCGGTCGTACTGTAGATCGAATCCACCACTACGATGCCCGGCCCGTAACGACGAATCTGCCGCTCCAAATGATCAACGTCATTATGCCGAAACGGCCGAGCAGTGGCACCGGCGCACAAAATACCTTGATGCAACGACATGTGGGCGAACATGTCCACGTACACGGGCACGGAAGCATCGGCGATGGCCTGGATCAGGCCGACGTTGGCACACCAACCGGACTGACACAGCACCGTGGCCTCACTGCCGAGATAATCGGCAAACTCGGCTTCCAGCCGCGGCTGCGGCTCGCTCCCCTGCAGAAAGACCGCCGACATGAGCAGGCCGTTGCCGGCCTGCTCGATCGCTTCGGCCTGAGCACGCAGAATAGCAGGATGCCCAGCAATCGATAGGTAATCATTGCTCTGGAGCACTATTGAGTCGGTACTCGGTTGCCGACCGTGCATGATATGCCCGCCGTTCCAAGTTTTCTCAACCCGCTCACGGTAGTATGTCGCTACGCGATTTTTAAGAAAGGCGGGCTCCCATGAGGGCCCTTCCCACTCCACCCCACCCCGAAACTCTGCATAAGCCGTCTGCATAATAATTGTCTCCGTTTGGATACCTCAGGCCGCTCCGCGGCCACATTGAACAAAACAGGACCATTGCTGGCGACAATGCAGGACGATATTAAAGATACGAATGTTTAACGTTCTTATGTTTGCGCGCTCTGAGCGCTAGTGCGCGCGCTTCGCAACCGAATGACCCAGACACCTAGGTGGGCGTAGTGATGGTCGGGGCCTACCTGCATCCCCTGGTTTTGGGCTATACGGGACCTGCGCGCTTTTCTTTTATTGGGTCTTACAGGCTATGCCATCGATAAGCCTTGGATAGTGACTTACACCAAATCCTCGGCATTGGACGCATTTCATAAGGGAAGGGCGCAGACGAGGAAATATCGGCTGGCGGTAGCCGCTTAGGAAAGCAAGGCTGGACAAAAGCCGCGGCATGGGGAAGGATTTTGTATGGAGGTCCCACTCGCCGAACGGGAGAGGGTGAGATGTTCTGGGTCGCGCCCCTTTACCGGATTCCCCCCAAATCCGGCCAACAGGGGCAATAGGCATAAGCGGCTTTGGGGTCCTGCAGCCAGGCGAGCGGCAGCGTTTCATCAGGCAACGGTATCAACCACACAAGCCAATCCGAAATGGGCCATGGCTTAGCATCAAGCCGTTGGGCCAACGCGACGAAACGCTGCAGCACGCGCTCACGCAGGCTTTGGGTTGTCGGTATGGGCACCAGCATGAATCGGTTCTTTGGTAGTCCCGCGAGCGCGGCAGCGGCCTCGGCCGCCTGACCCAACCCACCCAAATGGTCCACCAAACCCAAACGCTTGGCGTCCCGTCCGCTCCACACTCGGCCCTGAGCGATCCGATCCACGGCCTCCACGCTCATGCCACGTGCCTGAGCAACCCGGTGGATAAACCGCTGATAGCCCTGCTCGATAACCAGCTGCACCAGGCGCGCGCCCTCCGGACTCAACGGCCGGTCCGCTCGCAGCGCACCGGTAAGGGCGTGGGTGCCCACCCCATCGGGGTGGATACCCAGCTTTTCCAGTGTGGTCTGAACATTGGGCAGCAAACCGAAGATACCGATGGAACCGGTCAATGTGCTGGCCTGAGCCCAGATCTGATTAGCATTCATCGCGGCCCAGTATCCGCCTGATGCAGCCACCGCCGACATGGATACCACCACCGGTTTGCCGGCCTGGCGGGTCGCGGCCACCTCACGGCGAACCACCTCGCTTGCGGTTGCGCTACCGCCCGGGCTGTTCACACGGAGGATCAATGCGGCGATGCCGTGATCCCGCCGCGCGTCACGAATCTGCTGGGCGATGGTGTCGCCCCCCACGATTCCGGGTCGGCTCTCGCCGTCGGCGATGGGGCCCTCCATTGTGATCAAACCCACCTTGCCGGGCTGATCGTCCGCCTGCAATCCACCACTCGCCTGCAGATAATCCGGGTTGTTGATCTGCCGAAAGCCCCCGGTTTGCAAGTCCTCTCCCACAATACTCGCCAATTCGGCGCGCAGCTCGGCCGGAGTAACCAACTTATCGACCAACCCAGCCGAGCGGGCCAAAGCCGCCGTATCGCCATCGTGCGCCGCTAACTCGACAGGCAAATTATCGATGTAGCGATCGATCGCACTCGGTGGCAAACCACGCGAATGGGCCACATCGCTCTTGTAGACATCCCACAGCGTGTGCAACCAGATCAGATTTTCCCGACGGGCCTGCGGCGACATGTCATTGCGCATAAACGGCTCCACCGCCGCCTTGTACTGGCCCACGCGGAACACATGGACCTTCACCCCCAGCTCATCGAGAGCATCCCTGAAGTAATGTTGGTAGACGCCGAATCCTTGCAGCAACACCGCACCCAGGGGATCCAGATAGACTTTGTCCGCCAAAGCGGCCAGATAATACTGGAGCTGGGTATAGGATTGGGCATAGGCGATCACCTTCTTGCCGCTGGCTCGAAAATCGCGTATCGCGCCACCCAATTCTTGCAGCTGGGCCATACCGGCCTGCTGCAACTCATCGAGCTGCAACACGGCCAGAGTGATGCGCGAATCACTCGCACCGCGGCGCAACGCAACCAGCAAGTCACGCAGCGGGGTTTGTTGCGGCTTCTCTTCCATGAACCGTCTGAGCAACACGCCCGGCTCGAACTCGCTGTGCTCCACTACGCTGCCCTGCGGCGCCCAAACCAATGCGACGTTGTCGCCCACCTGAGGCGCTGGCGGACCTTTGATGGCGAAGAACACGATCGCCAGGAACAATAAGACGAACAGCACGATCAGGGCACGCCATGCCACAACGATCAGGTGCCAAAGAGTGGTAAAAATCCGCTTAACCATGGCGGCCATCGTTTTCTCTCCCGTTGCCAGGCCCGATGGCCCCGCGCTGGAAAATCCCGCTCAGCATAGCTTAATTGTTAAAATGCCAGTCCGCTGACCTGAGCTACGTATAAAGACCCGCTGCGAACCCGACTCAAAAGATCAAGCGCGGATGCCGCACGCAGCCCCTCGCCATGCCCTCGGAAAATGGTGGACATGAGCCGTTCGCGCTAAAGGGAGCACTCCTCCCGATCCAGCCGCTTGCCGAACATCACACCCTAGCGTTGCAATACCATCCAGGCAATAGGCTCCGGAGTCTCAAGCTCCGCCATCATACGGTGATGCTGCACGTGCGCAGCGGCCATTTCATCCATAAACACATATTAAGAGTCGTTTGTGTTCCTAGCCCGGAAGTTTCATGAATCCGCGCGATGATTAATGATTGTGCAGCTTGTGGATTCACAGGAGTTTTTGTGAAGGAGCGGCGTATCGGTGATTACGCCCGACTGAGCAAAATCTTCTGTGGATTCAAGGGGCAAGCGAGGGCGTGTGCGATTCATAAAATTTTCAGGCTGATATGTTTTAACTTGCAAGCAACCCTGCCAGAAAGGTTTTCTGGCAGGGTTGTTGACGAAAACATTAGACATCTTGTTTGAAGTTGCGCAGCAAGTTCAAACATAGGGTCTAGACTTGCGGCAGAACGCAAGTGCAAACCGAGGCCATCACACTCGACGAGATGGGAATACCTGGTAGCCGGGACCGGCAAAGCTCGGCGACTCATCAGGCGTACCCGAATGTTTGAATCCAAGCCGGTAGCAAAAGACCCATGATCCAGCGCACCGTCTCGCCCATCGCCCTTGCCCCACCAGCCGCCTGCGCTGCCCACGGCTTCGGTCATAGCCTGATGCACCCGCAAAAGGCCGGGGCGGCACAGTGCATGGCGAGTTTCATCGTAGCCGCGATATGGCGGAATTGTTTGAATTGATTAAAGGCCTGTTCAATGAGATGACAGGCTGAGTAGTGCTGACGATCCACGTCACGCACCGCCGCACGGTTGGATCGAGGGAGACGAGCACATCTGCACCGTGGGCTTCGTTGACGATCACAGTGCCGAGTTGGGACGTTTGATCGAACCCGGCTCGACACGGGCGGGGGTGCGCGTGCGTAATCAGCCGCTTAACCGCGGGATGCACCCCCGAGGGCAAAGGGCTAAGGAAAAAGTGGCCGGCACGCGGCCGGCCATGGGATTGCCCCACACCATCGAAAAGGAGGTTGGATAAAAAGCTCAATTGTAAATTAGCGCCGACGCCGGGTTGGATTCCGTGCAGCACATCACTGTCTTGGGGGTTATCGGTCGCAAGTTCGGTGACGAGCTTAGACCCATTCCGCCAGGTAGAGAATCCTATAGAGTGTTAACCGCCCGCGCCAACAACCGTTCGACTCGGTGCAACCCCTCGTCGAGATCGGCTTGTGGTATCACCAGCGATGGTGCCAGCCGGAGTGTGTTCGGCCCGGCGACCAACACCATCACGCCCTCCTCCAAGCCCATGTGTAAAAGCTCCCGGGCTCGTCCTCGCCAACGCTCGCTCAAAGCGCAGCCGACGAGCAGACCACGGCCGCGGATTTCATCAAACACCTCATAGCGTGAAGCAAGCGCGCGCAGCGCATCGGTCAGTCGTCGGTGGCGCTCCCGCACCCCGGCCAGCACTTGAGGTTCGCTGACGATGGCCAATACTTCATTGGCCACCGCACAGGCCAACGGGTTGCCGCCGTATGTGCTGCCATGGCTACCCACACTGAAGCTCGCCGCCAGGGCGGCATTGGTGAGCATGCCACCGATCGGAAAGCCACCCCCCAATGCTTTGGCCGTGGTCAAGATATCTGGCGTCACGCCTAACCCCATATAGGCATAGAGCTCACCCGTGCGGCCCACTCCGGTTTGCACTTCATCGAAGATCAACGCCGCCGAGTAGCGATCGCAGAGCTTGCGAAGCCCACCTATGAACGCCGGATCAGCCGGTACGATACCCGCCTCTCCCAACACAGGTTCGACGATCACCGCGCAGGTGCGCTCCGAGATCACCGCCTCCGCGGCCGCCAGATCATTATAGGGCACATGGTGGATTCCGGCGGGCAACGGCTCGAACCCTTGGGTGTACTTGGGCTGCCCGCCGACACTGACCGTAAACAACGTGCGACCGTGAAACGCCTGTTCGAAGGCGACGATCTCGTACTTCTGTGCTCCGAAACGCACGCTCGCATGCTTGCGCGCCAGCTTCAGCGCCGCTTCGTTGGCCTCGGCTCCGGAATTGGCGAAAAACACCCGCTCGGCGAAAGTCAGCTCACAAAGTCGGCGCGCGAGCGACAACGCCGGTTCATTGGTCATGACATTGCTGAGGTGCCATATTTTCGCGGCCTGCCTCTGCAGAGCGGCCAGCAAACGCGGGTGGCCGTGCCCCAGACAGGTAACGGCGATACCGCCAGCGAAGTCGATGTATTCACGCCCCTGCTGATCCCAAACGCGAGAACCCTCGGCACGCACCGGAATGACCGCAAGGGGGTTATAAGTAGGAACCATCACCTGATCGAACAGCTCCCGAGTAATGGGGGCATTCTGCGATTGCATCGTCCATCTCCCGAGCAGTGACCGACTCCATTGGCTTCAAGCGCCATAGAGCTGAAAAGGATAGATCGGGCCCAACCGCAGAATCCTGGTGAGCTCGTCCAAGGCTGTGCGCGATTCCCCGAGCAGCGCCGGATCGGCCAGCTCCGCTGCCGTGAGACGGTCGCGGTAATGGCGATCGATCCAAGCGCTCAGCGCGGCAAATAGCGACTCATCCAGAAACACGTCGGCATTCACGGCCGCAAGCTCCGTAGCCGTGAGCACCACGCGCAACCGCAAACAAGCCGGGCCTCCGCCGTTGCGCATGCTCTGCCTCACATCGCTCACCAACACCCGCCGAATCGGCGTTTGCTGCTCCAAAAGCTCGCCGAGCCAGCCCCACACCGGCGGCGAGCGACGGCACTCTTCCGGCACAACCAATGCCATGTCCCCGGCTGGCAACGTCACCAGCTGACTATTGAACAAATAGGAGTCCACGGCCTGCGCCACGCTGATTCTCACCGCGGGCACCACGATGAAACACACCGGCGGTTCACCAAAAACACGTTGCAGCTGCCGATGCACGACGGCCGAGTCGAGAAAGGCTTGTTCATGCTGCAGCAGTACCTGCGCATTGCCTACCGCTATGACATCGTTGTGAAACACCCCGGCGTCGATCAGCGCTGGATTCTGCTGGACGAATACGCAGCGTTGCGGATCCAGGCCGTGCAACCGCGCCACCGCCTGCGAGGCTTCCAGCGTCTGGCGGGCCGGATAACGCCGCGGAGTGGGACCGGCTGCGCGGGTACTCCGGCCGTAGACGAAAAGCTCCAGCCCGGCGGCGCCATACTCCGGACACAACCGGGTATGATTGGCGGCCCCTTCGTCGCCGAACGGCTCGACCGCGGGTAACGGCGCATGGTGAGCGAAATGGGCTTCATCGGCGAAAATGGCTCGCAGCACCCGAGCCGTCGTGGGCGGTTCGATCGCACGGTGCAAGCCATTGATCAGGTTGGCCGGGGTCAAGTGCACGCGCCCATCCGCCGTATCCGCGCTGGGGGAGACGGTGGCGGCATTAGCCGCCCACATACTGGAGGCCGAGCAGCAGGCCGCAAGCAATTCCGGGGCGGCGCGGGCCGCGCCGCCGAGCACAGCCCCATCGCTGCCGCCGAAACCGAGCCGGCGCAGCACGTCGATTGCCGGGCGCTCATGCGGTGGCAACACGGCTTGGCGAAGCCCCAAATCGTGCAGCGTCTTCATCTTACGCAGCCCCTGCTGCGCCGCCGCGCGAGGATTAGACATCGCCCCGGCGCTGCGCTGCGAGGCGAGATTGCCGAGTGACAGCCCAGCGTAGTTGTGCGTGGTGCCGACCAGGCCATCGAAATTCACTTCTACCGCGCTCATAGCTTGATCCCTGGGCTAAGGCGCTCCGGCAACGTCAGCTTATCGGCCTGCAACGAAGCGACCGGGTAGGCACAGTAATCCGCCGCATAGTAGGCGCTGGGGCGATGGTTACCACTGCACCCCACCCCACCGAATGGCGCGGCGGAGCTTGCGCCGGTAAGCGGTCGGTTCCAATTGACGATACCGGCACGGATACGCCGGAAGAAGCGTTCGAAATCGCTTTGTCGGCCACCCAGCAAACCTGCAGAGAGCCCGAAACGAGTGGCGTTGGCCAACGTAATGGCCTGCTCGAACGTATCGTAACGCGCCACCTGGAGGAACGGGCCGAAATACTCCTCATCGGGTAGCTCGGTAATAGCGCCCACATCCATGAGCCCCGGCGACAACAAGCCGGTGGCCTCGCGCAGCCGACGCATCGCAAGGAGCGCCCGCCCCCCCAGCTGCTCCAGTTGTGCCTGCGCCGCGAGCAGCCCGGTCGCGGCTGCCACCGAAATGACCGGTCCCATGAAAGGCGTCTCGGCATCCAGCCAGCTACCGACCCGCAGCCCCGCCACGGCCTCGAGCAGGGCATCGAGCAGCTCATCTCCGGCCTCGCCTTGCGGCAAGTAGAGACGCCGAGCACAACTACAACGCTGCCCAGCCGTCAGATAGGCGGACTGAATGATCGAGTACACGGCCGGTCGGATATCGACCCCCGGCATTACGATCAGCGGATTGTTGCCGCCCATCTCCAAAGCCAGAATTTTTCCCGGCTGCTCGGCAAACTGGCGGTGCAGCAAGCGGCCGGTGGCGGCGCTGCCGGTGAACAACAGCCCGTCGATACCCGCCTCGGCGGCGAGCGCTCCCCCAACCTCGCGACCGCCCTGCACCAAATTGATGACACCGCTCGGCAACCCGGCTTGCAACCACAGACGCAGCACATGCTCGGCACACAGCGGGGTGAGTTCGCTCGGCTTGAAAACCACGGTATTACCGGCGAGCAGAGCGGGGATAATATGGCCGTTCGGCAGATGCCCAGGGAAGTTGAACGGTCCGAAAACCGCGATCACGCCGTGCGCCTTATGGCGCAGAATAGACCGGCCCGCGTCGATCTCCCGCTCGCGCAAGCCGGTTCGCTCCTTGTAAGCACGCGCCGATAGGTCGATCTTGCCGATCATGGCCGCCACCTCGGTGAGCGCCTCCCAAGTTGGCTTGCCCGTCTCGCGGGAGATTATCTCGGCCAACGCGCGTTTGTCCGTCTCCAAACGATTACCGAAGCGGCGGACGATTTGTAAGCGTTCGTTAAAACCACGCTCGCTCCAGCCGTCGAAAGCGGCATGCGCCGCCTGCACCGCCTGCCCGACCTGCTCGGTGCTGGCCTGCGCCCCCTCCCAGAGCACCTCGTTGCTGGCGGGATCGCGGGAGTCGAACGCGACTCCGTCACCGACTACCCAATCACTGCCAATCAGCTGATCCTTTCTCTGCATAGAGCTTCCCTGGTGGGCTGCGCTCGATTGCTTGCCAGGCGGCGGTTGGATCGGGCGACGCAGCATGCCGGACGAACATTGACCCCGCACCTCCAAACATGGCTAAGCACGGATTAGCCGGCAGCCAATGCTGCCCGACGTACGCGTGCGAGCGGTCTGTCGCTCATCGACCAGCTGGGATGTTTTGCGCTGCAGTTCCTCGATGAGCGCCGCGAAGCCATGATCGCGGATAAACGCAGTGTACTCGGAACGTTTGATGGCCAATTCGCTGACACCATTGGCGAGAACATTGATGATCCGCCACTGGCCATCTTGTAGATAGAGCAGGTAGTCGAGCCGTATCTGAGCACCATCGCTTAGTAAAAGCTTGGTATGTACCAGGCTCTTGCCCTCGGCGAGCCTGCGCTGCCCTGACTGGACAAAGCGTTCGCCGTCATACTCATCGAAGCGATCGGCATAGGTGGCAATCGTCAGGCGCTGAAAGGTCGCCAAAAACTGCTCGCGTTGCGCCGCGCTCAGCCCCTGCCACTGACTGCCAAGTGCAAACCGAGCCATGCTCGCCAAATCGTGACTGGCTTCGATGGGGGACGCAAGGGCTTCGAAACGCTGCTCGAAGTCCATATTCGAGCGCCAGACCGCAACGAGCTTTTGCTGCAAATCGGTCACCACCACCACCGCCGCCGGGCTTTGCTCCGCTGCCACCGCAAGACTCAGCCAGAATAACACAGCCCCTAGTACCACCCTCTTGGCAGCAACCGAGTTTGCGAAAATGCGGCGAAGCATGGCTGCGCTCCTTCTCATATACCACCAATTGAACACCATCGACCCGTGTTCGCCCGTGTCGAGAGTCATCAGCCAGCATTCGAGGGCAAACACTCCGGGAAGTCGCACTCCCCAGCGATGCGCTCGCCTGCAGCGGTCCTTGGGCAAATTGCGAACTGCTGGGCGGAACGACGGTCAGCACGGTGTTGTAATACCTTACCGGCCAGGCCACTTTGACGGTGATCGGGATTGTGTAGCCTGCGCGGGCTTCCCGCGATCCTTCGAAGACCCGCTCCGATTGGCGGCCGTGCATTGATCAAGTCCATGATCCCTAAAATGGAACAGACAGGCCGTTGATTTTACCAAGCGTCGCTCCTGCAAGGTAGGAACATGTTGCCCACCTCTGTAGACAAACCCAACGCCCGAGTACGGAGAAGGGTCTGCATATGGCCACCGCCAATCCCTCGTTAAAGCTCGGCGGCCTTGCCCGGCGCCTGGTTCAGAACCGCTTGATCGGGGAGGACGAGGTCCGACAGGCCCTGCACGATTCTAAAAAAGCGAACACTCCGTTCGTCACCTACCTGATCGAACAGGGTTTGCTTGCAGCAAAAAACATCGCGGCGGCCGCATCGAGTGAATTCGGCGTACCGCTGTTCGATTTGACCGTGCTGGAGATAAACCACAGCGTGGTCTCGCTGGTCACCGAAAAACTGATCCGCCACCACCGAGCCTTGCCGATTATTAAACGCGGCAAACGCCTATACGTGGCCGTATCCGACCCTACCAATCTGGAGGCACTCGACGAGTTCAAATTCCATACCGGGCTCAGCACTGATCCAGTGCTGGTCGAGGACGATCAACTCGGTCGGATCATCGATCAAGCGCTGGAGCGTGCCGACGATGTTCTCTCGGATATGGATCTCGACGAGGATTTGGAAAACCTCGATATCAGCGCTGGGGATACCGAGCGCGAATCGGATGTCGGCGACTCCGATGCCGCCGACGACGCGCCGGTGGTACGGTTCGTCAACAAGGTGCTCTTGGATGGGATCAACAAGGGAGCCTCCGATATCCACTTCGAGCCCTACGAAAAACAGTATCGGGTCCGCTTTCGCCAAGATGGCGTATTACGCGAGGTAACCGCCCCTCCCATCCAGCTTGCGCCAAGATTGGCCGCGCGGCTCAAGGTAATGGCGCGGCTCGATATCGCCGAGCGTCGGGTGCCGCAAGACGGGCGCATCAAGATGAACCTATCCAAACGCCGCGCCATCGAGTTTCGCGTCAACACCTGCCCCACTTTGTTTGGCGAGAAGATCGTCCTGCGCATCCTGGATCCTACCAGCGCCCAGATGGGTATCGAGCAGTTGGGCTACGAAGAAGAGCAAAAGGAGATCTTCCTCAAATACATCCACAAACCATACGGGATGGTGCTGGTGACCGGGCCTACGGGTTCGGGCAAGACGGTTTCGCTGTATACCGCGCTCAACATACTCAATACCGCCGATCGCAACATTTCGACGGTCGAAGACCCGGTGGAGATCAATGTGCCGGGCATCAATCAGGTCAACCTGAACATGAAAGCCGGTCTCTCCTTCGCCGCCGCATTGCGCGCCTTTTTGCGCCAAGATCCGGACATCATCATGGTGGGTGAAATCCGCGATCTGGAAACCGCCGAGATCGCCATCAAAGCCGCGCAGACCGGCCATCTAGTGCTCTCGACACTGCATACTAACGATGCCCCGCAAACGCTCTCCCGCATGGCCAACATGGGGGTTGCGCCGTACAACATCGCCTCTTCGGTAAGCTTGATCATCGCCCAGCGGCTAGCCCGACGGCTTTGCAAACATTGCAAGCAGCCGGTCGATATCCCCAGAGAAGCGCTGCTCAAAGAGGGCTTTGACGAAGCCATTGTCGATGAGTTGGTAGTCTATGCCGCGCAAGGCTGCGCGCAATGTACTGACGGCTACCGCGGCCGGGTGGGCATCTATCAAGTGATGCCGGTAACAGATGCCATGGGGCGGATCATCATGGAGGGCGGGAATGCCATGCAGCTGGCCGAGCAGGCTCGCCGCGACAAAGTCAACGACCTACGCCAATCAGGCCTACTGAAGGTCAGGCAAGGTGTAACGAGTCTGGAAGAACTCAATCGAGTAACGGTGGACTGAAGCGATGGCGGAAAAGGCAATCAGGCTGACGAGCTTCACCTGGGAGGGGGTCGATCGCAACGGGCGCAAACTGACCGGCAGCAGCCGAGCCGAAAACGCCACGAAGTTGCGAACCAACTTGCGCCAGCAAGGCATCGCCGCACAGAAGATCCGGCGCAAATCGACTCTGCTGAGTCTGGGTCAGGGCCCGCGCAAGAAGAAGATCACCCCCGGCGACATCGCAGTCCTTACTCGACAGCTCTCCACTATGCTCAACTCCGGCGTACCGCTGGTGCAAGCGTTCGACATCATCGGTCGCGGTCACGAAAATCCGAGCATGCAAAAGCTGGTACTGAGCATCAAGGAGGATGTTGAAGCCGGCATCGGGCTCTCCGATGCGCTGCGCAAGCATCCACTCTATTTCGACGAGCTGGTGTGCAACCTGGTTGCCGCCGGCGAGCAAGCCGGCGTACTGGATACCTTGCTCGACAAAATCGCCACCTACAAGGAGAAGACCGAGTCCATCAAGAAAAAAATCAAAAAGGCCTTGTTCTACCCGACGGCCGTGTTGGTCGTCGCCTTTATCGTCACCGCAATTCTATTGATCTTCGTGGTACCGCAATTCGAAGAGCTGTTCCGCGGTTTTGGCGCGGATCTGCCTGCCTTTACTGTGCTGGTCATCCAGCTCTCGGATGCCTTTCAGCAATACTGGTGGCTCATTCTCGCTGGACTCGGCGCCGCCACAACGGCTTTTGCCCAGGCGCACAAACGTTCGCTCCGAGTAGCTTATGCGGTGGACCGCGTCTCTTTGCGTATCCCGATCATCGGTGCGATTTTGCGCAAAGCGGCGCTCGCGCGCTTCGCCAGGACGCTCTCGACGATGTTTGCCGCTGGTGTGCCGTTGGTGGACGCACTCGAATCCGTTGCCGGCGCCACCGGCAACCGCGTTTACGGCCAGGCAGTGCGCGCCATGCGCGAGGAGGTGACCGCCGGACAGCCGCTGCAATGGGCGGCAAGCCGCACGGAACTTTTCCCGCATATGATGGTGCAGATGATTGCAATCGGCGAGGAAGCGGGTTCGTTGGATGCCATGCTGGCCAAGGTCGCCGATTTCTACGAGGAAGAGGTCGATAACGCCATCGACAGTTTGAGCAGCCTGCTCGAGCCTCTAATCATGGCCATCCTCGGTATCTTGGTCGGTGGCCTGGTAATCGCCATGTATCTGCCGATCTTTAAACTCGGCGCGGTCGTTTAGCCACATACGGCGCTCCTCACCTAAACCAATGCAGGCCCCGAGCGTGACGGCAGTACCCATACTCGATCTTTTGCAAAGCAACCCGGGGTTGCTTTGGGTTGCGAGCTTTGTGCTCGGCCTCATGGTCGGCAGCTTCCTCAACGTGGTTATCCTACGCCTGCCGCGCCAGCTCAACCGCGAATGGCGTGCGCAATGCGCCGAGCTCATAGCAAATGGCGAGTCGGGCCCGCCAATTCAACCGAACGATGACGAGCGCTTCGATCTGCTCACACCGCCTTCGCAATGCCCCCTTTGTCGCCACCGCATCCGCCCTTGGGAAAACATCCCGCTTTTGAGTTATCTGCTCCTGCGCGGGCGCTGCTCGGGTTGCAATGCGCGCATCTCGCCGCGCTACCCAACGGTCGAACTGCTCACCGGCGTTCTCTCGGTTATCGTTGTAGTACACTTTGGTGTTTCGATCGCCGCCCTCGCGGCCCTGCTCCTGACCTGGGTGCTCATCGCCCTCGCCGGCATCGATCTAGACCATCAACTACTGCCCGACGATCTCACGCTGCCGGCATTATGGCTGGGCCTGTTGCTCAGCTTAGTGCCCGTGTTCGTCCCCGCGACCACGGCCATCGTCGGCGCCGTAGTCGGTTACCTGGTACTGTGGAGCGTTTATCATCTCTTCCGCTGGCTCACTGGCAAACAGGGTATGGGTTATGGGGATTTCAAGCTGCTCGGTATGCTGGGCGCCTGGCTTGGCTGGCAGGCACTGCCCCTGATCGTGGTTCTCGCCTCGGTCGTGGGCGCCGCGGTCGGCATTGCGCTGATCGCCGGCCTGGGCCGGCATCGCGATCAACCCATACCCTTCGGCCCCTTCCTCGCTGCCGCCGGATGGATCTACCTGCTATGGGGCGACGAACTGATGCCGGCCTATCTTGCCCTCGCCGGGCTGTCCCGATGAATCGCTGCTGAAAGAGGCCTCCTACGCGCTGTGAACCGCGCACCCGGCTACCCTCCAGTTCGCCATTAGCCGGCCCACGTGGTGAAATAAACAGCTCGGCAACGGTGACACACGTTTGGTACAAGGCAGTACAAAATGTTGATCGTTGGACTCACCGGCGGCATCGCCAGCGGCAAGAGTGCGGCCGCGAAGTGCTTCGCCACCCGAACAGTGGAAATCATCGACACCGATTGCATTGCCCGAGAGGTCGTACAGCCCACAAGCGCGGGCTTGCGGCAACTCGTCGAGCACTTCGGTGCTACCATTCTGACTCCCGCAGGTGAACTCGATCGTGCGCAACTGCGCCGGCGCGTGTTTGCCGACCCGACCGAGCGCGCGCGGCTCGATAACATTCTCCATCCCCTGATCCGTACCAAAACCATTGCCCTGCTCGAGCACCGTCGCGGTCCTTACACAATCCTGGTCGTGCCCTTGTTGCTGGAAAGCTCAATGACCGACCTTGTGAACCGAATCCTGGTGGTGGACGTACCGGTGGTACTTCAACGCCAGCGGCTGCTCAAGCGGATGGAGACCTCTGATGAGGAGATCGAGTGCATCCTCGCAGCGCAGGCTTCCCGCGCCGCACGGCTAACCCGTGCCGATGATGTCATCGATAATTCCGGCTCGCTAACCGCCTTGGATGCGCAGGTAGCGCATCTGCATGCGCGCTACCTGCGCTTGGCGCAGCATCGGCCTTGAGTCCAGCCCGGTTGGCTATGGCCCAAATCTGGGCGAGAATGGTCGCGGATTTTCTGTCGATCGCCAGTATGAGGAACGCCGCCCTGCAAGCGCCGAGCATCGCCTATGAGCAGCCGCTCAATGAGCGCGTCCGTACCCTGCTGCGCGTGGAGTTCTTGCACCATCAAGGCCGGTTTGGCATCGCCGGCGAATCGCAATGGCACTCGCGCCTCGCGCTGAGCACATTCGTCGAGCTCATCGACTTACTCGGTCGGGGTGATCTGCGCTACGAGCTCCAAAAAGAATTGCAGCGGCTATCGAACACTCTGCTGGCTCTACAGCAAGCTCCCGGCGTCGATCCGACTCGCCTGCAGGCTATACTCTGCGAATGCGAGCACCTCGTCGAACAGTTGCGCGCTACCCCCTACGGGGCCGGCAACGAAATCAAAAACAACGATTTCCTTTATACCGTATCCCAACGCAGCGGCATTGCGGGGGGAACCTGCGGCTTCGATCTCCCCGTCTACCATCGCTGGCTGCATCAATCGCCTGAGCTCCGGCGCGCCGATCTGGAACATTGGTTCGAGGGCTTGGAAGCGGTGGGTAAGGCAACCCATCTGGTCCTCCGGCTGCTGCGCGAAAGCGCCGATGCTGTTCCGGAGATTGCCTACGGCGGCACCTTCCAGGCCAGCTTGGACCGGACACCCCCCTATCAGATGCTGCGCGTTCTACTGGCTCAGGGGGAACCCCACTTCCCTGAGATCAGCGGCAATCGGCATTTCTGTACCATCCGCTTTCTGGAACAGACATCCTTGCGGGAGCGTCCACAGCAAGTAGCGATGGACGTGGAATTTCGACTCGAACGATGTACCGTGTGACTCACACGGTAGGAGTGTGCGCATGCCTGAAACGCCAGTGACCGTTCACTGCCCTACCTGCAACCGCCCGGTTGAGTGGTCGCAGCACAGCCCTTACCGGCCGTTTTGTTCCCGGCGTTGCAAGTTGATCGATTTGGGTGCTTGGCTGGACGGCAGCCATCGCATCCCGGGATCGGAGCTGGATGGCGAATCCAGCAGCACTGCTGGGGATTCGAACGACGAGGGGGAACGGTAATAACGAGCACCGGCCTTGCCGCGGCTTCCACGCCAGCGCGGTTGCTGGCGATTCGTCAGCCAGCACGCCAAAACTTGCGGATCCCAGCCACGCCTTGAGCACGCGCACGCCAAGCCCGCTCCATATCTGCCGGACCGACACCGCCCAAAGCATAGACCGGGATGGACACGTCGCGGATCCAGGCCGCGAAGGTCTGCCATCCCAACGGTTCACGACCTGGATGGCTGAGGGTGGCGCGCACCGGAGAGAGCACCGCGAAGTCAACACCGATGGTGCAGGCCCGCGCCAAATCCTCGGGATTGTGGCAAGAGGCACCCACCAGAAGGCTGGCCGGCAAGGGCCGCGCTCGCAGCGCCCATAGCTGGGCGGTGGACAGATGCACACCGTCGGCCCCCACTCGCCGAGCGATGTCCACTCGCCGACTGACCAGCAACTTTCCTCCTGCTGCGCGAACCACTGCCAGCAGCGTGTGCGCCAGCTTCTCGAGCTGCACCTCACTGAGGCCGTCGGTACGCAACTGCACGAGCTTGCAGCCGAGGCTTAAGCCTTGCTGCACTCCTCTGAGCAAGCCCTCGGCACCGGCCAGGGAGGGGGTAATGAGGTAGCGGGCCGGCAAGCCAGCAGCGAGTACAATCGGATGATTCGCCGGCGGAAAGCGGAAATCGGCCAGCGCCGGGGGCATGACCCACTGACAGCACTGACCTTCCCGGCCCTGGGCCGCTCCGGTGAAACGCGAAACACGCCAGACGTCGAGCAACACCTCTTTGTCCGGATAGCGGTAAGGCACGCGAATCAGAGGCCAGGCCAGCTCGGGGCGAATGCCGACCTCTTCGGTCAACTCCCGATCAAGCGCCGCACAAACATCTTCACCCGGCTCCACCTTGCCGCCGGGAAATTCCCATAGCCCGCCTTGGTGACGGTGCGCGCCTCGCCGGCAAATCAACACGCGCGCGGCCGCATCGGTGACGACGCCAACTGCCACGTGCACCGGCTTGCTCGCGCTCATATCAATCCACCCGTTCGCGCACCATCCATGGGCCGATCGCGAGTGAATCGGTCGATCGCTCAGGTACGGTAATCCGCGTTGATCGTGATGTAGTCATAAGACAAATCACAAGTCCAAACGCTCGTTGCGGCATCGCCCCGGCCCAAGACGACCCGAATCTCGATCTCCGCTGCGCTCATGCGCGCCACCGCCTCGCTCTCTTGATAGGATCCGCTGCGAGCACCGTTTTCGGCCACACAAAGATCATTCAGAAAGATTCGGACTCGCTCGAGCTCCATATCCGCAATGTCCGCACGCCCTACGGCCGCCAGGACACGGCCCCAGTTGGGGTCACCGGCAAACACTGCTGTCTTGACCAAAGGTGACTCGGCGATAGCAAATGCCACGCGTGCCGCTTCAGCCTCGTCAGCTGCCTCCGCTACCGCTACATGCACCAGCCGCGTGGCGCCCTCACCGTCACGGACGATGGCCAGCGCCAGGGTCCGACAAACCTCACTCAATGCCGCTAGAAAACGCCGGCCGCTGTCACCCGCACCGTCGATCCGCACACCGGAACGTCCCGTCACCGCAAGCGCACAGGCATCGTTGGTGGAAGTATCTCCATCCACCGTGATCCGATTGAACGAGACATCGACTGCGGCACCCAGAGCCTGCCGAGCCCAAACCGGATCAAGCACGGCATCGGTTGCTAGAAAAGCCAACATGGTGGCCATATCGGGGCGGATCATACCTGCCCCCTTGGCGATGCCGGTCAGCGTCACCGGTCGGCCCTCTATAGATATCACGCTGGAGGTCCCTTTAGGGCGAGTATCTGTGGTCATGATGCCGTGGGCAGCGGCCTCCCAAGCATCGTCGGTTAGTTCCGCGAACGCGCTCGGTATCGCTCTGACGATCCGATCGACCGGCAAGGGCTCACCGATTACCCCGGTAGAGAACATCAAGACCTCCGGCACGGCGCAACGGGCCTGCTCAGCCACTCGGCGCACGCAGCTCAGTGCATCACTGAGGCCTTGCGCCCCGTTGCCAGCATTAGCATAACCGGTATTGACCAACCAATAGCGCGGGTGGCAACTCGCTGCAAGGTGTTGCTCGGTAAGCAGGATAGGGGCCGCCCGGAAGCGGTTGCGGGTCAGCACGGCGCTGCAGTGCGCGCCTTCGGCTAGCTCGAATAATACCAGGTCACGCCGATTGGGTTTGCGAATGCCGGCCGCCACCGTACCGAGGCGCACGCCCGGAATCGGTCGAAGCCGCCCCAGCGAGCTCTCACCAACTGCCATGGTCCGCGAGCCTCACTCAAGTTGGCCGTGACAATGCTTGTATTTTTTCCCGGAATCGCAGGGACAGAGCTGATTGCGACCGACCTTGCGTTGCGCGCGCACATAGGGCTTGGTAGAGGTATGTACCGCCGCGGCAACGGAATCATGGTCATCGGCGGCCGCAAGGGTGTTTGCCTCTTCATGCTGGAACTGCATCGCTCCTTGCGGCTCAGTTGGCTGCTCGAGCACTCGCGCCTCCTCTTCGGTGCGCACTTGCACATGGCACAGAATCTTGATTGTTTCGCGCTTGATCCCTTCCAGCATTTCCTGAAACATCGCAAAGCCCTCGCGCTTGAACTCCTGCTTGGGATCACGCTGTGCCATGCCACGCAACCCGATCCCTTGGCGCAGATAGTCCATGGCCGCCAGGTGATCCTTCCAGTGAGAGTCCAGCACCTGGAGCAGAAAGCTCTTCTCGACTTGGCGCATGATCTCCGGGCCGATCGGTTCCTGCCTGAGCTCGTATTGCTCCTCGACCGCCTGCGCAATCCGCTCGCGCAGCGCCTCCTCGTGCAGCGCTTCCTCCTGATCGAGCCATTCCTGCACCGGTAGGCGGATGTTGAACTCCGCCTGCAGTGCCCCCTCCAGACCCGGTATATCCCATTGCTCATCGACGCTGTTGGGCGGGACATGCTCATCGATGACGCTGCCGATCACGTCCAAGCGCATGGCCTTGATGGTATCCGAGATTTCCTCGGCCTCGAGCAATTCATCGCGCTGCTGATAGATCACCTTGCGCTGATCGTTGGCGACATCGTCGAACTCGAGCAGGTGCTTGCGAATATCGAAGTTGTGCCCTTCGACCTTGCGCTGGGCATTCTCGATGACCCGCGAGACCATACCGCTCTCGATAGCCTCGCCCTCCTGCATACCCAGGCGCTGCATTAGCGAAGAGACGCGCTCGGAGGCGAAGATGCGCAGCAAGCTGTCCTCGAGCGAGAGGTAGAAACGGGTCGAACCCGGATCCCCCTGGCGGCCACAACGGCCGCGCAGCTGATTATCGATGCGCCGCGACTCGTGTCGCTCGGTGCCGATCACGTGCAGCCCGCCGGCCTCGAGCACCTGATTATGCCGCTTCTGCCATGCCTTGCGCAGTGCATCCAAGGTCGCCTCGTCGGGTTCATCGAGCGCTGCGATTTCGGCTTCCACGTTACCGCCCGGCACAATATCGGTACCGCGGCCGGCCATATTGGTCGCAATCGTCACCGCACCCGCTCGCCCGGCTTGGGCAACGATCCCTGCCTCACGCTCATGCTGCTTGGCATTGAGGATCTCATGGGCGATGCCTTCCTTGTGTAATCGCTTGGAGATGTATTCCGAGTTCTCGATGGAGGTCGTGCCGACGAGCACCGGTTGGCCGCGCCGATGACAGTCTTTAATGGCTTCGACAATGGCCGCGTATTTCTCCCGCTGGGAGAGAAACACCAGGTCATGCAGGTCCTCTCGAATCATCGGCTTGTTGGTCGGGATGACCACGACCTCGAGGCCATAGATTTGCTGGAATTCAAAGGCCTCGGTATCCGCCGTTCCGGTCATGCCGGAGAGCTTGTCGTACATGCGGAAGTAATTCTGAAATGTAATCGAGGCGAGCGTCTGATTCTCAGCCTGGATCGGCACTCCCTCTTTAGCCTCGACGGCTTGGTGCAACCCTTCCGACCAGCGCCGCCCCGGCATGGCTCGACCAGTGAACTCATCGACGATGACGATCTGCTGATCGCGTACCAGGTAGTGCACATCGCGTTGGTAGAGCGCATGCGCCCGCAAGGCAGCGTTCAAATGATGCAACATCGTGATGTTGCGGGCATCGTAGAGACTTTCCTCGGGCTGCAGAAGACCGACTTGCCTGAGCAATTCTTCGGCTCGTATTTGGCCTTCCTCGGTCAAAAAGGCCTGCCGAGCCTTTTCATCGACAAGGTAATCCCCTGGGCCATCCTTCTCCTGCTGGCGAACGAGCCTGGGCACCAGCGTGTTCATCCGCAGGTAAAGCTCGCTGCTCTGCTCCGCCTGTCCCGAAATGATCAGCGGAGTACGCGCTTCATCGATGAGAATGGAATCGACTTCGTCGACGATCGCGTAATGACGGCTGCGCTGCATACGCTCATCCACCCGCAGCGCCATGTTGTCACGCAAATAGTCGAAGCCGAACTCGTTATTGGTCCCGTAAATAATGTCCGCGCGGTAGGCCTCACGCTTCGCCGCCACCTCCATGCCGGGCACGACCACACCGACCGACAGCCCTAGGAAGCGATAGATTTTGCCCATCCAATCGGCATCGCGGCGAGCCAGATAATCGTTGACGGTGACAACATGCACGCCGGCGTCGGTCAACGCATTGAGGTAGGCGGCTAAGGTGGCGACAAGGGTTTTACCCTCGCCTGTTTTCATCTCGGCAATTTTGCCCTCGTGCAGAACCATGCCACCGATGAGCTGAACGTCGAAATGACGCATAGCAACCGTGCGTTGCCCCGCCTCTCGAACGACCGCAAACGCCTCCGGGAGCAACTCGTCCAAGTGCTCACCGTTACGATAACGGTCGCGGAATTCGTCCGTTTTTCGGCGCAGCTCGGCATCGGAGAGCGCCTGCATCGCACCCTCCAGAGCGTTGATTTGCCCAACGGCCTTGCGCATTCTCCGGATGACGCGATCATTACGACTACCGAATACCTTCTTCGCGATGGTGTTCAGCATAAGGTACTCACCCGAGTGGGTTTAGCTCGCATGGATAACGGGGCGGCTCGGCCACCGTGAGGGGCCCGCCCACGACCTGAACGGGAAGAAGCTGTACTATAGCGTATCTGTCGATGAATTTTTAATGCAAACATGGGTTCAATTGCTACCGCCGCCCCTAAAAATGACTGCTTTTGACGATCATCCACACGATCACCGAGGTCCGCAGAGCCTACAGTGGTGGTTCCGCGAGGATCGTGGCGTCTTGGCCCGAATTGCCCAGTCGACCCGTACCAACACCCGCCTGCAGCGACAATTGCAGGCCTTGCTGCCGCCGGAGCTAACCGGGCATTGGCGCGTGGCGAAGCTCGATGTACAGACCTTATGCCTTGCCACCGAAAACCCACTGTGGGCTACTCAACTGCGCTATCGCCGCACGCTCTTGCTGCGCGGTGCCGAAGCTATTTTGGGACAACGCCCACGGCAACTCCAAATCCGGATCGAGCCAAGTATGAGCGCGCGCCGACCGGCGCAGCCGGCGCGCTTGCTGTCCGCGAGTGCCGCCGAGAGCCTGCGGCGCAGCGCCGCGTGCATGGACCCTGGTCCATTGCGCGCGGCGTTGCTGCGGCTTGCCTCACGGCACCGGCCAAAGTGATGCCTCAGACTGCGGCCAGCGGCTGTTCGAAAGCGATGGGAACCTCCGCGACATGATCGAATGTGACCCGTTCCCAAGCGTCACGCTCGGACAGCAGCCTCTGCAGTAATTTGTTGTTCAGCGCATGCCCAGACTTGTAGCCCTGGAAGGCACCGATCAGGCTGTGACCGAGTAAATAAAGATCGCCGATGGCATCCAGGATTTTGTGTTTGACGAATTCATCACCGTAGCGCAAGCCGTCCTCATTGAGGATACGGTGATGATCGATCACGATCGCATTGTCCAAACTGCCACCCAGCGCCAACCTACTCTGTTGTAACTGTTTAATATCGCGCATAAACCCGAAGGTGCGCGCGCGACTTATCTCCTTGATGAAGGACGTGGTGGAGAACTCGAGCTCCCCGTGCTGCGGCCTGGAATTGAACATGGGATGATCGAATTCTAAAGTGAACGAGACCTTTAGGCCTTCGAACGGCGCCAAAGCCACCCATTTTTCACCGTCACTGACGCACAACCGGCGTTTGATGCGAATGAACGATTTGCCTTCTGTTTGTTCCCGGATTCCCGCCGAGCGAATCAAAAACACGAACGGTCCGGCGCTGCCGTCCATGATGGGCACCTCGGGGGCGCTCAGATCAATATAGGCGTTGTCTATCCCCAGCCCCGCCAAGGCAGAGAGCAGATGCTCCACCGTGGAGACCCGCACCCCGTCCTGGACCAAGCAGGTCGATAGCGATGTATCACCTACGTTGTCAGGATGGGCGCGGATCTCCACCGGTTTTTCCAGGTCGACCCGACGGAATACGATGCCGGTATTGGATGGTGCCGGCCGCATCGTTAAACATACCTTCTCACCTGTATGCAGACCGACACCAGTTGCCCGGATACTGTTCTTGAGCGTGCGTTGCGGTATCATTTCGCTTCCTTTTTCCCCACCCCCTCGTGACATTAACCACCTGGTCAAGGCACGCCGTCCGGATTAGGGCCCCTGATTATCATTTTCGATAAACGAATACCCGCCGGTTCGGCCGCTATGGTAAACGATAAGGGCCATGCGTTTTAGTCATAAAACCCTTAGGCTCAATCCGCTTGGCGACGTAGAAACGCCGGAATATCCAAATAGTCTAAATCACCGTCGGCCTGTACCGGATAGCGGTCGTTGGCCGCTTGCTTACGGATGATCGTCGGCCGATCGAGCTTGCTGTAGTCGATCTCGCCGCTCGCCGTGCGGGCCACCGGTCGAACCCGCGATTCCAATGCCTCTACCGGATTACCGAGTCCCGTGGCTACCACCGTGACCCTAAGTTCGTCCTCGAGCTCCGGATCGATCACCGTGCCCACCACCACGGTGGCATCGTCCGCGGCGAGCTCCTTGACCGCGTTGCCGACCTCGTCAAATTCGCCGATGGACAGCTCCAAGCCAGCGGTCACATTGACCAGAATGCCACGCGCACCGGAGATGTTGGCATCCTCCAACAACGGGCAGGCGATGGCACGCTCGGCGGCTTCGCGCGCCCGCCCTTGTCCACACGCCGCACCTGAGCCCATAACGGCCATACCCATCTCCGCCATAACTGTGCGCACATCGGCAAAGTCAACATTGATCACGCCGGGGCGGGTGATGAGCTCGGCAATGCCCTTGACCGCACCGAGCAACACATCATTGGCCGCTTTGAAAGCATTGAGTAGGGTCAGTTCCTTGCCCAGCACGGTGAGCAGCTTTTCGTTAGGGATGGTAATCAACGAGTCGACATGGCGACTAAGCTCCTTGATGCCCTCACTAGCCACTTGCATACGCTTACCGGCTTCGAAGCTAAACGGTTTGGTGACCACGGCCACCGTCAGGATGCCCAATCCTTTGGCGATCTCCGCGACCACGGGTGCCGCGCCGGTACCCGTGCCACCACCCATGCCGGCGGTGATGAATACCATATCGGCCCCTTCCAACACCTCAGCGATCCGATCTCGGTCCTCCATCGCCGCTTCGCGGCCCACGTTCGGGTTTGCCCCGGCCCCGAGCCCCTTCGTGATGCTCGACCCGAGTTGCAAAGCCGTTTTGGCTGAGGTGTTTTGCAGCGCCTGGGCATCGGTATTCGCATAAATGAAATCGACGCCCTCGATATCGGCCGCCGCCATATGCTGCACGGCATTACCGCCGCCGCCCCCGACCCCGATTACCTTAATGACAGCACTCTGACTATAGGAGTCCATCAGCTCGAACATGATCCACCTCCAGTTGCTACCCAGCTCTTCAATCTGCCTACCACTAACTACTCCAGTAATTAGCAGTTGCCCTGAAACCAACCTTTCATGCGTTGCCAAAGCCCGGCGATCCCACCGTCCGCCGCATTGAGCTCCATTCGATGGCTGCCGCGGCTATTGCTGCCGAATAGGAGCAAGCCGAGTCCGGTTGCATAGACGGGATTACACACAACATCGCTGAGGCCGGTGGCATGCTTGGGCATTCCAAGTCGCACCGGCATATGGAAGACCTCTTCGGCAAGGTCGATCACTCCTTCCATCTTGGCGCTGCCACCGGTCAACACGATGCCGGCGGCGATCAGATCCTCGAAACCACTACGCCGCAACTCCGCCTGCACCAAGCTCATCAGTTCCTCATAGCGCGGTTCGACAACTTCCGCCAACGTCTGCCGGGACAGCCGTCGCGGCGGCCGATCGGCAACCGATGGCACCTCGATGGTCTCCTCCGCGCTCGCCAACTGGGAGAGAGCACAGGCATAGCGAACCTTGATCTCCTCGGCATACTGGGTCGGCGTACGCAACGCCACCGCGATGTCATTGGTAACCTGATCGCCGGCGATCGGGATCACCGCGGTATGGCGAATCGCGCCGTCGGTAAATACCGCGACATCAGTGGTGCCGCCACCGATGTCGACCAGGCACACACCGAGCTCTTTTTCGTCGTCGGTGAGCACTGACTGACTGGAGGCAAGCTGTTGGAGGATGATATCGTCGGCTTCCAAACCGCAGCGGCGCACGCACTTGATGATGTTCTGGGCGGCACTCACAGCGCCTGTCACCATGTGCACCTTCGCCTCCAGCCGGACTCCGGACATCCCGATCGGCTCGCGAATGCCCTCCTGACTGTCGATCAAAAACTCCTGGGGCAGGATATGGATGATCTTCTGGTCTGCCGGGATAGCAACGGCGCGGGCGGCGTCGATCACCCGCTCGACATCTCCCGCGGTCACCTCTTTGTCTCGGATCGCCACGATCCCATGTGAATTCAGCGAGCGTACGTGGCTCCCGGAAATGCCCGCGTAAACCGAATGGATCTGGCAGCCGGCCATGAGTTCGGCTTCCTCCACTGCGCGCTGGATTGACTGCACGGTCGATTCGATATTGACCACGACCCCTTTTTTTAGTCCACGAGACGGATGCGAGCCGATACCGACGACTTCGACCTCGCCGGCGGGCTTGGTTTCACCCACGATTGCGGCCACTTTCGAGGTTCCGATATCTAACCCTACGAGTAAGCTGCGTTCCTGTTTCTTTGTCATGCACTCAATCCTTTCGGACCGTTCGAGCACCGGTCATCTCATCCTGGCCCCGATCGCACGGGTACCGCGCCGCCGATCCTCTGGACGCGTTCTTTAAGCAATTCCATACCGCGCTCGGAGACACGGTCCATCGAAACCAATCACTCCAGTTCATTCGCCACGTCCTCGTGCATGAGTCAACTCGGCCGACTCGGCCCAGCGAATCGACAAACCATTCGGATAACGCAGATCGGCGACGCGCAAAACCCGACTCCGACCGGCTGTAAGATGCGGCCAAACCGCCGCGAACTGCCGCAACCGCACCTCGACGTGCTCGCGACCGATCCGGATCACGGCACCGTCGTCTAGTCTGGCCGTCCAGGAGCGACGCGCATCCAGTACCAAACCGGCCAATTTCAGGCCTACCGCATTTAGCTGCTTCTGGTAACGATGAAACTGCCGCAAGACTCGACTTTCGCTGCCCTCGGGCCCGGCCAGGTGCGGCAACCCTTTTGGTAGAATGCTCGGGCGAAAGGCCTCACCCCGATCATTAAGCAGCGCCGTTTTACCCCAGCGCGCCACCGCCACCTGCTCCGTTAAGCTGATTCGCAACGCATCCGGCCAGACTCGATGCACCGTGGCGTGATCGACCCACGGCAGCGCCTCCACCGCTAATCGTACCGCGGTTACATTCACGCCCAGCAGGCCGCCACGCAGCAAGGGTCCGATAGCCGAACGCAGATGGGCCTCGGAGACATGGATCAGATCCCCCTCCAGCGCCACCGTGTGCAGCGGCAACCACCGCTCAACAGGCAAGCGCCGCAGAGCCAGTGCGCTGCTGCCCACAATCAACATCGCCAGTACGGCCAGCGCCAGACTGCGCATCGCTGCGAAACCTACTCTCGGGCTTTGCCGCGGGTCATCACCCCAGCGCACGGCATTCGACTCCATGCTCACCGCGCTCATTGCAGACCTCGGCTGCGCCAACTGCTCAGCAGAATCCGCCAAACCAGCTCATCCATATCGAGCCCAGCCGCCCGGGCTGCCATCGGGACCAAGGAGTGATCCGTCATACCCGGCACAGTATTGACTTCCAGTAACCAAGCGACGCCCTCCGCGTCACGCAGCAAATCGACCCGCCCCCAACCACTGCCGCCCACAGCCTCGAAAGCCGCGGCCGCGAGTTCCGCCAGTGCCGCCTCTGCTAAGGCCACCAATCCGCAAGGACAATGCAAGCGTGTCTCAGCGGCGCGGTATTTGGCATCAAAGTCATAAAATACGCCGGCCGACTCGATCCGGATCACCGGCAATGCCTGCTCACCGAGTAAGCTCACCGTATACTCTTGCCCGTCGATCCAGCGCTCGGCAAAAACCTCGCGGTCATAACGGCAAGCTTTGCGCCAGGCTTCCAACAGCGCGGCGGACCCGTTCACACGCGTCATACCCAGACTGGAGCCCTCACGATTCGGCTTGACCATGACCGGATAGCCGAGTTCGGCCTCCACTCGGTCGAGTGCGGCCTCCGAGTCCAGCCGCAGAAAGGCCGGTGTTGGCAACCCCAAGGCACGCCAGACCAGTTTGGTGCGCAGCTTGTCCATACCCAGCGCCGATCCCAACACGCCGGTGCCGGTGTAAGGCAGGCCCATGACCTCCAAAGCACCTTGGATCACGCCGTCCTCACCGCCACGGCCATGAAGCGCGATAAAAGCGCGATCGAATTCGCCGAGCGCGCCGAGCGGGCGCTCATCAGGATCGATGTGGTGAGCCTCGACTCCGCGGCGGCGCAGCGCTTCCAAAACGACTGCGCCGCTCTGCAGAGATATTTCGCGCTCAGCCGACCAGCCGCCGGCCAGCACCGCCACGCGTCCTACCGCCGCGCGACCCGAGCCGGTGGAATCAACCGCCAGCATGGCTTGGCGCCTCCCCGACAATGCACACCTCGGTCTGCAGTTCCACCCCATAGAGATCGCGGATCCGGCCGCGCACGTAACCGATCAGCCGCTCAATATCCGCAGCCGTGGCCGCGCCGTGGTTGAGGATGAAATTGGCATGCTTCGTGGATACACAGGCCTCCCCGAAACCTCGGCCTTTCAAGCCCGCCTGCTCGATCAAACGGGCTGCGAAATCGCCCGGCGGATTGCGGAACACCGAGCCGCAACTCGGGCGCCCCAACGGTTGCGTCGCCCCGCGCCGTGCCAACAGAGCCCGCACGCGCGCATGTAAAGCCTGCGGGTCGCCACCGGGCTCGAACCGCAGCGTAGCGCCCAAAAATACCTCCGGCCCCGGAGCGCTCACCGTGCGATAGCCGACCCGGTATTCGCCCGGACTGCGTCGATGCCGCACACCGTCTCGATCAAGCGTCTCGAGCGCCACCACTCGCGACCAAGTCTCGGCGCCCCACGCCCCAGCATTCATAGCCAGCGCGCCACCCACCGTGCCCGGAATACCGATCAGAAACTCCGCTCCCGCCAAACCCCATCGTACGCACGCCCGCGCCACTTTAGCGCAGGCCACCCCGGCGCCGATGCGCACGCACCCGCCTGGCAATTGCTCCAAGGCGGTCAAAGCCGTGCGGGTTTGAATTACCGTTCCCCGCACACCACCGTCGCGCACCAAAAGGTTGCTGCCCAGACCGAGCCAGACCACCGGTTCAGTCGCGGGCAGCTGACGCACGAACGCCACCAAGTCCTCGACGTCAGCCGGCTCGAAGAACCGCTTGGCATACCCACCAGCCCGCCATGAGGTGTGCCGCCGCATCGGCTCGTTCTCACGCAGAGTCCCGCGCCAAAGCGTCACCTTTCGCCCTCCACAGCGCCGTAACGACCCAGCAAAAGCGCCGCTGCGTTGCCGATACTGCCTGCCCCCAGCGTAATCAGCAGATCGTCGTCGCGTACCACATCCGGTACGAGTTCGATTAACTCCTCCACGCTCAACGCGAACACGGGATCGATCTGGCCACGCATCCGGATTGCTCGGCACAGACTGCGCCCGTCGGCGCCAGCAATGGCTGCCTCACCCGCCGCATAGACTTCTGTGAGCAGCAGCGCATCGGCTGCCGAAAGCACCCGTGCAAAGTCCTCAAACAAATCCCGAGTCCGGCTGTAACGGTGCGGCTGGAAAGCCACCACGATGCGGCGACCGGGCCAACCTTCTCGGGCCGCTCGCAGCACCGCCGCTATCTCCCGTGGGTGGTGGGCGTAATCATCGACCAAACTGACCCGCCCCCCCCCTAGGGCGAGAACGCCGCACGGCTGGAAACGCCGGTCGATGCCGGCAAACTCGGCCAGACCCCGCACAATGGCCGCGCGGGATACACCGAGTTCCAAGGCCACGGCAATCGCCGCCAGCGCATTCAGTGCATTGTGGCGACCCGGCAGGTTCAGATCCACGGAAAAAGGCGCCTCATCACCGACCCGGACCGCGAAACTGGTGCGCAGGCCCCGCTGGACCACGGCGGTGGCGCGCACGTCGGCATCGGCACTGTAGCCATAGGAGCGAGCAGGCCGAGTCGTCCGATCCAGCAACGCGCGGACCTCGGGATCGTCGATGCACAACACCGCCAAGCCATAGAAGGGCAAGTGATGTAGGAACTCGAGAAAGCTCGCACGCAAACGGGCAAAATCTCCCTGATAGGCACCGAGATGATCGGCGTCGATGTTGGTCACCACCGCAATCATTGGCTGCAGATAAAGGAAAGAAGCATCGCTTTCGTCGGCTTCCGCCACCAGGTAATGCCCCGCGCCCAAACGGGCGTGGCTCGCTACACTGTTGAGCCGCCCGCCGATCACGAAGGTGGGATCCAGACCGTCCTCGGCAAGCAGACTCGCAATCAGGCTGGTCGTCGTGGTCTTGCCGTGGGTACCCGCCACCGCGACCCCATAGCGGAACCGCATCAACTCCGCGAGCATTTCGGCGCGCGGAACGACGGGAATCCGGTGTTGGCGGGCAGCCACGACCTCGCTATTGTCCGGACCTACAGCGCTGGAGGTCACCACGGCGTCCATACGCGCTACCCGCCGACCGTCATGGCCATACCAGATACAGGCACCGAGATCGCTCAGGCGTCGAGTGACGGCATTCTCACGCAAATCCGAGCCGAAAACCTCGTAGCCAAGGTTTAGTAGTACCTCGGCGATCCCACCCATTCCGGAACCGCCGATACCGACAAAGTAAATGCGTCGAACCCGGCGCATCGCTCCCGGCGCATTCGGATCCCAACAACGGTTCCAAGCCACACTCATGCCGCCATCTCCAGGCACAACGCGGCCACACACGCCGTGGCCTGCGGGCGAGCTTGCTGACGGGCCCGCTGTGCCATAATCCAGAGCCGATCGCGATCGCCGAGCAGACTCACGAGCACGCGACTTAGATGCTGTGCGCTAAACGCGTGCTGCGGAACGAGCACGGCGGCACCGGCCCGACTCAGGTAACGGGCATTGGCTGTCTGATGGTTGTCCACGGCGTGCGGAAACGGCACCAACACCGATGCAACGCCGACCACGGAGAGCTCGGCCACGGTCAGCGCACCGGCTCGGCAAATTACCAAATCGGCCCACCCGTATGCCTCAGCCATGCTATCGATGAAGGCGCTCACTTGCGCCACGATCGCGTGCCTACAATAGGCTTCCCGCGCCAGCGCCAGAGTTCGCTCACCGGCCTGATGTCGAACCACCGGGCGTTGCGCTGAGGCCAACTCGGCCAATGCGGCCGGAACGATCTGATTGAGCACCGCGGCACCCTGGCTACCACCCAGGACCAGCAAGCGCGGTGGATCCTGACGCACCGCGTAGCGCCGCTGCGGGGCCGCAACGCGGGTGATTTCGGAGCGCACCGGATTGCCGGTCCAGACGCAGGGCGCGCCTCGCCCTGCAACCTCCCCCGGGAAACCGGTCATCACGACCCGAGCCAGTCGGCGCACCAACCGATTGGTAAAACCGGCGGTGGCGTTCTGCTCATGAATCAACAACGGCCGGCGCAGCAGCCACGCCGCCAATGCCCCTGGCCCTGCGGCATACCCTCCCATACCCAATACGGCCTGCGGCCGATAGCGGCGCACCAGGGACAACGCCTGCCACAGAGCGCGCAGCAACATCGCGGGCGCACCGAGCCAACCGCGCCAGCCCTTGCCCCGCAACCCCCGCACTTCGAGCCACTCTATGGCGATCCCTGCCGCCGGCACCACCCGCGCCTCCAAACCTCGCCGAGTCCCTATCCAAATCACCGCTACCCGCCGCCGTCGTAGTTCCTCGGCCACGGCAAGGGCCGGGAACACGTGGCCCCCGGTTCCACCGGCCAGAATCATCACCGGCGCGTCTTTCATAACCCATGCTCCCTAGCCACGGTGCGGGCACTCACCGCGGCAACTCGGTTCTCGTAGTCGACTCGCACCAAGAGCGTGAGCAGGAGCACACTGATCACCAAGCTGCTGCCGCCATAGCTCATGAGCGGCAAAGTCATACCTTTGGTAGGTAGCAAGCCCATGTTGACGCCAATATTGAGAAAAGCTTGCAGCCCCAGCCAAGTGCCCACAGCATAAGCGAGATAGCCACCAAAGCGCCGTTCCAGGGCCATAGCCCGCGTGGCTATTCGAAAGGCGCGCCAAACAACGAATCCATAGAGACCGATGGTCACGCTCACCCCGAGCAAACCGAGTTCCTCGGCCAGTACCGCAAAAAGGAAATCGGTATGCGCTTCTGGCAAATAGAACAACTTTTCTACGCTATTGCCGAGCCCTACACCCAGCCACTGCCCGCGACCGATCGCGATCAGCGACTGAGTAAGCTGGAATCCGGAGTGGAATGGATCCGCCCAAGGATTGAGGAAACCCGTCAGCCGCTGCCAACGATACGGTTCGGTGACGATCAATGCGACGCCGGTGGCGGCAACCGGTATGAGCAACAGACCGAAGTGCCACAACGATACGCCGGCGATGAACAATAACGCCAGACCAGTCGCCATGAGTACAACGGCCGCACCGAAGTCCGGTTCGAGCAGCAGCAGCAAAGAGATCAACGCCAAGACCCCGAACGGGATCAACAGACCGCGCAAGGTGGCACGAACCGCCTCACCACGGCGGACCAGGTAGCCAGCGAGATAGACAAAGACACAAAGCTTGGCAAGCTCTGAGACCTGCAGATTAAAAACGCCCAATGCCAGCCAACGGACGCTGCCGTTGACCGAGTGCCCCACACCGGGGAGCAGCACCAACGCCAGCAGCCCAATTCCCAATGCCAACAGCACAACGCCGAGTCGCTGCCATTGAATCATAGGAACCCGGAGCACAAACCAAGCCAACAAGGCGGCGAGCAGTAGATAACCACCTTGCCGGCGCAGGTAAAACCACGGCTGGCCAAGCTCTCGATCAGCGACGGCCACCGAAGCGGAGGCCACCATGACGAGCCCTAACGCCGCAACCGCTAGCACCACGCCGCACAGCGTCCAATCCAAATTGGCCGTCAACGCAGGCTCTCGGCGGCGGGGGCGCGCACTGCGCAAAACGGTGTTGGCGGCGGTCTCAGCCATTTATTGCCGCCTCTACTGCCGTACGGAACACCTCACCGCGCTCGGCGTAGCTCGAAAACATATCGAAGCTCGCGCAGGCCGGAGAGAGCAGGACGATGTCACCGGCTCGTGCCAACCGCGCAGCGCCCGCTACAGCAGCGGATAGATCCACAGCCCGCTCCACGGGACAAACTCCACCGAGGGCGCTTGCCAGGCGCTGCGCATCCTCGCCGAGCACCACGGCGGCGCGCGCCCGCGCGCGCAACGCCGGCCCCAGCGCCGTAAAGTCCTGGCCCTTGCCCTGGCCGCCCAGAATCAGGATCAGCGGTCGCTCGAGTCCGGCCACGGCCGCTAAGGTTGCCCCGACATTGGTGCCTTTGGAGTCGTTGATCCAGAGCACGCCGTCATGCTCGATCACCGGCTCCATGCGATGCGGTAACCCCCTGAATGTCTGCAACCCCTGCAACAGCGCCGACAGTGACAGCCCCGCGGCACTGCCAAGAGCAAGCGCCGCCAGCGCATTGGCCTGATTGTGCCGGCCCACCGGCTGAAATGCCGCGCACGGAGCGAGTCGATTGCGACCGCGGCAAAACCACGACTCGCCGCCCCAGTAGTCGATGCCGAAGGTACGCGCATCGACCGGCGCGGCGAGCGTAAAGTAGAGTGTCTCGCGCCCGGCACTCGCCAGGGCGCACACGGCTGGATCATCGGCATTCAGGATCATGACCCCATCGCCGCGGAAAATAACCGCCTTAGCCTCAAGATAGGCGGCAATATTGGGGTAACGGTCCAAATGGTCGGGTGCAATGTTGAGGAGACTCGCCGCTTGGGCGTTGAGGCTATAAACGCTCTCAAGCTGAAAGCTCGATAGCTCGAGCACGAATAGCTGCACTTGCGGGAGTTGCAACAGCTCCAATGCCGGCGGCCCTAAATTGCCGCCAACCGCCACATTGAGGCCGGCCGCCCGAGCCATCTCACCCAGCAAAGCGGTGACCGTACTTTTGCCGTTGGTCCCGGTGACCGCAAGCACTGGCGCCGCCGCGGCGCGCGCGAACAACTCGATGTCCCCGATCACGGGGATGCCCTCGGCGCGTGCCGCGCACAGTGCCGGCTCCGCGAGCGACACTCCGGGACTGACCACAATTTCCTCCGCCGTCAGCAACCAGTCCCGCGCGAGGCGGCCGCAGGCCACCGGCACCTCGGGATACGCCGCACGCAGTGGCGCAAGTCGGGGCGGCTCCATGCGGCTATCGGTCACCGCGATCCGCCACCCCTCGCTCAGTAGGTGGCGCACGCAGGAGAAGCCGGTTTCCCCGAGCCCGACGATCACCTTGTCAAACCCATTCACCATTCGACTCTCGACTCTTAGCGCAGCTTCAGTGTCGCCAACCCGATGAGGACCAGAATGATGGTGACGATCCAGAACCGAACGATGACCCGCGGCTCCGGACAGCCCTTGAGCTCGAAATGATGGTGCAGTGGCGCCATTCGCAACACGCGCTGACCGGTCAGCTTGAAAGCGGCGACTTGCACCATGACCGACAGCGTCTCGATGACGAACACGCCACCCATAACGAACAGCACCAATTCCTGGCGCACCACTACGGCCAGTACACCCAGTGCTGCGCCCAACGCCAACGCCCCCACATCGCCCATGAACACCATGGCGGGATAGGTGTTGAACCAGAGAAAGCCCAATCCTGCACCCACCAGTGCTCCGCAGAATACCACCGCCTCGCCGACACCCTGGATGTATGGAATGCCGAGATACTGTGCGAACGTGATATGGCCTGTGGCATAGACGAACACCGCCAGCGCGGCACCGACCAAGACCGTGGGCACAATGGCCAACCCGTCGAGCCCATCGGTGAGGTTCACCGCGTTGGAAGAACCCACGATGACGAAATAGGTCAGCGGGATGAACAACCAATCCAGCGAGATCCGCACCGACTTGAAGAAGGGGACGATTAAAGAGGTCTCGACCGGCGCTTGCGCCGTGGCATACAGCACCAACGCCACGAGCAACCCGAGTGCCGACTGCCAACCATACTTGATTCGCGCCGACAGCCCCTTGCTGTTACCGTGAACGAGCTTGAGATAGTCGTCCACCCCGCCGACCGCACCGAAGGCCAGCGTGGCCAACAAAACGATCCAGACGAAACGATTACTGAGATCGCTCCACAGCAGCGTCGATACGGCAATACTCAGTAGGATCAGCGTACCGCCCATGGTCGGTGTCCCGGCCTTCGAGAAGTGGGTCTGCGGGCCGTCCTGGCGGATCTGCTGGCCAACCTGGTATTGAACCAGCCAACGAATGAGCAGCGGCCCCACCGCCAGCGAAATGATCAACGAAGTCAACGCTCCGACAATGGCGCGGAAAGTCAAATACTGGACGACGTTGAAAACGCCGTAGTATTGCGCCAGCCATTCGGCCAGGACCAGCAGCACGTTCAGCCCTCCATCTCGGCCGCATCCGGCTTGTCGGCCGCCAATCGATCGGCAACGATGTCCATGGCCGCCGAGCGCGAGCCCTTGATGAGCACCGCAATATCCGGCCCAAGGCCACCGGATAGGGCTTTGACAAGCGCCTCACGATCATCGAAACACTCGGCTCCGAGCCCGAACCCGGCGGCGCTTGCAGCGGCGAGTTCGCCGATCACGAACAGTCGTTCGACCCCACCCGCGCGCGCTAACTGGCCTGCACGCCGATGCAGGCGACCAGCCGTCTCGCCCAGTTCGGCCATATCGCCCAACACCAGCCAACGACGCTGCGAGTTTTCGGCCAATACGCGAATCGCCGCCGCCAGTGAAGCGGGATTGGCATTGTAGGTATCGTCCAAGATACGGGCCCCGCCGATCCCCTCACGCCAGCACAACCGCCCCGGCACCGGGCGCATCGCTTCCAGACCGGCCCGGATCGCTGCACCTGGTAGCTCGAGCGCCAACGCGGTTGCGGCACTCGCCAGTGCATTGAGCTGGTTATGGCGCCCGAGCAAGGGCAAGCGCACGGGCAACACCCGACCATCCCAACGCAACTCCAACTGACCGTCCGCCGCTGTAGTGGCACGGACCTCGGCTCGCCGATCGAGTCCAAAAGTAATGCAGCGTCGGGGGCGAGCCAGTCGCTGCCAGAGGTTCGCAAAAGCATCGTCGACGTTGATTACGGCGATCCCATCGTCGGGCAACGTCTCGAACAGCTCACCCTTACCTCGCGCCACCCCGGCCACCGAGCCGAAACCGTCTAGGTGGGCCGGGCCGGCATTGGTGATGACGCCAACGCTCGGGCGAACCCACTGCGTCAGACGTCGGATTTGCCCAGGAGCACTGGCGCCGAGCTCGAGCACGGCGTAACGGTGGCGGCGCTGCAGACGGCACAGGGTCAGCGGTACGCCGAGTTCGTTGTTGTAGTTCCCCGAGGTGGCCAAGGTCGCACCGTGGCGGGCGAGTATCGCTGCCAACATCTCCTTGACGGTGGTCTTGCCATTGCTCCCGGTCACGGCCACGATCTGAGTCGCAGCGCAGTGCTCTCGCACCCAGCAGCCCAAGGCGGCCAGCGTCCCGCGGCCATCGGCTACGATCCACTGCGGCAACGGTTCCGGCACGGCACGCTCGAGCAACGCCGCCGCGGCCCCGGCGGTACGGGCAGCGCTCAGGTAATCATGCCCGTCCGCTCGGCTACCCGTAAGGGCGACAAAGAGTTCACCCGATCGGATGCGGCGTGAATCGAGCGCCGCCCCGATGACCTCGGTATCCGGCCCGCGCAGATGCCCGCCCAGATCGGCGACCAGCCGGCTGAGTGACACCGCATCCATCAGTGCCCCCCCCCCAGCGCTTGTTTAACGGTCTCGCGGTCACTGTAAGGCAATTGCCGGGTTCCTATAAGCTGATACTCCTCATGACCCTTGCCGGCAACCAGGATGGCATCTTCAGGAGCCGCCGCTCGAATACTATGGATAACCGCTTCCCTGCGATCTTCAATGACCCTCACGCGACTGTCCGCGCCGGCCCCGGCCTGGATCTCGGCTATGATGCGCCGGGGATTTTCGGTACGCGGATTATCGTTGGTGATGATAATCCGATCCGCGCTGGCGCGGGCGAGCGCGCCCATGAGCGGCCGCTTACCTCGATCGCGGTCCCCGCCGCAACCGAAAACGCACCAGATGCGCCCCGCAAAATGCTCGCGCATCGCCGCCAACGCCGCCTGCAGACCCGCCGGCGTATGGGCGTAATCGATCACCACCGTGGGCCGGCCCTCGCTCCCGTAACGCTCCATCCGCCCGCTGACCGGTTGCAATAAAGACAATCGCTGCAGTGCTTCCCGGAGCGGGACGTCCAGCGCCAACAAAGCACCGAGCGCTGCGAGCACGTTGGCCGCATTGAAGCGTCCCAACAGGCCGACCCGGACGGCGGCTCGACAACCGCCGGCATCCAGCAGCAACCGCAACCCATCGGACTGGGCCGCGAGGCGCAGACAGCGCAGCTGCGCCGTCTCGATACCGGCCAGCGAGTAACCGATCACCCGGGCGTGGCGCACGCTCGCCCGTAGACTGCGACCGAAATCGTCATCGACGTTGACAACCACGGTATGGAGTTCGGGCCGCTGGAACAGCAATGCCTTGGCCTGCGCATAAGCGGCCTGCGAGGGATGGTAGTCCAAGTGATCGCGACTGAGATTGGTGAGCACTGCGACATCGAAACCGACTCCGGCGAGGCGTTGCTGATCCAGCGCGTGTGAGGACACCTCGATCACAACCGCCTGGGCGTGCCGAGCTCGTAACTGGTTCAGTTCGCACTGGAGCGTTATCGGATCCGGGGTGGTCAGGCTTGTGACTCTTCGCAAATGGCCCGGCAATCCACAGCCGAGCGTGCCGAGAATCCCGCAGCGGTACTCTTTGCGGCCCAAGGCGTGGGCGATAAACTGACTGACCGAGGTTTTACCATCGGTACCCGTTACACCGATCACAGTCATATTCGCGCCTGGATCGCCATAGAAACGGGCCGCGATAATCCCCACCTGCGCGTGCAAGGAGTGCACTGCTATACACGGCACGGCTTGTTTGGCGCAACGTGCACTCAACGCTTGGTCATCAAAGCCAGGGGTAGGCTGCCAAAGAATCGCGGCCGCACCTTGGGAGAGCGCCTCGGCGGCAAACTCCCCGCCATGGTGTAACGTGCCTTGGACCGCCATGAACAGATAACCGGGGCGCACTGCTCGGCTGTCCACGGCAACTCCATGGATCGGCCGCTCGTCGGCTTCGATCCCGAGCGGTTCGAGAAGCCCCCGCAATCGATGCGCTGCCCGAGCCAAGGGGGCGGTCATGGTGTCATCTCTCCGGCGGCCAACAGCGCCGGTTGCCGCAAGCGGCCATCGGGCGGCACGTTGCGCAACCGCAGCGCCCCCTCGATCACGTGCCTAAAGATCGGTGCGGCCACCAGCCCGCCATAGTACGGCTTCCCGGTCGGCTCGTTGATGATCACGGCGCAGACAAAACGAGGCGCGCTGGCGGGTGCGATACCGACAAACAAGGCCGCATAACGGCGATCCGAATAGCCGCCGGAGGCGGACTTCTTCACGGTCCCGGTCTTGCCGGCGATGCGATAGCCCGGAATGGCGGCCTTGGGCGCCGTGCCCTCGCTGGAGACCACCTGTTCCATCATGGAGCGTACGGCTCTAGCACTGCGCGCGCTTATGACAGACTGGCCCGCCGGCGCGTTGTTCACGCGCAGCAGCGATACCGGCAGCAGCCGTCCATCATTGGCGATGGCGGTGTAGGCTTGCGCGAGCTGCAAAGCCGTGGCGGAGACTCCATAGCCAAAAGCCAAGGTCGCCCGGTCGATCGGGTAGCGCGGCGGTCGTCCCGAGAGATAGCCACCCGCCTCTCCTGGAAACCCGCTGCCCGTGGAACGACCGAAACCAACCCGACCAAGCATCCGCCATACGGTGCCCGGCTTCAGATCCAGCGCGATTTTTGCTGCCCCAACGTTACTCGACTTCTCGATCACCGTCATGACATCGATGACGCCGTAGTTGCGCACGTCGTGCACGGTGTCACTCGCCACACGCAACACGCCGGGTGTCGTGTCCACAAGCGAATGGGGAGCGAACCGACCACTGTCCAGCGCGGCTGCGATCGTAAACGGCTTGAGACTTGAGCCGGGCTCGAAGGCATCCGTGACAGCTCGGTTGCGATAATGGCTAGGAATCAGCTCCGCGCGGTCGTTGGGGTTGAATGCCGGCTGGTTGACCATGGCCAAAACTTCGCCCGTACGGGCGTCCAGCAACACCAGCGAGCCGGACCGCGCGCCGTGTTTCCGGACCGCCGCCTTAAGGGCGCGATAAGCGATGTACTGAAGCCGGCGGTCCACGCTGAGCACGAGGGCATGTCCCGGTTTGGGCTCGCGCAGCCGCTCTATATCTTCTATCACCCGGCCCAGTCGATCCTTGATCACCCGCTTCGCACCGGGCTCCCCGCGTAACCAGTTGTTAAAGGCGAGTTCTACGCCCTCTTGGCCCACATCGTCGACATTGGTAAAACCGACGAGTTGACCAGCCACCTCACCGGCCGGATAGAAACGCCGGTATTCGCGCTGCAGCGCGACGCCCGGCAACCGCAGATCGACCACTTCCTGGCCCAAAGTCGGCGTAATGCGTCGACGCAAGTAGACAAATTCACGATCCTGCCGAGCGCGCAGATCGGCGCGCAAACGCTCGGCATCAAGCTGCAATAGTTGCGCAAGCCGCGCTATTTTATCGCGGCTTGCCAGCAGCAGATCGCTCGGGTCGGCCCAAACCGAGTCCACCGGTGTGCTGATGGCCAGCGGTTCACCATTACGGTCTCGGATCACCCCTCGGTGGGCCGGGATCTCTACATCGCGCAGAAACCGCGCGGCACCTTGGTTGAGCAGGAAATCTCGGTTCAAAACCTGCAAATCCACGGCACGCCAAAGCAACGCACCCGCAAACCCGATGAAACAGCACATCAGCGCCACCGGGCGCCACCGGGACAAAGGCTGCGGCTTGCTATCCAAAGCATGCCTGATCAAGTTTTGCCCCCCGTTTTTCGTAGATCGACCCCCTGGAGGGCCAGCAAATCATTGGCTGTCTACCGATAGAATCACCACATCGCCCTGCCTCGGTATCCTCATCTCGAGCCGCTCACGAGCAATGCGCTCGACTCGCCCATGGGTTGCCCATGCACCCTGCTCGAGCTGCAGCCTGCCCCATTCGGTTTTGAGTTGATCACGCTCCTGCTGTAGATCTTGTAATTGTATAAACAACCGTCGACTCTTATGTTTGCTATAAACGACCCCGACGGCAGAGCCGACGGCCATCGCCAGTAAAACGAAGACCGCTGCGGCGGATCGAGCCTTCAAGGTAATCGCTCCGTTACTCGCAACACGGCACTGCGCGCTCGTGGGTTGACTCTTATCTCCTCGGCGCCTGGGCGTACGGGCTTCGCTGGCCGCCGCAGCCGCGGGCGCATGGAGTGCGCCACGATTGGAATACCCGGGGGTAGATCACCGATCCGGCTATGGTCACGCATGAAGCGTTTCACCAGCCGATCCTCGAGCGAGTGGAAACTGATCACCACCAACCGACCGCCTGGGCAGAGTAAATCGCAGATCCCTGCGAGAAAGCACCGCAATTCCTCCAACTCATCGTTAATTGCGATGCGAATGGCCTGGAAGCTACGGGTCGCCGGATGCTTACCGACTTCGCGGCGCGGCACAGCCGCGGCGATCAATGCAGCGAGCGCGCCGGTCGTCTGCGGCAATCGTCCGGCTTGCCGAGAGGCATCGATGGCTTGCGCGATACGGCGAGCATAGCGCTCTTCGCCGTATCGCCTGATCACACTCTCGATCTCCGAAAGTGGCGTATCTGCAAGCCACGCGGCGGCTGATACGCCCTTGGAAGGGTCCATGCGCATATCAAGCGGCCCATCTCGCAGAAAACTAAATCCCCGTCGTGCCTCGTCCAGCTGTGGAGACGAGGCCCCCAGATCAAGCAGCACTCCGTCGATGCGACCTCGCACACCGCACGTATCGGCAAGCACACCGAGCTCGGCATAAGAACCGTGATGAATAAAGCAACGCGCATCGGCCGCAAACTTCTGCTGAGCTCGACTGATGGCGCTCGGATCCTTATCGATCAGTCCCAATCGACCGCCCGTTGCCAGCCGTTTTAAAATTGCCGCTGCGTGGCCACCGCAGCCAAAGGTTCCATCCACATAAACTCCATTGGCCTGAATACGCAGAGCGTCAATGGCCGCTTCCAACAACACCGGGCGATGATGCGGCCCTCGATGGTTCTGCGCATCATAGTGAAAGCGCTTCGAGCTCCTCAGGCAGTTCATTCTCCTGCGCGGCCTCCGCGAGCCATTGGTCGCGCCGCTCGTGCCAGACCGGCTCATCCCAAAGCTCGAATTTATTGCCCTGCCCGATCAGCACGGCCTTCTTGTCCAGCCCAGCGAACTCGCGTAGCGGTTGCGGCAACAGAATTCGGCCGTTTCCATCCAGTTGGCATTCCGTGGCATGACCTATGAGCAACCGCTGCAACCGCCGCGCCGTGCGGTTCAAAGTCGGGAGCTTGATCAATTTTTGCTCGATCCGCTCCCATTCGGGCAAAGGATAAATAAGTAAGCAATGATCTCGGTCCACCGTCACCACAACCTGGCCATCGCTGCTCTGCAGAAGTCTATCGCGGTAGCGGCCAGGAAATGCCATCCGCCCCTTTACGTCCAGATTGATTTGAGCGACGCCACGAAACACCTATATCCCCTGCCATATCCCTCGGCTCCATTTATTACCACTCTCACCCACTTTTTTCCACACTGTAAATTTCCAAAAATCCGACGTCAAGCAAAAATATTTAAATTATTCTTTTCATAACAATTGCTTAAAGTGAGCTTTACAGGTTACACAGCAACACATTAGGTTCGCTAAAAATTGAACTAATAAACAATAAGTTGAAAGGCGGGCAGCATTAATGCTGCAAAATACAATTGCATGATTTAACAGGGTGCGAAATTTTACGGTGCCGGAACGAGTCGCAAATAAGTAGACGGGAAGCCGGCCTATAAGCCGGGTTCTGTCGAAGGCAGCCATTCCTCTGGAGTACGCGTCACCGCGCACCTCAAGCGACCTACCCGAAAGCCGTGCGGGCCACACGCTCGCTTCCCTATTTGGTCTTGCTCCAGGTGGGGTTTACCGTGCCACGGAGTGTTGCCACCCGCGCGGTGCGCTCTTACCGCACCTTTTCACCCTTGCCTGAGCCCGTTGGTCGGGCCATCGGCGGTCTGTTTTCTGCGGCACTTTCCGTCGGCTCACGCCGCCCAGGCGTTACCTGGCACCTCGCCCTACGGAGCCCGGACTTTCCTCTGCACCGTTAACGACACAGCGACTGCCCAGCCAACTTCCCGTCTGCCGGATAGCTTAACGCACCACTGCCAAACGCGCACTGTCAATGTCGCTGCTTGAGGGCAAGACGATAAAGTTCGTTACGCGGAGCACCGGTCAGACGCGCTACCAAGCGGGCGGCCTGTTTCACCGGCAGCTCTTCGAGCAGCACGCCAAGTGCCATCTCGGGGGCCAGACTGGCGGCATGCTGCGGTTGCAGCTCGGCGCTCGCGCCCGCCACTACGAGCACGAACTCGCCGCGTTCGCGCTCCGCCTGTGCCACTACCCAGCTGGCCAGTCCAGTCAATGTGTCGAGCCGAACCGTCTCGTAGCGCTTGGTCAGCTCACGGGCCAGCGTGGCCATACGGGTGGCACCAAATACCGCCACGAGATCGTATAAGGCGGCGCCGATTCGATGACTCGACTCTAGAAAAATCAAGGTTCGTGGCTCGCTACGTAACCCCTGCAGGTAGCGTTGCCGTGCGCTCGGGCGCGCCGGAAGAAAACCCTCGAAAACGAAGCGATCCGTGGGTAAACCTGCCACCGAAAGCGCCGCAATGATACTGCAGGCGCCGGGAATCGGCGAAACCGGCAGCCCTCTAAGGCGCGCTTCCCGTACCAAGCGAAAACCCGGATCGCTGATCAGCGGCGTGCCGGCGTCACTGACCAAGGCGATCGACTCCCCTGCCTCTAATCGAGCAAGGAGCATGGGAGAACGTTGCGCTTCATTATGCTCATGAAAACTGAGTAGCGGCCTACTGATTGCAAAATGCGCAAGCAGCCGGCCGGTGTGGCGGGTATCCTCAGCGGCAATAACAGCGACCCGCCCCAATACATCGAGCGCGCGGTGGCTGATATCGGCGAGATTACCGATCGGTGTGGCAACACAATACAACACACCGAGAGTGGATTGACAGGCTTGCTCTTGCATCCGGATACTTGCGTCTTTGCTTAGGAGACTCACCGGCGAGTTTCGTGCGAGCGACGCCGGAGAGCTACGAGTCGTCGATTGCTACGGGCAACCAGCAGGTGATTCTAATTCTAAGCCATACCACCCCAGGGTCCGCTTATATACTATGGCCGCCCAGTCGCATCGGCAATAATGCATGCAGAGACGGAACCGCGCCGCAGGCTCACCATGCAAAGATTGGCATGGCGGGCGGCCAAGGGGCACCGGCTGGTGCGGCGAGTGCCAAGTGGTTGGCCCCGGCGCATCCGGGCCCAACCGCTCGTCTTTTAGGCGTTCTTTGCGGATTGCTGTTACTGGCTGGCTGCGTACAAACGCCTACGGGCCCAACCCGTCCACCCGCGGCCGTGCAGACACTGCTCCGACAGGCCACGGCCGCCCAGGCAAACGGTGACTTGCCGCGCAGCGCCTTGCTTTACGAGCAGGCAGCCGCCGCGGCGCCCCCCTCGCCACAGCAAGCAGAGCTGCGGCTACAGGCGGCCCAGCTCTATCTCGAGCTGAACGAGCCCAGCCGCGCGCGCGCCCTTGTGGAGCAAACGCACGGGCACACGCTGCCCCCCTCGAGTGCCGCCTTACGGCGCATCGTCCAGGCGCGGCTTGCACTCGCCGCCGACCGGGGTGCCGATGCCCTAGCGGCGCTAACCCCTCGTCCCGCGCCGCTACCCGATGCGCTGCACCCGGCCTGGCTAGCCGTAGAGTCCGATGCCCGGCTAGCCGCAGGAGAACCGCTCGCCGCCGCCCGCCTGCGGGATCAGCGCAGCGAGCTATTGCAAAATCCCTCGAGCCGCCAAGCCAATCGACAGACGCTTTGGTCCGCCCTGCTCGCGATCCCCATGCAGCAACTCGTCGGACTGATTCCTCCCGTTCCCGACCGCTTCGGTGGCTGGCTCGAGCTCGCTTATTTTTATCGCACGCGCCAACTCGATCCGCAGGCGTTGCCCGCGGCGCTGCACGCCTGGCAACAACGCTACCCCAACCATCCAGCCGATGGAACATTCATCGAAACCCTGCTAGCCACAGCCAAGCGATCGCTGCAGAAGCCTAAGGCAATCGCACTGTTGTTGCCACTTTCGGGATCGTTGGCCGCCGTGGGCCACGCCGTCGAACACGGCTTTCTGGCCGCCTACTACCAGGATCCACCGCAACAAAGGCCGAGTCTGTGGGTCTATGATGTCGGCGAGGCCGGCCTGGACAGCCTGAGCGCCTATCAAGCCGCTGTAGCCGAGGGAGCCCAGGTAGTGGTCGGCCCGCTCACGAAGAGCGCCCTACAGCGCCTCACCGTACTGGATTTTGCCGCCACGCCGATTCTGGGACTCAATACGCTGCCCAGTTCCACCGCCGGTATCCAAGGGCTGTATCAATTCGGTCTGGCCCCGGAAGACGATGCCTTCGCGGCGGCCGAGCTGGCCTGGCAACGTGGCTACCAAACCGCACTGACCCTCACCTCGGACAGCGATTGGGGTGACCGCGTAGCACAGGCATTTCAGCAGCGGTTCCAGGCGTTGGGCGGGCGCGTACTCGAACAGACGCGCTATACGCCCGAAGCAAGTGATTTCGGCGACCCAATCGAAGCGTTGCTTAACCTCGATGTTGGCATACGGCGGTACAAGCAATTGCGCTTGTTACTGCAGCGGGATCTCCAGTTCCAGCCCCGGCGCCGCCGGGACATGGATTGCATCTTCGTCGGTGCCTTCCCGCGCGAGGCTCGACTCATACGCCCACAGATTCGCTTCCACCACGGCGTAGGCGTGCCGATCATAGCCACGGCCCAAGCCTATGAAGGAACCCCCCAACCGGTCACGGACCGCGACATGGACGGCGTGCTACTTGCTGATATTCCTTGGCTCATACCAAACCCTGATACAGTCACCGATGACCCGCTCTCCCGCGATCGCCTTGCCCGGCTCTGGCCGGAGAATACGCGAGACTTTCCCCGACTCTATGCATTGGGTATGGACGCCTATCGACTTATCTCTATGCTTGCTCTATTGCAAAATGATGCCGGGGCGCAGTTCAAGGGACGCACCGGCCGACTAACGATGGACGAGCATGGGGTCATCCACCGCAACTTGCACCCGGCCCAGTTCGTTGATGGATTGTTGCAACCGCTCTTCATTGCCCCGAATTCGGTAGCCCGACAGAACTCAGGCCAGCCCTCGCATGACTAGGGGCCCTAATCCACGTACGCTCGGCAAACAAGCCGAAGCTCGAGCGCTCGAGTTCCTTCAGCGCCGCGGCCTGCGTTGCCTACAGCGCAATTTTCACACGCGCTTGGGAGAGATCGATCTCATCATGGAGGACACCGGCGAGGTCGTCTTCGTCGAAGTACGCCAGCGCGCCACCAAACGCTTCGGCGGAGCGCTGGAGAGCGTGACCCCAGTGAAACGACAACGGCTCATTGCCGCCGCCCGTTATTACCTATTGACTCATGCCCCGAACGCTGCCTGTCGTTTCGACGTCATCGCCATAGATGGTCAAGGCAGTATCGAATGGATACGCGATGCCTTCCAAGTAGCCTGACCGAACAGGGAAGCGAGGCCCCATGCAAGCGCATGAAAGAGTCGCTCGGAATTTCCATGACAGCATCCGATCACTACAGATGGCGCTGGATCACTCGATCCCGGCCATCATTCAAGCAGCCGATAGCATGACACGCTGTTTGCGCGAAGATGGCAAGATTCTGTGCTGTGGCAATGGCGGTTCGGCGGCCGCCGCACAACACTTCTCCTCCGAGCTGCTTAATCGATTCGAGCGGGAGCGCCCCGGGTTGTCGGCTGTGGCACTCACCACGGACAGCTCCACTTTGACCTCGATCGCCAACGATTACGACTATCGGGAGGTATTTGCTAAGCAGATTCGAGCGATTGGCCGACCCGGCGATGTGCTTTTCACTCTGAGCACAAGCGGCAACAGCCTCAATATCACCAGCGCGATTCAAGCCGCCCAGCAATGCCGAGTGCGAACCGTGGCGCTGACTGGTCGCGACGGTGGCGAGGCGGGCAGACGACTGCGCCCGCCAGATATCGAGATTCGGATCCCGGTGCAATCGACCCCCCGCATTCAGGAGGCCCACTTGGTAGTAGCCCACTGCCTATGTGATCTGATCGATCAACACTTATTCAACCCGGGAATAGATCCGTAGTGGCTGCGCGGACGCTGCAGTTTAAGGCGAGCGTATTCGAGCATCAGTCCTACGTCACCGCAAAAAACCGCCCAGTGCATCGAGCCATGTGTTTTAGGGGAAGAGAGATATCACTTGATTACCCGCAGGTGGGGTTTTTTGCGGCCATTACCGGCACCGGCGTTGCTTCCTCCCGGGCCCGAAGGTGGCTCGTCACCATCCGGCTCCTCGCTGAAAAGCATTCCCTGGCCGTTCTCCCGGGCATAGACCGCCAACACAGCCTGCACGGGGAGGTGGACATCACGCGCCGCCCCCCCGAAGCGGGCATTGAAATCGATGGCGCTGTTACCAAGGTTCAAGGCCCGCACCGCACGCGGCGCCACATTGAGCACCAGCTTGCCCTTATCGGCATATTCAAGTGGCGCGTCTAAGCCTTCCTGAGTCGCATCGATCAGCAGATAAGGCGTCAACCCATTGTCGACGATCCACTCATATAAGGCGCGAATGAGATAAGGCCGACTAGAGGTCATACTCATGGTTCGGTTCAGCGCCGATCAAGCGCGCATGGCCCGCTCCGCTTCACTGAGGCTCTTCTGAAAGGATTCCAACGCGAATAGCCGTTCCTGATAGTCGTGTATCCCTTCAGAGCTCGGTGGAATCTCGACTCCGTAATGCGGCAACCGCCACATAAGCGGTCCGAGGGCACAGTCCATCATGGTAAGCTCATCGCTGAGAAAAAATGGTGTTCCCGAAGCGAACACCTCGTTACTGGCCACCAAGCTCTCCCACAACTCTTTGCGCAGGGCCGCCACGGTTTCGCTGTCCGCCGAATCGAATTGCATCAAAAGGCGACACCAATCTCGCTCGATACGATAGACTACCAGCCTTGCCTTGGCCCGCGAAACCGGATCAACCGGCATCAGCGGCGGATGCGGGAAACGCTCGTCAAGGTATTCGCTGATTACTTTGGAATCGTACAGGACAAGGTCGCGATCCACCAAGGTTGGGATCTCCCCGTACGGATTGAGATCCACCAGATCCATGAGTCGCTCCTCTTCAAGGTCGACCGAAATGATCTCGGCGGAAATTCCCTTCTCCGCCATTACGAACCGTACCCGGTGGCTATCGCAATGGGTGGGTCCGGAGTACAACGTCATTATGGATCGTCGGCTTACCGCCGCCATGTGCCAGCTCCACCACAGTTTGGATAGGCAACCCAAGCAAGGCCGCCCACTCTCAGTGCACGTCCTTCCAGTATTCCTGCTTGAGCAGATAGATAATGGCCAAGAAAACGATCAGAAATAATAGCACCGGCAGACCGAGTGCCTTCCGCGTGGTCTGGATCGGCTCCGAGGCATAGGCTAAAAAATTCACGATATCCCGCGTCATGCGCTGATACTCGGCCTTGCTGAGCGCCCCACCCCCGTCGGGCATTTTAAGACCGACCACCTTGCGCTGTTTGCTCGACTCGTCACCATCCGCCCGTTGATAGACCGGCTCCGGAATGCCCTGTAGCCGCCAGAGGACGTGCGGCATAGAAGCATTGGGTATCACGAGATTGTTTACTCCGGTAGCCGTCTTATCATCACGATAGAAGGTATTGAGGTAGGTAAATAACCAATCCGCGCCACCGTCCACATCCAACCCGCCAGAGCGGCGTCGAATCACCAGCGTCAGATCCAGCGGAGCAGCGCCAAGCCAGCCGTTGGCATCCTTTTCGCGCATTGCACTCGTGATGGGTGAGCTGATTTTGCTATCACCCCAAATGAGGTACTTCTCCACGAGTTCGTCCGGTATGTCGAGATCCTGCCCCAGGCGTTGATAGCGCAAATATTTCAGCGAGTGACAGCCCAAGCAGTAATTGACGAAGTATTTCGCACCCCGCTGCAAAGAGGCCTTATCGCTCAAATCAGTCTGCGCGTTCATGAGCCTGAGGTTCTCTTCGGCCGCCCCGACCAACCCTGGCAGCAGCATCATCGCGAGCAAGCAGGCAAGCTTTCTCATTTTGGGCTCACCCTTTCCGGCTCCGGTTTGGTTTTCCCCAAACGCTGTTGTTGTATCCATTCCCATAGCCATTTAAAGGAGCCATTTGTCACCCTTTCCGGCTCCGGCTTGGTTTTCTCCAAATCGAAGAAAGTGTAGATCCAGAGGAACACGAAATAGCCGAAATAAAGCACCGCACAGATACGTGCCACCAAATTGCGTCCTGGGCTGGGAGGGTTCGCACCGAGATGCCCCAAAATCAACACGGCGATCACGAACACCGCCAAGGCGATCTTGAACCCACGCCCTCGATAACGCACTGAGCGCACCTTGCCACGATCCAACCAGGGCAGAAGGAACAACATGAAGATCGACGCGGCGAGCGCAACGACCCCCCAGAGTTTGTCGGGCACACAGCGCAGAATCGAGTAGAACGGAGTGAAGTACCAAACCGGTGCGATGTGCTCAGGGGTCTTGAGGGGATTGGCGGGCTCGAAGTTCTCGGGCTCCAAAAATAGCCCCAACATGGTGGGTGAGTAGAAGACGACTAGGACGAACACAATCAAAAACACCACCACACCTACCATGTCCTTGACAGTGTAATAGGGGTGGAACGGGATGCCATCCAGTGGAATACCGTTAGTGTCCTTGTGGCGCTTGATGTCGATGCCATCCGGATTGTTCGACCCCACCTCATGCAGAGCCATGAGATGCACCGCCACCAGCAAGACGAGCAGCAGCGGCATTGCCGCCACGTGCAGCGCGAAAAAGCGGTTCAAGGTAACATCGGAGACGGTGTAATCGCCCCGAATCCAAATCATGAGCTTTTCGCCGATCCCAGGGACCGCACCGAACAGCGAGGTGATCACCTGCGCACCCCAGTACGACATTTGTCCCCAAGGAAGCAAATAGCCAAAGAAGGCCTCCGCCATAAGAATGGCGTAAATCGCCATGCCGATGAGCCAGAGCAACTCACGCGGCTTACGGTAAGAGCCGTACAGCAGCCCTCTGAACATATGCAGATAAATAACGACGAAAAAGGCTGATGCGCCGGTGGAATGCAGGTAACGGATGAGCCAGCCCCAGTGCACATCGCGCATAATGTACTCGACCGAGGCGAAGGCTTGCGCGGCGCTCGGTTTGTAGTACATCGTCAGCCAGATGCCGGTAAGCAACTGCAAAACCAGCACGAATATCGCCAAGGAACCGAAATAATACCAAAAGTTGAAATTCTTCGGCGCGTAGTATTTAGCGGCGTGATCTTCCCACAGCTTGGTGAAGGGAAAACGTGCGTCGATCCAGCCCAGCAGCCCCCGAGTCTTGGCATCATCGCTCATGAGGCGCCCCCCTTCTCTTGGTGTTCACCGATAACGATGCGCGATTCGCTCGGATACCAATACGGCGGTACCGCAAGATTGAGCGGGGCCGGCACGCCTTTGTAAACACGTCCGGCAAGATCGTATTTGGAACCATGGCATGGGCAGAAAAAACCGCCCAGCCATTCATCGTCAACTGAACCAGGCTTCGGCTGGTAGAGCGGTATGCAGCCGAGGTGCGTACAGATGCCGACCATGACGCCATATTCGGGTTTGATTGATCGAGGCAGATTCTGGCAGTACGGCGGCTGCTGGGTGATGATCTCGGAGTGAGGATCCCGCAGCAAGTCATTGAGCTTCGGCAAGGTATCCAGCTCTTGTTGGGTGCGGCGGAAAATCCAAATTGGCTTGCCCCGCCAATCGACATCAATCTTCTGACCCGGTTCGAGCTTGCTGATATCCACTTCGACCGGCGCGGCCGCCGCTTCCGCCTGCACGCTGGGCTGCCAATAACCAATGAATGGTACGGCGGCATATGCCACGCCCACGCCACCGACTACACCAGCCGCCCCGGTGAGCAAACGCCGCCTTCTTAAGTCCGCCCCCTCTGGTTTCATCCACATCTCCCCTTTAGGCTGGGTCTGGGTTAGCTGAACATATGGCCAGAAAAAACGGCCTGAACGGCCGACTCTCGGGGCTCGCTAATGACTACAAGCTGCGTGCAGCGTGCAAGGATCTTACATAGCGTTCCGGTCGTCAAGCACATCACCGAACATGCGGCAAACTGCCCACGGGAGGTCAGACCGGATTCGGGTCGTCAACAAAGCGGTGCTCAAGACACAGCTTTGCGGCGAGGTGCTCGCCCAGTGCCTGCACTCCGTAGCGCTCGGTCGCATGGTGCCCAGCGGCAAAGTAGTGAATTCCATGCTCCCTGGCCTCATGAGTGGTTGGCTCGGAGACCTCGCCACTGATGTAAGCGTCGGCCCCAAGGGTTACGGCCTCGCCGAGGAAGCGCTGCGCTGCGCCGCTACACCAGGCCACTTTACGGATAATCCGCGGGCCGGCCCCCACATGGAGCGGGGCACGCCCAAGCAGACGAGCCAGCCGATCGGCCAGTTCGCCCGGGGTAGACGCAACATCAAGACGCCCGAAGGCCAGCAATCTCGGTACCCCACCGGCCTCGGCGTAACCGTCTACCTCAAAGGCAAGCCGTTTGCCAAGTTGCGCATTATTGCCGAATACTTCGTGGGTATCCAAAGGCAAATGATAGGCGATCAGACTGACTCCATGCCGCAACAGCATACTCAGACGCCGCGCCTTCAGGCCGGTCACCGGCAGCGGCTCTCCCTTCCAAAAATAGCCGTGGTGTACGAGCACGGCATCCGCGCCGAGGGCAATGGCCTGCTCAAGCAACGCCATCGAAGCTGTAACCCCGGTGACGATGCGAGCCACCTCGTCGCGGCCTTCTACTTGCAATCCATTGGGGGTGTAATCGTGAAAGCCGCTGGTGCCGAGCAGCTCATCACAGTAACGAACCAACTCGGAAAGTTGTATCATGAAGGTGTCAACTCTCCGTTCGAATCCATGCAGCCCAACTTGCTGTCCTCCTGGATTCCTCGCGCTGCGGCGTGAGCAAGTGAAATGTGAGATAAAACGGCGTGCAGCCGCATAAGCGTGTAACGCAGTTCATACTCAGATACCTTAGTATCGGCGTCGCCGTTGCGGGGGTCACGATCTGGCTGGCGCCCCGATTGTTACCCACTGAACGACCGATCGTGGAGATCCACGAAGCACCACTTGTAAGCCGCATCGCCCTGGTAGGGGCAACAACGGCACCGGTCTCTTACGCCGAAGCCGTCGTGCGAGCAGCCCCGGCGGTGGTGAATATTTATACCACTAAGCAGGTGGCCGAACCACGCCACCCGTTTTTCGACGAACCCATGCTGCGCCGCTACTTCGGCAAACGCTACGAACAACCCCGCAAACGCCTGGAGACCTCTCTGGGCTCCGGCGTCGTGATCAGCAGCAAGGGCTATGTGCTGACGAATAATCACGTGATTCATGGCGCGGATGAAATCCAAGTGCTGCTCTCCGACGGGCGCAGCACCGCGGCGCTCATCGTAGGCAGCGATCCCGAAACCGACCTGGCGGTGTTGCGAATCGACCTGCAGGGACTGCCCACCGTAACGCTCGGCCATTCGCAAACCTTGCGGGTCGGCGACGTCGTGCTCGCCATTGGCAACCCTTTCGGTATCGGACAAACGGTCACTCAGGGTATTGTAAGCGCGACCGGGCGCAGCCAACTCGGCTTGGCCACGATCGAGAACTTCATTCAAACGGATGCCGCCATTAATCCCGGCAACTCCGGCGGTGCGCTGATCAACGTGCACGGGGAAGTAGTGGGTATTAATACCGCCATTTTTAGCCGTACCGGAGGATCACTGGGCATCGGTTTTGCCATCCCGATCAGCCTGGCGCGTGGCGTTTTCCAAGGCATCGTCGAAAACGGTCGCGTGATCCGCGGTTGGATCGGCGTTCAGATCCAGACGATCACACCGCAGCTGGCCGCTGCATACGGGTTAGACGCCTCGGCACATGGGGTACTCATTGCCGGTGTGCAACGCGGCGGTCCGGCGGCCCGGGCCGGGTTAAATCCAGGGGATATGGTGCTGAACATAAATGGGAACCCGATCGCCGACATCCACGATCTCCTTACAGTAATTACGGCCCAAAAGCCGGGTACCACAATCGTGGTATCTGGACTGCACAACGACGGCCTCGCTTTCCAACGCCGCGTCCCAATTGAGGAGCGCCCGCGCCGATTATAGGGGCGGTTGCTGTTCGTCGTCAGATTCTTGCACTCTATATTCAGCCGACCGTGCATGCGCGGTCAGTCCCTCGCCTCGCGCGAGCCGCCCAGCGATGCGCCCCAGGCGAGCGGCGCCGTCGCCAGAACAGCGTACCAAGCTGGTGCGTTTCTGAAAATCATACACTCCGAGCGGCGAGGCAAAGCGCGCTGTGCGCGAGGTCGGCAAGACATGATTGGGTCCCGCACAGTAGTCGCCGAAGACTTCGGCGGTATTTTGGCCCAGGAACACCGCCCCGGCGTGGCGCACGGCGCTGAGCATTCGTTCAGGCTCGATCAGCGACAATTCCAGATGCTCCGGGGCGACGAAATTGACCACATCCGCTGCTTCGGCAAGGTCCCGGACGCAAATCAACGCTCCGCGGCTGTTGAGGGCAGCGCGAATAATCTCGGAGCGTTCCATCGCAGGCAAAAGTCGTTCCATAGCGCTTTGCACTTGATCCAAATACAACGGATCGGGACAGACGAGCATGGCGCGGGCATCTTCATCGTGTTCGGCCTGGGCGAACAGGTCGACAGCGATCCACTCGGGATCGGTTTGGCCATCGCAAACGACCATGATCTCCGAAGGCCCGGCTATCATGTCGATCCCGACCTGACCGAAGACCCGACGCTTAGCCTCCGCAACATAGGCATTGCCCGGACCAACGATCTTGTCCACTGCAGCAATAGTCTCGCTGCCATAGGCCAAAACACCGATGGCCTGGGCGCCACCGATGGTAAACAATCGGTCCACTCGCGCGATCTGTGCCGCAGCGAGAACCAAGGGATTGATCTCGCCTCCCGGCGCCGGGGCGAGCATGGTGATTTCATCGACTCCGGCCACACGCGCGGGCAACACATTCATAAGCACCGAGGAAGGGTAAGCCGCTTTACCGCCCGGCACGTACACTCCCACGCGCTCCAACGGCGTCACCTGCTGGCCGAGAATGCTGCCGTCGGGCTCGGTATAAGACCACGACTCGGTTTTCTGCCGCTGATGATAAGCGCGGATTCGCTCCGCGGCGAATTCCAATGCCTCGCGTTGCATACTCGGAAGCCTGTCCAGAGCGGTGGCCCTGCGCTCGGGCGAAATCTCCAGCTCAGCGACACAGCTTGCCGTGATGCGGTCGAAGCGGGCCGTATACTCCAGCACGGCGGAATCGCCGCGCCGTCGTACCGCCTCAAGGATCTCGACGACGACTTGCTCTACCTGTCCTGTGGCGCCGCTATCCCAATCCATTAGCCGCCGAAGGCTGCCCCAAAAATCCGACTGTGTAGTACTCAGACGTTTGATCGTAAGCATCTCCCGCTCCCAGCGTGATCAGGATTTGCCGGTTGTCCCTGAATTCGCCGCCGAGCGGTGCATTGCCGCTACAGCGGCCTGCATCCGCGCCAGAAACGGCTTGATCAGCCGATGTTTGGTCTTCATCGCCGCCCGATTGACCACCAAGCGCGAGCTGATGTCGGCGATGTGCTCAAGTGGCGCGAGACCGTTGGCTTGTAGGGTGCGGCCGGTGTCGACAAGGTCGACGATCAAATCGGCCAATCCAACCAGCGGCGCAAGCTCCATTGAACCGTAGAGCTTGATAAGCTCCACCTGCCGCCCCTGTTCGGCAAAATAACGGCGGGTGATGTTGACGTATTTCGTTGCCACACGAACGCGGCGGGCGGTCACGTTTGCGCCGGGTCTACCGGCGATTACGAGACGACAGCGGGCGATGCCGAGGTCCAGCGGCTCATAGAGCCCCTGCCCGCCATACTCCATGAGCACGTCCTTGCCCGTCACACCTACATCGGCGCCACCATACTCGACGTAGGTCGGCGCGTCCGCGGCGCGCACGATCACCAGCCGTACCTGCGCCACGCCGGTAGCCAAAAGCAACCGGCGGCTCACCTGCGGCGGCTCCACCGGCTCGATGCCAGCGTGACCCAGCAGCGGCAAGGTTTCCCTTAGAATCCGGCCCTTCGACAGAGCAATAACTAGTGTATCGTCGTCGCTCACGGCAAACAGTGGCTCCTGCGCTTCAACCGGGCATGCGCCGAATGTTGGCACCGAGTTGCGCAAGTTTCTCTTCGATGCACTCGTAGCCTCGATCGATATGGTAGATACGTTGTACGACCGTTTCGCCCGCAGCCACCAAGCCCGCCAACACAAGACTGGCGGAGGCGCGCAAGTCGGTTGCCATGACCGGTGCCCCCATGAGCTGGGGTACACCGGTACTGATGGCCGTGCGCCCCTCGAGACGCACATCGGCACCCATGCGCTGCATCTCGAGCACATGCATGAAGCGGTTCTCGAATACCGTCTCCGTCACCGTCCCCACACCGCTCGCCACCGCGTTGAGAGCGCAGAACTGAGCCTGCATATCGGTCGGGAAACCCGGATAGGGTGCGGTCCGCACCTTTACCGCACGCGGGCGCTCGCGGGCCATATCCAACTCGATCCAGTCCTCACCGGTGCGCACCAGCGCGCCGGCCTCCTCTAGCTTGAGCAGCACGGCCTCCAGCAATTCCGGCCGGGTATCCTTTACCTTGATACGACCGCCGGCCATAGCGGCGGCCACGAGATAAGTACCGGTTTCAATCCGATCGGGCAGCACGTTGTAGTGTACCCCGCTCAGACGTTCAACACCCTCGATCACGAGCGTATCCGTACCGCCGCCCTTTACCCGCGCCCCCATGCGGTTGAGATAATTGGCCAGATCAATAACCTCTGGCTCCCGAGCCGCATTCTCGATAACGGTGGTCCCTTTGGCCAAAGTGGCCGCCATCATTAAGTTTTCTGTGCCGGTGACGCTCACCAGATCCATAACCAGGCGAGCCCCGCGCAGTCGCTTACAACGCGCCCGGATATAGCCGTTCTCCACATGGATGGTCGCGCCCATCTGACGCAAACCCTCCACATGCAGATTGACCGGCCGATTCCCGATCGCGCATCCCCCGGGCAGAGAAACATCGGCCTGCCCGTAGCGGGCGAGTAGCGGGCCAAGCACGAGAATCGAGGCCCGCATGGTTTTCACAAGCTCGTAAGGGGCGTAGCACTCGTGGAGCCCGCGCGGGTCGACCTCGATGTTCATGCGCTCGTCAACGGTGAGACGCACGCCCATCTGGCCCAGCAACTCCATGGTAGTGGTAATATCATGCAGGTGTGGGATACGACCGATCTGGCTTGCCCCGTCTGCAAGTAACGCCGCCGCCAGAATCGGCAGGGCTGAGTTTTTCGCTCCCGAGATACGAACCGATCCCTCCAGGGGGTGACCACCCTGGATGATCAAACGCTCCATCGATCAACCATCATTCCGCCGCCCGCTGCGCGGGGGTCAGCGTGCGCAGCGAGATCGCGTGCAGCACTTCACTGTCGATGTGCTCCTGCAAGAGAGCATAAACCATGCGGTGGCGCTTGAGCATGGGCGCGCCTTCGAAATCCGGGCTGACGACAAGCGCCTGGAAATGTCGGCCATCACCGGCAACTTCCACTTGTGCATCGGTGAAACCGGTTTCAATCAGCTGTTTGATCTGCTGCGGATTCATCATGGATGATCTCCTGTAATGCGCCGGCCGCCGTCCGCCTCAACCCCGGAATCCGTCGACAAGAGCAGCAACATCTGCTCGACTCCGCTGAGACGGGCAAGCGTAAGGAGCTGTTGTGGTGTATTGATGAATTCCAGGGCATGGCCAGAGGTGCGAGTCAAACGCGCCCACTCGATCAAAAGCGCCAACCCCGCGCTGTCCACCCGCTCAAGCCCGGCGAGATCGACGCACAGCCGTGGCCCTTGCTTAAACATCGAGTCCAGTTCCTTGCTCAGTCCAGGGACCGTCTCAAAGGTCAGCTCGCCCAGCAATGCCAGCCGCCCTTCTTCATCTCGGCTTGCAAAATGCGCTGCGCTCACGGCGAGCGGGTGCTCTCGGTGTTGCGCTGCACGAGCTGCTCGATCAGCGCGTCCAGCCCGTTGTGTCGAATCTCAGCACTAAAAGAGCTACGGTAAGTTTGCACCAGGCTGGCATGATTGGTAATCACATCGAAGACCTTCCAACCATCGCCCCCCTTCTTGTAAAGCTTGTAGTCGAGCGGGATCGGTGGACCGTCAGCCTGCTTGATGTTGGAGCGCACGGTCGCGCGCTTCGAGCTCGGCTCTGAGCGCAGCGGCTCGAACTCCACAGTCTGCCCGGAATACTCGGCTAATGATCGGCCGTAAGTGCGCACCAACAGCTGGCGAAACTCATCGACAAAGCGCTGGCGCTGATCAGGCTGGGCCGTACGCCAATGTTGAGCCAGCACGAGGCGGCTCATGAGCTCGAAATCGAAATGCGGCAGCACCAATTTCTTGACCAAATCATAAATCACGGACGGATCGCGCTTGATCTCAGCGCGATGCGCCCTAATGGCCTGCAGCGTCTGCTCGGTCGTCTGCCGCGCCAACACATCCGGCGGCACAACGTTCGCACCGGCCGAATTGGTCGCCACGGCCACCCAGGCCATGACAAACATTACAACGATTCGGCGTATCAAGGCTCCTGCCCTCCATCCGTCTGGCTCTCCGAGGCCCCCGAAGCCGTGCTATACAGGAACTGACCGATCAACTGCTCGAGCACCACGGCCGACTGGGTCAACATGAGCTCGTCACCGGGCTTGAGTACCTCTTCCATGCCACCGGGTTGCAATCCGATGTATTGCTCTCCCAGCAAACCGGCGGTAAAAATACTGGCGCTGGTATCCTGCGGTAGGTTGGCATATTTATCGGATATGGTCAGCACCACCCGTGCCTCGAACGTTTTTGGATCGACGGCTATGCTTTCTACCCGACCCACCGGTACCCCGGCTAGCGTCACCGGCGCGCGCACTTTCAGCCCGCCGATATTTTGAAATTGAGCGATGACGTCATAGCCTTGGGTCTGCTGAAAGGCCGATATGTTGCTGACCTTCAGAGCCAGGGTAAGCAACGCGCCCAAGCCCAAAAGAACGAACAGTCCCACTCCGATCTCCAGCAACCGCGAATTCTGCATGCGTCCCGTCCGTGCGTTTGTGACTCCGCTCAATCGAACATGAGCGCGGTCAGGATGAAATCCAAGCCCAGCACCGCAAGCGAGCTGTGCACCACCGCTCGGGTCGTGGCCCGGCTCACGCCTTCCGAGGTCGGTGCACAATCGAATCCCTCGAATACCGCGGTCCAGCTGACGACGAAACCAAACACCAGGCTCTTGATCACGCCATTGACCACATCGTCGGTGAAGCTGACCTGGGCCTGCATCTGTGACCAATACGCGCCACTGTCCACGCCGAGCAGCACCGTGCCCACGAAATAGCCGCCGAACACGCCTACCAGCGTAAAAATCGCCGCGAGCAATGGCAACGCAATCATTCCACCCAACAAGCGGGGCGCCACGACCCGACGCTCCGGATCCACCGCCATCATCTCCATGCCCGAGAGTTGTTCGGTGGCCTTCATCAGCCCGATCTCCGCAGTCAGCGCCGAACCCGCGCGGCCACTGAAAAGTAACGCCGAGACGACCGGCCCCAGCTCTCGGGTAAGTGATAACGCCACCAGCACGCCCAGCGACTGCTCGGCACCGAAGTTCACTAACGTATTATATCCTTGCAGCCCCAACACCATTCCAACGAACAGTCCCGAGACCACGATGATAAGCAGTGAGAGCACGCCGGTGGCGTAGATCTGAGTGATCACCAGACCGGGGCGCAGCAGCAACCCCGGCAGACCGAGCAGCACGCGCAGCAGAAACAGGTAACCGCGCCCAAGGCGAGCGGTCGCGGCCAGCGTCTGCTCGCCGAACAGCCGCAGCCATTCGATCATAGCGCGGACACCCCGACACCGCTGTTGCCGAACAAATCCTCCTCGAGCGAGGGTGCCGGATAATGAAACGGCACCGGCCCATCCGGCAAAGCGTTGAGGAATTGCTGGACCCACTCGGAAGATGACGCACGCAGCTCTTGCGGCGACCCGGACTCCACCACCTTGCCCGCAGAGATCACATGAACGCGGTCGGCAATTTCTGCCGTCTCCAACACGTCGTGGGAAACGATGATGCTGGTCAAACCGAGCGCATCATTGAGCAGACGAATGAGGCGTACCAAAATGCCCATGGAAATAGGATCCTGCCCGGAGAAAGGTTCGTCATACATGACGACCATCGGATCCAAGGCAAGGGCGCGCGCCAAAGCCACGCGGCGGGCCATGCCACCGGAGAGTTCGGCCGGATACAGCGCGTGGGCACCGCGTAGGCCGACCGCTTCGAGCTTGATCAGCACCAGGTGCCGAATCAGCGCTTGCGACAAACGGGTATGCTCTCGCAGAGGAAAGGCCACATTCTCGAAGCAGTTCAAATGAGTAAATAGCGCACCGCTTTGGAATAGCATCCCCATGCGCTTGCGCAACTGATAGAGCCCTCGGCGCTTGAGCGTATCGACATCCACCCCATCGACCCGGATCCGGCCAGCATCCGGACGCAGCTGCCCACCGATCAAGCGCAGCAGGGTTGTCTTGCCGGTACCGCTCGGACCCATGATCGCGGTAACCTCGCCCCGGCGGATACCGATATCCACGCCCGCAAAGATCCGCCGCGTCCCACGCGAGAAGTGCAAATTCTCGATTTCGACCACGCAGCCGTTGGTTCGATCACCTGTAACAGTTGCCATGTGTAATCGCTCGAACTACCCGCTGCACCCGCCACCGGGCAGTGCAATAGCAGCAGACGGGGCATCGAAGTACTTGTTGGAAATTCTTATTTTCGGCGAGTGGCTGCAGTATCCGGCATAGACTCGACACAGTCAAACCACTGCCAGCCGCGCAAACCACGCCGCAAGGGCGAACGGGGCGTTGCCATCGGCAATGCCATCGGGTCCAATAGCACTCATTCAGAACACGCGCACCTACAGTCGTTGCGCTACCGGTCGATCACAAGGAGTGCACCATGACCGAGCCGCATACCCTCCGCCCGTTGCCGGCGCGTCGAACCACCGATGAGGACCTGTGTCAACTCGGCCGCGCTGTTATAGAGGTGGAAGCCGCCTCCATCCTGGCACTCGGGCAACGCATCGGCCACGACTTCGCCCGAGCTTGCCGCTTGCTGCTCGATTGCCGGGGTCGCGTGGTCGTCACAGGCATGGGTAAATCGGGGCACATCGGCGGCAAACTCGCCGCCACCCTGGCGAGCACCGGCACGCCAGCTTTTTTCGTTCACCCCGGGGAAGCCAGTCATGGCGATCTCGGCATGATCACCGCAAGCGATGCGGTCATCGCGTTATCTAACTCCGGTGAAACTCGAGAAATCACCATCCTGCTGCCGTTGATCAAGCGCCTCGACGTGCCGCTTATTGCGCTGACGGGCAACCCGGGTTCCACGCTTGCGCGCGCAGCCTCTGTGCACATCGACATCAGCGTCACAGAGGAAGCCTGCCCCCTCGGCCTAGCCCCCACGTCCAGCACCACCGCCACACTGGCCATGGGGGATGCGCTGGCGGTCGCGTTGCTCGATGCACGTGGTTTCACCCGCGAGGACTTCGCACGCTCCCATCCCGGCGGCTCGCTGGGCCGACGCCTGTTGCTGCGCATAGAGGACATCATGCACATGGGAGAGCGCATTCCACGGGTCGCCCCAGAAACGTTATTGAGCCATGCGCTGGTGGAGATGACCAACAAGGGACTGGGCATGACCACTGTGGTCGATACCGAAGGCCGGGTGCTGGGGATCTTTACGGACGGCGATCTGCGACGCGCCCTGGATCATCAAATCGATGTCCACAACACCCGCATGGCTGAGGTCATGACTCCCGGCGGACGCACCGTTCAAGCCCACAGTTTGGCCGCCGAGGCGCTGCAGCTCATGGAAAAACATAAAATCAACGCCCTGTTAGTAGTGGACAGCGAGAACCGTCTGATCGGAGCTCTTAATATGCACGACTTATTGCAAGCGGGTGTGGTTTGATGGCGGCATTCGCCGATGCCTATTGCGCACGCCCGAGCGCTGAGGTGATCGCGCGGGCGGCCCGGGTTCGATTGCTGACCTTGGATGTCGACGGCGTGCTCACCGACGGCACGCTCTACATCGGTCAGCACGGCGAGGCCATAAAGCCATTTCACACTCATGACGGCCAAGGCATTAAAATGGCCATCACCTCTGGCATCGAAGTTGCCATGCTGAGCGCGCGCTGCTGCGCTACAGTGGCACGGCGTGCGCGGGAACTGGGCGTTCGCCACGTCGTTCAGGGCGCGCAGGACAAACGCCTCGCCTTGAGTGCGTTGTGCGAGGGACTAAAACTCACCACGCTCGAGTGCGCCTACGTTGGCGACGATATCGTCGACCTCGGCGCCGTGCGCATGGCAGGGCTCGGTATTGCGGTAGCTGGCGCCCATCCCCGGATCGCGACAGCCTGTCATTGGCAGACTCACCGCCGCGGCGGCCACGGTGCCGTACGCGAGGTCTGTGAATTACTGCTCGCAGCGCGCGAGCGTCTGCAAGATTTGCTGGAGCAACATGGCTAGCGCCCGTCGCCATCGTCTGTTTCCCGTCGTGGTATTCGGCTTGCTGGCACTGCTAGCCTGGTGGCTATTCGACGAGCAGCGCCCAATTCGACCGCAATCCAAGCAGCCCCAAACCACCTATTATTTGGCTGACTTCGATCTGCACGTCACGCGCTCGGACGGTCGCACCGACTACGACGTTCGGGGCAAGCACATGGTTCATTACCAGCAAGCCGACGTATCGTTGATCGAGCAGCCGGTATGGACCGTGTACACGCCGACCGGGGCGCCGTGGTACGGCCGCTCCGACAATGGCCGGATAGCGGCCGGTGGTAGCGAAGTGCAGCTCTACGGTAGCGTACGGCTGCATCGTCCAGCGAGTTCGGACAACACAGCGATCACGCTGAAAACGCAACGCTTGCATCTGCGCCCGCATGAGGACTATGCCGATACCGACACGCCGGTAACCGTCTATGGTCGTGATTTTCGAATCGACGGCATTGGAGCTCGAGCCTGGCTGCGCAAGCAGCGCATCCAGCTGCTCGCCGCAGCCAAGGGATACTATGCCGCATCGAATCGCTGAGCGAGGGGTGGGTTGGCCTCTGCTCATCACGGCCATGATCGCACTGCTCGCACTCCTCGCACCGTGCTCGAGCAGCACGGCCCGCGACAGCGATCGCGACCAGCCTATCAAGCTAAGCGCGAATCAGGCCGAAATCGATAACGTCAAAGGCGTAAGCGTCTACCGCGGCGATGTCGTGCTCACTCAGGGGACGCTACGAATCACCGGCGAGATCATGCATATTTATTATGCTCCGGACAGCCGTGCACTTGATCACATCATCGTGGAAGGCGATCCAGCAAGCTACCGGGAACTGCCCGAGGGTGAGAGTGAATACGTGCACGCCAAAGCGCCTCGCATGGAATATTACGAAACCGGACCGCGCCGGATCCGGCTGCTCCAAGGAGCCACGTTGTGGCAAGGTTCCAACACGTTTCGCGGCAATCAAGTAGTCTACGATATCGAGGCGGATCAAGTTGAGGCTCACTCCGGCAAGGATAAAACGAAGCGTATCCACATTACCATCTACCCCAATCGGCCCGGTGCCAAGCAAGCGGACGAAGGCCAATGAGCGTAGCCCAGCCGGCACCCGGCAACGAACTCAAAGCCGCCGGGCTGACCAAGCACTACCGCCGACAGCCGGTGGTCCGAGATGCTTCATTTTATATCCGCAGCGGCGAGATCGTCGGCTTGCTCGGCCCCAACGGGGCCGGCAAAACCACTTGTTTTTACATGGTCGTCGGGCTAGTGTCCACCGACGGTGGGCGGATTGCCTTGGATGGACATGACATTACCCGTCTGCCTATGCATGCTCGAGCCCGCTTGGGTATCGGCTACCTACCTCAAGAAGCCTCGGTATTCCGTAAGCTCACCGTTGCCCAGAATTTAATGGCCATTCTTGAGCTGCGTCGCGGCCTCTCGCGGGACGATCGGCGGCACACCATGGAAGCGCTATTGGAGGAATTCCATGTCAGCCACCTGAGCGATCAACTCGGCATCAGTCTCTCCGGCGGTGAACGCCGGCGGGTGGAAATCGCCCGCGCGCTCGCTGCAGACCCCCGCTTCGTGCTACTCGATGAGCCTTTCGCCGGGGTGGATCCGATCTCGGTAGGAGACATTAAAGACATCGTCCGACATTTGGTCGAACGGGGAATCGGTGTACTCATAACGGATCACAACGTGCGCGACACACTCGGGATCGTCGACCGGGCCTACATCCTAAGCGCTGGCCGAGTAATCGCCGAAGGCTCCGCCGATGCTGTGCTTGCTGATGACCAGGTCAAGGCCGTCTACCTGGGACGTAATTTCCGCCTGTGACGAAGCGCCCGCTTCTGGCACCATTAAGAAATAGATCAACAATTGCGCTACTCTGCAATGTGATACTGTTTCAAGTACAGTCATTACACTAACGGCCGCACGGGCATTTGACCGGCACTGATAGCAGAACATGAAACAGTCGCTTCAACTTCGCCTGCGTCAGCAGCTCACGATGACGCCCCAGCTTCAGCAGGCTATACGCCTGCTACAATTACCGGCCCTTGAGCTGCGGATGGAAATACAGCAGGCGCTTGAGTCCAACCTGATGCTCGAACTCGCCGAGGAAGCCGATACCAGCTTCGATGAGACGGAATTGCTCGTAAGCCCTTCGGAACGCGAACATGAGACTGAGCTCGGAGCGGCCGGCTCGGGACAAGACAACGAAGGCACGGTACAAAACGAACAAATCGGTGATGAGCTGCCGCTGGACACGAGCTGGGAAGACGTCTACGACGGCACCACCATTTACAGCGATCCAGGCTATGCCGAGGAACGAGATCCTTTTGCCAACCAAAGCGAGGGTGGCCAGTCGCTTCAGGACTACCTGACCTGGCAAGCTCAACTCAATCGATTCTCGACTCGGGAGTTGACTATCGCCGAGGCCATCATCGACGCGGTTCGCGATGATGGTTATTTGGGCTGTTCACTGGCCGAGATCCACACAGTGCTTCCCGAGCAATGGGGCGTCTCCGAGCAAGAGATCGAGACTGTACTGACCCAAATCCAGCGCTTCGATCCGGTCGGGGTTGCGGCACGCGATCCGCGCGAGGCACTGTTGGTGCAACTCGACCAACTCGACCCCGAGACCCCTTGGTTGGAGGCGGCGCGGCAACTCATCGACCGACACCTGGGGCTGGTGGCCAAGCGCCAGTTTGCTCAGCTCAAGCGTCGGTTGCACCTCGATGAACAAGCCCTTCAGCAAACCCTAGCACTGGTCCAGACGCTTGATCCCCGCCCCGGGCTACGCATCAGCAGTGAGCGCCCCGAATACATTACTCCGGATGTTTTCGTACGCAAAGAAAACGGCCACTGGCGGGTCGAGGTCAATCCGGACGCTTACCCATGCCTGCGGGTCAACAGTCAGTATGCCGGGCTCGTGCGGCGCGGCGATAACAGCCGTGACAACTCAGTCATGCGACAGCATCTGCAGGAGGCACGCTGGCTGATCAAGAGCCTGCATTCACGCAACGAGACCTTACTGAAGGTGGCACAGTGCATCGTGGAACGACAACAGGATTTTCTCGAATATGGCGAGGAGGCGATGAAACCGCTGGTGCTGCGCGAGGTGGCTGAAGCGATCAATATGCATGAATCCACCGTCTCGCGCATCACCAGCCAAAAGTATCTCAGGGCACCCAGCGGGACCTACGAATTCAAACATTTCTTTTCGAGCCATGTTCAGACGGTAGACGGAGGGGAATGCTCGGCAACGTCGATACGCGCCCGTATCCGCCGCCTGATCGCCGCCGAAGATGCCTCACGCCCGCTCAGCGACAGCCAACTCGCCGAGCAGCTACAGGCCGACGGGATCAATGTGGCACGGCGGACAGTGGCCAAGTACCGCGAGTCCATGAGCATCGCCTCATCAACCGAGCGCAGGCGCTTTGCCTGATCACCAAGAGGGCGTTATGCAGATCGATATTACTGGGCACCATGTGGAAATCACCGAGGCGTTACGCGACTATGTAGGGTCGAAGTTCGACAAACTGGAGCGGCACTTCGATAATGTGGTCGACGTACATGTTGTTCTGACCGTCGAAAAGCTAAACCAGAAAGCGGAGGCGACGCTCAACGTGAGCGGCGCTAAACTCTATGCCGGTGCGCTCGAGCAGGACATGTACGCCGCTATCGACGGGTTGATCGACAAACTCGATCGACAGGTCGTCAAGCACAAGGAAAAACGTGCGGACCACCATCGCCGCGAGGGCCCGGTCAGCCAAGCCCTCGAACAGTAACGTAATGAGCGGCTGGCCGGGATTCCTGATCGATCCTGGCCAGCGCGTGAGGCCGTGAACAGGACACGCCTCAAATCTCATCCGTTGAGGCAGGGGGCAATGAATGTCGTCAATCTGTTAGTCCCCGAGCGAATTCGCTGTGGGGTCCATGTAACCAGCAAGAAACGCAGCCTGGAAGTACTCAGTGTGCTCCTCGCCCAAACCGAAGGCGAGCCGACGGACAGAACGATTTTCGAACATCTGATCGGGCGGGAGCGATTGGGTAGTACCGGACTCGGCAAAGGCGTGGCTTTGCCGCATGCCCGCGTTGATGGCATCAAAGAAACGCGAGGCGCGCTAATCAGGCTGGGCCAGCCGGTCGATTTCGATGCGATCGATAAACAGCCGGTCGATTTGCTGTTCGCCTTGATCGTACCGAAACATTTCACCGACGAGCATCTGCGCGTTCTTGCGGCTTTGGCGGAACTGTTCAGTGATCACGCGTTCTGCGAACGGTTGCGAAGCAGTCAAAGTGTGGAGGAAATGTACCAACATATCATGCGCTGGCAAGCCGACTCACCAGGCTCTTGAACCGGCTTCGAGCCGCATAAGGCGTCCCCAATATCGACTTTCACTAAGCTGATTTGGGAGCACGTAGTCAAAAGCACTTATGGCCAAGGTTTGCGCCAATGAGCGCAAGCGAGTGGGATCGGTCTACGTGGCGAGCGCACGACCAAAATTGATCGGTTTGGTCGCTCCCGCGGTAGCCCCTCGTTTAAAGCCGGTCGGGAGAAAGGGAATGCCTGATACAAACAATTTAGGGGACACCCGGCTCGACTGTGCCATACTCGCTCGCGCCTTAGATGCCGATACCCCGAGGCCGGCGGTATCGGAGCTGCCCACCGACTTGCAGCTGCCCGAAACAGCGGGCTGTTGGGCCGGCCCAGAGACACCAGCCCCGATTCGGCTCATACCGAGCCGGCCCGAGCTCGATTCCACACCAACACCCCTTCTTTGGATCGAATCCGCCGACAGCAATAGGGCTCACCGCCACGAGCGTTTGCTGGCGCCGGTTATCAGCACTCCACTGCCCAGCTCGGTGGCCTTCACCCGCATCCGCAAACTGCTCGATGCACAGCTCGATCTGACGCGCCCGGGAACGCTCGTCCAAGTTCATGGCTACGGCGTACTGCTCCAAGGCGAAAGCGGTGTGGGTAAAAGCGAAACCGCTTTGATGCTACTCGAACGCGGCCACCAGCTGATAACCGATGACGCGGTCCGCATACAAGCACATGCCAGCGGCGCGCTGCTGGGCAGCGCACCCGGACCACTCCACGGTCAATTAGCGGTACATGGGCTGGGGCTACTGAAGGTCAATGAACTCTTCGGCGAGACAGCCGTTACATCGAGCGCCATTATTCGGCTGCTCGTGGCGCTCACGACCCAATCACCCCCCACCGACCCATTGACTGGCGCCTGGGCGACACAAGGTTGGCTGGGTCGTAGTCTACTCCGGCTGACCCTATCCAATCGGCGACCGCGAGCGCTGCTCATCGAGACCGCAGTGCGCCAGATCCAAGCTCGCGGTGGCGTCAGGGATTCCGTGCTGGAATCAGTTAGTGAACGGATGCCGGAGCCGGTATGAGACTAGTGATTATCAGCGGACTGTCCGGGTCGGGCAAAAGCATCGCGCTTAACACACTCGAAGATACCGGCTTTTATTGCATCGACAACCTACCGATGGGATTGCTAAGCGCGTTTGCTCGCCATGTCACGGAAACCCAGACCGCCGCGAGCCAGCATTATGCCGTCGGCATCGATGCGCGCAATAGCCCCAAAGATCTGACTCGGTTCCCAACAATTCTGCAGGAGATAACGGCTCGGGACATCCATTGCGAAATTCTGGCGCTGGATGCGGAGCATGCTACGTTACTCAAACGCTTCAGCGAGACCCGCCGGCGCCACCCGCTCAGCGGCCCTGACATCCCTCTTTCGGAGGCCATTGAGCGCGAGCGCGTGTTGCTCAAGCCGATACTGGAGCGGGCCGACCTCATTATCGATACCACCCGGACTACCGTGCATCAATTGCGCGATCTGGTACGCAAACGCCTCGTCCGCGAACCCTATTCGCTATCATTGCTGTTTGAGTCATTCGGCTACAAGCAAGGGCTCCCACCGAATGCCGATTATGTATTCGATGTCCGCTGCCTTCCCAATCCGCATTGGGAGCCTGAGCTGCGCTCGCTCACCGGCTTGGATACGGCCGTAATCAGCTATCTCGCCGCACAGCAGGACGTGGAACGCTACTATCGCCAAGTCGAGGATTTTCTCGATGAATGGATTCCACACTTCGAACGCGAAAACCGCAGTTACCTCACCGTCGCCATCGGCTGCACCGGTGGCCAACATCGTTCCGTTTATCTGGCGAATCGATTGGCCGATCATTTCCGTACACGCAGGGCCAGCGTCACCATTCGTCACCGGGAGCTCGCACATGGCTGCGTGTAAACAATGTCGGGGGCACAATGGAGTACGGCTGACAAAAGCCCTATGCCAATTTGGACATGACACATAACGACGAATTTCTCATACGCGAGATTCGGATCACCAACAAGCTCGGCCTGCATGCTCGGGCCGCTGCCCGTTTCGTCTCCATAGCCTCGCGTTTTCATAGCGAGATACGAATCAAGCGCGGCAGCAAGGAGGTCAACGGCAAGAGCATCATGGGTCTGTTGATGCTTGCGGCCTGTTGCGGAACGGAGCTCTTGATTCTAGCCCGCGGGCCAGACGCTCAGGAGGCCCTCGCCACATTGGCTGAATTAGTCGATGGGCACTTTGGCGAAACCGAATAATAGCCCGCCCCGCTTCCAATCGGCTTACCCCTCATCGAAATCAGCGCCGAAACACCGCAGATGCTTGCGGGTGAGGGACTGGAAACGCGGTGTCAGCCCGGTATCCTCGTAGATCGGATCACCCTGTTCGTCCTCGGCCACGATTCGGTCGCCCGGCACATAGGGGAAAGCTGCCTCAATTTCGTCGAGTGCGGTGGAGAGCAAATCGGTAATAATGTCCTGCTCCGAGCGCCCTGGGAACATCTCGGCAAGCGCGGCAAGCTTGGCTGCGTCATGGACCGGCAAGCGCACCGAATAGACTTCCAAAGTGCGCCGCTCCCCGGCTGATCTCTCCCAGGTTTCGAGCAGTTCTCGAAACTTCATACTTCTCCCCTTCGTCTAACCTTGTGCGTTGACGGCGCTACCGAAGCCTCAATCGGTCCATGCCGAGCGAAACCGCCGCTCGAAATTCCTTGGCCAAAGCAGTCGCCGTGAGCTGAACGCAGCTTTATTCGCGCGCCGTCCACGCACCAAGGCAAACCGCCTTTGCCCGGCGTCTTAACGACACTCGTTAGCGGGTCTACCACCGTAGGTAGGGTCGATTTAGCCGACCGCACGGTCGGTCAGCCACTCGCCACTGCGCGGGCAACATCCCCACGCTCGAAGTCAACGCCGACTACTCGCCCGCAACGGTCATACCCTCGACCAATACGGAACCGGTGCGTATGTTGCCACGGATATCGACATCTAGGCCAACCGCTCGAATGCGCTCGAACATTTCTTTGAGGTGACCTGCGATGGTGATTTCTTCCACCGGATAGACCACCTCACCCTTGTCCACCCAAAAACCAGCAGCGCCCCTGGAGTAATCGCCGGTTATCAAGTTTACCCCCTGCCCCATCAAATGACTGACCACCAGCCCCTGATGCATGTCCTGGAGCAGTTGCGAGTAATCCATAGCGCCGGGATGAACGACTAGATTATGGATCCCCCCCGCATTGCCCGTCGTTTTCATTCCGAGCTTTCGAGCCGAATAACTCGACAGCACATAGCCGCGCAGCATACCTTGCTCGACCAGAGTGCGAGGCCGTGTCGCCACTCCCTCCCCATCGAACGGTGCGCTACCCAAAGCGCTCGGTAAATGCGGTTGTTCCTCGATGCTGAGCCAATTCGGAAATACTTGCGTATCCAGCGAGTCGAGCAGAAAAGAGGCCTTGCGATATAAACTGCTGCCCTGGATCGCCCCGAGAAAATGGCCGAACAGGCTGCGTGCGGCGGTAGGCGTAAAAAGAACCGGTACCGTGCGAGTCGAGAGTCGGCGCGCCCCCAAACGCTGCACGGTACGCCGACCGGCTTCTTGCCCAACGACTGTGGCCGTTTGCAACGCACTCGGATCACGGGCAGTCGTGTACCAATAGTCACGCTGCATGGACTCGCCGCTGCGGCCGAGCACCGCACAGCTGATGCTGTGCTGGGAAGCCGGATAGCCGTCCAGAAAACCGTGAGTGTTGCCGTAAACGTGAATCCCCTGGTGGGTCGAGACTTCGGCGCCCTCGGAGTTGGTCAAGCGCGGATCCACTCCGAGTGCGGCAGCTTCGCATTCGCGAGCCAAATCGATCGCCGTCTCCGGCTCGATATCCCAGCGATAATGGAGCCTCAGATCTGGCGCATCCGTGCTCATCAACGCGGCGTCGGCCAAGCCGGCGCAAGGATCCTCGGAGGTATAACGCGCGATATCGCATGCGGCACGAACCGTCTCGACCAACGAGGCACGGCTAAAATCGGCCGAGCTTGCCGTTCCCTTACGCTGGCCGAAATAAACGGTAATCGCCAAACCACGATCACGCATGTGCTCTAGCGTATCCACCTCGCCCTGGCGAACCTTGACCGACAGACCGAAGCTCGAACTGACGGAGGCTTCAGCTGCCGTAGCGCCTTGCCGAGTAGCCTCCTCGAGCGCTTCACCAAGCGGCTCGGCAAGCTCGGCTTTGGCTGGCAACTGGCGCTGCACAGCCGGACTCAACGCAGATTCCGTCATCCAACCCTCCTGTCTAAAATCTCGGCGTATCACCTAATCAACCTGCGTTCCCCCAACCGTAAGCGCATCCACTTTAAGAGTGGGCTGTCCCACCCCGACGGGCACGCTTTGGCCTTCCTTACCACAGGTTCCGATGCCGCTGTCAAGCTGAAGGTCATTGCCCACCATGCTGACTCGGGTCAACACGTCCGGCCCATTGCCGATCAATGTCGCGCCTTTGACCGGACGAGTAACACGTCCATTTTCAATGAGATAAGCCTCGCTGGCGGAAAAAACGAACTTGCCTGAGGTGATATCGACCTGCCCGCCACCGAAATTAACGGCATAGAGACCGCGCTCCACCGAGGCGATAATCTCCTCCGGGGCATGCGGTCCAGCCAGCATGTAGGTATTGGTCATACGCGGCATCGGCAGATGGGCATAAGACTCCCGCCGACCGTTTCCGGTCGGGCGCATGCCCATCAGCCGGGCATTGAGACTGTCCTGCATATAGCCGGTAAGCACGCCCCGCTCGATCAGGGTGGTGCATTGGGTCGGAGTGCCCTCGTCATCGATGTTGAGTGAGCCACGCCGGCTAGACAACGTCCCGTTATCGACTACTGTGCAGAGCGGCGAGGCGACCCGCTCACCGAGACGCCCCGCGAAGGCCGAAGTGGCTTTGCGATTGAAATCACCCTCGAGACCATGCCCAACAGCCTCGTGCAGCAGCACTCCCGGCCAACCCGGGCCGAGCACGACCGGCAAGGTCCCCGCCGGGGCCTCGACCGCTTCCAGGTTGAGCAGCGCTTGGCGCACCGCCTCGCGGGCATATCCCTTGACGCGCTCACTGTCGAGAAAACACTCGTATCCGGTTCGCCCGCCACCACCGGCGCTACCGCTCTCACGACACCCGTTCTGTTCGACCAGGACAGTGACATTGAGCCGCACCAAGGGGCGAACATCGGCGCTCAACCGGCCATCGCCGGTGGCCACCAGAACCACGTCATGCACACCGGCCAGGCTCACGACCACCTGTTCTACTCTCGGATCCTGGCGTCGGGCCTCGGTATCGAGTTCGCGCAGCAGCGCCACCTTCTCATCGGCGCTCAAACTGTCCAGGGGGTTGAGCGGCTGATACAGTGCCAAGCCTTCGCCCGCCTTCCAGGCTTGGAGCCGCCCGTCGCCACCGCTACGGGCAATGGCTCGCGCGGCACTGGAGGCCTCCAGCAGGGCCGGCAACATGATTTCATCGGAATAGGCGAACCCGGTCTGCTCACCGCTGATGGCTCGCACGCCGACACCTTGATCGAGGCTGCGACTGCCCTCCTTGATAATCCCATCCTCCAGAACCCATGCCTCATGCCGCTGCACCTGAAAATAAAGATCGGCGGCGTCGACCTTGGGTCCCATCAAGCGTCCGAAAACCCGCTCCAGATCGGTTTCGCTCAGTTCGGCTGGAGCCAAAATGCTCTGGCGCGCCAGATTCAGATTGTGCTGCATCGTATCGTCAGACATTGCCTTCCTCCGTCGACCTTGCCGCTGGCAGAGCCACGCCTAGGCGACGATGCTCGAGCGCCGGGAAGCGGCGGCGCGTTTCCCGAAGCTCAGCGCGAGCCATTCGAGCCTGGGCCAGACCGGGGCCGCGACTATGGCGGCCTAGAATCCGCCCCCATGGATTCACAATCAACGTCTCGCCATAGGTCAGGCGGCCATTGGGATGCTCCCCGCCCTGGTCTGGAGCCACCAGATAGCACAGATTCTCTACTGCCCGCGTACGAACCAGAAGCTCCCAATGCGCGGCACCGGTGAGCGCCGTAAATGCCGAGGGCACCACCAGCAGCTCCGCACCCCGCGCCACCAGCTCACGAAAGAGCTCGGGAAACCGTAAATCATAACAGACGGCCAGACCCACGCGGGCGAATGGGGTGTCGAAAATCACCGCATTGTTGCCCGCTTGCAGTGTTTCCGATTCACAATACCGCTCATCGGCACTTACGGCTACGTCAAACAGATGAATCTTATCGTAGCGCGCACAGCGCTCACCGCTGGGTCCATAAACCAAACAGGCGGCCCGCGCCCGCCGCTGATCGGAAGTGTGTAAGGGTATCGTACCACCGACCAGAAAGATGCCATGACGACGCGCCCGCTCCGCCAAGAAAGATTGGATTGGACCGCCGTCATCCGGTTCCGCTATAGCCAGTTTGCCCGTTTCATCGCGACCGACAAAGGCGAAATTCTCCGGCAACGCCACCAAATCGGCACCGCCAGCCACTGCCTCGGCGATAAGGCGATCGGCCGATTCGAGGTTCGCCGCGACACCATCGCCCGAGACCATTTGAATGGCCACCAGGCGCGCTTCATCTTGAGTCATCCCTCCCCCCTGGCACCTCGGCTCGCGCTTGTCCCATGCCTTCGATCCGCGGATGCTCCCACGGGCCGGTTATCCGATACTGGTTCTGGACCATCTGCGCCATGCCTGTCTGAAATAATTTCTGAGTCAGAAACAAAGCCACCCCCACTATCGGGCCACCTGCCAAGCCACCGAGTAATGACACCGCGGAGGAGACATGTGGGATTACGGTAACCGTCTGATCGTATTCCCTCTTCACCAAATCAATCGGTCCGGAAACCTCGATATAGGCCGAGGGAGAGTCAATATAAAATACTTCAGGCCGCGCCGCGCCACTTTCAAGGCGACAATGGACCTCCATCCGGTCGAATGCCAAACCTTTGCTGAAAAGATCGGAGAAATCCAGCATCAGCCGTCTCGGCAAAGTCGCCACGCTGAGTAGGCCGAAAATCCGCCCGGCTCCGGGCTGAACTTTGAGTAGCGCACCGTCGCGAACGGTGAATCGTATTCTCCCGGCGATATCTGCCACTCGGAAATCCAGCAATGTACCAGGCCACTGCAAATGTGCCTGTGCGTTGGTCTTACCCTTGCCGATGGCCTGTGCGAACCCGAACAGCGTCAGCGCCTTGCCGGTATCCTCACTGGCCACGTTGAGTTCTATCGTCGAATGACCGCGCGGCTCGTTATCATCCCATCGACCGGCCGCTTTGATCTTGAGCACCGGCCCAGTCAAATTCATCGTCTCCAACACCAGCCCACCACTCACCCGAGCAAGACTTAGTCGGAGATGGCCGAAGTTGGCGGTACCCAGCCGCAGGGCCGCGATGTCCAAATCGATTCCGGGAAGGCGCAGTGCATTCGGCGCGAGCCGATCACGCTCGGTACCAAACTCAGGCCATCCGGCCAGATGCAACCGTGCAAGACTCACCCTCGCTCGGCCCATCCCCTGTTGCGGCCAGCTCACCCAGCCGGCGGCATTCGGACCCGCGAGCCGGATGAACCAGTCGCCCGATCGTTTTTCTGCGCTTAAATGCAGCGCACTTACGAGCCGCGCATCCGCCCAGAACAGCGTACCGAGGCGCAAATCGACGCTTTGCAACGAGGGCAGCTTGAGCGTCTCTTGTCCTGATCCCAAGCCGATCAGCGCGGCCAAATCAAGCTGCTCCAACGTTCCGGATAGCTCGGTCCCCGGGCCTTTAGGCAACCGCACCGGACCGCTGCCGAAACGCACCCCAAGCCGCTCCACGCTCCACGTGCGTGACGTCAAGGTAAGAACGGCGGAGCCCAAATCTCCATAACGTACACGAATCGGTCCTCGACCCGCTGCCGCGTCCAACCGCGTTCGGATCTTGAGCTGCCGGGAGGTCGATTGTGGCTTCGCCAACGGTTGGGGCCAATTCACCGACACACCGCGCAGCGCGGATTCCAAAGTCAAAACCAAGCGCCGCTCAGTAGAGCGAAAACCGTTCCCTTCGATCCGCAAGCGCCAGTCCGTAGTGCCAGGAAGCTGCGCGGCGAGCGGATTATCAGCGCCGAGTAGATCCGCCACCGAAGAACGGAACCGCGTCTCGATCCGAATCCGCCGCGGCGCACCAGTCGTGGCGGCCGTGCTCATCAAAGTATGGCCGCTGAAACGCCCGCGCAGCCGATCCCAGTGCACACCATTCTCATCGAAACCGACCCGCCCCGTCAGATCTTCGATAACCAATCCGAGGGGTGGCGCCGCCAACCGTGCCCGGTCCAGATCGATGCGGCCAGCGACTTTGATCGGTCGGCCGCCAAACGGCACAGCGAGCTGTAGATCGAGCCGTTGCTGCCCCGCAAGCGATAGCCGCCGCAATGCGGCCGCATGATCATCAGCCAATGGCGATTCGCCTAGAAAACGCAGCAAATCGCCGCCTGGACCGGTAAAATGGGTACTCACCTTAAGCCGTGGCTGCATCAGATCGGGTATAGTGGCCGTGGCATGGGTCAATCCGCTGCGATAAATGCGACCGCGATCAAGTTCGACTCGCAACACCCCCCGGCGGAACAACAACCGGCCACCCAGTCCATGCAGCATCGGCCAATTCGGATGATAAGCCAGACTCGCCTCGTCTATCCGGCTGCGCACCTCGAATACCCCCGAGCCCGTGCGATAGGGGAAATCGTGGAGCCGACCACGCAGCACCAAGTCAGCCTGGACACGACCGCCGTGTATCGCGTGCTGCAGCCATTCGGTCAACCCCTTGGCCAGTACCCGCTCCGGCAGATAACGCCTGATGTGAGCGGCCTCACCGTGACGCAGGTGGGCGCGCGCATCGATGAATGGACCCTGTCGCGCGCCGAACCATAATCCCACCCGCGCATCCAACTCACCGCCTGCATCGCTCGCCTGCAGCCGAGGGATTGCCAACCGCAGCCGGCCCTCGCTGACCCGCCATTCGCTTTGTACCTGCAGGCGCTGCAGCGCGAGCGGTCGGGAAAAGAGCTCAGGCAGTTTAAGGTTCGTGTCGCGCGCAGCGAGCCGGAATCGACCGCCACGCTCGCTGATCAGGAAACGACCGGCTCCGCCGGTCAGACCCGGCAACCGCTCAGCCGGCTCTAGCGCAAGACCTTGGAAGCGCCCGCTCACGCGCCAGCGCTGCACTCGGTCCGTGGCCTGCAATACCAAAGCGGCCTCGCTGAGCGCGCCCTGAGGGGCCAATTGTGCGAGCCGCCGGCGCCAGTTCGACGGCACTCGATCATTGTCACGCGCCAGCGCGGCCAAATCACCAAGCCGTAGCGCTGTGGCACGAACACGCCACAGCGCCGCACCCTCGACATTGATCGCATACCGAACTGATACATTACCGGGCGAGCCTGGCGCTGCGCCCGGCCGTTGCAGCTGCAAGGCATTGATATCGAGATTCCAACCGTCATCCGTACGCTGCCAGTGGCCGCGCCCGGCTAAGCGCCGAAACCGCATCGTCCCCTCGGCCCCACTGAGCTCCAGCCCCCAGGCACTGGCATCAACTGAAACTCGCTCGGGTCGCCCCCCGCGTACACTCAACCAGACCTGAGCATCGGCTTGCCCGGCAACCACCGGCACGCTCCAAACGGGTGACAAGACCGCGCCGATTTGGCCGAACCGCGCCTCGCGCAAGCGCAGATAACCCGAGCCGTTGACTTCAGCCAAGGAACGAGGCGAGCCGTGCCAACCTACGGCGAGCTCCATCCGTTTCGCCATGTGCGGCTGCACCGGTAGGAAATGGGCGGCTAGACGGGCGTCCCCGGCGTCGTGCCAAAACCAAGCATGGAGCTTGGACAACCGCCAGATTTTGCCCCGGCGCTGATCGATCAACTTGACCGAGGCATCCCGCAGGCGCAGGCGCGATATGAGTGCAAACAACCGATTGCCCGCATCGCTCGCCTGCTCACCAAGGGAGATACGCCCATCGGCATGGCGCCTCAGCGTAACCTCAAGCCGATCGGCGCGCAGCTCGACAAACCGCGGCTGAAGGCTACGCAGCATCGCCCCCAAGTCAATCGAGACTTCGAACCGGCTCGTCGCCAGATCGGCTGGATGCTTCGAAGTGCCGCCGATGCGTACCTCGTGTAGGACCAGCGTTGGGGTAAATCCGACTAAGTGCGCATCCAGCGCAGCAATCGCCACTGGACGATGCAGCCACTGCGTGAGCAACGCCTCGAGCTCGCCGTGGAAAGCCGGGGCATAAGCAAGCGCCAACCGCAGCGCCGTCAACGCAATCGCCACTGCGACCAATACGCCCGCAACGCCATAGAGCAATCCCGCGCGGACCCGCTTAGCCGTATGCAACGACAAAGTAATGACTCCCGGGCGAGCGCCAACCGTTGCGCCCCCCCAGCCGGCACGGGCCAGCCATCCCGTGCTTGCGCCGCCGAACGATCACATCAAAACCACGTCGAACTGTTCCTGGGTATAAAGTGGCTCGGCCTGGAACTCGATCGGTTTGCCGATAAAGCTCTCGAGCTCGGCAAGGGTATCGCTTTCTTGATCGAGGATGAGATCGACAACCTCTTGGGAGGTCAACACCAATAGCTTCTGGACATCGAACTGCCGCGCTTCCCGGAGGATTTCGCGCGCAATCTCGTAACAGACGGTTTCGGCGGTTTTGAGGCTACCGCGCCCAGCGCAGGTTCGACACGGTTCGCACAGAACCCGTTCCAGCGACTCTCGGGTACGCTTACGGGTCATCTCCACCAGGCCCAATGCCGAGACGCCACTGATCTGGGTTTTCACATGATCCCGCTCAAGGGCCTTCTCGAGCGCGCGCAGCACCTGACGCCGATGATCTTCTTCCTCCATATCGATAAAATCGATGATAATGATCCCGCCGAGGTTGCGCAGCCGCAGCTGTCGGGCTATAGCTTGAGCTGCTTCGAGATTAGTCTTGAAGATCGTCTCTTCCAAGGTTCGATGGCCGACATACCCCCCCGTATTAACGTCGATCGTCGTCATCGCCTCGGTCTGATCGATAATCAGGTAACCGCCTGATTTGAGCTGGGTCTGGCGCTCCAACGCACGTTGAATTTCGTCCTCCACCCCATAGAGATCGAAAATCGGGCGCTCACCCTGGTAGTGCTCTATAAGTTCCGCGATGTCCGGCAAAAACTGTTCACAGAAAACCTGCACTTTCTGGTAGGTCTCCCAGGAATCCACCCATACTTTAGCGATGCCTTCGGTGATCAAATCCCGCAAGGCGCGCAGCGCAAGCGGCAGATCGCCATGGATGAGCGTCTCGGGCTGAGCCAAATCGCTGCGCACCTGGATCGATTTCCAAAGCTTACCCAGAAAGTCCCGATCGCATCGTAAGGCCTCCTCGGTAGCGCCTTCCGCCGCCGTGCGCAATATATAGCCGCAACCCTCGCCGGCCGCGACAAACGCCTCGCCGATACGGCGCAGCCGTGCCCGTTCGGCCTCCTCTTCGATCCGAGCGGAAATACCCACCGTCGGGTTATCGGGTAGCAAAACCATGAGCCGGGAGGGAATGGTGATATGGGTGGTCAAACGGGCGCCTTTGGTGCCAATCGGATCCTTAATCACCTGCACCAAGACATGCTGCTGCTCCTTGAGCAAGTCGGTGATGTCGGCTACTGGGACGCTGCCCGATTCGTGCGGCGTCGCAGGACAGGTAATATCTGAGGCATGCAGAAAGGCCGTGCGTACCAACCCTACATTGAGAAACGCCGCCTGCATCCCCGGCAGTATGCGTGAGACGCTCGCCTTATAGATATTGCCCACCAAACCACGTCGACAGGCCCGCTCGATGTAGATCTCCTGCAAAACACCGTTTTCCACCACCGCGACCCGGGTTTCACGAGGTGTAACGTTAATCAATATCTCTTGGCTCACGATTTATCCGGAGCCCCAGTGTCGCTGATAGGCGATCTCGAACTCGGCGAGCAGGTCTCCAACCTCGAACAGCGGCAAGCCCATGACGCCAGAGTAACTGCCATCCAAGTGCGCGACGAACCCCCCGCCCCGGCCCTGAATGGCGTAGCCACCAGCCTTATCGCAGGGTTCACCGCTGCGCCAGTAAGCGTGTAGCTCCTCAGCTTGGAGCGGGCGGAACGTTACGTTGCTCACGGACAAGCGCGTCGCCTCATGGTCGGGCGTAACGAGCGCAACGCCGGTGAGCACGCGGTGAACCTGCCCGGATAACCGCCGCAACATCGCCATAGCCTGCGCTTCATCGGCCGGCTTGCCAAGAACTTCATCGTCGATAACCACCACTGTATCCGCCCCTAGAACCGGTCTGAGCTGATCCTCCGGCAACGCCTGCAGCCCAGCACGGGCCTTTTCCAATGCCAAGCGCAATACAAACACCTCGGGGCTCTCACGCGGCTGCGGAGTTTCCTCGATATCCTGTTGGACTTCAGCAAAATGCACGCCGAGCTGCTTGAGCAGCTGTCGGCGGCGCGGCGAAGCAGAGGCGAGATAGATATCGGGCAGCGCTTGCGACTCCATGTCAAACCTCATGCGGCTTGCTCGCGAGACGGCGCTGCAGGCTCATAACGCCTGTGGCTCATCCGCCTCGATGATAAGGATGATTTTGCAGCACAGTCCAGGCGCGGTATAGCTGTTCCGCGACGATGACCCGAACGAGCATGTGTGGCAAGGTCAACGGCGACAGGCACCAACGGTATTCCGCCTGGGTCAGACACTCCCGGTACAAACCATCCGGGCCGCCGATCAGCAAGGCGACATCGCGCCCGTCCTGCAACCACCCCTCCATACGCGCAACGACTCCGCTGGTACTGAGCGGGTGCCCCCGGCAATCGAGCGCCACAATCCGCGCGTTGCCGGCCGCGGTAAGCACCCGCCTCCCTTCCTCGGCCAACGCCGCGTCGATGCTCTGGTGCCGACCGCGCCGTCCCAGCGGCACTTCCAGCAAACGCAGCGGCAACTGAGCCGGCATCCGTCGGGCGAATTCCCGCCAGCCCTCCTCGACCCAGCGCGGCATGCGCTGCCCGACTGCGATCAGGCGCAGTTCCATGATCTATCAAGACCCTTCCCCGAATCCGCTCGTCTCGTCTTCGGATTCCATGCCCCACATGTGCTCGAGCCGATAAAACTCCCGGGCAGAGAGCTGCATCACATGAATCACCACATCACCCAAATCGATGAGGATCCACTCAGCACTCTCTTCCCCTTCGACACCTAGCGCATGGATGGCGTTGCGTTTGGCTGCCTCGAGGATACGATCAGCGATCGATTTGACGTGCCGACGCGAGGTGCCGCTAGCGAACACCATAAAGTCGGTAATGGAAGTACGGCGGCGCACATCGAGCACGACCACATTTTCAGCCTTGATATCCTCCAACGCCGTCTGGATGATTCGTCGCACCTCATCTACGGCCTTGACCGGTTTCATCATCAAGTCCTGTCGACCTCCTTCTCCGCCGCGGCTGGAGAACTGCTACTGAGCCTGTTCAGATCTGCGGATAACCATACAACCCCTCTTTGGCGATACACCCCCATACCAAATCCGGTACCAGGTAACGAGCCGAGCGGCCCTGGGCGATGAGCCGCCGGATCCGGGACGCCGAAATATCAAGCGGCGTGGTCTCCTGAAACAAGATTAACCCACTGCTGCAACCACGCAGAGCGGCCGGATCGAGCACCTGCCGAGCCGCGGTCCATTCGGCCAGTTCGTCACCGAGCCGCAAGGCGTGCCCCGGCCGCCGCATTACCACCAGATGGGCCAGCGTCTCAAGATCGCGCCAGCGATACCAGCTGGCTAGCCCCAGAAAAGCATCGCTGCCCAACACGAAGCACAGCGGGCGCGACCCCAACTCCGCACGCAGCTCATACAGCGTAGCCACCGTATAGGAATAACCGCCGCGACGCAGCTCCCGGGCATCGACCACCAGACCCGGCGCACCCACCACCGCGTATTGCAGCAAACGCAGCCGCTGCTCAGAATCCGCGCGGGGTGGGCGTCGATGGGGCGGGACATGGCCGGGAACAAGACGCATTTCCGCTAAGCCCAATCGCTCCTGCAATTCGATTGCGGGGCGAAGATGGCCGTGATGAACGGGGTCGAAAGTCCCACCCAATAGACCGATCGGCGCGCCATGGACCGCCGTGTCGCGCCTCATTCGCGGATATGGCCGTCGCCCAACACCACGTATTTTTCAGTGGTCAAGCCCTCGAGCCCAACCGGCCCCCGGGCGTGCAGCTTAGCGGTGCTGATGCCGATCTCGGCGCCGAGCCCATATTCAAAGCCGTCGGCAAAACGTGTCGAGGCGTTGACCATGACCGAGCTGGAATCGACTTCGCGTAGGAAGCGCCAGGCACGCGTATAGTTTTCGGTCACTATGCTGTCCGTGTGATGCGAGCCATAGCGCTCGATGTGTTCGATCGCCTCGTCCAAATCGGCAACGATCCGAATGGCCAGTATCGGGGCGAGGTATTCGGCTCGCCAGTCCGCTTCCGTAGCCGCCGGTATGGCCGGCGCGAGCGCTCGGGTACGCTCGCAGCCCCGCAACTCCACCCCGGCCTGCTGGTAAAGATCGATCAGTCGCGGGAGCAGTTGCGGCGCGATGGCCTCGGCGATCAGCAGGCTCTCCATAGTGTTGCACGTGCCATAGCGTTGCGTTTTGGCATTATAGGCGATCCGCGCGGCTTTCTCCGGATCGGCTTGATCATCGACATAGACATGGCAGACACCGTCCAGATGCTTGATCATGGGCACCGTGGCCTCGCGCAGCAATCGCTCGACCAACCCTTTACCGCCGCGGGGAACGAGCACATCAAGATACTCATCCATCGTGATCAACTCACCGACCGCCGCACGATCGGTTATCTCCACCACCTGCACGGCCTCCCGGGGCAACTCGCTCACTGCAAGCCCGCGACGGATGCAATCGGCAATGGCCTGATTGGAGTGGATGGCCTCGGACCCGCCCCGCAGAATGACCGCATTGGCGGATTTCAGGCACAATCCGGCGGCATCCGCGGTCACATTGGGCCGAGCTTCATAGATGATGCCAACGACGCCGAGCGGCACCCGCATGCGGCCTACCTGGATCCCCGAGGGGCGGCTGTGCAGATCCCGAACGGCGCCGATCGGATCGGGCAGCGCCGCGATTTGGCGCAGCCCCTCGGCCATGTCATCAATCCGAGCGTCGCTCAGACCCAAACGGTCCAGGAGTGCGGGTTCCAACCCGCCGGCCCGACCCACTTCCTGATCGCACTCATTAGCTTCCTTGAGCCGTTGGCGCTCGCTCTGCAGCTGCTCGGCTACGGCCAACAACGCCGTATTGCGCTGGGCGCTGCTGGCGCGCGCCAATATCCGGGCCGCCGCTTGTGCCGCGCGGCCGATACCCTGCATGTAGTCACGTACCTCCGAACTGTGCATCTGCACTGTCTCCGTCCGATTCGGCGCTTGCCTGCGGCAATCTTCAAATCGCCGCCGCCAATGCCGTCAGCTCAAAACTCAATTGTAACAGTTCATCCCAAGGCCGACCGGGCGCCGCTCCTTTGATCACTCGATCAACCCCGGCCGCTCGGGCCAACAACCCCTCCCAGGCATCGGCCGTGGTGCCAGCCGCAAGTTGACACAGCCGGGGTTGGCGATGCTTGGGGATCCGATGCTGGCGAAACAGCTCATTGATTCGGCGCGCATCCCCCGCCAGCGCCGACAGGGTTGCCAGTACCCGTAGCTCGCGCGCCAGCGCCCACAGCACCAACGTCGGCTCGGTGCCCTCCTCCTGCAGGCCGCGACAGATACGAGCCACACGCGTACAGCCGCCGCCGAGCACCGCTTCGCTCAGATCGAAAACATCGTAGCGTGCGCTGTCCACTACGGCGCGACGCGCGGCAGCCAAGTCCACCTGGCCCGCACCCAACAACAAATACAGTTTTTCCACCTCTTGCGCGGCGGCCAACAGATTGCCCTCGGCACGCTCGGCAAGCAGTTCGACGACCATCCGATCAGCGATCAAACCGCGCGAGTGTAACCGCTGCATTATCCAGCGTGGAAGATCCCGCCGACCCACGGGCCAGATATAGAGCATCACGCCAGCCCGACTGAGCGCCTCTACCCAGGCGCCGCGGCGCTGCCGAGCATCGAGTCGCGCGCTGGCCACCAACAACAACGTGTCGGCCGGCGGCGCCCGGCAATACGCCTGCAAGGCCTGGGCGCCGCCGGCTCCAGGCTTCCCCCCCGGCAAGCGAAGCTCAATCAACCGGCGTTCGCTGAATAAAGAAAGATTACCCGCCGCCGCGCCTAACTGTCTCCAGTCAAAACCGTCCGTCTCGGCGTGCAGCACTTGGCGCTCGGAATACCCAGCCGTACGGGCCGCCGCACGAATACCTGCGCCTGCCTCGTCGATGAGCAGTGGCTCTTCGCCGGCCACCAACCACACTGGGGCGAGGCGTCCGCTCAAATGCCGCTCCAGCTCGTCGATGCGAATCTTCGCCACGCTCTTAAACCGTAGCCGTCAAGATCGGGGGATGCCGGCCAGCCGCCCCATCATCAGATCAAGCGCTTGGCGGCGCAGCTGCTCAATAAGTCGCCGCTCCTGGCTCTCTCTACCGAGTACATTCTGTGGATCCGCCTGATAGACCACTTGGGGCGCGACCGTCTGCTCGTCCAACAGGGCTTCGCCCTCTGCAGTGTCCACGCGAAAGTGCAGGGTATAGCTCAGCTCATAGGCTCGGGCCTGACCCTGCGACGTGACGGATACCGTCCGGCGGTTGGTTTGCTGACCCAGCAGGACCAAGACCCAGTCGGCGACCGGCTGGTCACCGACCACTTGCGCGCCGTAATTGCGCAGGGTATCGGTCGTGACGTTGGCGAGCTCGCCCTCGCCCATCTCCGGCAGCACATAAACCATGACGCCTTCCAAATCGGCACCGCCACCCGAACCCCGCAGATGCCAGCCGCAACCTACCAGAAGCGCGACCACAAGCAGCTGGGATAAGCGAGCCAGCATCGAAAGGCTCATCGGGCAACCACATTCACCAACCGAGCGGGCACGACAATGACGCGCTCGATGTGCTTGTCGGCGGTGAAACGACGGACATTCGGGTCGTTCAATGCCGCCGCGCGGATGGCTTCCTGCTCCGCATCGACAGCCACCTGAATGCAGCTGCGCCGCTTGCCGTTGACCTGGACCACCAAGTCGACCACGTCCCGCCGCAGCGCCGCCTCATCCACCGTGGGCCACTCCGCGTCGACGACGGCGTCACTATGCCCTAACTCATACCAGAGCCGGTGCGCGATATGCGGCACCATCGGCGCCAAAATCAGCACGCTGGCCTCCAGACCCTCTTGGCGCACGGCACGCCCCTGATCGCTGCTGTCATCGAAACGGCTCAAGGCGTTGGCAAGCTCCATGACGGCGGCAATAGCCGTATTGAAGGTAAACCGCCTACCCACATCGTCACTCGCCTTTTGGATCGTCTCGTGAATCTTACGTCGCATCGCCTGCTGTGGCGGCGTCAACTGGGCGGGCTCCGGCGCACGGGCCGGACCGTCGGTGACATGCGCCAAGACCAGATTCCAGAGCCGTTTAAGAAAGCGGTATGCGCCCTCAACGGCGCTGTCGGACCACTCCAGTGCTTGCTCGGGCGGCGCCGCAAACAGGATGAACAGCCGCACCGTGTCGGCACCGAAACGCTCCACCAGCGCTTGCGGGTCCACACCGTTGTTCTTGGACTTGGACATGGTGCCCATGCCGGCGGATTCCACCGGTTGGCCGTCACTTCTGAGCACGGCACCGGCGGGCTGGCCCCGCTCGTCGTAGCGCAGCTCGATCTCGGCCGGACTGTAATAGACGATGCCTCCCGCCGGGGTGCGGCGGAAGAAAATGCTGTTGAGCACCATCCCCTGGGTGAGCAGCTGGGTGAACGGCTCGTCGGAGGCGAGCAAGCCCTCATCCCGCAGGAGCTTATGATAGAACCGCGCATAAAGCAGGTGCAAAATAGCGTGCTCGATACCACCGATGTATTGAGTCACCGGCGTCCAATAAGCCGCGCGGGAGTCGAGCATCGCCTGTATATTATCCGCACAGGCAAAACGCGCGTAATACCACGACGACTCCATGAAAGTATCGAAGGTGTCGGTTTCGCGCCGTGCCGCGCCGCCGCATTCGGGACACCGGGCCTGGTAGAAGGCCGGCAAACGCTGCAGCGGCGAGCCCGCCCCGTCGAATTCAACCTCCTCCGGCAGCACGACGGGCAACTCTTCATCGGGCACCGGCACATCGCCACAGTGCGGGCAGTGCAGCATCGGGATCGGCGCACCCCAGTAGCGCTGCCGGGAAACGCCCCAATCGCGCAGTCGATAGGTAATGCGGCGTTTGCCGCAACCCATGGCCTCGAGGCGCTCGGCAATGGCCCCACTGGCCTGCTGCGAGGTAAGCCCGGAGAACTCACCGGAGCTCACCAGCACACCCGGTTCTATGTAAGCGGCCTGAGCGAGATCGCTCGTGCCGCCCGCGCCGGGGGCGACCACCTCCCGGATGGGCAAGGCGTAGGCCATGGCGAAATCCCAGTCGCGCTGGTCATGAGCCGGCACCGCCATCACCGCACCAGAGCCGTACTCCATCAAAACGAAGTTGGCCACCCAAATCGGCACAAGCTCTCCGGTAAGCGGGTGCAACGCACGCAAGCCCGTATCCAGGCCGACTTTCTCGGTGGTGGCCAGCACCGCCTCGGACACCGAATTCGCCTTACAGCGCTCGATGAAGGCGGCAAGCTCGCGATTGCTCCGTGCCGCCTCGGCGGCCAGCGGGTGCTCGGCGGCGAGCGCCATATAGGTCACACCAAAGAGCGTATCCGGGCGCGTGGTGAACACCTTAAGTGGCGCATCCCGATCCGGCAGCGCAAATTCGATCTCGACTCCTTCGGAGCGGCCGATCCAATTGCGCTGCATGGTCTTGACCTGCTCAGGCCATCCAGGGAGTTCGTCCAAAGCCCCCAACAGCTCGTCGGCATACGCGGTGATCTTCAAAAACCACTGCGGAATGGCGCGCCGCTCCACCGCGGCACCCGAGCGCCAACCCTTGCCATCGATCACTTGCTCGTTGGCAAGCACCGTCTGATCGACCGGATCCCAGTTGACCGTAGCCGTCTTTTTATAGACCAGCCCCTTACGGAACAAACGGGTGAACAGCCACTGCTCCCAGCGGTAGTAGGAGGGCTCGCAGGTGGCGATCTCGCGATGCCAATCGTAGCCGAAGCCGAGTCGCTTGAGCTGCCGGCGCATGTAGGTGATGTTCTGCCGAGTCCATTGGGCCGGCGGCACTCTGTTTTGAATCGCAGCGTTCTCCGCCGGCAATCCGAAGGCGTCCCAACCCATGGGTTGCAGCACGTTCCGGCCGAGCATGCGCTGATAGCGCGCAACGACATCACCAATAGTGTAATTGCGCACATGCCCCATATGCAGCTTACCGCTAGGGTACGGAAACATGGATAGACAATAATAGCTCGGGCGAGCCGGATCCTCCGTGGCCCGGAACGTGTCATTCTCCTCCCAGAATCGCTGGGCCTGCGCCTCGATTTCCTCCGGCTGGTAAATCTCTTCCATCGCTTTTCGCTGCATCCCCCGATCAACACTTGACATGCGGACACACCCGCCCGAATTCCCGCCGCCATCCCAACGGCAGCCCAAAAGGATACCGTAGCGCCACGGCTTTGCACCACCGCCCGACGCAATTCCGAGCCGACGGCGCGCTTACATTCCCACACACTCCCGTCAGTCTTGGTGAAACCCGCCGATGGGCGCAGAATAAAGCAAACAGCCCACCGGGGAGCGACTATGACTGAGCGCAACCGCGACCACCATGCCCATGCCTATGAGCGAATGCTCGATCGCCTTCGCCACGCCATGGAGCACGCGAAGCTGCATGAAGCCCTCGAGACGGTCAAGGAGCGGGCGGTCGAACTGGGCGAACTCACGCGAGAGGAGGCGGAGCGCGTAGGCAGCTTCCTACGCCGGGATGTCGAAGACGCCGCCCGTTATTCTGCAACGACCGATGAAGATCTCAAGAGCTGGCTGCGGATGGACCTGCAGCTGGTCGAGAACTGGATCTGGGATCGCTTCTCCTCCGTGGCCGACCGGACCCGCCTGGAGTGGATGGCGCTGCAACGCGAACTGCAGCAGCAGCAAACGTCGGACTACTATGCAGGTGAGGTCGCCGGACCCGGCGCCCTTACCTGCAGCAACTGCGGCGCGGTCATCCGCTTCACCCAGGCGGAACCCATCCCGGTTTGCCCGCAATGCCAGGGTTCGGTCTACCGGCGCGCTCCGACCTCCAAGAGGCGGGATCGATCAGAACAATAGCTAACCGCAGGCGCCGATGGCACGGTTTTTTTGCCTGCCGGGGCGCCGTTTAAGCAAAAGAACCCTCGATTTTATTCTATGCTTGAATAACCGGGCGTTTTTACCCGGGTCGATTCAGGCTCTTCTCTGAATCAGTAAAAAAGCTGGGGACAATCAACTGCCCTAGAGGGGCGGCTGTGCGATCGATTCAAAGAGCGAACGCCGCGCTTTCGCGTACGATGCGGCGCCGTCACCCCGGAGGCTTGGGCGATGCCAAGAGGGCACGTTGACCCTATCCCAAAACGCATACGCTCTCCGCTTCCGGCCGCAGGCACACGAAACTACACTCCAGCAAAAGCAACGGAGAAAGGAAATGCCAAATCCACCTACCCGCACTAAACAAACACGGCAAAAGACATATAACATAAAGAAACCGCTGCGCATCCTTCTGGCCGACGATCACGCCCTCGTACGCGCGGGCCTCCGCAAATTATTGGAGCAAATACCCGCCGTCGAGATCGTCGGCGAAGCGGCCAACGGCCTCGAAGCATGCCGGCTGGCTCGCTCCCTGAACCCCGATCTCGTGCTGATGGACATCTCGATGACCGTCTTGAATGGCGTGGAGGCCACGGCGCAGCTGCTCAAATCCTCAGACGCCCAGGTCCTCATCCTGTCCATGTATGCCAATTCCGACTATGTGCAACGTGCTCTCAAAGCCGGTGCCCGCGGTTATCTGCTCAAAGAGGCAACGAACACGGAGCTCGAATTGGCCATCGAATCGGTGCGCAAAGGCAAGATTTATCTCTCCCCCGCCGTTGTCACCGATGTCCTCGACGAGTGCCTCGACTACCTCGGCCAGACCAGCAAGCAAGAAGGCGGAGAGCTCGAGGTTTTGACCCCGCGGCAACGGCAAATACTGCAACTCATCGTCGAGGGCAATACCAATAGTGACATCGCTGATCTGCTGCATCTGAGCATCAAAACCGTAGAAGCACATCGCTCCGAGCTGATGCATCGGCTCGACATTCACGATGTTCCAAGCTTGGTGCGTTATGCGATGCGCATGGGGATCATTCCGCCGGAGCGGCCGATAGATGAACCGGCAGCGTGATATGGATCACAGAGAATGATCGCGCTGGCTCGATTCGGGGGCTCTACCGCCGGTTAACGAGGGTTTACCCGCGTCGTTATTCACAAGAGGTTATTCATACTTAAACCCACGGCCAAAGCAAAAATCCGGCTAGAACAGGTACCGAGAACTGACTCGCGGCCGCTTCCACCGCCAGTCCTGCCCTTGGCAGACGGTGATGAGGCAATGTGACCAAAAAACAGGCCCGCGTTCCTGTCTAGCAACACCAAAACAGGGAGGGATATGCGATGGCAGTGCAAACCGAAACGTGTCTCGGCTACGAAAACCTGGTCGCCGCCACTTCGAAGCAAGTGCCCCACTTAAAGGCGCGCGGGGATCAACCCGACTCTGCGGGCGGCGCACCGCTTGCCCAAACGCTTTCCAATTCCCAGCTCGATCAAATGCTGGTCGCGCGTGTGCAAGCCGGCGACAAACAGGCCTTCAATGCGCTAGTCCAAAAGTATCAACACAAGCTTTTCAAGCTGATCTCCCGCTACATCCACGATCAGACCGAAGCGCTGGATGTGGCGCAGGAAACATTCCTCAAGGCGTACCGCGCATTGCCCAAGTTCCGCGGCGACAGCGGTTTTTACACCTGGCTCTACCGCATCGGGCTCAATACGGCGAAAAATCACCTGGTCGCGCTCGGCAGGCGGCTGCCCGACCAGGACATCGATGCCCAAGAGGCCGAGCGCTACGGGATTGATTTCCGGCTGAAGGATCACGATTCGCCCGAGGCGCTTGCCCTGCGCGACGAGATCGAGCACACCGTGTCACTGGCCCTCGAGGAACTACCGGAGGACCTGCGCACCGCGCTTATCTTGCGGGTGCTCAATGGCTTGACCTATGAGGAGGTGGCACAGGTGATGGATTGCCCGATCGGGACAGTGCGCTCACGTATTTACCGCGCCCGCGAAACCATCGACAAGCGCCTGCGCCCCCTGCTGGAATGACGACGGGCACCCGGCAACGCGGATAACTGCCGAATCCGTTCTCGCTAAGTAAGCACCCTACGGGTGTGATACTCCGGGAACCATTGTCACGCGCGTCTCGCTCGTTACGCGCGCGCAACCAAACGTCGAGCTGCGCATTGCCCGCGCTGGTGTACTCACCGCCCTCATTGAAAGGACCGTAGAGGCAGAACAGGCCCCCTGGCCCCACAACCCGCGCGAGCCCAGCGAACATGCACTCAACGCTCGACCAGGAGAGGATGTGCGCCGTGTTGGCCGAAAAGGCGCCGGCGACGCGGGTCACAGGCCAGGGATCACGGCGCACATCCAGGGCTAATGGGGGCGGGAGGTTGGCCAACGCCGCCTCCCGCCGTTATGCTTCAATCCCGCCAAGCTCCGCTGGCAGCTCAGTTGCCTGCCAAGTTACATGCGGCAAATTGGTCGCGAAATAGACGGCGTGCTGCCCGGTGCCGCTGCCGATCTCCAAAATGCATCCCGCCTCGGTGAAAACATGTCTGAGCACATCGAGTATCGGGGCCTTGTTACGATCCGCCGCGGCGCAGAAGGGTCGCTGCAGATCGCTTGCCATCTTGCTCCACCATTTACTCTATCTCGCAGTTGCCGAGCTTTATCGGAATCAGTGTAGTGCGTTGCTCTATTTAGCGCTTATAACGTGAGACCAGACGGCTTACCGCTCGAGCACGAAACTCGCGTGCACCACACCGGTAATCCGCTTGGTGATCGTTGCGGTATTGTAGACACCGACACTGGAGACATTGGTGGAGTGCAGCGCGGTCACCTGGAATACGCCGCTATCCACCGAGCGCAGCGGCCCCACCTGCGCGCCGGTGGTCCCGGCGATGCTCTCGGCACGCTGCTGGGCATCGTGGATGGCCTTGGCGAGGAGCTCACGGCGCATCTGCGGCAGCTTGCTGTAGTAGTAGGCCAGAGTCTGCGTGGCGAGGCTGATCCCCTGCTTCAAAAACGGCGTCATGTCCTGCGCCAGCGCCGTCACTCGCTGCACTTGCTCGGAATCGATGGTCACCGTCTGCCCCAGATCGTAACCCATCACCTTGTCCACGCAGCCAGGCGGGCTCTGGTAGCCGCAGCGCTGATAGCGCGGATTCTGTTGCACCGGCGAGATTACCAGTTTGTCGCGCTGAAAACCCTGCGCGCCCAGCAGCGCGACGATCTCGGCCAAATCCTTCTGAAGCCGAGCGTAGCCCGTCTCCAACGCTGCCACGTCCGTGCTGTCTACCGTTCGGGTAAAGCGCCCCACCCACTTAACCGTATCCGAATCGACCACCTCGTGGCTGGAGCCGGTGACGCTGATCATCGACGTATCGAACAACTTCACGTACTCGACGCCTCTCATCACGACCCACGCCGAGCCCACCATGCCGACAGCCAGGATCGCTCCGAATACGATCAGCGCAATTGCGTTGTTGCGCTCCCACCCGGCCATCGTCTATCCCCCATGGCTCCGATCAACTCTTGCATTTCGAACGCATCCAAACCGCCGTTCAAACCCGAATAATGAGGTATCCGTCTAACCGTACACTACACATTCAAGTCTTATCCGCGACTTTGACCGCCCAAAAGGCGCGCATCCAGCGGCTTGAAGCCTCCCCATTCTCTGGCGGCTCGAAGGCGCAGCGGCGCATCACTCGCAGCCCCGACCGCTGTAGTCGAAAAGCGCCAGGCCGCTCGAACAAAATAGCCGGGAACTGGAATCCAGCGCCCTCCAACGGTAGAGCCTCTACCACATCATGATGGCCATATCACCTGCGGAAAAATTGAAATATAGGCGTATCCGGAGAATATAGCGCCTACCCTGGTAAAGCCGAGCGCGAATTCGGGCGTTCAAGTGGCTACCGCTGTCATCATCGCCGTCGACGAATTTCAGGTTACCGCCTTGATCCTCGAACAGCACCATGACCGTGTCGGATGCACCGAAAGTTTGAATTGTGTATTCACGCGTCACCCCAGGCACGACCGCAAAGTTCTTCTGCTCGCCGGGGGCGAGCGACAGCACTTCTGACTTGAACGGCTCAAGCGTGGGGTTGCTCGAATCATCCTGGGGAGGATACAAACGACGCACTTCTTCGATGTCGGAGTCCGACAGCCCCGGTTGCGGCGTCAGCCCCTCCTGATACTCCTCCGGTTTCTCAATCAAGCCTGCTTGAAACTTATAGTGCATGATGGAATCAGGATCCCACTCCGACCCTTCGACAGCGCCGGGTAGAAGCTTTTTCAACACATTGTGGTGCGTGGTCTCACGAGACCAGTTGTTCGGCGGACCGCCGAAGTAGTTGTACACCGCCTCCTCATCCCAGATGATCCCGGCAAATGGGTTCTGGTGCTCGTGCGGAAAGCCAAGGGTATGCCCAATCTCATGAACCGGCGTATCCACTCCACGCGGGTCTTGTGTGAGATCCCATCCGAAATTCATGGTGCGCTCCGACTGGCCAGGAATATCGATCACGTCTCGCCCTACATACGACCAGGCGCCATCACCGGAGAGAAAGCCGATCCGGACTTCGGATTCGCCGATGTCCGCAACCTCTTCGAAACCAATACCGATTCCAACCGCTTTCCAGACATCGAATCCTTCCCGGACGAGCGCTTTCTGCGTGTCTTCGCCCGAGAAAGGGCCGCTTTTGAAAAAGTAATACCGCAGCTTAGTGCCATTGACCCACTTCTTATCGAGATAGCGAATTAAGCGAGCGCGATGCAGGGAGACGTCGCGTTCGAAAGTTCGTTCGGGAACTTCCGGCAGGCTACAGAACCGCTCAGACGCGTTCTCTTGCGTGCTTTCCGGCCGGCGTTGGCCGGTTCTCAGCTGCGCCTCGAGCCGATCGAGTCTACTGGCCAGTTTTTCAATCTGCTTGGAAAGCGGTTTTAACTTTTCGACGGACATTGCTGAGCTCCCCAAGGTGCTGATGGGATTCTTATGAAGCATAGTTGCTTCGACGATAGTACGCTCGTGGGGCTGGCGTGCTTTCACATCCGCTAGAGTCAACAACGGATCACCGGCTAGGCCGGCCCGCGCATACTCAAGTGTGCCTCGTGGACTCGGACAAAAGACACAGGCCCAGCTATGCACAGAGCAAGGGGTGCTGCTGAATGGAAACTACAGTCTGCGAGTGCTCGACATCCCATTTCCTGCGGCTTGATTTTATCCTCTTCGTGAGTTACTGCTTCGTCTATGAAATCAAACGTAATTATCTCAGATCCCCAGATCATGGGCGGCACGCCGGTATTTAAAGGGACCCGCGTCCCGATGCAAACGCTCATTGACTACCTTGAGGCGGGTAGTACCATTGAGGAGTTTCTAGAAGGCTTCCCAACCGTCGACAGACAACAGGTGATTGATTTTTTTGAGGAAACCAAGGAGCGGTTTCTTGCCAACGCGTAGAGTTCTCCTCGACGAGTGTATAGATAGGCGACTTGCGAAGGAAATTACTGGACACGAGGTCTCCACAGCACCTGAGATGGGATGGGCCGGACTGAGAAATGGGGACCTCCTTTATAAGGCAGAAAGAGATTTTGACGTTTTCATCACGGTCGATCGAAACCTCGCTTTCCAGCAAAACCTGCCGAAATTCGCGATTGCGGTCCTCGTCCTGCACGGGCATTCCAATCGACTCCAAGATCTATTGCAACTCGTCCCGAAAATCCTCGAAGCTTTAAATAATCCTCAGCCTGGAAAGACTGTGACGATAAGCTGCTAAGGAATGGTATAGCGCCGATTTCTCCGAACACGAAAGTAAGTGATACTTTCGTTGCCGAAGAGAAGATTTGGAGGTGGGCAAGAAGCCGCTGTTGAGCACCGAGCAGCGGGCGCAGTTGGTGATAAGCCCCACCTATGCTGCGCTCGCCACCGAGGCGGGAGGGTGGCGCATGGCGGGCACGCTAAGCAGCCTTGACCGTCACATCGAGACGCTTGCCGAGTGCGGCGAGCGCGGCCTCGATCTGATCGAGCCGCGAGGCATGATTGAGGTCGATCAGTCGGTCGACCTGCGGCATGTGCCAGTGCAGCCGTCGGGCCAACTCCGCCTTGCGCACCCCCTGCGCACGCATCTCGGCGTAGAGCAGCACTTTGGCCGCAGTGAGCGCCGACAGGCGGACCGCGCGCTGCCCTTCGCCCGGCTCGGAGGGCAACGGCACGTCCTCGCGGTCGTCTATCCGTGCGGCGATCATCGTCTCGAGCGCGTCCACCGCGCGGGCAAGCGCCTCAGCTTCATCCTCGCCGAAGGTCGTCACCTCGGGGAGGTCCGGGCACGTCACGAGCAGCGTGCCGTTGGTATCAGGGGTCAGGATTACAGGGTAACTCAACATCCCATCACCTTATTTCAGTCCTAAATCTTTCTTGATCTTCTCCATCAAGCCCTTACCCAGCTCTTTACCACCGCCGTGCATGGGCAGGTCCGCTTTGCGATGGCCGCGCCGTATCAGCAGATAACCGGAGCGGCCCTTCGTCTCGAACGTGCAACCTTGCTTGGCAAGCCACTTCTGGAATTGCTTGCTGTTCATGGGTCATTATACAAAAGTGTTTTATGCATAACATTTATGTTGCGTATTTCACCCGTCAATAAGGAGAACAGCGGATGAGCCTCGAATACGACGAGCGCCGGACGCTCGCCGCGCTACCGCGGGAGACGTTCGCGGGCGAGTAACCACTTCCCCCGCCGCCACGAATGAATGACTCCTATTTCGGCCTCGGTCACGTCATCCCAAGGGAAAAGACGCAGACCGGCAGACGAAAAAATAGTCAATCAATGAACTGCTTCACGTCGTTATTTTTTACACTTTTTGTTTCCTGGACTGATCAAGCTGAGCATTTATAAATCCAACGTATTGTTTAGCTATGATAAAGATAATAGCGGCCTAAATATTGCCTTCTAAGCCCCCTCCGCTACAAAATCCGCTTATACAAATTTTTTGCAAAATCAGCTGGCTGTTCTGCTCTCTTGATGCTACACATTGCGTCATGGGCGATCGGTTAAGTAACAACTAACTCGCTAATACATCGCCCGGCATGTCACAGAATAAAGGCCAACCATTCACTCGCGATGGAACGAAGCATCCGCAGGGTGAGGGTTGAAAGCCGTGGCATGCACCGCTCCAAATCCAGATCTCTGAATACTAAAGCTTAATAACAAATCAACAGGGAGAAAATTTAGATGGCGGATCCAATCATCACGATCTCCAGCGGTCAGGCCATAGAGAACGGGACGATTCAGTTCGAGGTCACACTCTCCGAACCGGCGACCCAGGCGGTAACCGTTGAACTCCGAACCTTGGAGGGGGCTGGCACGGCACTCGGTGATCGCGTGGACTTTAACGAAGCGTTCAGCACTGTGCGCATCAATGCGGGTGAGACCAGCACCACGTTCGGCATTAGGTCGCTTGCGGACAACCTGACCGAGGCCGACGAGAGCGTGGTCGTCGAACTCTTTAACCCCACCAACGCGGTATTCCCGGATGACGCAGGCGCGCTGCGCGCGACCGGGGTGATCCTCGATGACGACGGCACCGGAGCCAAGCGAGCGCTGTTCGTCAGCCCAGTGCAGCTGGTCGAGGGCGACGACGGCAGCCAGCAGGCGGTCTTCGAGGTCACCCTCTCGCGCCCCTCGGACACCGCGATCACGCTCGATTACACCACCGCCGACGGCTCGGCCCAGGCCGGCACCGACTACCAGGCGCTCGCCGACTCGCTGACCTTCGCCCCGGGCGAGACCATGAAGGCGGTGGCCGTGCCGCTCATCGGCGATACCGTGGCCGAGGCCAACGAGTTCTTCAACCTGGTGTTCACCCCCACCGCGGCGATCGCCAACGGCGTCGAAGGCGCGGTCGGCAAGGCCGTGATCCTCGACGATGACACCTCCGCCGCGCTGCCCGAGATCAGCATCCAAGGCGGTCAGGCCATAGAGAACGGGACGATTCAGTTCGAGGTCACACTCTCCGAACCGGCGACCCAGGCGGTAACCGTTGAACTCCGAACCTTGGAGGGGGCTGGCACGGCACTCGGTGATCGCGTGGACTTTAACGAAGCGTTCAGCACTGTGCGCATCAATGCGGGTGAGACCAGCACCACGTTCGGCATTAGGTCGCTTGCGGACAACCTGACCGAGGCCGACGAGAGCGTGGTCGTCGAACTCTTTAACCCCACCAACGCGGTATTCCCGGATGACGCAGGCGCGCTGCGCGCGACCGGGGTGATCCTCGATGACGACGGCACCGGAGCCAAGCGAGCGCTGTTCGTCAGCCCAGTGCAGCTGGTCGAGGGCGACGACGGCAGCCAGCAGGCGGTCTTCGAGGTCACCCTCTCGCGCCCCTCGGACACCGCGATCACACTCGATTACACCACCGCCGACGGCTCGGCCCAGGCCGGCACCGACTACCAGGCGCTCGCCGACTCGCTGACCTTCGCCCCGGGCGAGACCATGAAGGCGGTGGCCGTGCCGCTCATCGGCGATACCGTGGCCGAGGCCAACGAGTTCTTCAACCTGGTGTTCACCCCCACCGCGGCGATCGCCAACGGCGTCGAAGGCGCGGTCGGCAAGGCCGTGATCCTCGACGATGACACCTCCGCCGCGCTGCCCGAGATCAGCATCCAAGGCGGTCAGGCCATAGAGAACGGGACGATTCAGTTCGAGGTCACACTCTCCGAACCGGCGACCCAGGCGGTAACCGTTGAACTCCGAACCTTGGAGGGGGCTGGCACGGCACTCGGTGATCGCGTGGACTTTAACGAAGCGTTCAGCACTGTGCGCATCAATGCGGGTGAGACCAGCACCACGTTCGGCATTAGGTCGCTTGCGGACAACCTGACCGAGGCCGACGAGAGCGTGGTCGTCGAACTCTTTAACCCCACCAACGCGGTATTCCCGGATGACGCAGGCGCGCTGCGCGCGACCGGGGTGATCCTCGATGACGACGGCACCGGAGCCAAGCGAGCGCTGTTCGTCAGCCCAGTGCAGCTGGTCGAGGGCGACGACGGCAGCCAGCAGGCGGTCTTCGAGGTCACCCTCTCGCGCCCCTCGGACACCGCGATCACACTCGATTACACCACCGCCGACGGCTCGGCCCAGGCCGGCACCGACTACCAGGCGCTCGCCGACTCGCTGACCTTCGCCCCGGGCGAGACCATGAAGGCGGTGGCCGTGCCGCTCATCGGCGATACCGTGGCCGAGGCCAACGAGTTCTTCAACCTGGTGTTCACCCCCACCGCGGCGATCGCCAACGGCGTCGAAGGCGCGGTCGGCAAGGCCGTGATCCTCGACGATGACACCTCCGCCGCGCTGCCCGAGATCAGCATCCAAGGCGGTCAGGCCATAGAGAACGGGACGATTCAGTTCGAGGTCACACTCTCCGAACCGGCGACCCAGGCGGTAACCGTTGAACTCCGAACCTTGGAGGGGGCTGGCACGGCACTCGGTGATCGCGTGGACTTTAACGAAGCGTTCAGCACTGTGCGCATCAATGCGGGTGAGACCAGCACCACGTTCGGCATTAGGTCGCTTGCGGACAACTTGACCGAGGCCGACGAGAGCGTGGTCGTCGAACTCTTTAACCCCACCAACGCGGTGTTTCCAGATGGCGTGAAAACATTGCAAGCCACCGGCATCATCCTGGATGACGACGGTACCAACAACAAGCTCGGTCTGTTCGTGGAAAATGCTCAGATCGTCGAGGGCGCCGACGGCGTCACCCGTGAGGTGGCGGTCCCCATTGTGCTGTCCCGTCCGGCCGATCAGGAATTGACGCTCAACTTCACAACCGCCGACGGCGAGGCCACCGCCGGTCAGGACTACACCCAGACCAGCGGCAGCGTGACCTTCGCACCCGGCGAGACCATGAAAGCCGCCTTCGTACCGATCCTCGGAGACAGCGTCGAAGAGCCAAATGAGAACTTCACCTTGACGGTCACCCCCACCGCGGAAATCGCCAACGGCTCGGATGGCGCGACGGGGACGGTCACCATCATTGATGGCGACGTTGGGCCGACTCCGGAGAAGCCGGTGCTCGCCCTCGAAGCGGTCAATGCCGATCAGCCCGAAGGGAATACCGGAACAACGCCGTTCACCTTCCAAGTAACGCGCAGCGGGGATTTGAGTGCGGCGAGCACGGTGGCGTTCGCAGTGACCGGTACCAGTGCAGACCCCGCCCAGGCCGATGACTTCGCCGGGGCCACCCTGCCCAGCGGCGTGGTGAACTTCGCCGCCGGCGAGAGCGAACAAATCATCACCGTCAATGTCGCCGGCGATACGGTGGTCGAGAACGACGAAGGTTTCACCGTCAGCTTGTCCGATCCCAGTGACGACACTGTTATCGATGCGAACAACAACACGGCGAATGGAGTTATTCGCAACGACGACGGCGAGCAACCTCCAGTGGTCGCTATCGAAGCAGTCGATGCCGATCAACCCGAGGGCGATGCTGACACAACCGCGTTCACTTTCCGAGTGACCCGCAGCGGCGATCTCAGTGCGGCGAGCACGGTGGCGTTCGCAGTAACCGGCAGCGGCGCCGACCCGGCACAAGCCGACGACTTCGCCGGGGCCACGCTACCCAGCGGCGTGGTGAACTTCGCCGCCGGCGAGAGCGAGCAAATCATCACCGTCGATGTCGCCGGCGATACGGTGGTCGAGAATGACGAGGGCTTCACTGTAAGCCTATCCGACCCGACTGATGCCACCATCGACGCCGACAACGCGAGTGCCGCAGGCATCATTCGCGACGACGACGGCGGACTGCCGGTGGTCGCGCTCGAAGCGGTCAATGCCGATCAGCCCGAGGGCGATACCGACACAACCGCTTTCACCTTCCAACTAACCCGCAGCGGTGATCTCAGTGCCGCCAGCACGGTGGCGTTCGCAGTGACCGGCAGCGGCGCAGACCCGGCCCAGGCGGATGACTTCGCCGGGGCCACGCTACCCAGCGGCGTCGTGAACTTCGCCGCCGGCGAGAGCGAGCAGATCGTAACCGTCGATGTCGCCGGCGATACGGTGGTCGAGAACGACGAGGGCTTCACTGTAAGCCTATCCGACCCGACTGATGCCACCATCGATGCCGACAACGCGAGTGCCGCAGGCATCATTCGCGACGACGACGGCGGGCTGCCGGTGGTCGCGCTCGAAGCGGTCAATGCCGATCAGCCCGAAGGCGATGCCGACACCACGGCATTCACTTTCCGAGTAACCCGCAGCGGTGATCTCAGTGCCGCCAGCACGGTGGCGTTCGCAGTGACCGGCAGCGGCGCAGACCCGGCCCAGGCCGACGACTTCGCTGGTGCGACACTGCCCAGCGGCGTGGTGAACTTCGCTGCAGGGGAAAGCGAGCAGATCGTAACCGTCAATGTCGCCGGCGATACGGTCTTCGAGAACGACGAGGGCTTCACTGTAAGCCTATCCGACCCGACTGATGCCACCATCGATGCCGACAACGCGAGTGCCGCAGGCCTCATTCGCGACGACGATGGCGAAACGGTAGTCGCCCTTGAGGCAGTCAATGCCGATCAGCCCGAGGGCGATGCCGATACCACCGCGTTCACTTTCCGGGTGACGCGCAGCGGTGATCTCAGTGCCGCCAGCACGGTGGCGTTCGCAGTGACCGGCAGCGGCGCAGACCCGGCCCAGGCCGACGACTTCGCTGGTGCGACACTGCCCAGCGGCGTGGTGAACTTCGCTGCAGGGGAAAGCGAGCAAATTATTATCGTCAATGTGGCCGGCGACACCGTGCCCGAAAACGACGAGGGCTTCACCGTAACTCTGTCCGATCCCACCGATGCCACCATAGATGCGGACAACGCCAATGCTGCCGGGCTCATCCGCAACGAGGACCCTCAACCACCGACGGTGGTCGCCCTCGAAGCGGTCAATGCCGATCAGACCGAAGGTGATACCGACACCACGGCATTCACCTTCCGGGTAACCCGCAGCGGCGATCTCAGTGCCGCCAGCACCGTGGCGTTCGCAGTAACCGGCAGCGGCGCCGACCCGGCACAAGCCGACGACTTCGCCGGGGCTACGCTGCCCAGCGGGGGGGTGAACTTCGCCGCCGGCGAGAGCGAACAAATCATCACCGTCAATGTCGCCGGCGATACGGTCTTCGAGAACGACGAGGAATTCACGGTCACCCTGTCCGATCCCACCGATGCCACCCTCGATGCCGACAACGCCAGTGCTGCAGGGATCATCCGCAACGACGACCCTGAAAACGAAGGATTCTCCATCCGCCTCGGTGATGCGCCGGTACGGGTTTCCCGGGCGACCAGAGACGCATGGGAGAAAGCCTGGACCGATCCCGATGACCGCGTGGACATCACGCACAAGGCGGACCTGACCGACGGTAATGAATCCTATACGGATGTTCTTTTCCAGAGCTCGGGCAGCGGCTCGCTTGCCGGAGGGGATATCGCGGCCGGCGATCTCGGTGTGAGCGGTCAGACGCTTCAGACCAGTGCCATTCGGCAAGAGATCGACGGCACGGAGGGGCTGCGCTTCGAGCTGAATCAGGAAGCAACCGAGTTCCGGTTCGGGGTGTCCCGCCTCTTTACGGACGACGAGGGCACGGGTTTCACCGAAGCCGGTCGCGTACAGCTGCTGAACGACGCCGGTGAACTGGTCGCGGAGGAGTTCTTTTTCGCCGACAATGCGGCCGGCACGCAGGAGGCCGCCGTGTCCGCCCCGCAGGGGTTCACCCAAGCCGTTTTTTCCGCGGGCGCCTTCGACGGCAACGCGTTCGTCTTCGGAGCCTACGGCAACGGTACCGGCGACGGATTTGGCTCGGAATCATTTGCTGATGGCGGCAAACAGCACGGCAGCGATTACGCCGTGGATTTCGTCGAGTTCGAAGCGTTACCGATCGTCGGCGTCGGTTCGGATCCCGGAGCGGGGGTTGTTTAAAGAATCTGAAAACTCCGCCTATGCAGAGGCCCTTCGACAAGGCTCTCCCGAGCCGGTCGAAGGGCTCAGGGCGAACGGATTAGGTGATCAGATAATTCTTTAATTCTCCGGACACTCCGGCAAGCATGCAACAAAACAAAGAACAGTACATCGAGGAGGCTCGAATGATGGGACAAGGTCGATTTTGTGATTGGAGTGCCTGGGCCGATGGGCGTGGGCTGTTATCGCTTGCCTTCGGCGGGATACTGCTATTGGCACTGACGGGGCCGGCAGCATGGGCGGCTCAGGTTTTCGAGCAGCCTCCGGCGGACGGCAACGATGCCTTTTCAAGTTTCAAGGACGATCAGTCCGCCGATGATTTCCTGCTGTCTTCAGACGCGGCCGTGACCCAAGTGCGCTGGTGGGGATCGTATCTCATCAATCCGGGCGATCCCGGTGACCCGGGGGTGGACGATCTATTTCACGTGCGCTTTTTCAACGACGCGGGGGGTATTCCGGACGCGAATCCATCCACGGAGTTCATGCAGCCGACGCTCAACGTCAGCCGCACCGCCACCGCTTTACAAGACATCGCGGGCGGCACCGTGTTTCAGTTCGATGCAACCCTGCCGAGTCCGGTTGTTCTGACGGGAGGCACGCCTTTCCATCTCTCGATCGTTAACTTCTTCGACGCAACAGATGCCGAATGGTTTTGGTTGTTGAGCGACCAACAAACCGGCGACAATGCCTTCCGCTTCGATGGAGATCCTTGGACGAGCGGCCCGCCGGGGGATTTGGCCTTTGCGTTGTTCACGGCCGGAAGGCCACCGACAGCGGTCCCGGAACCCTCGCTATTCGGTATGTTCGTGCTGGGTCTGCTGTTGCTCGTAGGCGCCCAACGCAGCCGGCGGCACGGCGGTGTATCCGACCGCGCGTGCTGAGCTTCACGCCAAGCGCAGCAGGTATGGACGCGCGGCGATAACAACAACCGCGCGGACCTATAAATACAAAACCGCTCACAATCATCTTGTGGCCAGGAAGGACTGCCACTACTTAGGCGGCAAGGACGCCCACCCGCTCTTGGGAAGTTGGCCAACCGGAAGGCATACGCCTTACTCCTCTCGCCACGCCCGTTCCAGGCTGTCCAGAAATGGCCGTGCCAAATATTCGATTGCCGTACCCTCCCCCGTTTTGATCATCACTTCGGCCGGCATACCGGGCTGTAGGTGCTTGTCACCGAGCCGCGCCACCTCATTGTCGGATACGGCGAGACGTGCCTTGTAGTAGGCTTCGCCGGTGCGCGAATCGACGATCCGATCAGCGGATATGTAGCTTACGTGACCGACCAATGACGGCGTATTACGCCGTTTAAAAGCGGTGAATCGAATGTTGGCCTCTTGTCCAATATGCACATTGTCGATGTCTTGCGGTTGCACCCTTGCTTCGATGATCAACCGGTCATCGACGGGGACGATATCCAGAACCGTTTCCCCGGCTTTTATGACACCGCCGACCGTATGCACCGCCATGCCGACGACCGATCCACTGACCGGCGCGCGGATTTCGATGTGCTCAAGCACATGCTGCGCGGCGCGGATACGCTCTTTGAGATCCAAGATATCGGCCTGGATCGAGCGCAACTCATCGGCCACCTTTTCCTGAAACTCACGCCATAGCTGGATGATCTGCAGCTTCGTCTCCCCGATTTTGGTATTGGCCTGGGCGATCTCTGATATGTGCTCCCCACGCTCGCCTTCCAGACGTGCGACTTCGCGCTCGAGCGCAAGATAACGAGGCTTACCCACATAGCCTTTCTGCAACAGTTTCTGCAGGCTCCGGGCCTCGTCCTCGACGAGCTCGATCTGGTGTTCCTTCGCTTTTTGCTGCGCTCGCACCCCAGCAATGTCGTTTTTGAGCTGCTCGATGCGGCTCTCGAGGATGATGGTTTCACCCTTCAATGCATTTCGCCGCGCCTCGAACAGGGTTTCCTGCCCAGAGAGCAGCTCCGCGACGTTCGGGTCGACACGCCTTTTTAACAAATCATCGGCAAATTCGATCTCGGCCGCGTCATCGCGTTCGGCCAGCAGGCGCGCTTCTAGGGCACGGGCAGCGTCAGACTTGGTCTGCAGGATCGCAAGGGAGGCTTGCGGTTGGGTTTCATCAAGCTGTACCAGCACATCACCCGCTTTAACCTTGTCGCCGTCGCGAACCAGTAGCGTTTTGATGATGCCGCCTTCGAGGTGCTGAACTTTTTTATGATTGCTGTCGACCGTGACCACGCCCGGAGCAATGGCGGCGCTGGCAAGCGGTGCGATAGCGGCCCAGGTTCCAAAGCCGCCGAATGCGACCAGGATAGCCACCACTCCGAGCGCTATGGATGAACCCAGATTCAGGGGCGGTTTCCGAGGATACGGTTCCTTGGGGCGGGATTGCGTGGACGAAGCCATGGCTTATCTCGTGGTTTGGTTATCCAGCGTGCCGCGCCGTGCACTTTGCTCACCGGTATTGACGACCGCGTGCGTGACACTCGGCAATACCTCCGCCGGCGGGCCAAACATATTGACTCGGCCGTCGCGCAGAACCAAAAGCTTGTCGACCGCGTTGATGATCGCCGGGCGATGCGCAATCACGACTACGGTTTTGCCGGCGGCGCGCAGGTTCGTCAGCGCCGTGCGCAGCGCTTCTTCACCCTCAGCGTCGAGGTTCGAATTGGGTTCATCCAAAACAATGAGTACCGGGTCGCCATAGAGCGCCCGCGCCAGTGCTATGCGTTGCCGTTGACCGGCCGAGAGAACGCTGCCCCCTTCCCCGATCGGCGTATCATAACCCTCGGGGAGTTCGAGGATCATCTCATGTACGTCGGCCCGTTTAGCCGCCGCAACAACTTTGTCACCCGCCGGCTGCTCATGGAAGCGCGCAATGTTCTCGGCCACGGTGCCATCGAATAGCTCGACGTCTTGCGGCAGATACCCCACGTGCGGTCCGAGCTGTTCACGGTTCCAGCGGCATACGTCGGCCCCATCGAGCCGTATATGCCCCGCCGCCGGTTCCCACACGCCGACCAGCAGGCGCGCCAAGGTGGACTTGCCGGCCGCATTGGGGCCGATCAGACCAAGCATCTCACCTTTTGATAAAGCGAAAGACACTCCTTTGAGGATGGCTTTGGTGGCCCCGGGAGGGGCGGCGACCACCCCCTCTACGGCGAGTACTCCGCTCGGTTTCGGCAGCTTCATCGGCTCCTGTGCGGGCCGCCATTGCGCCATGAGATCCTGCAATCTTGCGTAAGCGGACCTTGCACTCAAGAAACTGCGCCACGAATTGATCGCCACTTCCACCGGCGCCAACGCCCTCGCCATAATGATCGACGCCACGACCATGACACCGGGGGTAATCACCTGCCGAATCGCAAGATACGCCCCCACACCGAGCATCCCGATCTGTAGCAGTTGGCGCACGATCTTCGCGCTCGCGCTCACCCCACCGGCCCGGTCGCTGGCCAGCGCTTGCAGCGCGATCGCCGTTTCCTGGCGCCGCAACCACCGCCGCAACAGGCCCGTCATCATGCCCATAGCCTGGATCGCCTCGGCGTTGCGCAGGCTGGATTCGGCAAACGCATGGGAATTGACGGAGACCTTTGATGCTTCCCTGAGCGGACCGCGCGTGATCAACTCGCCCACGATCGCCAATGCGAAGAGAATCACCGCGCCACCCAAGGCGACGAAACCAAGGACGGGATGAAGCACGAATATGACCAGGATAAAAATCGGCGTCCAAGGCGCGTCGAACAAGGCGAGTAGGCCGGGACCGGTCAGGAAAGTTCTGATCGTCTCCAGATCGCGAAGCGGCTGGCCGTGTGTCCGCTGGCTGCGCAAACGACTGACGAGCATCGCCGAGAGTACCGAATCGCTCAATCGATTGTCGAAGCGGGCACCTACCCTAACGAGAATACGCGAGCGCGCAAGATCCACCAAACCAAGCGTCAATAGAAGGCCCAGGGCGAGAATGGTGAGCATGAGCAAGGTATCTTCGCTGCGCGAGGCTAGTACACGGCCGTATACCTGCAGCATGTAAAGCGGGACGGTCAGCATGAGCGCGTTTATGAAAAAGCTGAATATCCCGACCGAACCGAACACCCCGCGGGAAGCGGATAATGCGTCGTCGAGCTCGGTACGGGTATTCGCTCGAACGCCAGCGGCGGCCATAGCGTGCTCCTGTGTTCTTGTTTTATCTGGCTAGCGCATTGGCCATTTGCGACTATGATACCGGCTGATGCAATGGGCCGGTTCTTTATCTCACCCATTCTAGCCGAGCAACGCCGAATTTGGGGATCAGAATACGGAAATCGTGTGCTGCACTCAGCCGCTTAGGGAGTTGCATCAGCTCGATCATTGATCACTCGACCGACGGCAATACGTCCGACACGGTAAATCGAGTATCCGGAAACGCGAGGGGCGTTAACGTGTCGCCGGGACGCAAGCGCCGAGTCAAGCTATAACCGTCCTTCCTCGGCTCTCGCAAGACTTCCACACCGCCCGTGGTCAAATCCACAATCCAAAGCTCTATGATGCCGGCGGCGGCACAGAGTGGCGCTTTCACCTCACGGTCACGCTGCAACGAAGTATCGGCAACCTCGATGACGAGGAGCACATCATCCGGGCGCGGATGAGCGTCCGCGTAGCACTCGGGGCGTCCCCGCAGCAAAGCGATATCCGGGTAGAGTTCGGAGTCGTCCGAAAGTACCAGTGCATTTTGTGGTGAAACCACGACTCCCTCGCCGACGCTGCGAGACAACAATTGTACGAGCAAGTTCACGCAGGCGGCATGGCGCGGGCCGATCGGCGCCATCGTCAACAACTCCCCAGCCACCAGCTCCACCCGCTCATCATCGGTGAGGATACCGACGGCGCCCATCCGATGGTATTCCGCGACGGTGAAGCGGCGCCGCTCCCTTGCCTCGACATGAAATACGGCCGCACCCATGGATCGACTCCATCGACGCCGCGCGCCGGTTGCTATATCTGCAGATTCATTATATCGGAGCGGCGGGCAGCAGCCATTATATTCAGGACTGCGTGCAGTATTCGGTCAGACGCAGCACGAAATCATCCTGATGGACGCTACGGGGCTGTCGAAAATAGCGTCGATCGCGGTTATTGCACCCAATTCTCCAGCTTCAGGCCGTCCACACGCTCAAATTCACGGGTGTTGTTGGCTACCATCGTCAGCTTGGCCAGTGCCGCCGCCCTGCGCTCGTCAGGATACTTGGACATCGTTTCCCCTATCGCCCCCCATCTTTATTAGAAGGATAACTCGGTGAGACGACATCTATCCTGACAGGGAGGGGGTCGAACGGAATTGTCCGCTCGAACTCGAAGCTACCTTTTACGTTCAGGGCGTGGCGCGAGCCAGGAGGTGTAAAGAGAGAGGCATCATCGGGCGCCAAGGTGCCGGTAGAGTTGTCTCATCGCATCACGGGCCACGCTCAAACGCCAGATCCGCTGTCCAAAAGATCACACGGAACCTCACACCTTGGAAGCTTCACGAGCGCCGCTGGATGCACCCTGCCAAGTAGTATGATGAAACGAGTGTGGGCCAATAAAGATCTCCGCCTCGGTTTGAATTGATACGACACGTGTCGCCTGATCCCCTAGGCGCGGCTTGCGAGGATAAAATAAGCCAACAGCCCACTCTTCTTGAGAATAGGGGTTAGCTGACGAGCGGATGTTGGTTCGTGGAACGATTTCTTTTCCAGAATCATCGCAATAAGAATTACGAACTCTGATTACGATCTCAGCTTTGTAACGATTCTTTTCCATTATGGCTTTATTGATCCAACTCGCAACCAACCAAAAAAAATAAACTCCCGGAACAGCGCACAAAACTTTTATCCCCATTGGCATTGGTTTACGTTCTTTAGGCCTCACCGTCCAAACATTGACTTCACCACCTAGGCTCGTATAGATAAGAGGCGCACACGGTGAACGAGAATCACACCAACTCCAAGTTTCGACCCATATTTGTTGACCAGGAACTTGCTCTATTTTTTGATAATGCGACATCGGTTTACCTCAAAATATATTTGTTTGCTGGTGCTGGTGAGTATGGGCAGCTCATGCAGTACAACAGGACTTGTCTCGCACTATAGGAACGCCATGCCTGGCCATTTCGGAGTCCCTGGCTAAAATATGCAAATAAAATGGCTCGGTTTTACGGGCTCGATAACAGCAACGATCAATTGTTAGTTAGAGAGCTGAAACCAATCACGCAGCAGCAAGACAGGCACAGCGCATTACATACTCGGATAGCAGCCCGATCAACTGAGGCGGCTGGACTAAAACGTCTGGCCATACCCCAGGGGTATCTGATTTATTCGCCACGCGGCGAAGTCTACCAGGCTAAGGATTGCGCTTTAGCATCAAGCGGCAGCGATAAAGGCCAGCCACGCTTGCTCGCAATTACCCTTGGAAGAATTCGCGACGTTCAAAAAGAAGACGCCGGCACTGGGTCACGGCGTCTTCCGAAGAAGGCTCTAACGCTATTACTTGTTGGGCTGTGGCGTCAAACGCAGATACGCACGTAGTGTCTTCCAGCCCTTGGGAAACTGTGCCTTAGCCTGCTCGTCCGAGATGCTCGGAAGGATTACGCAATCATCACCGTCCTTCCAATCCACGGGGGTGGCAACTTTGTGATTATCGGTGAGCTGGAGGGCATCGATCACCCGCAAAATCTCCTGGAAATTACGCCCGGTAGCCGGCGGGTAGGTAATCATCGCCCGGATTTTTTTGTTTGGATCGATAAAGAACACTGATCGAACCGGTACGGTGTCACTGGCCTTGGGATGGATCATCTCGTAGAGTTCAGCGACCTTGCGATCCTGATCGCCGATGATTGGGAAGTTGACCGTGGTCTGCTGAGTGTCATTGATGTCGTCAATCCAGCGGCGGTGGTCTGCTACTGAATCCACGCTTACCGCGATTACTTTGGTGTTGCGCTTATCGAACTCTGGCTTGAGATTGGCCGTGCGTCCCAGCTCCGTGGTGCATACCGGCGTAAAGTCCGCTGGATGCGAGTAGAGCACCGCCCAGTGGTCACCAATCCATTGATGGAAGTCAATGGTGCCTTCAGTGGTCTCGGCGGTAAAATTGGGAGCGGTATCACCGATTCGTAGCGACATAAAACGGCCTCCTTAGTTATGCTTAGCCTGTCGCCGCAGCATACAGTCGTCCATCGTCACGGTCGACCACATAGCTACAGCATGATTATTTTTCGGTGGAATCGTTTACTCTATTTATCATACCATGCGTTATATACTGCGCTGCATCCGCTCATATCCGCGCCGTGTAATCAACACCATGTTGACACTTGCAAGATAAAGCGCGCCGGATTGGTGCAGCGCCTCTGCCAGCTTCGAATGCTCATTCGCGGCCAGACAGAAAAAATCCATCCCTTCTTCCAGGCAAGGCCGCACGCGCTTGAAGACCCGGAAACTCGTCCCTTTAGGCACGCCATTGAGCCGATCGAGCTGCCGTAAGGTCATCACCTCCCGGCCGCGGTAGTGGAAAGGTTGCGTCTTCATACTAGCGAACCCGCCAACGACGTCCCGTCAAAAGACGTATCGAGGTGAACAAATGTGTCTAATACCTGTCATCATGGCAAGTGTAAACGCCTAGCGGAGCGGGAACGAAGCCCATGGATTTTTTGTACGACTACGGCCTCTTTCTAGCAAAGACAGCTACCGTGGTGATTGCGCTGCTCGCCGTAATCGGCACCGCCGCGGCAACGACCATGCGCGGTCGCGGCCGTTCCCGAGACCGCCTGGAGCTGAATCGTCTCAATGAACGCTACCGGGATAGGGTGGAGCGTATCGAGGGTGTGTTTACCCCACGGCGGCCTGTATGGCACCGGAAAAAACGCGCCACGGCTACCCGTCAGGCCAACAGCAAAGACACCAGCGATCGCCCTCGGCTGTTCATCCTGGACTTCCAGGGCGACCTCCGGGCGAGCGCAACAGAGAGCTTGCGTGAGGAGATCAGCGCCATCTTAACCGCGGCTCGGCCGCAGGATAGAGTTTTGCTGCGGTTGGAGAGCGCGGGAGGGCTGGTACACAATTATGGGTTGGCCGCCTCGCAGCTTATCCGACTACGCAAACGGGGTATCCATCTCACTATAAGTATCGATCGTGTGGCAGCCAGTGGGGGCTATTTGATGGCGAGTGTTGCCGACTGCCTCGTTGCCGCACCCTTCGCGATCGTCGGCTCCATTGGAGTGATCGCCCAAGTCCCCAATTTCCACCGCGTGCTAAAGAAGCATGAGGTGGATTTCGAACTGCATACCGCCGGTGAATTCAAGCGGACGCTTACCCTGTTCGGGGAAAATACGGATGCCGCGCGGGCAAAGTTTCGAGAGGAGTTGGCAGAGATCCATCAATCGTTTAAGGAGCACATTGCCCGCTATCGACCTAACGTCGAGATCAACCGGATCGCAACCGGTGAATATTGGCTTGGTGAGCGTGCCTGCGAACTCGGGCTCGTGGACGAGTTAGGCACCAGCGACGATTTTATCTTAAGCCGACTGGAGACAATGGAGCTCATCAGTCTGCGTTTTCGGCGTCGTGAACGCATGACCCGCCGCCTCGCGCTCGGGTTCGAATCCCTGCTGAAGCGACTCATGGGACACTGAACGGCGCCCATTATACTTGAGTAAGACACTGTGTCCCTATTGGCACACACTTCTGCCATTGATTAGGGCAGGGCAATGCAAACGCATTTTAATGAAGCCCAGGAGGAATTTGCGTCGTCACACTCCAGCAAGCGTGCAAACCTGTCATGGACCAGTACATGAACTGGCCGAATTATTGCCTCGCTGAGGCTTTCTTCGCAGCTAGTTTGCAGCGCACTTGCGCACAAGGAAGTAAAACTCATCCTCGTGTCGCCAATGATCTACGAGCTCGTGCCCGGTTTTAATGCAAAAAGCGGTAAAATCGATCACTGAGTGCGGGTCGGTAGCCCGCACGCGAACCACCTGCCCGTTGAGCATGGTGACGAGTTGCTTTTTCGTCCGTAGGATTGGCAAAGGGCAGTTGAGTCCGCGCAAATCGAGATCGACATCGTACTGGATACTCATTGCTGCAGTCATAAGCTTACGGGCAGCGTAAAATTCGTTATCCCAAACTATCAACCGTCGACAGTATAACTGATTACTGCACCAGAATGGGGGGCGGGATTCCCTTATGAGCACAAACCACGACACCGATCGCCAAGAGCACGAATTCGACCCACGCCCGGTCAGTGACGAGCAGCTGCGCGAGGAGTACTCGCGGGAACAGGTCGAACGTTGGCGCAAGAACGCCGACAAAGCCCACAGTGAATGGTTCGACGTTATGAACAACCCCTACGGCAAGGATTGAACATCGTCTAGAAAGCGGGCGGCTAGCGGGCAGTCCTACTGTGTAGGCCCATGCCTTGCTCGAAGCCGGTCTAAAATCGCTAGACTATGAGCTCTGGTGCCATCGCACCAGGTCACACTCTGATCTGTAGACCATTCGGACGAAATTGAATAGAGATTTCTACGCCATGAGCGACCTTAAGGGCATCCCTATCGTCATAAGCGGAACCAAAATCGCCAAACCCAATGGCATCCGTGCCATCAAAAACGGACTCAAAGTGGATCGCCGCGCTACGGCGATCCCACGTGGCAACAAACCGAGCTGGCTGCGAGTACGGATACCTACGGGCGAAGGCTATCAGCGAGTCAAGCAAATTGTTCGCGATCACCGCCTGGCTACGGTGTGCGAGGAATCCATGTGTCCTAACATCGCTGAATGTTGGGGCAGTGGCACCGCCACCCTGATGTTGATGGGCGACGTCTGCACGCGTGCCTGCCGTTTCTGCGCCGTGGACACCGGCAACCCGCGCGGCCGGCTCAACCCGGACGAACCGCGGCTAGCCGCCGAAACGGTGCAGCTCATGGGGCTTAAATACGTTGTGCTCACCTCAGTGGACCGGGATGATTTACCCGATGGTGGCGCCTCGCACTATGCAGACTGCGTCCGATGGATTAAACAAAACAACCCGGAAACTGCGATCGAAGTTCTAACACCTGACTTCAAAGGCGTACTGGAACACGTCGCGCAGGTAGCCGGCACCAATATCGATGTATTCGCGCAAAATGTCGAGACGGTGAAGCGACTGACTCATCCGGTCCGGGATCCGCGTGCCAGCTACGAGACGACATTAGGTGTCCTTGAATATGTCAAACAACATTATCCTACGGTACTGACAAAAACCAGTTTGATGTTGGGCCTTGGTGAGACGGATGAAGAGGTCCTGGAAACCATGGACGAACTGCGAGCGGTCGGGGTGGATATCATCACCTTCGGACAATATCTGCGCCCCACTCTTAATCACCTACCGGTGCAGCGCTACGTCACACCCGCTGAATTCGAGCAATATCGTCGCTTGGGATTGCAAAAAGGCTTTCTGGAAGTCGTCTCTGGTCCGTTGGTCCGCTCGAGCTACCGCGCCGAACGCGTACTAGAACAGACTAATTGCGGCCTCAGCCAGAGCACCGACACGTAATCGAATCAAACTGCTAGGCTCTGATAGCCGTGCCACAAACGCAGTAACCGCAGCTAGTAAAATCCCCGCCCCACTCTGCAAATCGGGCCGATAAACTGCTAGCTCGCTAAGCGAAACGACCGACCGTCCAGTGGTCGGTCGCAGCATAGGGTAGCTTTCCGGAGCACCGCGGCCGATCACATCGGGTTACCCTACCCCAGCCACGGTTGCCGACATCCACTCACGACAATGCCAATTTAATGTAGGGTAAATACCGATCGAACAACAAAATAGCAAAGATTGCCATCAGGTAGATGATGGAGAAACCAAATGACTTCATGGGCAGCGACTTATCTGACGAAACCAGCATGGCCACACCATAGTAAAGGTAAATCCCGCCCATGATCATCGCGCCGGTCAGGTAAATAAGTCCACTGAGTCCTGTGACAAACGGCAAGGCACTGACCGCCACCAGTAGGATGGTATAAAAAAGCACATTCCAGCGGGTATAACGGTCACCGTGAGTTACCGGCAACATGGGAATATTGACCTTGGCGTAATCTTCTCGCCGATGAATAGCAAGCGCCCAGAAATGCGGTGGTGTCCAAACAAAGATGATGAGAAACAAGAGCAGCGAATTCGGATCAATCGATCCGGTAACGGCCGTCCAGCCTAGCATAGGAGGTGCCGCACCCGCTGCACCGCCAATAACTATGTTCTGCGGCGTCGCTCGTTTTAGATAGAGCGTGTAAATAAATGCATAGCCAATGAGCGATAGAAATGTCAAAAAAGCGGTGAGCGGATTGATGAATAAGTAGAGAATACCGAGCCCACTGACCCCTAACAGACTGGCAAAGACGACGGCGTGCGGCGTTCGAATGCGCGCGGTTGGCAAAGGCCGGCGCTTGGTCCGCCACATTTGCCCGTCTATGCGTTGGTCAACCATGTGATTAATCGCGGCGGCCGAACCCGCGGCCAGTGCGATCCCGAGGCTGCCCAAAGTCAACGCCCGCCAAGGCACCTCGCCTGGGCTTGCCACCAACATGCCAACGATTGCTGTAAAGGCCATCAGAGCGACAACCCCTGGCTTGCATAATTCATAGTAATCGCGCCAATGGCGGATCAAATGCTGGCGGGCTGGCTCAATCCAAGTGATAGAGATACTTCTACTCATGATGCACGCACCGGTCTAATGAGGTGGTTAAGTGTCACAAACGTCAAAAGTAGCAGCGCAGCTCCAGCATTATGTGCTACCGCTACTGGAAGGGGCAAGATAAACAGGACGTTGCTCACCCCCAGAACGAATTGAGCGGTCACCAACAATGCGAGTACTACGGCGCTCCATGTCGCGACACGCCCGGGCACCCAGCGCCAGAGAGCGAGTGCCAATCCGAGGGTGAACACGGCGACGATTACGGCGCCCAATCGATGTACCAAATGGATAGCGACCCGCGCCGGCGCTTCGAGCACACCGTATTCGTAGTTGATCCCGAGTCCGCGCCACAGCACGAAACCCTCGCTGAAATCAGCATTAGGCCAAATCTGTCCATCATGACAGGCCGGAAACTGATTGCACGCCAACGCTGCGTAATTGGAGCTCGTCCAGCCGCCGAGCGCAATCTGCGCTACCACGAGAACCAAGCCGAGCGCCAAAGCCGCTTTTAGCCAAAATTTCGGAACGAGCCCACTCGAACTCTCGCCGGAGCGCCTCATTCGTAAGACTTGCCACCACAGTAATGAGACGATCGTCAGTCCACCGAGCAGATGCGCGAGCACGACCACCGGCTTGAGCTGCCAAGTCACCGTCCACATCCCGAGTAAAGCCTGAAATACCACCAAGCCGAGCAAAAGCAGCGGGATAACCAGTGGATAGCCCGAAATTTTGCGCTTACGCCAAGCGGCAATTGCTAAACCGAGAATCAGCAACCCAAGAGCACCGGCGAAATAGCGATGGATCATCTCCTTCCAACCTTTGGCCGCCTCGAGCGGGCGGTGTGGATAGGCTGCCTGCGCCGCCTGCTGCGCAGCCGGGCTCTCCGGTACCGTCAGATGACCGTAGCAACCAGGCCAATCGGGGCAACCGAGCCCGGCGTCGCTTAGGCGCACATACGCGCCGAGCACTACCACACCGAGCGCGAGCACCGTCGCTAGTAGCGAGAAACGATAAAACCACGGGCTTGCCACCGTCGCTCCTCTGGCCGTCATCATTGGATTCGCAGTCATCGTCTGGCTTGCAGTCATTGTTTAAAGATCCTGGGATTGTTGCTGATTGCGTTCAACTTGACGGTTGGAAACTCTTAATAAATGTTCCATATCATCAAGCATGCCACTGCCGTCAAACGGCACCGGGTAGGTCATCATATTGAAAGCGCGATAGTCGATGATGAACACCCCCGTTCCCCCCTCAGCCGTGCCCGCGCGCTTCGCTAGCAAGGAAGCGATTCGCGGGTTGGGTGCGAGCAATTCGAATACAACGGGCTGCGAGACCTTGGGCAAATCAGGCGCAGGAGCCCCGTGCGGCTGCAGCAACAATAGATGCACTCGGTCGGCATTCGCTCCAAGGGCTAGGCGCAGCCGGCGCAGCAGGTCCAATGACTCCAGGCAAACTCGCTCGCAGCGCCCGTCCACGACCAGGAGCAGATTCCAATAGCCGAGCAGATCGGCACGGCCGAACGGTGTTCCCGATCGAGTCGTCCAGTCACTGCTTGCCATTGCTTGCGGAGGTTGAATCAACTTGCCATGGTTGGTCGTACCGCTCGGCCACAAACCCATCGTAAAGAGCAGCCATGCCAATAGCATGGGAGCGGCGAAAAGCCCTGCAATAATTAAAATTTGCATACGGGCACGACGCCGGCCCTGCCCCGATGTGGACTCGATATCAGTTGTCATTGACTCGGCGCTTTAGATTAACTAGGAAATAGATGATTACTACTGCGGTCGCCATGGCGAACCATTGCGCCGCATAGCCCAGATTCTTCTCCGGCCCCATGGCGGGTTTCGGCGGCACGCGGACGAAACCATCCCCCGCATCCGGATCGAGCCGGATAAGATAGGGTGTTACCCGGTAAGGCAGAGCTTGCGCGATATACGAGAAGTCTACATATCCGATCCGCTGCGGCCAATCGCCTTGCCCTACATACGCTCGACCCAGCCTGACGGCCACCGACGGACCTTTGTCTATCACTCCGCTGACACCGCGTTCAGTCTCCGGTACGCCGACATCGGGGAGGACCTTTCTATCAAACGGCGCGGCTACCCAGCCGCGATCGACTAGAACGGCCGCACCCACATCGCTCAGCCGCAAAGGGGTGAGGACATGGTAGCCGACACGTCCCTTGTAAACTTGATTATCAAGCAAGAATTGATGTGTGCTGTCGTATCGGCCACGGGCGGTAGCGATTCGGTGCTGCGCTACCGAGTACTCAGGCTCTGTCGTATTCAGATTGATGGCCGCTGCCTGGCGGCCAGCGTGTAGACTATCTAAATAAGCCTGGGTCTCTTTCGCCCGGTCGAGCTGCCAAAAACCAAGGGCAGTCAGCAGTGGCAGCACGAGCACCACTGCTAACGTGGGAACGAAACCTGGGCGGAATTCGTAAGAACCGATTCGCATTACCTGTCAGCCGGTTGTCGATGCCCACTACTGCCCTAATCACCTATAATTACCAACTCATGATGCCAAATCACAGGAGTTTCAAATGGCCGTGCTATTGATCAAGATAGGAATTGTCATCACCCTAATCGCCATTTTCATCAGCCTCATGTCCGCGGGTTTTTTCCTGGTCCGAGACGGCAGTAAGTCCCGCAGAATGCTCCAATCTCTAACCCTGCGCATCACATTGTCGGTGGTGCTGTTCGCACTGATACTTATTTTGATGTTTACTGGCGTTCTGCCCGTAAACCGTAGCCCGTTAACCTATTAAATCAAGACATAGACAAAGATAAACAGGCCAAGCCAGACCACATCGACGAAATGCCAATACCAGGCCACGCCTTCGAAACCAAAATGATTCTCAGGTGTGAAATGCCCCTTCATGCAACGCAGCGTGATCACAATCAGCATGATCGTTCCAATGGTGACGTGGAAACCATGGAAACCGGTCAGCATAAAGAACGTCGAGCCATAGACGCCGGTGTGCATCGTCAGGTTCATATGATGCCAAGCCTCGTAAAACTCATAGGCCTGAAACATCAAGAAGGTCGCGCCCAAGCCCACTGTTGCCCACATCCACTTGACCAGTTTTTCACGGTCAGCGGCTTTCAACGCATGATGAGCAATCGTGATGGTCACGCCGGAGGTCAGCAGGAGAATGGTATTGATTGTCGGGATTGGCCAAGCCGGCATGTATTCAAATTCGAAATCTGCATGGCCGGGCCCCGCCGTGGGCCAATTGAGACTGAGCCCATCCCACAACAATTTGTTGGTTTCCACATCAACGCCACCCAGCCACGGCACCGAGAGAACCCGTGCATAGTATAGCGCGCCGAAAAACGCGGCAAAAAACATCACTTCCGAGAAAATAAACCAGGACATCCCCCAGCGGAACGACCGGTCGACTTGTTCATTGTATGCGCCGGCTACGCTTTCGCTGATTACGGTTCCGAGCCAACCGAACATCATGAAGATCAGGATGGCGAAGCCGAGAAGCATGGCCCATGGTCCCCAGCCCGCACCTTGGAAATACGAGGCCGTGCCCACCGCCAGTATAAACAACGCAATACTGCCGGTGATAGGCCAATGGCTTCCATGGGGTAAGTAGTAGCCACCGTGTGTTGCAGCCATTTTTAAAACACCTCCGTAAGGCCCGTTATTTTGATGCCGCATAATCGGCACATACAGCCGTTAGCCCTAAACACGCAGTGCTAATCAGGCTGTCATGGATCATTTACCGATTAATAAAATATGCGTTCCAAATAGAACGCGATGTAGACCGTAAAGGCAACCACGGACAGAATAATCACGGTACGTCGCACTTTACGTCTGCGTTCCTCGGAATCCATTTGCTGTGACATCGTTTTCATCGTCTCGTCCGGGTAAGCCCGGCGACCCTGCGCTGCAGTCGCCGGGCTTTACATATATGCCCGAAGCAATGGTCCGTGCAATTAAGAATGCGCGTCCCCTCTGGCCATGACCTTGCTGATATCGGGCGGCGTCTGGAAACTGTGATAGGGCGCCGGTGAGGGTATTTCCCACTCCATCCCATGCGCGCCCTCCCAGCTCCTAGCATCCGCCTTAACTCCGCCACGAATCGCTTTGATAATGATCCAAAGGAAAATCAGCTGGGAGAAACCGAAAACAAAGCCACCGACTGTGGAGACCATGTTCCACTCGGTGAACTGCACCGCATAGTCCGGAATGCGTCGCGGCATACCGGCCAGGCCCACGAAGTGCTGCGGGAAATAAAGCACGTTCACCGAAGCCACTGACAGCCAGAAATGCAGTTTACCGAGCTGCTCGTCATACATATTGCCGGTCCATTTCGGCAGCCAGTAATACGCCGCCGCTATGATCGCAAACGCGGCACCCGTGACGAGCACGTAGTGGAAGTGCGCGACCACGAAATAGCCGTCCTGATACTGGAAATCGACCGAAGCGATCGCCAGCATCAGCCCCGAGAAACCGCCGATGGAGAACAAAATCACGAACGCCAACGCAAACAGCATCGGGGTCTCGAAGGTCATGGAACCTTCCCACATGGTGGCTACCCAGTTGAATACCTTCACCCCGGTGGGCACCGCGATCAACATGGTTGCATACATAAAGAACAGCTCACCGGCCAGCGGCATGCCGACAGTGAACATGTGATGCGCCCAAACGATAAACGATAGGAACGCGATCGAGGCGGTCGCATAGACCATCGAAGCGTAACCGAACAGCGGCTTGCGGGCGAAGGTCGGGATGATCTGAGAGACGATCCCGAACGCCGGCAGAATCATGATGTACACCTCGGGATGCCCGAAGAACCAAAAGATGTGCTGGTACATCACGGGGTCGCCGCCGCCGGCGGCATTAAAGAAATGGGTGCCGAAATACTGGTCGGTAAGCAACATCGTAACCGCACCCGCGAGCACCGGCATCGCGGCGATCAGCAGGAAGGCGGTGATAAGCCAGGTCCATATGAACAGTGGCATCATCATCAACGTCATCCCCGGCGCCCGCATGTTGAAGATGGTGGCGATGATGTTAATGGCTCCCAAAATCGAGGACATGCCCATCAAATGGACTGCGAAGATAATGAACGGGAACGCTTGCCCCGTTTCCAGCATCAGCGGGGGATACATCGTCCAGCCACCGGCCGGCCCGCCACCGGGCATGAACAGGGTGGACAGCAACAGGGTGAATGCGAATGGCAGCAGCCAAAAGCTCCAGTTATTCAACCGGGGCAGTGCCATATCCGGCGCACCGAGCATCATCGGTATCTGCCAGTTGGCGAGCCCGACGAAGCCCGGCATGATGGCGCCGAAGATCATGACCAGCCCGTGCAGCGTGGTCATCTCATTGAAGAAATAAGGATCGACCAGCTGCATTCCTGGTTGGAAAAGCTCTGCCCGAATGATCAACGCCATTGTCCCGCCGATGAAGAACATCATCAGCGAAAACAACAGGTACAATGTACCGATATCTTTATGGTTGGTCGTGAAAACCCACCGTAAAAGCCCAGGCTCGGGCCCCTCGTGATGGTGGGCATCCGCCGCGTGGTCAACAGCACTCATTTAAAACCTCCTCGGCACGATTTCCTTAACATTCGGAAAAATCCCTCAACGCGTCGCCACCGCTTCGCGGAAAGCCGCATTGCACCGCCGCTGCGGCGGAGGCCACGCTGATCAGTTAGCTTTGAGTCTGAGCTACATCGATCGCAGGCGAGGGCTCGGCGGCGGCCTGTTCAGCACCTTCCGAGGCACTCTGGCGCTTTTTCTCCTCGGCCAGCCACTTCTTGTACTCCTCCGGAGTCTTGGCTATCACCACGATCGGCATAAAGCCATGGTCACGCCCGCAAAGCTCGGCGCATTGTCCCCGATACACGCCAGGCTGCTCGATATTCGCCCACGCTCTGTTAATGTATCCAGGGATGGCATCCATTTTCCAGCCAAAATCCGGCACCCACCAGGAATGAATCACGTCATCAGCGGTGATCAGGAAACGAATCTTGGTATTGATCGGCACCACCAACGGCTTATCCACATTGCGCAGATAATTATCCACCCGCTCCGGCCGCACCGAAGATCCCAGCACTCGGGCTTGGTTGCTCTGTTCGTCGAGCTTGCTGTAAAAGCTGACCCCCTCGCCGAGGTAGTCGTAGCGCCACTGCCATTGATAACCGGTGACTTTGATATCCATGTCGGCGTTATCGGTGTCGTACATCAACACCAGCCCCCGAGTCGCGGCGATTGCCATGCCGACCAGGATAAGCAATGGAAGAACCGTCCAAACGATTTCTATGGTCGTATTGTGGTGAAACTGAGCGGCGACGGCACCTTGCGATTTGCGATGATAGTACATCGAATAACCCATCGCGCCGAAAACGATGATGCCGATAAAAATCGTGATCCACAGCACGAGCATGTTCAGATCGTAGTTCATGTGCGCAATGCTCGTTACGCCGTACGGCAGGTTCAATTCCCCGAGCCCTGCCCATGCCGGGGTCGCAGCAAGCGCCAACCCCCCTGTAAGGCCCGAAGTAATCGCGACCAATCGTTTATCCCATTTCATCTTCTGCAACCTCCCCGAAGGTGATTTGTTCAGTAAGGCTTGCCCTAAATAAGACAAAAAAACTCACAACACTACTTTGAACGCGCGCGATTCAAAATACCGCGGCATTCCGCCCTGAGAATCAGCTGTTAGAAAGCAACCTTAATTGCACTAGCCTTTCATCAGGCCTTGCGGTGGGTAGCCCCGTCCTTACGCTCGATGGCCGGACTGATTCTTAGTCTTGCGATGGGGCCGCCCAGCCCCGCCATGGGACCGATCCAGCGGCGCAACTCCCCGGCCACCCGGGCCCGCTCCTCGTCGGCGAGGAAGCGACCCAACTCGACCTGCTCACCCCGTGAACGCACCGCCAAGCGCGTCGGGTACCACGGGTGTCCCGGCCCGGCCAAGATCACCTCGCTCCAAAGTCGATCGAAACTCCAATGCCGTTCCGGGCGGCGCCGTCCTTTATCGATTTCGACTTTGGACTCCGAAACATGGACGACCTCGGTATCATACGCCCGCTGCGCCGTGATGATGAGCGCCAACGTCAACGCCCCGATCTCCAAGCCGACAAATGGCAGAATCAGCCACATGCCCATCAGAGCAAACACGCCCGCTGCGGCGAAACAGACGCCCGCCGTGAACAGCAGGAACAGCTTTGCCTGCCGCCAGGATAATGCGACGTTTGGGCGCAAAATAAGGCACCAAGATCCATCCTTCTCGTCGTACTGTGTCGCAACCATTACCCTCCACCTCCCGAGGAGGCGGTAAGCGCCTACTTCAGCTGCACGCGGTTACTCCACGGTGCGGGACATTTTATTGAGCCCGCAACCCAAAAACAACCTTAGCCGACATCGTTGATACTTGTAAAGGCCGAGCAAAGCAGGATAACGGCCGTCAACGCGCTCTAAATCGACGTCTCCCGAGCTCGGCCAGCGGGACGTGGATCGCACCCGAGCGATCCACCGTCTGACGCACGGGCTGCGTACCCCAGGCATGACCGTAGATCACTTCGTAGGTCGCAGGCAGCAACCCCTCGGCAGCACGCAAGCGCTCATAGGCGGCCTCCATGGCAAACCAACGCTGACGCCCGGTCAGCCCCCTATTACGGCCAACGATGATATTGTGAGCACCAAGGGCTTTGAGCTCGCGCATCAGATCGCGCGCACTACGGTAAGTCAAGGTAAAATATTCCATCTCCATGACCGGATCGGCCAGGCGCGCGCGCACCAGTGCATCGCCCACCTCGTGCATATCGACAAATCGGTTCACGTGCACATAGCCATCGACACACTCCCAAGATTGGCGCAGCTCTTTCAAGGTGTCCGGCCCAAAACTGGTGAACAGCAGTAAACCGTTCGGCCGCAGCACCCGCTGGATTTCACGAAAGACTCGCTCCGGATCGTTAACCCATTGGAATGTGAGATTGGAGAAAACGAGATCGAAGCTACCCGCGGCAAAGGGAAGCGACTCGGTATCGGCACAGGCACAGCGCAACCGCTGCAGCAAGGGAGCGCGGCGGCGAGCTCGGCGCAGCATAGCAGAGGCGACATCAAGCGCAACGAAGCGCGCACGCGGATAGCGCTGCATCAACCGGCGCGTCGTAGCTCCGGTGCCCGCCCCGATATCCAGAATCCAGCGCGGGTTCAACCGGATCAGCTCGAGGCGCTCGATCAGACGCTTGCCGACCTCTCGCTGCAGCACGGCCGTCGCATCGTAGCTCGCCGCCGCGGCATTGAAGGAGCGCCGCAGCAGCCGTTTGTCCAGACACTGCTGACCCGACTCCATCAGATCGGCCTCCGAATCCTCTTGCCGGCCGCTCCGCACACCGACCGATCAGACTCCGAACGCGCCTGAAAGCGTAAACCGAGCTTGGCGAACAAGACCCGATCGTGCTGCTCTTCGGGGTTATCGGTGGTGAGCAAGCGCTCACCATAGAAAATGCTATTGGCACCGGCCAAGAAACACAGGGCCTGCGTCTCGTCACTCATCTCACAGCGGCCAGCGGATAGCCGAATCCATGCCTTCGGCATGAGGATACGGCTGACCGCAATCACGCGAACCATCTCAAACGGCTCCACTGCCGGGGTGTCGTACAATGGCGTGCCCGGGACTTGGATGAGTTGATTGATCGGCACACTCTGCGGGTGTTCCGGGAGATTCGCCAAGGTACAGAGCATGCCCGCGCGGTCGGCACGGGTCTCACCCAAACCGATGATACCGCCGCAGCAGAGCTTGATTCCAGCGGCTCGAACATGCGCCAAAGTCTCGAGACGATCCCGATAGGTTCGAGTCGTGATGACATTGGGGTAGTACTCGGGCGAAGTGTCGATGTTGTGATTGTAGTAGTCGAGGCCCGCCGTTTGCAGGCGCTGCGCCTGCGCAGCGGTGAGCATACCCAGAGTGGCACAGGTCTCCATTCCCAAGGCTTTGATCGCCCGCACCATTTCGATGACACGCGTTAGATCCCGATCTTTCGGGCGTCGCCAGGCCGCCCCCATGCAGAACCGCGTTGCACCGGCTGCGCGCGCCTTTTGTGCCGCGGCGAGCACCGTCTCGACGTTCATGAGCGCTTCAGGCTCGACACCGGCATGGTAGCGGATACTCTGGGGGCAATATTTACAGTCCTCCGGACAGCTGCCGGTTTTAATGCTTTGCAGCGTGCACACCTGAACCTCATTCGGGTCAAAATAACGCCGATGAATCTCCTGGGCCTGGAACAGCAAATCGTTGAAGGCTTGCCCGAGCAGTTCCTCGACCTCGCTGTGTCGCCAGTCGTGGCGAATGTCTGCGCCCTCGCTCACTGCCATCGGCTCGTTCTCCGCCGTAATGGGGTTATTCTCTCGAGTGGGAAACTAGCGTGTAAGCGATGGTAGCGTGGTCACGTTAACTGTCAACCGTCATTCCTCGCCATGGGTTTACCGATGGCTAAATCGTGTCCATACGCGGTTCTATCCCATGCGTTGCCGCTTTTGTGCCGCGCCAGGGGTGAACGGGCTCGAGCTATGCGAGCCTTGCGCCGCGGAGCTGCCCTGGCTGGATGCACAGTGCCGACAATGCGCGTTGCCGCTTACTGATACCGGCGAGGAGCGGCTGTGCGGCGGTTGCCTGCGCCACCCCCCGCCTTTCCGACACGTTCGCGCTCCGTTTCGCTATTGCCATCCCATCGATGCCTTGCTCAAGGCCCTAAAGTATGGGGGTGATCTTGCCGCGGCCCGGTGTTTGGGTGATTTACTCGCCGATTACCTGCACCGACGGGGCGTAGCGGTGCCCGATGCAGTGATACCCGTTCCCCTGCATCCACAGCGGCTACGCCAACGGGGTTTTAATCAGGCGCTTGAGCTCGCTCGCCGCCTGGATGCCCCGCTCGCCCCGCAAATAGTCCGCCGCAGCCGTGCAACAGCCGCACAAACCGGCCTGGACAGAAGCGAACGCCGGAGTAACACGCGCGGGGCGTTCCAAGTAACAACACGCCACGTACCGGCACACGTGGCCGTGATCGACGATGTTTTGACCACCGGAGCGACCGTAACCGAGCTGACCAAAACGCTACGCCGCGCCGGGGCCGAACGGGTCGAAATCTGGGTTATGGCACGCACTCCTCAGCTCGATAGGTAATGCAAGGCGATCCCGATAAAAATCACGCCGCCGTAAATATTGTTGTTGAGGAAGGCACGGAAGCATTCCGCGCGGCGACGGCCACGGATCAAATACTGCTGATAGCCGAACAACAGCGTAGCCAATGTCAGCGCGAACCAAAAAAACAGTCCAAGGTGCGCCAAGACACCGATCCAGATCAGTAGAGCAGTCATTAGCAGTTGCAGGAGGCCGATTGCGGCGCGGTCATGCCGGCCTAACAGGATCGCCGTAGACTTGAGACCGATTCTCAGATCGTCATCCCGATCCACCATGGCGTATTCGGTATCGTAAATGCTCGCCCAAATCACAGCCGTCAGGAAAATCAACCAGGCTATGGTCGGCACGTTGCCGGTCTGCGCCGCAAAGGCCATGGGAACCGCCCAACCAAAAGCGACGCCGAGGTGCACTTGCGGCAGGTGTGTATAGCGCTTCATGAATGGGTAAGTAACTGCCAGCATTACAGCTACGACCGAAAGATAAATAGTCAGTCGATTCATCAGCAGAACCAGACCAAATGCAACCAAGCACAACAGCACGAATAACGGCAACGCCTCCTGTGCGCGGACCGCGCCGATCGCCATGGGTCGATCATGGGTACGCTTGACCCGGCCGTCGAAACGGCGATCGGCATAGTCGTTAATCACACAGCCGGCTGCCCGCATCACCAGCACGCCGAGCAAGAAAACGCCCAAAACCCGAGGATCGGGCCGCCCGGCGGCCGCAATCCACAAGGCCCACAACATAGGCCAGAGCAGTAAAAAGTTGCCGATCGGACGATGCAGCCGAGCCAGCCGCGCATACTGCACGGCGCGATCCAAGAGAGTGCTTGTCATCTGCTCCATTAAATGTGCCCGCCGACTTAGAACGATTCGCCACCGGCGGCGCGAGCCGCCAGCGCCGGCAAAAATACTTCGGTGACCAATAACGGGTGCTCGGCGACGTGAAAAACCGACCGCCGTGCCCAGCAACCTGGCGCAACCGCTGTGCTCTGTACCACCTGACGATACAGACCGTCGTCCGCAGCCAAACGCGCGATCTCGATCTTACCGCGGCTTACCGGGTGGCGCTTGAACAGGACGCTGCCAAGTGGTTGCTGACCCAGTTGCTGCAACCCGCGCAGGTGCCCGCGCAAGGTCTGTCCGGGAATGACACTGCGGCCATAAACCCACGCGCTGTCATCGCAGCACAACAAGACCTCGCGCAGCCAAACCCAATTTTTATGCCGCAGACCGAGACGGCGAGCCTCGTCTAAAAACGGGGCGCCCCACCGTTCGCCTAAGACTTCGACATAAAAGCAACCAGAGCACTTGTGGCGTATCCGCCGCGTCAATGAACCCGGCTCATCCAACCACCGGCGCAGCAACGGCAATGCCATGCGCTGCAACGGTAACCGGCGCGGCCGCCACTTACGGACACCTCGATTCACCCGTTGCCTCGATTCGTCATCGTTTGCCCACCGCCCGCTTGTTTAGCTGCGAACCAAACCGGTCTCACACTCGAGCGTAGCGTTCACCTTCGCCGACCCATCGTGTAATCAGTGCATCAACCTGATCCGGACAGCCCCGAAGCAGTATGGCTGCCCAGCGCCGCACATCCGGCAAAAGATCGGTATCGCGCCGCAAATCCGCTATCCGATAGTGCAGTTCGCCGGTCTGACGGGTACCGAGCAACTCTCCAGGGCCGCGCAGTTCCAAATCGCGTTGCGCGATCCGGAACCCATCCTGAGTGTAACGCAGGATCGCAAGACGGGCTTGCGCGGTCTGGCTCAGCGGGCCATGGTACATGAGTACGCAGCTGCTCGCAGTTGCCCCGCGCCCTATGCGGCCGCGCAACTGATGCAGTTGCGCGAGGCCAAAACGCTCGGCGTTCTCGATGATCATAAGACTGGCGTTAGGCACATCGACACCGACTTCGATTACCGTGGTCGCGACCAGCAGTTGTAGCTCTCCAGCCTCGAAACCCGCCATTACCGCCTCTTTCTCCACACCTTTCATCCGGCCATGCACGAGGCCCACACGCAGCTCCGGTAGACTCTCGCGCAATCGCTGCGCGGTCGCCTCCGCCGCTTCCGCTTGGCATGCCTCGGATTCCTCCACCCGCGTGCATACCCAATAAGCCTGCCGCCCCTCGGCGCAGGCATGCCGAATACGCTCGATCACCTGCCCCCGCCTGGCATCGGAGATGGCAACCGTAATTATGGGCTTACGGCCCGGGGGCAGCTCATCGATCACCGAGACGTCGAGATCAGCATAAGCCGTCATAGCCAAAGTGCGTGGAATGGGGGTCGCCGTCATTATGAGCTGGTGCGGCTGAATCTCCTCCACACCGCTTTTGTTCTTCAAGGCGAGCCGCTGATGTACGCCAAAGCGGTGTTGCTCATCGACAATGGCCAAACCCAGGCGGTGGAAGACCACCTGATCTTGGAACAGCGCATGTGTACCCATGACCACGCGTATCTCGCCGTTTGCCAGGCGTTTGATGTGCTCACGACGGCTACTGGCCGCCAACCGCCCGGTCAACCAGGCTGTTTCAACTCCGAGTGGGGCCAACCAACGCTGAAAGGTACGATAATGTTGCTCCGCCAGCAGCTCCGTTGGTGCCATAAACGCCACTTGCCAGCCGGCTTCTACAGTAGTCAACGCCGCCAAGGCAGCAATCACCGTTTTGCCGCAACCGACATCCCCTTGCACCAACCGCAACATGGGGCGAGCCTGCCCCATATCCTTAGCCACCTCCCGCATCACGCGACGCTGGGCCGAAGTAAGCCGAAACGGCAAACGAGCAAGCCAAGCCTCTAAGAGCGCGCCTGTTCCCTGGAGCTTCGGCGCCGACTTGGCGAGTTGCCGGTGGTCGCGCAATCGCAGCAGGCTCAAACGATGTGCCAGTAGCTCTTCAAGGATAAGCCGGCGCACCGCGGGGTGCCGCCGCGCTATAAGATCAGTCGCCGAGGCGGTAGACGGCGGCGCATGCAGGAGGCGCAGAGCCTCTATCAGCTTGGGTAGCCCAAGCTCTTCCCGCAACCGTCGCGGCAACAATTCAACCCCCGCACGCCCAGCCATCGCCTCCTCAAGTGCGCGGCGTGTCAGACGACGTAAGGAAGCCTGATCTAGGCCCTCGGTTGAGGGGTATACTGGCGTGAGTTCTTTTTCGCCGGAGATAGGTCGGCCTGGGGCGAACACTCGCCATTGCGGATGGGTCATCTGCAGGCCCAGTGGCCCTGAGCGCACTTCGCCGTAGCATAGCAACCGCACCCCTGCTTGGAGCCTCTTCCGCTGGTTCGGATAGAAATGAAAGAATTGCAGAGTCAGGCGGCCTGTGCCATCGCTAATCCGGCACAGTAGCCGCCGGCGACGCCCCCCCACCACCTCAGCGAGTTCTACAACGCCTGCAACCAACGCGCTCTGCCCTGGACGGGCACGACCTAGAGGAAGGATCCTGGACCAATCCTCATAGCGCAACGGCAGATGGAATAACAGATCATCGACCCCACGGATGCCCAGCCGCGCCAACCGTGCGGCTCGACGCGGGTCTAGATCCTCCCAGCCAGTGAACGAAGCGTCGAGCGCACCCGCCGCGGTGCTCATGCGTGTCCTGATCCGGTGGTTTAACCAGAGAGGCTCACTATGGCCTCCATCTCTATGGTCGCCGCTTTCGGTAGGGCGGCGACCCCGAGGGCCGCCCGAGCCGGGTAAGGTTCCTGAAAATACTCGCTCATGATTTCATTGACGCGGGCGAAATGACTCAAGTCTGTGAGGTAGATGGTGAGTTTGACGATATCGGCAAGATCGCCGCCGGCTCCCTGACAAACGGCGCGAAGGTTATCGAAAACGCGCCGGGTCTGGATCGCAATGTCGCCCGCCACCAGTTCCATGGTCACGGGATCCAGGGGAATCTGGCCCGACAGGTAAACCGTCTCGCCCACGCGCACCGCCTGCGAGTACGGGCCAATGGCGCGCGGTGCATTGTCGGTATGAATAATCTCGCGACGCATGATGGCTCCTCAATCAACCCATGGCAACTATCGGCGCTCGCAAATCGAATCGCTTTAACCCCTACGACGGGTAATCCGCAGCACGGTGTTGAGCACGCGCAACCGGCGCATGAGTCGAGCTAAATGCAGCCGATTACGCACCATGAGCACGAGCCGGATAGTGGCAATTACCCCATCCTTTTCATCGATATCCACCGCTTTAATGTTGGAATCAAGATCGGAAACCGTAGCGGCCACATCGGCGAGTACACCACAGCGATTGACCACATCGACGGCGACAGCGACCTGAAACTCACCTGCGACCTCTTTGTCCCATTGGACGTCGAGCCATTTCTCCGGATGATTGCGATATTCGCGGATATTGTGGCAGCTCTGCTGATGCACCACCACGCCGCGCCCGGAGCTAGCAAAACCGACGATTGAATCGCCGGGAATGGGCCGACAACACCGCGCGAAGGTAATAACTGCGCCCTCGGTCGCGCGGACCGCAAGCGGTGCGGTGGCACGGCCACGTTTTTCCGCACCAAGCGCCTCGATCGCTTCGACACTGACTCTGGAAAGCCGCTGCGCGACCAGCCATGGCATGCGCTGACCCAGCCCAACTTGCTCCAATAAACCGTCGAGGCTTTCCGTACCAAACGCCTCCACCGCCTCTTTGATCCAGGCTTCGGGCAGCTCTTCGAGCTTCATGGTCAAGGCATCTAACGCCTGCCCCACCAAACGACGCCCCAGATTGATGGCCTCCTCGCCCTTGAGACGTTTGAGGCTGTGACGAATGGCCGTCCGAGCCTTGGCGGTCACGACGAAGTCCAGCCACGCCGGATTCGGCCGAGCCGCCGGTGCCGTGATGATCTCCACGGTTTGCCCCGTCTCCAGCAAGGTACGCAATGGCGTCAATCGGTGATCGATCATCGCCGCAATGCAGCTGTCGCCGATATGGGAGTGTACCGTATAGGCGAAATCCACCACCGTGGCGCCACGTGGCAACTCCATGATCTCGCCACTGGGAGTAAACACATAGACTTCATCGGGCAGCAAATCGATCTTGACGTTTTCAATGAATTCCAGTGAATTCCCGGCGTTGCGTTGCATCTCCAGCAGTCCGCGCAGCCACTCCCGCGCCCGCGCATGGGCCGCGTTGCTGGCTCCGGTATTACCCTTGTAGAGCCAATGAGCGGCAATCCCCGCCTCGGCCACCTTGTCCATTTCGACTGTGCGGATTTGAACTTCGAGATGGATACGGCGCGGACCCAGCAACGTGGTATGCAAAGACTGATAACCATTCGCTTTGGGTATCGCTATATAGTCCTTGATGCGCCCAGGCAATGGCTTATATAGGCCGTGCAGCATACCCAGCACTTGATAGCAAGTGCTTACGGAATCGACTGTGACGCGAAAACCATAGACGTCGAAAATGTTATGGAAATTGCCGTGCTTAGCACGCATCTTCTGATAAATACCCCAAAGATGCTTCTCCCGCCCGACCACACGGCCCGGGATGCCGGCCTCGGCCAGGCGCCCCTCCAACGTGTGTCCGATTTTCCCGACGATCTCGGAACGAGATCCTCGTTGACGCCACAGCTTCTCTTTCAGCACCCGGTAACGCATGGGGTAGAGTGCGGCGAAGCCTAGATCTTCAAGCTCCACTCGTAACGTATTGATACCCAAGCGTTGGGCGATGGGGGCATAGATTTCCAGCGTCTCGCGCGCGATTCGCCAGCGCTTGTGCGCCGACATTACCCAGATGGTGCGCATATTATGCAGGCGATCCGCCAACTTGATCAGGATCACCCGGATATCCTGCGCCATGGCCAAAAACATCTTACGGAAGTTCTCGGCCTGCGCCTCCGCTTTACTGCCGAAGTCGATTTGAGTCAGCTTGCTCACCCCATCGACCAGTTCGGCCACCTGATCACCAAAGCGGGTAGCAATCTCGACTTTGGCCGTGGGCGTATCTTCGATGACATCATGCAGGAGGGCCGCCACGATGCTCTCCACCTCAAGGCGCATCTCGGCCAGAATCTTTGCCACCGCCAATGGGTGCATGATGTAAGGCTCACCCGTGAGACGGCGCTGATCTTTATGCGCCAAGGCCGCGAACTGGTAGGCCTCAACGACGCGTCGCACTTCGCTGGAGTCCATATAACTTGCCAACAAAGTACACAGATCAACCGCTTGCGTCGGGAGCTCGGACCCGGTGCGCTGTTCGTAGACTACCGCATCGCCGTGAGCCATGATCGACTACCTATCCTACTCCGGACGAGCCTCCACGGCGTCCCCCCTCAAATCGAACTCCGGCTTGGGCAGTTCGTCTGCCCGCAAGATCTCTGCTGTAACATAACGCTCGGCGATCTCGCGCAAAGCCACAACGGTGGGCTTATCGTTCTCCCAATCCACATACGGCTGAGCCCCTCGCGCTATCTGACGGGCACGCCGAGTGGCCACCAAGACAAGCTCGAAGCGATTGCCGACATGCTCCAAACAGTCCTCTACTGTTACTCGCGCCATGCGCTCGCATCCTCCCGAGATTCCGAACGTTAATATACCTAATGTATTCTAGTCACAAGCCAAGCGCCGATGAAAGTAAGCTGGCCGCCGATTTGCGATCCGCGCCATGCGCACGACGCGATTGCCCACGCCGAAACCCTGGAGGGCCACGCGGCGATTGCACAATCTTTATAGTCTCGTAGGGATCACAAGCTGGGGCCATCGCCCCTACCGGAGATCATCTCGACGCAGCAACTCGCTCACCACCCCAGCCCAACGCGGCGCCTGCACCGTGCGTTGCAGGCGCCGCGCATGAACGATCGCGCACAAGTCCGCCAGTGCCTGCTCGAAGTGATCGTTTATCACGAGGTAATCGTATTCAATATAGTGGGCCATCTCCTCGACGGCGGCTTGCATCCGCCCCGCGATCACAGCATCGCTGTCTTGGGCACGAGTGCGCAACCGATGTTCCAACTCCGCGCGCGAAGGCGGTAGTATGAAGACAGAAACCGCCTCGGGCATGGCAGCACGAACTTGCCGTGCACCCTGCCAATCGATATCGAGCAGGACGTCTTGGCCGCGGCCAAGCGCTTGTTCAACCGCCGCACGCGCCGTCGCGTAATAGTGATCGAATACACGCGCATACTCTAGAAATTCACCGGACGCAGCCATTCGTTTGAAGACCACATCCTCCACGAAATGGTAATCCACCCCATCGCGCTCTCCCGGGCGGCGCCGGCGCGTGGTATGCGAGATCGAAACCACCATCCCTGGCTCGCTCTGGCTCAGAGCGCGCAACAGGCTGGTCTTGCCTCCACCAGACGGGGCGGACACAATGTATAATGTTCCAGTCATGCCTTCTGTCTGAGACCAGGTGTTTTTTGGCATCCGCCGTTCGCTTGCGCCCATCGAATTCGGGCAAAGCGACGCCCCTCGGGCCCCGTGCCGAAACAAGTCCCGTTACCGCGGCTCCCCTGTCCACCACACAGCGTGTGAATCAAAACGGGCAAAATACCACACAGACGGTCGCCGTTTCGTCTTTCGAGCCGGCGGTGCTGGAACGAACTATTCTATATTCTGCACTTGTTCGCGCATCTGATCGATGAGCACTTTCATCGTCACCGCCGCGCGAGTAGTCGCGGTATCCGATGACTTCGACGCCAGCGTATTGGCTTCCCGATTGAGTTCTTGCATCAGGAAATCCAATCGTCTGCCCTTAGGTTCATTCTGTCGCAGCACCTGTTCCACCTCCTCGATGTGGCTGAGCAGTCGTTCTAATTCTTCGTCGACGTCCAACCGCTGAGCGATTAATACCAACTCCTGCTCTACACGAGCGGGGTCGGCACTTGCCTTAAGAGCCTCGATGCGCGCGCACAACCGCTCCTGGGCCGCCCGCACGACCGTGGGGCGCCTACCCTGGACTTCCCGCGTCACCTCGCGTATCTGCTCCGCTCGCTCGTGCAGCATTGCCGCAAGCCGCTCGCCCTCCCTCTCCCGCATGCCCAACAATTCGTCCAAAGCAACCTCCAACAACTCGAGCGCGGCTTCGGCGACCGGCTGCAGATCGGACTCGCCCTCCTGCAGGATGCCAGGCAGACGCAGCAACTCGAGTGGTGAAATCGGTGCCGCCTGCGGAAGCAACTGGCCAAGCGAGAGACAACCTGCAATGACTTGCTCGGCATAAGGCCAATTGATCTGGAGCGCATTAACCGCATCAATGCTCGGGCGGTAACGCAAAGTGCACTCGATCTTGCCTCGGCCCAAACGATTCCCCAGCCGTTCACGCAACACCGACTCGAGCGAGCGCAGTTCCTCGGGCAGGTGCAACCGGATATCCAGATAGCGGTGATTAACGGAGCGTATCTCCCAGATGAGCTCGCCCTCGCCGCCCTGCCACTCCCGCCGTGCAAACGCGGTCATACTGCGGATCATCGTCTCTCTCCCTGCGGGACAAGGCCCAATAGCGGGACAAGGCCCAAATGTTACGCGTAATGGCGCTGTGAGGAAAACGCCGCAGTCAGTCTCCCGCAACGCCCACTGCTATGCTAGGCTGTTTCACTAAACTGGAAATCGTGACGAGGAAAGCCATGCGCCCCAGTGGCCGCCACAACCACGAAATGCGGGCCGTGCGGATTACTCGTGGCTTCACCAAGCATGCGGAAGGCTCTGCTTTGGTGGAGTTCGGCGACACTAAAATCCTCTGTAACGCCTCCGTCGAAGAGCGTGTACCGCCCTGGCTACGCAATAGCGGCCGGGGCTGGATAACGGCCGAGTACGCAATGCTCCCGCGCGCGACCCAGAGCCGCAATGACCGCGAGGCCGTACGGGGACGCCAACAAGGCCGAACCGTCGAAATCCAGCGCTTAATTGGCCGTTCGCTGCGTGCGGCGATCGATTTACAGGCGTTGGGTGAGCGCCGGATCATCATCGATTGCGACGTCCTGCAAGCCGACGGCGGTACCCGCACTGCCGCCATTACGGGGGGCTACGTTGCTTTGGCGGATGCTCTGCAAAGCCTTATCAAAAAAGGCTTGCTCAAGCGTCCCCCCCTGTTCGGCCACGTGGCGGCCGTGTCCGTGGGAATCTATCGAGGCAAGGTGGTACTCGATTTGGACTATGCTGAGGATGCCGAGGCGGAGACCGACATGAACATCGTCATGAATGAAGTAGGCGCGCTCATTGAAATCCAAGGCACCGCCGAAGGCCACGCCTTCCGGCGTGTAGAGTTGGGCCAGATGATCGATCTGGCAGAAGAAGGAACCCGTAGCCTGATTGAAGCGCAACGCCAAGCACTGGAAGCCTAGGGCCTGTTGATAATCACCCGCGGCGTCGCGTGGCTGCCCAAAATGCGGCCAGCCAAGGCGCGAGGAGAGAAGTTTGGTTATTCCAAATGAACGACGAGCAACGTCGGCTGGCCGCATTTTGGGCGCCCCCCAAAGGGCCGGGGCCATTTTCCCGCAATCCTGCGTTATCGCTCGCTTATGTAGCAGGCTACACGGCGCTCGCGATGCCTTGTCTTGCGAGAAAATGGCCGCCGGCGCGGCGGCGCGGGTAATTGTCAACAGGCCCTAGTACGCGTGCATCGGATCGTCCTGGCCAGCAACAACCCCGGCAAGGCGTTGGAGATGCAAGCCTTGCTACGGGGCATGAGCATCGAGCTGGTACCACAGCCCCTCTACTGCGTGCCCAGCGTGGTGGAGACGGGGTTAACTTTCGTCGAAAACGCTCTTATCAAGGCGCGGCATGCCTGCGAGCACACCGGCCGCGCCGCGATCGCCGACGACTCCGGCCTTGAAGTCGAGGCCCTAGCCGGCGAGCCAGGTATCTACTCGGCCCGTTATGCCGGTGAGGACGCCGACGATACCGCCAATAACCGGCGCCTGCTCGATGAACTTATAGACACCCCGGTAAGCGAGCGCAAAGCCCGTTTTATCTGCATCATTGCCTACCTACGGCACTCGCGTGACCCAGATCCACTCATCTGCCGCGGCACTTGGGAGGGGCAAATCATCGAACACCCGCGCGGGACGAACGGTTTCGGTTACGATCCATTGTTTTATCTGCCGGAACTCGAGTGCACGGCAGCGGAGCTGGAAGCGCAAACCAAAAATCGCATCAGCCATCGAGGTCAAGCGCTGCAGGCGTTGCTCGAGGCCCTCCAGCGCGAGGGCTGAAGCCGTGTTCCGCTTCACCGCCTCTCCGCCCCTCGCACTCTACGTCCATCTACCTTGGTGCGTGCGCAAATGCCCGTATTGCGACTTCAACTCACACGCCCTGCGCGGCGAGCTACCGGCAACAGCCTACGTGGACGCGCTGCTCGCTGATGTGCTCCGAGAGATCAAGCACATCCACGAGCGCGAGATCAGCTCCGTATTCTTTGGCGGCGGAACCCCCAGCTTGTTCCCGCCGGCGGCCCTTGCACGACTGCTCGAGGGGTTGCAGCGTTATCTACGGATTGCCGCCGACTGCGAAATCACCTTAGAGGCCAACCCTGGGAGTGTGGACCAGGCCCGCTTCGAAGACTTTCGCAGCGCCGGCGTAAACCGTCTGTCCATTGGCGTGCAAAGCTTCCAAGCGGACAGCCTGCACCGTCTCGGGCGCATCCATGGCCCACAAGCCGCTGTCGCAGCGGTCGAAACCGCCCATGCGGCCGGCTTCGACAACTTCAATATCGATCTCATGTACGGATTGCCGAACCAGGGCCGGCCGGCGGCTGTCGCAGACATCACCCAAGCCATTGCGCTGGCACCACCACATATCTCCCACTACCAACTCACGCTGGAGCCCAATACGGCGTTTGCGGCCCGGCCTCCCGCACTCCCCGAAGACGATGCAATCTATGCGATGCAGATCGACTGCCAAACACGACTCGCCGGCGCAGGTTATCAGCACTACGAAGTATCGGCCTATGCCCTCCGAGACCGACGCTGCCGGCACAATCTCAATTACTGGAGCTTCGGTGACTACCTCGGCATCGGTGCCGGAGCCCACGGCAAAGTGACCGACCTCGACAAGGGTAAGATCACTCGCTATGAAAAGCTGGCACGGCCGATGGCGTATATAAGGGAGGCAACCGCCGGAGAGGCCGTGGCAAAGTCACATCAGCTCAGCGCGCAGGATGCGGTCCTGGAGTTCATGATGAACGCCTTGCGGCTACCGGAGGGAGTGCCACGCAAGCTTTGTACGGCGCGAACCGGTTTGCCCTGGGTCTGCTTCGAGGCCGCAGTCGACGACGCCCGCAACCGCGGTTGGCTCGATATAACGGCGGATGATCGCGTACGACCCACTGCGCTGGGCATGCGGTTTTTGAACAATCTGCTTGGCTGTTTCCTACCGCCAGACTGACCGCAGCTGCCAACGGCGAGCGCATTGCCCAGCATCAATGGCCGTTATCCACATCAAAGACCAAGACTAAACACCTAGGGCATCTTGGTTACCGCTACGAACACAATGTAGCCAAACAACAGCAAAGAGCCGACGAAGGCGGCGACACGCACCCGTTTGGTCCGACCGCGCCTCAGGGCGATCGCACCGAGCACGACGTAGGCGAGCAACCCGGTCAGCTTGGCGATAATCCAGGGATGATAGGTCAGCGGGAACTCATAAAATGCAACGGCCAAATACAGGCCGCTCGCCAACACCACGGCGTCGATCGCATGGGGCAACACGCGCACCCACCGCCGGCTGAGTAAGGGCGAGTCGTACAGCATCCATACTCCGCGCGCCGTAAAAGACAAGAAAGTAGCAATAACCACGGTAACGTGGAGCGATTTCGCGACTATATAGGCGGACAATACCATTCCCTCCTTCCCTGACGTTCCATGCGCATACCGGATGATTGATCTAAGCTCTTTCTTATGACTGACTACCGCCCCGTCGCCTGCAAAATATATGCTGAACTGGAGTTGGCCATCCTGCGGCGCAGGATGCTACGTATTGGCTGGCGAGAGAGCAATGGAGCATGCCACCTCACGGCGCTATGGCCTCGGAATTTAGTAACTCGCAGCCATGAAGAGTATTTGATCGCCAAGGACATAAACGGGAGCCAGCTTGAGATTCGTCTCGATCGTATCACTCGGTTTGATCCTCTCAAGCCCTGTCGGAATTAGCCGAGCAAGAGCGCGTTGGCTGAATTGCGCCGACCATTCCACCGTGCACTTCACCACCTACCAGCAGCACTACTGAGAGTGGTGCCGGCCAGCGAGTGCCGCCTATACTGATGGTACGGTCTGGCAGATTGATCTTTACGAGGGCTTCCGCCCATGGATAGCGAACGATGCTTCACCATTGACTTCGACGAGTGGTCGAGTCTTGCTAGACAAGACCCGAAAGGTTTCGAGGCACGGCGACGTGCCACGCTGGATTCCTTTATCAAGGCGCAACCTGCCGGGCGACGCCAGCGGTTGCGTTGCTTACAATGGCGGGTGGATCGCATCCGACAGAGCTCGAGCACACCCTTGCTTGCCTGTCAGAGGCTCTCACAGCTGATGTGGGATGCTTTCGTCGGACCAACGGGTCTCATGCAGATTCTTGCAAGGCCATACCCCCCGGCGCGCGATACCCAGCAAGCGCTGCACTCGGCAAAAATTCTTCCCTTCCGTCGACCAATCAGATAGGCTCAGCTGATCGACCCCACGAACCGACTCAGAGTGAACCCGAGCCGTCATAGCCACCCTATTCGATCGGCGGTTGCCTTCCATTGCCGGCCGAGTCTATGATGACGCGCCTTGCAGCTGGTGGCTGCATATGGTGGCCTCATCAACGAGCATTAGGAGGCAGCTCTATGAAAAAGGACATCCACCCCGAATATCGCCCCGTCGTGTTCCAGGATCTTTCTTCCGACTTCGCGTTCCTCACTCGCTCCACGCTGCGCACGAAGGAAACGACCAAATGGAAGGACGGCGAAGAATACCCATTATGTAAGGTCGAAGTATCCAGCAAGAGCCATCCGTTTTTTACCGGTAAACAACGCGTAGCCAGTAGTGGCGGCCGCGTGGATCAGTTCCGCAAGCGCTACGGCAATGCAGGCAAGAATAAATAGCCGTTGCAACGCCTGCGGAGCAAGCTGTTGCTTCGATCCGAACCCGCCCCCGGCCCAGTCTACGCCGCAACGGCATGTCGTGCTGCATCGACTCGGGCCGCTGGGACGAGGATATTCCTATATCCATCACCTTATACATAAGTCCATAATATTAAATTGAAACAATATGTTACGAACTGACCCGCTGAACGCCGACTGGGCAGATGGGATCAGTGTTTTCAATCACTTGGCTGGCACCAGCGCGACCTGAGTCGACTGGAACAGACTTGTGTGTAATGGAATGCCCCATATCTTCCGCCACCTCTTCCCTATAGGAACTCTGGATAATCCCGTCCATGCCGGGCCCTTCGACTACTCTCGGGATGGACTTGTCGAAGGGCTGTAGGCGAACGAAGCACAATTAATCTTTCTTGAGACTCCACCTAATCTATAGCAGCCCAATACGGATCGTCACGAATCCAGCGGCAACGGCAAACGCACTCGGCTCCAGGCTTCGCTCGAGGTCTATGCAGGAGAGCAAATTAATGTCCCAGAAAACCGTCACGATCACCGACAATGCCACAGGCAAGAGCGTGGACTTCCCCATACGCGAGGCAACGCACGGACCGGCTGTAATCGATATCAAAAACCTCTACAAAGAAATGGGGTACTTCACCTACGATCCTGGATTTACCTCCACAGCCAGCTGTCGCAGCGATATCACATACATCGGCGGTGATCAGGGCGAGCTATGGTACCGAGGGTATCCGATCGATCAGTTGGCCGAACAGAGCTCCTTTCTCGAGGTGGCTTATCTGCTGCTGCATGGCGAATTGCCGAACAAACGTGAGCTGGATACATTCAACCGCGCGATAACTCACCACACAATGGTCAACGAGAGCCTGAAGAACTTCTTCAATGGCTTCCACTACAACGCCCATCCGATGGCGATGTTAACGGGGGTGGTCGGCTCTCTATCGGCCTTTTACCATGATACCGTCGATGTCAACGACCCACACAACCGGATGCTTTGCGCCTATCGAATCTTCGCCAAAATGCCGACCATCTCCGCCGCGGCCTTCAAACACATGCTGGGTGAGCCGTTCGTCTATCCGCAAAACCGTCTGAGCTACTGCGGCAATCTCCTCAACATGCTCTTCTCCCGACCCTCCGAAGAGTTCGAAATCAACCCGGTGGCAGAACGTGCCCTAGACCAACTGCTGATCCTACACGCCGACCACGAGCAAAACGCCAGCACTTCCACCATCCGCCTCACTGGCAGCACGGGAACGAACCCGTTCGCGGCCGTCGCGGCCGGTTGTGCGGCGCTCTGGGGCCCGGCGCATGGCGGGGCCAACGAGGCCGTTTTGAATATGCTTGAGGAGATCGGCGACGTAAAACAAGTGCCCCGTTATATCGACAAGGCCAAGGACAAGGATGATCCATTTCGGTTGATGGGGTTTGGACATCGCGTCTACAAGCACTACGACCCCCGCGCCAGCATCATCCGCAAAACCTGCCACGAGGTGCTCGACGAGCTGGGCATCTACAATGATCCACAACTCGAGTTGGCAATGAGGCTCGAGGAGATCGCCCTGGCGGATGATTATTTCGTCGAACGCAAGCTCTATCCCAATGTCGATTTCTATTCGGGCATCATCTACCGTGCACTGGGTATCCCGACCGAGTTTTTCACCGTGATGTTCGCAATCGGCCGAGCCCCAGGGTGGCTCGCGCAGTGGATGGAACTGGTTACCGACCCCGAGCAGCGCATCGGTCGTCCGCGCCAGCTCTATGCTGGGCCGAGCAAGCGCGACTATGTGCCACTGCACCGGCGCTCAGGCTGATCATCCAGGAATAGTTCGGCCACCATACGTTGCAGCAAACCTGGCGAAACAAGATATTATGCCTCGGCATGGTGCCAGAGCGCATAGCTTAGCGCGCCTGTTGCAATAGCTGGCGTACGGCGGCTCGATTCGCCCGCCGCATGGGTTGGCCGTCCGTATAGCTACGCGGGGGCTGCCGCAATCCCAGGCGATCGAACACGGTGAGATCGATGCGCGTGTCGTCGGCTACGAAACGGTAGACCGGCAGAAACACATAATCGTCCGAGCCGCTGAAGCGAAGGCGGCGCCAATCTTCCTCAAAAGGAACATGCTGCTCCATGAGAAACAAGGCGATCTCCTCCGGCGTGTCGGCAAAGACATGGAGATTAATATCGGAATAGGCATCCGCCGTGCCCTCCAACACCGAGCCGACTAAGCGGGGCCGGAAACGCGCGAAAAACTCCATGGCTTCCAGCGCTACGCCCCTCAGGCGGTGCAACTGCCGGGCCTGGGCCGCACCGCCAAAAAGGCGCTGGTAGTCGGTCAACGCCGCCTGGATTTCGCGATTCTGCGGCAAATTGCGGGTATCCGGGGCACCTACTCGGTCTGCTGCTTTGCGCTTGGCGAGATGAAAATCACGGATCCCTTCTTCCGCCATCAGGCGAGCCGCGACCTGTATCAAGCGCTCGCGCATGCGGTTGTCGCGTGCGTTGCCGCGGTGTGGCATGATTCAGACCTCGTCGACTAAAATAGCGATTGCGTAGACGGTGGAGTTCGATCCCCACCGGTCGCGCCGCCGATTGTTTGAGATTCCCGCGCGGGTATTCTGCCGGCCCGGAAGGTCTCGAACATAGCGTCGGGGTTACCGGATGTCGTCACCAACCCCGTCCTCGAATCGATGCGCACCGTTACCAGACCCGACGGTTGCACCAGCGGCTGTTCTGGAACCCCTTGCAAGGCACCTTCCATATAAGCCATCCACATAGGAAGCGCTGCCTTGGCACCCGTCTCATTGTACCCAAGCGGTCGCAGACGATCGAAACCGATCCATGCGGTGGTCACCAGAGTCGGATTGAAACCCGAAAACCAAGCATCGCGCTGATCGTTGGTGGTCCCCGTCTTGCCCGCGAGGTCGGAGCGATCCAATGCCAAAGCCTTGCGACCCGTCCCTCGGCGTATTACATCCTGCAACATCGTGGTCAACAAATAAGCGTTTTCCGCCGATATCACCCGGGGCGCCGAGTGTTTCCGCGCGCCGTGTGCCGCAGCCGCCGCGATCGGCAACGCCACACCCGGTGCCGCGTTGGCGGTCGGGCGGCTTTGCGGCTCAATGCAGTCCGAACAAGCCACGGCCGGATGGGCTTCGAAAAGAACCTGCCCGTTGTCGTCGACGATCCGTTGGATGAAATAAGGTTGGATTCGAAAGCCGCCGTTGGCGAAAACGGCATAGCCTCGAGCGAGCTCCAATGCAGTCACATTGGCACTGCCAAGCGCCAGTGACAGATTGCGCGGCAGCTCCTCGGGCGTGAAACCGAAGCGTTGCAGGTATTTAATTGTTGGTGCGATACCGACCTGCTGCAGAATCCGGATCGAGACCAGATTGCGCGAATGAACCAGCGCCTCGCGCAGACGCGTCGGACCGAAGAAGCGGCCGCTATAATTCTGCGGGCGCCAGGTATCCTCCAGCGTCGAGTCCTTGAACACAACCGGCGCATCATTGATCAACGTGGCCGGCGTGAAACCGGCGTGCAAAGCCGCCGAATAAATGAAAGGCTTGAAGCTCGACCCCGGCTGGCGTTGCGCTTGAGTCACGCGGTTGAATTTACTGAGCCCGAAATCATAACCACCCACGAGCGCGATAATACGCCCGTCAGAGGGTGCGATGGAAAGCAGCGCGCCCTGTACCTCAGGCACTTCGGCCAACCTCGGGCCCGCGTCAGTGACCCGGACGCGGATAATATCACCGCGCTCGAGCACCTCGGTAGTCACAGCCAGGTGCCCATTTTGGTTGGCGCCGCGGTCGCGGGCCGCCCAACGAATTCCGTCCCAAGATAGCCGCCACGGCTCCGCCCGGTCTTCGCTGACGAGTTTCACGCCACTCTTGTCAACCCCGAGCACCAGGGCATTGTGGAGATCGGCAACCTCAGGATAGCCAGCAAGCAGCTCCCGCCAATTGGGCGGCACCCAGGCTTTTCCAAGCGCGATGCGGTCCACCGGCCCTCGATAACCATGCCGTTCGTTATATTGATAAAGTGCTTTGCGCAGTGCCCGCAACGCTATTTGCTGGGGCTTACTCTGCACGGTGGTATACACGCGGTAACCCTTGGAATAAGCTGCCTCCTCCCCAAACCGCTCGGTTACGACCGCCCGCACCATCTCCGCCAGATAGTGGGCCTCCACCTCATAATCGGCGCCGTGCAACTTGGCCGTAATGGGAGCTGCCATGGCCTGCCGATAGCGGGCCGCGTCGATGAAACCCATAGCGCGCATCCGACCGAGCACATAACTGCGCCGGATCAAGGCACGATTCTCATCGGTGATGGGATTGAAGGCCGAAGGCGCTTTGGGCAGACCCGCGATCATCGCTAGCTGCGCCAGAGTCAAGTCCGACGGCGATTTGCCGTAATAAATCTCGGCGGCAGCACCTACGCCATAAGCGTGGTGTCCCAGATAGATCTTATTCAGGTAGAGCTCGAGGATTTCCTGTTTGCTCAGATCGCGATCGATTCTCAGCGCCAGGAGGATCTCTTTGGCTTTCCGAATAAAGGAGCGCTCTCGGGTGAGGAAAAAATTCCGGGCGACTTGCATGGTAATGGTACTGCCACCCGGGCCTTTTTCACCAGTGCGAACTAGGTACCAGACCGCCCGGAGAATGCCTTGGTAGTCTACTCCCGGGTGTTCGAAAAAACGCTGGTCCTCGGCGGCAATAACGGCATTGATCAGGTCTTCAGGCAGATCGTCGTAATGTAGCGGGAGACGTTTTTTCGCACCATAGGCGGCGATCAGCGTGCCATCGGCGGTGAATATCCGCAATGGCACCTGGAAGTCCACGTCCTTGAGCGTTTTCACCGAAGGCAAACTCGGCGCGAGCGCGAGATAACCGACTCCGGCTGCGAAGCAGCCTAGCAGCAGGATCAATAACGACAGGCTGACAAGGAGGTAGGCCGAGATGCGCAACAGGCGTTTCATTGTTAGCGGCAGCATATCAACTCCAACGACCGCCAGTATAACACCTGCAACATCCCATCGATTTCACCCAGAAACATCGCGAATTCGCCATGCAACCGCGATCGGCTTAGAGCGCATTGCGTGCAATGGATAGGTACGGGATGAGACTCAATACGCAACAGCTGACCACATTCTTTCGCAAGCAAGGCTCACCTTTCTTTCGCAGGCAAAGCTCACCTTTGCTCGGCATCGATATCAGCTCCACGGCAGTCAAACTCATCGAGTTGCGCCGGCTGAATACGGAGCGCTTACGAGTAGAAAGCTATGCGATCGAGCCATTGCCGAAAAATGCCGTAGTGGAAAAGAACATCGCCAACTTGGAGGCCGTATCGGAGAGCGTGCGCACCGCACTCAAACGCGCTCAGACGAAAGTCAAGGAGGGCGCCGTTGCCGTTTCCAGCTCCTCGGCTATCAGCAAGACACTGACCCTACCCGCCCATCTCAGCAACGAAGACATGGAGGCTCAGGTCAACCTGCAAGCCGATCAGAACATCCCTTATCCGCTGGAAGAGGTCAACCTCGATTTCCAAGTGCTCGGGACATCGGCACACAACCCGGAAGAGGTGGACGTGCTGCTAGTGGCCTCGCGCAGCGAAAACGTCGACATTCGCGTCGACGCGCTCGAAGCGGCAGGTCTGAAGACGAAAATCGTCGACGTCGAAAGCTACGCCCTGGAAAAGGCGTTCCGGCTCATCGCCCCTGATCTACCCGGCGACGAACCTAAGACGGTAGCCGTAGTGGATATCGGCGCTACCATGACCTCGCTGACCGTGTTCGAAGGCGAGCGTATCGTCTACACCCGCGACCAAGTCTTCGGGGGACGCCAGCTCACAGAAGAGATCATGCGCTGCTACGGCCTATCCTACGAACAAGCCGACACCAAAAAATGCCGGGGCGGGCTACCCGATAGTTACGAGACCGAAGTCCTAGAGCCGTTCAAAGAAGCCATGGCTCAGCAGGCGGCCCGATCACTGCAGTTCTTCTTTGGCGCCAGTCAACATAACAATATAGACCACATCCTGCTCGCCGGTGGTTGCGCCGCCATCGCCGGCGCCGCCGAGGTGATCGAAGAGCACACCGCAGCCCCCACCACCGTGGCAAATCCGTTCGGCCGGATGGCCGTCTCCTCCAGGGTGCAGCCGCAGAGCCTTGCCGAAGACGCGCCATCACTGATGATCGCGTGCGGGCTGGCCTTGAGGAGTTACGGCTGAGATGGCGATACACATCAACCTATTGCCCTGGCGCGAAGAGCTGCGCAAGCAGCGCGAGCGCATCTTCTACGGCATGCTAGCGGCATCGGTGCTACTCGGCGCCGTCGTATGGCTGCTTACCCATACCGAGCTCAACGGCCGTATCGACTACCAGCACGACCGCAACCAATTCTTAAAAACAGAGATCGCCCAGCTAGACAAAAAAATCGTCAAAATTCGTAAGCTCGAAGCAACCAAGAAGCGGTTGATTGCCCGGATGGAGGTGATTCAGAAGCTCCAGCAGGGGCGCCCCCAGATCGTGCACCTATTCCATCAGTTCGTAACGACCCTCCCCGACGGCCTCTACCTGACCAGCATCAAAGAACAAGGCAGCCACGTCACCGTAACCGGGGTGGCCGAATCCAACGCCCGGGTCTCCAACTACATGGAAAACCTGGACGGTTCGCATTGGTTGACCGATCCCGACTTGAACGTCATCGAAGTAAAAGACCGCAGTGGGTTTCGGACCAGCAACTTCACATTAGCTGTGCAGCAAACCAGCCCAGCGGCGAGCAAAACCGCAAAGGAGGGAAGTTGATGGACCTGGCTGAGTTGCGTGAGATCGATCTCAATCAACCGGGGCGCTGGCCGCTGCCCGTCAAGCTCGCGGCGTTGGTCATCGTATTTTCACTGGTGCTCGCGGTAGGGTGGTACTTCGACTGGCAACATCAATGGGAACAACTCGAACAGGCCCGCGCGCGCGAGACCGAGCTGAAAAAGCAATTCGAGCGCAAACAACGCATCGCCGCCAACCTGGAAAAATACCAGAAGCAACTCACGGATATGGAGGCCTCTTTTGGGGCCATGCTGCGGCAACTGCCCAGCCAAGCCGAGGTGGCGAAGTTGCTGGTGGACATTTCCCAAACCGGCTTGGCAAGCGGCCTGGAGTTCGAACTTTTCAAACCACGCGAGTCCATTCGCAAGGAATTCTACGCCGAGCTCCCAGTGTCGATCCGAGTTCGTGGCACCTATCAAGAATTCGCCCATTTCGTCAGCGCTGTAGCAAATCTGCCGCGGATCGTCACCCTGCACAACATCAGCATCAATCAAAACGGCCCTGCCCGCACCGGGCCGAATAAGAACCAAGGCACACCGCTGCGTATGGCGCTGAGCGCAAAAACCTACTGGTACCTGGCAGAGGGCGCTAACCGATGAGCTCATTGCTAGACCGCCGCAACCGGCTCGCCGCCATACGCGCAGTCCTCTTGTTACCGATCATTGCCTTATTGGCGGGCTGCTCTCAAGACATGCATGATCTGCGCAGCTACCTCCAAGAGGTAAAGCAACGACCTGGGAGGCCAATCGCCGCGCTGCCCGAAATGAAACCGCTTGCCACCTTCAACTATCCGGATACGGCAACGCGCGACCCATTTGCTCCACTGGCTTTCGGCAAGCCGGAACAAACTGCGAGCCGCGCACAATCCGGCCCAAGACCGGATCCCACGCGGCCTAGAGAGGCGCTGGAGGAGTACCCGCTGGACTCACTGGCATTCGTAGGCACCTTGCGGCGCGGCAATCAGCTCTGGGCGCTCATCCGCGATCCCGGCGGAACGGTTCATCGCGTACAAAACGGCAATTACATGGGTCAGCGCTACGGGCGTGTGGTCGCCATCTCGCCTCGATCGATCGAGCTCACCGAGCTTATCCCCGATCAACAAGGGGGTTGGTTGCGGCACGAGGGATCGTTGGCAATGAACGATTGACAGTTCGGGATCGTACAAAATGAACAAGCACCAAGGATTGGGGGGCACCATGAGGATGATATCGATAAGAACGCTCGCTTCGCCTGCCGCCTGGCCACTGCTGCCCATGCTGCTGTTGCTCATCGGCGCGTCCCAAGCCGCACAAGGGGCGGAAAATGTTCTGCGTCAGCTCGATTATTCGGCCTTACCGGGTAATCGAGTCGAACTCACTCTGACGCTCGACCAGCCGGTAGCGCAGCCACAAAGCTTCAAAACCAGCAACCCGGCCCGTATCGCTCTCGATTTCATGGGTACCCGCAGCGCCCTCGCGCAACGCAGCGTGGACATCGGCATCGGCGCAATCAACTCGGTCACCACCGCCGAGGCCGGCAACCGCACGCGTGTAGTCATCGCGCTCTCGCAGATGGTCCCCTACATGACCCAGGTGGATGGCAACAAATTTCATATTCTGCTGCAGCAGCCCACGGCCATGGTGGGCGCGGCGCCCTCCCCCACTTCCTCGCGTGCGGCGAGCACAAGCGAAAATCGGATCACCAAGATCGGCTTTCAGCGCGGCGCCGGTGGCGCGGGCAAAATCGTGGTTAACTTCTCCGATCCCTCCACCGCCGTGGATGTACGCCAGGAAGGCGGGAAGGTGGTGGCCAGTTTCATGCGTACGAAAGTGCCGGAACGGCTACAGCGCCGCCTTGATGTCACCGATTTCGCCACGCCAGTGCAAACCATCGTCACGACTCAGCGCGGAGACTCCTCGCGCATCATCATCACGCCGAGCGGCACTTACGATCAGATCGCCTATCAAGCCGACAACACATTCACCATCGAGATCAAACCGATCTCCACAGCGGAACAAAAGCAGCAACAAAAAAAGGCATTCCAATACACCGGAGACCGCTTGTCACTGAACTTCCAGGACATCGCCGTACGCTCGGTGCTGCAATTGCTCGCGGATTTCACCGGCACCAACCTAGTGGTTAGCGACAGCGTCACAGGCAGCATTACGCTGCGGTTGCAGAACGTGCCCTGGGACCAGGCGTTGGATATCATCCTCAAGACCAAGGGGCTCGGCCAACGCCAGACCGGCAACGTCATGCTCGTGGCGCCGGCGGCGGAAATCGCCGCCCGCGAGAAGCTGGAGCTGCAAGCCAAGCAGCAAATCCAGCAGCTCGCCCCCTTGCATTCGGAATTTATCCAGGTCAATTACGCCAAGGCCCAAGACCTCGCCCAGCTCATCCTGGGCGGCGGCCAAAAAGGCCGCTCCCTGCTCTCCGATCGTGGCACGGTCAACGTCGATGAGCGCACCAACACGCTTATTACCCGCGACACCGAACAGAACCTGGATGACATCCGGCGGCTGGTAAGCAAACTCGATATCCCGGTACGCCAAGTGTTGATCGAATCGCGGGTGGTGATCGCCAACGATGATTTCACCAACGAACTCGGTGTGCGCTTCGGCTACAGCCGCAATCAGAGCAACTTCGGCACCAGCAACCACGGCGCGGTCATCGGCGGCACGCAGCCCGGTAATGTCAATTTTGGCCAGTCAACAGGCTTCGAGGTGCCAGCCGGCAGCGGCAACGAGGGGCTGTTGGTCGATCTACCGGTGACCGCTGCGGCCGGGTCGGTCGGACTCGCGGTGGGCAAGATCGGCAGCTATCTGCTCCAACTCGAGCTCTCCGCCATGGAAAATGAGAACCGCGGGAATCTCATCTCCACCCCGCGCGTGATCACGACCAATCAAAAAGAGGCCTATATCAAGCAGGGCGTGCAAATCCCCTTCCAACAAGCCACCTCCAGCGGCGCGACCAGTGTCCAGTTCAAGGAAGCGGTACTCGGGCTCACCGTCACCCCCCAGATCACCCCCGATGATCGAATCCTGCTCGACCTACAGGTCACCAAGGACAGTCGCGGCGAGCAAACCAACGCAGGACCAGCGATCAATACCCAGTCCCTGGGTACGCAGGTGTTGGTAGACAACGGCGAGACCATCGTGCTGGGCGGCGTATACGAGCGGAACAAAAATCGAACGATAAATCGAGTGCCCTTCTTCGGGGAACTGCCGCTGCTGGGCTGGCTGTTCCGCAACACCGTGCGCGTCGACAACAACAAAGAACTGCTGATTTTCGTCACGCCTAAAATCCTCAAGGCGAACATGGCGCTTTATCAATAGGGCCGGATCGACCGACATACCCGGCTGCCGCCGGCCCTTGCGCACCCGAGTGGCGCGCAAGCGCCGCGCCATGGCTATAATAAATCGTTTAGTCGTGGCGGAGGATGGATGTCGAGCGAGGAACGAGTCTTCCTGATCGGCCCCATGGGCGCGGGCAAAAGCGCAGTGGGCCAGGTCTTGGCCCAGCGGCTGGGACGACGCTTCCTGGACTCCGATCGGGTTCTCGAAGAGCGTACCGGCGTCGATATCGCGCGGATTTTCGACGTCGAAGGCGAGGTGGGCTTCCGCGCGCGTGAGGAAATCGTACTGCAAGATCTGACTCGGCACGACGGCGTTGTCTTGGCGACCGGGGGCGGTGCGGTGCTGCGCGAGCGCAACCGCGTCTACTTGCGTGAGCGGGGCCTTACCGTCTATCTGCGTACCAGCATCGACACCCAACTCATTCGGACCCGACACAGCAACCGACCGCTGCTGCAGACCGAAGACCCACGAGCACGCTTGCAGGAGGTGATGCTCGAGCGGGCACCGCTCTACGAAACGCTCGCCGATATCACCGTGGATACGGATCATGGCACCATTGCAGCAATCGTCGACGAGATCATCCAGCGACTCGGAGAGCGCGTGCGTGCCTAATCGCCAGACCAACCATTCCGGTCACACCGTTCATGTGGACCTGAAGGACCGCTCCTATCCCATCTACATCGGCCAAGGTCTGCTGGAGAAGGCCGAGCTGCTGCACCGGCACATACCCGGCACCCAGGTACTCGTGGTCACCAATGAAACCGTGGCTCCGCTCTACCTCGAGCGGGTCTGCGCTGCCTTAGCTGGATTTGATCTCGGCCGAGTCATCCTGCCCGATGGTGAACAGCACAAAACTCTGGAGACGACCACGCGCATCTACGATGCCCTGATCGATCAGGGTTTCAACCGCTCCGCCACGCTGGTGGGCCTCGGCGGCGGCGTCGTAGGTGATATAACAGGGTTCGTGGCCGCCACCTACCAGCGTGGTGTGCATTTCATCCAAATACCCACGACGTTGCTGGCGCTGGTGGACTCGGCGGTAGGCGGCAAAACCGGTGTGAACCACCCGCGCGGCAAAAACATGATCGGAGCCTTCCACCAGCCGCGCTGCGTACTGGCGGACACGGCTACGTTGAGCACGTTACCGGAACGCGAATTCCGCGCCGGTATCGCCGAGATCATCAAATATGGACTGATCCAAGACTACGCTTTTTTTCAGTGGCTGGAGCGCCAACTGGCCCAGGTGCTGGCGCGTGATCCGGCGGCTTTGATGTATATCATCGAGCAATCTTGCCGCAACAAAGCTTATGTGGTCGCAGCCGATGAGCGCGAATCCGGTCAGCGGGCTTTACTCAACCTGGGGCACACCTTTGGCCATGCCATCGAGACGGCAACCGGCTACCGCGAATGGCTGCACGGCGAGGCGGTGGCCGTCGGCATGTGCATGGCCGCTCACCTGTCGGCGAGCATGGGCTGGATGACCGCGAAGGCCTTCGAACGCACGGAAGCCCTGATTCAGGCGGCCGGTCTGCCCGTTTTGCCCCCGCCCCTGTCTCCCGGCGCGCTGCGCAAGCTCATGGCCATCGACAAAAAGGCAACCGGCGGACGGCTGCGCCTGGTTTTGCTCGAAGGCATCGGCAGCGCTGTGGTCACCGAGGCGTTCGACGATCAAGCACTCACCGCGACACTGGAACATTTCACGGCGGCAGCCGGCAGATAATAAGCAGATAAGCAAATTCCCCCGCTTACGCGGGAGAGCCTGCGCAGAGAACTACGGCCATGGTCTGAATATATGGCATGCCGTGGTGTGGTTCGGCCGCACTCCTAAATCTTGTTTGATGCACGTTATACGGCAGCGCTTCTTAACCTGATCGTTTCACAAGTTTTGCGCGAGTGGCCAATTTTACGCCAAGGCGAGGTCGAGTCACGGTTATTCGCCCGCTACGCATCGCCCAGTGCGTCCCCCACGCATGAAATATGCGACCATGACGCCTCGTAGGCGCCGCGAGCACACAAAAGTGACGTGATTCTCCGCGCCGCGCGCAGAGGCGGTTCTCCGGCGACGGCCGGATGAGTGCTTAGGAGCGAGGCTGCGCAGATCAGACCGGCTGGGCGCGGGCGAGCTCAGTGTCGACGAGCCCTCATGGCAGAGGCTGCAGTGGAGCACGTAGGCGGCGGCGAGTCGCCTGCGCACTTGGCGTTGGCGCAGCGGCGCGCATGCAGCGCCTGGGTGGTGGCGAGTTGGAGGGCAGCCAGACGCACGAGCACGACGTTGCCGGGGAGCCTGAGGAGGAAGTCGGGGTGCGCCTCCTCGAAGGCGAGCGCCATGAGCTCGGGGTTAGCGAAATGTCGTCGCCGCGCAGCACCAGCGCGCCGCCGTCGAAGGCGCCGCGCACGGTGAGTCCATCGATGGCAGGGAAACGCAGCAACTCTGGGGTAGAATTCGACACGGGCGACCTCGTTTGACTTCTTCCGAAGCGTTTATTATGGAACACCCATTATATTAGTGGGTTAAACGAAGCTCGCCTTTTTGTGAATTTTTCGGGCTAGAGCGTGTTATGAACTTGCAGCGCGGCTAATATTCGAGCGGCCGCTGGCAGCATGAGCACGGCGAAGACCAGGAAATGCAGACCACTCAGGACCGTGGGTAAACGCTCGTAGTCTCTGGCGAGCCGGCGAAACCGCGCCAGCCATCCGAAGCTGCGTTCCACCACCCAGCGTCGGGGCAACAGTACGAAACCTTTCTTGGCTTCAGGCAGTTTGACCACCTGCAGCTCGATGCCGTTGCCCTGCGCCGCCTCCTTGGCCTGCTCGCCCGTGTAGCCTTGATCCACCCAGGCCAGCTTGACCGTGCCGCCCGTGGCCTCTTGCACGGCCTCGCACAACAGCCGCACTTGCGCGCGCTCCGGCTCGTTGGCCGGCGTGACGTGCACGGCCAGCAAATGCCCCAGCGTGTCCACCGCCACGTGCACCTTGCTGCCGCGGTGACGCTTATAGCCATCGTAGCCGGCGCGCGGCCCGCGGGCCGCTCTCGCAGCTGGACAGCGTGCGCCCTCCATCACTACGGCGCTGGGCTGGCTCTGGCGTCCTTGTGCCACGCGGATGATCGAGCGCAGCTCCGAGACCATGGCCTCGAAGCAGCCCGAATCGACCCAACGCCGGCTTTGCTGGTAGACCGCCTCCCAGGGCGGAAAGTCGTTGGGCAGCAGTCGCCACGGCGCACCCGCCCGCACGAGCCAACGCAGGGCATTGAAAACCTCGCGCAGGTCGCGCCGGCGTTGCGGCGCGGGCGCGTTCATGAGGCTCAGGTACGGCGCCGCGAAGCTCCATTTTTCGTCGCTGACATCTGTGGGATAGGGCTTTCGAGTCATGGCGCCATTCTACAGGCCTCGGCCCCGCCCCCGATCAGAAGTTCATAACACGCTCTAGGCTACCCCCATTGAGCTCGACAGCGGGGTGGCCGCCGCCCAGGGCTACTACCGGGTCGAGGTCATCCCGGTCCAGCGCAAAACCGGCTGAGCCGAGCGCACGATAGAGGAGCTGCCAAGCGATGTATATCCCGACCTACGACGACGTCCAGGCCGCCCACGAGCGCATTCGGCCCTGGATCCACCGCACGCCGGTGCTCACCAGCACCACCCTCGACCGCATGAGCGGCGCCGAACTGTTCTTCAAGTGCGAGAACCTGCAGAAGGCGGGCGCGTTCAAGGTGCGCGGCGCCACCAACGCGGTATTCAGCCTGACGGCGGAGGAAGCAGCGCACGGGGTGGCGACCCATTCCTCCGGCAACCACGCCTTGTCCCTGAGCCGCGCGGCGGGCTGCCGGGGCATCCCATGCACAGTGATCATGCCGAAGACGGCGAGCCAGGCGAAGATGCGCGCCGTGGCGGACTACGGCGGCGAGATCATCACCTGCAAGCCAAGCCTGGAGGATCGGGAGCGCACCCTGGAGGCCCTGGTGGAGCGCACCGGCGCGAATTTCGTCCACCCGTACAATGACCACCGGGTGATCGCCGGCCAGGCCACCTGCTCTCGGGAGCTCCTGGAGGACGTGGGCGAGCTGGACGCGGTGGTCGCCCCCATCGGCGGCGGCGGCATGATCAGCGGCACGTCCCTGACCGTCTCCACCATCGCGCCGGACACACGCATCTATGCGGCTGAACCGCAGAACGCCGACGACGCGTATCGTTCCTTCAAGGCCGGTCACATCATCGAGGACGATGCGCCGGACACGGTGGCCGACGGCCTGCGGGTCTCTCTGCGGGAGCTGACTTGGCACTTCGTCTCCAGCTACGTCACCGACATTCTCCTGGCGACGGAGGAGGACATCGTGGACGCCATGCGCCTGGTATGGGAGCGCATGAAGATCGTCATCGAGCCGTCGTCGGCCGTGGCCGTCGCCACAATCCTCAACAACCCGGAGCTGTTCCGGGACCAACGGGTGGGCGTGATCCTCACCGGCGGCAACGTGGACATGTACAAGCTGCCCTGGCTCACCAAGTAAACCAGCACGGAACACGCGAGAGGAGGACATCATGAGCACCAACGTCCCCGCCCTTGTGGGCACCCCCATCGACGCCATCAACGCCGCCGCCCTGCGCTACGGTTCGCACATCGAGGTGCTGGTGGAGATCGACGTGGGTGCGGGCCGCTGCGGCGTGGCGCCGGGACAGCCCGCCGTCCCCCTGGCACGCCGGATCGCCGATTCCGAGGCACTGACCTTCGCCGGGCTGCAGGCCTACCAGGGCAAGGCTCAGCACGTGCATGACTACCAGGAGCGCAAGGCGAAGATCGACGAGGCGGTGGCCGCCACTAAGGAGACCGTGGAGCTGCTCCGGCAGGAGGGCCTGGAGTGCGACATCGTCGCCGGCGCCGGCACCGGAACCTACGCCTTCGAGGGTGAGAGCGGCGTCTACAACGAGCTCCAGTGCGGCTCCTACATTTTCATGGACGCGGACTACCAGCGCATCCTTATGGAGGATGGCCGCCCCACCGATACCTTCGAGAACAGCCTGTTCATCTACACCACGGTGATGAGCAAGACCAAGGCCGAGAAGGCCATCTGCGACGCCGGCCTGAAGGCTCAGAGCGTGGACTCCGGCGTGACCGTGGTGTACGGCCGGGACGATGTGGAGTACATCGGCGCCTCCGACGAGCACGGCGTGATCAAGGATCCGGACAACAAGCTGCGCCTGGGCGAGAAGCTCAAGCTCGTGCCTGACCACTGCGACCCGACAGTGAACATCTACGACTGGTACGTGGGAGTGCGCAACAACCGGGTGGAGTGTCTGTGGCCGATTACCGGGCGCGGCATGAGCCTGTAACACGGGTCGCCGGGGTGGCCCCGTGCCGCCCCTGCCCTCAACGAGGAGTGCGACGGATGCTGATCCTTTCCGAAGATGTGGTACAAGCTACCGTCGGCCGCGCGGACGCGGTGGCGGCAGTGGAGTCGGTGTTCGCCGCCATGGCGACGGGCGGCGCCTGGAACTTCCCCGTGGTGCGGGAGGCCATCGGCCACGCCGACGCCCTGTATGGGTTCAAGTCCGGCTTCGACCGCAGCACTCTGACCCTGGGGGTCAAGTCCGGCGGCTACTGGCCGGGCAACGCCGCCCGGGGGCTGACCAACCATCAGTCCACGGTGCTGCTGTTCGATCCGGACACCGGCCGACCCTGCGCCCTAGTGGGCGGCAACTACCTGACTGTGCTGCGTACCGCCGCGGCCAGCGCCGTGTCCATCCGCCACCTGGCACGGCCGGACGCGAAGGTGCTGGGGATCGTGGACGCCGGTCACCAGGCACCGTTCCAGCTCCGGGCCACCGTGGAGCAGCGGCCTATCGAGCGGGTCATCGCCTGAAACCGCAGCCCGGAGCGGCTAGACACACTCGCCGAGGCGGCCCAGTTTATGGGCCTGCCCTGCGAGGCTGTGGACCGGGACACCCTGGCAGCCCAGGCCGACGTAATCATTACCATCACATCTTGCTTCGAGCCGCTGCTCACGGCGGACCAGAGCCGCCCCGGTACCCACATCGCCTGCATGGGGACGGACACTGCCGGCAAGCAGGAGATCGACCCGGCGATCCTCGCCGGTGCGCAGGTGTTCACCGATGCCCCGGAGCAGGCCCGCACCATCGGCGAGTCTCAGCACGCGGTGGCGCAAGGACTCATCGCGGCGGACGACCTTCGCGCCATTGGCGAAGTGATCGATGCTCCCGACTCCCTGAGCCGCCCGGCGGACGCCATTACCGTGTTCGATGGTACCGGCGTCGGACTCCAGGATCTAGCGGTGGCCCGGGTGGCGGTGGAACGAGCCGCCGAGGCCGGCACGGCCAGCGAAATCGCTTGGTAACCTTCCTCCCTAGACGTTCAGGCGGCCCAGGGAGCCGGGGGCATCGATCACCGCCGGGAACACCGGCACGGCCCAATGTCAAAAAGCCGCACCCCTTCGCTGCTCATGCGATCACCCGGTAGCCGCGCCGGCACTTACGTCGGATGAGCGCTTGCAAGGCCCGCCGCGCGGCAGAGAGCTCGTCATGCGGATCGCGGCGGACTGTGCCGCCCTGGCCGATGCGGCCCCATTCGCGTACGAGCGCCACACCGCCAAAGAGATCCGGCCAGAGCACCACGTGGTAGAATCGATAGACGTTGCGCTCTGGGTCGATGCGCTCGAGGCGCACAGCGTCGCTTGGCTCGATTTGTAATTCTTCTCGCGATATGTGTTTCACAGCCGGCCTGCAAAAGCCCCCAGTCGGGGGTATCGGATTATCTTGCGGCTCTTCTTAGCATAGCGGTGGCGGGATTAAACGCCTAGAGCCTGCTTATAGGCGCCTTCAGCGCAACCTCGCCCGCAAGCTTTTAGCGCAATTAACCTCACATCGATCAAAACGGCTTGCTGGAGCGATGTGTAGCCGGCGGGCACCCGCTGATGATGGAACGCGCGGCGGAGTGTCCTCCTTGCGCAAGCTACCGAACCAGCCAAGCACCAGCAGACCGAGGCTCACCGGCTCGACGCGGCGCGTGGGAGCACCTGCAATGCAGCTTGCGCGATAACCTCATGGCCCGCGGTGGTCGGATGGAGGCCATCCAGCCCCCCGTCGGGTCATTAATACACGCCGGAGAGACTGCGCAGAGAAAGCTCGCATCGGCAAAGCCGAATGCTTGCGGATTGCCGACGAGGGTCTAAATAAGGCCGAAAGCGTCGAACTGGAAGATGCCGATGGGTAGGGTACTCAGCGGGATCAGCGCCGCTTCGAACAAATCATTTATCGGCCGAGCGATGGCCGTGCCGATCACTATCGCATTCTACCCAGCGTCTGACCGACCGGCACGAGTCCGAGATCAGGCACGATCCATATCAAGAAAATTACTCGCGCCGACCGGCCCCACGCGCACGCCGCCATAAGTAAGGATTGCGCGGCGTACCCGCCACACTTGTCAGAGCGCTTTCGGCCCCATGAGGAACCAGATTACCAAACCGAGCAACGGCAGCAGCAAAACCAGAACCACCCAGAAGACCTTGGCCCCCGTTGAGGCGCCGCTTTGCACGATGGAGATGATCGCCCACACGTCGAGAACCAAAAGGATAAACCCAAAAAATCCACCGACCTCTACACTCATGGTCGTGCTCCAATGTTATTTTGGACACAATTTTTTTAGCTCGCACAAGGATTCTTGCCCAAATGACTGCGCCCGCCAAGACCTGGGAGTGCTTGCCGGGCGATCCGGCTCCACACCGGGGAGGCAATTCACCGTCTCCCCTTCGCGTAGGTTGATCTCGCCCCCTTGTCGGTTGCGGCAGGCCGAAACGCACCCGGGTCACCGTCTCGATCCCCGCCACCAGGGACTTGCCCAAGGCCAGCGCCAGCGCGGCCAAACGCTCCTCCAGCGCCGTGGGGGAGAGGTACTTGAGCTCCGGCTCCCACGCCGACACCCCTGGTGCCCTTAGATCGCGTGCGCGTTGAACGGCATACCGCTCGCCGGGTCGTACCAGCCCTACTCCACAGCGAAACCGATCAGGTTCTCCGCGCCCATAAAATCCGGGTGATCGCGAAAATCCGGCGGCACCTCCTCAATGTAGCCGGGATAGAGCACGCGCACCTCGTTCGGGCCGAGGCGCTCGGCCACCCACAGTCGCCGACCGCCGGCGAACTCCCAGACGATCCAATCTTCGTTGGAATCGGCGATGAGATGGGTGTTGCCGCCGTAGATGGCGTAGCCGTAGCGCTCGATGAGCTCACCGATCAGGGCCACAGCCTCACGGGCAAGACACTCACACAATCACCTCGACCACCTCTGCGTCTATAGACGGCGAAATCGGTTCATCGTGGACTTTCAGTCTTTCAAGATACCCTTCGATAGCCTCTTGAATGTTCTTCAGCACCTCGCCCCTCGTATGGCCTTGGGGAAACGCACCCAGGTACCTTTTATCCGTGAGGGCGCTTCGGTCGTTGGCGTTGTTCATCGTTCAGTACATTATATGACCACTTAAGAGGTCATGTTTCGAGGATGCTGATGGACAGCACAACGGTTACTTTTGCCGAAGCTAAAGCCCATCTTAGCCAGCTCACGGAGCGCGCTGCGGCCGGTGAAACGGTCATTATCACCAAGCGAGGCAAACCAGTAGCGCAGCTATCAAGGCCTGCCACATCTCGCAAACCTGTGGGCTTAGCCATGCTGCGCCGCCTGACGGAGAGTATGCCAAAACAATCGGAGGAGGCAGACCGGTTCATGCGGCGACTGCGCGATGAAGCGCGTTATTGATGTACTATCTGGATACCAGCTTGCTGGTTGCCGCACTCACCAATGAGCCACGCACCCTCGAGACGCAGGAATGGTTGGCGGCGCAATCACCCGAGGAATTGGCCATCAGCGATTGGGTGGTGACCGAGTTCTCAGGGGCATTGTCGGTCAAGGTGCGAACAGGGCAACTGTCGGCTGCGCACCGGGCCGATGCCTTAGCCGTATTCGTATCGCTGACCCAAGCGTCATTTGCGCTTCTTTCAGCATCGCGACTGGACTTTCAAACCGCCGCGCGCTTTGCGGATCAATACGCGACGGGACTGCGTGCCGGCGATGCCCCGCATCTTGCCATCGCGGCCAATCACGGTGCTCAAGTGTATTCCCTAGACCGCCAACTCCTGCAGGCGGCGAAACCCTTGGGCGTCAGCGCCGCCTTTCTGTAACTACTACGTCCTCACATGGAACTCGCCCATCGGCTTGATGTGAGTGAGCGTGTGGTGCGCCGGTGGGTTAGCACTGATTTGAAGCCGTCCAATAGCAGCGGAAATCCTCGAGAAGATCTCCAAGGCTAACGATTGGTTGAAGACGGTGCATTAGAGCGTCAGCTTCGGACCATCAGCTGCCCTTAAAGGGCGCAACGGTGTGCAAGTGGTTTACCGGGCCGTCCCCGTGTCCCAACGCAAAGGCACTCTCCAGCGCGTGCTGCAGATAGGCGCGCGCACGCCGGACCGCCACCGCCAGTTCCAGTCCTTGAGCGAGACCGGTGGCAATCGCCGAAGCCAGCGTACAACCCGTCCCGTGGGTGGCGCGCGTCGCTATCCGCGGATAGATCAGATACTCCACACCAGCGGCACTAGCCAGCACATCCACAACTTCAGTACCTCCCGGCTGATGCCCCCCTTTGAGCAACGCAGCCGGGCAGCCGAGCGCGAGGAGCGCCTGGGCGGCCTCCATCATCGCCGCACGACTATCGATGCGCTGCCCCAGTAATACTTCCGCCTCGGGAAGGTTCGGAGTCACCAGCGCCGCTTGGGGCAACAAGATATCGCGCAGTGCGGCCACGGCGCAGCCGTCAAGTAACCGATCGCCGCTTTGCGCGACCATCACGGGATCGACCACTATGGGCACCGTCGGGGCCAGCTCGCTGATCACGCGGGCCACGGTCTCGATCGCCGGCGCTACATGGAGCATGCCAATTTTGATGCAATCCGCGCCGATATCCGTCAGCACCACTGCGATCTGCTGCTCAATGAAGCCGCAATCCACCGGCATGATACCGTGTACGCTGCGGGTATCCTGAGCCGTCAGTGCGGTAATGGCGCTTGCAGCATAACCTTGCAGACAAGTAACCGTTTTGATATCAGCCTGGATCCCGGCCCCACCCCCGGAGTCCGAGCCGGCAACGATCAGAACACGTGCGGGCGTTATGACTCACCTCCTCCAGACTTACTCATGCCCGGCGCGTATAGCTGGCGGGCCGCATTACGATCGACCTTCCCGGCCCCGGTGAGCGGCAGACGCTCGACATAGACAATATGCTTCGGCACCTTGTAACCGGCCAATCGTTCATGCAGGTAAGCCCGTAATACATCAACCTCGGGCGGCGCGCCGCTCGCCACGACCACGGCCATAGGCGCCTGGCCCCAGCGCGCGTCGGCAACACCGAAGATCGCGGCCTCGGCGATGTCAGGGTGCTCCGTGAGCACCCGCTCGATCTCCTCGGGCGAGACATTCTCGCCACCGCTGCTGAATTGATTATCTACCCGCCCGACGATATAGACATAGCCGGCGTCGTCCTCGCGCGCGAGATCGCCCGAGTCGACCCACCCCCCCTCGAGCAGCGCTCGCTCGGTGCGCTCGGGTTGGCCGAGATAGCCATCGAAGTTATGCGGGCTGCGCAACAATAATACCCCCACCTCACCGCGGCGCACTGGTTGATGGCTTTGCGGCTCCACAATGCGGTAGTCGCAGTGGAAAAAAGCAGTGCCGACGCTCGCGTGGCGGGCCCGAACAGCCGCCATCGACGTTGGACTTTGGCCGTGCATAAAATTCGATGGCCCGGCCTCGGTCAGGCCATAGGCTTGGCTCACCGGTATGCCCCGCTCCCAAAAAGGCCGCATGGCCGCTTCCGAGCAGGGTGCCCCAGCGGAGGTAACCCCCCGTAATGCGCTCAGATCCGCCGCCGCAAACCCTGGCTGCTCAGCCATAAGCTTGAGCATCGCTTCGACGGCACCGAGGTGACTGATGCGCTGCTCTTCGATAAGCGCCAATACCCGAGCCGGTTCGAACCGACGGATGAGCACCACACGGCCACCTGCGTGGAAGACCGGGGTGAATGTATTCCACCCGCCGATATGAAACAGCGGAAAGAGCAGCAGCTCGCGCCGACTCGCCAAACCCTCCGCCGCCGCCAGGATGAGTTCGAAGGAATTCCAAACCATCTGCCGGTGGGAGACAATGCAGACCTTCGGTGTCGCGGTCGTCCCGCCCGTGTGAATGAGCAGGTAAGGATCGTCGAGCGCGAGCGCATTGTTGACCTGCCGAGGCGGAGTGCTCAGCACCTCCCGCTGATAGGGCGAATGTTCGGCCGCGTAGCGGATCGTATCGACCAAGCACGCCGGACGGATCAGCGAGTCGCATAGCTCCGCGAAGGTCTCCTCGTAGAACAGCACCTTAGGTTGAATACACTGCAGCAACTCGCTCAGTTCGGGCTGGCGCAGCCGAAAGCTCAACGGCGCCAACACGACCCCGAGCTTGCCGGCTGCCAAGTAGAGATCGATGGGCTCGATGCGGTTGCCGCCGATAAAAGCGATCCGATCCCCCTTAACCAATCCCAGGGCATCGCGCAAATAGGCTCCGACTCGGTTGGCCCGATCGTCGAGCGTAGCGAAGGTATAGGACTGACCGCTATCGGCGTCTACCACGGCGCTGCGCTGCGGCGTCAAAGTGCAGCGCCGACCCGCCCAGTCACCGACCCAGTCCATCGGCAACGCATCGTAGCTGTAACCCTTTACCATGCGCCCAGGCCTCTCAAAACGAAAGCCAACCGGGATCCATCGGCCCGTTTGCCGCTCGCGGGCATGCCCCACCCCACCTTGCCACGGCCGTCAGGCCCGTTACCATAGGCAGCTATCGGCTCCGCGGAGGATGTTGCATGAGCGATGCGTGCGAGTTGGTGGACATCGGGGTCAACCTGACTCATCGGCGTTTCGACCGGGATCGTGACGAGGTCATCGAGCGCGCCATCGAGGCCGGTGTCACCACATTGATTCTGACCGGCGCTGACCCGGATGGGTCGAAAGCGGCCCTGGAGCTCGCCCGCCAGCGCCCTGAGCTGCTGTGGTCAACCGCCGGCGTGCATCCCCACCACGCCCGGGAGTGGAGCGCCGAGACAACCTCGGAGATTCGAGAGCTGGCGGCGGATCCACGGGTGGTCGCCATCGGGGAGACGGGATTGGATTTCAACCGTGATTTCTCGCCGCACTCGGTACAGGAGCGGGTATTCACCCGACAGCTCGAGCTGGCCGTCGAGCTGCAGCGACCGGTGTTCCTCCACCAGCGGGATGCCCAAATGCGCTTCCTGGCCATTCTCCGTGACTACCGCGATTCGCTGGCCGAGGCCGTCGTACACTGCTTTACGGGCGGACGCGAGGAGCTCTGGCCGTACCTCGATCTCGATCTGTACATAGGTATCACCGGTTGGCTCTGCGACGAGCGCCGTGGTGGGCTCCTGCAATCCTGTGTCCGTGATATCCCAGAGAATCGTTTGATGATCGAGACCGACGCCCCTTACCTTACGCCGCGGGATCTCGAACCCAAACCCAAAGACGGGCGCAATGAGCCCGCCTTTTTGCCCCATATCCTACGCCGCCTGGCGCAGCTGCGCGGCCGTGACACGCGGCAACTGGCGAGCACGACGACAGCGGTGGCCCGACGCTTCTTTCGACTTGGCTAGGGCTCAGACCACGCTTAACTCAAGCAAACACCGCTCCGCCCTCGAGTTCCCGCGGCAGCAAGCGCAAGGCCTGCATGATCACCTCGACACCGGCGCCGCTGCGCGGGCCGCGCGCGCTCAGATGGGATCGCCACGCCCGCGCCCCCGGCATGCCCTGATATAACCCCAGGAGATGCCGGGTCATGCAAGAGAGGCGGGCACCGGCCGCGAGCTGGCGCTCGATATAAGGTAGGTAGGCGTGAACCAACTCGTGCCGTGTGGGAACGGGACGGGTGTCGCCAAAAAGCCAAACGTCGGCCTTGGCGAGCAGATATGGATTCCGGTAGGCCTCGCGTCCGAACATCACGCCATCGACACTCGCCAGCTGCCCCTCGGCTTGCTCCAAGGTACGCATACCGCCGTTGAGCACGATCTCAAGCTCGGGGAAATCCCGCTTGAGACGCCATACCCGATCGTATCTCAGCGGCGGGCGCGCGCGGTTCTCCTTGGGACTGAGGCCCTTCAGCCAAGCTTTGCGAGCATGCACGATGAACGTTCGGCAGCCGGCGTTGGCCACGTATTCGACGAACTCAGCCAGTACCGCGTAGTCATCCTGTTGGTCAATACCGATGCGGGTCTTGACCGTAACCGGCAGGGTGGTGGCCTGCCGCATAGCGGCAACCAGCTCGGCCACCAAGTTGGGCTCGGCCATCAAGCAGGCACCGAAACGCCCCGCTTGGACGCGTTCACTCGGACAGCCGACATTGAGATTGACCTCGTCATAACCATAGGCCTCGGCCATACGGGCGCAATAAGCGAGTTGGCGAGGATCGCTGCCGCCGAACTGAACCGCCACGGGGTGCTCCTCGCTATTGTAGGCGAGGAGCCGCTCACCACGACCGTGCCACACTGCTTGGGCCGGCACCATCTCCGTATAGAGCAGCGCATGGCGCGAACACAGGCGTAGAAAATACCGTGCATGGGGATCAGTGCAGCCCATCATGGGGGCAACCGAGAACCGCCGGGTGATTAGTGTCCTCGCCATGCCGGTGCACCCTGAATCTCCAGACCAAGCCGCGCCATACCCGACTTTGCGCCCGTTTGCACCACTCGGCGGCACCGCCCCATTGGGCGTGCTTTGCACCGGGGCGCCTGTCGGCGGAGAATGATCGACATCCAATAAGGCGCCAATACCGCTTGGCGGATGCTGACGATTAACGAGCCTGCATCAGAACACCCGCGGCACCTACTCGGGCAAATGCGCTCGCCGAGCAGGGCGATTCCCTGGCCCTGCTTAGGCGAATGCCCGCCAGAGCGAGCCGCGCGGGATATAGCAACGAACCAAATGATAGATGCCACGATTGGTGCCATGCTTCAGGAGGTATATGGATACATGAACGATCACCAACTTTACCAAGACTTGATGGATGCGGTAACCAAGGCAACTTACAACAATAACTGGGCCGAGGCGAACCGGGTCGGCGCGCAGTTTCGAGAGCGTGGTCTGATCGCCGTTTTCCGCGCCGAAGACAAGACAGTTTATCTCTTACTCGAAGATGAGGCAGAGGAACATCTCAAACCGGGAGACCGAATCCTCGGTGGCGATCCGCCAAGCCCGACAGAAGAGCCGTGACCGAAAAAACGAGCAACAATTGCCCCTCGCCCGTAAAATGTGGCACCCACCGCAGCCGCCCACAAAACCAGGCGATAAACTGCTCAATAAACGAACACACAAGCAGGTAGGACAGGCAGTGCAGGGGGACACAACAATAACGGTGGAGCTGCTCGAGACCAGCGGCTGCCGGCTATGTGGCGAGGCCGAGATGATCGTGCGGAGTGTTTTGAAGCGTCGGCGCCACGTGCTGCGCGCGGTTGAAATCGCTGGCGATCCGCTACTCGAAAGCAGCTATGTGGTCCGGATACCCGTTTTGCGCCGAACGGATTCCGGCGCCGAACTCGACTGGCCGTTTGGCCCAGAAGATGTCTATCGATTCCTACTTTAGGGGACCGGAATGGGGGCCATATCAACGTGGCGGCGAGGATTGGCGCTCGCCACTCTCATACTTTTCGCATCGGCCGTACGCGCCGACTCAAGGGTTTGGGTTCTCATCGACACCCATCGTGATCGAGCCGAAGTCCTGCGTGGGGATCAGCCGCTCGTGCGCTTCCCCAATATCTCATGGGGGCGAGGTGGTGTCGCGCCGGTCCACACCGCAGGCGATGAAACCACTCCTTTGGGTCATTACCGCATCACCCGAATCAAGTATCACAGCCGTTTCCATGTCTTCCTCGAGCTCAATTATCCTACCCTGACTCACTTGGATCGGGCTTTTCGAGACGGTATCGTCGATACTATGACCTATCAGGATCTACTCAATTATGCTCTCGCGCACGGCCAATTGCCGCAGGCCACGGAGCTTGGCGGACACATCGGCATTCACGGGCTGGGCCGAGCCGATCCCGCCATGCACGCCCGGTTTCATTGGACCCAGGGCTGTATCGCTCTGACCGATAACCAGATCGACCGCCTGCTAGACTACGTGCAAGTGGGAACACCCGTCGTCATTCGGTAACAGTTCTTTCCATTCGGTAACAGTTCTTTCGATGAATTTTTTTTTCATTAAAAACAAAATATTATATTGATACCCCAGCATTGAAATGGTTACTTTCATAGAAAGGGCTTGAAACGCTGCTCGGGTATAGTAATGATTTCAGGTAGCGGCGGTCGCATAACGCCGCGCCTCGTAGCCTAGAAATGGAACTCGACAGAGCCGTGAGGGCAACGGCTGGTCAAAAAGAAACAAGGAGATTTTTCATGTCCCGGACGCTGAAAACAACCCTGAAGCTCTCCACCGCGGTGCTGTCGCTATTCTTCGTGGCGGGATGCGCCGATGTACCCCAAACGCTCTCTCAATCGGACATCGAAGGGGTAAGCAACCAGGCAATGCAGGCCAACCAAACCGCGCAAAACGCCAAAGCTCAAGCCGAAGCGGCCATGGAAGCTGCGACCAAGGCACAGGAGATGGCTCAGCAAGCGCAGGGCACAGCCAAATCGGCGCAGTTCACGGCTGATCAAAACAGCCAAAAGATCGACCGCATGTTCAAAAAATCAATGTACAAATAAATTCAGGACTGGCCCAAACCACCCGGAGCCCCGCTAAGCGGGGCCTTTCGGGGTTTGGTGGCCGCGTTCCGGACCCGCTCGCTTCCTGGAGCGGGATGGTGCATTGTGATTGCGGCTTCCCGGACAGCTAAAATTGGAACGAAACTGAATGGCCAACATACTCTTTAGTGGCCGCTGGAAGGCGGCCGCAATTATCGTACTCATCCTGCTGCTCATCGGCTTCGGACTCTCAGTCTATTGGAACCGCTCACCGGATTTGTTCAATGTAGTGAAGGCAGCACAGCAACGTGTGCCAGACGGAGTCGATCCCACCAAGGTGCCGGGGTCTGTTATGACCGCGACGCTGGCGCAGGCCGTCGAAGTGCTGCTGAACAAGCCCGGGGGGTATCTCAGTAACGACATCACCCCACCGTCCATCTTGATGGATGACATGGCCAATTGGGAATTCGGTGTTGTGATGCAGGTGCGAGATCTCGCTCGCTCCTTGCGCAACGATATGAGCCGTTCGCGCTCCCAATCGGCTGAGGATAAAGACCTCGCCATTGCCGAACCGCAGTTCAGTTTCCCCAACGACAAGTGGATTTTCCCCGACACCGAAGGCGAGTATAAAAAAGGCGTAAAAGCCGTAGACCGATATCTGGACCGGCTGGCGAACGGGGATGCGCAGTTCTTCGCTCGTGCTGATAACCTGAAGGAGTGGTTGGCCCTCGTAAGCAGGCGGCTTGGAAGCCTATCGCAACGCCTCAGTGCCAGTGTCGGAGAACACACCTTCGATGAAGGAACGGCGGGTGCGCCAAGCTCGCGCCACGCAGACGAGGGATCCCAGCAGCAGATTTATAGCAAGACACCTTGGTTGCACGTAGACGACGTGTTCTATGAGGCGCGCGGCTCGGCGTGGGCGATCATAGAGTTCCTGCGGGCGGCTCGAATCGACTTCCGGGACATCCTCCAAGATAAGAATGCCCAGGTATACCTGCGCCAGATCGTGCGCGAGCTGGAATATTCCCAGCGCACCGTATGGAGCCCGGTAGTATTGAATGGCAGCGGGTTTGGGTTTACGGCGAATTACTCCTTGATCCTAGCCTCCTATTTGGCCCGGGCCAATGCCGCACTACTCGAACTGCAGAAGCTGCTTGCGGAAGGCTGATTACGACGGTCGAAGCCCTGGGTACGGTCGATCGCTTAGCAGACTGGGATGGCGCAGCGGCAACGGTAGGATCCGCCCGTTGCCGCGCACTTCGAAAGGAAAACCACCGTCGAAGACCACCAGCGAGCCTGGCGGCATAGTGGTCCATGTTTCGTTGCTAGTTAAAGGGCGGGTGGCAATGACGGTCACCACATCGTCGGGGGTGGTGACTTTCGCGAAATCCACCGTGAGTTCGGCATCCAACAACCTTGCCTCGCCGAACGGCGTGCAGCGGGTAAGCCAAGCCAGATGAGTGCTGCAAAAAGCATAGAGCACGCGACCGTCGCTCATGAGCATATTGAAGCTGCCCAGGACGTGGAGCTCACGCGCTAATTCCGCCAGGTAGCGCCAGAGCGTCTCACGACGTCGCGGCGGACCGGAAAATCGCTCTCGCAGCCGGCCCAAGAGCCAGCAGAAAGCGTGCTCACTGTCGGTGGTTCCCACCGGGCGATAATACTCGCTCAAGGGCCAGCGTTTTACCCTCCGCAGCTTGCCGTTATGGGCGAATACCCAAGGCCGCCCCCAGAGCTCGCGTTGGAAGGGATGCGTGTTCTCGAGCGCAACCCGGCCATGAGTGGCCCGGCGGATATGGCAGATCACGTTGCAGCTCTTGATCGAGTAACGCAGCAGCAAGCGAGCGATCTCCGAGTCGACACTGGGCCTGGGATCCTGGAATAGGCGACAGCCACGCCCCTCATAGAATGCTACACCCCAGCCATCGCGATGAGGCCCAGTGTGGCCGCCGCGACGCATCAAGCCCGTAAAGCTGAAGCAAATATCAGTCGGGACATTGGCGCTCATCCCCAAAAGCTCGCACATTGCGGCCGATCTCTCGTCAAGGCGTTCACACAGGCGCTCGCATGGAGTCACACTGCATGTCCAACAGGTGGCAAAGATTTCGCAGAATCGCGGCAGTGGCACCCCATATATAGTACGCCTGATACGGTATGGCCCAATAAGCAATCCTGCGCCCTCGGGATATCAACTCCAGGGGTTGATAATTGTTCGGATCAAGCACGAATGCCAATGGGACCTCGAAGATTTCGGCGACTTCAGCCGGGTCCGGCACCAACTCTGCGCTCGGTTCGGCAAACCCCACCACCGGATAGACCATAAACCCCGTCCCGGTCCGATAGCGGGGCAGCTCGCCCGTCAATGCCACCGACTTCGGCGGCAGTCGGATCTCCTCCTCAGCCTCGCGCAATGCCGCGGCGGCCGTCGAGGCGTCAGTGCGTTCGATGCGCCCGCCGGGAAAGCTGATCTGCCCGGCATGCTCGCGCAGATGAGCCGCGCGCCGCGTCAGAATCACCTGAATTCCTCGGCGACGCTCGACCAATGGAACCAGCACCGCCGCCGCGGTAAGATCTTGCTGATCCGGCTCCGCGTCGAGATGAGCTTCCTTGGCAGGCGCGCGGGCAAAGCGCGCTTGAACCCAGTGACGATCGTATAGGGTGTCCCGTGGTGCATCCATAAGCTATTGATATAGAATACAAGCACATTATACAGATCAGCGGGTTGACTAGCTTTGCAGGCGGATTCCCGAATGCTTTCCCATCCGCTGACTTGCATCTTCCCGCCCATTGGCCTAACTATTCAACTAAAGAAATAACGGCATGATCCGCTTACGATATCAACAATCAGCGAACAAGGACGTGGCCCGCAAAATGCACACCTATTCGCTCGCGTTTTTGACAATGGGAATCTCCCTCCTGGGCTTGCTCGCCATACCAAGCGTCCAGGCAGGCGATACGGCGCGGATGGGTTGGCGCTCACCCCTGCATCCTCAGTTCGAATTGACCGCCCCACTCTCTAGCCAACTTAATTTCCGTTTTGGATTCAGCCGTTTTGATACCTCTTCAGCGACCGACCAACTCCAAAGCGCATTGGCCAACGAGGCGACGCCCGTTTTCTCAGCTTCCGCACTCGTCGACTGGCAAGTGCTCCCAGGCGGCCTGCACCTAACCGGCGGCGCACTCTATGACGACTTGGGCTGGTCAAACTCAGGGCAGACCAGTGGCGTCACCGCCATGGGCCGCTATCGCTCGACCCGCAATGGCGCTCTGCACCAAGACCGCGATTATTTGGACAAAGTCAAACCCTACCTTGGGCTCGGGTGGCGAGATCAGTTTGGGCCCGATGGGAGTTTTCGGCTGCAACTGGACCTCGGATTGGTCTTCCAGAGCGTACCGCCAGGTAACGCAAATTCGCCAAGCTCGGACTACATGGACAATGCGAACGCTGATGCCAAGTTCGGACCCACCTTCCAAAATTTCTACTATACACCCATGTTCTCTGCTGGTTTCCGCTACCAATTTTAATCGTGCCGTCGACACGCGATGCCTCTGACCCGAGTCTACTGAGCGCAACGGATGACGGCAGGTGCAGAGTTGACGCACGTCGAATCGAAAATGCTGATTGCGAGTAATCAATTCGGCATACTGTGCAAGATCTGCGTTGCGACGAGGGAGCAGCCGTGGCCGAATCCATCTTGGATCTACTGAACGCCCATCGTGGAATCGTCTGCGCAGTTGGTGCCGGCGGCAAGAAGACCACGCTGTATCGCCTTGCTGCTGTACATCCTGGCAAAGTCGGAATAACTACTACAGTGTTCATGGCGCCCTTCCCAGGCGCGCTGCAGGCCGCACGCGTTATCGCGCCCCAAGCAGAGCTCCCGACGGCGGTCATTGCAAGTGCTCGGGAAAATCGTCAGGTACTCTTCGCCTGCCCATCCGAAAAAACAGGGCGCCTTGGCGGATTATCGGTGGATGCCGTGCAACCGCTGCACGAGAGCGCCGGATTTGACCTAACCCTCGTCAAAGCCGACGGTGCAAGGATGCGGCAAATCAAAGCGCCGACAGCGCAGGAACCCAACATTCCGTGCGGTACCGGGGTGGTACTATTCCTCGTTTCCGCCGGTGTTATCGGCCAACCTCTGGATGAGGCGGTTGCACATCGTGTCGACCGCTTGGAGTTCGTTACCGGCGCGCACCGTGGTGAGCCCATCGAGCCACGGCATGTGGCCCGACTACTGACTTCCGCAGCCGGAGCGCGGCAGAATGTGGAACACGCCCAGTTAATCCCTGTCATCAATCAGGTCGACACCCCAGAGCGGCGCCGTCAGGCCCGCGCGGTGGCCGAGCAGGCCTTGGTCGAAGGTGAGTTTCTAAACCGCATTGTGCTCACCTCGATGCACAAGACCAACCCCATAGTAGATGTCATCCGGCGTGCCTGAGCTGACCGCGCACCTGTGCTAGTCTGATTCTACGACTAAGCTGGGTCGGCGCCCCGGCAAAACCATACAGCACTGGCTGTATACGGCGTGGCCCTTTTAAGCCAACGCACCGTAGCGAACGAGCCAACCCGTACTTGGCCCCGACTAAGATCACTTTAGAGGGGAGGCGAGACCATGAGCGGAGATTACCCGCTCGATCGTATTACTGGCGTAATCCTGGCCGGCGGCCGCGCCACCCGCATGGGTGGTGTGGATAAAGGTTTAATATCGCTGAACGGGCGCCCTTTAGTGGCTCATGTACTGGCCGCCCTGCGACCGCAGGTTGCAACGGTACTGATCAACGCCAATCGCAATCTCGAGTCCTACGCCGAGTTGGGCTGTCGCGTTATAGCCGACGTTCAGCAAGGCTATCCCGGACCACTTGCCGGGATCGTCGCTGCACTTGAACAAGCCGAAACCCCTTGGGTGCTCACAGTCCCATGCGACGGCCCGTTGTTAGCCGCAGACCTTGGAGCGCGCCTATATCAAGCCTTGCAGAGCAGCGAGGCCGAGGCGGCCACGGTGCGCGCTAGCGAACGACTGCACCCCGTATATGCCCTGCTGCCAACCTGGTTACGGGAGAGCGCGCAAGACTACCTGGCCGCGGGCGAGCGCAAGCTCATCACCTGGCTACAGCACCGGCGGCTGGCCATCGCCGATTTCTCGGACAAAAATGAACGTTTCATCAATTTGAATACCATCGAGGAGCGTGACGCCCTGGCCTTGCAATTGGCGGGTGATCACTGCGGAACCCGGAGGAAGGCATGAGCACGACTGGTGGCGAGATCAAAGCGCAGAAGGGATGCGGCCATGACGGTCCGTCCATGTCGGTGGACGAGGCGCGACGCCAAGTTCAGGCGGCGCTGCAACCACCGGCGGTGGTGGTGCAGCTACCGATCAGGGACGCGCTGGACCGAGTGCTCGCCGCAGACATCCACTCTCCAATCGATGTGCCCGGTCACGCGAACTCGGCAATGGACGGCTACGCGCTGCGCGCGAGTGATCTCGAGGCTCCTCTGGCGGTGATCGGGACGGCATTTGCCGGTCATCCCTTCGACGGCGAGGTCGGCGCCGGCGAGTGCGTACGCATCATGACCGGTGGAATGCTACCGGCAGGCGCCGACACCGTCGTGATGCAGGAGCGGGTGCGCCGCGAGGCAGACCGCGTATGGGTCGAGGGCGAGCACCGGCTGGGCGAGAACGTCCGACCGGCCGGTGAAGATCTCGCCAAAGGCGCGATCATCCTGCACCGAGGTCGGCGTCTAACGCCGGCCGATCTCGGATTGCTCGCCGAGATTGGACAGGCTGAAGTCGCAGTGCACCGCCGCCTGCGGGTGGCCTTCTTCTCCACCGGCGATGAGCTGCGCAGCGTGGGTGAGCCGCTGCGGCCGGGCGAAATCTATGACAGCAACCGCTACACACTGCATGGCATGCTGCAACGCCTCGGCGCCGAGGTGCTGGACTTGGGCGTCGTACGGGATAACCGCGCCGCACTGGCACACGCGTTGGATGCCGCAAGCGCTAATGCCGATGTCGTAATCACCTCAGGCGGTGTTTCCGTCGGCGAAGCCGATTATGTCACCGAGTTGCTTGCGGCGCGCGGCACCGTCGAATTCTGGACGATCAACATCAAACCGGGCCGACCGCTCGCCTTCGGCCGTCTGGACGATGCCGCATTCTTCGGCCTACCGGGCAACCCGGTCTCGGCCATGGTCACTTTCTACCAAGTGGTACAACCGGCATTGCTCTATCTGGAAGGCGAAGCGCCCTACGCTACCCTACCCGTGACCGCCCGCTGCGCCGCTGCGCTGCGCAAGAAAGGACGCCGCCGGGAATACCAGCGGGGTGTCCTTTCCACCGCAACTGACGGCACGTTGGAGGTGCGCAGCACAGGCGCCCAAGGCTCAGGTATTCTGCGCTCCATGAGCGAGGCCAACTGCTTCATCGTGTTGCCCGAGGAGTGCGAAGGCGTCGCCGAGGGTGAATGGGTCACCGTGGAGCCTTTCGCCGGCTTGGTTTGATGTCCCAACTCCCAGTCCCGGTGCCTCGGCTGGGTCAGCACAGCCCCGGCCCGCCCACTGCAGACTTATACCCTGAGCCCGACTCGGTAACAGGGCAGCCGTGCCGTCGCCGGCGTTCATCCCGGAGAGGGGTGTTGGAAGCGCCGCTTGTCGGAGATCATTACAGTTGGTTCATACATTTGCAGCACTTGCGATTTCGCTCGCAGTAGGGCTTCTGATCGGGCTCGAACGGGGCTGGGAGCAACGCGACGAGGAAGAGGGACAACGCGTTGCGGGCATTCGAACGTTCATGCTAATCGGTCTTCTGGGGGGTGTCACGGCGCTACTGGCCGTGCGTTATGGCGCCATAATCCTGGCCTTCGGCATCCTTGGCGTTGCGGTGATCAGCAGTACCGCCTATTTCGTCACCGCCCAGAGCAGCCGCCAATACGGAATCACCAGTCAGGGAGCCTTTCTGGCCACCTATGCTCTGGGAGCCGCCGCCGCCTCAGGCTACCCGGAGGCGGCGGCGGCGGCGGCCGTGGTAGTTGCCATCGTGCTCGGCCTCAAAGAGGAGATGCACAGCTGGCTGCACCGACTCGACCGCAACGAACTGATCGCCGCGCTACAACTAATGATGCTTTCTATCGTAGTGCTACCCTTGCTCCCCAACCGCAGCCTCGGACCGTTAGACGCGGTCAATCCGTTTCGAATCTGGTGGTTCGTCGTCTTAATCGCGGGGATCTCTTTCATCGGCCACTTTGCCATCCGGATCGCCGGACCGGGGCGGGGGGTACTGCTAACCGGCATGCTCGGCGGGCTGGCCTCTTCCACCGCATTGACACTCAACTTTGCCCGCTTCGGCCGCGGCCGCCCCGCCGCTCATCCGCTGCTGGCAATCGGCATCATGCTCGCGACCGGCACTGTCTTCCTACGCGTGACGGCCTACGTCAATGCGCTCAGCCCCACCCTGGGGCTGCACCTGCTGCCACCCCTGCTCAGTCTGGCGCTGCTGAGCTACGCCATCGCCATGTTGGCCTGGCTGAGCGAACGCGGCAAGTTGGTACCGCCGACATTGCAGCCCGGCAAGCCCTTTAAACTCCGGGTGGCGCTGCAATTTGGCCTCATCCTAGCCCTGATCGCACTGTTAAGCGAGGCTGCACAGCAACTGTTCGGCGAGACGGGGATCTACGGCCTGGCAATCGTCGCTGGTCTCTCCGGTGTCGATGCCATCACATTGTCACTGATCTACATGGCGGAAGGCTCCTTGCGCATGGGAATCGCCGCTAAGGCGGTTCTGCTGGCCGCCGCCTCTAACAGTGTCATGAAGGCCATATTGGTCGCCTTTCTCTGTGGCGGCTCGCTCGCCCGGCGCATCGCCCTCTATGCCATTGCCTTGCTGAGTGTCACGGCACTATGGGTTTGGTCGATTCCGTAGTGACAGCATCGACGCAGGGCCTGGTTACATGGCTGTAATAGCGATGCCTTACACCGCCGGTCCGCTCGGCAACCGACTATTTATCCTGTTACCTATGCGATAAATTGCATTCGATCTGAGCCGCCATCCGTCCCTTTTCTATCACCATTTCGAGTGTGCAATCCGTGCCGACAATCGATTATCTGATGAGTCTGCTCGACCCGGTCATACCCTGGCTAATCACCCTTTCCGTGATCACATTGTTGATCAGCGTGATCGCCGTGCCCTGGGTCGTCACCGTTGTGCCCACCGATTACTTTACCCACCGTTCCCGCCGCCGACTGCACCGCCGGAGCAACAACTCGCCGATCATTTGGCTCTGGCTCATGGCGAAGAACCTGCTCGGCGGGATTTTGGTGATTCTGGGCCTGATCATGCTGGTAGCACCCGGACAAGGCATACTGACCATACTGATCGGCCTGGGCATAGCCGATTTCCCCGGCAAATATTACCTAGAGCGGCGGCTGATTGGTCTGCCGGGTGTTTTGCGCACCGTCAACTGGATTCGCCAGCGTCACGGCCGCCCCCCACTGGAAGCACCGCCGCCTTGAACGGGCTCGGCATCACACCCGGCGCCATCGAAGCCGGCGACCGGAGCAGCCACGGCTTGGGAGGAAACAGCGGGGCCCCTCCTCACTCGTCTAACGGTAATTCTTCGCACCCCTCTGGCATGCGCTGAATACATTCCCTGACGGCTTCACGTTTCCAGATTCTCAGTTGTACTGGAAATTCTCCATTTTTCACCTAGCGTTAGAGGTAAGGACACTATTCAGACGTGGCCAAATCGCCAGCGGCCCGCCGCAGGAGGGCTAATTAACGATACCCACCAAGAGCATAAGGGCTACAACCTTGCTCGCATTAAGGCTAAATCTTATTCTTCGACACAAACAGAGAGGCCCACGCCATACGTTACTAAAGAATCATTAAATTAAACAATAACTAAGGCTCACTACGACAATCAAACGAACGGTTTAACAAGAAAATTCTATAACTAGCAAACTCCAATCCCATCATGGCAGGAAAATTACGCCCACACCCTTTGCTTGCTGTTATTCGGACCGGAGCAACAATAATGTTAGTTCGCATATCACACGCCTGAATGCGAGCTAACAGCGAACCCGCACGGAATGGCTATTGCTGCACGCTCAGGGAGAAGGTTAGGGCACTTGCCTGAGGGGAAGCTTACAGTGGGGATTGGTCTCATGCACGGCCGAATCCGTCTCAAAGGTAAGCATCCACTGGAAGGAGGCAAGCATGAATTGGGGAGACTATACTGTCGGGATTATTAATGCGATTCCAAGCAGCTGTCTTGCAGATCAACTCATTGGTGTGTTCCCCTCTTCGATTCGCATAGCACCGCTAATGAGGGAACGGGCCGTAGCCAGCTGGGGCGACGGGACGGCACTATCCCCTAAGATAACCTCAACGCAGGCGCGGTGTGCACCCGCGGCTGCGGTGTTTTTGATCTGTGCACCTGGCGCCACCCGGGAGGCGCAAACACTGATCGCGGAAATCCGAGACTCGGCGCCAAATGCCGCACTTGTGCTTGCCACAGAAGGTGGATCACCCGAGGATGTCCTCGAGCTGCTAAAGCTCAACATCCACGATTTTGTCACTTCGCCTTTTACAGCAGTGGACATACTCCCACGCCTTTGGCGCCTGTTAGGGCATAGGCATATGCCGTACACCCCCCCCCAGCGTCTGAAATTTAGCGCCGGATTCGACAACCTGATTGGCGTAAGTGCTCGCTTCCAAGAGGTCGTTGAAAAACTCCCGCTATTCGCGAAATGTGACGCTACGATACTGATAAGCGGCGAAACCGGCACCGGCAAAGAAATATGCTCTCGTGCCATCCATGATCACAGCGCGAGAGCGAACGGACCTTTTGTCCCGGTCAATTGTGGCGCTATTCCCGCTGAGCTTGTAGAAAACGAGCTCTTCGGCCACGAGCGTGCCGCCTTCACGAGCGCTACGAGCTCACACCTCGGCCTGATCCATGAGGCAGAAGGAGGCACCCTCTTTCTTGATGAAATCGACAGCTTGCCGCCAACTTCCCAGGTGAAGCTTCTGCGCTTTCTCCAAGAAAAGGAGTATAAGCCGCTCGGTTCTAACAGAACTCACAGTGCGGATGTCCGACTAATCGCGGCGAGCAATACCGACCTCGAGGATGCGGTGCGCCAAGGGCGTTTGCGCCAGGATTTCTATTTTCGTCTCAACGTGCTGCCATTGACGCTCCCGCCCCTACGGGAACGCCTATCTGATATACCGCTGCTCGCAAGGCGTTTCCTAAGCACGTTCGCGACCAAGCTGCACCGCTGCGTTCCCCTGCTATTACCGAAGGCAGAAAGCGCCCTGATGAACTACTCGTGGCCCGGTAACGTGCGTGAACTGGAACATGTTATCGAAAGAGCCGCCATCTTGGCTGAAGCGCGGGGCGAAATCAGCGAACAAGAAATCATATTGCCTGGAGCCAATACCGCCCAGCCGTCATCCTTTCAGCATGCCAAAGCGCGGGTACTGGCAGAGTTCGAGCGCTCCTACATCGAGAGCCTCTTGCTTACTTATCACGGCAACATCAGCCACGCGGCTCGGGCAGCAGGGAAAAACCGCCGGGCCTTCTGGCAGCTCATGCGCAAACACCAGATCGACGCAAACCGTTTTCGCGTCGCTGCGCCTGATACCAGCAACTGAGCCGGCCTCCGTTCGATCACGATCCGCGCAAAACTGAGGAGACACACGGCGATCTGCCAACCGTAAGCGATACAACAAAACAGTCAGGTAGCGGTACAGGCTCTGAGAATCGGGCTGTTCGTGGTGCTGGACCGAAACATGCTGGCGGTGGACGCGTAAGCTTCCCCAATCCTTCCTCTATCTCCTATTACACTGCGGTCTCGTGTCCCCCTCGAACTGCCAGGCTGTCCGGATCGGCCGACGGACACACAACTCCCCTCAGGGAAACCGGAATCCAGCTTTCTCCTCGCGGTGGGCTCTACCACATCATGACCCCCGTATCGCCCGCAGAATATTTGAGATAAAGGCGTATCCTGAGGACATAGCGCCTGCCCTGATAAAGTCGAACGCGCATTTCGGCGTTCAATTCGCTGCCACTGTCATCGTCGCCCTCGACGAATTTCAGGTTGCCGTTTTGATCCTCGAACAGAACCATCACCGAGTCGGCTTCACCGAACGTCCGAATCGTGTAGTCGCGCGTGGCCTCGGGCAGTACCGCAAAGTTCTTCTGCTCGCCGGGGGCAAGCGACAGCACCTCTAACCCATCTTTAACGCTCTCTGCCTGATTTCGGGCTGATTTGGGCGTGTATGCGAAGAGAAGTTATTGATTCGTATAGTGGCGAGGGTGGCGCGCTGGATGTAGTGCCATAATATTTGTTGTTATCCCTTGTGCGGAGCGCCCGCCCACGCTAGCCTCGCGGGCATGTTCATCCGCCGCACCCAGACCCGCAGCACGGCCACCGGCGAGTCGTATGTCACGTATCGTCTGGTGCGCTCCGAGCGGCGCGCCGGTAAGGTCCGCCAGCGCACCCTGTTGAACCTGGGGCGGCACTTCCCAGTGGCGCAGGCACACTGGTCGGCGTTGTGTGCGCGCATCGAGCAACGGCTCAGCGGCCAGGCGGCGCTGTTCGACGAGGAGGGGAAGGGCCTCCCGCTCGCCGTCGAGCGCCAGGCCGAGCGTATTGCGGCGCGGCTGCTCGCCGAGCAGGGCGGTACGCCGGCACCGGCCGATGCTGGCGGTGTACCCGGCGGTGGGGGTGACGTGCAGTCGGTGGACGTGGACTCGCTCTCACTGGTGCGCCCGCGCTCGGTGGGCGTCGAGCAGCTCGCCCTGTGGGCGCTGCGCCAGGCGGGCTTGGAGGAGCAGCTCCAAGCGCTGGGGCTGACCGGCCCGCAACGTGCGGCGGCGCTGGGGCTGATCGTTGCCCGCATGGCCGCCCCGGGCTCGGAGCGGGCGACGTATCAGTGGCTCGCCCGGCGCAGCGGCCTCGGCGAGCTGCTGGAGGTGGACTTCGAGGCGATGAGCCCGATGCAGCTCTACCGTACCTCCGATATCCTGCTGCGCCACCGCGCGGCCCTCGAAGGGCATCTGTTCGCCCGGGTGAGCGATCTGTTCGCGCTCGCCCCGACAATCACGCTCTACGATCTGACCAACACTTACTTCGAGGGCGAGGCACCGGTCAATCCGGCCGCGCGCCACGGCCACTCCAAGGAGCGGCGCAGCGACTGCCCGCTGCTCACCCTGGCGCTGGTGCTCGATGCTGCGGCTTTGTGCGCCGCTCGCGGGTCTTCGCTGGCAATGCGGCCGAGGCGCAGACCCTCCAGGGGATGCTCACCGGCCTCGCGGCGCCCGCCGGCGCGCTTGTGGTCATGGACCGCGGGGTGGCCACCGAGGCCAACCTCGCCTGGCTGGCCGAGCAGGCTACCGCTATTGTGGTCAGCCGCGAGCGCGCCGCGCGTCGATTTAAGAGCCATCACCTCGACACGCCGCGGCAGCCGTGAGCTACTCAAAGTGCCCTCGGCTGATGGCCAGGAGTGCGCCTGTATGTCGCTCCGAGGGCCGCGTGCGCAAGGAGCAAGCGATCGCCGGGCGCCTGATGGACCGCTTCGAGGCTGGGCTCGACAAGCTTGCGACCGGACTCAGCCGGCGGGGCACCACCAAGCGCATCGACAAGCTCTGGGAGCGCATCGGGCGGCTCAAGGAGAAAAGCCGCGGCCTCGGCCAGCACTACCACATTGAAGTGATCGCCGGTGACAGCGGCGAGCGCGCCCGTGCGATCCACTGGCAGCGCCTGCCCGTGAAAGGCTCTCTGGTCACCGAGCCGGGCGTCTATTGCCTGCGCAGCAACGAGACCGGCTGGGACGAGAAGACAATGTGGCGCACCTACATCATGCTCACCGACCTTGAGGCGGTCTTCCGAAGCCTGAAATCGGAGCTCGGCCTGCGCCCGATCTTCCATCACAAGGAAGAGCGCGCCGAGGGGCACCTGTTCATCACCGTGCTCGCCTATCAGTTCGTCCAGCTCATCCGCCACTGCCTCGCCGCCCACGGCATCTGCGAGCGTTGGAGCACGCTACGCGATACCCTCGCCGGCCAGTGCCGGGTCACCGCCACGTTCAACCGCGGCGATGGCCGCACCCTGCACGTGCGCAAGGCCACCCGCGCCGAGCCCGATCAGGCGCGAATCTATCAGGCCCTCGGGGCCGATCCCGCCCCGGGCGGCGTGCAGAAAACAATCGTGTGAGCCCGCTGATTTATAAAATGAACGTAATGTAGTGCCACTCGCCGCCGCGGCCGATCTTAACTCTCTGAGTATCGCGAAGTTATTTTTGGGGACGTTAAACTTGGGCTAACTTGAACGGCTCAAGCCTTGGATTGCCCGAATCGCCCTGAGACGGATACAAGCGCCGCGCCTCTTCGAGGTCGGAGTCCGACAATCCTGGCTGGGGTCTCAGCCCATCCTGATATTCCTCCGGCTTCTCGATCAAGCCTGGTCCAAACACGTAGTGCATGATGGGAGTCAGGGTCCCATTCCGATCCCTTGACGGCGCCGGATGGAAGCTTTCTCAACACGTTGTGATATGTCCTCTCGCGCGGCCAGTTATTCGGCGGACCGCCGAAGTAGTCATACACTGCCTCCTCGTCCCAGACGATTCCAGCAAAGGGATTCTGGTGCTCGTGCGGGAAGCTAAGCGTATGTCCGATCTCATGAACCGGTGTATCCACTCCGCGCGGGTCTTGGGTAAGATCCCATCCGAAATTCATGGTGGGTTCCGACTGGCCAGGGACGTCGATCACGTCTCGCCCGACATACGACCAAGCGCCGTCACCGGAGAGGAAGCCGATCCGGATTTCGGCTTCGCTGATGTCCGCGATTTCCTCGAAGGCAATGCCGATTCCAACAGCCTTCCAAGCATCAAATCCTTGACGGACGAGCGCTTTCTGCGCATCTTCTCCTGCAAGGGGACCGCTTTTGAAAAAGGCATACCGCAACTTGCTACCATTGACCCACTTTTTGTCGAGGTAGTGAATTAGTCGGGCGCGATGCAGAGAGACGTTTCGTCCAAAGGTTCGTTCAGGAAGTTCCGGAAGGCTACAGAACCGAAAAGATTGATCGTTTTGCTTGCTTCCCTGTCTGCGTTGCCCGGTTCTCAGCTTCGCTTCCAGCCTGTCGAGCCTGCTAGCCAGTTCTTCAATTTGCTTGGAAAGGGGCTTTGATGTTTCAAGCATTGGTAACACTCCGGGTGTCCAGAGAGGGGACCCATATAACTGACCGAGTTAGTTAACAGACCGTAGAATCTTTACCTACGAACCAAAAAAAATTGTAATTGTTGTCACCATCGATTCCAATTCCAACCGTATCGATAGCCCGGATATTTTCTGCTGGTGCTCGCTTAATACGATATGGTTTACGGAATCTACCAAGATCATTACTGGTCCCCGCGCTTACCCGGCCATTGTAGAACCAGACGAAATTGTAATTATTAGAACCATCAATACCCATCCCAACGATGTCCCGGGGGCGATAGTTCCTATTATTCTCAGGATTAATGGGAAGAACGTATTTATACGGCTTACGAAATCTATCGAGATGATCACTGGTACCAGCGCTCACGAACCCGTTAGAAAACCAGACAAAATTGTAGTTGTTAGTCCCATCGACGCCCATACCAACGATGTCGCCAGGACGATATCGTCTCTTGGTTCTTGGATTTATGGGAAGTTGATATCTAGAGGGTTTGCGAAATTTACCGAGATCTTTGCTGGCACCAGCGCTCACGAAACCATTAGAAAACCAGACAAAATTGTAGTTGTTGGACCCGTCGACGCCCATGCCAACGATGTCGCTAGGACGATAGCGTCTGTTGGTTTCTGGATTTAGGGGGAGTATAAATTTATAAGGTTGACGATAGTGACGAAGATCATTGCTGGTTCCGGCGCTAACACCTGGTCCTATGTAACATTTAATTGCATCTGCATGTGCCAGGACCGGCACCGTGGTGGCGACCATCACGGCGGACAAGTAGATAAAAAAACGCAGGCGCTTCTGAATGGCCATTGATTCACTCCTCTATTCGTTTGGATGCACACGTGCGGCAACCGTCCCCAATGGAACTGGGTGGATTGCAGGTGCCCACCCAAAATCCGGCACGGCCACTTATAGCAATCCTCTTTCGGCTCACGGATGCCATCATCCCAGATCCGCCTCCAAGGCGAGCGTCGTCAAGCTTGCCCTGCTTTGCTCGGCGATCGTCTACGCCGGCTCTTAGGAAGCTCTAATGAGTGGAATGCAATCAGAGTGCCAAAGCGAGAAGCGCATTCATGCTGGGTGTGGCTGCTAGAATTAGCCGTAAATGTCCTACCTCAACGCGCGATTTATCGGAAAACAGCAAGTTCGCGCAGCAACGCCTGTTTTCGGTCGGTAGGACATTTGTCTCCTAGCCTTGGGGTTGTTTTGTCCTAATAGAATTCCGCCGCGCGCGGCAGACTGTGGACTACACTTCAGACAGGGCGGTGACTTGCCGATTCGTACGGGTTCCGTCAAAAACTCTACCCTAGTCGTCGCGGTCGCCGGGGCTAAAACGTGTGTTGCTTCCGCCTCACGCGGGCTCTCCTTGGCCGAGAAAACAAGCGGCGACGCCGCCGCGCATCCGATAATGACATATGGATGCTCTGCTCAGCCGATACCGTGTCTCGCGCTACGCGCAGGCGGCGGCTGCGGTTCAGCCCGTTAATCGCGCCAATACGGGCTTCGGATACCTTTAGCAGAAGGAGCAGACGTGGAAAAGGCTGCAATGCCGCAGCTTCCTTTAATGAATCGCCTGGCGCACTGTTTTGCCATCGCAAGCCTTATTATTTTACCGCTTGTCAATGACGCCTTCGGAGACTGCAGTATGAATGCTGACCCTGATACCGTGATCATTCAGTGGAGTAGCAAAGGCGGACTTGAGAAACCGGCTTCCGCCATGGCTGATTTAACCGTGTTTGCCGACGGTCGTGTCTTGGCCGGACCACGATTCGCTAATGGGACAGCCACTGAGCAGCAACTCTCTGAAGCCGATCTCGCCGCTTTGCGCCGGTTTGTGTTCGAGAAGCAGGATATCTGGTCGATTGATTCAGCCGCGATCGAACGTGATCTGAAAGCTTTAGCCAACTCAAGCGCCGACTCAGGATCGCGCGCCGTACCGGTTCATCCACTGGGAACGGAGACGGTCGCCGACGCGGCCACAACAGTCATTCGCGTGCGCGACGGCGTGCGCACACACCAAGTCAGCCAGTACAACCTTTTTGGTGCTGCCCGGCGGTATCCGCAAATCGACGAGCTGCAACGCTTGCGCGCGATCGAAATATGCCTTTTAGAACTGGCTGACCAAACCGCGGCGGCGGCGCGGTGAATCCTCCCCCTTCCCTCGAAAGTCGTGCTATCAGCCAGGGCAGGGCAGCCACATTGAGCCGGTTCCTATACGTTGTACCGCCCCGCCATTTACTTAGCGGTTCAGGACTGCTGTTGGAGGCAAGACAACCGGTTTAGGGCGTCTGATGATACAAGTGTTCATCGGGCTTCGGTCGCCCATGATCCCGAGTTCGGCGAGGAATAATGCAGACGGGATGACAAACTCGTCTGCCGCCTCGTAGTCTACCTCGTAGCCCATATCTTCGAAGGCCCCAACAGACATACGACTGATAGGCCGGGTGACGCCGCTCAGGAAGCCGGTAAGCAACTCGTGACCGAACACGCTTTCACGCCAGTGGCCGTCGCGAGTGCCAGATCCGCCGGTGTTCTCCACCGGGACTGCCGTCGGGCTGGGCCGGCTCGTAAGGACGGCATATTCACGCCTCGCATTGGCGCCGACAAAGACGGGATTCACCGTACCGGCGCCGACGATAAGGTCCATGTGTGACCATAAGGTGCCAAAACCCAGAACATGGCCCATCTCGTGCAGAATGACGTCGATCAAACTGTTGTCTACTTCCATGCGGTCGAGATCGGCTGTGTCGAACGACATGATGCCCTTCACCGGTAGGTTCGAGCCCGGCCGAACGTGAGTCGGACCGGCTTGTCCCAGGATCCCGCCTGGACCGTCGAGTGAAACACCCTCTGCCTCAATGAGGACGTCGTCGATTGTGATGCCATCGACGACCGCGCTCGGCAGATCACCCCTGATAATTTGAGCCCACCGCTGTGCAGCCTGGGCAAAGGCCGACTGCTGAGCCGGTGAAAGACCGCCAAGAAAACGTACTTCGATAGCGAACGGTGAAGTTTCCGTCACGTCCGTGTCTAAGCCTAGAGACCAGCGGTTAAGGGCACCGCCATCCTGCTCAGCCATATCCTCGACTTCGAGAGTCCAGCTCCCCTGCACTGCTTTCCCCCTCAATGCCAGAAAATCTCCCTCCGGGCGGAAAGTCCCGCGAAATGGCGGCTGACCATCGGTGATCGAGATCTGAGCATTGGCGCGGAAGATCGTGTTGCGGAAATCGTTGCGGAATCCGCCCCTGCGATTGACGAGGAGGACCTCGGTGCCGTCCGGACTGTAGAGCTTAATCCGCAGATCGCCGGTCCATGTGTGGTTGATATCGACATGGACTTCGAGATTTTCGACCGTCGCTTGCTCAAGATCACTGACGGCGATTTCTGATTGGATCTTGCCTGGCGGGCCGGGATGGATCGCCACCGGCTGCTCGTTAACGAATTCGTGCCGCATAAAGCCCTCCCACGAAAAATGCGCTTGAAAGTGGTGGCTTCGAAGGCAAATCTCGTCGAGCTTACCCCGGTTGCTCGGCGAGCACCTACGCCGATCTTAGGGGGCTCTAACGAGTGGAAAGCAATCGGAGTGCCAACTTGTGAGGTGCATTAATGCAGGGGGTATAGCGGCGAGAATCGGCTGTAATTGTCCTGCCCGAATAGCTTATTTATCGAGCAACAGTGGGCTCGGCTCGGCTACGTCTGCTTTTAGTTGCTAGGACATTTTTTTCCTAGCTTTGCGGTGTTTTGTCCTAGCAGCTGTTCAGCCCGTTGATCTGCTCGTTCAGACAACGCATGAACCAGCTGATATCCGAGAGACGATCCCGCCACTGGGCGGCGAGCTCGGCGACTTTGTCCCGCTCGCCTTGGCTGATTGCCTCGCCCTCGACAAAGCGCTCCACCAACACCCCGCCGCTGAAGAGCTGCCGCCAGTGCCGAATGACCTCCTCTCCGACCAGTCTCGGGCACGCTTTGAATCCACCCGCAGCACCACAAGGTAATGGTTGCTTATCTGTCGGGTCCCGGATGATTTAATCAATGTCAGGAGCTATCCTCTGTGGGTAGCTCGAAGCGTTCTCGGTTATGTTGCCCGGGAGACTCGCTGATATGAACATCCGGCTTCATGCAAACGCCACCACGACACCCAAGATCCGGCGCTATATTCAGCGCTCCGAGAAGACCAACCGCGAGCTGGCCGAGGAGCTTGGCATTGCGCTGAGCACGGTGCGGATCTGGCGCGCCCGCCAAGACGTCCACGACCGTTCTCACACCCGGCATAATTTGCTAACCACGCTGAGCCCGGCGCAGGAGGCAATCGCCGTGGAGCTGCGCCGCACACTGCAGCTGCCGCTCGATGATCTGCTTGTGGTGGTGCGCGAGTTCCTCAATCCAGGCGTCTCCCGCTCGGGACTGGATCGCTGCCTGCGCCGCCATGGGGTCAGCCGGCTGGCGGATCTGCGCCCGGCTGAGCAGGCAAAGCGCCCGAGCAAGGCCTTTAAGGCCTATAGGCCGGGCTATGTCCATATCGACTACAAATACCTCCCGCAGATGCCCGATGAGACGGCGCGCCGGTATCTGTTTGTGGTCATCGATCGGGCAAGCCGATGGGTTTACCTCGAACTCAAGGCGGATAAATCCGCCCGCTCGGCCAGCGCCTTTCTCAAGGCCGTGCGTGAAAAGGCGCCGTTTCGCATCCACCGGCTACTCACTGACAACGACAAAGCCTTCACCGACCGTCTGCAGGGCAAACACCGCCAAGCCAGCGGTGAGCATCGCTTTGACCGACTCTGCGCCGAACTCGGTATCGAGCACCGCCTCGCCCCGGTGCGCCACCCGCAGACCAATGGCATGGTTGAGCGCTTCAACGGGCGCATCAGCGAGGTCTTGGCCACGCATCGCTTCGACTCACGCCAGGATCTAGAGGCAACCCTCAAACGCTACTGCTACTTGTACAATCATCACATCCCGCAGAAGGCGCTTGACCACCGAGCTCCCATCCAAGCCCTCAAGGATTGGCAGCACAAACACCCTGACCTGTTTCTACGTCAAGTTTATAATCATCCGGGACCCGACACTTATCACAGCGTAGGCGCAAACATCGATCGCGAAGATCCCTGCAAGCTCCATGAGCTTATCCACGATCCACTGCTTGCGGTGCTCGTAGCTCTGCCCGGTGAGCGAGTCCTCCCTGCAGAGAAAGGCCCGGCGCACGCAGCGCGCCATACAATGGTAGAAGGGCGTTTCTTCAAGACTGACCTGCCGATGCCGAGCGAGCGTCATCGACCTACCCCATTAGGCGTGCATGGATCACACAAAGAGACATAGAGCGCCTAAGGCGAGGCGAAGGGGCAAAGAATTTGAGTCTCCTATATTTCTTCCTCCAGTACAAAAGAAGCTTCAGGCGACGGTACAGGTGGTCAAACGCAACGAAGCGCACACCTTTGTCGTGCTGCCCCAGCGTTGGGTCGTGGAACGCTCCTTCGGCTGGCTGGAAAAATGCCGCCGCTTATGGAAGAACTGCGAGCGTACGCTCAATACCAGTCTACAGTTCGTCCATCTGGCGTTCTTGGCACTGTTGCTCCGGAGATTGTGAACAGGCTCTGAGAGTCTCTTTCATCTTCCGGGGTGGTGCCAGCCACCATAATCGTTAGGCCCGAGTCTGTCAGAAGGGTATCGGTATTGGGACGAACTGTCGCAGCTTGCTGATGATCTCAACTGCCTGATCGATGATCCTGGCACGCTTTTCCAGAGCCTCGGCCACCGTCGTGATGTTGTCTGCCTCGTCTTCCAAGGCATCGGCAGCTTGCTTCAGTTCGGCAATGGTCTGGCGCAACTCAGCGCTGTCTTCCAAAGCCTCCAGGCTGAGGAAAGACAGATCGTCTAGAAGATCCAGCAGCGTGTCGATGCCGGCTTGAAGTGCATTGACACTGGCAGCATCCGCAGCCTGACTGGCTTCTTTGCGCTGGCGACGAAGCGCGATAATGTTGGCCAGGATCGACTCGCGCGTGTCAATCTTCAGGCGTTGGGCTCTTTCATTCAGAGGCATCTTATTTCTCCCGCGCTTTCCCGCTGCGCCTAACCGTCGTCCGCATGGATGGCTTCCAAGGCGCCTTCCGCCGCCTTCTTCAAAGCCACGGCATTCTCGTAGAGGGCTTCCAGCTGCTTCCTGTTCGTCGGATCGTTCAGCGAATCGCGCAAGGCGCTGTGAGTCGATTTGATTCCGTGGAAGGCATAGATCGGACTATCGCGCAGGGCCTGAATGTAGGTGGCGCGGGCGCTCTTGATGTCGCTCCACACCTGGACATAATTGTTGGCCGTCACGTTCAGGGACTGGCGTTGAGCTTTATCGAGCGCCCGCTCTTTGTCGGTCAAGACAGGGCCATAAATGTCGAAAGCCGCTTCGGCCAAGAGGTCGGCTGCCTTACCCACTGCTTCATCGGTGTTGTTGGCGGCCTCCTTGAGCGCCTCGAAACGACGGTGGCGCAGGTAAGCAAGCCCCCCCTCGTAAACCAAGCTCCCAAAGGCATCCAGAGTTTCCTGATTGCGTTTCAGCAGTTCCTCATTGACGGTCGAGACCAAGGCAGTGGCGCTGGTATTCAACTCGCCGAAGGCTCGCTGCAGTGTGTTCTCATCTTCCGCATCCGTCACCGCCAACAGGCCGGCAATATAATTGTTCAAGGCCCCGCTCAATGCTTCTAGGTTTGACAGGCGGCCCCCGTCCGGATCGGTCCGCGGCACTGGAGTCACCATGCAGGCGGCATAATCCGCCTCGGAGATCAACTCGCCGCCGGGCGCGCCACCCGCTGCAAAAGCGGTTTCATATTTGAGCCGCAGTTCCAGGCAAGCATCGGACACCGAAGGTCTTGTACCGTTATTTACGAACTCTTCGAGAAGCTGCCTGTTGCGCTGCTCCGTCGCCCAAGCAGTATAGGTCGGCTTGAGGGCATTGAAACTGCGCAAAGAGTCCTTCACGCCGTCGCTGAAGGTGCCGATTTCCTCTTTGTAGACATAGGGCGAGCAGGCACCGAGCGAGACCCCTACGACAATCGACAAAGCGCTAGCGAAGCTTATCCCCCGCGTTCGGTCCATGGCCAAACCTCACGAAATTGCCTGGGCCACAGTAGATCGCCCCCGGACCTGCCGAAGGACAATTCGATGGTAACCAGATCGAAGTAGCTTTGCCGAGCCCTTTATGCCTCGGCGCTCGACAACCGGGAATCCTGCACACCCGCTCCACAACAGATGCCTCCAACTATCGCTAGAACTCTCAGCAGCGATTTCGGCGAGTTGCTGGGTAGCCAGCGCTCCAAACTTCGCGAAAGCCCATTTCCTCGTGCGCCTTGCGGTCTCCCTCCGTCTAATGCAGCACCTAAGCAGTATAGCGGGCTTTCCGCCTTCCTCGGCTCGATCTCTCGGAGCTCACCGGACACCCCGTGTGCGGCGAGCACGCACAGCAGCTTTGTGCGCCATGGCCAGCGGTACTGGCGGTGCAGTGTCTGCGACCAACACCGCCACTTCCGGCTGGAAGCGCTGGTGTTGGTTGCCGCCGCGCACTGCCCGCCCTGGCCTGAGCGAAAACTCGGTGACGTGCCCGTGTTCGCTTGCTGAAAGACGACAATCAGGTCAAACAAAGAGGCGAAAAAGTTAAAAGCGAAAAATTGGGTGTCTTATTTTTCTCGCTAAGCGGGAGCTCGGCGACAGCGAGATTCATCGACCTACCAAATGCAGACAGAGCAGAGTGCGCTTCAAGAAAAAAGCGCAATTTTATTGAGTGTTCTATTTTTCTCGATTTTCTTTATTTTATTTTTCTTTGTTTTTATCGTGATCAGTACAGCATTAGGAGGAACAGATTTCCCGTTCTTGCCAGATGTTCGATATAAGCTGCATCGTGGCGCAGAATGTTCTCGATTTCCCTGGTTGAGCAGTTGCCTCGACGAACCCATACGATCTTGGCAGAATGACCGCGCAACAACCCTGGCTCGAAGAAATCAGAATCCTTGCTGACTAGGATAAAGCCTTCCCGTTCGGCAAAATCGAGCAAGATGGTATCGGGTGCCTGCGAGAGACCAAAGTCCTGCACGTGGGCCGAACCGGGGAAAAGGTCGTCAAGCCTCGTTGCAAGGCGTGGAGAAAGGTTCTGGTCAAAAAGTAGCCTCACACTGGTATCGACAGCATGTGTTTTTCACGGTCGGCAGCGAAAGCGAGACACGCCTGGATATCCTCGCGGGTGAGATACGGGAAGTCGGCCAAAATTTCGTCCGTGCTCATGCCGGAAGCGAGATAGTCCAGGACGTCATAAACGGTGATTCGCATCCCGCGGACGCAGGGCTTACCGCCGCATTTTCCTGGCTCGATAGTGATGATGCTGCGATAGTCGACCATATTCGGTACAGCTCCTTAGGGCAATGAAGTATCGCTCATTAATTGAGAGTACCCGTAGTACTCCCTTCCGCCCCATTCCTGTGGCATGAGCCAACGCCCAAACGGTAGTTCAACGTCTCATGCTTGAAGACAGCTTTCAACTCAATTTTTCCCTATAAAAATATTCGATTATAAACTGCCTGTACCAACAAGGCGCCCTTACATAAAAATACTTGACGCGAACTCTAATACAAAATGCCTGCTATTACAGCACGCTTTTGGAGCGCCTTAAGATCTCGTCCTAATAGGCGAATGTCATTCAGCCTGTCGATCAGACTGTTTCGAGCCGCGGATAGAATACCCCGCTCGGCTTTAATCCCCATAGTTATCGGTGGCCCAATCGCCGTGCGAGCCGGCGCAGGCGCTCAGCGGAACCTACCGCCCGACAGAAACGTTGCCCGTAGTCGCGCACCGCCTCCACCCATGCGTTCTCATCGATGCCTAAACGCCGCAGGATCGGCGGCACGTCTTCCGGGATAAAACCGCGCTTGTCATCGCGGATGGCGCGGCCTGTCCAGTCGGCTAAGGCAAGATAGTCGGAAAAAACAAACGGAATCGCCGCCAGGGGCTGATCATCACGCTCGCCTCCACTGAAAGGCAGTAAAGCCGCTGACTGCTCGCTGAGTGCGCTCGGAGCATGCTCATAACCTGACTCCGGGGATGCGGTTTCATTGAGGCGTTCCTCTTCGCCCTGATCAGCGCCCTCTACGTCATTGCCCGAGCGCTGCAGCTGCTCGGCATAAGCGAGAAGGCGTGCTTGAATGGAGGTGTAGTCAGAGGTCTCCGGCGTCTCTGCAATCCCGGCACGCACAGGGTTCAAATCCACGTAGACCATGCAGGCGAGAAGCGCTCGCTCATCGAGCAAGGCCTGGCTCTTGAACCGTCCTTCCCAGAATCGACCTTTGCAGCCGTCTTTTTTGTTGGCCTGACGGGCAATCTGCTCGTTCAGACAACGCATGAACCAGCTGATATCCGACAGGCGCTCGCGCCACTGGGCAGCGAGTTCGGCGACTTTGTTTCGCTCGCCTCGGGTTGATATCTCGCCCTCGACAAAGCGCTCCACCAACACCCCGCCGCTGAAGAGCTGCCGCCAGCGCCGAATGGCCTCCTCCTCCGACCAGTCTCGGGCACGCTTTGAGTCCACCCGCAGCACCACAAGGTAATGGTTGCTTATCACGGCGTAGGCGCAAACATCGATCGCGAATACCCCCGCAAGCTCCATGAGCTTATCCACGATCCACTGCTTACGGTGCTCGTAGCTCTGCCCAGTGAAGGAATCTTCCCCGCAGAGGAAGGCGCGGCGCACGCAGCGCGCCATGCAATGATAGAAGGGCGTTTCTTCAAGACTGACCTGCCGATGCCGAGCGAGCGTCATCGACCTACCCCATTAGGCGTGCATGGATCACACAAAGAGAATAGGGTGCCTAAGGCGAAGGGGCAAAGAATTTGGGTGTCCTATGTTATCCTCCTTTTGACCCCCAAGGTAAAATCACCACTGAAGTCTTGACCGGCCTGCCACGTTTTTCCCAGCCTACGTTTTTCCTCAGCGTTTTCTCAATCTGTTCTTTGAAGCGATTATTCCCCATCGGGGTGCCTGATTGCGCGCAGTTTCTGATCCGGTCCAACTCCTCCACAGACAATTCGGTATCAAACAAAGCGCGGTATGCTTCCCAGCGTTGCAGGCGCGTTTGTCCCAAGCGTAGGTACTCCTCGCGCGGGCTCACAATGCAGTTTTCCTCGCCCAAGGCATTGACGGCATAACTCGACCACCGATAGTGGCGGGGTCGCGCGACCATTCCCGCTCTCACCGGGTTCAGCTCAATATAACGCATACAAGTCAGCAAATAAGTCTCGGATTCGATGATCATTCCCTTGTGCCGTCCCTCCCACAGAGTTCCTCGCCGACGGTAGGTCCGATTGATGTAGCCGACGTACTGACGTCCGCATTCCTGGAACAGCCGGCTAACCGATCCGCCGGTACCCGGCGTTAAGAGAAGGTGGATGTGGTTCGTCATCAGCACATAGGCATGGATAGCGCAACGACAAGCGTCCGATACGCGTTTCAAGATCTTCAAGTACTCGAGATAATCCTGATCGTCGAAAAATACCGGCTGCCGATTATGGCCCCGTTGCATAACGTGGGCCGGCATATCAGAAAGGTAAAAGCGGGGTTTTCTCGGCATCCGCTTATAAGGTTTTTCGGAAGGGGTGACGGGCGCGCAATCCGGGGAAGCGCAAAAATCCTTTATCGGTCGTGATCCAGTCGCAACCCGCCTCGATCGCCAGCGCGGCGTGGTAGGCATCCGGAACGAGGTTGCCTTCAGCTTTGCTCAGGCGCACCAGTTTCTCAAAAATAGCCCAATGTCGAGGACCGGGTCTAATGGGAACGGCCTGCGGTTGGCTTCGAACCTGATGGACGAAAGCCAAGGCCCTATCCAAGGGCGTCGGACGTTCAAATACGCGTGGATGCGTGACTACACGAATAAAACCGCTCAGCACAAGGTCTGAGACACCATAAGCGCCCAGACCATTGATTTGCTCCTCTAACCAATCCCGGTAGGCCAGATGGTCTGCCGTATCCTCGCGGTGAGCATACACCAGGACATTCACATCCATCAGAATCATCGTTCCATGATGTCCAGCAGCGATGGACTGTGGTCCAGATCGATCCCCGGACGCGTTCCCGTTCCTTTCGCTGTGATGATTCGCACTCGTCCGCGTTCCTCAACACGCTCTCGGCGGCTCAGCGATTCTCGAAGCGCATCTTCGATGAGTTGAGCCAGAGTCACTCCCGAGACGGCTGCCTGAGCTTTCGCCCGCAGGAGAAGCTGATCGTCGATATTGAGGGTGGTGCGCATCGCCTATTTCCTCATTCCCACTCATTGACCCATGAATATAATGACACACGCTAGCATATAAAACATCAAGATGTCTATATATATTAGGGTCTGACCCCTTTTTCTTTATATCGGGGTGGCCGGGAATATATTAGAGCCTCCCTAGTTCATGCGCACAAACTCTCCATTGATTTGTCTCCAGTAAAGTATTTCTTCATAATCCCCTGAGCGCACACGTATTGTTATGTATTCGGCGTTAGGATCAATTGTTCGCTTTAGCCTACTCTCTCTTTTACTTAACCGGTTCACTTCGTCAACACTTTTTATTGCCTGTTCCTTTGTCGCCTGCAAATACTCAAGACTTGCTCTACCCCCCCTCTCTGAAAATTGAGTCTTGCCGGTGACCTTCCTCTGTATTGTCAGGGTAAGCCTGTTCTTTTCCTGAGCACCCGTAGTACTAAATTCAATGTGCTGTGCTGTTCCGTCCTTATAGGTAACCTTTACGTCCGTAGATTGTCTGAGGCTTGAGCTTTTTATATATTCTATATCCGCTACATTCGGATCATCGATAAGCTTGTATAACTGCCTATATTCTCCTTCTGCACCTATTCTTTTAATATCAATCTTGCCGCTCAGTCTCCGGTCGAGTTCGTCTAACCCGCCGTTCGGGTCACGAAGTTTTCCTCCGCTCTGCTCTCGTAAAGCCTTGGCCCCAGGAAACCCGCTTGCCTCCGATATCGGTCGGTGTGAACTCCTCCTTCCCAACGGTTCCACTCTAGGCGTATCTGTCCCAGGATGAAATACAACTCCCTCCGGTCCGTGGGACGCGACTTCACCGCCGGTTCTGCGTAGTGCTTTGCTGGCTAGGTCTTCTGCCTTGGTCGCCTGCTCAGTCGCGGTCGCCAGACGCTCGCCGTTGTTGGCAACAATTGCGGCATCGAGAGCCTGCTGTGCATTCTCGAGAGCTCTACCGGCTTGTTCCAGTTCGTCGAGCTGCATCCTTGCTATCTTCCCGGATACTTTCCCAGCGGTAGTAATACGGGGAATAGTCGAGCGAATCTGTAGAGACAATGTTATCAACCTCTGAATCTGGCGTTGTGCAAGTTCCTTCGCAAGCTTAGCGACCGCTGCTGACTGACGAGCGAGCGGACTCGTCGCAACCCGTTTCGCCAGGCGGGTAAGTCCGGGAACCTTCTTCAGAAGACTGTTCGCACGCGCAGCGATCTTTGGTAACTGCTTGGCGATATTAACTTGCCCGAGCGTTAAATACGCTATGATGGCTTCGAATATTAGATACCCAACGATCCGCCCGTATTCTAAGCCGTACGAAAAAGGGTCTGACCGATGAAGTTCTTCTACACGCTCAAAGTTTGCTAGAGCAAGTTGGACTCCGAGGTCGAATCTGGCCTTCTCGTCGAATAACTCCGGGATAGTATTCGCGATCTCGAACAAGGTTGGAGGCCAAAGCAGGTTAGCCAGATCCCGTACATTGTCTATTATGCCAAGTGGAATTCCCGCGAGTAAGCCAGCGCTTAGTTCGGCTTGGTCCGAAAAGCTCGTCCACAGGGGAGGTTCTCTCTGTAAAGCCTCCAAATGGCGGCTGGTTGCAATATAGCCGCTGAGAAAATCAGCCCCCGGCGTGTATTCCACGTCGAGACCGGGAAACGTTTGCGCTGTGCGTCCTTGCAACAGTGCCACTTGGTAGGTATCGGGATCTATTTTCTTGAGCTCCCGGAAAGCAGCGAGAAGCTCTTGGAGTTGATGTGGAGCAAGGAGTTGATGTGGAGGAAGGCCATTGCCACTTCTATCCCAGGCGTCGTAGTGGGCGAGTATGTAACTCGTCAATGTTCCTATGGCGATATCGGGATCAATGGATTGCAACTGGTTCTCTTTGATTGCGGCACGGATCGTCCTGATGACATTATGTATCCCTTGCAAGCGTTGACGTTCTGCCTCGGCAACGGCTGCCTCGGCTTCAGCCGCGGCAAACTGTTTGTCAAGCACCGGCCGAACCAAAGTTTCCTCCTGAAGAACAAACAATGTCTCAGTCCCCACTACACCATCGTTGCCAAGACGATTCCTCTCCTGAAACTCTTTGACTCCGAGATACATCTCCAGGCCAAAGCCGCCATCATCACGATAGCGAGGCAGGAGGTTTACCGATTCAGACGAGAAGTCGCAGCCCCATTGGAGGAGCGCTTGCTGGACGAGCTTGACAGCATCGCCTTTAGCTCCGCGCCTTAGCGGCGGCTCGGCCCCTTCTGCAATGCCTCTCAATGTGTCATTCGCCGTCCAAGCCGCGGCATCGACTGACGTTGACTCCCCCGGTCCACATGGCGTAGGGATGAATTCGACCTTTTCGAGATCAGTCCGACCCGCAAGAACGTTGTTGATCTCCTCCACCGCCGCCTCGACGAGAGGATCACTCGTGGTTGCCATTTCACGCACGAGGGTTCGCAATTCACGCAGCTGGCTTCTCGAAAACTCCTCTGCCGCCAAGGCTTCAGCGAATTCAGAACTGCCAAAGGCTCCGTCGACGATGAGCTGCGCGAAGTCAAAAACTTCTTGGGAGCCTGGCACATCATTGCCCTTGCGAAACACCTGACCGGCGCCTTGCTGCACCACATGCGCCAACTCATGCCCCATCAGACCCCGGTCGGTAGTCGACTCCCCTCGCGCAAGATAGATATCAGAACCCCGGGTAAATGCACGAGCATTGAGAGCCCGGCTCGCTTCATTCGCCGCAGCCCCCGTGTGAACACGCACGCCCGAGAACTCGGCACCAAATCCCCCTTCCATCTGCCTCTGAATCGCTGGGCTCAAAGGGCTGCCGGAGCCGCTGCGGGCCATCGCCCGCTCTGCTTTAGCCGTATTGATTCCTTTCCCCGTGGATGCCTCTGAACTCTCTCGGCGCTGCGCTTTTTCCTCTTCTTGGCACTCGCGGCACTTGGTCTGAACGGCGGTCGGCGCAGTCCCAATACCGGGGAGCGCTTCCTCTTCCTGCTCAAGCTCAGGCTGTAGCTGTACCTGCTCTTCCTCCACCTGCCGCTGAAGAGACTCCTCTTCTTCCTCCGCGTCGCCAATAGGCCGTGAAAGACCACCAGACGGCAGCCGCGAAATACGTTCCACAGGCTGTCCCGCCGAAATCCGGCTCGCCGCCGCGTCCGCCGCCCGCTCGTACTCATCCCCCGCCGCACCGACCTCCAGCTTGGCCTGCACCACAGGCGCAGCGGCCCGTCTCGCCAACTGCGACCAGAGCGGACGAGCGCGCTCCGGCTTTGCCCCGGCTTGGGCCTTTTCCGCGAGCGCGGCCGCCTCGGACTTCCCGGATTGACGAGTCTTGCTGGCGAACATGGCGAACCTTCCTGTCACCCGCGTTGGAGAAAAATGATATCGTCGACCCTGAGCCCATCGGCCGTTAGCAATCTCCGCTCACCGCGGCGCAGGCCGACCACCTGCTGATCAGCGCTGCTCTCCAGAAGCCCTCCCTCCGTCAACGCCCCGAAGACTGCCTCCAGACGCTTGCCGGCGTTGGACTCGCTGGCACCCTCTGCGGGCGCGAGCTCCAGGGCGACCAGAGTCCCCACTTCGCTCAGCGCCGCGCTGACCTCATCCGGCAGACCGTCAGCCAGCGTGCCGTCGGGGTTGAATTTCATCACCAACGCCCGCTCCCGAAACCGGCTCTCGACGTTCCGACGACCGGCTCCGTCCCTTCTCATCCATACCAGGACACGCCCAGTCCGAATGGCGGGCTCTGGGGCAGGTTGCGGAGCCTCGATAAGTAAGAGCGACGGGCAATCCGGGGGCAGAGCGCTGGGGCTCGTTATCGGCTCGGCGCCGCTGCTAACGCCCAGCTCTTCGAGCACTATCCGCGCTTGTTTGGCATAAAGCGCCGCCTGATCGTCGCCCTCGAAAGCGACCACCGCCGCGGCTGTGGGTGTTCCGCCGCCCTGCTCGCTCCAGGCTGTCACGACCGCATCAAGGCTGTTCGGCAAGGCCTGGGCAGTGCCTTCCTGAAAGCTCACCTTACCCAAAGCAGTCGGCTTCGGCACCGGCGGATCATCCGACTCGAAGATATCGGCGATGCCTCCACCGCTGATCACCCGCTTGGTTTTTTCCAATAAGGTCGCTTGCACCCGAAATACCGACTGGCAGGTAACGGCAATCTCGGCTGCCGTCAGCAGCACGATCGAGCCGTCGGTACCGGCGACCGCCAGCCGCTCGGGGACCTGAAGGAGCGCTTCGAACTCAGCCGCTGCCTCAGCCGGGGTGATTTCCGCGAGCACCTCGCGCAACCGCTGCAGCCGCCCCCGGGCGAGGACCTCGCCATCCCGGAGCGCAGCCCCCCGGCTGGCAATAGCGCCGTAGAAGATGACGTCATTGGGATTGACCGCCTGCCAGTCGTCTCGCACCGCATCAGGGCTGGAGCGCAGCACCGGTGTGGCCGCCGCGTACTCCACCAGGTTGACCTGCACGAAGCTCAAATCCGCCAAGGCCTCGGCGTCGTTCGCCCGCAGGGCCGCAACCACCGTCTCCGCCTGCTCACGGTCGACAGGCAGGTGATAAACCATATAGCGGCGCGCCTGAACAGCTGCCGGGCGCTGCTCCTCGATCTCGCAGACCTTGTCGCGGCGGCGATGGAAGAGCACCCAGTCCCGGGTGGCCCGCACCTCGACCTCCCGCACCGGCGCGCTCTGCTCGGGAAACAACAGGCGGGCAGCGTGGTCGACAAAGCGCGGATCCTCCAGCGCCGCGCCCACCGCCTCCAGAGCGGTCAGAGCTAGCGCATGGTCGCTGTCCTCGGGCGCCAGCACCGCAGCATCCTCCTGCAGCCGAGCGGCGGTGATGAACGCCTCGCCGGTGTTCTCTTGGAGCCTGGCTTCCATCGGCTCGCCGCTCCAGCTGACCACCGGATGGAAGGGCGTTGTGTCCTCCTCGGCGCTATCCTGCAGCTCCAGCTTAAGCCGAGATGAGGTAGTGCCTAGCTGCAGGCGCAGCCTCGCGTGAAACTCGAAGCCCTCTACCTCCTGCTCCACGCCCTGGCCCGAATCGCGCCGGCGATCCCGGGTGACCCCCGGAAAACGCCCCGTGAGCACCTGCTCATTGGCACCGCCTAGGCTGCTCTCCAGGTCCAGACTGCCCTGAATCCGCACTTCCCGGAAGACGTTTGAACCACGCGAAGTAGCCGCGATTACCACCAGCAGACTCACCGCCGTGCTCTCGCCCAAGGCCATGGTGAAAGGATCGTGCTCGCAGCGCAGGCTGATCCAGCAGGCCAGGGCAAACCTCGGCACGGGAGTCGCGACGGCCACCCGCAGGCGGGCCGGTGCGACCGGTGCGGCCGCCCGGAAACCCTCGACGCGGGGGGCGAAGATGCCGCTACGCCGCCGGGCCATGCGGCCAAGCTCTGGTGGCAGCCGCTCCCCGGCCTCGTCCGTGCGCACTCTCAGATCGCCCACGCCGGCGAAGTAGAACGCGCCGCCGCCCGCAGGAAGAGTCTCGGCGCGACCGGCACCCCTGACCTGGGAAAAAGCAGAGATGGTCCGGTCTCCGATCTCCTCCCGGATCACCAGATTAGCGGTCCCGCGGAACGCCAGGGCCGGCTGCTGCACGGTGCGGGTGACGATCTCGCCGTCGGGCACGAGCACGTCCACCGCGGGCTTGGCGGCGGGATCGTCCAGCCCCCTAAGCAGAGAGATTCGCTCCATGTGCTGCGCCTCTTCGAGCGCATGGGCCACGAAGTCGGGGCGCACTACGCAGAATCGCAGCTCCACCCCCTCGCCCATGAACTGGCGCACTTGCTGATTGACGCTGAGGTTGGCCTCGGGCACCACCGGAAGGTAGCCGGCGCTCGGCAGCTCGACGATCCCGCAGCGAATCAATACCCGCTCGCCAAGCGCGGCCACGCCCCCCTTGGCCACGGCCGCAAGGCGTCCGTGCAGGTCCCGCAACGCGGTGATGCCCCCGAACCCCGGCTCGGCGGCGAGATTTTCAGCCTCCGTGAAGCGCCTGGCAACCGCTCCCATATACCGCGTCACCTTCTCCAGCGCCGCAGACGCCTCGGCCGCCACGTCGCGCGCCTCCCGGCAGGGATCCACCTCAGCTCCGGGCCGCGGCAGGCCTTGGAAGCAGTGGTGCAGCTGGCACTGGAACTGGAGGATCTGAGCCAGGAAGACATTCCAGGGCCGCATGGCCATGCGCCAGGCCCAGTAGCGCCGGGGCGGCACCTCCATCCGCTCGCGGCGGGGGATCCAGGGATCCAGAAAGCGGGTGGTGGCGCCGCTGCGCGCCACCAGTGCGATCGGCACATCGTTGCCGCCGGCCGCCAGCGCCCCCAGGCACCAGGCGTCGGCGCCGAGCCCCTCGCGGGAAATGAGCCTGGCGACGCGCGCTTGCTCATCGGCGAAGTAGGCCGAGGCCACCTGCGAGCGCAGATGGGTGCTGGTAAGCGCCACCGCCTCGGAGGTGGTAAGGGGCGTGTTCAAGACCAGCGGCACCGCCCGCATCACCACCCCCTCGATGACATACGGCCGGTCGGTGCTGGTAACGCAGGCCTCCTCGCACAGCTTGCCGAACACGTCCTCCTCCCCGCAGTAGGCCTCGGCGTGGCCTACGGTGATGAGATAGAGGTCAATGCCTTGCACCACCGCGCCCGGCTCGGCCGCCGCTCGAAGCTCACACTCGCCAAAGCTCGCCGCGGTGAAGCCGGCGGGTCTCGTGGACTGTCTGCCCGTGGTCTGTGAGCGCTCGATCAGCTCGGTCAGCCCCACGCCGGTTGCCTGAGGCAGGTACAAAACGCGCCCGGCCGGATCGATGGCGAGCCCCGCGCTTACCTCCAGGCGATCACCCCCGCCGAGCTCGGCATCGAAGCCGTACACCACACCGGCGCCGCCGGCCTGATTGGACAAGGCCACCAGCGTTCGCAGCGCGCTTTGCTCGAGCTGCAGATCCGCAGCCCGCAGGAACTTGCCATCGAAGAAGTTGAGCCGGGTCAGCGCCGTGGGCGAGGGGATCACCGTGAAGCCGCTTTGCCCCCCGATCAACACAAAGGCCTGGTTTGTCGTGCTGGGCACCTGGGAAGCCATGGCTAGCTCCTTTCCTGCATGATTATAAAATCGTGACCGTCGTGGGTGCTGCCCGGCGGGTCCGCCAGGGACCCCGCCAGAGGCACCCCGTCGCTGCCCAGCAAAGGCGTGGCGCCCGTGCCTCTCGCCACCAGGCGCAGCAGCCCTACGCCTGGCTCGGCCTCTAACTCCAGAGTGATCGTATTGCTCGTCTCGTCGAAACTCGCATCCTCGATCGTGACGCTCGACCATCCGGCGCCGGCGTCGAAAACCGTCACGCCGAATGCGCCGGGCGTGACGCTGGCCGGTGCCAGGGGGGCGCTCACCTGGAGCCGAAGCTGGGTCCCATCCACTGTTACCGACTCGGGATCGACCCGCGGGCCGCCGGCGTCGGCCGCCGAGCCACCGCAGAGCAGCTCCTGAATCGTGGTGGTCGCCACATGGGCGGGGCGAATACTGGTGTCGATCCGAGCCGGGCCCTCAGCCACCAACCGCCAGCTGCCGTTGACGCTCTCCAATGTGATCTCAGTGATATTGGCAAGCGGCACAGTTGCACCGCCGGGAAACAGGGTCGTCTCTTCGCCGTTCGGCGTGACGGCGGGGCGCAGGTCGATGGTGTCCAGAGCCGCGAAGCGGCGCAGGGCGGCGAGCCAAGCGGCAGCCTGCTCTCCCGCCGGCAGTACCGCGATCGCGTTACGAGCATCGAGGACCTCCTGATCCGCATCAACTATGGTGCCCTCTTCCTCTCTCGGCTCCTCCAGGCCGAATAGCAGCCGCAATCTGTGAAACGGCGGCAGCTCGGTCTCCCGGGCCAGGCCCGGCAGCAGCAGCAGCTCCGCGGTCTCGGCCACCCGGGAATACGCGGTCGTGGTTGCCGAGCCCTCACAGGGCTCCACCAGGGCCGGCACCTGACGGGTGAGGCAGCCCCTGAAGCGCATCACCACGTGGGCGTCGAACCGGATGCGACCATTGTCGAGTGTAGTGGCCTCCAGATCTGGATCTTCCTGGTGTTCCGCGAACCATCGGCCGAGGCTGAGGCAGACCGGGGTTGGCAGGTACAGCTCGCGGCCCAGGCCATCCAGCGCCAAGCCCGGCTCGACCCGCAGCTCGCCGCGCTCTTCATCCAGGCTCACATCCAGCCCCCAGACGGCCCCGGCACGGTGCAGCCAGGCGTTGTGCAGCCACTGCTTGCCGCGATGGTAGGCATCCAGTGTCTCGAAGTCGTCCACGCCCAGCAGCATGCCGAAGTGGACCCGAAGGGCGAGAAAGGGGTCTGTCGCCAGCGAGGGGAGCGAGCAATCGGCAATGCGCGTGGAATCGGATGTACTAGCCATGGTATCTCCTTACGAGTCCTCGTCCTCGGATGGCTGCTCCTCGTCCCCGAGCGGCTGCTCCCCGTCCCCGGGCGGCTGCTCCCCGTCGCCGGGCGGCGGGCTGTCGCCCCGGGTCGCGCTCAACAGCAGCCGCTGGCGGATCTGCTCGGCAAATTTCCAATCCTCTCGGGCCTGCTCTGCGGCGGCTTGCAGATCATCCAGGGCGACGACGCTCTTTGCATGCTTCTCCAGCGCGTTGACTAGCAGGGTTTGTGGCGAGTCGACGTCTATGAAATTGACTGCATTGAGGAGCGCTTTCGCTTTCTCTTCGTCGACCAGATCTTCTAGCAGGGTTTCAGCCCGATTCAGGGCATCCAGATTGGCCCAGATGTGGTCCGGCACCGAAGCTTCCCACGCATCGAGCGCGCTCCGCATGGACTCGCCAGCCTCGTTAAGCTTACTGTACTCGCTCTCTTTCGTAGTCAACTCAGTCTTTAGGGCAGCCAGGTCGTCCTTCAGCTTTTGCACGTCCGCACGGAGCGCTTGCACCTCCTCATCGGCATCCAAATCGTCTGGGCCGGCGCCGGACATGCGTAGCTCGCGCGTCTTCCTATTCAGCTCGCGCGTCTTCTTGCTCAGCTCGACTTCTTTGGTTTCCACCGCCCACAGGGCCTCATCGCGCGCTATCTCGGCGGAAATGGCGTTTTTGCCAGCGCCCATTAAGGCCTTAATCCGCCCCCTCTGGGCTTGAGTGAGATCCGTGCTCTTGTTGATTCGCCCGAGCAGAGCCACAGCCAGGTCATAGCGCTCCTTGGAGCGCTGCACATAGTCACCCAAGTCGGCCTCGGCCATACGATACCGGGTCCACCGCCGAGCAACCCGTTGCGCGGTCCCCTGATCTTTTTCCCGCTTTTCGGCCAGCTTGTCTTCGGCATCGTCTGCAAGCTCCTTGAGCGTGGTCAGCCGCTCCAGCTGCCGGTCGCGTCGCTGTACGGCCCGATTGTACAGCTCGGCGGGGATGTCCTCTTTGACTCGGGCCTTGGCTTCTTTGAAGTCGCCATCGCGAACGCTCTCCGCATTCGCCTTCAAGTCGGACAGCGGAGGGCTCGCAAGGGCGTTTTTCCAGTTCTCGAAGCGCTCGAGGCGCCGCCCTGCCTCGGCGAGTTCCGTCTCAGCTTGCGACAGACGACTGGTGGTGCGACTTAGCTCCGCCGCGGCCCGGCTCTGCGCCCGCTGTGCCTCATCCACCCTCTGCTCGGCATCGAGCAGCGCCCGCTGCTTGTTGCGATGACCGATGATCAGCTTGCGCAGCTGCTCCGCCAGCGCTTCCACGTCGGAAGGCATCAGCGCCTGTGCCATGGCCCGCCGGTTCTCCGCAATACCCCGCTCAAGCGTGGCCAGCTCCTGGGTGCACTGGGTTTGCGCGTTGCGGGCCTCCCTCAGCTTCACCTGGGCTTGCCCCAAGCTCCCCTGGGTCTCGGTCTTCGCGGCCTGCAGCAAATCCCGCTGGTTCTCATAGAACTTTTTCAGCTTCTCGGGCATGGCCATGGCCTCCTATGGGCTGGTGGACGCTTCCCCGCCGGGCATACCGGGGAAGGCCTTGCCGGACTTTTCGTACTCGCGTTGGACGGCACGCAGCAGATGCTGCCGGGTAACGGGCGAGGCGTTGGCCGCCGCGAGAAAGGCTGCGGCTACGGCGGCGTTGCGGATCAGTCCACCGACGACAGGGAAATGGGCGGCCAGCTCGGTGAGCCGCACGTCCTCAGCGAGCGGCGCTTTCGGCGGCAGGTGACAGCGCCACAGTGCCAAGCGCTCCTCGCGACCCGGCTCGGGAAACTCCACCAGGGCTTCCAGGCGCCGCAGAAAGGCGGGGTCGATGTTCTGGCGATGATTGGTGGCCAGAATCGCCAAGCCCTCGAACCGCTCCAGGCGGGCGAGCAGGTAGGCTGTCTCCAGGTTGGCATAGCGATCATGGGCATCCGAGATCTCGGTGCGCCGCCCGAACAGCGCATCGGCCTCGTCGAAGAACAACACCGCGCTCGCCTTCTCGGCCGTGTCAAAGACCTCGGCCAGGTTTTTCTCGGTCTCGCCGAGCCACTTCGAAACCACGCGCGAGAGGTCCACCACCAGGAGGTCCACGGCCAGCGCCCTGGCCATGACCTCGGCGGCCAGGGTTTTGCCAGTACCAGGCGGCCCTGAGAACAGCAACCGCACACCGCGGGCGCCTGCTCGTCCCCCTAGAAACCCCCAGTCTTCCAGGACCTGCACCTGGTGAATGAGCCGGTCGATGGCTTCACGCAGCTGCTCCAGGCGCTCGCCGGGCAGCACCAGCTGCTCCCAGGTGGCGAGCGGCCGCAGCCGCTTGACGCCGCCCTGCAGGCTCGCTCCGGCCCGGGCCCGGACGCTGGCGGCGACGTCGTCCAGGTTGGGCCTGCGTCCCTGCCACTGGGCCCGCGCCCGAGCATCAGTCGCCACCGCCAGCGCCGAGGCGGGTTCAGCGGGATAGCGCGCCGCCAATAGCGCCGCTTGGCCACGCAGCTCCGGCATAGCTCCGCGCCACATGCTCCGCAGGGCCGAAGGGCCGAGCCGCTCGCAGCTCACCTCCAATAGCGGCCGCAGATCATCTATCGCGGCGCCCCCTGGCCGAGCGCAGACCAGTACCGGCCCAGGATACCGAGCGCAGGCGGGCACCTGCGGCGTGGTGGGCTCATTGCGGTAACCGAGGCAGAGAATCGGCACGACACCCCGGGCCAGGGCATGCACTCCGATCAGCTGCGCCACTGCCGGCGTCGGATCGGGCGGCAAATCGATGATCACGCTTGCGAGGCCAGCCGCTTGGGTAAGCGCCGCAGCCCGATGGCGAGCGACCCGCTCGTCCTCGGCGCTGAGCAGAATGATGCAGGCCATGCCGGAGGCCAGCGCGCTTAGCGCATGCTCGGTCGGAGGTTCCCGCAGCCAGTGCGCCAGACCATGCAACCCGACGGCAATTTCCCGCCGCCTTACGGCCTCGGGCCACGCATCGATCCCACCGAGCACTGGCCAAAGGGTGTCGGCTACCAGCAGGCTGCGAGTGACGAGAGGCCCCTCGCCTGCGATGCGCAGCGCCCCTGCTGTCACCGCCGGACCGGTATGAAGGAGCTCGCGCAGCATGTGGCGCTCATCGGCATCACGGCAAAACAGCTGTGCAGCCAGCCCGACCGTAGCAGCCGGTACGGCTAAAGGATGCAGAGCACGCAGAACATCGGCGTAGCCTTCATGCTGCTCCGGCAGACCCGCCAGCAGCAGCAGGTCGACTTCGCAGGATGACAGCCCGAGCCCATCGGCTAGACGGTCCAACGGATGTGCCGCCCCGGCAGACCGTCGCTCCGCGGCCGTTCCCTGCCAGATGGCTAAAGGCCGGCCGCGCGCGGCTTGCTGGAAGCTCGCCTCAAGAAAGCTCAACGCGCTCGCGAGCGAGCCGTCGGGCTGCGAAAAAGTCTGTTTCAGAAGCTCCAGCAATCGGCCTGCCAGGATGGCTGATTCCAGAGCGAGCCGCTCCGCTGGCGAGAGTCCAGGATCCACCGCCTCGTGTGTCCGACCGGGCGACTTATTCATAGATAAACTTCACTACCGCTTCGAGCCAGGGCAGGAAGCCCGGATTCAGATCGAGCCCGGCGCGGCGGATGGCCGTCGAGACCTCCTCCAGCGCGAAACGAACCTCAATCCAGCCGGGATCGGCAACGACCTGCGCACGCCGGCGGCATACTCGATCGAGCAGCTGCGCATCGGCCACTTCCGGCCAGTCCAGGCGCTCCCGCAGGGCCGCGCTAAGCTGCTCTGCCCAGCCGGATACGGCCTCTAACTCCTCGGTAGTCGGCGGCTCTTGGTCCTGCGTCGGCGGCGGCTCTTCGGGACCCAAGCCAATAAAGGCCAGCGCCGCTGGGTCGCTCTCCGCCACGGGCAGCAGATACAGCGCCAGGCGGTGCAACACCCACCGCAAGGAGCGCTGCTCGAAGCGCTCATCGGCGACCAGAGCGTCAGGCAGCGCCAGGGCCTCCAGCAGATTGATCAGGAACAACAAGCCCCCCATCTGGGTGATCCCCTGCTGGCGGAGCGCGCCGGCCGGTAACTCCTGAGGGCCTGAAAGAAGCGCTGTCGTATCGGAACGTTGCGTCGCGGATGAATGTAGGGCCGTCGGCAGCGCGGGGTGAGCCGGGGCTGGCGTCAGAGCCGCAAGCTCGTGTGCTGCAAGCGCCAGAACGAGCCGCACGTCGTCGGCCTGCCATCGCAGCACGGCCGGTTCGCTCGCCAAGAGCACGAGGGCGGTCAGCGCCAGGCGCGGCGGGCCTGCGCGTTCGATCAGGGGCGCCAACGCTTGGCTCAACTGTGAGGTGGCGAGCATCCGCCGAACCTGCGCCTCCTGCCAGCGATCCGGCTCCACGGACGCAGTTGGAACCATTACCTGCTCGGCATCGACGCCGGCGACCTCCAGGGCCGCCATGGCCAGCGCCACCCACGACTCCGCCTCCAGCCGCTCGCATAGCGGTTGCAGCCCACCGAGGTTCGCCAAGGCGGCAAGCACGGGCACGATCGCCGTTGGCTCCTGGATCAAAGCCAGGCACAGGGTGCGAGGGCCGTCGCCGACGCCGCTCGCATCGCCAAAGCCAAGCTGGCGCCAAGCCCAGGCCCGGCGATAATCGGCGGCGGCGATCCCTATGGCGAAGTCCATCAGCGCCTGGCGCCGGTTGGCGTAGCGCGCCACCGAATCGCTCGATCCCTTGTCCAGGGCATCGCGAACGCCCTCAGCCAGGGCCAGACTCCACGCCCGAGTCAATTCGGGATCCGTCAGGTTCATGGGCAAGCGGACTAGCACCTGAATCCGACGAATGCACAGCTCCTCCTCGGGCGCGATTCCGATACGCTCGAGGGCGCGTTCCAGGCTCTCGTCCAGCACGGCCTGCAGAATGCGATCGAGGCGCCGGCGCTCCGCCATCCTGGATGGCGGCAACCGATAACGCGTCTCGAGGTGGCCGATGAACACGCTGTCCATGCGCTAGCCCACCCGAGTATCGCCACCGAGGCGGCCACTGCCGACTCGGGTCCCGGGGGCCGGTCGGCCCACCACGGCATGACGGCCAAGCGATGAGCTTCCCAGCCGCAGCTGATCGAAGCCGGCGCTACGCCCGACCAGAGAGGTAAGTCCGGTATACAGTCCCACCCCCACGCGCATTCCCGCATCCACCGTGCAGATGTCATAGCGGGTATGTGCCGGGCGGTGGAGAATCAGGATATGCTCGACCACCTCGCGCTGCTCGGACGTCAGCGTAAGGGGAATCACCACGCTGAACCGGTGGGCATGGACAGCGAAGCCATCGGCGGGGCGGCCCTGATCCAGCACGGCCACCTGACCGGGCTCGCCCAGGGCACCGCCCACCCGGAAGCCGGCCCCGAGGATTGCGTTGGCGGCCAGCGGGCTATCGCCACCCACCACAGCACCGCCCAGGCCACGGACTCGGAAGTGCTCGATGAGGATCACGTCGCGCCCCAGGTAAAGAGCGAGAAAGCGCTTCAGGCCCGGGACGGTGCCCCGGAAGCGGAATAGCCAGATCGCCTCCTCGATCAGCACCCGGCTACGTTCCACCGGCCAGCGCTCGTCGAGCACGAGACCCACGAAGCCGGCCAGCCAAGGCAAAAGCTCCGGCGGGGCGCTGTGAGGATCCAGCAAAGCCCGGCGGGCAAAGGCCCGACTCTCCAGGTCTTGCCAGGCGCCCTCGAAAATGGCGAGATAACGACGCAAGAACTCGGCTGCGGGCGGATCCCGGGAATAGAGCCGCGGCAACCGGCGCAGCAAGTCATGGGAGGGATACTCGGCACGCAGGCTTCTCACCCGCGGCGTAGAACGGGTGTTGCCGCTCAGATCCAGCATCACCCACAAATAACGGCCGGCTTCGGCTATCACCGGGAGCTCATAGGTCTCATAAAGATCGCCTTCTCTTTGGCGCACCCAGGGCAGCTCGCGACCGGTCTCGCGCCGATGGAGCCGCAAGCCCCGCGCATTATCAGCCGGTAACAAGGCCACTGGCGGCATCGGCGGGGACAGGTCAGGGCGGCGAATCTCTACGGTTTCGGTGTTGGCCGGCGGGCTTCGCAGCAGCACAGCGCCCTCCGGAGGCTCGTCGGCGACGATGCAATGGACCCGAACTTGAGTGTTGGCGGGGATGCAGGCGTCGATGAAAAGCCGCCCCCACACCGTCTGAAACTCGCCGCTGTCCAGCCGGAAGGTGGTCACCCGGCCCTCGCTGACGTAGCGCACCCGGGCCGGCACAGCGTGGCGAAACCCCCTACGGGTCCAAAAGCCGATGCGACCATCAGGAGTGCGGACGATGCCGCGACCGTCGTAGTCCCGTGCCCTGATGGGTGGCAGTTCATCTGTGGCGCCGGGCTGAATGCTGAAACGCCGAAAATCCTCTCCCGGCAACCGCGCCGCGACTAGTGTTTCCGCCTCCTGAAACTCGATGTCGGTGGCAAAGGGGACGGCCAACACGTCGTCGGGCGCGTCCAGCCTGACGATTCGCGCGTCCTGCGCACCGGCATCAAGCAGCAGCCACAACCCACCTGCCGGCCCAGCGGCGATGCGGGAGAGGTTTTCCAGCCCTATCGGCAAGCGGCGCGGTTCGCTGCGTGCTTCCAGCACCAGTAGATCCGGCGAGCCCTCCACCACCGCGTAGATACGCCGGCCGTCGCTGGCAAGATCCAAGGGGCGAGCGCCGGCGAGGACGAGCTTGCGCAACAGGCGGCGCTCCCAAAGGTCGTAAATCAGAATGCGCCCGGCGCCACGCTCGGCCACGAACAGCCGCCCGTCAGCGTCCACCGCCAATCCGCGGGGCTCATCCAGCGCCCCGACCGGTTGCGCGATTGCGCTGAACTCGCCGGCCGGCAGCGGCGCGGCCTCAAACAGAGCCACTGGGGCAGGCCGCTGGGACTGAGGATCCAGCAGGTCATAGGCGGCCCAAAGCGTGCGCTCGACCTGACCCGCCTCCGGCAGGCTATGGTACAGCCGACACCAGGGATCAAAGGCAAGCCCGGCGGCCGGCGGGGGTGTCGCATTCGGCGCGTCCGGCGCTTCCGGCTCTACTACCTCCCAGGCCAGCTGCACCGCCCAGTCCTCGGGTGCCAGCGAAGCATCCTCGAAAGCCGCGCGTCGCCACTGATCCTCACCATGCACCAGAGCGTAGGACCTCAACATGGCTCAGCACTCCTCCCGGAGGACCGGCACCGGTACAGGGGTTCGAACGGGGGGCGGCGGTCCCAATGCCTCACCGGGCGTATCGCTCGGCGGTCCGGCAAGCACGGTAATCTCGGCGAGCTCCGGCACCTCGTCGAGCTCCAGCTCCACGGTGCCATTGACCCAGCGCTGAGCCTCCATGTCCCAGCCCGCGACCGTGAGCCCCTCTCCCTCCAGGTACTCGACTCCCGCCACCTGCAAGGCGGCTGCCTGCAGCTCGGGACCATGCACCCGCCGCCCCAGCGGCCAGCCCTCGCCCGAGGGGCCAAATGGGGGCAGCGGCGCCAGGTACTGCCGCAGTACCAGCTCCACCCAATGACGTACCGCATCCATCCCGTAACCGCCCCTGACCTTGACCCCCACCGACACCGCCACCTTGCGGTAGCGTGGCGGGATGACATAGAGCTCGGTGGTGATCAGCCGGCGCCTGTCCAGCCAAGTGCAGACGCTGTGCAGCATGTTGCGGTCCGGAATCGGGGCATTGGGATGGACAGCGTCCTGTTTCGGCCAGACCACCACGCTGACCACGCCAGCGGCCTCGGCATGGCGGGTGTGGGGATGAAACAAAGGCAGACACTCGGCGCGTCCTACCGCCACTCCGGGTGTTTGCAGCGACAGCTCGCGAAAGTCATTGCGAGTCACCGTGCGGTCGCGACGGCGCAGCTCACCGGGGATCCGGTCCAATGCCTGGTCAACGGTCTCGGCATCCGCCCCGTTATGGGCTGCCAGGGGATTACTGACCTCTACGCCGCTGATCAGCCCCGATAGCTTATTGATTGCACCCGCAGGCACGTTGCCCTCAGCGCCGCCGCCGTAGCGGTAGGTGCGGGCGCGGATGCGCTGGCCCAGCTGGGGCGGGTAGCCCTGCAGCCCGTTGCCGAAGGTAACCCTGCCGGCCTCGGAATCGAGGCGGTAATGGCGATCGCTCTCGGTGCTGGCGTGGAAACCGTCCACCTCGGCCCAGGCCTCCCAGCCATCCGGGCCCTCCACCTCCAGGGTGAGGGTGTCCACTAAGACCTGCCTGTGGACCAGCCGGTACTCTTGGCCGGGCTGGCCGGTGCCAGTACCCAGGAACTCGGTGCGGGCCGTGCGGCGCTGGGTCGTCTCCGCGGCGTTGACACCTACGTAGAGCACTTTGCCAAAGCGGCTCTCGTCCAATCGGAAGCCACGCAACCAGAACAGCAGCCGGGCCTCGGTCTCCTCGTCCAGCTGGGGCGGCAAATCGCCGGTGCCCCCCAGATCGGGATCGTCCAGAGCGAAGACGCCCATGTCAGCGCTCTCGCGCGGCAGCTTGAGCCTCAGCACGCCCTCCCGGCTAAGACCGCGGGTCGAATCACCCTCTACGGTCAGCGCCTGGTAGACCGGTTTGCCCTCGTCGGCCAAACGGCCGGTGCTGATCTGCCATTGCACCGCAGGCGCCGGAGTTTCGTTGCCAGGGCCTGGGCAGGGATAGATATCAGCGGCGGCCGGCGGTTCCGGGTCGGGGACAAAACCCAGGTTGAGCAGCACCGGCGCGTTCTTCACGAATTTCTCGCGCAGCTCTTCCGGGTCGTTATCCCCCGCCGCCAACACCGCCACCCACAGCATACCGTCCACCGCCGTGTCGAAGTCCACCGGCAGACCATCGCCGGCTTCGGGCACTGTCTCGTTCTCGTAGCAGACCGCCGCCTCGTCGGCGTCCAATCCGTCCAGAGCGTCCACCACCCGTAGAAAGGAATCGAAAACCTCAGACTCGCCGTCCTCGTCAGCGGCTGGGCAGGGTCGGACGGCCTTGGCCACGGCCTGAACCGATACCGGCTGCACGGTGACCTCGGTTTGGGTCTCAAAGACCAGCTTGCCGGCCTTGACCTCGGTCCCCTTCTCCACCAACACGCCATTCAACACTTCCGTGCTCATAGCCACTAGAGCCCGCGCCGGTTGGGCTGGACGCAGGGGAATCTGCAGCAGCTGGAGGTATTCGAGCCGGGTGGACTCAGGGATCTGATTGAAGCGGTACAGCAGATTTTCGCCGAGGAAGGCGAACAGCTCCAGCAGAGTGATACCGGGGTCGCTCGGGTTGTGGTCGGTCCATTCGGGGTTGTAGATGGGAATGCGGCGGACCAGCTCGTCGCGCAGCTGCTCGTAGGAACGGTCATCGAGAATGGGGCGGCGTAGCGGCATGCCGGCTCCTCCGCTATTCCAGGTAGAAGGGGTAGACCAGGCTGCCAGGGCTGCCGTCGCGGACGTGGACGTAAGTGATCTGGATTTCCACCAGAGCCGAATCGCTTCCTGGCTCGACTCGCACTTCCTGGAGCTTGATACGCGGCTCCCACAAGCGGAGGGCGCGCTGCACATCGCTTTGCATCAGCGCCCGAGTGGCCGTGGTGTTGGGCTTCATGAAATACCGGCGCAATCCTGCGCCGAAGGCCGGCCGCATCAGCCGCTCACCTGGTTCGGTCTCCAGGATGATCAAGATGGCCTGGCGAACCTTCTCCGGCCCTTCGGCATACACAAGGCGGCTGGAGCGCGGATCGGGCATCAGCGGCAGACTGGGACCTCTGCCCAGCAGGCGCACGGCAAGGCGTGTTGTCATAAGTTCGGCGGCTCCACGCGCTGGTAGTACACAAGCTTGTCAGTGACCGAGGGCAATCTGCCCTTAACGGCCGCGGTGGCCGGATCCGGCTCTTCCAGGGCTTCGCGCAGCCCGGGAGGGGCATCGGCGGAGAAGTCGGTGGCCATGTCCAGGGCTAACTTGCCGAGGGCGTTCAGATCGTCACCGAAGGCATCGATAAGCCCCTGCCTAACTTCCGGGTGCAGATGATCACCCTTCTCGTCGAACTTGCTCTTCAAGAGTTCCTTGAATTCTTCGACGCTAGAGATGGTGTGCCCCCCGATATTGAGAACGCCCTGGGCGTCGATCTTCGCTTGAACACTGGCCTCGATATCGAGCTCCGGCCCCTCCAGTTCCATGGCTGCGGCAAGGCCGGCGTCGATCGAGAACGCAGGCGGTATGCAGAACTTGAGGAGTAACAGAAACCAGAGCTGAAACAGCGACACGACGATGGGGAGGAACAGCTGCAGCACAAACATCGCTACGATGGTGATCAGCGGGATGGCGAAGAAGCAGATAGAAGCGCCTCCGCGGGGGCGTTTAGGGTCGGCGAGAGTGGGAGTATTGTCTCCGTCCACTTTGAAGTCCAGGGAGGAGCCCGGCGGCGAGACCATACGCACACCGGCTGCCTGGCCAGGGCGCAAGCTGTCGGCCTGGGCCTCCAGGGCATTCAGGTCCGGCAGCTGCACCGTCACCGTGCGGTTGCTGGTGCCTTCGAGGTCGAAGTGGGCAGCCAGCTGGTAGCGCTCTGTAGGCGTGCTCCAGACCAACTCGCCCTTGCAGTCGCTGCGGGCTGAGGTTTTGGGGCAGGCTGGGTTGTGGCGGCGTACAAAGCAGTGAACCTGATAGACGCTGCGCTCGTCGAAGCGGGGCTGACCGCCTTCATCGGTTGCGGCGCCGCTGGTAGGCACCACGCCAAACCAGATGCTGCGCTTGTGCGCCGAGTGGTGGGTGTCCGACTCAGCGGGAATAAGCGGATAGAGGGGAAGAATCGCCTCAGTGACGATCTGGGGTTCGGTCTCTATCGCCCGCCAAGCGCCCAGATCCGCGCTTTTCTGCGAAGGCACCCAGCCCTCGAGGGCATATCTTATTTGCTCTGCCCGCCGCAGCTCCTTGAGCCTACGCTGGCCAGCTTTCACCTCTTCTTGAAGCTTGGCGAGCTTATCCTGGCACACTCCATTAAAGCTTCGGCCCAAGCGTCCGCCGAAGGAGCTCGCGCCCCGGAGCTTCGCGATCCGGGCGCGAGCCGCTGCGATTTGGCGCTGGACCTCCGCCAGCTCTTGCCGAGCCTCCGGGGCGACCCGGACGATACGCCGCCGGATGACGAAGCCGGCTTCGCAGACGGCCTCCCGCTTGACGCTGGGGAAACCCGGCGCATCGCAGTGCAGCTCGCAGGCGACCAAATAGAAGCGGCTGTGGACGTCCAGAAAAAGCTTGCGAAGCTCAGGCTGCGCCTTGACGTAGCTTTTCTTGGACAGGCTGTAAACGCTGGCACCGTTCGCCCGCACCTCGTGAACGAAATCCTCGTCCCGATAGATGAGCGAGCGCTGCGGCTCCTCTAGGAAGCGGCTGACGAAATCACTGGCGGCGTACTTCTGAAAAATGGGCCTGGAGAATCTCCCCGCTGCAGGAATGCCCGGCTGCAGCCACCGATACCAGGGGCCCACGAGCATCCACGAATGCTGGCTCGTCATGGTACTCACCAGATGTTGCCCGCGCCCGGGCTGTAGACCGGCGAGGTGATCGCCGCCGAGGCGTTGAGAGTGGTGCAGGTCACGATGCCGTCGAAGTTGGCGGCCGCCGCGTGAACGTTGAGGACCGGAGCGTTGACCTCCACTGTGGCGTTGGCGCGGATCTCCACCTGCCCCGCCGCGTTAAAAGTGACGGTGCAACCGTTGGCGTGGGTGAGGGTTACCGACTGATCGGCATCGCTCAGCGCCAAGGTATGACCACTCGCCATTTTCAGGGTAAGCTTGGCCGCGCCGCTGGCGTCATCGAATTCAAGCACGCTACCGGCCCGAGTCTTGATAAGCCGCCTGTTGTTAGCCGCCTGCGGCGTTGCCGGCTGTTTCTCCCTGCCGTTCCAGGCGGCGCCGACGACGTAGGGGCGGCGCAGATCCCCTGCCTCAAAGCCCACGACCACCTGAGAGTCCTTCTCTGGCAGGATCTGCAGGCCCTGATCATTGTCCGCGTAGGGAGACAGCAGCGTCGCCCAAGCTCGCACCGCCTTTTCGCCGTCGCTGCCCAGCCAGGGAAATTTGACTTGAACCCGACCCAGCTTCTGCGGATCTTCTATATCGGTTACGATGCCTGGGTAGAGGCCGTAGTACCGCGGTCCGCCGCCGTCCGGTTGGAAGTCGCTGATCATTCGTCTAGCCCTCGATTGTTGGTCGCTCAGCCTCGAACCGGGTTCGAAATCCCTCGGCGAGGTCGTAGGTATGGCAGACCCGCGTGACGTAATAGCCGCCCCCCTCGAACGGCCGGCCTACTCGCTGCAGGGTCAGGCGACTCGCCACAACCATGTCGGCACTACCGCGGGTGACACCGCTGACCTGAACGAAGGCACGGGCGCGGCGCAGCATCTCCGCCTGCGCCCAACCGGCCGCCTCGCGGTCATTGAGGGGCATCGCCTGCACCCGGTGCGAGACCCTTGCCCCAAAGGCGTTTTGCAGAATCCCGGGGCCGGTGCGCCCGCCGTCGATTTCAGCCTCGATGGCCTCGCCACCGGCCTCTTCGTCTATCACGTCACGATCGTGGGCGTCGTAGCCACTTACCCGCACGGCAGTGCGCTGGTGGGCAAGGTCTGCCCGAGCCTGGAGCGCCAGAATATGGTTGTCCTGCACCAAAGTGAGCTCGGTGGCACTACGTTGCCCACGACTCTTGAAGTACATGGTGTCGCCCTGGAACCAGACTTCCGCCTGGATCAGCCGCGCTCGCTCCCGAAGAAAGGCCAGATCGCTCAAATTCCACTGCTGCACCACGTCGTAGCTCGGACCGTCGACATCCACCTCGGAGTTGATGCCGTGCCCGGCAGCAATCTCCTCGGCGATCTCAGCATCGCTCATCGCCTCGTAGGTACGCGTGTGCCGCGTCATCCGTAGATCCATGAGCTTGTCTTCGGCATATACGACGATCTCGGGCTCCCTGGTCTCCTCGAAATTGGCCTCGATTGCACTGATGGCGCCCTTGAAGATGGTCCGCGCCACCTCGCCCGGTCCGATGGACACCTGTAGCTCGCGGCCGAAGTCGAACAAGGCGCCGTCCAGATAGAGCAGCGGCTCCTCGGCCTTATCCGCCATCGGGCCCACCGCCAGAAAACGGGCACGCAGCGTCTTCAGTCCGTCAGTGGCCTCCTCGATCACCAGGCGAACGATGTCCCGGGCCAGCTCTCCCTTGGTTTCGCCATCTACCAGGAAAACCGGTACGGTGGCGCTTAAGAGTGCCTCAGTCATCGAAGCCCTCGGCGCGGGTGCGTAGCTCAATGCGGTGCAGCCGTTCGGCACGCGTTTGCCACCATTCCTCGTTCCGCCAGCGGGTATCCACCTCAGTGCCCTCACCCCGAGTCGGCTCCGGCTCCGGAATAACCTCGGTGGTGGCATGGTCCACATGGGTAGGCATTGGCTATCTCCTCCTTCTGGAGCCGTGCAGACAAGCGCAACGGCTGCCCGGACGACGCTGCTGCTGAAGGGCATCGGCTTCCCCGCGGCCCCGGTCATGCACCGGCAAGCGCTCCCACGCCGGTATGCTCGGATCACTGCTGAACTTGAGCTCGCCTTGGCCGACCCGCGGTCGCAGGGGCACACCGAAGCCATAGCTTGCCGCCCGAGGATCGACCGCAGGCGGCGGCGAAGAGGATTGGGCCGCGGCCTGCCGAGCCGGGCTGCGCGGGCCACTGGTGCGCAGGGGGGTGCGCGCGCGGGCGCTCCCGGTTCGCCGGCTCGAGACAGGATCGGCTACTGCCGCCGCCGTAGCGGTCGAGCTGGCCGCGGCGCCGCCCACCGAGGCTGTTGGGCCCTGGCGCCTACCACTGGCTCCAACGTGTTCCTGGCCAAAAGCCTCGCGGGAAGACCGGGAAGCCCTATCGGCCTTAACGATTTGCACCGCCTCAATGGCGGCGTCGACCCCGCCCGCCGCGGCCAGGGCATAGCCGGCGGCGAGATCCGCGTCCGCAGCTGCTCCGAAGGCGCTACCGGAGCCGGCGCCGCGGCCCACTCCGGCCTCTAATCCCAGATCGGCTTCCAGCGACAGCCCGAGACCGGCTTCGATGCCGGCTTTGGCACCGAGACCCACACTGCTACTGAGATCAGCGCTGAACCCCACCTCGGCCCCCGCCGCCAGTGAGAACCCTGCGCTCAGGTCCACATCGAGCCCACGCCAAGCGCTCGGCTCCAAGCCCGCTCGGGCCATGAACTCCGCGGCCAATTCTCCTTCCAGCGCTAGCGCGCTGCGAGTCGTGAGACCGCTGCCATTAATGCCTGGTGCCCCGAGTCGCAGTTCTCCGGGAGCGGGGGCGTTGCCGTTCCGGCGGGCACCCGGTCCCGAGTCCATGAACTGATAGTCGGCGTCCTGCTCCCTCATGCTGAAGCTGACCTTGGCGCGCAGCGGAGTGCCGTCGGGGGCGAAGTGCTCGTAATCGATGTCCAGGTGCTCAACGATCCCCCTGAAAATCAGAGACCCCCACTCGAACCGCAGCTTGGGTGGGACCTGCTTGACACCCGCCTCCTTGGGCAGCACGAACCTCTCGATGAACTTGATCTTCTCGCGTACCGAACGGGGGTTATCCGTAGTGCCTTCGTCGGCGGTGTCGAAGTGCAGCTCCATCGTGAGCACTGCAGAGCTGGAGCCGATATACTGGCGTGCCTGACGGGAGCGGGTGCGCCCGCCCTCGATCTGATTGGAAAGCTTCAGCTTGAGGCTTGAGGGATTGAGCTGCACCGGCACGACCGCGCCGACCGGCGTCTCGTGCAGGTCGCTGGCGATTTCCTGCAGCTTCGCCTTCTGCAGCTCGCTCATGGTTCAGTTCTCCACCAGTCGCAGGCCCTCATGGGCAATGTGCAATTCTTCGATGGCTATCTCGCCGGATTTCGCGTTCAGCCCCGGCCCCGTGACCTTGGCGGGCAAACCCCGGTCGAAGTGCCAGGTGGCGACCGGAGTCTGGTCTTGGCTCCCCCAGACCTCGACGATCCCGTCGTAGCGAGCGACCGGCCGCACGCCGGCCACCACCTCCTGGAGCCATCGCCAGAGCTCTCGGTTCACCTGCCCTTCGTCGCCGAAGAACATGCCGCGCTTGAGGACCAGGTTCGTGTACTTAGCCCGTCCCAACCGACGAATGACACCGTCGTTGCGCCCACCCTCCAAGTACTCCTGCACGTCCATTTCCACCTCCAGACCACTGCACTCCTGGAAGCCGCCGTCGGCCAGCGGCGTACCACTCGCGCTTGTCTCGAGCCCGGCGGCAGTGCCAACCTCGGCTTGGGGGCTGCGGTGTAGCTTGATTTCGAAACGAAAGGCCCGTAGCAGTGGCATAGGCTAAACCTCCACCTTCAGGGTGCCGTCGTCGCCTCGATTCAAGCGCAGCACGATGAACTCGATGGGTTCGCTCAGCGCCACGCCAATCTCGGCGACCATCTGTCCGGCATCGACCACCCGGGGCGGATTGGTCTCGGCGCTGCAGCGCACGAAAAAGGCCTCCTCTTCGGTGGCGCCGGTGAAGGCCCCGGCCTGGTAGAGCTGGCGCAGGAACAGTCGCAGCAGGTTACGCACGTCCGCCCACAGACGGGGACCGTTGGGCTCGAACACCATCCAATGGGTCTGCTGCTCCAGAGTCCGGCGCAGCATCAGGAGCAACCGGCAGACGCTCAACTGGCGGTAGCGGAGGTCCCTGGACAGCGTGCGGGCCGCCGTGAGCCGCACACCGTCACGCTCCCGGAGGTAGACGTTGATGCCAAGCAGATGCAGCTCGTCATGACGAGCCGGCGAGACGCGGTCGAGCACATCCACCACGCCGGTGGCCATTGCATTGGCGGGGCCGTGAGACAAGCCGAACAGCCGTTCCTGATTGGCGATGATGCCAGCGGCCACAGCCGCCGGATTGAGAGAGAGCAAGGCGTCACGACGATCATCGGCACGGGCGATCCGCAGCCAAGGGTGATAAGCCGCTGCGAAGGAAGAGCGGAACCGCGCCCGCCAACGCATAATCTGCCGCTGGCCCAGCCCTGGGGGCACGTCCAGCAAGACGAGGAAGCGACGCAATGTGCCAGCGAGCTCCACGAGCCGTGCCTGCAGGCTTATGATCTCCTCCAGTTCGCCTGGCAATCGGGGGTCGCGAAGCAGTCCGCTCAGCTCCGGTGGCGCACTCTCCTGCTCTCCGGGCAAGGGAGGATCCACGCAGAGCTCAAAGCGAGGGCCCGCTAGGGACGGCTCTTCCAGCACCGCCTCAGTCGTAGGCAGCGGCTCGGGCACATAGAGATCAGGCACCACAACGCTGGCCAGGTCAGGCAGCTGTACCAGCGCGTGGACACCGGCGCCCGGCTGTTCATCGCCCAACGTCCAGTCCCTGTCTAAGAAGTCATCGGGAACAATTTCCGGATAGTAATCTTCGCCGCCCTTGAACTCTTCCGCTTCAGCGGCTGTGAGATCCGGACTGTCGGGGACAATATGGCCATCGACCCAGCTGGCCCCGGGCAGCAGCAGCTCAGACTCGAGCGTCAGCACGGCGGCCAGCCAGCGAGGGTGCGAGGAAGACAGCCCAAGCCGCTCGTGATGCTCCACGCGCCCATCGCCGTCGTCGACAGTCAGCACCCCTTCGACAATCTCGGCGGCCTCGGGACCTTCCACGAGGGGCTGATCGAGAGTGATACGAAGGTGTTCTAGGCCAGCATCCCCCCGCCCTTCGCGCCGAATCAGCGCCGCGAAGCGCAGGACATGGGCACCGCCGCCCAGCCTCAGGCGCAGCAGCGAACCGGCCGGCAGCCGTTCATCCGCATCGACAATGAGTTCCCGGACGGTGGCTTCTTGGAAGCTCAGCGGAGTCCTGCTGTAGGTCAGCGTGGCTGCCAGCGCGTTGCCCCAGGTCCCGGGATTACGGGCAGCAAAGTAAGGTGTCACTCCTGCCGAGACCTTGACGCCGTGCAGCTCCCCAGTAGCGGCGCCCCGGGCTGGGTCGACCACCGGAGCGACGATCCGCACCACGTAAGCCTTGCGCCCTCCTTGGTCGAAGAAGGCGGCAACGGCGTAGGGCAGTCGGCCGGGCCCCTCGAAGCCACCGTAAAGCCGGCGGTAATCTGCAAAACTCTCCACCGCCACGGCGATGGAGCGGCGGCGTTGCTGCAGCAGCGCCGTCCAGGGACGATCCGGCCGAGCGTCGTCCAGCGCCACCTCCCACGCCGGCCCGCGGGGAGCGACACCGACGAAGGCGCAGACATCCATCGGCACGCCCGTCAGAGGCGGCGGCGAGGTCTCCGGGCGCAGGTAGACCCCAGGCGCCCCTAGCGCGAGCGGCGTGCTCAGCACCGGTTGCCTACTCCTCATAGGTAACGTCGTCAGCACAGAGCACCAGCTCTTCCATCGCCACCTCGGTGCCGCCCTTACCCGCCAATGTCGGGCCGGTCCACTTCTTGGGCTGTGCATTGCGAAGTACCCAGCTTGATACCGGCTCGCGGGCCTCATCCAACAGGGTGATGGTGACCGAGCGGGGGTCGTGGTGGCCCTCGCGTTGTGCCTGGATCCAGGCGAACAGGTCAAGGGAGCCGACCAGACCGCGTTTGAGCGTTACGTCTCCGACCTTGTATGAGTTGGGGATCTTGCGCACCGCGTTGAATCTCTCGTTGCCGTTGCGGTACTCGGCGTATTGGACCTCCGTGTCGAGGCCGCTCGCATCCGAGAAGCCGCCGATAATCGTGCCCTCGGAACCGTCACCCTGTTCGCCGCCGAGGGCCACGATAAAGTTGAACGCGCTGTAGGCGTTCTCACGAAAGACTGGCATGGTTCACCTCCTCTAGGCCCGGGCATCCGCTGTCCACTGGCCGATGCGAAAGATCACAAACTCTGCCGGCTTGGTGGGTGCGAGGCCAATCAAACAGATCAGGCGGCCAAAATCGAGGTCGTTCTGGGTCATGGTGGTACGGTCGCAGCGCACGAAAAACGCTTCTTTTGGGGTGGCGCCCATCAGCGCTCCCTGCCTCCAAAGCACTAACAGGAAATCCTCGACAGTTCGGCGGATATTGGCCCACAGCCGGCGATTGTTCGGCTCGAACACCGCCCACTGGGTACCGACGTCGATAGAGCGCTCGATGAAGATGAACAACCGCCGCACGTTGACGTAACGCCACTCGGGGTCGGAGCTGATGGTTCTCGCACCCCACACCCGGTGTCCGCGCCCTTCGAAAAAGCGCAAGGCATTGATACCCTCGGGATTCAGCACCTCCTGACGCGGCGTGTTGATATTGGCCTCGAAGCGGGTCAGGCCGCGCACCACCTCATTGGCGGGCGCCTTGTGCACCCCACGGGTAATGTCCGTGCGGGCATAAATCCCAGCCACGAATCCCGAAGGCGGCAACAGCAATGGCTTCGGTGGCGCCCCCTGGGCGGGCCGCTCGGTGGGATCAAGGGTCACGATCCAAGGGTGGTAGAGGGCGGCCCGCTTGCTGTCGAACTTGCCGCGAAACTCGCGGATCTTGTTCATGGAGCTGTTTCTCGGACCGTCGAGAATGGCGATGCGGTAGCGAAGCTTGTCGGCGTGGCTGATCAGATGCTGGGCCGCCAGTTGGCTCTTGTCTTCGTTCTCCAAGGCACCAATGTCAGGTGCAAAGACGATCGCGATGTCTTCCACTTCCCCCAAGGCCGGTAGACCGGTGGCCTTTATCTCGGGGTGATCGGGATCGGCTTCTTTGCCCTTCAGGTCCGCCGGCTCGATTACTGCGCCATCGTTACCCTTATCCAAGCGCGGGTTGGGATTCTGCTGGAGCGCCACCATAAGACGGGCAGGCTCGAACTGATCGCTGCTATCCGGCTCCCAATGCAGCCAAACCATGGCGTCTTGGTCCTCGGGATCATCCCGGTCTAGGATCCTACCGATGTAGCGTCGCTGCAGGGTCGAAGTCTCCAACCCTTCATAGGTGTCGACCCGCTCTGCGTTCACTGTGACCTGCACCCGCAGAGTAACCAGCTGGAGCACGGCACCAGCCGATAGCGGGGATTTAGACGTATCCGCCTGCACAAGCATTTGGACCCCGTCATCTACCGTGACTACCCGTAAGTTCTCTGCGACCAGATTATCCGGGGGCTCGCTGCCCTCGGGGATTAGTTCTACCACGGCGCCGTCGCGAGCCAAGGGAGCCCGAACCACGTGGGTATCCTCGTCCTCTACGGCGACGGTCTTGGTGCGAATTGGCTCGACCTTTACAAGAACGTCGCCCATCTTGCCCGGCCAGCGCGCCTTCCAGGTGGCGGTGGCGTTGCCCCCCACCGAGACCTGGCGGTAGGCGACGCCCGCCTCCTCACCTCCCCCCTCGGCTTTCGTGAAGACTCGCGACACATAGAGCCGCTTGCCGCCGTTTTCGAAGAAGGCCCGAGCCGCGTGGGCCACGTAAGGCAGCCGCCCCCCCTCTACCTCTAGTGGCTCCAAGCCGCCGTAGACGCGCTCGAATTCCGTGAAGCTGGTAATGAGGCGAGGCTCGCAGGTGCTCGGCCCACCCGGGTAGTAGACCGGTCCCCAATGAGTCATTCCGGCAACCCCTGTGGTGCTGGTGGGCACCCCCTCGATGGATTTCGAGCGGAAGCTGACCTCTTCGACAAATACACCCGGCGCAAGATACTCGGGCATCGCACGTCTCCTCTGCAATGCGGGTTCACGGTAGCGTGAAGACGAAATTTTCCTCCTCAATACCGGTACGCAGCCGACCCAGCCGAAATGAAACGATCCGACTGGCTGAGGCGGCCGCCACGTAACCCTCAGGCCTGCTCCCACCTGCCGAAACCGGATCGTCCTCGCCAGGCGTTGGCGCCAACTCCAAGGACAGATCCCAGAACGGGTCTTGGTCCGGCAGATCGGTCGGGATCGGCGCTGGGGGAGTTTCAGGGCCGAACACGTCCACCCGTACCTCCAGATCGCGCCCGGTGAATTCGCTCGCGGGCGCGGCCCCGGGTGCGAGCAGGAGCAGAAACTCGCCGCGATCATCGCCCTGGGCCCGGCCTACCAGAGTTTCTGTATCCGGCAGCCACGCCTCGATTCGCGCCCAGCGCATCGGTTTGTCACTGCGCAGAACCCGGCCGCGCAAACCCGTGGCCCGCTCGCTCACGTCGTAGGCCGCTCCGGGGAAGAGCACCGGCCGGCGCACGCGGTGGGTATAGGGTTGGGACTCGGCCACTTCTTGACTAAGTAAAGGCAGGCGAAACCGGCGCGGTACATAGCGGCGAACATGGTCGTAGATCCGCAAGTCCACGTGATCGGCGAGGGACGGGTGATACAGCAGCACGTGCAGAGCCGAATCATGCCGGTTGACGCGGGCGTGCACGTCACCAGGCCGAACCGGACGTCGGTAGGGATCGGTCGGATTTGCCAGATGCCTGGGCAGGGGCCGCTCAAGCTCCACCCGCACCGGGTGAGCAAGGCGACCGCCGCGGAGGGCGTCCAGCGGCTCCAGCCCCAGCGCGAGGCGGTGGACGCTTTCCGTATATGCGCTGGCGAGGAACTCGTTCATGGCGCCAACGAGGGCTTCGAGCCCGTAATCGCGCTGGTGACCGGCGGCGCAACAGCAGCCCTGCGTTCGTCGATACGAATGATACGCACCATGTAGGAGACGCTGAGCTTGTAATCGGCGGGTAGAGAATCGAAGGTTCGCATGACGTCCTCAGTGCTGAGATTTTCTAGGCAGATCTGGACAGCCTCGTTGGGCGACCAACCTGTCGCGTTGTCCACCAGCAGTGGACCGCTGAGGATAGGGCTGCTGTCCAGAGCCTGCATGGCACGGCCTAGGATGCGCTGCTCGAAGGTCGCATTAGCCGCCCAGGGTGTGAGGAGAAAGTGTAGGTCTAACGGGAGATGGGACCGCCCCTGCTGATGGCCCACGGCACTCCAGGCCGGTCGCATGGTCTCGTTGTAGCCCACGCGGAAGAGAAAGATCGACAGTGCCGGGGCGACGATGACGGTTGCTTGGTTGCTGGGGACCAAATCCTCAGTACGAGCCAAGACAGCGCTGGTGTGGTTGCCGGGCACCGGCTCGTCCTCGTCGAAACTCAGATTGAGGAACCGGACCATGCTCTCTCCCACCGCCGCGACGGCCTGAAAATCCGCCATTATTGCTCTCCTATCCCCGGCTACATTCGGCTTGAGGCGTCTGCTATAAACGCTTTTATTTAGCGCCTTTCAGTACTATCCGTGACTCCACAACTCTCCTGTAATACTGCCTATAATGTCGCTTTCCATAAGCTGTTTTTCAGGTCAAGACAACCTCTAAAATTCATCTATTATCGTTTGTTTCAGCGGAATCGTGCCATACTTCATTTCATATTGGCTGACTGATTCTTGACTGTTTCCACAAACGCCTCAGCATAGATCGCGCACTCCATTGCCGAGAGAGGGGGGCACTTTTTCAGTGCCAACCCTTAGCGCTATTGGGTATTGAACCGGTGGGGCAATGCGTGCCGGTAACAGCTTCCATATCAATCGGTGTGGTTCATGTTTACCACAACACGAATCTCGTCGAGCTTGCTGCGGTTTAAGCGATATCTTCGCTTCTGCGCAACCGCTTGTTTCTCCGTTACAAGCCCTCTCCCAACGAGCTCGGCGAGAGCAGCACGCACGTCTTCCACTGTCCATTCGACCTTTTGCCGTGCAAGTCACCAATCCGCGATTCCCTCCGCCGCGTCTTCGGCATCCTGATTTTTCTGCAAGTGCGCAAGGATTTCCCTGGCAATTGGGGAGCATGGCTGTGTCACCGTATATGCCGTTCTTAGAAATCGCTAAATAGTGGAATGCAATATTAGTGCCAGCTTGAGAAGCTCATTACTAAGGAATGCGTTGAAAGAGCCACGCCAGGATACCTCATAACGTATTGTTGCTACGTAAAATTATGGCAGATCGATATGTGGCTATTTCAACAACCGCCTTAGTACTGCTTGGATACGACTACGACACTCGGATTTAATTATCCTATCTGGGTATGTATTTATCTCGCAGCTCGATGCCAACACAGCAACAGCTTTCTTTGGCTGCTAGGACATTTTTTTCCTACCGTTGCGATGTTTTGTCCTAGAAGAAAATAATGATGCAGGGCGTCACACCGACTGATTGGCACTACAGACCGAGCGAGATGCAGGGGCAATTCCTCTCACTGACACGGCCGGAGCGAGGGCTCACGGCTATCTTACTAAGACTTTAGGAGGCACACTGTATTGACCTGAGCGATGTCCGCCAGCCTAAGATCGCAGACAGCCGCCAGTAGAGCTTCGTGTGGTACGCGCAGAAGGAGATACATCGCAGTGGAAATCCGTGCAGCGATAGCAACTGCGGCAAAACAGCCGCTAACCGTCGAGACGGTGACGCTCGACGGCCCCAAGGCCGGGGAAGTGCTGGTCGAAATCAAGGCTACCGGCGTGTGCCATACGGACGAGTTCACTCGCTCGGGGGCTGACCCCGAAGGCCTGTTCCCGTCCATCCTCGGCCACGAAGGCGCCGGCATCGTCGCGGAGATCGGCCCCGAGGTCAAATCGCTCAAGCCCGGGGATCACGTCATCCCCTTGTACATTCCCGAATGCCGGCAGTGCGAATTCTGCCTCAGCGGCAAGACCAACCTCTGCGGGGCCATTCGCGCCACCCAAGGTCGCGGCGTCATGCCCGATGGCACCAGTCGCTTTTCGCGCAACGGCGCGATGATCCACCATTACATGGGATCCTCCACCTTCGCCAACTACACTGTGGTGCCGGAGATCGCGCTGGCCAAAATTCGCGCTGATGCCCCGTTCGAAAAGGTCTGCTATATCGGCTGCGGCGTTACAACCGGCATCGGAGCCGTGATCAACACCGCGAAAGTCGAGCCCGGCGATAATGTGGTGGTATTCGGCTTGGGCGGAATCGGGCTCAATGTAATCCAAGGCGCCCGTATGGCCGGCGCCGATTTGATCATCGGCGTGGACATCAATCCGGACAAGCGCCAATTAGCCGAGCAATTCGGCATGACTCATTTCGTCAACCCAAAAGAGGTCGAGGGCGATTTGGTGCCTTATCTCGTCTCGCTCACAAAGGGCGGGGCCGATTACAGTTTCGAATGTATAGGCAATACCAAGTTAATGCGTCAGGCTCTCGAGTGCTGCCACAAGGGCTGGGGAACCAGCATCATCATTGGGGTGGCTGGCGCCGGTGAAGAGATCAGTACCCGACCCTTCCAACTCGTCACCGGTCGGGTATGGAAAGGAAGCGCCTTCGGCGGCGCCAAAAGCCGCACCGACGTGCCGAAAATCGTCGACTGGTATATGGAAGGTAAAATCAACATTGATGATTTGATCACCCATGTCATGCCGTTGGAGCGCATCAACGAGGCTTTCGAACTGATGCACAAGGGTGAGTCCATCCGCAGCGTTATCCGATTCTAAGCGCCCCAGAGCGCATCATTGAAGCGCGCGGCGGGTAGAGGAAGCTTGCATGCCGACGAAGCGCCAGCACAGAGGAGCCTCTTCCGATGACGAATGAGAATGTGGAGCTCAGCGAACGCCACCGCTGTTTCGGCGGGCAAGTCGAGTTTTATCGACATTGGTCCACCGCCTGTAACACACCGATGCGGTTCTCGATCTTCCTGCCGCCCCAGGCAGAGCACGGCAAGGTACCGGTGCTCTATTGGTTATCCGGACTCACCTGCACCGAAGAAAACTTCATAGAGAAATCCGGCGCCCAGCGCTACGCCGCCGAGCACGGGATTATGTTGGTGGCCCCGGATACGAGCCCGCGCGGACTGAATCTGCCGGGCGAGGACGATGCTTATGATTTCGGCAGCGGCGCCGGTTTCTACCTCAATGCGACCCAAGCGCCATGGAACGCCCACTACCGCATGTACGACTACGTCGTGGAGGAGCTGCCGGCACTGATCGCTAGCACCTTCCCCGCCGACGTGCAACGCACCGGTGTATTCGGCCACTCCATGGGCGGCCATGGCGCGCTAACGGTGGCGCTGCGCAACCCCGAGCGCTATCGCTCGGTCTCGGCATTCGCCCCGATTTGCGCCCCAAGCCTCAGTCCCTGGGGAAAGAAAGCGTTCAGCGCGTATCTCGGCTCGGACGAGAGCACTTGGCAGAAATACAACGCACACCACCTCGTACGAAGCACCGCCAGTCGGCTGCCTCTACTCGTCGATCAGGGAACAGCCGATCAATTCATCACGGAACAGCTCATGCCCTGGGAGCTGGAGAAAGCCTGCCGGGAGGTCGACTATCCGTTGACGTTGCGTTTTCAAGCCGGCTTTGACCACAGCTATTATTTCATAAGCACTTTCATGCGCGATCATCTGGCGTATCACGCGAGTGCGCTCGGTGTCGTAGGGGCGCGCCCTTGGACGGTTGCCTGAATGGGATGTCTCCGCAGGCGGCAACACTGAGCAACTGGCCAGAACTCGATCGTTGCAGAAAATCGCCACCAAATACAGCCCGGCCAACGAGGCGAACGTTCTAATCTATTTTCATTGCAAATTTTGAGCGATCGACCGACATAACCGATGACAGAGGTCAGCTCTCGGCACAGATCTTCTTTGAAGACCCTGTATAGATAGGGTAGGAAATTACAATGAAATTGACGGCTATTATTGAACGCGAAGGCGATGGCTATGTAGCCCTGTGCCCAGAGCTGGATATCGCGAGCCAGGGTGATACGGTTGAACAGGCTCGGGACAATCTCCAGGAAGCATTGGAGCTTTTTTTTGAAGAGGCATCACCGGAAGAAGCTAAACACCGTCTTCGCGGTGAGATTTTCGTGACCCAGGTCGAGGTAGCCGTTGGGTAAGCTTCGAGTCCTTCTTGGCAAGGAGGTGTGCGCTATTTTGTCCAAACACGGCTTTGTGGAAGTGCGCAGACGCGGTAGCCATATCGTAATGCAGAAGAAATCGCCCCAAGGCACGATAACCGTTCCAGTACCCGATCATAACGAAATCCGTACCGGCACATTGCAATCCATAATCCGGCAATCGAGTGTGACGCGCAGTGAATTTGGGTCATAAAAGCAAAGGTGCTCTAAGAGCTTGTCCACAATCCACAGCTACGGTGCCGTAGCTCTGCCCGGTAAGCGAGCCCTCTCCGCAGAGGAAGGCGCGGATCCGTTATTTCCCTTTTCTCCGCAGCTCTACGATCAGCGCGAGGGCAGACCGCAGGTTCCGAGGTATGGGCGGAGCGGGTGCTGCCGGACGGAAAGGCCGTTTATACTGCCTATACGCCGAGAGACATCCGGGACCGCCGATGAACAACCCGTCCGACGATTACGCCGTCGGCCTGATCGGGCAACTTCGCTGACAAACACCGGACAGCTAGACAGCGTGTGTGCCCGCCAGTCTGGTTAGCCGTTTATCGAAGGTATAAACATCCAACCCCTCGCGCTGCGCCTGGGTAAGAATGACACAGTCAGAGAAATCGGCCTGGCTGGCATTGAACAGGTCCAGCGCCTTCTGAGTGATCACTTCGTCTTGGAGCACAAAGGCGGTGTTGGTATGCAGGTGAGTAAGTACCGTAAGCACTGTTGCCTTATCCAGACGATAAGCGCTTTCTAGGACCCAGACGCATTCCACCATGACGATGAGCGGTACGTAGACTTTGCGCGCCCGGCTAGCCAGTGCCCGTGCAGCCTGAACCTGTTCAGGCTGGCCGGGATCATCGGTCAGGATACGCACCAGGACATTGGTATCCACAGCGATCACTGGACAGCCCGTTCTCGGATGGCCCGCTCCATATCCTCGATGCTGGCGGAGCTCTCTGCCTTAATCACACCGAAAGCAGCCTCGATCCGATTCTCTCCCCGTACCACCCTGACTTGGCCATCCTCAACTACGAACGCCACCTGATCACCAGGTTTCAGGCCTAGCATCCGGCGCACGTGAACGGGAATGGTGACCTGACATTTAGAAGTAAGAGTCGACGTCTGCATTTATCCTCATTCCCCAAGAAAGTATTACCTTGTGAGCATAGTAATACACCTCTCAGCACATCTCTACCCTCTCAGCCTGGTAGTCGCCTTTTCGGAGTGCGGCGCACAAAATCCAGATAGATGGCAGCCTTCTCGAAAGAATCAGGTTCCTACTAAGAGGGTGTGGACAAAACTACGTGCTCCACCCAGAAAGGCGTGATACAAGAGACATAATCGGCTCTCGTTAAGCTTGCTCGCGTATCCGATCGCCTTTCGCTGCCCTTCCACCAGCAGCGCATATCGCCTCCATTGCGTTCTTTTATGTCTTTTTTTGAGCTTAGTCGGCATGAAGGCATCACGCCAGTACGGCGGCCGCTCAGGCCAGTATTAACGCACGCCCAGCTTGTTCAGGACCGCGGCCACAGCGAGATTCAGCCTGTGGTGGAGAGAAACCGTGTGCCGGGAACTTGAGAAAGCCTGCCGGGAGGTCGACTGCCCTTTGACACTGCAACTCCAAGCCGGCTTTGACCACAGCTATTATTTCATAAGCACTTTCATGCGCGATCATCTGACGTATTACGCCAGTGCACTCGGCGGCGTAGGAGCGGCAGCATGGGGTCCACTTTAGAGCTTGGTTGAATGGCAACGCTCTCGAAGTGAGTGAGCACGGCGGGTACACCAGCGCGCAGTAAACCGCTCGTATATCTTGAAAATTGCGCTATTTTTACAGGATGTAACCTACAATTCAGTTCTATAGGGCCATGAGTGGGTAAAACAGGCGTTGCCGTTCGGTGGCGCCTGCAATTCCGGCAAAAGCCGAGCAGGAGCGCAGTTATGAAACGTTGGATAAAACCGGCCTTCATCAATCGTCGCCTTGGCTTCGAAATCAATCTCTACATCAACAGCCGCTGAGTCTCACGCCAGGCCCGGCACACTGAGTACCGAGCCTGGTGTGTGAGCGCACCACTCTCGGTAATGGAGCTTCTGGTACTCGGCTCGGGGGCAGGCGGGGGATTTCCCCAGTGGAATTGTAATTGCCCCAACTGCGCCGGCCTGCGCGCGGGGCGGATACGGGCGTATTCACGCACCCAATCTTCGATTTGCATTACGGCGGACGGTCGTAACTGGGTGCTCGTCAACGCCTCGCCCGATCTTCGCCAGCAGCTTACGCGCACACCGCTCCTACAGCCGGCCCGGGCGAGCCGGGATACCGGCATTCAGGCGGTGATACTGATCGACAGCCAGCTCGATCATACGAGCGGACTGCTGACCCTGCGTGAGGGGAAGCGGCTGCCGCTTTATACCACGGCGGCGGTCTACCAGGACCTGACCGGCGCTTTTCCACTCGTTCGCGTACTTGAGCATTACTGTGGCAGCAGTTGGCACGAGATCCCGCTGCATGGCCGAGGCTTCACCGTGGCCGAAATCCCGGGGCTCGAGTTTCAGGCCATTCCATTGGCAAGCAAGGCCCCACCTTACTGCCCGCAGCACAGCACCCCACGTCCAGGCGAGACCATCGGCCTATTGGTGCGTGATCCGGTCACGGGCGGGACGATTTTCTACGCCCCCGGAATCGGCCGCATCGAACCCCGCCTGGTCAGCACGCTGGCGCAGGCCGATTGCGTGCTGCTCGACGGCACGTTCTGGAGCGAGGATGAAATGCAGCGCCTTGGGGTGGGGAAAAAGCGCGCGGCTGACATGGGGCATTTGCCGCTGAATGGGCCAGGCGGTTTGCTCGAGCTGCTGCGCGGGCTCAAAGTAAAACGCAAGATATTGATTCATATAAATAATACCAACCCTATTCTGGACGATGACTCCCCCGAGCGCCAGCAGCTAGCCCGGGAAGGCATCGAGCTCGCATGGGATGGCATGCACTTACGACTGTAGCCGGGGGAGGTCGGCACCATGGGCGTAGCGTCACAAAGCGCAGCGGGCCGGACGGGCTTCGAAGCGAGACTGCGCGCTCTGGGCAAGTATTACCATAGCCACCACCCTTATCAAATGATGATGAATCGCGGCGAACTCTCGCGACACCAACTCCAGGGTTGGGTTGCCAACCGCTATTATTACCAAATCAGCATCCCACTGAAAGACGCGGCACTGATCTCCCAATGTCCGGATCGGGCCGTGCGGCGGCACTGGCTGCACAGGCTCCTCGATCAGGACGGCCGCACGGGCAGCGAAGGGGGGATCGAAGCATGGATCAACCTCGGCGAGGCCGTCGGCCTGAGCCGGACAGAGCTGATCTCCGAGCGTCAGGTTTTGCCTGGTGTTCGATTCGCGGTGGACGCCTATGTAAATTTGGTGCGCTGGGGGTCTTGGCAGGACGGGGTGTGCGCCTCGCTCACCGAGCTGTTCGCGCCGGGCATCCATCGCGAACGTCTGAACAGCTGGCCGACTCACTATCCCTGGGTCGATCCCGCCGGCTTAGCCTATTTTCGCAGCCGCCTCGAAGTAGCCCGGCAAGACGGGCGGCACGGACTCGCTTTGGTACTCGATCATTGCGACACCCCGGCAAGCCAGGATCGCGCGGTGCGCATCGTCAAGTTCAAACTCGAAGTTCTCTGGGCCATGCTCGATGCGATGTACCTGGCCTATGTGGTAGGCATGCCGCCGTTTTTTAACGTCGCGGGCGACTGACATGGCCGCATTGACCACGCAGACGATTGTACGACTCACTCCGACTTACCGATTGCAGTGGGAGCCGGTGCAGAATGCCTATGTGCTGCTCTACCCTGAAGGCATGGTTACGCTTAACGCCACGGCAGGAGAAATCCTAACCCGCTGCGACGGCATGCATCGCGTAGCCGAGATCATCGCCGATCTGCAGCGCCTCTACCCGGAGACCGATGCCGCGACCCATCTGAGCGCGGATGTGCTGGAATTCATGGAGATCGCCCGTAATGAAGGCTGGCTTCGCACCGTTTAGGGTTTCTCCACCGCTGTGGCTGCTCGCAGAGCTCACCTACGCGTGCCCGCTGCAATGCCCCTACTGCAGCAACCCACTGGCATTTGCGCGCCATCGCGCAGAGCTCGACACGGCGAACTGGCTGCGCGTACTGCGTGAGGCGCGCGCCCTCGGTGCCTGCCAGCTTGGCTTCTCCGGTGGAGAACCGTTAACGCGCAGCGATCTGGAAGTGCTGATCGCCGAGGCACGCCGACTCGGTTATTACAGCAACCTCATCACCTCCGGTATTGGCATGGATGCCCGACGTGTCGCCGCATTACGCAATGCCGGCCTCGATCACATCCAGATCAGTTTTCAGGCGAGCGAGCCGGTTCTCAACGACTACCTCGCCGGCACGCAGGCTTTCGCGCATAAGCTCGAGATGGCGCGACAGGTGAAGGCAAACGGCTTCCCGATGGTGCTCTGTTTCGTCATTCACCGTCACAACATCGAGCAAATCGAGCTCTTCTGCGAGCTGGCGAGCCGTCTCGGCGCTGATTACGTAGAGCTTGCAAACACACAATACCATGGCTGGGCGTGGCTCAATCGCCAGGCGCTGCTGCCCAGCCGTGCGCAGGTCGAGCAGGCCGAGGCAACCGCCCATCGTTGCCAGCAGCGCTATGCCAGCAGTATGAAGATCCTCTACGTCGTTGCGGACTACTTCGAGCAACGCCCCAAGGCCTGTGTCAATGGCTGGGGTAGTGTCTTTCTCGACATCGCTCCGGACGGCACGGCCCTACCCTGCCATTCGGCGGGCGAACTGCCTGGCCTGAGCTTCCCCAATGTGCGCAACGCCAGCCTTGCCGAAATCTGGCGGGACTCCGCTGCTTTCAACCGCTTTCGCGGCTTCGATTGGATGCGCGAGCCTTGCCTTAGCTGCCCGGAGAAGCACAAGGATTTTGGCGGCTGCCGCTGTCAGGCCTATCTATTCACCGGCGATCCGAGCAATGCCGATCCGGTGTGCGCGAAATCGCCGGAACATCAACGGGTGGTCGCACTCGCCAATGCCGCCGGAAATACTCCGGCCCGACCGATACGCTTTCGCAACAGCTGCAATTCTCGCATTTACCACGGCATCCCTAAGTGATCGGCTAGCGAGCGCAACCCCCACTGAATAGAACGCCTAACAGCGCAACAGGCGCTGGGGATGTTCGATCAGCCCGGCCTTGCTATTATGGAGTGCTACGGCTCGCCCTAAACATAGAAAACAGGTGGGTAGTGTCGCCTTGGCAATTCTCTACGGGTACGTTCGCTCGGCTGTGTCTGGGAACTGCCATTGGCCCGGCATTAAGCCCCGCCGTAAGATGCGAGGACACACGCAGGAAAGGGAATCCGAGCCCTCGTCGCCCGAAGGACCGTCAGACGGGAGAATAATAACATCAACGCACAATCGCTCGTGGCTGTACTCAATACCGCCCTTGACCGGGTGGGTCGTTCCGGATGCGGTGATGCGGCCAGCCTAGTGCTTCCATCGCGACATTCGGCCCTGGTACAACACCGCCGTGCCACTCTGATTATTTCACGCGTGCGCATCGTGGCGGGTCTGTTCGCCCTCCTTACTCCCTGGTGGATACTTGTTGATTACTATGCTTTCAGCTGGCCGTTGTGGGGTATCTTGACCGGCAGCCGTGTTTTGGCAAGCCTTGCCTTCGGGATACTGGCATGCTCCTTCGCTCGCTCGGATGCTATGCCCGATGCCTACCATGCACTCAGCCTACTGTTAGCCATCCCCACCCTTTTCTATCTATTTTCACATCCATTGATGAGTGCGTTCAACATGGACGCGTTCGCCTCGATGCTGGCTGTGGGCTATGCGTTCTTACCCTTCGTCATGGTAGCGGGTCTGGCGATGTTCCCGATCACGGCGCTGGAAGGTCTGTTATTCGCATTGCCCTCGGGCCTAGCGGTGCTGTTGGTCGCCTTCATGCAGCTCGATGTTAGCGGCTGGGCCGAATACGCCGGCTCAATGTGGTTGCTGCTATTAATCAGCATGGTAGCCACCCTTGCCGGAATAATGCAGCTCCATTTCATGATGGTACTGGTGGTGCAGGCCTCCCACGACACTCTCACCAAGGGGTTTACCCGCCGAACCGGCGAGGAGCTGCTTGGCCTGCTGTATCGTCAAGCCGAGCGCCAGAAAACACCGCTGGCATTGGCATTCATGGACTTGGATAATTTCAAGTCGATCAATGACACTTACGGTCACGATGAGGGGGACAATGCCCTTCGGCAGGCGGCTAAGCGTATCCAGGAGGGGGTGCGCCGCGGCGACATTCTGGTGCGTTGGGGCGGCGAGGAGTTTCTGGTGATCATGCCCAACACGGACATCGCCGGTGCCCGCATCGCCATCGACCGGCTGCACGCGACAGGCTTTGGATATCGCCCCAATGGGTCCCTCCTGACTGCCAGTATAGGCGTAGCCGAACGCCTAGCGGATGATACCGCCAGTTGGATGCGGCTGGTGGAGCTTGCAGATCAACGCATGTACCGGGCCAAACAGCACGGTAAAAATCGGGCCGTACTCACAGATGGACAGGAAGTCGCCGCTTGACGGCTGCTCCCAACATCTTCCCTCATCCTGAATCTTGCAAAATAACGGCCCCATCCTCGACCAATCCGGCCGATCATACGCACTGGTTGCCCTGTTTACGTTCCCTGGCTTGCGACCAAAAACCCCACAATCAGCCGATCGCATTCATTACGACGCCTATTGACCAAAAGCATCGAAAATCGCTGTTGAATTACTTTCTAGCAACTGTTATTGTGCAGTGCAACAAGTCCGGATAGGCTGGACCTCCCCCCGACAAACGCAAGGAGAGGGCAATGAGCACCAACACTCCCGACCAATTCAACGAACAGTTCGAGCGGCTGCTGATAGGCCCCACCCGTGCCTTCATGGGGCTCGGCGTGGAGCATCTAGAGAAACTGATCAGCGTCCAGCTGGAGGCGACGAAAGCGTATACGGAGCTCAGTCTACAGCAGGTGCGGGCAGCGCTCGAGATCCGCGAACCAAAGGATTTTGAAAACTACGTCCAGGGTCAACAGGAAGCTGTCAAAACCCTTGGGGAACGGGTAAAGGGTGATGCCGAGATGGTGGTCGCACTGAACCGGGAGTTCGCCGAGAAGGCACAGCGGCTGGCCCAAGAGAGCGCCAACGGCCTTAGCAAGACCGCTTAGCAATAAGCTTTTCTAGTTTTCTAGCAAGGGCTAGGCGAAGCCGCCGGATCATTTCTCCAGCCGGCGGCTTCGCGCGCTCGACCACCTTACGACATACCCGGATTCCGCCTGAGCCGATCGGTTAGCGCCGATCATCGGCTCCGATGGGTGTCCAGCCAGCGTGTTCAGCACGCCACCACTGAAATGCCTGCCCAAACCCCCGCACGTAGCGGCCTTCCAGCGGCACCAGCCGAAATAACCGAAAATCGGAGAGTTGGCTGAGCTGGCCCACGACAGCACCGAAACACCGCTGCATGGCGACGAGCTGAGCTCGCCACTGCGGAGTATCGCGGGCGATTGGCTCGGCCTCGCAGCGATAAGTCAGACGACGACGCGCGAAGATCTGCCGCGCCGAACCCTCGGGCTCGATAAACAATAGACTCGCCTTGCGATCCACCTCTAAATTGCGGGTATGACGGGCCAGCTGGCTGACGAGAATATAAAAAGTATCCCGCTCGTCACAAACGTAGGGCGCATAGCTGGCTTCCGGATACCCGGCTGAGCCGACCGTAGCCAGAATCACGCTGCGCTGTGATTCCCGTAGTGCGGTCAGCTCGCCCACAATCTCATCAGATGCCCACTCAGGCCATTTGTTCATGGTTTGGTTCCGATCCGGATCAGGAGAGCAAGCTCATCCTCGGGCAACCACTAACCGGAACCGGCTGAGTTACCCCCGCTCGCGACCTATACCCCGCTAACTGCCAGCATAGAGACGCTTGCCCGAGCAAGGGAGCTAAACAGTGGATGACCCAGCTGCGTTGATTGATCCAGAGCACTTGCTGCCCGCGCCCCTCCTGCTGCAACTGACCAAAGCAAGCAACCACGACGCCGGTTGGGCCTTCGGACAATTAGCCGGAGCTTACTTCACTCGCCAGCAAGGTGCAGCGCAGCAACCCGCCCATACAGGCCATGGATCGATCGATGGCGCACAAAGTATCGCGATCGATTTGCTGACAGACAACCCCTCCGGGCAACCCATCTAACTCCATCTCAACTAAGCAGCGCTTTTCAATACTGCCGCAGCCAAGCATCACATCGGTAAGCGAAACCATGACCTTGCGCACGCGGGCCTTCCACTCGCCGATGCAGGCCAACACCTTGCGCCGAATGTAGCGATACAAGTGCCGGTTCAAGCAAAAGCGCTCAACATGTATCTCAATCCGCATCTTCGTAAAGACCTCCCTGTTAATGATCCCCACGCTCAGTAGACACCATTGCTTACATATAGACCATCCTGCAGCCGAAAAATTGCTTTGAGCATATTTTTATGCTGGTTCACATTACACAGGTACCTCACTCGACCGGGTAGTGCAACACTATTAAGCTGGACCGACCGGGCTTCGACCCACTAAGGATATACCAGTGACGCAAGATCTCTTCATAGGTCGTCAACCTATCGTCGATATAAACTTACAGGTGGTCGGCTACGAGCTTTTGTTTCGTTCCGGCATGGACGATCATGCGCAGATCGAGGATGCGGATCTGGCCAGCGCTCAGCTGATCGTGAATAGCTACATGGAGATGGGCCTGGAGCGGATCGTCGGCAGTCAGCGTGCCTTCATCAACCTCACTCGACCGTTTCTTACCGGCGATATCCCGCTCCCCATGAGCCCTGAACAGGTGGCTCTCGAAGTAGCGCAGGACATCGGCGTCGACGCTCGACTGGTAGCGGGCCTGAAGCGCTATCGCCATGCTGGCTATCGTCTCGTATTGGACGGACTTACCTGTTCGCCCGAACACGCTCCCCTCATCGAACTGGTCGATTACGTCAAACTGGATGTGCTCGCGCTTTCCCGCGAGCGGATCGCCCAGAATCTGCGTTGGCTGCACGCCCAGGGCATTACCGTGATCGCGGCTCGGGTGGAAACGCCGGAGATGTATGAGTATTGCCGAGAACTTGGCTGCGCGGCCTTTCAGGGATTCTTCTTTTGCCGACCCAAGGTCGTGTGGGGCCAAGGCCTGCCCGGCGTACATGCAACCGTTGTGGCGTTGCTCGGGCGGCTTATGGATCCTGCAGCTTCGCTGGAAGAACTCGAGCGCATCATCGTCCAGGACGCAACCTTCTCCTATCGCCTGCTGCGCTACGTCAACTGTGCCAGCTTCGCCCTGCGACGAGAAATCACCTCTTTACGTGAGGCCATCATACTGCTCGGCTCACGCACGATTCGTAACTGGGCCTCATTGATGGCGCTCTCCCGCCTAGAGTCGTCGCGGCCGAAGGAATTGCTGCGCATGGTGCTCGTACGCGCACGAATGGCAGAACTATTAGCGCGCCGACTCGGACTCGCCACCCCTGAGCAAGCATTCACTGTCGGGCTGTTTTCCGCTTTGGATGCGATCATGGAGCAACCCATGGAAGAATTGCTCGACAGTATCCCCCTGAGTGCCGAGATTAAGCTGGCGCTGCTTGGACACGAAGGTACGCTGGGGAATCTGCTGGAATGCGTACTCGGCTATGAACGCGCCCACTGGCACAGTTTGGAAAGCCGAGCCATCGACGTCGAGCTGCACACGCAGGCCTATCTGGAGGCGGTGCGCTGGGCCGATGAGAGCAATGAGCTGCTCGCCTCCCTCAACGAGCACTGACCTTGCATCCGCACCGCTCAACACCGCGGAGCGGGCGAGCGCGCTTACGAGCAAAGGCAACTCTATCGGGCAATTAATCGCAGAAACGCATGCATTCTCGTTGCAGCCACCATGCAAATAAATTTGGATGCCATTTATTTTTTATAATAAAATCAATTTCTTGAGCAAAAAACCGACTCAATACTACACGCTCGGCACGGCGCACAAGCTTGCCGTGGACTACATTCTCCAATGCCGGAGCGTCGCTACCGCGAGTTCACCGCGTTGATCACCCGCCTGCACCCGGAATTCACCGCCCGGGCGGAGTCGGCAGAAGATGGCTCGGCCGTCACCGACGGCGCCCTGGCAGAGACACCGCCTGCCGGATCGCATCCGCGACCCATGCTCTGATCTGTTTCTGGCCCTAGCGCTACCGCGCCTACACCCGCTCCGGAAGTGCAAGCACACTGCCGGAGCGGGGTGTAGGCGCATCCCGCACCAAATTCAGCAGCCATACCGTGCGCATCGCCGGCCGCCCCTACAAGGGTGCAAACCGGCCGGCGCACAGCTCTATTTATTCCAGGACCTGAGAATGCCAGCTCCCAAACAGACCGCCTAGACCTATTAGGTCATTATTCTGCATTTATCGAGCTTCGGTCTGCATTTGTGAAGCTTCGGTATAATTTATGGAATAGTCTATGGGCTCTGCATCCTTGAATCCGACGCGTGTAAACACGATGTAGAATGCGGCGATGTTCATCAGCGCCCAGACGACAAAGCCTCCGGTATAACCGCCCAAAGACGTACTGATGGCCATGACAGCCGTCATGGTGGCCCCGCAGGCTGCGCCGGCGGCCTTGGCCAGCCCACTGACCGTGCCGACCTGCCGGAAGTAGACCGGAATCAGCTTGATCACCCCTGCCGCGGCAGCGCCAGAGATTAGCGCATGCGCATAAATGGCGAACAGCTCAATCTTTAGTGACATCTGCATGGCGACAAGCAGGGTCAGAAGGGCCATAACGCAGAACATCGGCATCAGAACGCTCATGGTATCGTAACGGTCGGCCAACCAGCCGCCCAGCGGCCGGGTAATGGCGACGCAGACCACCATCAGCGGGGTGTACACCATGGACGCGTGGCTGGGATCTACATGCCACTGGGTAGCCAGATAGGTCGGCATAAACGATGCGAAGAAGACGAGGGTACCGAATGCCACCCAGTAAAGGTAAGCAACCAGCCATACCACCACGCCCGAACGATACACGCCGATGATGTCACGCATCTTAAGGCCTTTCTGCACGCGATACGGCGAATCGGTCGTAAAGAGCCAATAGAGCAGCGCCATCACCAGCGCAGCCGTGGCGAAAATCGGGAATATCAGGCGCCAGCCGTCCGGGCCCGAGGCGTTATCAACCACGAAAGTGACGGTCATCAAGCCGACGATGATTCCGAGATTGCCCAGAGCAAAAATGCCAAGGGCTGTGCCCTGCTTCGATCGGGGGTACCAGTTCGATACATGAGCATTGCCGACCACGAAACTCGCCCCCCCGAGCCCCAGCAACAAACCCACAGCCAAAAAGCCGAGGTAACTATCGGCGAAGTATCCGTAAGCCAGGGGAATAACGAGGGTCAGAAGCAAAATCGCAAAAACCCTCCGGCCGCCATATTTGTCCGTCCAGATGCCAAGCGGGATGCTGATAGCAGCCGCGAACAAGGGCTCCATCGCAGCCAGGATGAGCACCTGAGTGGAGCTGAAATCGTACCACTCGATCAAAAAGGGGGCGAGCGCCGAAAACATTCCCCAAATCGCAAAACCGAGCGAAAACCCAAGGAAAGCCAGTAACATAACCCTGGAGTTACCCGGCGCCTCGCCCTTAAAATCATCCGCGACAGATGGATTTCCCACGACTTCCTCCTATAAAAGATATATTTACTTGCCAAGTATTTTAATTACCGGCTCACCACACTTGCATTCGAGGTCAGATCACGAATCATGAATAGTTCTTGATGACTCCAGATTGATACTGATGGCACCCCTTTAGGAAGCCCGGCTCAAATCACATTACGCCAATTTGAAAATTATGGGAGCACATACATAACGCCCTATTCTTCTCGGCTACGAATGCTGAACTCCATGTTTTTTGCTGCTTGAGCGCGGAAGCAGTGATGCAGGATTGTCACGCAATTGGTCAGAATGATGCCCAAGAATTGATTGTTCGACCCGAGAAGAACTTCATTTATACTGTTTTTCGCTGTTGAGCTTGTCACGCTGAAGCATCCGCATGGCCGGGCAGTGACTGAACTGCTCATAGGAGCACGCTAGTGTCCTGTTCCATTCTTGACGGAACCCAGTGTGGTTGAGTCATTCCAATGCATTATCTTCTGTGGCATTGAATCAAGCGCATGCGAGTTGCTCCGCCAATCGTGTTGACCGACAAAGAGCAGACCGAACTGACCCGGCTGTCGTGTTCGCGGCGTACCAGCGTGCGCTTGGCGCTGCGCGCCAGAATTGTCCTGCTGGTGGCGCGGGGTCTGCCAACAAGGAGATCGCCGCACAGCAGGGCATCGTCCAGGGGCAAGTGGCGCGAGCGCTACCGGCAAGCAGGGACCGCCAGCATAGAGCGCGACTTGCCGTGCGGCGCACCGGCGGTGAAGGTGGCTGTGGCGCGGCTGGTGGAGCTGACGAAACAGAGTAAACCCAAGGCTGCCACGCATTGCTGGAGCACCCGCAAGATGGCGGCTGAGTTGGGTGTCGATCCCAGCGCGGTGTGGTGACACTGGCAGGCGCGCGGTCTGAAGCCGCACCTCGTGCGCGGCTTCAAGATCTCGTGCGATCCGAAGTTTGCCGAGATGCTCGAAGACATCGCGGGGCTGTACATGACGCCCCGTGAGCACGCGCTGGTGCTCTGTTGTGACGAGAAGATCCGGGTACAGGCACTGCACCGGACGCCACCCGGCCTGCTGCTGAAGAAGGACCGCGCACAGACGATGACACACCATTACAAGCGCCACGGTACAACCACGTTGTTTGCAGCGATGAACGTGCTCGATGGCACGGTCATCGGTCAGTGCCAATCGCGGCACACCCACGCCGAGTGGTTGAAGTTCCGGCGTAGAATCGACCGCGAGACGCCCAAAGACGAGGCCCTGCATCTGATCGCGGACAACTACGCCACGCATAAATATCCGAAGGTGCAACAGTGGCTGGCCAAACACCCACGATTTCACATGCACTTCACGCCCACCTCGGCTTCGTGGCTGAACAGGGTGGAACGATTTTTTCGCGACATCACCACCGCGCGGCTGCGCCGCGGTGCGTTCACCAGCGTGGCCGAACTTGAGGCAGCCATCCATGAATACGTCGCCCATCACAATGCCAAATCCAAACCGCTCATCTGGACCAAGAGCGCGCGCGACATCCTGCAAAAGGTCATTCGGGCCAACTCACGCTTAAGTTCCAAACAGAATGAAATACTACACTAGCATCTGTTATACGGTTATCCGAGCGGTGGCAGTATGGACGAAACCCACGCAACCTTCAAGAAGCGCTCCAGAGCTAATTTATTCTGCACAGACAGGCCATTCCTACAGGCCATTCCTAGCAAAGAGTTAAGGCCAATTGCTGGATTGCAGGCGGCTACAAAGACCGCATGACACAACCCTTTCCAGTCGTCGCATCCATCTTATCCGATTTCATCGTCCGCCCGGTCGAACGCCATGAGGAGTCTCGCTATCAGGCTCAGATGGCGGCGCATCATTACCTCGGCGCATTGCCCAAGATCGGCGAGACGCTGTGGTACGTCGCGACCTGGCGCGGGCGGTGGCTGGCCCAGATCGGTCTATCGGCGGCCGCGCTCAAGTGTGGCGTGCGAGATGACTGGATCGGCTGGGGTTTTCGCACCCAGCTCGACCGGCTCAAGCTCATCGCCAACAACACTCGCTGCCTGATTCTTCCTGAAGGCCACTATCCGAACCTCGGCTCACGCGTGCTCGCTCTTGTGGCCCGCCGCACGGCCGCGGATTGGCCGCAGCGCTTCGGGCATCGGCTGTTGTTGTTGGAGACTTTTGTCGATCCCTGTCGTTTCCACGGCGGCGTCTAGCGCGCCGCGAACTGGCTCGAATTGGGCCTGACCCGCGGCTTTCGCCGCATCCGAGGTGGCTACAGCAACACCCCCGAGCGCCCCAAGCGGGTGTTTGTCTATCCGCTACAGCGCAACGTTGCGAGGCTGTTGAACCATCCCGATCGCGCAGCCCCTGGTCTATTCGGAGACCCTCGTATGGCACTTTCCGCCGCACAAATGCGCGCGTTGCCCCAGTATTTTACCGATCTACCCGATCCACGCCGCGCCCAAGGCCGGCGCCATCGCCTGCCTGTGGTGCCGGCACTCACCGCCGGCGCCTCCCTGTGCGGTATGCAGAGCTACAAGGCGATGGCCGAATGGGCGAGTTCATTGGGTCAAGCGGCCCGCCAGCGTTTCGGTTGCCGGCGCGGCAATGGGCATTACCTCGTACCCAGCCTGTATGTGATCCGCGATTGCTTGGTGCGCCTCGGCCCAGAGGCTCTGGATCGTCGTGGATCTGTGGCTGATTGAGGCGCTCGAAGGCTCAGCGCACTGAGGGTGGCATTGTGGCTGATACGTTGGACGTCGAGGAGACGTCGGTTGGCTTGGAAGCCGACCTCCTGGAGTGCAGGAAGGTTGTTGAGCCGTCTGCCGATGTTGAACTCGTAGGTGTCCGTTGATGGTGGTCTCGGTGCGCAGCGCCCGGCCCTCCTTATGGTACTGCTTGATGCGACTGTGCTTATAGTCGAGGTGCAGGGAGGGCACCACACCGTCGGTGATCACGCGCGAGCGAAAACGCCCCGGGGTGCGCCGGGTGATGCGCCGATCGAAGATCAGCTGCACTTGATCGGGGCGTCCGAGGTCGATGTTCTCGCGGATGACCTGCTCGAAGAACACCCGCCCGGCGCGCGTGTACTTCGAGCCCGCTCAATGGAAGGCGCTGCGGGTGCGCACTGGGCATAACCCCAACCCGCGCGCCGAGGACGAGCCGAGTCTGCGCGAGGCCATGCGCCTGGTCGCCGCCCTCGGGGGCTTCCTCGGGCGCAAGTGTGATGGCGAGCCCGGCACGCAGACCCTGTGGCACGGCTTGCAACGCCTCGACGACATCACCGTCATGTATCGGGTATTGACCAAGGCCCTGCGAGCCAACCGCGACCCACCTTGATGTCAGCCAACTTATGGGTAAAGGTCAGGTCGATTTGAGGCGAAGCCCCGTTAGATTTGACATTAACTCAGGCCGGCCTTATATCTAATCCTGCACTGGTTCTGACCTGAAACCCTTTACCTCGGGGAGGCAATTAACGGATGACGTTTATGGTCTAAAAAGCTTACTATCACGGTCTATGCAATATAGGAGAGGTATGAAATGGTCACTATAAGAAGAGTACTTTGCCCGGTTGATTACTCTGAGTGTTCTTCGGAAGCTATGAAGTATGCCGCACATATCGCAGCCAGGGAGGGAGCCAAGCTGTATCCTATACATGTCGTTGATATCCGTAATTTCGGCCATGAGACCCCTCTAGGATTTGAAGTGCCCAAACCGACGCCGGAGACAATAGAGCGCATACGAAAAGAGCTCCAAGAGGATTTGGCCTACGAAAGGGACGGAAAGAAGGTCGAAGTAGAGGCAATCGTTGTAATGGGTAAACCCATCGAGGAAATTCTGAAGGCAGCCAAGGAAAAAGCGGTGGAAATGATAGTAATGGGCACCCACGGTAGGACGGGTCTTCAACATGTGATTATCGGCAGTGTGGCAGAAAACGTGGTGAGGAAGGCCACTTGCCCTGTACTTACTGTGCGGAGTCCATGAGGGACGATCTGGTTAGACAAGTATCGTATTATATATTAAAAGATTTCGTAGGGCATTTTTCAAGGTTTTGATAAATGCAAACTTAACCCAATTAAGATTAATACCAAAAGTTATAATTTTAAGATAAAACAAGATCAAGACATGGCTCATTTTCAAAAATAAGGGCACCTTATCAATCAAGTCCCGTCTGATTCTTTAGTTTTCTGACGAACAACTCTGGGTGCTCAGTGCGCCAAGAGTGTAATGCCTGCAACGGCAGGCTGGTGTTGCAGTGCGCGTTGCGGCAAGTGCTCATTGTAGAGCTTCACATGGCGCTCGATGGTTGTTTGCAAATCCTCGCCTGAGCGAAAGTGCGTAGTAGCAAGGACGTCGCTGATACGCCCGTTGAAGCGCTCCACCATGCCATTGGTCTGTGGATGGCGGGGCTTGATCAGACGGTGCTCAATGTCGAGCTTCGCGCACTAGCGATCAAAGACATGCTCGCCCGTGGGCTTTCTATCCTGGGCCGTGAAGCGATCGGTGAACTGGCTACCGTTGTCGGTTAGCAGTTTCTCGATCCTCATTGGCGCCGCGGTGTGCAGACGGCGCAGGAAGTCGGTGCTGCTCGTCTGGCTCTGATTGGCGTAGCTGCACACATACACCCAACGCGTGGCACGGTCGATGGCCACGAACAGGTAGCGTCGGGTAGTCTCAAAGGTGCCGGTAGAGTTGTCGCATCACGGGCCACGCACGCAGGCCAGACCCGCTGTCCAATAGAATCACACGGAACCGGACAGTTTTTTACCCACAACTCGGCTCTTGCATGGCACGTGTAGCCCCGAGCGTGAGCACAAAATCGCGACCGCGTTGCAGCCCGATCCATATTGTCTGTGGGCCTGGGAAGCCATCCCCTTTGCGGTTCAGCAATCCGCTGAAACCGCCCACCCTGCGCACCCTCTGATCGAGTGGGGGTGGTTATTCGGGCGGCGGTTTGCATTTGGCGACGATGTAGATGGTTTGCCACTCCTTCTCGGCAAAGACCACATCACATGGCATTTCCGGGCATTCGCGGCCCAGCAGGGTCAGATACAGCACCCGCCAGGCGATGATCATGTAGAAGGCCAGTGTCGGCTCCAGACGCTCGAGCTTCTCGAGCTGCAATTCCTCAACCTTGCAGCCCGATTTCAGGATGCGAAAATAAATCTCCGCTTGCCTGCGACAAAGCTAGCATTGCAGCAGTTCGCCGGCCTGCTCGGCCGTGTCCACCGGTAAACTGCTCAGTAACAGCCACTCGATGGGCTCAGCTCCGGCGGGCGGATCCAGCTCTTGCGCCAGCAACGCGCTCATTTCGACATCGGGTGGTTGGTGGTCGCTGCGAAACGGCGCCTTGAGCGTAACCCGTACCGAGCGCAGGCTCTGGGCGATGCGCCTTACGCTGTCCGCTCTTGAGTATATCGAACTCGATCCGATCGAGCTCGGGGGCCTCATCGAGGGCTTGGCGCAACGTTCTGTCGTCGCTGAGCTTGCGATCGTGCTGGCCACGAGTCAGTCACTCGGCCGCCCTGTTTGCCTCTCGTTCGACGAAGATCTCGTAGATGTCCGCCTCCCGATCGGCGAGATAGATGAGCTGTGTCTCAGGGAGCTCGGCCTGTCGCTCACACACCCGCCGGTAGCCTGCCAGCCAACGCTGGCTCTCCTTCTCTTCGATGGGCCGGCGAGCGTCCTTGGGCGCGCCCAGGCAGCCTGGCTCACGGGTCCAGCTCCAGACATCGATCACTCCCAGACACAGCCGCTCGGGCGTGAGCGCCAGGGTGGGGTGCAGCTACAGTCCCTGGCGGGCCTCGTAGTTCAGCGGCCCGGGCCCTGCATGTCGCCCTTGGTGAAGTAGCCGAGCTCGGTGGTCTCCTGAATGCACCGGCAGGCGAGCACGGTGGCTGCGATCACGCTTGCCGCGTCCGGTGGTCGACCCGAGACACGCCCAGTTGGCGGCCGGATAGCAAGTGTCCCGCAACCGCGGCACCTCGACAAAGCTCTCCAGCAACACCGGGGGAGGCCGTAACGGGCTTGGAAGTCTGCGCCAATGCGACGCGCGACCAACGACAGCACCCGGGAGGCCAAATTGCGCATCTGAACCCAGGGCAAGCTCAGAAAGCGAGTCTTATTGAGCACCACCCAGAGGTGCTGCTCGCGTACCGACACCGACCAACCGATCTACTCATCCCGCATTGCCACCTTCCAGGCGGCCGCACCAAATCCCAGCGCCCCAACAGCACCGTGCCGCAGCAGATCAAATAGCGTATCTGGGCCCAGGGTAAGGGCGTGTAGCCAGCACACCCGCCGTGCCACCTCGGCGCGCAACGGCGGCGAGGCTTGCCGAATCTCCTCACGAATCCGCTCCAAGTCGGCTGGACTCCAGAGCCCTCCCATAAATCCTCAGTCCTTCTGCCTTCTCCATCCCGAATCGCACCCGGTAGCGGTTATCATCGGGTGCATTGCACCAGTTCGCGGCGGCTGCGTTCAACCCAACGGATAAGTTGCGGGTAACGATGTGACCCTTGGTCTATCCGGAGACCCTCGTATGGCACTTTCCGCCACACAAATGCGTTCGTTGCCCCAGTATTTTACCGATCTACCCGATCCACACCGCGCCGAGGGCCGGCGCCATCGCCTGCCTGTGGTGCTGACACTCGCTGCCGGCGCCTCCTTGTGCGGTATGCAGGGCTACAAGTCGATGGCCGAATGGGCGAGTTCATTGGCTCAAGCGGCCCGCCGGCGTTTTGGTTGCCGGCGCGTCAATGGGCATTACCTCGTGCCCAGCCTGTATGTGATCCGCGATTGCTTGGTGCGCCTCGGCCCAGAGGCTCTGGATCGGCGCCTACAAGCCTGGCAGGCCGCTCAGCTCAACTCAGAGGAGGCGCTGGCCATGGATGGCAAAATCATGAAGGGTGGCGTCGATCACACCGGGGCGCAGACCCATATCGTAAGCCTGATCGGGCACGAATCGAAGCACTGCGTCGCCCAAAAAAAGTCGGCACGCTGAAGCGCAATGACACAGACGAGGCCAAGCGCACCAACGAAATCGGCAGGGCCATCCCACTACTCGAGACCTGGGATATCTCAGGGCGCGATAATCACCGCCGATGCCCTGCTTACCCAGCGCGCCCTGGCTGAATAGAGCGTCGCACACGATGCGCATTATCACTTCACGGCCAAAGACAATCAGAAAACCCTGGCCGAGGCTATCCGCCTGCTCTTTGAACGACGGGGCGCGCAGATTACGCTGAACCGGCCGGCCTTGCGCATGGGCGCATGGGCGCATCGAGCAGCGGCGTATCGGGTGTAGCACGGCGCTAAATACTTACCTCGACTTCCCACACGTCGGTCAAGTCGGGTTGATCGAGCGCGAACGCACCGAAAAGAAAACCGCTAAACACAGCTGCGAGACTCTCGGCGGCCTCACCAGCCGAACGCCGCAATAGATGACACCGCAACAAGTACTGGCTATCAATCGGGGCCACTGGTCCATTGCAAGCCTGCACTACATCAGCGACTGGAACTATAACGAGGATCGCGGCCAGATCCGCACCGGCCATGGACCAGCCAACGTGACACGGCTGCGCCGCTTCGCCATCGGCGTGCTCAAGCGCTTCCAAAAACCCGGGCAATACATCCCTGAAATGATGCGCCAACTCGCACCTCGGCCACGCCAAGTGCTCGACTACTTGAGGCTAACCGCTCATTCAGCCGGAGCAGCCACAACTGGGCCATGAGAACAAATTCGTCTTGGAAAGCTGTCTATACACAACACAATGGTACTCTGTGAGTACCATTGTTATACTGTGCACCGCAAATATTAAGGGGCCGTAGCTCAGTTGGGAGAGCGCGACATTCGCATTTGCGAGGTCAGGGACTCGGCTCCACTAGCCCGGAAGTTTCATGAATCCGCGCGATGATTAATGATTGTGCAGCTTGTGGATTCACAGGAGTTTTTGTGAAGAAGCGGCGTATCGGTGACTACGCCCGACTGAGCAAAATCTTCTGTGGATTCAAGGGGCAAGCGAGGGCGTGTGCGATTCATGAAGTTTCCGGGCTAGATGCGTAGATGCGGCGCGACCAATCTAGCTACAAATTCCGGTGCACCCCGGATCAAGCTACACAATACGCCACTCTATCCTGCCCCGGTAGCTCAGTCGGATAGAGCGATCGCCTCCTAAGCGATAGGTCGCAGGTTCGAATCCTGCCCGGGGCACCAATAGGGCCATCATGCCACTGCTCGCCGCGCGAAGACCTGCTCGGTCATCGTTCACTTTGTTCATCCGTATCGAAACGACCTACCTGATACCAGAATAACGGTGGTCGAATTCGCTTCCACGCGGATCCAACCCCCAATACTTGCACCGCCTAGCTGCCCAGACGACGCTTGGAAGCGCTAGAATTCTCCTTGAGATCAGGTAAATTGCCTACGTTTAAAGGAACGAACGAGCGAACCTTTTGTGGCCGTTTCATCCATTCGGTTGCCAACCTACGGGGGTCTCCCGAGCGAAGCACCGATACAGATCAGGAGGGCGAAATGATCATCGCCGGCCAAACCCATATCGGCAGTGTACGGGTACGCAACGAGGATGCCATTGGCTGGGACGAAGCAGCCGGTGTAGCGGTCATCGCCGATGGCATGGGTGGCCATCCCGCAGGCGATGTGGCAAGCCGGCTTGCCGTAGCAACCGTCTTGGAAGCCGCACGTGAGTCGAACTCGAATAACCGTTCATGGCTTGCGCGGGGCGGTGATCCTGCGCAGCTGATCCATAATGTTCATCAGACCATTCTCAGCCAAGCCGAGCACGAGCCACGCTACACCGGGATGGGAACGACATTGGTTCTCGCCGCAGTCGATGAGCGGCGCATCGCCATCGCCCATGTCGTGACTCACGGGCTTATCGCCTACACGAGGGCTGTTTTCTCGGCTCACCGCGACCACAACCTGGCCCAGGAAGCCCTGGACCAGGCGTGGATCACGCCGGAGCAGCCC
>NZ_CH672427.1:1396779-1434500 GCF_000153205.1 Nitrococcus mobilis Nb-231
CACCCAGACTTACCCCTACAATAATATCGCCAAATTCGTTGACGGGTGAGAGAGCGTTGCATTGCCACACACCTGATCAATAAGGCGGGGTTCTCGCGTAGGACGGCCCAGACCGGCGCAGTGGTGTTGAGTGGGCTCCGGCCGGTGCCTCGCCGCCACGGTGCGGGCACCGTGTGATTGATCGCCGCAGGCGATGGTGGCCTCATAGGGCTTGAGGGAGGTTATGCGACTGGAGCCCGGGATGGGCGTAGCATGAAGCGTTGCCGAGGTTTTCGGTGAGCGCACCGCGCTGGAAGTGGCTTGCATTGATCGGATGTGTTTCAACATCTACTAGCCGATGCTGTAGGCTGAAGGTGGGATCGCCTACTCCTTTCGTCAGCACCGAGGGCACCCGTTCGCCTCCTCGTCGTTGATGGCGCCGATGAGCCGATCCTTCGTGGCGGCCATGGAACGATTTGCCAGACAAGGGGGTATCGGCGTCGTGCCCTTCAAGAAGGGCAAGCGCAAGGGCACTCTCGCACAGCGCTACCCCAAGGCCTTCAAGGGAAGGGCTGCTCTTCCTCGGCAAGGCGCAGGAGAAAGCCCCGGTGGTGCGCACCGAGCGGCGTACCCACGCCTACACCGGCCAAAGCTATACCTGGCTGGTTTTCTCGACGGCAATGGTTAACCACTATTACGTCTATGCCGTGGACGCGGACTTCGGGCCGTTTTTCTTGAAGTTCTGCTGCCATTTTCCCCACAACGCCAAGCTATGTATCAATGGCCACGAGTATGTGAAGCGCCAGCTCGCCAAGCGCGGCATCGGCTTCGAGGCCCTCGACAACGGCATTCTCTCCTGTGCAGACCTCGAGCGGCTCGATTGGATCTGTTGCGAACTCACCGCGGCGCGGATCGACGCGTTGCTGCGCAAGTGGCTGCGCCGCCTGCCGCAATCGTTCACCGCGGCCGACCGCGCCGCCGGCTTTCGCTACGATCTGTCCATCGTGCAGGCGGAGTTCGCGCTCACCTAGATGTTCGACCGAGCGCGCGCCGGGCGGGTGTTCTTCGAGCAGGTCATCCGCGAGAACATCGACCTCGGATGCCCTGATCAAGTGCAGCTGATCTTCGATCGGCGCATCACCCGGGGCGTATGACCTACGATCTGCGGCGGTTGCGCCAACACGGGCTCATCGAGCGCATCCCTCACACCCACTGCTACCGGGTCATCGACTTCGGCTATCACAGTGCGCTGGTGTTCACCCGCATCATGAATCGCGTCCTCATCCCAGCGCTCGCCAGCACGCATAATCCGAACCCGCCGGCACCCACCCGGCGAGCCGCGTCGCTGAGCTCACCCCCCGACGGTGGAAAGTCCACCTCGCAAGCCAGCCCCTACGATCCGGTATCGATCGCATCGGCAATAACGCCGGCGTTTGATCGATTATCTTCGGCTTGCGCTCAAAAGTACTGGCAATGGTCCGCGCGCGCCGCCTTTTCCGTCAAAAACCAGCCGGGATCGACGATGCCCTTCGCCTCCGGGATGAGCTTGGACTCGTCGACTTCGAAGGTCTTGGCCGCGTAGGCGCACCCGTATAGTCCGACCCTGCTGGTACCCGCGAGCCGCTGCAGAAACTCGCCGATGTCCGTCGGGGCGCCCTCTTCCCTTAGCCGCTGGCGCAGCCAATCGGTTTCCGGAGCGTGGCGCCCCTCGACCGTGAGGGTGGATGCGCCTTCCTTGGTCAGCACCCGCACCGCCCACAGCACGAAGAGGATGTCCACTTCAACGCCGGTGGCGGCCTGCGTGTACGCAAAGGTCAGCGGAGTGAGCAGCTTGTCGTAGGCGTCCTCCCTGACCACAATCGCCAGATGTTTCATCGTCTTGTCCTCGTGTGACGTGTATTGCTCGCTGCGACTTGTTACACCCGTGCCTCGAGAATGAGGTTGAATGGCGTTTCCGTCGCGCGTCGGAATGATCCGAAACCGCCCTCGGTGACGACTTCGCGCAGCCGGCCTTCCCCGGCCTGGGCGCCTAGTGCCGCGCCGACCTCCTGGTCGAGCGAAGACGGCACGCACACGATCGTCGATGCCGCATAGTACAGGCGACCGACCGGGTTTAGGTTGTCCTCGAGCCTGTCGTGCGCGAAGGGCTCCACGATCATCCAGGTGCCGTCGGGTTTCAGCGATTGGCGCACGTGCGCCGCGGCGCCCGCCGGATCACCCATGTCGTGCAGGCAGTCGAAGAAGGTCACGAGGTCGTAGTCGTTGCCGGGATACCCCTTGGCTGGGCTGGCCTCGAAGCGCAGGTTCTCCCCGGCGCCGTGCTCTGCCGCGTGCTTCGCGGCCTCCTCGATAGAAACGGGATGGAAATCGAAGCCGATGAATTCCGAGTTCGGAAACGCCTGCGCCATCATGACGGTGGTGTAGCCGTGTCCGCAGCCGACGTCTGCCACCTTCGCGCCGCGTTCAAGCTTCTCGACCACGCCGTCTAGGGTCGGCAGCCAGTGGTCGACCAGATTGGCCTGGTAGCTTGGGCGGAAAAAGCGGGCGACGGCACAGAACAGGCAGCCTGCCTGGCTGCCCCAGCCGACGCCGGCGCCGGTCTTGAACGCGGTCTCGACCTTCGGCTGGTTGTCCAGGTAGGCGGCCGCCGCGTCGAACGCGTCCACCATGTAGACCGGGCTTTCCTCATCCGCTAACACTGCGGCCTGCTCCGGGGGCAGCGTGAACCGCTCGCTCGCCGGATCGTAGGTAACGTAGCTCGAGGCAGCCTGGTGCGACAACCACTCGCGGACATAGCGCTCCGATAGGTGGGTGACTGCGGCCAGCTCGAGGGAGGTCATAGGGCCGCATTCCCGCATCGCCTTGTACAACCCGAGCCGGTTGCCGATGCGCACCGGCGCAATGCCAAAGGCGCCGCCAAGGTCGTTCAGCAACTGACCGATGAACGCGTTGAGTTTCTGCTCGTCCATAACGTGCTCGCTAAATGGTTGTGAACAAAAAGTTTCATACAAGAATCTGAGCTTGATGGACGTGACTATGGAGTGAATGCGGTACACTGCCTACGGCCGGTTCACCGGCACTCTTGCCCGAAACGCCGCGGTTGAGGGGATGGGATGGACGCACTGTCGGATGTCCTGAGAGCGACTCGACTGAAAGGAGGCGTTTTTCTGCACGCGGAGTTTTCCGATCCGTGGTGCCTGAGCTCGCAGGTCTCGCCCGAGAACTGCGCCCGATTTCTGGACTCGGCTTCGGACATCATTCCCTACCACTACGTGCTCGAAGGTCGTCTGCGGGTTAAGACCAAGGACGAACCGGTGGTGGTGCTGGGTCCGGGCCAGGTCGTGCTGCTTCCGCGCAACGATCTGCACATTTTGGGCGGAGATCTGAGTCTGGCGCCGGTATCGGGCGACGATGTCGTGGTCCCGTCTACCGACGGCGGCCTCTCCACCATCCGACTCGGCGGCGACGGCGAACGCACGCGCATCATCTGCGGATTCCTCGGCGCCGAGAACCTGGACTGTAACCCCATCGTCAGCTCGCTTCCGTCGGTACTGGAGCTGGCTGTCGGTCAGGGCAGCGGCGCGGAGTGGATCCGCAGCACCTTCGCTTACGCCGCGGACGAGATTGCCGCAGGGCGCGGGTTCGGAAACCATTCTGGCTAAAGTTTCCGAGCTTTTGTTCGTGGAGGCGGTGCGCCGCTATGCCGAATCCCTGCCCGAAGATCAGACCGGGTGGCTGGCCGGGCTCAAGGATCCGTATGTGGCGCGCGCGCTGGCGCTTTTGCACGCGCGCCTGAGCAAAGCCTGGAGCGTGGGCGAGCTGGGACGGAGAGTCGGACTGTCCCGCTCGGCGCTGGCGGACCGCTTCAATCAGGTCATCGGCTTACCGCCGATGCAGTACCTGACCCAGTGGCGGATGCAGTTCGCGGCCCAGGAGCTCCGCCACAGCAATAAGTCGATCATGCAGGTAGCGCTGGAGGTCGGTTACGATTCCGAAGCCGCGTTTGCCCGGGCGTTCAAACGCGTGATGGGTAAACCGCCCGTAACGTGGCGCCGGCAGTCGGCGGGCACGGCAGCAGGTTGACGCTTGAGGTGCAGGGCGTGCAATAGCGAGACTACTGCTTGGAATTCGGGTGGAGCGGAGCAGATCGCCACTTCGCGACTCGCTTTCATGGAGTGTTCGCGCCGAACAGCAAATACCGCGCGTGAATGACACCGGCCAAGCGGGGAAGGGGAGGCCGGCACCCGATGAGGAGCGATCCGGAGGAGCAGATACCGGCCGAACGCCGCACCGCGATGACCCCGGAGTCGAGTCCGGGGCAGGTTCTGGGCGCAGCGCCTCAAGCGGATCTTCGGGATCGATATCGACAAATCGGCAGGAAAGCCGATTTGCACAGCCGTAGGCTGCCGCGAAGCGGTCGGGCATAGGGATGTGCCCGATGAAACTTGCCCGGCTTGCGGTGTGGCGGTGCGAATCATCACCTGTATCGAGGATCCCGAGGTCATCGAGAAGATTTTCACTCACCTGGATACAAAAGGGGCTGAGTTCCGAGCCCCAAGGCGGCGGCCGTGCCGGGCGTCGCCTGTCCGGAAAACCGGCGGGAGGGGGGGCGCGCCGGCGAGGCCGCCGCCGGTGCGGATTCGGGGGGGGGGCGAGCCGCCGACCTGCACTGATGGGCGAGCCGGAGCGGCGAGTCGACGGCAGGTGCCGACGCTGATCAGGCGACAAGGCTAATTTGTTCTGCACAGACAGGCCAGTCCTAGCCCAACTTAGCGGATTCGGCTGTTCTGAAACGCCAACTAATTGATTAATATAGGTGCACACTCCAAAGGTCTTCACTACAACGGGTTTGCGGGGCTTATCCACAGACCGTCTTTTGATTTTCAAAAAGATTTTTCTTCGGCGCCCGCAAAATCCGGGGCGAATCCGCTAAGTTGGGTTAGCTCGCGCCTGCAAGGCGGGAAACTCCTCGTGCAGCCATTCGCTAACCCGCAGCGGGTCCCGCTCGATGGCACGCCGCAACGGTGAGAGCCCTAAGGTGCGTAGAATCCGCCCGACCGAAACTTTCGAGAGGGCCACTCCGAACTCCTTACTGGCCAGCTCCCGCACCAGCGCCAGCGTCCACAGCGCAAACGGAAAAGCATATTGACGCGGGTCCGACCAAGTCACCATGCGGTAGAGCTTCTGTAGTTGCTCTGCCGTGAGCTTCGACTTCGCCCCAGGCCGAGGCTTACGCTTAAGCGCCTCGCAGCCACCGTTGTGATACTTCTCCAACCAGCTGTAGATCGAGCGCCGGTTGATATCCAAATCCTTCGCCAGCCGCTCTGGCGAAAAACCCTTGTTCAGCATCCGCCCTACCCGTAGCCGGGTCGCCTCTTTTCCAGCACCATCAAGACGCCGACCGTCCGTTTCGCGCTTGTATTTCATGCGGATAAAATAGCAAGCGTGGCTTTCTTAATAAAAATATTAGTGTTTTTACCGGCTAATACGGATAAATAAAAATATGCATCAAGTTGCACAATGGCCAATTTTTATTGCTCTCGTTCTCTATGTAATCACATTTCTCTCAAGGAATATCAAGAACATTGAGTTCAAAAATACAGCGGTTTCGGTTTGGTGGTTAACTTTATCAGTATTATTAATTTGGCTCATATTATTTGGCTTTATTTCAGCTGTAGCGGTTAATATTATTCTGCTTCTTACTATTTCCTTGGTTATTTTAGAGAGCAAGCACTCAAACTATTTTCGCGTTTCTGTAGGCATTTTTTCTTTCCTTCTATTTCTCGTATTAGGATTTCACTTAGTACCCGGTTTCGAAAACATACTAGTAATTGAAGATCAAGCTTTAAAAGGTTATTCGGCAAAATTCTCGTCCTACTTGAACTTTGATAAAGCGCTAGCAGGCTTGGTATTCTATCTGGTGACAGTCCCCCGTTCATATCAAGTTAAGTTTACACATATTATCTGTGCTTTTGTGATTACGCTTATTACCGCATCAATCGTGTTGTTTACCGGTATAAAATTAGGTTTAATTGACTTTAATACTGACTATGCCTTCGGTGCTGAATTCTTTTGTTTTTTCATCCTAAATCAGATACTCGTCGTTGCAATGGCTGAAGAAGTGTTTTTTAGAGGATTCATTCAGGGCAAATTGTATTTATTATTTACATCCAACAAGCTGTTGCTGAAGACAATACCATTATCAATCACTTCAATTTTGTTTGGTCTGGTTCATTTTGGCGGCGGAGTTGAATATGTAGCGCTGGCAACTCTCGCAGGATTTGGGTATGGGCTCGTCTATCAGCTGACTCGAAATATACAGCTTACAATTATTTCTCATGCATTATTCAATATGATCCACTTATTATTTTTTACTTATCCCTTATCAATTTAATCATCAATAGATGCTCGAAACAGGTTTAATTTTTATAGTGTCTACCAACAATTCCCGGTGATTATCATAAGCATTGTAGAATCAATAGGCTATATATTATTTAAGTACGTTCTCGATAACTCTGGGCAGTAACGTACACCGGCAGCTTGGGCGGCGCGCCGATCACTGGCAGAGCAACTGTTGGAACCTGCGGTGCAGGGGATAGACCCAGATGGTTTTCTTGGGCCGTAGGGTGCGGCAGTGCCCATCGAGTTTCCCGCGTCCGGTGGTGATGCCCACGCCGGTCCAGCTGGCGGCCTGATAGGCGATGCCGCGAAAGCGGGGCTGCTCGACGAAAATCTCCAGCAGGAGCGGGTGGTAGGCGTGCTGGCGTGGCCAGTCCGCGGCGATGCGCCGGGCAGCGGCTGATAGCCGAGGTGCTGGTAGCCCCCTCTGTCAGCATAGAAGTCCGGTCAGTTGATTTGGGAAACTTAACCTCTGAGGGAGCGGGCGGTGAGTGGAGCATGGGTCACTACAGCGAGGAATTCAAAGAGCAGGTGGTGCGCAAGATGATGCCGGCTGTGTTACCCGAAAGCGTCAATCCAACCAAACCGAATCCGACGATCGCAACACCTTGCACGACACAGCCTACGACATAGACGGTCTTGCGAATGCTGAATCGTCGAATCCGCGCCGAAATCAGGAGTTGCGGCAACATGGCAAGCGATTCACGCACGGGCACCAACAGGCCGATGGCCCAGGTTGGCGCACCGATCGCATCGAGCAGCCAGGCGAGCACGAGTTTGGCATCGGTAAGGCCTTCTCCGACCCTCGTCAGGCTCAGAGACACCACATGTAAGCCGTAGTTGCGTGGTTGCTCCCGACACGCGGACTCCGGGAGATCGCGACAAACTTGCGCCAGCTCGTCGTCGCCAACGAACAATCCATGAAGGTTGTCGAAACCGTTCATCAGAAGCGATAGATTGCGGCTGCACCGGTTCGTGTTGGCATTTTCTCGGTGGGGACGATGATTACGTCACCGCCTGATCTGAGGGCGTATTCACCGAGGTCGTCCAGTACGTCGTCGATTTCCGGGTTGCTCAGATTGTCAGTTGCAATCGCACCGCTTGCGGCGTCGATGCGACCCGGAATCAGTCGATCGGCCTCGATCAGAAGCGTTTCGATTCGCCCGGCGATGGCGGCTTCGGCGATGCTGCTGAGATCATCCGCGCCGCGTCCGATTGACCTTGCCGCGCCAAATGCTTCTACAAAGCCGGCCAGACGTTTGAGGTAGTGCGGTTGCACCAGCAGCCATGCGCGTTCACGCAACACATCGATCGACAAAGCGTCGGGTTGACTATCGATCGCCTCGTCCATCAGATACGGGTTGCGGCTGACGGCGCGAAACAGATGATGATGTTGAGGCAAAGCCGCCAGTATCAGGCGCTGCCCCGATGGTTGCGAATAATGTTTCAGCACCGCCTGATCAACCACGCGAAAAAACCGCTCGGTGTCCCGGTCTTCGGCATCCTGCTTAACATCAGTGCCATGACGTGCCACTGTGCTTATCCCAGTAGGACCGTATGCGCGGTGGGCACCCTCACGATCATCCGCCTTCTTTCCCAATTGCTCATCGGCCGTATAGGACACGCCTTCTATCGGCTCCAATCTGTACAGCGCGTCGCGATTGCCCTCATACACTGAGAAGGCGTTTCGGCTCAGACCGAGAATCTGGTAGCTATCGGCCGATTGCACAATGCGCATGAGCGGTTTGGTATGAAAGCTGTCGGCGACGATCGCCAGCTCGACAACCGGCCGTGGCAGTCTGTACACGCGGAACAGGCTGGGCCCACCCAGTACCGCCAGTCCGCTCGCGGTGTGATCCCAAAAAGCCCGATCTTCGGCCAGTGCCTCGAATGGTCGCAGCAGGGCCGGGATGTCGTGTGATTGGTACTTCTTGCGAAGGGTTTTCTCGATCGACTTCAAGAGGTTTCGAAACCGAATAGGGTCCTGCACGTTTGCGGGATGCTGCCGATGCGTTGGTTGATAGAGTGAGAGACACGGTGGTTCGTGCGCGCTCAGTAAAACGGCTGGATAGTCTTGTGCCAATGAGTTCATGGTGGCGAGCCTCATATCGCTACGCATTTGATCATCGATTGCGGGGTCAAGCTGACAGCAGTTGGCGCTGGACCAGCTGCAAGATGCCGCCATGGCGGAAATATTCGACTTCAGCTGGCGCGTCAATCCTCACTATCGTATCGAACGCAGTTTGAGATCCGTCATATCGGGTCACTGAAACCGTTGCAGTTTGGCCCGGCTCGATGCCGCTACCGATTCCGGTGATGGTGAAGGTCTCGACACCAGTCAATCCTAATGATTTGGCCGAGTCGCCGTCTTTGAACTGCAATGGCAATACTCCCATGCACACCAGATTGCTGCGGTGAATACGCTCGTACGTCTCGGCGATAATTGCATTAACACCAAGTAACGCAGCACCTTTGGCTGCCCAGTCGCGCGAACTACCCGATCCGTACTCTCGCCCGGCGATTATTACCAGTGGCGTACCCTCGCGCTGGTACCGAATAGCCGCGTCGTAGATGCTCATCTTGTCGCCGCTTGGAACGTGCAAGGTCCAGGGGCCTTCGGTGTCCGGCACCATGGAGTTGCGCAGACGAATGTTGCCGAACGTGCCACGCATCATCACTTCGTGATTGCCGCGTCGGGAGCCGAAGCTATTGAACTCTTCCGCCGGCACGCCATGCTCGACGAGATATTGTCCTGCTGGCGAGTTGAGGGCAATAGCGCCGGCCGGCGAGATGTGATCGGTTGTAACCGAATCGCCGAGAACGGCGAGGGCACGGGCACCTTCTATGTCCGCTGTTGCTTTGGGAGTGCTCGCGAAATTGATGAAGAAAGGCGGTTCGCGAACATAGGTCGATTCATCGGCCCATTCGAACAAGGTACCTGTGGGCGCCGGTATGCTCTTCCACTTGTCGTTACCTTCGAAGATGCGACCATATTCGAGGTCGAACTGTTCCGGTGCCACCGAAGAGGCGATCAGAGTTTCGATCTCCTCGGCGGTCGGCCAAACATCCCTCAGATAAACCGGTTCGCTATTCCGGCCGATCCCGAGCGGATCGACGTTCAGATCGCACAGCACCGTGCCAACCAGTGCGTAAGCAACACACAGCGGCGGAGACGCGAGGTAGCTCGCCTTCACCTGGGAATGGATGCGACCCTCAAAATTGCGATTGCCCGATAGCACTGCCACGACCGAGAGGTCCTTGCTGGCGACAACTTCGGCAATTTCTTGGGGCAAGGGGCCGGAGTTGCCGATGCAGGTCGTGCATCCGTAACCCACGAGGTTGAAACCGAGCTTCTCGAGATACGGGGTGAGGCCCGCCTTCTCGAGGTACTGGGTCACGACGCGCGAGCCGGGCGCCAGCGAGGTTTTCACCCAGGGCTGGCATTGCAATCCGGCCTCGACCGCTTTGCGAGCCAACAGTCCCGCGGCAATCATGACCGAAGGGTTCGACGTATTAGTACAACTCGTGATGGCAGCGATTACGACCGATCCGTCGGTCACGGAAGTGGCTGCACGCGGCTCTTCCAATCGCTCTGGCGGAGATTTGAGGAACTCGCCCGCCGACGAGCAGCTTTCGGAGACGAGCCGCGCGATATCCTTGGCATTCACACTAGCCGCTGCGCCGTCGACAACAGACCCGAATGACTGCCTTACGTCAGCCAGCGCGACGCGATCCTGAGGCCGCTTCGGCCCAGCGACGCTCGGCTCGACCTTGCCAAGGTCCAGGTCGAGTACTTCGTTGAAATGCGGCTCGGGGTCGGCATCGGTCCTGAATAGTCCCTGTTCCCTGGTGTAACGCTCGACGAGATCGATATTGGCGCCACGCCCAGTCAGTTGCAGGTATTTCAAGGTGTTCGAATCGACCGGGAAAAGCGTCGCAGTGGCGCCAAATTCCGGCGACATGTTCGACAATGTGGCGCGGTCGGCAATACTCAGGCTGCTCAATCCAGAGCCGAAAAACTCGACGAACTTACCCACCACACCGTGCGTCCTGAGCTTTTGCGTCAGCGTCAGGACGAGGTCGGTGGCAGTCGTCCCAGGCGGCAGTGTCCCGAGTGTCCTGACGCCGAGAACGATCGGCTTCGGCACGAACATAGGCTGGCCCAGCATTGCCGCTTCAGCCTCAATGCCGCCGACACCCCAGCCCAGTACACCGAGGCCGTTGATCATTGGCGTATGCGAATCGGTTCCGACCAGAGTGTCGGGAAAGATCCATCCGTCGCGTGCAATGACGACGCGCCCCAAATGTTCCAGGTTGACCTGGTGGCAGATCCCCATTCCAGGCGGCACAACCCGGAAGCTGTCGAACGCTTGTTGAGCCCACTTAAGCAGCGTATAACGCTCCTGGTTGCGTCGGTACTCCCACTCGAGGTTTGCGGCGTAGGCATCATCGCTGCCGAAACGATCGACCTGGACCGAGTGGTCGATGACGAGGTCTACGGGAACGAAAGGACTGACCCACTTGGGGTCGCCGCCCGACCGAGTCAGTGCGCTTCTCATTGCCGCGAGATCGACAACGGCCGGAACGCCTGTGAAATCCTGCATCAATACCCGCGCCGGCATGAACGCGATCGATGCGTCGCCACCATGCGGCCAATTTGCGAGCGCTTCGACATCGGCGTGCGAGACGTCCCTGCCACCTGCTCGTCGCGCCACATTCTCTAAGAGGATCTTGACCGTATGCGGGAGATGCGCCACGTCCGCGCCAATCTTCTCCGCAAGTCTTACGAGACTCGCGTAGTGGACGGGTCCCGATTCAGTTGTCAGAGTCGCCCTGATACCCAGCGGATCGTTGCCCATGTTTCGTCTCCATCGCATTATCGCAAAAGCAGCGCTTGGCGAACTACTGTAGGGTAATGTGCATTACGCATCTTTTCGGCAAAGCGTATCCCAATGGGATGGGCGCCTTTTCCACCGTTTGCTGAACATGCTCATTGCCAGTTTGGCACATTGTGGTCACGTTTTAAGGGGAAGGGGTGTCCATCTCAGTGGATTAGTCTGCAAGCCATGTATCGGTAAGCACACGGTTGAACAATATCCGCTCCTTCGGCATTCTCAGATTCACATGAAGGTGGCTCGGGGGGCGGCTGCAATGGAGAGGTTGAGCGAGCAACGCTGCTTCGACGGGGTCCAAGGCTTCTACCGCCACGAGTCGGAAGCGACTGGTACCTCCATCGGCTTCGCGGTGCATGTTCCACCGCTCGGGTAAAGCTCGGTGCCGGTGCTCTACTACCTCGCGGGCCTTACCTGCACCGAAGAAATGACCACCGTCAAGGCAGGCGCTCAGCGATTCGCGAGCCGGCACGGCGCGGGCATCGCGCACGAGGGGGATGACTGGGACTTGAGCACAGGCGCGGGATTCTACATCGACGCGACGCTCGAACCTTGGTCCGCGCACTTATCGGATGGAGACGTACGTAACCGATGAGCTGCCTGCGCTGATCGCGGCGAAGTTCCCCGCCGATACGGAGCGCTCACGCTGGCACTCAGGCACCCTGACAAGTATCTGATCGGTCTCGGCGTTCGCGCCGATCTGCGCGCCCAGCCGGTGCCCATGGGGCGAGAAAGCGTTCACAGCCTACTTCGGGCCAGACCGGGCGAGCTGGGCCACGCACAAACGCCAGACCCGCTGCCCAATAGAATCACACGAAACCTGACATTGATATCGTCCCGCGCGCGAGTTGAGGTCACGCATCGCCTCCTGCTCGGTGTTCGGCACCCACACCGCCGTCAGCTCGCCACTGCGCAGCGCCGTCGCCAGCTTCAACGCATCGCGCCGGTCGGTCTTCATCCGTTCGCCAGGCTTGCGCGGAATCAACGACGGCGCCATCACCTGGCCGTCCCTTGCCCGGTGGATACCTTGACTTGATGAGGAACATCGAGTACCCATGAACGTAGCAGGACTGCGATGCGATTTTTGACTTGGCCGAACCGGTTTAAGTGAAATCCACGGGTTATCATCCCATCTCCCAGATCCCAGGAAGGGCTGCACCAAATCCCAGGAAAGGGTCGACCAGCCGAGGAGGGATCGTCCGTCATGGTGGGCTTAACGTATTCTGTTCACCGGCGTCCGCTTCACGAGATTCGCCAAGCGTGCCGCACGTGCAATCTGGCTGATTTGTGCCTGCCGTTGATGCTCAGCCCCGAAGACATCGATGCGCTGGACCGAATCGTCCGGAGACGACGGCCTCTCACCAAGAGGGGCGTGCTTTATCGAGCGGGTGAGCGCTTTGGCGCTATCTACGCGGTGCGGTCAGGTTCGCTGAAACGCGTTTCTCTGACCGAGGATGGTGAGGAGCAGATTACAGCCTTTCATTTGCCCGGCGAGCTCTTGGGGCTGGACGCCATCACGTTCGATCGCTACCCATGCACGGCGGTGGCACTGGAGACCACCAGTGTCTGTGAGATCCCGTTCGCCCAGTTGGAGGACCTCGCGACGGAAGTTCCCGGCCTGCAACGTCAGCTGTTACGAATCATGAGCCGCGAGATCTTCAACGAGCAGGAGATGTTGCGAACGCTTGCCCGTCGTACCGCCGAGCAGCGCCTGGCGATCCTGCTGCTCAGTTTGAGCGAGCGGTTCGCTCGGCGTAGCCTGTCGTCGACCCGGTTTCGCTTGCCGATGCTGCGGCACGATCTCAGTAATTACCTGGGATTGGCTTCCGAGACCACGAGCCGACTGTTCAGGCGTTTCGTGGAGCAAAGGCGAATTGTTGTATCGGGCTGCGAAGTCGAGTTGATCGATATACATGCCTTGCGCTCTTTGGCAGGAAGCGGTTCGGAAGAGGGCGGTCGGGATCAACACGCTACCGGAGGAGCGTAGAGGCGGTGCGCCGGTCCGAGATGATGTTCGAAGACTATGGCGCTATTTCGAACGACCAGCTTGCCGGATAGGCACTCGCAATCTCCTCTGTCGTTTCCTACCGAGCAGCCCGCATCCTTCAAGCTCATCGATAAGCTATTCCCCGAGCACCCGGCGAAAGCAGACGGTAGCCAGTTCGCCATATGGGGCCTATCGTTGGGGCGCTGCTATATTATTTATTCTTTTGGCCGGTCAAATATAGGGTTCTGAGTTCGCGTGTGGCGCGTCCGCTCGCTCGAGAACAAGAGTGTCAGCCCATCTGTGGTTTTGGAAAGGACTATGAACGAGCACCCCACTACTCGAAACCTGCAAGCCGAACATCAACCGGCCGCCATCCGCCGGCGCCTGCAGGATCAGCAGCACCCGAGTTACATAGGCGACGCCGTATTGGGCGGCATTGACGGTGGTGTGACCACCTTCGCGATCGTCGCGGGTGCGGCCGGCGGCGGCTTTTCGGCCATGGTGGTCGTTATTCTGGGCTTTGCTAATTTGTTCGCGGATGGTTTCAGTATGGCTGTCAGCAACTACCAGAGCGCTAAAAGTCAGCGCCAGATGGTCGAGAAGATTCGCCGCATCGAGCAGCAACACATCCGGCTCGTTCCCGACGGCGAACGCGAGGAGATCCGCCAAATTTATCGGGGCAAGGGCTTTGCAGGGGCTACTCTGGAAGCCATCGTCGATACCATCGCCAGTGACGAAGAACTGTGGGTAAACACCATGCTTACGGAGGAACACGGCATGCAACTGCGCATGCCCAGCCCTTTGCGGGCCGCGCTGGTCACCTTCTTCGCTTTCCTTGCAATAGGCCTGATCCCGTTGACCCCCTATATCGCATTTCCTTACCTCGTGTCGGAACTTTCGAGCTCGGCGCTATTTCCGCTGAGTGCGGCCGCAACGGGCGTAGCCTTTTTGTTGATTGGCTGCATCAAGGGGCACTACCTCGAACGTGCGGCATTACGCGGCGGTCTGGAAACGCTGATCATGGGGGGGGCGGCCGCGCTTTTAGCCTATGTGGTCGGTGCGTGGCTGCGCGCCTCTTTCGGCGCTGCCTGAATAAGACTACCCCACATGGGGTAGTCTCCAATCCGCTGCCCTGGGCGCGTCTGCGGACCGGGAATCGTTGATCTGCATCAACACGACCATCCGCCAATCTGTTAAGTTGATAAAAAGATGCATTTTCGGTCTATGTCCGGGCGGGTCCGCTCCGGGAGGTGGGATGGACCTTTACAAGCAAGCGCTCAAGGCGATTCGGGATATGGTCGAAGAGGCCAGGCAGATGGCTCTTCCCGATCCCATGGTCATGAGCTTGGCCACGGTCGATGCGGCGGGGCAGCCTTCTGTACGCACTGTTTATCTGCAAGCGGTCGTCGACAGCGGACTGGTGTTTTTTACTAGCTGCCATAGCCGTAAGGCAATCCAACTGGCGGCTAATCCACGTGCGGCCGTATGCCTTTACAGCCAACCCCTGGCACGGCAGATCCAGGTGGAGGGGACCGCATGGTTGCTCGGGGATGAGGAGGCTGCCATCTACTGGGCCATGCGGGGGCGAGACAACCAGCTGGCGGCGTGGGCTTCCGGCCAAATCGAGTCGCTGGAATCGCGGGAGCAGTTCGAACAGCGGCTAGCGGAGTATCGCCAGCGATTTGACTTCCAGCGGGAGGTGCCGAAACCGCATCACTGGTGCGGCTATTGCCTCGCGCCGGAACGGATCGAGCTGTGGAAGAAAAGCTGGCGCTATCCGCAACAACGGGTGTGCTATCAAAAGACCGCGGATGGCTGGTCGGTGACCCATGTGAATCCCTGAGATGCGAAGCGCTCGATCTGCGGGTTAAGCCCCGGTGACGCTTTGTAGCGGGAGGCCGTTGTGCCGGGAGCGATAGCTTGGTTCCAGTGTTCGAACTACAAAAGAGCTCTCCTCACACCCAATTTCTCCTTGGCAGGCGATACCATTAATCAACGGTCATATCAACCATTTTGTTTAGGTGCCAGTTTATTCTTTAGCCATTTTGACATGGCAGACTTAATACCAGTACCTGAAATCAAATTGCGAGATTCAGAGGGAGGAGGTGCCTTTGTTTTGGTTATCAGTGTTCCTTTTAGCTGCCCGGTATAGCTGTGTCGTGTCGTGCTACCCCGTTCTAGTCCGCCATGGTCAATATCTTTTAGTTCGTCTAAAATTTCCATCGCCGAAGGACGGTCATTCGGATTGGTTGACAGCATTTCCGCTATTAGTCTAGTTAGTTTTTTGTTTCTCAGGCGCAGCCTGCCCAAGCCTGGGCGCTTCCCATCAAGTACGGACACAGCTAAATAGCGGTATTTGGATTTATTGAATGCTGGAAGTCGCCCAGAAAAATACTGATAGTAAATAATGCCCAATGCAAATATATCCGATTTGCAGGTCACGCTAGCCCTTAAGTCATCGCCCCCTTCTTTTATGTAACGAAGCATTTCGGGCGAGTAATAAACGAAATCGCCGACAACTTCTTCAGGATTTTCATTTATTTCTCCTTCGAAAAAGCTGTCATCAAAGTCTATTAATTTTGCAACAAAGTGGCCCATTTCTGTTTTATTTATCAGTATATTGCTAGGCTTTAGATCTCCGTGTGCAATGCGCATATTGTGCAGTGTTCTCAAACAGCGCGTAGCTGTTTTAGCAATTAAAAATCTCCTATTCAATGGTAGTTTCGCAATATCATCTATATCAACTAAGCTAGTATCTATTTTTGGTGCAATTTTATAATAAAACGAACCGACCCGAACAAATTCTATTGGAACAGTTAAATTTCCACCAGTGTAAACGCGCTGCCTGAATTCATTCATAACCCGATTTTGCTGTTGCTCAAAGCGCTCGCATTTTTCTTTAAGTTTGCGCTTCCTTTCCTCAGAACCTGGCGCTTCTCCTGGAACTGGATATTTCGGTGAAAGAAACTGTTTTATAAAGAACTCTTTACCGTTCTTTGTGCAAAACGCCCATACGCAGCGTCCACCATTAACTGTAGTGCCGTCGCTGGATAACCGATAGCCACTGATAAACTCACCTGCTCTCATATCAAATTACCTTCATGCAGGTATTGCTCGTATGTTACTCGATACTGGTCCCATGCCTCTTTCGTCTTTTGCTTTTCTTCAGCCTTGAGAGAGGCGAGTTCTTTCTCCAGCTGCGCGCGCTTGTCTTTAAGTGCTTCCAAGGGTGCAATAAATTGCTCCTTTAGTTCATCTAAGCGTCTTTTATAAAGTGCCTTCAGGTCGTCGAAACTATCAAAACCAAGCGGATGAAGAACTATGGATACATCATCGCCTGCTGAGGCCTGCAGGCGCTCGGCCAGGTCATCCGCCCATGCTTGCATGTTTTTTGAGGACATGAGGCTTCTTAAAACGACGAACTCGAATTCCATCGGGGTCGGCTGATAATTGAAGGCGCCGTCGCTTGCGCAAATTAAAAGTGTCTGATAATCACATAGTAAACGCTTTTGCTTAATATTATTTGGAACCTTTTCGCTAATGTAATTTGTTAATGGCGGATCGGCCCAAATTGCTTCGAACGCGTCAAAATCGCCCTTTGCATCATCTTGCGAAACCTGATGGAGGCCGTCATTGCGCAGGACATAGCATCGCGAGTCTCCAGCCCAGAATGCAGTTATTTCTCTTTCCGGCGTGGTGCGGTAAACCCATCCAGCCAAAGTTGAAGGTAGGTTGCGCTGGATCTTGGTCTTTAATCGGCTGCTGGATTGTGTTTTAGCGATACCATGGTTCATTTTCTCGAAGGCGCCGTCAATCGCCTTACCGAGGAGCTCTATATGTCGGCTCACATTGGGCCCGCATACAGCCCCATCTAGTATATACGCTGAACAGTTGCCAACGCTTGCAGGTAAGTATGGCTTTAGCTGCATAGTAGATTGATGCTTTCTCATTCGATGCAGTCTTGTTTTCTCCTCATTAGCTGAAAGGTTAGTGAAGCTGGAATGGCTCATGCGTTCATGTGATGCTGAATGAATATCAGCATCAATGGATGTCTTCTCTGAATGACGGGGTTGGGTGGTTTTTTTATCATCCATGATATTACCTGGCCCTTCCATTATATCAACGTTATACGAGTCCTGTAGCCAAGATTTTTTAAAAAAAGCAAGGGTAATTTCAAGTAGCTTCATCGCTGCTACTCTAGCTCCAGATGCTTGTTCACCATCAATACATACTGGGCGACTGCCCGCGCCACCAACCCCATCAGAAACGGCAATTATTCCGAATGAGTAATCTTCAGAAAGTAAAATTAGAGGCGGTCCATCTTCACCTTTTCCCTTTATTTTCTCGCTCCATATTGACACGGTTGATATAGAGCTATTTCCTCTATCGCTTGTTGGGTTTACCTTGCGCTGCGTATCTCTACCGCCAACAGAATTAGCAAGTGACATAACATTTCGCCCTCATTTAGAGAAAGGCTGATTTTCGCCTCATCAAAATTTTATTTATTTTTGGTAACATATGGGTCACAAAGCAGTCTTCTAACTTTAACTGTTTCGATTAAATGCCAGGGACTTCCAATCCGCTGTCGCAGCAGCAAATTAAAGAGCCAGCAACCGCAGAGCTATGACGCAGCCGTGAGCTTATATGCTATGGGCTAGCATATTCATTATAAAACTGTAATCCATCTCCCCAAGTCCATCGCCACCCTTTGAAGTGAAGTGTACGACCTCTTCCCAATGAGCGGCGATGTCAGACCAAGGGTATTCATCCGGTGCAAATAGAATCAGGCGGCGCGCACTTGCATCAATCTCCGGGCTGTCCCATTGATCCGTTAGTTCATCAAAGGATTTAGGCATTCCTTTCGGATAATTTTCTGGCTGCTCGTCTATAGCACGTTCTAGTTTATGTGCGCTAGTGTCAGTCCAAACAACAATAACATGTCGCCTCCTGTCGCCCCCTTTCGTCCAATCAGATTGTAAACTTAGCGCCAATCCTTCTAAGCCATTTTCCGGATCGTCTCCACCTCCTTTGGCATTGATGTCGGTAACGAAATTCTTGTACTCGTCAATTTGATCTGGCAAGTTAAAAAAATCAGATTCTTCCAGCCAATCGTCTCCGTCAGCGTATATGTCGCCAAACGCTACGACCCGAATGCGTAGCTCGTCGATGCGCTTATTCATTTCCTCCATTCGAGCCGAGAGATCTTCATGGAATTTTAAAGCGTTTTCCTTTACTCGTCTGATTAGCGGCACCATGCTACTTGTCTTATCGATGCAGAAGACCAGGTCGACTGCATATTTCATGCTCTGTTCAGCCGCTTCTTGTTTGCTCGGCATAGTCGCCTCCCTTTTTAGAAATTTGCTGGGAATAATTCTATATTCTATCTAGTGATATGCGATACAGCTACATGGCTACAGTCCACGAAGATGACTTGTAGGCTGCTCACGCTCGTTGCGCGGCCACGGAGCCATATCGTAGCGGAAACTTCGTAAGCCACTAGCTGACGTCGCCATACTGCTATAGCTATCGTATCTCAGTCTACTATGGGGGGCACCTCGAGAAACCTGTTTCCTGACCTTCACCGGCAGAGTTCAGTGATTCTGAGCTACGCAGGCACGGAGGGGGATGCTCCCTAGCTGGAGCGAGCTCGATTGCAAAACCCTTGCCCCTAACCTTATCCGCGAGGAGCACAATGGAGCGGGTATTTGTTGCCCAAGTGCCTTCGCCTACTTGAGACCGAGCTCGTGCCTGCCTGTGTGCACGGAGCGCTTAGCTTGTTGGGCTTGTCCTCCAGGCACTGTGCAACCCGACTTTGCGCGCCTTTACGTTGGCGCGCAAAGTTTCGATATCGCTCCGATGCTCGTAGGCGACACCAGTTACCGTGTTCACGGTGCGTTCCAGACGGGTGGCTGTATCCTAAAGCGCGAACTTGCACTTGTTGCCGGAAAGCTTGTCGTTATGCGTATATAGACAGGCTGTAATTCGACCTTCCCCGAGCGTGACGCCTGAGCAATAGTTTGTAACTCGCTGGCGCGACCCCGCATCACTTCCTCGGCCAAACTCGCTTGATCTAGGGTGTTTCCGCTGTTGCTAGCGTACTCGTAAAAACGTCTGGAAAGGCGGAGTAGGGTAGCCTGTGATGAGTTGCGTCACGAGGGTGGCGTTTGAGGAACCAACCTGGAGTTCATTATGTAATCATATCAATTTGTTTCTCACTCACTCACTATGGGTGCGACGGACGCTTTAAAAGTTAGGCGTAGATCTCGACTCTGTAACCGTCGATCTTGTGGCGGTCGAACACCGGCATGCGGATTTTCTTAAGATCAACCTAGCCGGCAAAGTACCGGCGCTTACTGATGGCGATTTGATACTCATGGAGTCGGTGGTAATTGTTCTCTATCTGGCCGATAAGTACCCCGAGCATTGGTTTCGATAGACGTTCAAGAGCGAACTGCGCGATCATCCGTTGGTATTTATTCGCGGCCACGGAGTTGGAGCAAACCCTATAGGGCATCTCCCGGCCCGCTGCGCTGTCTCGGGAAGCGGTATACAAGGCGCAAGCTGAATAGACCCAGCATGATCATCGCGAGCGTTGAAGGCTCTCCCACCGAGGTCACCCGTGCTCCACTCCAACCGTCCTCGAGTGTCCCCAAGAAAGTGACGATATTGTTCACTTCCTCGTCGGTGAGGCCGAGATTGCCAAGTTCGTCGTGGTTGACCGTGGGTACGTACTCGGCTACGGGCCAGCAGCCAAGTTTTATTGCCAGTGCGGCGCTGGTCAGCGGATCGTCGCATTCCGGTTTGACGTCACTGGTATTGTAGAAGTCGACGATTTGCTCAAGCGTATTGAAGTAGCCGTTATGGCCATAAGGCCCGGTCAGTGAAATATTGCGCAGCGTGCTGACTTTGAACTGACCGTTCGTGTCCGGGTCGCCGGTGGTCTTGCCTAGGCCGACATCCACCACCGCTGATCCGTCAGGGTTGTACTGGGCGGGTAGTGTATAAAATGGGTTGGCGGGGTTCTTTGGGATACCGATGTTGTCATAGGTGAAGTCGGTGAATAACGGGGGGGCTATCAGCCGGCGGCGTGCTGCTGTGACAAGCCGCGCAGTTGCCCTTCTCCGGATCGTCGAATAGCTGTAGGCCAGCCAGCTCGTCAGGGGTCAGTTCGGTTTTCCCGGCGAGATAGGCATCGTATTTCGAGCTGAATGGAGCAAAGCCGGCGGTGCGCTCAAAGCTCGCTAGGGCATGAACCAGATTGTCGTAGGCGGTCTCGGTATTCGCGAAGGCATCTATACCGAAGACTGATTTGAACAACTCCGCACTCGACCCTTTTTGTACCGCGTCAATCACCGCCGCCTCGCTGGGATTGGCCATTTCCAGCGGATTGAGCAGCGGCTGTTTGGCCTGACTCTCCAGCGAATCGGCCCGACCATCCCAGAATTGCCCCCCGACATTGGTGTCGTCATCGGCGTTGTAGTGCAGCGGTGGGCTGTATGTAGGCCATGTACATGATGGTTGGCGTGTTGCGATTGCCGAACAGTTGCGGATTGACTCCGGCCGGTGTGGGTACTGATTTGTCCGGATCGGTGAAGGCATTCGCGGGGGTATGACACGATGAACAGGACTGGCCGTTCGGCGTGGACAGAGAGGTATCGAAGAACAGCTTTTTCCCCAACGACTGCAGCGGTGTGAAATGGCTATCGTCGATCGTTGATGACAGCCTAACGGATTGTGCGGTTCCGATCGTGAACGGCAGAACGAGCGCGAATCGACCCGCCATTTTCATGCCGGTTCGCGGGGTGTCACATGCAACCATCACTCCTCCCCTTTAATCAGTTCTTTTAGGAATTTGGCGTTCCGCAGAACGTGTTTTTTTATATGTAAAAAAGTAGTAGCAAATGCTAAATTTATCAGTAATACGAGTCATTTGTAAATTCATTCTATGAAGCATTTCTTATACGGTGTCCGGCCGGATACCGTTGCGTGCTACGGCGGCGCGCAATCATCCGGACCCTGGCAACCAGGTGTCGCTCACGGTGTGTGGGTCATTTTCAAACTGGCCGAGGCGGTGGCCGACGGCGGAAGCACTATTATTATTGATAGCTGCAGGTTGCCCACGGAGTAAGCCGTTATGGCCGACAAACCTGTCACCGTGCTGCTGGTCGAGGACAATCCACTTTACACCCGGCTGATACAGCGGTTGCTGAGCCAGTCGAAGCGGCCTGTCTTCGAGGTGGTGGCGGTCGACCACCTGGCGGCCGCGCTCCAGCGTCTCGCCCCCGGTGGCATTGACGTCGTACTGCTGGACCTTATGCTTCCAGACAGCGAGGCGCTCGATACCTTCTATCGTATTCGTGCCCAGGCGCTTGATATCCCAATCGTTATTCAAAGTGCGCTCGACGACGTGAGCCTGGCCGGCAAAGCGGTCGAAAGCGGCGCGCAAGATTTTCTACTTAAGGAGCGAATCAATGAGACATCCCTGATCCGCTCTATTCGGTATGCCATCGAGCGGACCCGTGCGCGAGGCGCCGAATGGTCCTCGGCTATGTTCCGTCTTGCCCAGCAGCAATTTCTTAAGGCCGCCCACATCGTTGGCCTCGATGACAACATCCGCCAACGGTTGTTGTTTCCCGAGCGCTCCCAGATCGCTACGTTGCCATTTAGGCGGGATGAGCAAGCACAAGTGGAAACGGTCTTTGCCTATCGTGTGCAGCACGTGCTTGCCATGGGGCCGACCAAGGGCGGCATCCGCTACCATCAGGATGTCAATCTCGGTGAGGTCGCGGCGCTGTCCATGTGGATGACCTGGAAATGCGCCCTCATGAACCTACCCTTCGGTGGCGCCAAGGGTGGGGTGCGGATTGACCCGAGCGGGCTGACCAGCGGGGAACTGCAGCGACTAACGCGGCGTTATGCCTTGGAGTTCATCGGCATTATCGGTCCCGACAAGGACATCCCGGCCCCCGACATGGGGACGAGCGAGCAGGTTATGGCCTGGATAATGGACACTTATAGCCAACATGTCGGCTACTCCGTGCCCTCGGTGGTGACAGGCAAGCCGATCGTCCTCGGCGGTTCGCTCGGGCGCAACGAGGCAACGGGGCGCGGGTTGGTGTATCTGATCGAGGAGGCCTGCCGGCATCTCGCTGTCGACCTTGCTAAGTCCACGGCCGTGGTGCAGGGTTTTGGTAACGTGGGCATGCATGCCGCGGCTTTCCTCGCCGAGTGCGGGGTTAAGGTGGTGGCGGTGAGCGACGTGAGCACAGCGATCTATAATCCGGCCGGATTGCCGATCGCCGAGCTGCGGGACTACGTGCGCGAGCACCAGCTTCTCGCCGGCAGCCCCTTCGGGGAGGAAATCGGTAACCGCGAGATGTTGGCGCTGCCCTGCGACATCCTTGCCCCCTGCGCGCTGCAAAATCAGATCACTGCGGAAAACGTCGGGCAGCTCGCTTGCAGGATCCTGGCGGAAGGCGCCAATGGCCCCACGACGCTGGAGGCGGACGAGATATTGAGCGAACGCGGTATCTTCGTGCTCCCAGACATCCTAGGCAATGCCGGCGGGGTCATCGTCTCTTATTTCGAGTGGGTGCAGGGCCTGCAGAACCTCATGTGGCCTCTGGAGGAGGTCAATGCGCGGCTGCGCGACATCTTGACCAACGCTTTTCGCCGTACTTTGCAGCGCGTCCAGGAGAAGAAGGTCGACATGCGTACCGCCGCCATGATCGAGGCGCTTCACCGCGTGGAGAGCGCGAAACGGCTGCGGGGCCTCTTTCCCTAACCGACCGTCTTTTTCCCGGCGAGGAAGGCGCGCAGTTCGATCTCGAGCCGATCGAACCGCTGATGCAGCAATGTGGCTACTTCGTCAGCGCCAGCCAGTTGATTCTCGCGCCCGATGATTTCGAGGCGTTCCGCGATTTGCGCTACAGAGCTTGCTCCCACGGCCTTCATGGAGCTCTTGAGCGTATGGGCCGCGCGCTGCAGGGTCTTCGCCTCCTGCTCCTCGATGGCGGCGTGAATTTCGACGAGCATCTTGGCAGACTCATCGAGTAAGAGTTGCACCAGCTCTTTCAGAAAATCTTGGTTGCCTTGCGCCGTTTTCAGGGCCGCCGACCAATCGATGAGCTCGTCGGCGGAAATTGCCCGCTCGGCTTTGGTCTGCCCCTCCTCTGTGGGAACCGTTTCGTCGGCCTGGGTCGGCGCTGCAGTGGCAATGAGCGCGGCTATGGTGTTAAACAGCTCCGGGGCACGAATGGGTTTGCTGACGTAGCCGTCCATTCCGGCCTCCAGGCACTGTTCGCGGTCTCCTTTCATGGCATGAGCCGTCAGCGCGATGATGGGCACGTGTCGATCGCTGTTGGCTTCTTTCGCCCGAACCGCTGCAGTTGCTTCCAAGCCATCCATCTCCGGCATTTGTACATCCATCAGCACGAGATCGAAGCGATCCCGATCGAAGACGGCCACAGCCTCTTTGCCGTTATTGGCAACCACGACGTCGTGGCCATGCTTTTTTAGCAAGGCGAGGGCCAACTTTTGATTGACGATGCTGTCTTCGGCAAGGAGGATTCGCAACGCTTTGAGTTGTTGCACCTCGTCGAGCGGCGCCTCTTCTTCGGCTACCTGCAGGCCAAGCGCCGAGCCGATGGCGTCAAACAGTTCCGATTGCTTAACCGGTTTGAGTAAGTGCGCGACAACTCCTAATTGTTCGCAATGCGCAATGTCGCCTGGTTCGCTGCCGGAGGTGAGCATGACCAACTGGATGTCCGAGAGTTGGCCGTCCTGTTTGATCTTTTCAGCCAGGTCAAAACCATCTTCGCCGGGCATATGGCAGTCGGTAATTACGAGGCGAAATGGCCGTCTCGCAGCGTAAGCCGTGCGCAGCGCCGCAAGTCCTTCAGCCACGGCGGCAACCGAGGTCGCCTGCATGCCCCAATTGCCCAACATCTCGTTGAGAATCAGACGATTCGTGGCATTGTCGTCGACGATCAGAGCGCGCACATTGTCCGGGAAGACGGCTTCGAGCGGCTGCGCTTCGGCCGGCCGCTCGGCCGCCAGCGAAAACTTCATGGTGAAATGGAAGTCACTGCCGCACCCCAGTTCGCTCTCGGCCCATATGCGCCCCCCCATCAATTTGACCAGCCGCGAGGAGATGGCTAGCCCTAAGCCCGTGCCGCCGAACTGGCGCGTCGTTGACATATCAGCCTGTTCGAATGAGTCGAAGATGCTCTCCAGCTTATCGGTGGGAATGCCAATGCCGGTGTCGGTAACCGTGAAGTGAAGGTTCGCCGCGTTGTTCGTCGGCGACTCGTAGGCTACGTCGAGCACCACCTCGCCTTGGGTGGTGAATTTGATCGCGTTGCCGACCAGATTGACTACGATCTGCCGCAATCGCGAGGCGTCGCCCAAAAGCGCGTCCGGCACCTCGGGATGGACGTGACAGGCCAGCTCGATGCCCTTCCCGTGGGCGCGGAATGCCAACGATTTCATGGCATCGCCCAGGCGTTCGCGCAAGCCGAACACGTGGGACTCGAGTTCCAGCTTGCCCGCTTCGATCTTGGAAAAGTCGAGTATGTCGTTCAACAGGGACAGCAGAGAATTGCCGGCCTCGCGCACCATGGCGAGGTACTCGCGTTGGGTGTCCGTCAAATCGGTGTCGAGCACCAACTCGGTCATGCCGATGATGGCGTTCATCGGCGTGCGAATTTCGTGGCTCATGTTGGCTAGGAAGTTGCCTTTGGCCACGCTGGCCGCTTGCGCCGCTTCCTTAGCATGTCGCAGCTCTTCACCGGCTTTCTTTAAATCTTGGATCCGCTCGTAGAGCTCGCGGGTGGATTTTTCGGCGATGGCTTCGGCTTCCAACCGTGCTTTGCGCTCTCGTTCGTAGCGTTTTTGCCAAGCTGCATCGGGTTCCGTCGAGCGGGTCATGGTGCTATTCCCGGGTGGCCGGTTTGAACGAACACACCAAAAGGCACCGCTCATCGCCGCGTTTCATGCATTGGGGCTGAGCGATTTCGACCTGTTCGCCGTAGTGGGCCGCCGCTCCCTCAATCATACCCTCAGCGAACGCGCACAGCTTGCGTGCCGAGTTGTAGCCAATCGCAAGACTGCTCTTTTTAGACGTGTCGAAATCGAAGACAGGCACGTCCGCGCCCGGATAAATCTTGCGCACCTCGGGGTGGATGATGTCGTTCAGCGTGAGCAAGAACGCACGCGTTTGAGTGTGCGGCATGAGAAAGTGCGGATAGCGTTCCGCCAATAGCGAGAGTGCGCCGCGACCAAACCAGCGCACGATTTCATCGTTCGACTTGCCAAAAGTAGCCCCTGCCGTCGCCACGAGCTTCAGAAAATCGGCGTCCGGATAACTGCCCAGCGATGTATAGGCCCCGTCGAGCTGCGTCTTCTCCAGCAGTTCGTCCCACGCCGACAGGCCATACTGTGCGGTGACGATCTCTTCCAGCAGATTGAATACGACCCCTTTCATGGCCGCACTTCCGATAATCGACCCAGTGGCCGACACAGCTTCGATAACTCATCTACATTAGTCACCCTGTGCGGCGCAATGCAAGGCCTCCGAGTTATCCTCCCTCAATACCTGGATTTCATAAAGTCGATTCCATGGCTAAGCACTTGCCGCCAGGCCGTTTCCGTTTGTTGATCGAAACGCGGATCATATTCCCGCGCGGCCTGGAGTAAGCTGGCTAGCCAGAGGTCATACAGTTCGGGGCGAATGTCGAGCTGTTTTCTACTGTGAAGACACGCAATGCGTCGTAGATGCGCCATCGCTTCTGGTGACCCGTTGCAGCTCAACATCAGGTAGTACAAGGAGGCTTTAAGCACTCGAGTCTGTTTTTCGAAGTCGGTGTTCTTGAACTTCTCCGCAACTTCCTCGGACGAGGACAGAAAGACTTTGTAAAAGCGCTGCAGGAATCCGGGTGGGTTTGGGTTGTCGATGCAGCGTTCGTAGCTGTCGTTGAAGAGTTCCGCGTGTTGTTCAGTTGCGTTGCCCATAGCTGGCTCACCCCCTCACGACAACCCATTAACTGTCCCGAAGGTCCACCTCGCGCAGCACGCCTCGATCATCCGGGAGGCAGGTTCTAGGGGCGTGCAATCAGATACCTGTGGCCTTGGGTTGGCCGGGCGACGAGGCTGTTGCCTGTAGCATCGCACGAAACTCTTCGCCGCTGACCAGTTTGCTCAAAAGAAAACCCTGGATCAGTTCGACCTGGCGTTGGTTGAGAAAGTCGCCGCCATCGCTGCACGCCACCACAAGGTAGTGCTGTCCCCACTGCGCTCGAAATAGACGTAGGCATACGCACCCGCACCCGCAACGAAAAAGGCCATCGCCAGTGATCTGTCTATGCTGGAGAACAGCGTGTCGACGCGGTCTTGGAGTGCCGCCGTGCTGTGCGCCGACACCCCCGGTCAGCCTGCATACTTGAAGTCGATGCCGGGTTTACCCAAGCGTATCCCAAGCCCTATCTCGAGTTATTCGCGTATTGTCAGGGTATCGTTCACAGCCTGAAAAACTTGAGAAACCCGCCGATCTCGGCATTTGCCGTAACCTGGGTAACTTCTCATTAAGTCCGGGCAAGAAGACATTGAAGAGAGTGGTTCGTTGCTTACCATCAACAATAAGCGCTTGATAATTTTGCATTTAATGCACGACCGTAATCTTACCTCCGCCACCCCGCACACATTACGCCCGGCCTTAATGAGAAGTTACTAACCTGGTCGATAAGGCATTGATTTTTCTTCCGTCTCATCTTCATTCCGGTTGAGAGGGCGCTGGGCACCAACCGGGTTGCTGCGCACGGCTGCTCACAAGAGCAGCGAGCACACCGCCGTGAGCGTCATGGCTCCTAGAACGTTGAGCACGGCTCCCTCGCGGGCCATGTCGGCGGTGTGCACGTAGCCGCTTCCGGCGACGATGGCGTTCGGAGCGGTGGCCACCGGCAGCATGAATGCGCAGCTCGCGCTCAGCGCCGCCGGGAGCATGAGTCGCTCGGGCGCGAGGCCGGCACCGATCGCAGCGGAGGCCAGCACCGGCATGAGGAGGTTGGTGGTCGCGGTGTTGCTGGTCACCTCGGTCATGAACGTGACCGCCAGGCACAAGATCAGGATCACCGCAACCAGCGGCCAGGTCGCAACCCCGCCGAGCGCCTCGCCGAGGGTGCTCGACAGCCCTGAGGCCTCGAAGGCGGTCGAGATGGCGATGCCGCCGCCGAACAGGATCAGCAGTCCCCACGGGATCGTGCGCGCGGTCTTCCAATCCAGGAGCTGTCCGCCTTCGCCGTCCGGCAGCAGGAACAACACCACGACCGCGGCCATCGCGACCGTGCTGTCCGAGGCAGTCCCGACGCCGAACAGGCCACTCCAGCCGCCGAACGGTTCGGTGCGAAAAATCCAGGCGGCCGCCGTGAGGCCGAAGACCACCAATACGCGCGCTTCGGGGGCGCGCCACGGCCCCAGGTGCGGGATCGTCGGCGCCGGGGTTCCGCCCAAAGAGCGGGTCACCCAGAGCCATGCGATCGGCAGGAGTAGCGCGGCTGCCGGCAGGCCGATCGTCATCCACTCCAGAAAATGCACCGTCTCGCCGGTGGCCTGCTCGTAAACAGCCATGAAGATTACGTTCGGGGGCGTGCCGATCGGCGTGGCCATACCGCCGATGCTGGCCGCGTAGGCGAGTCCGAGTAGGAGCGGAACCGCGGTCGGCTTGGCCTCGCGGCTCTCCAGCACCGCAAGTGCGACCGGCAGCAGCATTAGGGTGGTGGCGGTGTTCGAGATCCACATGCTACAGACCCAGCTCGCGAACATGAACCCGAGAACCAGCCGCCGACCGCCACCCCCACATACGCGCACCATGCCGAGCGCCAGCCGGCGGTGTAGCCGACTCTTTTCGACCGCCTTGGATAACATGAAGCCGCCGAGCAGAAGCAGGACGAGCGTGTGTCCGTAAGCTTGGGCGATCCGCGCGTGATCGACCACCCCAGCGAGCGGGAAGGCCGCGAACGGGATGAGTGAGGTCGCCGGTATCGGGATTGGTTCGAGTACCCACCAGGTCGCGCACAGCCCGGTGATCGCCGCGGTCCAGCAAGCCGCCGGTGGCAGATCGGACGCCAGTGCCGCACCGGCGGCCGCACCGGCTGCCACCGCACCGAGCGCCAGCCGCAGTCCGCGTTGGGTCTCCGAAGTGTGCTGTTCGGCTTGCATGTTCTAAAAATTCCTCGGTTACGGCACGGGGCCGCAAACTGTCAACTGGTTCTTGATCTTGTGGTGCAGTACCACGTTGGGCTTAGGGCGGGAAGGCAAAGCCTCTGATCAAGTTCTATCTTAAGTATGAGGACACGTTGGAAAATCGATTGCGTGCTTGCAGGCGTGGGCGACGCACGGCGTGCGTGCAATCGGTGCAAACAAAGCCCTGAACCATTTGAGGGTCGCTGTAAGGAGCGTAAACGGTAGTCGATCGCGCACTGGGTTGCTTGGTTCTCATTAGTTTAAGAGTTTAAGAAACCGTGGGCCGCAGGTCTGTGGTAGGGGGAGCTAAAAAACCGTGTAGTTCGGCTCTTTGCTAGCCCGGAGATTACACTATGCCCGATTATGCCACCGAGAATGTCCGCAACATTGCCCTGGTTGGGCACGCCGGGGCGGGGAAGACCACCCTGATCGAATCCCTGCTGGTCGCGGCAGGTGCCGTGGCCAGCCCCGGCAGCGTGGAGCGGGGGACGACGGTCAGTGACGCCGATCCCCTGGAAAAGTCCATCCACCACTCCATCAGCGCCTCGATCGTGAGCCTGGACTGGAAAGGCACTCACATCAATCTCATCGACACTCCCGGCTCGCCCGACTTTCTGGGGCAGGCTTTGGCCGTCTTGCCGGCGGTGGAAACCGTAGCGGTGGTGATCAACGCTCAGGCGGGGATCGAGAACACTGCCCGGCAGATGATGCAGATGGCCGGTGAACGCGGCCTGTGCCGGCTTATCATCATCAATCGGACCGATGCCGAAGGGCTCGATCTGCAGCGGCTGCTGGAGGAGATCCGCGCGATCTTCGGGCCGGAGTGCCTGGCGCTGAACCTGCCGTCAAAGGGCGGCGCCGCAGTGGCGGACTGTTTTTTCACTCCGGCTGGAGAGGCGGATTTCTCTACGGTCGAGGCCGCGCACGACGCGTTGGTCGATCAGGTGGTGGAGGTCGACGAGGAGTTGATGGCGCTCTATCTCGAGCAGGGTCAGGAGCTCAATCCGCAGCAGTTGCACGAGCCGTTCGAAGCCGCTTTGCGCGAAGGGCATCTGGTGCCGATCTGCTTCGTCTCGGCGAAGAGTGGAGCGGGGCTCGCCGAGCTATTGAATATCGTCGCACAGCTTATGCCCAATCCCTTGGAGGGCAACCCACCGCCGTTCATCCGCGAGGACGAGGGCGGCGCGCGCGAATACCACGCCGAGCCCGATCCGGATCAGCACGTATTAGCGCACGTGGTCAAAATCGAGCACGATCCCTTCATGGGCAAGCTCGCGGTATTCCGGATGCATCAGGGCACGGTCACCCGCGACAGTCGCCTCTACGTGGGCGATGCCCGTAAGCCGTTCAAAACCGGCAACCTGTTCAAGCTCCGCGGCAAGGAACGCAACGAAGTGGACCGCTGTATTCCAGGGGATATCTGCGCCGTGGCCAAGGTGGAGGAGATTCACTTCGATGCCGTGCTACATGACTCTCACGATGAGGATCATATCCGTCTGCACCCTATGGCGTTCCCCACGCCGGTATTCGGCGCTGCGGTACAGGCCGCGCGCCATGGCGATGAGCAGAAGCTCTCCGAGGTGCTGGCCAAGTTGGCCGAGGAGGATCCGGGGCTGCGCATCGAGCAGAACCGGGCCACCCATGAAACGGTGCTTTGGGCTTTGGGTGAGCGGCATTTGCATCTGACTTTGGAGAGGATGCAGCAGCGGTACAATTTGGAGGTGAAGACCAAGCCGCCTTCGATCGCCTATCGCGAGACCATCACCGCGGCTGCGGAAGGGCACTGCCGACACAAGAAACAGACCGGCGGGGCCGGGCAGTTCGGCGAGGTGTTCCTGCGGATCGCGCCGCTGCCGCGAGGAGCCGGCTTTGAATTCGTCAACGAAATCCGCGGGGGAGCCATACCCGGCTCGCTCGTTCCGGCCGTGGAGAAGGGCGCCCGGCAGGCGTTGAGCGATGGGGCGGTCGCCGGCTATCCAATGCAGGATATCCAAGTCACGGTCTACGACGGCAAGACGCACCCGGTGGACTCCAAGGAGATCGCCTTTGTCATCGCCGGTCGCAAGGCTTTCCTGGATGCCGTGCATAAGGCGCATCCTATCGTGCTGGAGCCGCTCGCGGAGCTGGTGATCGATGCCCCGAGTGCGGCCATGGGCGATATTACGGGGGATATCGCCGCTCGCCGCGGTCGGATACAGGATACGCAAAGCCACAGCGAGCACATCACCCTGCAGGCCTTGGCGCCCTTGGCCGAGCTCGAGGATTTCCCCTCCAAGCTCAAGGCCATGACCGGTGGCGAGGGTAATTACCGCTTGCAGTTCAGTCACTACGAGCCGGTGCCGGGCCATATCCAGCAGCGCCTCGCCACTGAATTTAAGCCGCTGGAAGAGGAGGCCTAGGCGGTTCTATGTCACCGAGTGCCACGGGCGCGAGCGCAAAGCGAGGTCCGTCGTGATTAGGCGACTTGGTTCGGGGGCGGACGCGGCTGCGCCGATGATTGTAGTAGGGCCTTGCGACACACCCCGGGGTGAGGGGGTGGTGTGGCTGCGCCGCCATGTCATGCAGTTGGCGGGCGAGATTGGTGAGCGTAATGTGCATCGCCCGGAGGCGCTGGAGGCAACGCAGGCGTATCTGCGGGCGTGCTGGCAAGATCAAGGTTATACGGTTGCCGAGCAGACCTACATGACGCGCGGGGTGTCCTGTGCCAATCTTGAGGTCATGCCAGCCGGGTGCCGGCCCGATGGGCGGATCTTGCTGGTGGGTGCACACTACGACACCGTGCCCGGCAGCCCCGGGGCCAACGACAATGCGACCGGTGTGGCCACCCTGCTCGAGATCTCCCGGCGCTATGCCGCAGCGCGGTTGCCCGGCGAGCTACGCTTCGTTGCTTTCGCCAACGAGGAATCGCCGTTTTTTCTTACCCGAGATCAGGGCAGCCTGCGTTATGCAAGCCGCGCCCGCTCCCGGGGCGAGAATATTCGCTTGATGATCTCTTTGGAAACCATGGGCTGTTACCGCGATCGACCCGGCTCGCAGGCTTATCCGCCATTGTTGCGCTATTTCTTTCCGGAGCAGGGTAACTTCATCGCTTTCGTATCGAACTTGCGGTCACGACCGGCCTTGAAACGCCTGGTGCGGGCGTTTCGGGCCGCCACCGATTTCCCGGCGGAGCATATCGCCACCCTGGCCATGATCCCCGGGGTGGCTTGGAGTGATCATCTTTCATTTTGGCGCCGGGGTTATCGTGCGGTGATGGTTACCGATACGGCGTTTTACCGCTACACCTACTACCACACTGCGCAGGATACTCCAGAGAAGGTGGACTACAGCCGTCTCGCCGCCGTGACAGATGGCCTCACCCAGGCACTGTGGACACTCGCCCAGCAGCGCAGGCTCTGATCGCTAAGCGAGTCACTCTGCGCCGGTTTGCGGCACCGAGGGGAAGTCTTTGCGACACTCGTAACATTTATCCGACAAGCTCAGGCGTGCGGCTGAGCTCGGCCCGCAAAGGTTGGCCGGCGGCGAGGGTTATCATGAGTTTGCTTGCCGCCGGCACGCGAGTGTGATGGACTTGCGTTTCCCTTGTCCAGCCAGCGGAGTCTATGGCTGCGGTCGTCGATATCGCTTTACCGTTTTTCGCCGTGATTTTCACCGGCTACGGGGCCGGGCGCAGCCGGTTACTGAACGCCGGTGCCGTGGTGGGCCTCAATGCCTTCGTCTTTTATTTCGCGTTGCCAGCGTTGCTTCTAGTGAAGGTATCGCAAGCGCCTGCGGCCTCGGCCGATGCGGCTCTGGCGCTGGTTGGCACCTAATTATAGTGCCGGTCTGCTGCTTTTTGCCGCGACCTTCATGCTGGGGCGTCGGTTGTTTGGCGTTTCGAATGCGGTGGGTGCTCTACAGGGCTTGGGGGCGACTTTCTCTAACGTCGGGTTCGTCGGGCTGCCGCTGGTCATCTCAGCCTATGGGGGTGAGGCGGCACTGCCGGCGATGCTCATCGTGATCGGCGACGGTGTGCTCATGCTGGGTCTCGCCACTGCGATCATCGAAGCGGATCAGGGCACGGGCCGCGGTGGACCCGCGCTGCTGCTGCTGCGTGCGGTCGGCTACGGTTTGCTGCGCAATCCGATCATCGTCGCCAGTCTCCTAGGGCTAGCGCTGCACCTGAGTGCGGTTACGCTTCCCGCTTCATTGTTTGCCTACGCGGGTTTGCTCGCCGATTCCGCCGGCCCTTGCGCGCTCTTTGCGTTGGGTGCGACTTTGGCCAGTCAGCCGATCCGTGAGGGTGCCATCGAGACTGGATTTCTGAGTCTCATGAAGCTGGTCGTCCATCCGCTGCTGGTAGGCGGCGCGGCATTGTTCGTCTTCCACCTGCCGCCGCTTTGGGCGGCGGTCGCCATAACCCAGGCCGCTTTGCCAACGGGTGCCAATGTCTACGTGTTGGCCCAGCGCTATCAGCTCCATGCCGGGCCGATCTCGACGGCTGTGCTGGTTTCGACCACACTGGCGGTGTCGACGGTCTCGGCAGTACTCTCATGGCTCTATCCCGTGGGCTGAACGCTATCGCCGGAACGGCTGAGCAACGCGCAAAACTTACTGCTGTGGGTTATACGTACGAGGTGTCGTCCGGGCGGTGGCACCCGGCGAAAACAACTGGCGTGCGTTGAACCGGAGATGCTATGGGCGAAAACAACTCCCCCCAAGTGCGAGCAGCCGGCGGCACGCCGTGGGTTGGGCGCTGGTTCGCCGGGCTAGGACTGGGGCTTGCCTTGCTCGGCGCGGCGCTCGTTTTGTTACCGGGCCCGGGGTATCGCGGGCAACTGTTGGAGCTCGGCCCGGCATTCACTTTGCTGCGCTGGGGCGCGCTCGTCGGGTTGGTCGGAGGTTTTGTTAGCCTGCTGGCTTTGCCGTTGCTCTTTATCGGTCGAGTTCGGTGGGCGCTGTGGGCCGGGTTCGCCTTGATTGGGCTGTTAGTCGGGGCGGCGAGCTTCGGATTGCCCTGGGCGCTGTTGCAGCAAGCCCGCAGCGTGCCCTCCATTCATGACATTACCACCGATACTGCGCAACCGCCCGTTTTCCATGCCCTTTTGCACGTGCGCCAAAAGGCGCCCAATTCCGCTGTCTACGGTGGGCCAAGCGTCGCGCGCGCGCAGCAGCAGGCCTATCCGGATATCCAGCCCCTGCACTTGCCGGTGAGCCCTAAACAAGCCTTTGCGGCCGCGCTTGATGTGGCCAAGGGTATGGGCTGGGGAATTGCTGCAGCCGCGCCGCAGGCAGGGCGCATCGAGGCGACGGCCACCACCTTTTGGTTCGGATTCAAGGACGATGTCGTGATTCGCGTTCGTGCCGCTGGGCCGGGCGTCCGGGTGGACATCCGCTCGGTCTCGCGGGTCGGGGTCAACGATCTCGGCAAGAACGCCGAGCGGATCCGGCAGTTTCGTGATCGGCTCACCCGGGCGCTCATCGACGAACCGTCTGCGCCGGCGGCTTCGTGATCGACAGTGGACACAGTGGACGCGATCGTGTGGATCCCGCGCCAGCGGGGATTGCGGCTATAGTTGGGATCGCATTGGGCAATGAGCACTACCTGACGAAGATAAAGCCATGACCAATACAAAGGAGAAAACGCCGATGTCGGACACGAATTGCACCCGTCTCACTCGCATTACCAGCCCCTGCGGGCTGTGTGGCCTGCTGTTTACGCTGTTGGCGATCGCCGGAGCTGCCCTTGCTAAGCCGCTGCCCACGATGCCCGTGTTGCCGCTGGAGCTCGCCCACAAGGCGGTGCTGGCCGCGGTGAGCGCTTGCAGTGCAGACGGCTACCGTGTCAGCGCGGCGCTCGTCAACCGCAACGGGGTTCTCAAGGCGTTTGCGCGAGCGGATGGGGCCGGACCGCATACGGTGGACAGCAGCCGCCATAAGGCCTATACCGCGGCGAGTTTGCGTGAACCCACGGCCAAGTTTGCCACCCTGATTGTCGAGCATCCCGAACTCCAGGCGCTACGGGATATGAATGCCTCGATCCTCATTCTTGCAGGCGGACTGCCGATCCGTATCGATGGTGAGTTTATCGGCGGCATCGGCGTCGGTGGAGCTCCCGGCGGTCATCTGGACGAGCGCTGTGCGCGCGCGGGATTGGCGGCTATCGAGGCGGAGGCCGATAAGCCTTAGGGCAATCGAGGATGTCGTCTGCCATATGGAGGTGAAGCGGGCGGCTGGAGTGTGCTAATCATTATTGACTCGCTATGATGCTGTGCTATATGAAGTGACCATCAACCAGCGGGGCCTTTGTTGGTCCATACTAAATTTTTTAACTTCTCATTAAGTCCGGGCGTAATGTGTGCGGGGTGGCGGAGGTAAGATTACGGTCGTGCATTAAATGCAAAATTATCAAGCGCTTATTGTTGATGGTAAGCAACGAACCACTCTCTTCAATGTCTTCTTGCCCGGGCTTAATGAGAAGCTGCTGAATTTTTACGTAAGCTTTTGATTGATTGAAACGAGCTACGAACCCCGTGCTGCATCTGCAGTCGTGGCAGTTCATCGCTGGCTGCGAATGAATTTAACAATCGTTGCATAACCTCAACCGCAGCTCTCCAGGGCATCATGTTTAGTTCATCACTAACTGTTTGCCTCGTCTGCCTAGTAGTATTGGTATTGATCGTGCTCGTGGCCATCATGCGCCTAACGATCATGCGCAAGGCGCCTATCCCGACCGCCGGCGGCGGTATCGTCATAGCAATCGGAATTTTTGGACTGGCCGCATTACAGCGGATACCGGGGCTTGCTGCGCTCTTGAGCGAACCGCTGGTACTCTTATTATCCGTGATCTGGCTATTTACGGGTGTGCTTATCTGATCGATTTCTTCAAGGGGACACTGCATGTCCACACGGAATCTCCGATCGGCCGTTTCGGGATCGGAACGTGGGTCGCCGGCACAGTGGTGCTGGCGAGAATGGAGATGGTCGGCGTCAAGGACTGTCCATGACAGTGAAGGCGATGCTGGGGCTTATCGCGCTGTTGCTGTGGGTCTGGTTCATGCGTTTGGTAGTCTATGGCTTAAAGGCCATGCGCGCCTGTCACGGGCGGCTGCAAACCCGCGGCGTGATCCTGCTCTCCACTGTGAGCACGCAGCCGCTTGTGCTGATTGCCTCTGATCTGTGCTCTATAATCAACCGATGTTTCCTCGGGCTCAGCGCCGATTTCTCACGTGCGCTCTATGCCGAGGTTGCCACGGTTCTGATTGTTGCTAGGCACCGCTTTCTACGTCTTCAGCATGGTGCTGATCGTGCAGCGCTATTGGCGGTAAAAGGGTAAGGTTGGACGCTGGCCAACGACTAGGATACTATAAACTGCATTTTCCATGGGGCGGTGTAAATCACCGGGCTAGCGGCTCGTTGTGAGCGGCACCATCCCAGTCATGATCTGCCTGCTGGTCTGGCTTTATGTGTTCACCATGTTTGTGTTGGTTGGGCTCATCGAGTTACTGCGAGCTTATCTGCTCGTCAAATCCCTAGGCTGGTGCGAAGGCGTTTTCACCTACCATGTTTCATAATGGGTCCGGAACTTTACCTTCGGTATGTTCTATGCTTTCATTTAGGGCTTTATTCAGCATTTCGAAGCCTATCTGACGTTCTTGTTCGGCCAGCTCTTCCAGTGGGTTTTGATCCACGGTCAATACTTCGTATTGCTGTTCCTGCTGATCGAAATGTCGCTGTATCTAAGGGCGGTATATCTAAGAGCCCAATTCGAGCTAAAATTTCCGGCTAAATACAGTTAGCTTCAGAGGCTCAGGAAAAGTTCGATTCCGACAAGGGTGAGAAGCAGGATAAAATCCAGGCAAACGCAGCCAGCAACGAGGCTGCTTCAAGGCGAAGAGATCTCTGCCAAGGATGGCCTGGGGTTTTCGCAAGCGGATGAACGTTGGCGGCATGTGTGCCTTTGATTGTAAACCGCACGCCCTAATGGTTCCCCGACGCTAATTTGTTAGATGGTGCTGAATCCCAGCGGAGGCTGTTTCTATTTCGAGGTGGGGCTAATTGACCAGATGGTTTTGGTTACAACCTGTCCCCTGGCGAACACGCGCTGAGTATAAAGTGTATCGGTTGTAATTTCGAGCTGGTTTAGCTAGGAAGTAGCAGTGTCGCCCTATCAATGGCTCATGTTACTGGGCAGCCGACTCGTGGGTGGTGACGGGTGAGTTCTAAGGGGCACGCATGCCCTGAGAGACACGATGCTAGCGTTCTAACGTGCGCGGTCTTGATCCTAATCAAAACCGGCCACTTGGCTACTATAATTATGTTCAGTTAAGCAAATAGGAGGAGAGTGTGAACAAGTACCTTAACGGGCAATGGCTTTTCGCCAGCAATTTTTTCAAGCACCCAGGTCTATTGGGCTCGCTCATCCCCAGCTCGAGCCATCTCATCGAGCGGCTTTTGCGGCCGATCGATTGGTCGAGGGCAAAGCACATCGTTGAATACGGTCCGGGCGTTGGCACGATTACCAAAAGACTGCTCGCCCACATGGCCCCTGATGCGCGGCTATTGGCCTTAGAGCTGAATCCGGAGTTCGTAACCTATCTTCACAGAGAGGTGAAGGACCCGCGGCTGGAGGTTGTTAAAATGTCGGCGGCAGACTTGGGTCGAGCACTGCAAGAGCGTGCTTGGGAAGGCGTGGACTACGCGATCTCTGGCATCCCTTTCAGCACCATGCCGTCAACGGTGCGTGACAATGTCCTGCAGCAGACGCGTAAGCACTTGAACCCGAGCGGCGAATTTTTGGTCTATCAGTTCTCCGACCGTGTGCGCCCGCATCTGGAGCGGACTTTCGATGCGGTCGAGCGGGGGTTCGTACTGCGGAACTTTCTACCCGCCCATTGCTACCGCTGTACCTTTGCATCATAGCTTGGGTGCAAGCAACGTTGTCCGATCGACAGTAACCCAGCTGGCGCGCGTAACGGCGCTGAAGGCACTGCGCGCTCCGGGTACGATGATAGACGAGGGCCATCGAAAATAAGGGCGAAGACCAGACGCTGCGCGCGATTAGAGCTGCAAAACTACGACTGAGACATTGTCGTTGCCCCCTCTGTCTACGGCGCAGCGCACCAACAGTTGCGCCGTGTGTTCCGGGTCGTGAGTGGCTTGTGCGAGCTGCTGCTGGATCTCATTGTCCGCCAACTCGCCAGTGAGCCCGTCTGTACAGAGGATGATCAAATCGCCGCGGTTGCGTT
>NZ_CH672427.1:1434599-1477361 GCF_000153205.1 Nitrococcus mobilis Nb-231
ACAGCCAAAAGCCCGTTGAGCTAATTTACTGTATCCAGTTTTTGATCTCCTGATCAGCCTCCTCCTTGCTGAAGCCGTGAAACCTTTGGAGTCTCCCGGCCAACTCTTGCTCGTATCCCTCAACGAGATCGTCGTTGTCGCTGATGAGTACACCCCATCCCTGCCGGAGTTTGCCCAACATGATATGCCAGTTGCCCGAGGTTAGGTTCCCATACGGTCTCGTCTCGTCCACGTTCATATTTAAGCGCATTTTGGCCTCCTTCAGATTCGCTCGATTTGAGCCACTAACCAACCTAAATATAATATAGCACTAAATAAGTACTATTTCAACTTTTTTGCTATTTTTTATACCCTTACATAGTTTTTCTGTAATTTATAATTAACCTATGGCAAGGAAGCACAGAATGGGGCAATGGTAACGGCCAGCGCTATCGTCGCCGTGGCTCGCAGCCCGCGTCTGAACCACTCCCGTTCCTTTCGGCGCATCCCGTGTGCGGTGGAACTCAGCGACTAAGCGTCGCTGCACCCTAGGTTAATGAGAAGTTACCTGACCCACCGAACACCGACTGGGCAGATTTAATCAGTTTTTTCAATCACCTGGATAACACCAGCGCGGCCTGAATCGACTCGAACAGACTTGTGTGTAATGGAATGGGTTAGAACCCAACATGGTTGATAGTGGCAGACGGGCGGTTTCTACTTCGTTGGGGGCAAGTACATGAGTTAATATTTTCCGCTCGTGCTTCGACCATTCGTCGAGCTCACGGCTCGGCACGAGCGGACATAAAAGTACCGTACATTAATGGATTAGCCGTTCGCCCTGAACCTGTCGAAGGGTGTTATTTAACCTGTTGCAATTGAGGTGAAAATGCCGTTCTGCTTCGACAAGCTCGGCACGAACGGTTTTTTTAAAGGTTCCTTAGCGCAGGCTCTAAAATGGCCCAGCATTGCTGTGCATGCGAGAATGGCAGCGCATGCCCAGCTCCTTCGATTTCGTGGTACAGAGCTTGCGGGCCTAGCGTGTCGAACAGTGCCCAGCCTTGTGAACTGGGCACGATCCGGTCCTCGCTGCCGTGCAATATAATCACGCGTCGTGCTCTCTCGAGCGTGGTCACCGCCATCTTGCTGTGGTCCAACAAACGCAAATCCTCGGCCAATCGGCTCCGGTCGAATTCCCTGTTTAGATGATCTTGGTAGGGGGCAGGCGCATAGCAGCGCCGCATGAAACGGCGCATAACAGCCCCTGGCTCGAGCGCAAATTGCTCCTGCATGCGTTGCAGGATGAGGCGCGATTTCCCTTGTAGCCGCGGCGCTTGCGGATGAAAGTGCAGAAAGCCGCTGAATATGACCAGCAGATCACAAAAATCCAACTGCCGCGGTGGACAAAGATGCAGTCCGTAGGAATGGGTGAAAATAATTTTTCGAGCGTTTGGATCGCTGAATACCGGATCGTAGGAATTGCCGTAATAACCTCGGTCGAACGCCTGCAGCTGCCAGAAAGATGCCAGATAAAGCGGCCATGCACTCCAAGCACTGCAGTCGAACCCCCAGCCGTGAAAGGCCAGTATTTCAGCCTTTAGCCCCATTCCAACCCTGCAAAATCCGCAAGAAATAGTCGATGTAGTCCGGCGTGTGGCCGCTGGATAGCGTAATACGGATCCGCGACCGGCCCGGTTCCACCGTGGGCGGGCGAATCGCCGCCGCCAATATCCCGTGTTGCTCGAGCCACCGGGACAAGCTCAAGGTCAGCCCTTCATCACCGAGCAAAATAGGGATGATCTGTGTGGTCGAACTCTGCGTGTCGAACCCCATCCCGCCTAGCCTGCTCCGCACCCGCTCGGAGAGCCGGTGCAGATAAGCTCTCTCTTGCTCTAATCCGGGCACGAGCTCGAGGGCGGCTTCGATCGATCCGATGACCGGTGGCGGCAAGGCGGTGGTGTAGATAAATCCGGGACAGAAGTTGATCAGATAGTCCTTGATAGGCTCGGCGCAGAGCACGAAGGCGCCGAAGCTGCCGTAAGCCTTGCCGAAGGTCCCGATCACCAGATCGATGCCCTCTTGCCGCGCCGTCAAGCCCAGGCCTTGCTCACCCCAGACCCCGACCGCATGGGCGTCGTCGATGATCAAAAACGCATTGTACTCGCCCGCCAGCTCCACGAGCCGGTCCATATCGCTGCGGTCGCCATCCATGCTGAAAATGGATTCCGTAACGATTAGAATCCGCTCGTAGCACCCGACCGTGGCTCGCAGCCGCCGCTCGAGATCCGTTAGGTCTCGGTGCCGGTAGCGCCTGAAGGTCGCCCGGCTGAGCAACGCGCCCTGGAGCAAGCTATTGTGGCTGAGCTTATCGGCCAGCAGGAGTGCGCCACGTCCGGCGAGCGCGGCAAGCAGCGTGCTGTTGGCCTGGAAACCCGAATTGAAGAGCACAGCGGCTTCACGTCCATACAGGCGCGCCAGCTTTTCCTCCACCCGGGCATGAATATCGAACGTTCCGCACACGAGCCGGGAGCCGGTCGCACCGGCGCCGTGACTGCGCGTATAGGCGGCCGCGCGCTCCCTCAACTTAGGATGGCGCGACAAACCGAGGTAATCGTTGGAGCAGAAGCTCAACATACGCCGGCCATTGCGGTAGACAATTACAGGATCGCTCGGATCGGGCACCAGGGTCTGTAGGGAACGGAATTGGTCGCTGCCTTTACGTTCCGCCAGCGCCCGCTCGATGAACGCGTACTTATCCACGCTGCGCCGCAACCTCTAGTTCAACGCGTGTTAGAACTCGCCACGCTCCAAGATATCACCATCACCCTGGACGACGATTAGGGTTGATTGATTCGCTTTGGCCGACATGCTGATAAGGTCCTTTGGGTCATTTCCCGCCCTTAAGCGCATCCCATTACACACATCGTCATACCTAGTTGAGCTGTCGGGCATAGCGGGCACCCTCGACGAAGACGGCGATCTCCTGCAGGCCGAGCCAGATGGTTTTGGCTCCCGGTTCGCCATCGTGCTTGCGGGCGAGAAAGCCCCCGCGCTGAGCAATCAGGCGTAACACAGTATTGAGAGGCGGCACTTGCCTGGGTATAGGCTTTTTGTTGAGGATGAACGCCGCTCGCCACTCGTCGGGCTCGAATACGAGATCGGCCGGCAAGTCGGGGAGAGTGCGCCCGAGTCGCATCAACCGATTGATCCGCCAGGCGATCACCATATACAGCGCCAGGGCGGTTTGCAGGCGCTCGGTGTCGGCCAGCTGTAGCTGCTCGACCCGACAGCCTTCCTTGAGCACGAGGAAAAACAGCTCGATTTCCCAACGCGCGCGGTACCAATCGATCAGCTCGACGGCCGCCTCCAGCGTGGGAGCCGCCCGGTTGGTCAAAAGCCGCCACACTACCGGTTTGGCACCGGCAGGTGGGTTGACCTCCGAGGCAATCAGGCAGGTCACTTCGAACGGATTGCCCTGCTTGTTTGGTACGGCCACGCGCTGCACGCGCACGGCTTGTTCGACTGAACGGGCCTTGCGCCCGCGCCCGGCGGGCAGCTCAAAGCGCACGTGCCCCAATGGCGCGCTCGCCATGACCCGATCCCAGAGCTTGCCGCCTTCGGGCAGTACCCGGTTGTGCTGGCAGCGCACCAGGTAGTCCGCCGGATAGCCTAGCTCATGCGCCCTGACCAGCAGCGCCAGAATGTCCGACTCGCGGTCGCCGACACAGACCTGCCGCGTCTTGGCCAACTCGTCGGCCTGTTCAGCGATCCGCTCATAGCTCTCTACCCAACGCACACTCTCTAGCAGCCCGCCGCGCGGTTCATCGCCCGCTTTGAAGGCACGCGCCCAGCTCCACGCGTTGATCACCCCCAGTGGTTCGCGCTGCGGTGTCACTACGTACGTCGGATGCAGATACATTCCGCGCTGGGCCTCGTAGCTCAGCGGCCCCAGCCCCTGCATCGTCCGGCCGTTGTAGTCCAGCTCTGTCGTGTCCTGCAGGCATAGCACCACCGCGTGCTCACGCATACGCGCCTGGCTCGCCCTGGCGTGCGCCGTCAGCACCTCCTCCCAGCCCACCTGCGCATTGTGCAAAAACCGATAGGCCGCCGCCGTCTCCGCCCAGCTCTCGCACGCTCCGGGAATGCTCGCCCCCGGCTTTTGCCCTAGCCGTTCAGCCAATAGCACGGCCCGTTGGTTCAACCGCTGATCACCCAGGTCAATCGTCTCGAACTCTGCGTTCGCCCAGCCCATCTTTCCGCACCTCCAGTGCTTCGCACACTCATATGGTACGGATTTATGTGTAATGGGATGCCTTAAGCGTACCCGCAGCACAGGCCTCGATTGCGGCGGCCAACTGCCTAGTTACCGGCCCGAGCGGGTATCGCCGCCGCTGCAAGGCGATAACCGGCCAAATCCCGACCACGGAATTGCAGACAAAGATCTCCTCGGCCTGCGCCAGATTCGGCAAGGAAAGCGTTGTCATTTGGCAGGAGAGCGACTTCCGCGCCGCCGTTTCCAGGATGATCTCTCGCATTACACCGGCTACACCGCTTGCGCTCAAATCCGGCGTCAGCAGGCATCCGGAGCGCACGATGAAGAGATTGGTCATCGTGCCTTCGATCACGCGGCCCTGGTAATCGAGCATCAAACCTTCTTGATAGCGGCTGTCGTCATCCCATTCCAGACGCGCCAACACCTGCTCGAGGCGGTTAAGGTGTTTGAGCCCGGCCAACGCCGGATTGCTCGCCAACCGCGTCCGACAAACCCGCAGCCGAATGCCCTCCTGAGCGTACCGCTGCGCATATGCCGGCCACGGGTGGCGCATGAGGATGCGGTGGCTAGGCACGTCCGGGTCGGGCCGATAACCGCGCCCCCCTACGCCGCGCGTCACGATCAGCTTGATGATTGCCCGCGACTGCCCGGCCGCCAGAGCCGCGATCTCCCGACGCAACTCCGCGACCTCGGGAGGTGTGATTTGCAGCCGAGCACAGCCGGCTTCCAGGCGGCGTAGATGATAGGCCAGCCAGGGAATGCGGCCGTCGCGCACCGCCATGGTCTCGAACAGACCGTCGCCGTATTGCAGCCCACGGTCGCGCGGATCGAGCAGACCCGAGCCATAGTATCCAGCCTCACTCATCGCTACCCAGGTCAGCGGCCGGTTCAAGCGCGAGAATGAGGCCGCGGGCCTTGGCCCGAGTCTCCGCCAACTCCCTATGCGGCACGGAATCGACGACGATCCCGCCGCCGGCCCGGAAACTCAGCGTTTCACCACACCGCTGCATCGTACGGATCAAAATATTGAGGTCCATGCTGCCATCACGGTTGAGATAGCCCATCGAACCGGTGTACGCACCGCGCGCGGCCTGCTCCAGCTCGGCAAGGATTTCCATGCAACGCACTTTCGGGCAACCCGTGATGGTTCCGCCGGGGAAAACGGCGCGAATGACCTCGCCAGGTGATACGGTTTCCACGAGACGTCCCCGCACATTGGAGACAATATGATGAACGTGCGCGTAGGACTCCAAGCTCATCAGCTCATCGACCACGATCGAGCCGGGTTCGCAGATACGGCCTAGGTCGTTGCGTTCGAGATCGATCAGCATGATATGTTCAGCGCGCTCCTTGGGATGGGCAAGCAGCACGCGCCTGCTATCCTGGTCCCGGTTGGGGTCGGAGTGCCGCGGCCGGGTACCGGCGATCGGCCGCGTTTCCACCGTTTGGTCGCGCACCCTCACCAACCGCTCCGGGGACGAGCTGATCACCGCCCGATCGCCCCAAGTGGCCAAACCCGAGAACGGCCCGGGATTGGCCCGCCGTAACCGCCGATACAACTCGCTCGATGTGGTATTCGGTTGCAACCGCCCGGACCAGCGCCGCGACAGATTCACCTGGAATACATCCCCGTCACGGATGTAACGCTCGATGCGATGCACGGCATCGAGATAACGGGACCCTGGTTCCTCTGCCAATGCGCCGGCCAGTACGCTGGAGTAACGCGGCGGCGGGCGGCGGGCCGCGAGCGCCCGGATATCGGCCTCGATGCGCTCGAGCCGATCGATGTATTCAGACTCGGCGACAAGCCAGGTCCGGTTTTGTTCATGGTCGCGAATGACGGCGGCGGGGATGCGGGTCGCCACGGCAATCGGCAACGCCGAGTCTTTCGGCAGCCGCAGCACCGGCTCGATCTCTGCCGCGAGCTCGTAGCCGAGGAATAGGAACCAGCCGCCGGTGAACGGCAGCGGGCAAGCCTCCGGCGAGCCGAGCGACCGGGTCGACTGCGCCCACCAGGCATCCAGGTTGGTCAGAAACCCGCCCGCAGATGCATTGACCGAACCGGATAGCTGCCCACTCGCGCCGAGCTCAAGCGTTTCGCCCGGGAACGCAAACAAAATATCGTAACGCCCCTGAGCGGTGCCGAAAGCGGCACTTTCCAACAGATGCGGATAGCGCTCGGGGCAGTAGGCATGCAGATCCAGCAGATCCACCACCTCATGACACGCGCGGGCGACAGCAAGCGGCGCAGCAACCTTCGTCAACGATCAATCCCCTTTACCGAAGCCGCGCGATAGCTTAACAGGCTCTAACGCCACGCCCTTAACAAGACGTGTATCAGGCACAAGATTTCAAACGGCTTGCCAAGTTTTGCGGGTAGCAGCCGCGTCACTTCTCCTTTACCGCCGCGGCCGGTCCACGGTAAGCCCGGCCATAACGGCCCATCAACGGCGTTACCGAAACACCGTGCACGACAATGGAGAGCGTCACCACGATCAAGGTAATGGAGAGAATTCTGAGGGCAAGAGACTCGGGCAGCCCATGCTGGATAGCGTACATCAGGTAATAGAGCGAGCCGATGCCGCGCACGCCGAACCACGCCGCATAGGCTTTCACTTGCGGCTTCACCGCGGCGCCCAGCAGTCCGAGGTAAACCGCCAAGGGGCGTGCGATCAGGAACACGAAAGCCGCGGTAATGACCGCCTCCCAGGTCCAGGAGTTGAGGAACAGGCTGCCGCCCAGCAGCAGAATCAGCGCGACCTCGGAAAGGCGTTCCAATTGCTCGTTGAATTGCAGCGAGCGGTGAGACATCAGTTCCTCGGCCGGCGCCTGGCCCTGCGGCGGGGTCTTCGGCCGGAGTGCTTGAGGCCGTTCCGTCTGGCGCATGGTCACGGCTGCGGCAAACACAGCCAAGAAAGCGTAGCCTGAGATGGCCAGGGCAATACCGGTGGCCAGCGCGATCAGACCGAGGCCGAGAAAATCATCCATGAACACCGTTTCACTGCGCCAGCGGCGCAACACGCGGACCGATCGCGCCAGTCCCCAACCCAATGCCACCCCCACCCCGATTCCGGCCACGCTCGCCCACAGAACGTCCAGCAGCAGCCAACGGCCACCGGAACCGATGTCGTGGAGGCCGAGTAACCCCAACCCCAGCATCACGAAGGGAAACGCGGTGCCGTCGTTCAACCCGGCCTCGCCCGTAAGACTGAAACGCAGTCGATCGCGATCGCCGGGGCGTTTGACCTGAACGTCGGTGGCCAACACCGGATCCGTGGGCGCCAGTATCGCCCCGATCAGCACCGCCGCTCCCCAAGAAAAACCCAGGTTATAGTGTGCGAACAGGGCTACCAAGCCGATTCCGATCACCATGGCGATGGTGGCGAGTCGCAAGGGTACGCGCCACAGGCTGGCGCGAATGGGAAGCTGCAGTTTCAGGCCGGAGGTGTACAGCGAGATGAGCACCGCAGCCTCTGTGATGACCTCCAACCACGCCGACTGTTTGAGCGGATTAAAATGGAACAGGTGGAAGACCGTCGGGCCGATAACCACGCCAACGATCAGATAGAACAACGCGGACGTCACCGGCATGTGCCTGATGCGCGAGGCGAGCAGGCCCATCGACAAGAGGATGGCGCCTACCAGCAGATACCAGCCGGTAGCAGTCATTCGAAATAATGCCTCAAGCGGATCGAGGCCCACCCGTTTAGCTCAGAATAAGAACACACGAGCTCACCGTGGCGGGCATTGAAGGTTACAGAGCCGAGCGGCGCTCACTTATTACCTTAATGAATCAGTCATCCGGTCGTGTAGAGTAGTTCCGTCGTCATACGGAATCTGACAACCAGACATCCGGAGGTCGGGATGAACGAGCCGCGCAGCTCTGTTCCCATCGAGGTCTATATCGATTATATCTGCCCCTTCTGCTACGTCGGCAACGCCCGCCTCCAGCGCATCGCCCAGCGCTATCCCGTCACTATCCAGTATCGCTTCGTGGAGATCCATCCGGACAACCCGCCCCAAGGCCGCCCGCTCTCTGAGCTCGGCTACCCGCCCGAGCAATGGCGGCGCATGATGGATAACCTCAACGCGATGGTGAGCCAGGAAGGCCTGCCCATGGGCGAGCGAACCTTCACCACCAACTCGCGCAAAGCCCTGCTGCTGGCGCAGGCGACCCTCGACGAGCGCCCGGTGGCCTTCCCGGCACTCAATGAGGCACTCTTCCAAGCCTATTTTACCGAGGGCCGAAACATCGGCGAGGAGGCCGTGTTGCGCGAGCTGGCGCAGCACCACGGGATCGAAGATTTACTCACGCCGGCCTGGGAGACCGCACTGTACCGGCAGCGCTTGCTCGAGCACGTCGAGGCGGCGCAGCAGATCGGGCTAACCGGGGTTCCTACCGTTGTGGTCGCCGATCAACCCTTTGCCGGGGCAGTGTCCATGGAAACCCTTGAAGAAGCTCTGCGCCGGCAAGGCCTGTGACCGAGCGAAGCGGCCCGTTTGCCCATAAACGGTTGTATCTCGCGAACACACACCGACACCGGGCGATTTATGCACTGGGCTAATGGTAGCCTGCTTCTTTTTGATGGTGGACCGCGAGGATAACCGCCGTGTCTCCGTCATAGTGGTATAAAGCGACATACCCGCTGTTGCCGAAGTCGATGAGCCATTCTCGGTATTCAAGCTCCATGTTGTCGACGGGCCGGCCGATGCCGGGACGCCGGGCGAGAATGCGCAGGCCGTCACGAATCGCCGTCACGGCTCGTCGGGCGGCGTCGGTATCCTTCTCGGCAAGGAACTGGTAAAGGCGGTGCACATCGCCCAGCGCCGCTGGCGACCAGATTACCCGTGGCATTCCGGTGGCTTTGCATCCTCTCCGGCAGCCAATTTCGTCAGCCAAGCATCCGCTTCTTCCTGTGTTACGTGGCGGCCGCTGGCCTGGTACTCATTCCAGGCATTGATCGCGTCCTGCCGCAACGCTTCCCGCCTTTCTTCGCGCTCCACATACTGCTCGATGGCCTCGCACATGATCGCATGCGCGGACCGATGCCGTAGGCCGGCCAGATGTCGAACGCGGCTCTTCAGAGCATCATCGAGATTGATGGACGTTGCCATAACCCACCTCTATATTTGTCGAGAATATTTTTAGATATTATTGGATATTAAAGCAGCGGTCTATGCCGTGCTGCACGAGCTGGCGCAGCGCTAATAAAGCCCATCACAAAAACGGTCGCGGCGATGGAATCAGAAAATACCCGCTACAAAGCCTTTCTGGCTCACATCAGTGCAGAAGAGCCGATTCTAATAACCTTCCTACCACCTGACATTGTCCCACATCCTGGCTGGATATTGCCGTCGCGCTCGGATAGTCTGCGGCCATGGTCGTGGACAGGTACAGCGTTGGGCGGGTGCACGGCGCGCGGTGGCGCACCCTCGGCGCTGGTCTGGGTGTTGGCGTCGTACCCGGCGAGCCGAGCGTCACGCTGGCCGATCTCGGGCGCATCGAGTGCGTACCGGTAGTGGATTCCGAGCCGGCGCGGCGCTGGCAGGCGCTGATGACCGCCGAGCATTTCCTCGGGGCCGGACCGTTGGTGGGCGCACGGCTGTGCTATTTGGTAGAGAGCGAGCACTTTGGCGCGATTGGTGCGTTGGCCTTCAGTGCCGCGGCCTAGCGACTCGCCGCGCGGGATCGGTTCATCAGCTTGGCCAGTGCCGCCGCCCTGCGCTCGTCAGGATACTTGGACATCGTTTCCCCTATCGCCCCCCATCTTTATTAGAAGGATAACTCGGTGAGACGACATCTATCCTGACAAGGGGGGCTCCAGCGGCTGCGGGAATCGGCAGAGGCTTTGGAAATCAGTGACCGCCAGAGAATCGTCCGCTTGCTGGTTAAGGCAGCAAACCGGAAATAAACGTCTCAAACCGTGGCAAACGACCGGTTCCGATCTAATGTGGGGCGTGGATTCTAGCATAGACTGCCTTGTTGCGCTGCCGCACAGTCGGCCACCACGGATTCAGGTACAAGGATTGATGAACGCGCGGCTTGGCGCCCGTTTGAATGGCGGGCGCCAAACCTTTGTTACCAACGCTCACTTGGGCTGCGGCACGATGCGGATATAGGGTTTCGGTGCCTTCCAGCCCTCGGGGTACCGCTTGTGGGCCTCCTCGTCGGACACCGCGGGCACGATGATGACATCTTCGCCTTGCTTCCAGTTGACGGGGGTCGCCACCTGATGCTTTGCGGTGAGCTGACAGGCGTCCAGCAAGCGCAGCACTTCATCGAAGTTGCGCCCCGTGCTCATGGGATAGGTGAGCGAGGCCTTGATTTTCTTGTCCGGACCGACGACGAACACCGAACGTACGGTAGCGTTGTCCGCGGGGGTACGGCCTTTCGAGGTATCGCCGACCGTGGCCGGCAGCATATCGTAGAGCTTGGCCACCTTCAGCTCGGGGTCGCCGATCAACGGGTAAGTGACCGCATGCCCCTGGGTTTCCTCGATGTCCTTCAACCACTCCCGGTGGTCGCTCACCGGGTCGACACTCAGACCGATGACCTTGCAATTGCGTTTTTCGAACTCCGACTTCAATCCCGCCATGTAACCGAGCTCGGTGGTGCACACGGGAGTGAAATCCTTGGGATGGGAGAACAGGATCGCCCAGCCGTTGCCGATCCATTCATGAAAGTTGAGCGTCCCTTGCGTCGTCTCGGCCGTGAAATTGGGGGCTTCGTCATTGATACGGAGTGACATGGAGCACCTCCCATTGCTCGCCAGATGACGCTGATCCGCCGGATATAGACTGAAATGGGGCGGCCGCCGGACAGCGACACTACCCCTTCGCACGAACCCATCTAAATAAGATGGACTTCTAGAAGGAGTGCATGAAGTATAGCGCTCGCATGCGGAGTTGCGTGGTGGAGCAGCTGCCTGCCGACAGCTGAGATGGCCGCATGCTGGTTGGCTCGTGGGGCAGAAGATTCGGTGGCGGGAGATCCCTGATCCGGCGAGTGAACCGCCTTACTGCGCAACCTCGACGCGCAGTTCGACCCGTTGCCGAGCCGAGTCGGTGCTGCGGGTACTGTAGACGATGCCGGAACCCTCGCGTGCCGCACCTTCCTGAACCACACCGATCGGAAGCCATGCGCCCAACTCGCCGGAGACGGTGCTGACGATGCGGCGGCTTGGAACCACGCCTTCGACAGCGCCAGCGCTGTCCGCCACGCTGATGTCGACGACGGTGCGGCCAGCGACGAGCCGCGCGGTAGCATAGAAGCCTTCCGGCCAATGGCGGTAGCGCCGACGCTCGGTATAGGCCGCGCCGCCTCTGCGATTCAGCGCCACGAAACGGTCCGTTGTCGGTATGATTTTCCCGGTGTCGATGAACGCAGCTCGGCCCGGCATGGCCGTCACCGTCTGGACCAGGCGAGCGTCTTCCGCCGACCGGCTCCTGTATACCTCGGCACCCTCCCGGCCGGCGCCAAGGCCTTCACTGCCCGCCGCGGCAACGCTGACCCGGCGCACGCTGATCTGCAACGATTGCATAGGGGTATCCAACTTTCGCACCAGCTCCCGCATCCGCTCAATGGCACTCGGGCTGCCACGCACGATCAGCCGCGCGCCGGCTGCCCGGACGACCACGTCCTCGTCCGCCACTGCGGAGAGTGTGGGTAACAGCGTTTCGGCGAGCTGGTGGCGTAACTCGATGACCTCGATCTGCGCCGCCGACGCCGAACTCGCCAGCAAGATCAGCAATAGACCAGCCGCAAGAAAACCGCACCGCACGACCCCTCTCAGAGATGCAACCGACGTAGCTCGGGATCGGAACTGGCTGTCTCCCATAACGCCTCGAACTCCTTGACCAGCGCGCGTGCCAGCACCGGATCGTCCGGGCTGGCCATTCCTTGATAGCTCATCCAATACAGACGATGAACCACGGCGCGGCGGTCCACCACGAGAAAGGCATCCAGGCGCTCGCGCGTATCCTCCGCCAGCCGGCGTATCTCGATGAACGATGTCAGTTGCCGGGCGAGCTCGATGAGGCGATGCCCCCGGCTCACCGCTGGGGTGCTGTCACGTACTAGGATATGAACTCGGGCCCGTCCCCCAGAGACGGCCAGCGCACGCAGCGCGCTCAAAAAGGGCGGATAATCATAGAGGTGCGGCTCCAGGTCGGGACTATAGAGGTGGAGCTCGCGCCGGGCGTTCATAGTCAGCTCGACGTTGGCCTGCTGCACCTCGCCCAGCGAATCCAGCGTGCTCGAAGCGATATTCATCGCGCCTCCTAATCCCTCGTCCATGCGCTTGGGCATACCAGACTGTCTGGATCTCGACTATAGGAAATGCAAACGCCGGCCTCTACCACCCGTGTCACACTCTACTACCTTGAAAGCCGCCCACGGCTCAGCCGAACAAGGACCCTTGCGACCGTGACTGCCGTCGGCCTGCCTCTATCCGATCTCGAAAATCCCCGCCGTCCTCATTATTCAAGCGCCAGGTCGTCGCCAGGCCGACCGATACCGGAACACTGGGTAAAAATATATGCACAGACCGTCGCGCATCATCACCACAGCATGCTGCACGGCGCTGTAAGTGATAGTAGCCTTCTACCAGGCAACGCCAATAACACAAGCAAGCGGCCCTATGGCGCCATGCCGAGGTTATAATTAATGGATTTGCTCCGTACCAAACCGATTGACACCAATCTCACCAAAGACACGGGCTTAAAGCGGGTGCTGGGTCCCGTACACCTCACCTTGATGGGTATCGGCGCCATTATCGGCACCGGCATTTTCGTGCTCACCGGCATCGGCGCGGCCAATTACGCCGGCCCGGCGCTGGTCTTGTCCTTTCTGCTGGCTGGCACGGTCTGCACCTGCGCCGCATTGGCCTACGCCGAGCTGGCCGCCTCCATCGGCGGCAGCGGCAGTGCGTATGCCTACGGCTATGCGGGCCTCGGCGAATTCCCCGCCTGGATCATCGGCTGGATGCTGATTCTGGAATACACCATCGCCATTTCCGCCGTCTCGCTCGGCTGGTCAGGCTATGTAAACAATGCCCTACAAGCCATGGACTGGGGCCTGCCGAGCAGGCTGCTGCATTCGCCGTTCGATGCGGATACCCCCGGCCTCATCAACCTGCCGGCGTCCCTGATCATTCTTGCGCTGGGCGGACTGCTGCTCTCCGGTGCCAAAATGAGCGCCCTGTTCAACGCCGTCGTGGTATGCATCAAGGTGAGCGTGGTGCTGTTGTTCATCGCCGTGGCGGCGTTTCATGTGGACCCGAACAACTGGGTGCCTTTCATCCCGGAACCGGCCCTGAACGTACGCGGTGAAGCAGCTTTCGGCTGGCACGGCATTGCCGCCGGCGCCGCGATCGTATTTTTCGCCTACATCGGTTTTGATGCGGTTTCCACCGCGGCCGAGGAAACCGCCAAGCCGCAGCGCGATCTGCCGATCGGCATTCTCGCCTCGCTCGGCATTTGCACCGTGTTGTACATCATGGTATCCGGCTTGCTGACCGGTATCATGAATTACACACTGCTCAACACGCCCTCGCCGATCTCTGATGCCCTGCTGCACGTAGGGGTGAACTGGGCCGCCGGTGTCATTGCGTTGGGCGCCATCGCTGGCTTGACCACCGTGATGTTGGTGCTCTACTACGCGCTTACCCGCATCCTGTTCGCTATTTCGCGTGACGGCCTGCTGCCGCGCTTTTTCGCCCACATCAGTCCACACACCAAAAGCCCGGTGCGTGCCATCATACTGATGGGCGTCATCATGGCGCTGATTAGCGGCCTGATTCCATTGGGCGACCTGGCTGAACTCACCAACATCGGCACCCTCGGCGCCTTCGCCGTAGTATGCGCCGGCGTGCTGGTGCTGCGCCGCGCCCGTCCCGAGTTGCCGCGCCCGTTCAAGGTACCGGGCGGCCCTGTGCTGCCGGTGCTCGGCATCCTCGGCTGTCTCTATCTGATGATCAATCTGCAGCACACGACTTGGCTTGCCTTCCTGATCTGGAACGGTATCGGTCTTTTGATTTACTTTGGATACTCGTATCGCGGCAGCCTGCTCAACGGTGGTTCGGTAGCGGAATCAAGCGGCTCCAACTGACCTGGTTTTTGCAAGAATTCTCACTGTGCTTGGATACAGGCAAAAATACATGCCGATTTTCCGTTGTCAGCAAGCGCCACTCAATGGGCTTGGCACCCGCCGGGGCGCCGATCTCCTGGGCGAAGAAGCGATAAGCGGCTTGGGTCTCTCCCCAGCCATTGCAGACGCCCGGGATGCTCGCGGCCGGCTTGTCGGCCAAGCGCTCGAGCAACAATACGACCCGGCTGTCGAGACGCCGGTCGCCCAAATCGATACCCTCGAACTCCGCGGCTACCCAGCCCATAACGCCTCCGCAACGTACCTGAGAGCAGCATGCTACAACGCTCCGCTAAAGTTTTACGTAAAGAGATGGGTCTATTGCCATCCCCTGAAAACGGGCGTTAAATGGCATTTTATAATGACTTTTTTTCTACCTGAATTTGTAGATGCCAGCGACGAGGGAGGTGAAAATGAACAAAATTCGATTTTCGATTTTGGCCGCTTGCTTGACGCTGCTGCTTCTGGGAACGTCCGAGGTTTACGCCCAAACGGCAATGGACAAATTCGGCCGTGGGCTCGCCGGAATGACCTGCGGCGTGATGGAATTGCCCGGAAACATTGTTCAGGAGACCCGGCTTCACGGGGCGGCCGGTCTGCCCAAAGGGATTGCCTTGGGGTTGGGGATGATCGTGGCGCGGGAACTGGTCGGGGTCTACGAATTCCTGACCGCGCCTTTCCCGATCCCGGCCGACTACCAGCCCGTCCTTACCCCCGCCTATCCGTGGGATTACTTTTAACAGAGCGGCCGGACGCATGTCGTAGAGCTTGGCCACCTTCAAGCTTGGGGCCGCCAATCAGCGGCTAGCTAACCGCATGTCCTTGAGTTTGCTAGATGTCCTTCAACCATTTTTGATGATCGCTCACCGAATCGACACTCAGGCCGACGATCTTGCAATTGCGTTTTTCGAGCTCCGGCTTCAACCCCGCCATGTAACCGAGTTGATGGTACACACGGGGTGGAATCCTTGGGATAGGAGAACACGATTGCCCAACCGTTACCGATCCATTCATGGAAGTGGAGCGCTTGAAGTATAGCGTTGGCGCGCGGAATTGCGTGGCGAAACGGATCGATCTACCGGGGCTTCCAGCCCTTGGCGGTTAGGGGCCCACCCTTCGCCGGCGCGGTGTCCACAGCTACCCCTGCAGGGCTTTGCACCGAGAAGACGTGCGACCGGCAAAAGCCCAGAGAGAGTTCACTGCACGCCCTGCCTGCATGCCGGCGCAGGCGCCCTCGCCCCGAACGGATGGCTTACAGCGGGGCAGAGTGTGGCTGCAAAAGAACCCGCCGCTATACCGCCTCGAAAATTCCCGCCGCCCCCATGCCGCTGCCGACGCACATGGTGACCATTCCGTAGCGCAGGCCGCGCCGGTGCAGGCCGTGCAACAGGGTGGCCGTGCGGATGGCGCCGGTGGCACCGAGCGGATGACCGAGCGCGATGGCCCCGCCCAGAGGGTTAACCCGCTCGGGGTCGAGCTCCAACTCGCGGATCACCGCCACGCTCTGGGCCGCGAACGCCTCGTTGAGCTCGATCCATTCGAGCTGCTCCTGACTCAGACCCGCTCGCTCGAGTGCCCTTGGGATCGCTAGCTTCGGACCGATGCCCATGATCTGCGGCGGCACGCCGATCACGCTGTAGGCCACCCAGCGAGCCAGCGGCTGGATGCCAAGGCGCTTAATCATCCGCTCGCTCATGACCACGACCGCCCCGGCCCCGTCGCTGGTTTGCGAACTATTGCCCGCCGTCACCGACCCCTGCGCCGCAAACACTGGGCGCAGTTTGGCGAGCGCCTCCTGGTTGGTGCCGCGTCTTGGTCCCTCGTCGATGTCCACGATTTGCTCGTGCACCGTGACGGTCTGGCCGTCCGCAGAAGGTGCCCGCTGCTGTACGGTATAGGGCAGAATCTCGGCTTTGAACTCGCCCGTCTCGATGGCGTGCAAAGCGCGCTGATGGCTTTGCACGGCGAAGGCATCCTGGTCCTCGCGCGCGACCCGCCAGCGCTCGGCCACCTTCTCGGCAGTCAAACCCATGCCGAAGGCGATACCGACCTCCTCGTCGTGCGCAAAGATCGCGGGGTTGAACGAGGGCTTGTTGCCCATCCAGGGGATGGCGCTCATGCTCTCGGTACCGCCGGCGATGATGCAATCGGCTTCGCCAAGCCGCACCCGATCCGCTGCCATAGCGATGGTCTGCAGCCCGGAAGCGCAGAATCGATTGACGGTGGCCCCCGGCACCGAATCCGGCAGGCCGGCGAGCAAGGCCCCCATACGGGCCACGTTGAGCCCCTGCGCCGCCTCGGGCATGGCGCAGCCGATGAGTACATCTTCGATCGCCGCCGGCTCCAAACCGGGAACCGCGTCGATTACCCCGCGCAATACATGGACCAGCAGATCATCCGGGCGGGTAGAGCGGAACACGCCGCGCGGCGCCTTGCCCACGGGCGTGCGCACGGCCGCTACGATGAAGGCATCCTGAATCTGTGCCGCCATGGCCTCCTCCTGGATCAATTACGCAACGGCTTACCGGTCTTGAGCGTGTGGACGATCCGATCCCGAGTCTTTGGATTGCGCAGCAGCGCCATAAAACCCTCGCGCTCGAGATGCAGCAGCCAATCCTCGGATACACTGAGCCCGGCGTCCACCTCACCACCGCATAGCGTAGTGGCTAATCGCGCGGCGACCTCATAGTCGTACGCTGATATGAAGCCGCCGGAGCGCAGGTTGACCAAAAAGGCCTTGAGCGTCGCAACGCCGTCTCGCCCTGCAACCCGAACAGGGCGCTTCAAAGGCGCGCGATAGCCGGCTTCGGCCAGCGCGATGGCCTGCTGCTGCGCCACGTGCAACACCTCGTCGGGATGCAAAATGACCGTGCTGTTGGAGCCCAACAGACCCAGCGCTTGCGCCTCACGCGCACTCTTCGCCACATTGGCCTTGGCGACCGTCTCGAAGTAGCCCCGCAGGAAGGGAAACGGATCACCGTCCGGGGCACGCTGCGCGGCTCGCAACGCAAGTTCCTTACAACCGCCACCGGCCGGAATGAGTCCGACCCCCGTTTCGACCAGGCCGATATAGCTCTCAAGCGCGGCCACCACATGATCGCAGTGCATAAGAAACTCGCAGCCGCCGCCCAGCGCCATTCCGCGCACACCGGCAACTACCGGAATCGGGGCCTCGCGCAGGCAAGCGGTGGCCTGTTGGAACCGTGCCAGCATCCGCTCTAGGCCGTCATAGTCTTCGCTCTCGAGGGCCTCGACCACCTGTTTGAGGTTGGCGCCGACCGAAAACGGCTCGGAGTCCTGCCACAGCACGAGGGCCCGGCAGCGGCGCTCGGCGATGCTCACGGCTTCGATGACCCCATCCAAAACGTCACCGCCGATCGCATGCTGCCGCGACTTGAAGCTCAGAATCGCGATGCCCGACTCGAGACTCCACAAACGCACCGCTTCGGTCTCGAACATCGTCCCGCCGCAGGCGGCCGGCCGCTCGCCCAGGACTTGGTCGGGGAAATATTGCCGCTGGTAGACCGGCAAATTGGAGCGTGCCCGATATACTTGATCCAGCGGCGCATAGGAACCCTCGGCCGTGTGCACCGCTTCGATCCGATGTATCCAATCGGGCAGCGCCACTTTCGCCAGCGCCTCCCCGGCGTCGATATCCGCCTGGATGGCCGCCGCCGTCTCGCGCCAGCCGGCTGCCTGCCAAAGCTCGAACGGCCCGCGTTGCCAGCCGAAACCCCACCGAATGGCCAGATCGACAGCACGCGCATTATCCGCGATGGAGGCAAGCAGATACGCCGCGTAATGGAACGTATCCCGGTGAATGCACCAGAGGAAGTGCGCCTGCGGATGATCGGACCGGCGCAGCCGTTCGAGCAAGGTAGCCGGATCGGCTTGGCTGAGAATCTCCTGGAGCTCCGGGGCGGCTTCCTGTCGAGCCGGTCGGTACTCGGCCCGCTCGGTGTCCAACACCTGGATCTCCTTACCCACCTTGCGGTAAACGCCGGCACCTGTTTTCTGCCCCAGCGCTCCGCTCTCGATGAGTTGGCCCATCCAGGCGGGCAGCTTCAGGCAGCCCACCCAGGGATCGTCCTTTAACCGCTCGGTCGAGCCCTCGACCACATGCTGCAAGGTATCCAAACCCACCACGTCGGCCGTTCGAAACGTGGCGCTTTTAGGCCGACCAACAGCCGGGCCGGTCAGCGCATCCACCACATCGAACGGCAGATCGAGCCGATCGGCGTGATGCATCGCCGCCATCAGTGCGAACACGCCGATGCGGTTACCAATGAAATTCGGCGTATCGCGCGCGCGGATGACGCCCTTGCCCAGAGTGGTAGTGAGAAAACTCTCCAGTTGATCGAGCACCCAGGGCGCAGTCCGCTCGCTTGGAGTCAGCTCCACCAGACGCATGTAGCGTGGCGGATTGAAGAAATGAATCCCGCAAAAGCGCTCTTGGATCGCCTCAGGGAGCACCTCGGCCAGTTGGTCGATCGACAGCCCCGAAGTGTTACTGCCGACTAGGGCCTGGGGCGTAAGGTAAGGGGCAATCCGAGCATATAGATCGCGCTTGATCTCGATCCGCTCGGCCACGGCCTCGATCACCAAATCGCAATCACGCAGCGCTTCCAGATTCTCCTCGTAATTGGCCGGCACAATCAGCTCGGCATGCTCCGGTGTGGCGAGCGGGTTTGGCTGCAATTTGCGCAACCGCTCGATTGCCTTTTGCACATGCGCATTCGGCTCGGCACCCTCGGCCGGCAGTTCGAACAACACCGCTCGTACGCCGGCATTCACTAGATGGGCCGCAATCTGCGCCCCCATCACACCGGCACCGAGGACGGCGGCACAGCGTACGTGAATGACTTCGCTCATCCTTATGCTCTCCTTCTCAGCGGCCTACTCACGGAACTCACTCGACGGCCTGGCGAGCCCATGCAACCTCCCGGCGTGCGCTCAGCGCTTTGCGCTCCTCCTCTGGCGCCAGCTCGGCCGGGTCGAAGGCGTCGGTCTGGATGACATCCCAGCGCAGCCGCTCGTATTCACGAACCAACTCCGCCTGCTCGCGGTCGAGCACCCCATGCTCCAAACAGGAGGCGAGCTGTTCCTCGAAGGTGTAGCCCTTGATCGCTTCCTTGCCAAGCGCTTTGATGAAACGTTGATACGGCCTCTCCGCCCGCAACAGCATATTAAACGCGGCCTCGATACGGCCGACCGGATCAGCGGCGGAACGGCCTAGATAGACATGCTGGGTGATGCGATCACGCACCCCGCCGGCCTCCATCATCTGCCGAGCAAGGCGAGCACTGATCCGATCGCTCGGCGCTTTGTAAGGTCGACCCAGTGGGAATACCACAAACCGCAGCACACGCCCCAAACCGATAGCCGGGAAATTGTCGAAAAACCCGTCAAAGGCTTCGTAAATTGCGCTCAGACAGAATTCGAGCGCCCACTGCACCGAAGCGAGCTCCTGCTCGGGCCGACCGGCATCGGCATGGTATTTGAGCACCGCCGAGGCGAGATAGAGGTTGCTCAGCACATCGCCCAGGCGCGCAGAGAGGCGTTCCTTGCGCTTGAGCTCACCGCCGAGCACGCCCAACGTCACATCGGCAACGAACGCCAAGGCAGCGCTCATCCGCGTGAGCTCACGATAATAACGCGCCGTGGGCCCAACAACAGGAGCTGCGGCAAGACGCGCGCGGGTCAGGGCATGGGTAAAGGCACGCACGCCGCGGCTGCTGGTATACGTGATATGGGCGGAGAGCAACCGATCGAATCGCTCCAGGCCCCGCTGCGAGTCGCTGTCGTGCACGGCGGCCATTTCATCGAGCACATACGGATGGCAGCGAATGGCACCCTGGCCGAAGATTATCAGGCTCCGCGTGAGAATATTCGCGCCCTCGACGGTGATGGCCACAGGGATGGACTGATACACGTAGCCCAGGTAATTACGCGGACCATAAATAATGGTTCGCCCGCCGTGAACATCCATGGCATCGTTGACGCTCCGGCGCATGTGCTCGGTCATGTGATATTTGGCTATGGCTGAGACCACCGCCGGCTTGACGCCTAGATCGCCGGCGCTGGCCGTCAGCACGCGGGTCGCTTCCAGCAAATAAGTGCGCCCGGCGATGCGGGCCATGGCTTCCTGCACGCCCTCGAACTCACCGATCGGCAGCTTGAACTGTTGGCGAATACGGGCATAAGCGCCGGTCATGCGGTAGCTGAGCTTGCTCGCCGCCGCGCCCAGCGCCGGCAGTGAGATGGCCCGTCCCACCGCAAGGCATTCCACCAACATCCGCCAACCCTTGCCGGCCATAGACTGACCGCCGATGATCCAGTCGAGGGGAATGAACACGTCCTCGCCCTCGATCGGTCCGTTCATGAATGCCAGCCCCATTGGGAAGTGGCGCCGGCCGATGCGCACCCCGGGGTGGTTTGCCGGAATCAACGCGCAGGTAATCCCAAGCTGCTCCTCATCGCCGAGCAAGCGTTGCGGATCGTAGAGTTTGAACGCCAACCCGAGCACGGTGGCAACCGGAGCCAGGGTGATATAGCGCTTGCGGAAACTCAAACGGATGCCGAGCACTTCTTGGCCGCGGCGCTCGCCTTTGCAGACGATCCCATAGTCGGGCATGGAACCGGCATCCGAGCCCACATCCGGGCCGGTCAAGGCGAAGCAGGGAATCTCGCGGCCATCAGCGAGTCTCGGCAGCCAATAATCCTTCTGCGGCTGGGTCCCGTACTTCATCAGCAATTCGCCCGGTCCGAGCGAATTCGGAACCATCACGGTCACCGCCGCATCGAGGCTGCGTGTTGAGATCTTGGTGACGACAGTGGACTGCGCCAGGCTGGAGAACGCACGGCCACCGTACTCTTTGGGGATGATCAGGCTGAAAAAACCTTCCCGCTTCAGATAGTCCCAGACTTGCGGCGGTAGATCGTGATCCTTGCGCACGATGCGATCCTGATCGAGCATCTCACAGAGCATTTCCACCTGGTGGTCGAGAAACGCCTGCTCCTCGGGCGTGAACTGCGTCACTTGAAAACCGAGCAGCTTGGACCAGTTGGGTTGGCCCCGAAACAGCTCCGCCTCCCACCAGATGTCGCCGGCCTCCAGCGCCTCTTGCTCGGTCGCGCTCAGGGCGGGCAGCGTCGCACGGAACAGATCGAATACGGGGCGTGCGATCAACTGACGGCGGATCTTTCCGACATTGAGCACCACCGCCGCTGGAATGAAAAGTACCGCCGCGATGAGCAATCCCAGCGCACCCAATCCCCCCGTGATAAACAAAGCCAGCAGGTAAGCCGTGATGGCCGCGGTCCAAATTGTCCGGGACACACCCGCGTAGGCCAGCACCCAAACACCGGCAATTCCGATCAAAGTCGCAATCAGAGCGTACATAACACTCCTCCCTTGGTGCCGGGCAAGCGGCACCCCGGCTCTCGCCGGCGGCTAACCCGACTGCTGAGGATCCCCAAAAACCGCGTTCCGCATCGTCATCCCAGAGCCGCCTGGAATCCATGTCCTGTCTAAATTAAGGAGACTTCCATAATTCGGAAATTATCCTACGCCGCCTGCTATGAGTTGGTGGATCCGTCCGCACGCATGAGCTCCCGAGTGTATCCTGGAATGAGCATCTCACCGATGAAATGCATGTATTCGTGGAACTCGTCTTCGGCGGGAATGACCTCCGGGGCATCGCGGCGCAGCTGTAGAGTCCCGAGAAACACCGAATAGGCCAATATCGCACGCTGCCAGGCTTCACCCGCCGAAAGCCCCATGGCCGCATAACACTCGCGCAGAAACTCGACTCGATGGTCCATCACGCGCCGCACCACGATCTGAATCGGATGGTTTTCTATTGCACCGGTAAGCGCTAGATAGAGCCGTCCCGCGCGCCGACTGCCGTCCGCCTCACGAAACAAACGCGCCAGTCGCTTGCGTGGATCCCGTTCCTGCGCGGCCCGAGCAAGCACCTCGTCGGTCTCGCGACGCTCCCATTGCTCGAGTGCCGCCTGAACCAACGCCTGTCGGTTGGCGAAATGCCAATAAAAACTTCCTTTGGTGACGCCGAGCCGGCGGGCCAGAGGCTCTACCGCAACCGTATCGAAACCGGACTCGGCAATAATCTCCAGCGCCGCTTCGGCCCAAGCATCGGCTGTTAATGGCTGCCTAGTGTTTCCCTGCATGTCAGCCAATCTAGACCATACGCAAGCGTATGGCAACCTTCCCAACCAGCGGTCTCAGCCACATCACGCCACGGCGCAGCCCTCGGCTGGGTCCCGCGATAGCCCTGTTACCGTAGCTCTTTTACCCCTTACTCCGCGCGGCGCCGGATGGACCGCGCGGACGACTCGGCACCTCGGACGGCCTGCGCCGGCAACCCTTCGCTGCGGTCAAGAGCCGACTCACCGCCACACCTTCGTCTTTTCACACATCGCCATTACCGCGGCTTGGAATGCGGCGCGAGCGATAACTGATACGTACGGCTTTATTCGCCGGAACGCTTTCAGCTTCGGGCACACCGGTATGGGCCACTTCAGGAGAGGGGTGGGAGGGAGTATTACGTGAACGCCTGCGCTTCACGCGTGGCGGCCAGCGCCGGAACTTCTTATTCGCGTCCTCTGTACGCATGACCTTACCTTCGATTGTAGTCGGATTTGCGAATAGATATATAGGAGCGTCTCGGTTCGACGTCCCTATACATTTAATAGGCTAATAGGGCTCCCCCTTCCAGCTTGCAAGGTCTATTGGGAACAGCTCGGCTGGCTGGAATTAACGACGCCCGGCGCGCGGCACCCCGCCGTTACGCGCCCCACGTAGGGACACGGCCGATGCTTTAAGCAGCGCAGCAGCGCTTGCTATGCGCAGTATGGAAAGAGGTGCGCTGGCTCAGCACTCCTGTGGATCAAACAGTACGTCGCTTGTCCGCTGTGCAGTTTCGGTACGAGCCAGAACGCGGATTGAGGATTCGCTGGCTAGGTCCGCCAACGTGATTCCATTCAGGAAGTCATAGATCTGAGCACTAAGCTCACTCCAAAGGTCGTGCGTGAGGCAGTGCGCGCCATTGAGCTTACCCTCATAGCCGCCGAGCGCATCGCCGTTATCGTCCACCGCCACGATGACATCCGCTACCGTAATGACCTGCGCCGGCCTCGCCAGACGGTAACCCCCACCGGGGCCACGAACGCCGGTCACCAACCGAGCGCGACGCAAGCGAGCGAAGAGCTGCTCCAGATAGGACAAAGAAATGCCTTGGCCTTGGGATATATCCGCCAAGATAACCGGCCCGCGATTCTCATGCAGTGCCAAATCCAGCATGGCCGTTACTGCATATCGCCCTTTGGTGGAGAGTTTCATGCTGCTTCTCGACCGAGCCTGAGCACTCAGCGAAAACCGATCAGCCGGCCCAGCGTCGGGCCTGTGGCCGCAGCGCGGGCTGCGCTGCCCAGTCAATTGCAAAGGCGTGCCCCTCACCCAAACAGTAACGCAGCCAGCGGTTGAGAAAACGGTTGACCTCCCAGCGCCAGGCCAAAGCGCCTACGGGCGGGAGCTCGCGGAACGACCAATAGCGAAAGCCGCGCAGCCATGACTCAGGCAAGACTTCGGCCACTCGCGCATCGTGATAGACACGCAGCATAAGATTCGGAGTCACCTCCGGCTCATCGGCGTGGCTGAAGCGATGCGTAAGCCGTAAGCTGGTCGTATAGGCGTGGCGGTCCAGAACTTCCATATGCAAATCCACCGCCCCGGTCACCTTGGAGGTAGCCGCATCCTGCGAGCGATCGAGATCAGGAACCAACCGGCGCAAGTAAATGTAGTTGTTCTCGTACAACTCCATCAACCCGGCGAAGCTACGGGTCGCGCCTAACTGTAACGTGCTTACATGGGTATCGGACATCATAACCGGATCATATCACAGCACCGCCGCTGCACAGGGGAACTCTAGTAGAGCCGCCGCTGCAGCTTGCGCTCGTGCACGAGGGTGCTCGCAATCTCCTCTATCGACATAGTGGTGGTATCGCTCATCGGCACTTTTACCCGCTCCATAAGGCCCTTGGCCCGGCTTACTTCATACTGGCACTGTCGCAACGAGGCATAACGGGTGTTGGGGCGCCGCTCGGAGCGGATTCGAGCCAGTCTTTCAGCTTGAATGGTCAACGCATAGAGCTTACGCCGATGCGCACGCAACGGCGCGGGAAGGCGTCCGCCGAGCAAATCCTCCTCCGTGAGTGGATAGTTTGCTGCGTAAATACCGTACTGCAGTGCCAGGTAGATGCAAGTCGGCGTCTTACCGCAACGCGACACACCAACCAATATGATGTCGGCTTGATCGTAGCGATGGGTGTTGCCGCCGTCGTCATGGTGTAGCGCGTAATTCATGGCATCGATCCGCACGTCGTACAATTTGCTGTTGATCATCCCATGAGAGCGGCCGATGGCATGGCTGGAGCGCACCATAAGTTCCTGCTCCAGTGGACCGATGAACGTTGCGAAAAAATCGAACACCACGGCATCGGCCGTATGCAGCACCGCACGGATCTCGTCGTCGATAATTGTGCTGAAAACGATCGAGCGCGCGCTATTGGCCCGGTTAGTGTCGTTGATTTGCTGGACTACAGCGCAGGCGCGCGCGATGCTGTCGGTAAACGGTAACGTGCGCTGCTCGAAGTCGAGATCAAATTGAGTCAAAAGGCTATGCCCTAAAGTCTCAACCGTGATGCCGGTACGATCGGAGATAAAGAAGACAGCTCGTTTTCCTACCATGCAAGCACATACCATGTCGGCTGAAATTGAAGCGTGGACTGCGGCAAGGGCGAGTTGCATCGTAGCAGACTCGGAACTGGCCATGCGCAAGGTACGGTACGGATTCAGGCGCGAATACTCTGGTGCCAAGTGATCACTCGGCCCTGGCTAGGGAGGCAAGGACATTGCGAGACTACGTGGTTTGGTTTAAGTCCCTGTGTAAAGAAGATATCCCCCAGGTAGGCGGTAAAAATGCCTCTCTCGGTGAGATGATCCGCAAGCTCGACCGGGCTGGCGTGCAGGTACCGGGTGGTTTTGCAACGACAGCCACCGCTTACTGGGACTTTCTGGACGCGACTGGCCTGCGCGAACGGATCAGCGCCGAGCTCTCCGACCTCGATGTCGATGACGTGGTGGCACTCCGGCACAGCGGCGCGGCAATTCGCCGAATGATCATCGAGGCGCCTTTTACGCAAGCCCTCACCGAGGCGATCACCAAGGCGTACCACGCGCTCGAACAGCAAGCTGGCGCCGAGCCTTCTTTCGCCGTTCGATCGTCCGCTACCGCCGAGGACTTGCCCGATGCCTCCTTCGCGGGACAGCAGGAAACCATTCTCAATGTCCGCGGACTGGACAATGTGCTGCGATCGATCAAAGCCGTTTTCGCCTCACTGTACAACGACCGAGCGATTGCCTACCGCGTCCATCACGGTTTCGAGCATGCCCAAGTGGCGTTGTCGGCGGGTGTGCAGCAGATGGTGCGCAGCGATCGGGGTGCATCGGGTGTGATGTTCACGATGGATACAGAGTCAGGCTTCCGCGACGTGGTATTCATCACCTCCGCTTATGGCCTGGGTGAGACAGTCGTCCAGGGCGCAGTCAATCCGGACGAGTTCTACGTATACAAACCGGCGCTGGAAGCCGGGCGAACAGCGATCCTACGGCGCAGCCTGGGCGAGAAAGCAATCAAGATGATCTATAACCCCGCCGGTGAATCCGACAAAACGGTGCAGACCGTCGAGGTGGCACCGGCCGAGCGGCTGCAGTTCTCCCTCACCGATGCCGAGATCGAGCGCTTGGCGCAACAGGCGCTCATCATCGAGCGCCACTATGGCCAGCCAATGGACATCGAGTGGGGCAAGGATGGCGAATCGGGAGAGCTCTACATCCTCCAGGCCCGCCCTGAGACGGTGAAGAGCCGGGATAACGCGCAGGTGCTGGAGCGCTACTATCTCAAGCAACGCGGCCGAATCCTGAACTCCGGGCGCGCCATCGGCCAACGTATTGGCGCGGGTCGCTCCCGAGTCATCGACGACATCAAAAACATGCATCGGGTCCAACCGGGCGATGTACTCATAACCGATATGACCGATCCTGACTGGGAACCCATCATGAAGCGGGCCGCCGCCATCGTCACCAACCGCGGTGGTCGTACCTGCCATGCAGCGATCATCGCCCGCGAGCTCGGCATTCCGGCGGTGGTAGGCACCGGCGATGCGACCGAGACCATTGGTGACGGCCTTGAGGTTACCGTCTCCTGCGCCGAGGGCGACATCGGCAACATCTATGAAGGGCGGCAGGATTTCGAGGTGCGCAAAATCAGCCTCGAGCACATGCCCGAACTGCCCTTCAAAATCATGCTCAACGTAGGTAATCCGGACCGTGCGTTCGATTTCGCTCAGCTACCGAATGCCGGTGTTGGATTGGCTCGGCTGGAGTTCATCATCAACCGAATGATCGGCATCCACCCGCGGGCCCTACTCGAGTTCGACCGTCAGCCCGACGATCTGAAGACTACCATTCGCGGCCAGATCGCCGGTTACTCCGACCCGCTCGCCTTCTATGTGGACAGACTGGCCGAAGGCATTTCGATGCTCGCGGCCGCCTTTGCACCCAAACCGGTAATCGTTCGCACTTCGGATTTCAAAAGCAATGAGTATGCGAATCTGATCGGCGGCACACAATACGAGCCCGACGAGGAGAACCCCATGCTCGGGCTGCGCGGGGCCGCACGCTACATCTCAGCCGAGTTCGCCGAGTGCTTCAAACTCGAATGCCGCGCACTTAGCAAAGTGCGCGACGCGATGGGGCTGACCAACGTCTGGATCATGATCCCTTTCGTACGCACCTTGGATGAAGCCCGCACGGTCATCGAGCTGCTCGCCGCAAACGGCCTCAAGCAAGGCGAACGAGGGCTCAAGCTCATCATGATGTGCGAACTGCCATCCAACGCGCTATTAGCCGAGGAGTTTCTGCAGCTTTTCGACGGCTTTTCCATCGGCTCCAACGACCTCACCCAGCTCACCCTGGGGCTTGACCGCGACTCCGGCCTGGTGGCACATATTTTCGACGAGCGCGACCCGGCGGTCAAAGCCCTGCTGCACCTGGCCATCCAGGCCGCGCGAGACGCCGGCAAATACATCGGCATTTGCGGCCAAGGACCCTCGGACCACCCGGATTTGGCGCGTTGGCTCATGGAGGAAGGCATCGAGAGCGTCTCGCTCAACCCGGACTCCGTGGTGGAAACGTGGTTGTATCTAGCGGGCATGGACTCGCCTGGGTAAAACAACTACGGCTGTCCGCCCTTGCCAGGCAACAGTGAGACTTCGTTTGCCGTCGACAACGGGTCCGGCTGAACAGTCGCCCCACTCTGACTGTCTCACAAGAGTCACACAACTATTGTTGTCACGGCTAAAGGAGTTTGCTGACTATGGCATCGACACCTCAGACCGATCCAGCAAAGCCGGCGGACTCAGTCGAGCAGCCGTGGATCAGCGGGCCCATCAACATCCGTTCGGTGGCACTGACCGGCATTTTCGTGCTGATGGTCATGTATACGCTGTATCTGGCCGCACCGCTGTTCATGCCGCTCACGGTGGCTTTTTTGATCAGCATGATGTTCGCACCGCTTATCCGTGGGCTAAAGAAAATCAAAATCCCGCCACCGATCAGCGCCGCCCTCGTGCTGGCGAGCCTTCTCGCACTTGGCTTCGGGGCTGTATACGGGCTGTCCGTGCCGGCCTCCCAGTGGATCCAGAAGGCGCCGCAGGCGCTGCGTGAGATCGACCACAAATTGTATGGTTTGATGGGGCCAATGGATAAGCTCAAGCGAGCCAAACAAGAGATCGAAGAGGCGGTACCGGGGAACAATGACGATAAAGTCGATAGCATGACATCGATTCGATGGAACCCCATCCAGTGGCTGCTAACCGGCACGTGGGCCGTCGTCTACGGCTTAGGCGTGAGCGTCATCTTGCTGTACTTCCTGCTAGCCTCCGGGGACAGCTTCCTTAGAAAGCTCGTACGCATCTTGCCGCGGTTCGAGGACAAACGCAACGCTGTGGAGACCATTCAGCACATCCAGCGCAGCATCGCCATTTTCCTGGGCACGATCACGCTGATCAACATCTGCCTCGGTGCGGTTGCCGCCGCGGCACTTTACGCGCTCGGTATGCCCAACCCTTTGCTATTCGGCGTCATGGTCGGATTGCTCAATTTCGCACCTTATATCGGGCCGCTCATCAGCAGCATGATATTGCTCGTCGTCGCTCTGCTCAGTCTCGATGATGTTTCTCAAATGCTGCTGGCTCCAGCGTTGGTGCTTGCACTCAACGCTCTGGAAGGGCAGCTGATAACGCCCATTTTGGCTGGGCACCGCTTGAATCTAAGCCCCGTGGTGATATTTTTATCTATCACTCTTTGGGGTTGGATGTGGGGCATCATCGGCATCTTGATCGCGGTGCCTCTAGCCGCAAGCGTAAAAATCGTATGCGACCGGATCGAGCGGCTGCAACCGATAGGGGAGCTCTTGGGGCGCTGACCTCACACCCTCGAAACTCTCGAAAAAAGCTTGCTTTTTTCCACAGCAACGCCTTAAATCAAAACTAAGGGGGGTGGCAATGCATTAACGCAGGAGGTTATATGCTGCGCTGGGCCCTCATATTTCTCGTCGTAGCAATTATCGCCGGTGTACTCGGCTTTAGCGGCATAGCTGGCGCCGCCACCGGAATCGCCCAAATACTTTTCTTCGTTTTCCTCATCCTGCTAGTGATCAGTTTAATTATGGGCGCGATGCGCGGCCGAGGATAACTGCTGTCAGCTACCCGATCGTCACCGTCACTTACCACCCCCTAATATCGCATTGGCGAAGAATTACGCTGCGCCCGGCTTTCAGGCGCAGCTTCAACCCATCGGGCTCCGCTGGTGCAGCCGAGCTTCGCGGTGCGCTCGAGCAGCAGCGCCAGCACCGTCTGCGCCGCATGAGTGTGGATGCGGTGGACCGCCCACTGACGGATCAGGCGAATCAGCGGGCCGCTTTTAAGCGCCCGCCAGACCTCCTCGACCCGCTGGAGTTGCGTGAGTGTCGAGTCCTCGACGTGTTTTTGACGGGTCTCATACTAATACTGCTACCTTAACGACCACAATTGTATATTGATCATGAAGTTGTGTGATTATTAAAGGCTAGGCTCTCGGAGCATTTCGGATAGAATTGATTGTGAGAAAACCCTCCCATCCGATCCCGAGAGCCTAGCCATGAAAAACTCTATTCGCTGCGCCCGCTCATGGCAAATCCAGCGCTTGAAGAGGTCCTTCCTACAAGTGCGCGGACTGCCGTTTTTCGATGTTTTATCCACCCGTGTGTTGAGCCAGTTCGCCGAACGCGCGTGCGGCGGGCGTGATCGGATATTCACCCCCTTGGTGGTATTGAAAGCCTTCCTCTTCCAGGTGCTCAGTCAGGACGGTTCGTGCAAACACGCGGTGGCGCGGGTGCTGTCCGAGCGGCTGCAAAGCGGCCAAAGCGCCAATTCCATCAACACCGGGCCGTATTGCAAAGCCCGCCAACGCCTGCCCCGTGCGCCCTTGGAGAACGCGGTCCGGGAGAGCGGACAGACGCTGCACCAACGCGCGCCTTCAGCCTGGGGTTGGCGTGGCCATCGCGTGGTGCTCGCCGATGGCACTACCGCACTGATGCCCGATACGCTCGATAATCAGCGTGAGTTCCCCCAACAGGGCAACCAACAACCCGGCCTCGGGTTTCCCATCGTGCGCATCGTGGCCCTGATTTCGCTCGGCGCGGGTGCTGTGCTCGATTATGCCCTCGGCCCTTATCAGGCAAGGGCAGCGGAGAGAGCTCTTTGTTCAGCACCCTCCTGCACACCCTGCAGCCGGGCGACCTGCTACTCGCCGACCGCTACTACTGCACCTACGCGATCATGGCGTTGCTGGTCCACCACGGGGTGCAGGGGCTCTTTCAAAAGCATGCCCAGCGAAAGCCGCATTGGCACCGCGGCGAGCGACTCGGCGCCAAGGATCATCTCATTAAATGGGCCAAGCCGCCCCGCAAGCCCGTGTGGATGAGCGCACAAGACTACCTCAAGCTGCCGCCGACGCTGACCATTCGCGAGCTGGCAGTCAACGGCATCGTCTACGTCACCACCCTATCGAACCCCAAACGCTACCCCCGCCGCGCCCTGGCCGAGCACTACCGCTCACGCTGGACGATCGAGTTGGATCTGCGCAGCATCAAAACCGATATGGCCATGGAGCGGCTGCGCTGCAAGAGCCCAGAGCGGGTCAGAAAAGAGATCGCGGCTCATTTGTTGGCCTACAATCTCGTGCGCGCCAACTTGAACCGAGCCGCGCAGTGCTTCGAGAAAATCCCGCGCCAACTCAGCTTCAAATCGGCGCTACAATTGCTCAACAACGCCGCCTCCCAGCTGTTGCTACTGTCTGGAAAGGCACTGCAAGCTTTTGCCACCGCATTGCTGCAGGCGATGGCGTTGTCCCCAATAGGCCGGCAAAAACGCCTGCCACAACCCCGTGCAGTCAAACGACGCCCTAAGCCCTATCCCTTGCTCACCAGGCCCCGCCATGCGGCGTGCCAAGCCATCCGTCGGCCAACGAATTCGTTAAGGTAGCAGTATTAGGGTCTCATACCAGTACATGTAGGTGGCATTTCGCGTCTCGCAAGCCCTGGTGAGCCACCGAACGCCTTGAAATTTCTCGCGTCAGCGCGCAGCCCATGAAAATCCGTACGTGGGAGTGTCAAAATCGGGTTGAAGTCTTAATCGGGAGCCCTCAACACTAAAAATGCCGCATAGGCACATCCGCTTCGGAATGAAAAACTCATAAGGAGTGAAGCATGATTCAGCGCAAATCGCTCAACAAAACTCTGCTCGCCGCATTCATTGCCAGTGGGTTCGTTATCAACAGTAACGCTATGGCTGAGCCCCAGGGACTCTATTCTGCTGATGAGCTCAGTGACGCCGACGTCTTTAGCAAAAGCAATCCGGACAAAAAAATTGGTGAAGTCGAAGACATCCTGCTCGACGATGCAATGCATGTTCGCGCACTAGTAGTCGAAACGGGCGGTCTGCTCGACATGAGTGGCAAGGAATACGTAATCGACGCGGGCAAATTCACCCTCGAAACCCGCAATGGCGATAACCTCGAAGAGTTAGAGTATATCGTCCACGTTGACATGACCAAAGAAGAGATCGAACAACAGCCGGAGTACACCAACGACTGGTGGGTTCAAACCAAAGGCGCGGTCCTCGAAGCTTGGGAGAGTACCAAAAAAGGTGCTGCGAGCGCTTGGGAAAGCACTAAACGAGCCACTTCCAACACTCTAGACAACGTCGGTGATACATTGGATAACACTGGGGATGAAATCGAGCAAACCACCGATCAGGCAAAAGACAAAATGGACGTTGACCAATGAGTGCTGAGCCTGTTCTAAGTTTGGAAAGTGGTTATCTATTATTGCAGGTAATTTTTTGACGAGGTATCCAGCTAAACGTAGCTGCACACATGTAACGCGATGACCTCGGGTGCTAGGGGGATGACGAAGACCTCCCTAGCACCCTCACAGCAAGCTATGGAGCTGGCAGCCCATTACAATCGGGCAAATAAGTTCTATTCTATAAATCGGGCGAGCCATTCAAAGCCGCGGGCATGCGCGATGCTCAGATCGAAGGCCCATTTGCGACGACTTCCTGGCTGATAGCTCCACTGAACTATCATTTGGATACCAGATGATCAGCGCGGCACCACCGGGCTATCCCCCTAAAGCGTTCAACCCCAGTTCTCTTGCCCGTAGCGAAAGCGCGTACTCAGCCAAAGTTGTGTCAGCTTGGCGTGCCGCATAGGCTAACGGCAAAGCGCGTTCAGATGCCAAAGCCACTGCCCGAGAAAACAGCATGAACTTATTCGAGTTGATCGCTCTACTGCTCGGTCTGTCTGCAGCCTTCGCCTACTTCAACGCACGGCTTCTGCACTTACCCACGACCATTGGCGTAATGGCCACCGCACTAGTCTTCTCGCTGGCACTTGTGGTGGCACAGTCACTGGGACTGCCCGGGCTGACCGAATGGGCCGAACAAGCCGTGGCGGCCGTGGATTTCGATCGCACGCTGCTCGATGCCATGCTCGCAATGCTGCTTTTCGCCGGCGCGTTGCACGTGCCGCTGGATGAGCTCGGACGACAGTGGCGCATAATCGGCCTGCTCGCCACCGTGGGCGTATTGGTATGCACCGCGCTGATCGGCACGGCGATTTACATGGTACAAAGGCTGCTCGATCTGGAGCTCTCGTTCATCTACTGTCTGCTCTTCGGAGCGGTGATTGCACCGACCGATCCGGTCGCCGTGCTCGGTATTGTCCAGAAGCTTGGGCTGCCAGGTGCGCTCCAGGCTAAAATCGCCGGGGAGTCTCTCTTCAACGATGGCTTCGCCATAGTAGTCTTCCTCGGTATCGCCGGGATCGCTTCCGGGGAAGCCGACGGGGCTACGGACGTGGCGATTCTCTTCATCGAGGAAGTCTTCGGCGGTGTTGCCCTCGGGTTTGTACTCGGTGCGATAGGATATTGGCTGCTGCGTTCACTCGACGAGTATATTGTCGAGATCCTGATTACCTTGGCCTTGGTGACCGGCGGTTATGCACTCGCATTACGGTTGCACTTCTCCGGACCGCTCGCGATGGTGGTTGCCGGCTTATTGCTCGGCAACCACGGTCGGCGATTTGCCATGTCGGAGACGACCCGCATTCACCTGGATACATTCTGGGAATTAGTCGATAAACTGCTCAACATCATACTTTTTTTACTCATCGGTCTGGAGGTGCTGGTCATCTCGTTCAATCGGCAGTCGGTGATGCTGGGCTTGCTGGCCATTCCGCTGGTATTGCTCGCGCGCTTTCTGGCCGTCGGCGGTGTCGTACATGCGCTCGCTCCTATACGGGATTTCAAGCGCGGTGTCGTCCGGCTCCTTACTTGGGGCGGGCTGCGTGGTGGTATCTCCGTCGCGCTCGCGCTGTCACTCCCGAGCAGCTCCGAACGCGAGGTGATCGTGACCATGACCTACGTCATCGTCGTGTTCTCGGTGCTGATCCAAGGGCTTACCGTGGCGCCACTGATACAGTGGTTGCGGTATAAATGAGGAAGAGGGCTGAAACATCCAACCCGATCGCTCCAACATCTGCTCCGCACGCTCGTGGCTCAAAACCCGGCATCCTCGATGGCCACGCATAGCCCGCCCAGTTCACAGAGATTAGGCATCTTGCCGCACCGCCAAGGAACTGGGTTATAACAACGAATGGCGGGCCAAAAACGACGAAACGGAGAAGCACGGCTGAGCGACGCAAGGGCGCGGCAGCAGAGCCTTTGCGCCGCCTGCCTCTCCCTGACCTCGTGGTAGCCACTAGCTCGCGACCAAACCGAGCCCGTGGGGGCTGCTGTCGACGCTCGCCTATCGCCGTTCTCGGCAGCTGTGGCGCGCAATGGTCCCGCTGGGGGCATTACCGGCTAACGAGGCAATAGCCTGGCAGGCGCTCCCCACGGTGAGCGTGAACGGCATCGCTGCAGTAGGCAGACCGTTGATCTGATCGAGCAGCATGCTGGGCTGCTGGTGTAAAACGTGACAGTCACCAATAGAGGCGCACCATGACCATGACAAGCGCGGAAAAACAGCGGTGATTCCGTCAACGCCACCTGAATGACGGCAAACGCGAGTGGCTGGCGAGGCACCACGGCGTGAGTCAGGGCAACATGGTGGGGTGGCTGATCATGAAGGCCGAGCGGAATACGGTGGCCGAACTCGAGGGTAAGGCCAAGTATTATGGCGGCGCCGCGTACGGCCGAGGTCCAGGTTACCGAGTAACCGCAGCCGGGCTTGGCGGCATCTTACCGTCGAGCACTACGGCCGCGGCTTGTTAACGCTGCGGAGGAAGCACGGGGCGCTACCTGCCGCGCCGGCTGCATAGTGGTGCGGCTGGCAGAGAACGAGACGGCAGCAGCGGTTACACCCGCACCATCGCAGCGCTGCGGCAAGCCGCAAGTGCAAGAGACGGTCAAGCAGAAATTGGTCCGTCTGCTCCCCTAATTTCTCCACCTGTAGACAACCTACCATCGCCAGAGCGGCCTAACCGCGGGGAGAAAGACCAGCATCACCACAGAGCAACATCCGTAGGTGGGGCAGGAATATTGTCCGCAGGGTGGGTCAATTCTTCCTGTCCGTTGACACTGGCCGCTCTTTCCGCCGCCACATCGACGGCGAATACGCGCATGTGCGGATCCAGTACCGGACGCCGACGCAGCTCGGGCTGCTCGAGCGCTTCCATCAGACGCTGAAGACGGCGGAAGTGTACTGGAAGCTGTATGCCTCGCCGGCGGAGGCGAGGAAATCGTTGTAAGTATATCGGCACCGATATAACGAGGTCCGGCCGCACTGGGTGCTGATTTCGCCGGAGGGCGGCGATCCTGCCACGCTGGCCGACGTCTACGTTAATGGCAAAGCCGTGCAGGTGCCGAAGTGGCAAGGCTGGGCGAAGGCGGCACGAAAGAAGCTCGCAGAGTTGACGGAGAACCTGCACTTCCCGTTGCCAAACGAGCCTCTGGAGCCGACGCTTTTATGCTAATGAGCACTCACACAAAACGCCTTTGGGCCTGTCTTGTTGAAATCGGGGCCAAGACATGGACGAGCCAGTCCCACGTGAGATGCTAGTGCAAATACCATGTGGTGTTTGTGCCGGAATACCGTAGGAAGGCGCTCTACGGGAGTCTGCACCGGGAGATTGGACGGGTGTTCCGGGAGCTCTGCGAGCGGCAAGGAGTGGAGCTGATCGAGGGCCGTGCGATGGTGGATCACATTCATCCGTCTCTGAGCATTTCGCTGGAGTACAATGTGGCGAACACGGTGGGATTTTTGAAGGGCAAATCCGCGATTCGGATCCACCGCATGTATCTGGGGCGGCGAAAGGGTTCACGGAAATGCACTTTTAGGCGCGCGGCTATTGTGTAAGCACGGTGGGACTGGACGAGCAGGTGATCAGGGGATACACCCGCAACCATGAAGCCGAGGAGAAGCGGCAAGAGGAGCTGCGGCTGGAGGGCCTTTAGGCCCTTTCATTGGAGCACACGCCCCCTCTGGGGGCCTTCATCAAACCACCTGCTTTGCGGGTGGTATCTGATTCGATCAAGCGGAACGCGCAACGCCGAAAGGATCGGATGAACATGACTTATTCCTATGTTGCCCATACGGAATTACACCACGCCGAAGACGCGGGGGCGTTTCTCGGCTCCCAGATTTCAACGGCCTTCAACGGGGAGCCGCCCGACGCCCTCCTCCTGTTCGCTTCCTCGAAATACGAATACCCGAAGTTGCTGCAAACCATCGAGTCGGCCTGTCGCCCGAAGATCCTGATCGGGTGCTCGTCGGCGGGCGAGTTCGCCACCGGCACTCACTGCGAAGGATCGGCGTCCGCAGTGGCGGTGAGGTCCTCCGAGACGCGGTTCGCAGCCGGTCTGGGCCGGGGGCTGCGTGCCAACCCCATCGCCGCGGCGAAGGCCGTGGTATCCTCCTTTCATGGTCCGTCGTCGCCTGAGTATCGGTACCGTTCCGCGCTGGTTTTGATTGACGCGCTGGCAGGCTACGCCGAGGATCTGGTCTGGCAGCTGATCTTGGCAACGGGTGGAACGTACCGGTTTTTCGGAGGCGGCGCTGGGGATGACGGGCAATTCCGGCAGACCCATGTTTTTTATGGTACCGAAGCGGTTTCGGATGCGGTGGTCGCCTTAGAGATTTTGTCAAACAAGCCCTTGGGCATCGGTCTTGGCCACGGGTGGCAACCAGCCGGGCCTCCCCTGCGGGTTACCGAGGCCGCGGGCCTGCGGCTGGTTGGTCTGAATGCCATGCGGGCCGTGGAGGTGTTCCAGGAGCATGCGGTGGCCACAGGGCAGGTGTTCGATGCCGTCGACCCGCTGCCGTTCTTTCTGCACAACGTCCTCGGCATCGACACCGGGAAGGGCTACAAGCTCCGCGTCCCGTTGGCGGTAAACCCGGATGGTTCGATTTCCTGCGCGGCGGAGATTCCGACCGGAGCTATAGTGTGCATTATGGGCACGGGGAGCGCATCCGCGGCACAGGCGGCGGCCGCGGCGACCGAGGACGCGCTCAGGCAGCTCCAAGGCGAACGGCCGGGGATGGCCCTCTTTTTCGATTGTGCCGCCACGCGGCTCAGGATGGGAAAAGAGTTCGGTATCGAGCTCCACGCCGTGCAGACGGCGCTGGGAGAGGCTGGCTACGCCGGCTGCAATACCTACGGCCAGATTGCTCGTACAGAGACCCAGTTTAGCGGTTTCCACAATTGTACCGCCGTCGTGTGCGTCATTCCGGAATGAGGAACACAGTGCCCTGATGTTGTCCTTGTTAGCGGAGATGGCAAACGTCGCCCGCCGACCGAGTTCGGCGAAGAGTCTGGCGAAATGTCTCGGCGTGCATGATCTCGTTGTGTTTATCAAAGATCCGGAAATCGGCGTTCTGCTTCCGGCTCCGGGTTTCCCGCAAACACTTCCGGAGGGCCGTGTCTGGCGGGAGTTTCTTACAGAGTCTGTTGCGGCCGGCGTTCACGCCGCGGAGCTTCCGTTTCCCGACCCACAGACCAGACAAGAGGCCGTGGGCGTCGCCACGGACGAAGAAACGGTGTTGGTGCTCATCGGTGGGAAGCCTTGTCCGGAGGCCGTTGTCGAAGTGCGCCTGCTCCTTCCGCTACTGGGTGCGGCCCTTCAGGGTCAGGGGGCTGTCTTAGTAGCGGCGGGACACTCGAGAGCGGCACGCAGAGCGGCCGCCGAAGCCGAAGCGCTGGCCGGGGCGCTCGACGCCACTCGGCGTGAACTCCAGCAGGCGCTCCACGCTGTCGATCAAGAGCTCACCCAGCGTAAGCTAGCGGAGCAGGCGCTTCAGGAAGAGCGGGATTTGCTCACTGTGACGCTCACCAGCATCGGCGATGCCGTCATCACGACGGACACCGAAGGCCGCATCACCAGCCTGAACGCCATGGCCGAGTCCCTGACGGGCTGGGCGAGCGCTGAGGCAGCGGGCCGGCCCCTCGACGCTGTATTTCGCATCGTGAACGAGCAGACACGCCGGACGGTCGATAACCCGGCGACGAGGACGCTGCGGGAGGGCGTCATCGTCGGGCTGGCGAACCATACCGTCCTCGTCAGAAAGGACGGCACAGAGCGGCCTATTGACGACAGCGCCGCCCCGATCAGGGATGACCAAGGCCAAGTTCTTGGCTGCGTGCTGGTGTTCCGAGATATCACCGAGCGCCGGAAAGCGGAAGCGGCCCTGCAGGAGAACGAACGGCGATTCCGAACGCTGGTCGAGCAGGTCAAAGACTACGCCATCTTCATGACCGACGCCGAGGGCCGGGCGACGAGTTGGAACGAGGGCGTCAGACGGGTGCTGGGCTTTGAGGAAGCCGATTTTCTCGGCCAAGACATCGTGCCGACCATCTTCACGCCCGAAGACGTTGAGAGCGGCGTGCCGCTGCGGGAACTGGAACAGGCCGCGGCGACCGGCAAGGCCGGCAGTGACCGATGGATGCGGCGAAAGGACGGCAGCCGGTTCTTCGCCACGGGGACCACCGCGGCCCTGCACGATAAGGCGGGAAAGCTGGTCAATTTTATGAAGGTCATGCGGGACCAGACGGAGCAGAAACGGCTGGAGGACGAACTGCGAAAGACCGCTGCCGACTTGTCCGAGGCCAACCGCCGCAAGTCAGAGTTCCTGGCGACGTTGGGTCACGAACTCCGCAACCCGCTCGCCCCCATCCGAATGGGTCTGGAGCTCATGAAGATGGCGGCGGATAGTCCGGCGAAGATGGAAGAAATCCGTGGCATGATGGAGCGGCAGGTCCTGCAGATGGTGCGGCTCATTGATGACCTTTTGGACGTATCCCGCATTACGCGGGGCAAGCTGCAACTGCGGATCTGCCGGGTGGCGGTGGCCAACGTGGTGCAGAATGCCGTGGAAATGGCCCGCCCATTCATTGACGAGGCAGACCACCAACTGACGGTTGCGGTGCCTCCGCAGCCGATCCATTTGGACGCCGACCCGAACCGCCTGGCTCAGGTGTTCTCGAACCTGCTCAATAACTCCGCCAAGTACACACCCGAAGGAGGGCATATCTGGCTCTCCGCCGAGCGGCAGGGAAGCGACGTCGTGGTGACGATTAGGGACAATGGCATCGGCATCCCCGCCGACATGCAGACCAGCATCTTCGAGATGTTTACTCAGGTCGACCGTCCGTTGGAACAGGGCTACACGGGTCTCGGCATCGGCCTGACGCTGGTGAAGCAACTGGTCGAGATGCACGGCGGCCGGATTGACGCCCGCAGCGAGGGCTCGGGTCGGGGAAGCGCGTTCGAGGTGCGGCTGCCGCTGAAGGGTCGAGAGCTAAGAGTCCAGAGTCCAGAAACGGAAGCGCTTCTGGCTCTGGACTCTGGACTTTGGACTTCTTCCAAGCTCCGCGTTCTGGTGGTAGACGACAACAAGGATGCGGCGGAAATGCTGGGCATGGTCGTCAAGGCGCTCGGCAACGAGGTCCGCACCGCCTACGGCGGCCCGCAGGGCGTTGAAGCAGCGGAAGTGTTCCGCCCCGACGTGGTGCTGATGGACCTTAGAATGCCGGAAATGAGCGGCTATGAGGCCGCACGACATATCCGAGAACAGGCTTGGGGCAAGGATATGACGCTCGTGGCCCTGACGGGCTGGGGGCAGGACGAGGACAAGCAGCAGACGAAAGAAGCCGGATTCAATCACCACTTCGTCAAGCCCGCCGAGCCCGCGGCCTTGCAGAAGTTGTTCGCTGAGCTTCAATTGAACTCCTCGACCCGTGGTATCTGGTAATCCATTGTTCCATCTTTAAGCGAGACTCGGCGTCTATGCTGGGGCATATGTCGACTGTCCTGTCGAATTGGCGGAGAGGAAGGGATTCGAACCCTTGGAGCCCGTGGGCTCGCCCGATTTCAAGTCGGGTGCTTTCGTCCACTCAGCCACCTCTCCGAAGCAACCCGCTGCAAACCGCAGATCTGATGCCGGGGTAACGGACGTTTATCATCTAGCAGTCGTTCATTGTCTTTAGCTACCCAAGGAATTACAAGGCACTGATTGAAACGCGGGCGGGCCCTCAACCGTGCTCAGTTGACCAAAACACCCTAAGCGCGCTGCGCGGAGGCGCTTTTAAAACGATAAAGGAGCCGAGATGGAGAATAATATCCCACGGGCCGATTGGCAGCAGCATGACGCCGATGATCGCTATTGCAGACGTTGCACCAGCGGATTTCCGCAACCCTGCCCGTGCGGAAGCCAGATTCACGGTGAGCTACTGAACATTCCCGGCAACGGTTTCATCCAGCTCTCTCGCTGCGAGCGCTGCGAGGCGCTGAAGGACACCTGAAAAGCCGAGCGAACAGCGGATTGCGTCAACTAAATGAGGCATTCGAGATGGCTTGTCTTACCCACTCGCTGGCTCAAGGACGCCCAGCCTATTGGTTTACCGCTAGATCTCTTCTGCCAGTGATGCTTGATCGGCGCATTGTTCGGCCAGCGCTTGCACAATCTCCCAAATGAGCTCCGGGCCGCGGTAAACAAGCCCTGTGTAGATCTGCACCAGATCGGCCCCGGCTTTCATCTTCTGCACCGCATCCGCACCATAAACGATGCCGCCCACCCCGATCAGGGGTATGCGATCCTCGAGCACGGCATGCAAGCGCTGCAAAACCCGGGTTGAGCGCTCGAGCAAAGGCGCCCCGCTCAAGCCGCCACCCTCGGTCATATAACGCAGCCCCTCGACACCCTCACGCGACAAAGTCGAGTTGGTGGCCGCAACACCATCCACTGCGTGCTCTTGCAGCTGTTGTGCAAGGACATCGATCGCCTCATTATCGAGATCCGGCGCTACCTTGATTACTAAGGGAACGTAACGGCCATTGAGCACCGACAAATGGCGCTGCTCCGCTTTCAGGGTAGAAAGCAACTCGTCAAGCAATAGACCGTGTTGCAGCGTCCGCAGTCGGGGTGTATTCGGCGAGGAGATGTTGACAACCACGTAGCTCGCGTAAGCATAGACCTTGCGCAACGCAATGACATAGTCATCGACAGCTCGCTCCACAGGAGTGTCGGTGTTCTTACCGATGTTGATCCCCAACACGCCACGATAGCCGGATCGCCGCACCTGGCGGACAAGGTGATCGACGCCTTTGTTATTGAAACCTAACCGGTTGATAAGTGCTTGGCGCTGCGGGATGCGGAATACCCGAGGCGGAGTGTTACCCGGCTGCGGCCGAGGAGTCACCGTGCCGACCTCGATAAATCCAAATCCTAACCGGCTCAGCGCCGTGATGTAGTCGGCGTTCTTGTCCATACCGGCGGCAAGGCCGACCGGATTAGGAAACTCAATCCCCATGACCTTGCAGGGCAGCGCCGGCGTCCCACGCGCACCTACCAAACAACCCAATCCGAGTGGCGCGGTTGCCGAAAGCAACCGCAGGGTGGTGCTGTGAGCCCGCTCCGGCTCCATAAGAAACAATAAATCGCGAATAATCCCGTACACCGAATCTCCGCATCTGTCTACTTGATCACAATTGATCATCGCCCAAGGTGCGGACCCTGTCCAGACCGCATGTCTAAAATATGATCGAATGTCCAAACCTTGTCTGTGCGCGAGTTCTAAGTCTATGGATGAAATAACCTATTGAACAACCGTGCACCGACAGCATGTATTGAACTGAAAATGGCTGCACAACCCTTCTGTAAAGTGACGCACTGCATCGAGCTTGGCACAGCCCAGCCGAGACAAGCGGTTACTGTTATAGACCAGTCATTCTGGAAACAAAACCTTATAAATTATGATATTATCGAAAATAATGGTAAGTTCTCAATAACCCCGGGCAAAGAAGCGCAGAATGGGGCGATGGTAACGGCTGGCGCTATCGTCACTGTGGCCCGCAGCCCGCGCCTGAACCCACCCCCGCTCCTTTCGGCGCAGCCTGTGTGCGGTGGAACTCAGCGACTGAGCGTCGCTGTGCCCGGGGTTATTGAGAACTTACAAATAATGGCGCTGAGGGGGGCTGCGCATTTAATTAATAATACTGATAAATGAATAAGGCACGGACCATCATCTGCCCAACGGTAATATCACCATTGTATTTAATGACGTGGTGCAACCCGAGCAAATCCATGCTTCCTATCGCCCTCGTTTAGGCATGCTCGAACCACGTCCGCAGCAGATTGTATGCTGCCGACACTGACCCGGCGCATCGCACAACCTACCCCAAAGCAGAGCTAACCCAAGCTACAAATTCTCGGTGCTGACTGCTTGAGAACTTCAGTATGCTAGAGCCCAATCATACTGGCAGCCACTAACGGCAATCTAAGTCACATTACCCCATTGAAAAGAGGAACCCATGGCCTATTCAATCCCTGCTCCAATCAATACCCCCCAGCGGATCCTGCTGGGTCCGGGCCCGAGCGACACGCCCCCACGTGTGTTGGCGGCGCTCGCAAAACCCACGATTGGGCACCTAGATCCTTATTTCCTACAGGTAATGGACGAGCTGCAATCGATGCTCCGCGAGCTCTTTCAAACCACCAACGAGCTGACGCTCGCGGTAAGCGGTACGGGGAGTTCGGGCATGGAAGCATGCGTCGTCAATCTGATCGAACCCGGCGACCGGATGCTCGTTTGTGTCAACGGCGTGTTCGGTGGCCGCATGAGCGATGTTGCCACCCGCGCCGGCGCGCAGGTGACTACCCTCGAACGGGGTTTTGGCGAAATCTTCTCGCCCGAGGAAATCGCCGAGGCGCTGCAACGCGTACAACCAAAAGTCGTAGGCATCGTACACGCCGAAACGTCAACCGGAGCCTGGCAGCCCTTAGAGGAGATAGCCAAAGTCGTCCACGCCAGCGATGCACTCTTGTTGGTGGATTGCGTCACCTCGCTCGCTGGTGCGCCGGTTGAGGTCGATCGCTGGGGGCTGGATGCTGTGTACAGCGGAACACAGAAATGCTTGAGTTGTCCTCCAGGGCTGGCGCCGGTCACATTCAGCCCACGGGCGATCGAAATCATCGAGCGACGCCAGTCGAAAATTGCCAGCTGGTATCTGGACATGTCGATGGTCCGCGACTATTGGGGCGACTCGCGCGCCTATCATCATACGGCTCCGATCAACCAGAACTACGGCTTGCACGAGGCGCTGCGCCTGGTGTTGGAAGAGGGCCTAGAAAATCGGTTCGCTCGCCACATGCGTAACCACCGGGCGCTCAAAGCTGGCTACAGGCA
>NZ_CH672427.1:1477461-1536968 GCF_000153205.1 Nitrococcus mobilis Nb-231
CTGGCTTACAGGCAATGGGGATCGAATACTCTGTGGCGGAAGGCCAACAGCTGCCCATGCTCAATTCCGTATGGGTACCAGAAGGGATCGATGACAGCGGGGTGCGCTCGCAATTGCTGCGTGAGTACGGCATCGAAATTGGCGGAGGTTTAGGCCCGATGAAAGGCAAGACGTGGCGCATCGGACTGATGGGGGAGGCAAGCACGGCGCGCAATGTACTGCTGTTCCTGGCTGCCTTGGAGTGCTGCCTGCTAGATCAGGGCGTGGGCCTGGATAGTGGGGCCGGAGTGGCCGCGGCGAATGCCGTGTATCGAAATGGCGAGTAACCCCGCCGAGACGGCACGGTGCTCTGCATTCTATATCCAATAAATAGGTGTGCGCACGGCAAGCGATTCGATCTCGAAGCTCGCCACAGGTTCATACTGCTTTCTGGCTCACCGGATAGGCGCGCTCATAGCAACGCCGAACTTATTACTTGCCGGCACACTGAGATGTCGTTAGAACGCGACTCACGCGAAGCTCAGGTAATGCTTTTGTTATGAGCACAGGATGGCCGCTGGGGTGTGCTGGCGTTGTTCGCGAGTGCCGGCGACGTCCCTAACATTCTCTTGAGTAAGTCTTTATTCCATTGAATGGCGCAAAAACCAAAAAATATGGCATATATATTGCTGAATTTTAGTTGAGGTCAACAGCCTCACCTCCTCGAGCCTGTTTTACCCTCGCCCCAAACGGCGGCGAGGGTCTTTTCTTGTTAGGTTGCACCGGCCAACTCAATTGCTTGCGCTAAGAGGATAAGAAACCCCTACCGCCGAACAACGGAGGAGACTTCACCATGATTCCGGGCCGGATTTTACTGATCATAAATCGCTACAGCCGCGGCGGCCAAATCGATCTCGACGCCGTCCAGGCACGGCTGAGACATGCCGGTTTCACCGTAGAGATGGTGTTTCCCAGCAACAAACGATCAATTACGGAACTGATTCATAATTACAGACACAATTGCGACCGTATCATAATCGGTGGTGGGGATGGCACCTTGAATGCAGCCGCCGAGGCGCTGCTCGCAAGCGCCCTGCCAATAGGGATTTTGCCGCTCGGTACAGCCAACGATTTGGCGCGCACTCTAGGCATTCCGCTCGATCCCATCGCGGCGTGCGAAGTGATTGCTGAAGGTCGGCTGCACCGAATCGATTTAGGCTGCGTCAATGGCCATTACTTCTTTAACGTAGCGCACATCGGGTTCGGCGTCACACTGGTTCGCCAGCTTTCAGCGGAGATTAAAAAACGCTGGGGGATTCTTGGCTACGCGAGATCCGCATTCACAGCATTGAGGGACAGATCTTCGTTTCGGGCCGAGATCCGAACCAATGGCCGGAAGCATAAGACACGCTGCTCTCAGATCACCGTCGGCAACGGTCGTCATTTCGGCGGCGGCTTGGCCGTGGCCCACGATGCCCGTATCGATGACCACACGCTTCATGTGTGGAGCTTAGAGCCCCTCGATCTCTGGGAGCTCATTGCACTGGCCCCTGCTCTGCTCCGGGGCCGCCACCTTGAACACCGACGCGTGTGGCACCGACGCGTTCAGAGCATAGAAATCCACACTCGAAAACCCATGCCCGTCAGCGCCGACGGGGAGCTGGCCACTCACACCCCGGCAAAGTTCCATCTGCTTCCGAGCGCGCTTGCGGTATACGTTCCAACGAGTTACGAAAACGCCGCTGCGGCACACTCCAAAGGCGCTGGAATCTAAACGTACAGGTAGGGGTTTCTAAAGCAGTCCGGATGGACGAAACGCTCCGTCACGATACGCTGGCAAGTCACCCAATCGGCGGCCCGGACGGCCTGGCTGTTCGAGCCAGGCCCGTGCGAGTCGCCCAAACCTTCAGTTCGCAAGCACCCGCCCCAAAGCAATCAAGAAGGAACATCCCTGTTCCAGAGTTTGCTACTCCATGCCAAAAGGTAACGATTACCCTTTAGCCGAAACGGGCGAGACGAGGCCGTTGCACACCTTAACCTAGCCCGTCGGCGAACAAAAAACTCAGAAAAGATAGCCGATACCGACGGTGTAGACGAACGCACCATCGTCGAAGGCATCATCAACATCACTCAGGTTATTGAAGAAGTATTGATATTCCGCGGCGCCCAGGATGAAGGTCTTGGGCCGAACAAAATATTTTATGCCCGCCTCCAGACCAGCAAAGCCGCTATCATCAATCCGCTCGCCATACACGCCGCCAAGACTCGCGCCTATAAACGGGCGAGCGCGCTCCGTGGCAATGAAATGCCAGTCCACGAAGCCTCGGGTAGAGCCATTCCAAACGTTGTCACCGTCATTCGGCACATCCGCATAGTTCACGCCTTGGCGAACACCGAACTCGAGGTTTCTATTATAGTACCAACCCAAACCGCCCAGGATGCCGAAGGTGAGCGTATCCAGATCGTTCTGACTGCTACCGGTACCAGATAATACGAACTCCTTGTCACCGGCCTCGGGTCCTATGAGAGCCTTGCCCTGAGCCAGGGCCAGCACGGGCATCATGCTAATGAGAAAACCAAGCACAAGCTTGCGGTTCATCATCCTTAACCTCCGGATTTTTGATATGAATTCAGCCTGCTGCTAGCGGAGCAAACACCATGTCTAGCATCATCCGTCCAGAGGTGGCAAAACGTTGCCATCCTTCTTGGAAACTCGATTTGCATCCCTTGTCAGACAAGCCAATCGTTCGATCTCTGTGTCGCAATGAAGCAACACAGCGTGCTCAGCGAGAATTCATGATTAAAATCAGAATCTTAGTAAAACAACGTCGCCTAAAGGCAACAAAGCTGTCTCCCCCCTTTGGTAAGACCTGCCTACTATACCCCGTTTATGTTGTGGATACGAGACATCATACGATCGAACATGAATTTTAATAAATTTATGGTAGTACGTAAACAATCATACATAAGTTACTTTTAATAAACAGTAGTATGGGTTTTATAACAGCCAAAACCACGCGGCTTACGTATCGTGCTCGTTGCCTTTACACAACACCCCGACAGCCGCAGCCGGGAAACGGCGGGATACCGGCGGCGCACCGATGCCGCGCACGATCAGCACACAGCGCAGGCTCGGCTTGACGCGCCGCTACGGCGCTGGAGCTCCAGGTATCGATACCCCGATGGAACCAACATTGGTTTGACCTGGTCTTACTGCTGACAGTAGATGGAAGGGCCCGCGTCCGATACACGAACATGACGATAGGGAGTGTGGCAAGCCGCGCTTGTCGCAAAACCGCACGAGTTTCAGATCAAGCGGCAAGTTGTAAGGTCCACGCCCACCCAACGGGGATTTGCCCGCGATCTACATCGGCGTCGGTGACATCCTCTGGGGCTATGGGATGGTCAAGCTCGACCGGAACTCAAAAGAATAATCGCTCGGGGGTTCACACGGCCAGGAGACCATCGCCATGGGGGTGTTTGATGCACCGGCGCCGATTTTCGCATGGCTCGATGCTCAAACAGCCATGGCAATCCCTCCGCTTGGTCGGCTCATCCTGTGGGGCAGCGTGGCCGCGCTGATTTCCACGGGGCTCTACCGAGCACTCTCGGCCCAAGAAGGAATCGGCCGCACTAAAACCAAACTCACTGAGCTTCGGTGGCGACTCCAAACCCATGAGGGTAACTTCGCCGACGCCGCACCACTTATTGGAAGCTTTTTGCGAACTGCACTGCAGCAGGTGGGCCTGGTAGCATGGCCAACCCTGCTCTCCTCGCTACCGTTGCTCGCTCTGATCTGCTGGTTAAGCACCGACTACGGCTATACTTACCCCGCGCTGGGATCGACACCCACTATCCAGACCATACCGCCGCAACCGCACGCCAAATGGATTGGAGGCGTTCGTGATGAGGCCGTGCCAAAATATCAGCCACCGCCCCACATCCTGATTGCCGACCACCACCAAACAATCGTAGCCGATGTGTCATGGCGAGTTCCGGTACCGATCGTCCACAAATGGCAATGGTGGAACGCCCTAGTCGGCAACCCCATTGGCTATCTACCTAGCAACGCCTCGGTTGATCGGATTGAGGTGGCCCTTCCGGACAAAAAATACCTCGGCTTCGGGCCGCGGTGGCTACGGGGATGGGAGGTGCCCTTCTTCCTCTCACTGGTTGTGGTATCGATCGTGACAAAGATGCGGTGGCGAATTGACTGAGCAGAGGCAACGCAGAACAGCGGCGGCTAGCAACCCGGAGCTGGCCGAGACTTTCCACGTGGCTCGCTGGATAGATGAGTTCGGCGGCTTCATAACCCACCATAAACAGCTTGGGATCAAGCTTGGCAAGCTTGGAGACACGATTACTTGCAAAACCGCTCGCCGCGACCCGGATCGATCAGCCGATCTACGCGGGAGCGCGAGCTGATCGAACAGTGCACTGCTGCAACCGCCACACGCATGGGCCCGCAGCGTACCGAACCGACCTTGGCAAGCGCGTACTCGGCGTAACCGCCATCGAGCGTATAGCCGGTGAACTTCGCCGCCGGACAAAGACTCTCTTGCCTACGGCGGCAATAGCGGCACTGACCACAGGTCCAGCCAAGCCATAGTACGCCTACCCGGTTTCCCAACTCGAAGCGAGTGACACCGTTGCCGAACTGATCCACCACCCCAACAATTTCGTGCCCCGGGATGAGTGGCTGCTTAGCGTTCCACAACTCCCGGTCGATCACGTGGAGGTCGGTGCGGCAAACCGCGCAGGCTCGGAGGAGGAGAGCCCCACTTCATCCCGACCATAATCTCCATAACGCCGCGGAATTGAAGCTGGAAAGGACTGCTTGTATCTTGGCGATCCTGGCTTTCTAGATAGCTGGCAAAAAGGCCGCCTACGGCGGCCTCTCGCAAATCGGCTCGGGCGCCGAACCCTAGGCTGGCTAACGATCGGCCGTTCTCGTAGCAGAAGACTCAGCCCCATTGCTTGCCGCCGCCATTATGGAAGGAACCACATCCTCGGCTAGTAGCTTCTCGACTTCCTTACCAAAATCCCGGCCGAAACCGGCCAGCACTTGGCTATCAGCCAAAAGCTTAGCCGCCAACGTACGGCCCGCTTCGTTTTGGCTGGTGACAAGCCGCCACAAACCGTCCACGTCGTTGGCTTGGAGTGCCTCGCGCAGCGGCCTCAGTCCGATATCGGTATAAGAGTAGGCTGCATTGACCTGGAACTCGGCGAGTTTGCCGGCATTTTCAATTACCAGCGAATTGAACTTGCGCGCCGGTGCAATGAACTGCGCAAACAGAGTATTCATATTCGTATACAAGCCTTCATACATGTCGACAAATCCCCTTGCAGCGAGCCGACAGCGAGAAAAGCGCAGCTTGCCTGAACCTCAAGCTTGGGCAGCCGAACACCCGTGCCGGCAAATGGCATCCCGCAGGCGTCCTATCAGCACCCTTCAACCGGTGCTATCTATTGCACTGCAACATAGCAATTTTCATGCTGCTTCGCAACATCGTCGACTTGTGCGGCCAACCAAAAATCATGGCCCGGCATAGTAACAAAGCACTGCTATCACGGGATCCCTTCTCTATACTAATCACGAGTAATGCGTAACCATCGAAAGCATGCTGAGCTCAGCGGCTTGGAGAGAAAAATTGGAGAAGATCTGGCTCAAAAGCTATCCGAAAGACATGCCGGCAGAGATTGACCTCGAGGAGTTTACGTCGCTGAACGATGTGTTCGAGCGCAGTGTTCAGTTGTACGCCAATCAGCGGGCATTCAGCAACATGGGCGCAGCGCTCACTTACCGCGAACTCGATGAGCGCAGCCGCGCGTTCGGCGCTTGGCTGCAGCATCGTGCCGGACTCGGCAAGGGTGACCGAATCGCCCTCATGTTACCCAACGTTCTGCAGTACCCCGTGGCCCTGTTCGGGGCCTTGCGAGTCGGGCTTACGGTGGTCAATGTCAATCCGCTTTATACGGTGCGCGAGCTAACCCATCAGCTCGACGATTCGGGGGCACGGGCGATCGTAATACTCGAGAACTTCGCCCACACACTCGAACAAGTTCCAAGCGGGCAGCGGCCCGAAACAGTGCTTACGACTCGGGTAGGCGATCTGCTGCCCATACCCAAGGCCCAACTCGTCAATGCCGTGGTGAAATACATTAAAAAAGCCGTGCCTCGGTTTGACCTGCCGGGCGCGGTGTCCTTTCGAAAAGCACTGCGAGAGGGCGCCCGCCTCGAACTCGAAACCACGGCCGTAGAACCAACGGACCTCGCGTTCCTACAGTATACGGGCGGCACCACCGGCACGGCCAAAGGCGCGATGCTCACTCACCGCAACATGGTCGCCAATCTGCAGCAAGCCTCAGTGTGGATCGCCCCCAAGATGCGCCCAGGACAAGAAATCATCATCACCGCTTTGCCGCTCTACCACATTTTTTCGCTGCTCGCCAATTGCCTGATGTTCATGAAAAACGGCGGCGAGAACGTCCTGATCACCAATCCAAGAGACCTACCGGGCTTCGTCAAGGAGTTGCGCCGCCACCCGTTCACCGCCTTCACCGGGGTGAATACCCTTTTCAACGGCCTGCTCAATACTCCGGGCTTCACCGATCTCGATTTCAGCCACTTACGACTGACGCTCGGTGGCGGCATGGCCGTCCAGCGCCGGATCGCAGAGCGCTGGAAGACCACGACCGGCACTACGCTCGTGGAGGCATATGGACTTACCGAAACATCCCCGGCGGTTTGCATAAACCCAGTGAACCTAGCCGCCTATAACGGCAGTATCGGTCTGCCAATCCCCTCCACGGAAGTCAGCATCCGGGATGACCAAGGCAATGAGCTTGCCCTGGGGGAGAACGGTGAATTGTGCATACGTGGCCCTCAGGTCATGGCTGGCTACTGGGGCAAGGGCGCAGCGGAGACGAACAGCGCCTTTCTGGAAGGCGGCTGGCTACGCAGCGGCGACATTGCTCGCATGGATGCACAAGGCTACATCTATCTCGTTGATCGCAAGAAAGATATGATTAACGTCTCCGGATTCAACGTCTACCCCAATGAAGTCGAGGACGTGCTCGTTGCCCACCCGGACGTGCTTGAAGCCGCCGTCATCGGTCTCCCGGATGAGGCGCATGGCGAGCGCTTGAAAGCCTTCCTCGTGTGCGGCAAGCGCACGCCGAGCACTGAAGAAGTACTCGATCACTGCCGCAAACAGCTCACCGGCTATAAAATACCGCGGGAGATCGAATTCCGTAGCGAACTACCCAAATCCAACGTCGGCAAAATCCTCCGGCGTAGCCTACGCGAGGAGGAAATCGAACGCGCGCGCCAAGCCGCATAAATAGGTTGACACGGCTTGATCGCCGATGGCGACTACAGCGACATCGTAATCGGCGAGACCCAATTCCTCGAGAGCACGCTCGTCACGCACATCGGCGATCACCAGATGGGTCAGCTGATCGGCGACCGCTTTTATTCGAACCTCATCGCGGTCCACCCCGAGCACTTCGTTGCCCACCGCTCCAGGTGCACGGCAATGGTCGTACCGAAATTACCCAACCCGAGCACCGCGAATTTGCCGTGGCCTGGCTTATACATCCCTACTTCAGCCCCTCCAGCACGTTGAACTCAAGCATAGCAACCGAGTCGAGCGACGACAGCGCGCCGGTGGCTTGCCGCTCACCGTTCGCCGAAACAACCCCCTTATAGGGCGGCCTGCTCGGTATCGAAGGTACATGGCAAATGGCCATCGATCACCCCTACACGTTGAGTCTAGGGCGCTCTTCACAATCTGAACAATTACCACAGGAGAGTAACGCGCGCGTGAGCTATATTGCCTGAATAACATCCAGCGGCTGAAGGGGGCGCAGATCTAGATACCTGCTTCGAGGCCATGGCAAAAACGGCTGTGGCATAGTAGGGAGAATTCGCCATGCACGTACTCGATCAGCTTCTCTCGAGGCATGAGAGAATCCGGGCCGTTCTCGATATGTTGGAGCAGGAAGTTGAATCCCTTGACCAGGAAGGGAGCGCTGACCTGAGCGCTATGAAGGAGGGCTTTTATTACCTCACGCAATACTTGGGTCCAGGGGACAATAATAGGGAACGCATTGTCTACCGTAACGTAGTGGCGCGTGAACAGCGCGCCGCTCGGTTGGTGGGTGAATTGACCCAACAACACGAGGAGCTCCGGCGGCGCAGCGAGGAGCTACTCGAGAGCGTGGAAGATATGACAGAGGACGTGCTCGTAGCCAAGGCGGAATTCGACGCCCGAGCCCATCGTTATATAGAGTTGCAGCGCCAGCATGTAGCGCGCGAGGAGAATGAGCTATTGCCGCTTGCCGACCAATTGTTGACCGATGATGATTGGAAGCGGATCGAACACACGTTGCGACAACAACAATGGCCATCGCTTAGCGGGATTGCGCCCGTGGAAACCTCGCACACGGTTACCGGGAATACCCGTAAGCCTGCCACCTCGTGATTGGCTCTTCAGCCGGTGAGCGTGACTCCGAACACCCAACCAATGCCATAAGTAAGCGCAGCCGCGCCCATACCGAATAGCAGCTGTCGAATGCCAGAGTGGAGCGCACTTCGCCCGGTTAGCAAGGTGATCGCTGCACCAATACCGAACAGGCCAAACGCGCTGCACAGGAGGCTTGCGCTAGTGGCTGGCAGACCTGTCAGAAAAAAGAATGGTAGCACCGGCAGGCTCGCACCCACGGCGAACAGCATAAAGGAGGCAAACGCAGCGGTTTTAGGCGAGCCGCCGAGCGCGTGTGGGTCAATGCCAAGCTCTTCGCGCGTCAACGCATTCAACGCATTGTCTTTATCGGCGATAAGCCGTGCTGCCAGCGCTTTGGCCTCCTCCTCGGGCAAGCCTTTCGCCTGGTAAATAAGCGCGAGTTCGGCCTCCTCTTCCTCAGGCATCTCGGCCAGCTCTTCCGCCTCAGCCCGAATCTGCTGCTCATAGAGCTCGCGAGAGCTCGTTACCGATATCCACTCACCTAGCGCCATTGAAATCGCGCCGGCCAGCAAACCGGCCAGTCCGGTAATCAGAATAGTCCGACTGCCAACCGATGCGCCCGCCACACCCATGATTAAGCTAAGATTGGAGACAAGCCCATCATTTGCCCCGAGCACAGCCGCACGTAGCGCGTTGCCGCCAACCCTGTCATGGCGGCCTTCCATCCGTGCGATCGTCGCCCCTTCGATCCCCTGCTGACCCACGGTGACGCTGATCGCTCTGAGCAGCCTGCGATGATAGCTCTCGTCGTTCGGCAAGCGGGTGTGGCGCGATTCGGGCTGGCGTTTATAGGAGCCGTGCTCAGCGCTCTCCAATCTAATCGCCGTCGGCAGCACGAACTCAGCGCCGAAACGACGTGCCAATCTGATCAGCATGCGTGAGCGCCAAGTCGGGTCCAACTGCGGCGCCACCGCGGCGCGGCGCCGTAACTGCACGCGCCAGAACCGGGCATGATGCTCCTCGATTCGCGCCATTCGCGCGTAAACTTCCTTGAGTTGGGGGCGATCCTCCACCTCGGAAAGCGCGTTATACAAAGCTGCGCTATCGATTTCCCGCTGCAAGTTCTCATGCAGCCGTTTGAGATCTTTTTTATGCTCCATTCAACGGCCGCTCGTATAGATGAGATCGCATGCTATAGCGAATGCATGACAGCACACGGCCAAGATAAGCTTACGGCGGGAACCGTGATGCCATGCCGTTGCCCACGTCATGCCAGTGCTCCCGGCTGGCTCACGGCGCGGAAAGGCTATCCGGTGGCTCCCTGGAACAGATCAGAGTCTGATTGCCGCCCCTGGCGAAGGCTTTGTCCGCCGCCCACCGTGCTCGCCCGATTACCGCCCACAGCCCCTCTCCAGGCTGATAGTCGCTTACCCCGATGGAGGGTGTGAGTCGCAACGATGGATCGAGCCCCTTGAACCGGCAGTTCTCGACCTGCTCTCGCAGACGCTCAGCCTGTTCGGCGGCGGCCACTTCTTGGGTATCGGGCATGATAATCAGAAATTCCTCGCCACTATAGCGGCCCAGTTCGTCGACAGCTCGCAACACTCGGGTCAAGCCGTGAGCTACCTGACAGAGGACTTGATCACCCGCGCTATAGCCGAATTGTTGGTTGACACGCCCGAATTCATCGAGATCGAGCATGCATACAGAGAACGGCAAACCGAGCCGGTCGGAACGCACCCGCTCTTGCTCGAGAAGACAGAGAATATTGCGCCGATTATTGACTCCGGTGAGCTCGTCATACACTGCCAGGTCATGCGCTTTCTCGCGCGCTTGCTGCAATGCCACTTGATATTCTCGCATTTGCTGGCGCAGCCGGCCGACATAGCCAGCGAAGAAGCCCCCACAGGGAACCAGTACGGCAAACGCTAGCCATTGCAATAGCTCGACGGGCAAATCCGTAGACTCCGGATGCCTGTAATAAACGAACGCGATGACCCCGCCATAACACAACAGCGCGAACAGCCCCAAGGCCATGAATTGCCGGGTCCGCAATCGAAAAACTCCGAACAGCAACAGCACGACGTAGAGCAACAATAAGGCCCCTCGGCCCGTGTTCACCTCGATGAGCGTGAGCGTCATTAAAAGGCAAGCCGCAACCATCTGAAATCCGGTCAAACTCGGATCATGCCAACGTTCATTGCGGCCGCTGCGTAGAATCAGAAATACGATTGAGTTGACAGCAAAGATGGCGGCGATCGTAAGCAACCAATTGCGAAAATCCATGAACCCCTGGAGCACATAAAGCGCCAGCAAACCGATAATCACCGCGTACACTAAACCCGCCATCAGAAAGCGCTTCACACGCAGCGCCTGATTCCGATCATAGCGAGGGATAATTTCAAAAAGCGTCATCGCGTCAGCTCACAGCTTCATGACAAAATGTATTTGTTGCCGGAGTTTTACCTTCCGGCATAATTTCGTCTGGACGGCTGTAGCATGCACTACCGCATCCCGTTTGCGACCGGACGAAAGCAACAAAACGCCGTGAAGCCACTCCAGGGCGGCATGGAAACTCTGGGTCTGGCTCATAAAACTTACCGGTTTCGAAGCGGCCCTATTTGAGCACCCTTTAGGTACCCGGCCGACCCCGTCCGTAGTCTCTCAGTGGTCTGCACCCTGGTTTTCTATCGCCTCCTCCAACTGGCGTCGCAGTTGCATACGCATTTTCGCGTAGCGTTGGATCAACGCCTCGGCGTCAGGGTTCTCCTTTTCCATCGCTTGGCGCACCTGCTTCTGATAATTTTCTCGTGCTTGCTGTACCTCTTCGTTGGCCATAGCCTCACGCTGAGCCGCCATCAAACGAGCCTGAGTTTGCCGATAATCGGTAAGCAAGCGTTTTTTCTGCTCGGGATCGACGCTCTCGGCACGCAGCTTGCTCGTAAGCTCTTTGAGATGCGCCATCTCCTGCTCCGGCTGGTAACCGGCCGCTTCCATCGTATTGAGAACAAGATGGCGCAGCTTATCTTCTTGGCCTTGTAACGACGGATTATTTTTTCGGGCGGCGGCGGTGATCTCCGCGAGCTGCCGGTGCAACCCCTCAAGTTCCTTGCGAGTATCCAAAAGTTTCTGTCGTTCCGGTTCGCTCAATGCGTTGAGCAAAATCTCACTCTTGCTCTGTGCAACCGCGAAATCCAGGGTGCAAAGCATTCCTAGGAACAATAACGCGGTCGCTAGCAGCAAACGGCGGGGCGTAGCAGCATGTCGCATTCGATACGGCCTCTCTCTAAGCGATTTAGAGCGTGTTATGAACCAAATACGAAAGACTATTTTTAAATCAGCAGGTTACTCTGAAGTGCATAACACGTTCTAAGGAATGAATCCAGAAAATAAAGATGATTTTTCGAACTTGGGCTGTCTCTCAGAGACTTCGCTCAGACTCAAAGCCAGCCTCTAATCAACCAGCCAATGGTCTCGACAAGGCGTTGAAACAGGGGACGCGCGGCCCAGCCGCGGTGGTGCACCTCTGCCGAACCCTGTAGATCACGTCGAAAATGTTCCTCTAACTCACGGCAAAGTGCCGGATCAGCAGAAATGAGATTGAGCTCGTAATTGTGCCGTGAGCTGCGATAGTCGAGATTAGACGTCCCGACCATGCACCATTCCCCATCGGCCAGCACAATTTTGGCATGGAGCATCCGCGGTAGGTATTCGAAAATACGCACCCCCTCATCCAGCAGTTTCGCGTAGACGGCGCACGAAGCCCAGCGTGTTAATTGAACGTCCGATTTGTGAGGAACGAGCATGCGCACATCCACACCCCGCTGCGCCGCTCGGATCAGACGTCGTTGCATATGCTGATCCGGCACGAAGTAGGGCGTGCTCACCCAGAGCCGGAGTCGAGCGCTCTCCAGAATATCGTCGACGAAGTAGCGCAAGCGTTGCCGTGTATAGCTGTTGTGATTGGAGGCGAGCACATCGGTGGCCGGAAGCCGCAGCGCATGATGATATCGCCAGCGCTGATACCAAAACAAATCAAACAGCGCTTCGGCCTCGCGCGCCAATGCGCCCTCGAAATGAACATGTGTGTCGCGCCAACGCTCGGACCCGGTGTGGACGCGGGAACTCTGCTCATGAATGTTGAAACCGCCGAGGAAGGCGTAATGCCGATCGATCACCAGCAATTTGCGGTGATTCCGACGGTTATAGCGCAAGGGATGGCGCCATTGCCAACGATGGAAACGACGCACTTGTACGCCGGCGACCCGTAACTCTTTCTCCGTACGGCGCGGAAAACACCCCAGCGAACCGAAGGCGTCGACCAACAATCTGACTTTCACACCGGATTCTGCCCGCTCGGCAAGGGCGCGGCTAAAGCGCCGCCCCACCGCATCATCGGCATAAATGTAGGTCTCCAGGCTGATGCTGCGGCGAGCGGACCGAATGGCCGAGAGCATGGCGTGATAGAGCTCATCCCCCTCGATGTAGACACGCTTTGGAAACACCGCCGTGACACAATCCCGCATGCCCGTTAGCGCACGGCTTGCCGCTCCCCTGCCCATGGTGCGACGTATGGACTTCTCCATGGCCTGTTTTCCGGCGGCTATGATTTCCAGCACTGAACAGAAACCGCCTCCATGAATTAGATGAGGCGGTCTGCGCTCGCTGCCTCCCTCGCTCGCGCGGCTCCAACACGTGGGGTTGTAGTCCACTTTCCCAATACCAAACGCAAGGCGAGCGTTTCCGGTAATTCTCCTGATTATGATTATGGGCGTGGGGAAAGCGATCCTCAAGCGACCGAATCTGCAAAGTATAAAAACTCTATGGACCAGGCCAAAAATAGTGGAACTCCGCCGGGGAGCTCAGCAAGTGTTCAACGCAGGCTGCCCCACAGTCGTCGATCTCGCCGCGCCTCGCCTAGCGCCACACTGGCAGCTGCAACCCGAGTGTCCAACAAGCCAGCCGTGCGATTCACTGCCCTGGCACGAGTTTCCGCCTGCCACCGGGCTAGAACAACGCTTGCTGCGATCCCGCCTGACGTGGCGGGATGAACTGTGAGCAGTCAAGATCAAGGCGGCGCTGATTGAGGGCCAACCGCTTGCAGGCGAGCTCGAAGCGCTTGCCGATGAGTTGGGCAAAAATGCCCTTGCCGCGCATGCGGGTGCCGAACTCGGCTTGGTAGGCTTTCCCCTCCCGCATTTGCCTCACCAGGCTCATGATATGTCGGGCTTTGAGCGGCGCATGTACACTCAGCCACTCTTGGAAGATCCCATTGACCTCGAGCGGAAGGCGCAGGAGCACATAGCCGGCCGCCTGCGCGCCGGCTTCCCGCACTGCCGCGAGCACCGCCTCCAACTCCGAGTCATTAAGTGCCGGGATTACCGGCGCAAATAGCACCGTTACCGGAATACCTGCCTCCGACAAGGTTTTAATGGCTCGCAATCGCCGAGCGGGTGCCGTCGCTCGCGGCTCGAGCCGACGGCTGAGTTCGGCATCCAGCGAGGTGACGGAGAACGCAACCTGGGCGAGCTTGCGTCGTGCCATCGGCATCAGCAAATCAATGTCCCGTTCGACGAGTGACGATTTGGTGACGATAACCACCGGATGGCGGCAGTCATGCAGCACCTGCAGAATCCCGCGGGTGAGTTGCAGCCTTCGCTCCACCGGTTGGTAGGGGTCGGTATTGGCGCCCAGCGCAATGACATCGGCTCTATAGCTCGTCTTTGCCAGCTCCTTTTTTAGAAGCTCTGCGGCAGCAAACTTCGCAAAGATCTTGCTTTCAAAATCGAGGCCGGGCGACAACCCGAGGTAGGCGTGCGTGGGACGGGCGAAGCAGTAGGCGCACGCGTGCTCACAACCCCGGAACGGATTGATCGAGCGATCAAATGGAACATCCGGTGACTCGTTATAGGTAATGATCGAACGGCTTACATCTCTGAAAACTTCAGTACGCAGCTTGTCAGGCTCCGCACCGTCACCTACCCAACCATCATCGACGGATTCCACCGTCATGGCGCTATAACGAGAGGGAGGGCTGCTGATCGCGCCCCGACCTTTGCTAGGCTGCTTCAGGTTCTGTCCGGACATGTCGACCTGCCCCTTAGCCAATACCCTTTACGATGCCTCATCCATCATACTGTCGAGCGCGGGTCCATCCATGGATAAAACCAATCCCGGCGACGACCGGATGCATCCGTTCAGCAATCAACTCCGCCCCGGAGACCGGCTTTGTAATGCATACTTGGCTCCGGAAGGCTTTTCGGCGAGGATAGCGGCTTTCTAGCGCGATCATAATGAGCATGCTGCGGATTGAAAAACTGACGATCTCGCGTGGCGAGCGAATTCTGGCAACCGATCTGAATTTCCAAGTCAAACCTGGAGAAGCGCTCGTTGCCGAAGGCCCAAACGGTTCGGGAAAAACCACTCTGCTCAGAACGCTGGCGACGCTAAGCCCGCCATTGCGCGGCACGATTTACTGGCAGGACCATGCACTTAGCGACATCACCGAAGTCTATCGCAGCAAGATGCTGTTTTTGGGGCATACGCCCGCCGTCAAGCTCGATCTGACCCCGGAGGAGAACCTCAAAGTCTATGCGCGGCTTGCTGGCGCCGTTACCGAACCCAGTGCCGCCCTTGAGTGCCTGGGCATCCGGCGCTACGCAGCCACGCTCTGCCGGCACCTCTCCGCTGGGCAGCTACGCCGGGTCGCCTTGGCTCGACTCATACTTACAGCCGCGCCGCTATGGATACTCGATGAGCCGTTCACTGCCCTCGACAGACAAACGATCGATGGGCTATCCAGTTTGTTGGAGGAGCACCTTGCCGAAGGCGGATCAGCAATCATCACCACGCATCAACAACTGTCCCTCGGACGAGCAAGCGTTGCCAGACTCCCACTCGGCACCGGCTGAACAGACCCTGAGGTCCGCTTTCTTCGCCGTGCTGCTACGCGACCTACTGCTGGCCAATCGTTCCCGGGCGGATTATTTGAATCCTGTGGTTTTCTTTCTGCTAATAGCTACGCTGTTTCCGCTGGCAGTGAGCATCGCCCCCGAGAATTTGCGCGCCATCGGACCCGGCGTGTTCTGGGTTGCGGCTGTGCTGGCCTCGGTACTGTCGATGGAGCAACTGTTCCGCTCGGATTTCGACGACGGCACTCTGGAGCAGTTCGCCATCGCGCCACAAGCCTTGTCGATCGTTGTCCTTGCCAAGTTGCTGGCTCACTGGCTAGTCACAGCGTTGCCCTTGATATTGGTCTCGCCCTTGCTGGTACTGTTCTATCAATTACCGGTATCGAGCGTAGCCGTAGCCATGCTGACTCTTGCCGCCGGAACGCCGGCTATCACCGCCACCGGTGCACTCGGCGTGGCACTAACGGTCAGCGTTCGCCGCGGTGGCGTGCTTCTGTCTCTGCTCGTGCTGCCACTTTATGTCCCTGTGCTGATATTCGGTGCTTCGGCGATTGATCAGGCGGCCCATGGTCTACCGATCCAAGGACCGCTACTGTTTCTCTCGGCACTTTCGGTGCTGAGCATTTCACTAATGCCCTGGGCCATAGCGGCTGCGCTGCGGATAACGCTCGAATAACCTGCTGGCTAGATGCGGGAGTTCATCACCAAGGTGACGGGCTTATCTGCGTCAGTTCGAATCGGCCCGCTGCTACCTTGCACGTTGCCCGCCTTAGGGGTCGCCTCCCCATCGGGCGATACTCGGGCCACGACCCGCACCTGCCGAAAAGCGGAGAGCTTCGCACCACTGGCGAGTGCTTGGGAATCATCGAGAGTCACAGTCTGCGGCAGCCGGCCGACCGTAGTCCGAACGACGGCCAGCGGCATCCGCGGCCCGTTGATGGCTCGGGCGAATACGAATACGGGCGTCTCAGCGGCAAATTCATGAGCGAATTTTGGATCGAGCCGTACCGATACCTTGATGCGGGTATCCCCCGCTGCGACGGGAGGCACCGCCGCTTTCTCAGCCAATTCCCCGGACTGCCCAAGGGCACCACGAATGGCTTCGGCCACCGCGCTGTCGGCGGGCACCGTCGCTAGTGCAGCTCGCCAGCGTTCCGTTGCCAGCGCCTGATCGCCCTTCTGCTGCGCAGCGACTCCGGAGAGCCAAAGCGCCAAAGTATTTCCCGGGTCCAGCTGCAATGCGCTGGAAAGTAGCTGCGCCGGCTCACCATCAAAGCGCCCGTCTGCCGCACGGGCAAGTGCCTGGGCACGCTCCGCAAGCACCGGTGCGGAATCACCCAGCGCGTCTTGTGCCTTTTTGAAGGCTACGGCGGCATCTTGGTGACGACCAAGAAGCATATAGGCCCGCCCCAGTACGAGCCAGCCTTTACCGTCCTCCGGCTGTTGCTGCAAATGCGCTTTCAGTTGCGCAAGTTGCTTCTCTACGAACTCCATTTGAGTTTGTGCACTGGCGTGGAGGACATCAAGCGATGCGCCACTCGGCACATTCGGCAGACCATTCCAGGCATAGAACCCGCCGATGACCGCCGGCACCAAAAACAAGCTCACAACAACAGCAGGCAAACGGCTACGAGGCCGACTACCGACAATCCCGACACCCGCCTCCTCGCCTACATCATCCAGGAGCTGGCGATCGATCTCCGCGCGTGCGACAGCAAAGTTCTGTTGTGAGATCGTGCCGGCATCACGTTCTTCTTCGAGCTCACGGATACGACGCCGATAGATCGCGATATTCGCTTCCGCTGCACCGGCTCCAAAGCGCCTCGTACCCCTTACGATCGGCGCAACGATAAGGAGAATCGCCAGCAGCGTCATCAGCGCCGCGATGATCCAGAAAACTATGCTCATGTCTGCGTTCGATCCGTCTCGGGTTCCCTCGACTCGCCGAGCAACCGAGATAACCGCTCTCGCTCGCCCTGCTGCAGGACGATTGACTGTTTGTCGCGGCGCGCACGCCCGACGTACTTGATCATAACGAGGCTAGCGAGTAAGAGCAGCAGTAACGGGCCAGCCCAGAGGAAATAGGTTCGTGGGACGAACGGTGGTTTGTAGAGAATGAAATCGCCATAGCGCTCGGTCATGAATTGCATGATCTGTTCGTTACTGTGACCCGCTAAAATCATCTCGTGCACTTGGCTGCGCAGATCCTTCGCCAGATCCGCATTGGAGTCCGCGATGCTCTCCCCTTGACATACCAAGCAGCGGAGCTGCTCCGTCAATGTCTGGAAACGCTGCGCTTGGCTGGTATTGTCGAAACGATAGAGCGCCGATGCCGCATCCGCAATACCGCCGATCCCCATAACAAAGGTGAATAACAACATCGTAAAAACGCTTCGTGTCATTGTCATCAGCTTTCACCTTCGCGACGAAGCTCGGCAATGAGCGGCTGCAACTGTTCACGAAGACTGCGGGCAGTAATGGCACCGATATGCTTATGGCGAATGACCCCTTGCCGATCGATTACGTAGGTCTCTGGCACCCCATATACGCCCCAGTCCATTCCGACCCGACCTTGCGCATCGAAGGCGATGGCCCGATAGGCGTTGCCATACTGCTCGAGCCAAGCAAGCGCCTTGGGACGTTCGTCCTTGTAATCGATCCCGTAAATGGGTACGCCCTGCTCGGATAAAGCCATCAAATAAGGATGCTCCTGCCGACAGGTGGTGCACCAGCTCGCCCAGATATTAACCAGGACAACCTGGCCATTGAGGTCGGAGAGCCGCACGCTGCGTTCCGGGATTTGCAGGCTGGGGGCCTGAAAATCCGGCGCCGGTTTGCCGACCAACGGTGAGTTGACCTGTGAGGTATTCAACGTCAAGCCGACAGCCAGCATCACCGCCACCGCCCCGAACAGGATCAAAGGCAGGAGCAGGAGATAACGTTTCATGTCCTGGCCTCTGAAAACCGCTCTTCCACGGTACTTTGCCGAGTCGCCGCCTCACGCGCGAGCAACCGACGATAGCGCGGATCCGTAATGCATATCACGCCACCGATTGCCATCATAACCGCACCAAACCAGATCCACCGCACCAGCGGCTTGAGTCGGATCCGGAAGCTCCAAGCCTCGTTGCCCAATGGTTCGCCAAGCGCAACGAACATGTCGCGAAATATTCCGCCGTCGATGGCTGCCTCGGTCATGGGGCTGCGTTGCACTTGATAAACTCGTTTCTGCGGATGCAACACGGTTATCGATTTGCCGTCGCGCAGCACCTCGACACGTGCTTCGGTGGCTTGATAGTTGGGACCTTGAATCGACTGCGTGCCGTCGAAACGAAACGTATAGTCACCGACCGTATAAGCATCCCCGGGCCGCATCTGCAGGTCGCGACTCGATTCAAACGTGTTGACCGCAGTAACCCCAGCGACGAAGACCGCCAAACCCAGGTGCGCCAGCGCCATGCCGACGATGCTCCGCGGCAGCCGGCGTAACGCCGTAAACGAATTGCGGCGGCCGCTCACGCGCTCGCGCAATGCCTCAAAGCTGCCTGTCGCGACCCAAACCGCCAGCGTGATGCCTAATACAGCGCCCAAACTGACCTGCCAAAGCCACCACGTGAGAACGAGCAAGGCGATTCCGGCAATCAGCAATGGCCCGCGCAGCTTATGCATCAGATCGGGCCAACGCTCCCCTTTCCACTTCAGCAGCGGCCCGATTGCAACCAGCACCAGCAAGGGAATGCCCAGGGGCAGAAACACACTGTTGAAATAAGGTTCGCCCACCGAGACTTGCCCAAGGCCGAACGCGTCCATCGCCAACGGATAAAGCGTGCCCAGCAACACCGTAGCGGCGGCCACGGTGAGCACGGCGTTGTTCAGTAGCAGCATCGTCTCACGGGAGAGCAGCTCGAACCGGCCGATCGAGCGAACTTTCGCTGCACGCCAGGCATACAGTGCGAGCGAGCCACCCACTACGGCCACCAATAACCCGAGCACGAAAACTCCTCGGAGGGGATCGGTCGCGAACGCGTGTACCGAAGTCAACACCCCCGAGCGCACGAGGAAGGTCCCAAGCAGGCTCAGCGAGAAAGTCAGAATCGCCAGCAGGACAGTCCAGCGCTTGAATGCACCGCGCTTCTCCGTCACGGCGAGCGAGTGAATCAAAGCGGTGCCGGCCAGCCAGGGCATGAAGGAGGCGTTCTCCACTGGATCCCAAAACCACCAACCGCCCCAACCAAGCTCATAATAAGCCCAGTAACTGCCCATGGCGATGCCAATGGTCAAAAACACCCAGGCACCGGTAGTCCAGGGTCGTGACCAGCGCGCCCAGGCCGAATCCAGACGGCCACCCAGCAGGGCGGCAACGGCAAAGCTGAATGCCACACAGAAACCAACATAGCCCATATAGAGCATCGGAGGATGCATGACCAACCCTGGATCCTGCAGCAAGGGGTTGAGATCACGCCCCTGCAGTGGCGCGGGATCCAGGCGCGTGAACGGGTCGGATGTCGCCAGCAGGAACAACAAAAACCCGCAGCTCACCACCCCCATCACCCCGAGCACCCGGCTGCGGAACGCCACGGGTAACTCCCGGCTGAACACCGTGACCGTCACGCTCCACACTGCCAAAATCAACACCCAGAGCAGCAACGACCCCTCATGCGCCCCCCATACGGCTGCGAACCGATAATACCAAGGCAAGGCCGTGTTGGAATTCGCTGCAACATAGGCGACCGAGAAGTCGTTAGTCAGGAAAGCGTATGCCAGCGCGGCAAAACCGCAAACGATGAAGACGAACTGGCCGCGTGCGGCCGGTACGGCCACAGCCATCAGTTCGACACGCCCGCGCAGCGCGCCATAGATGGGAAAGATGGCTTGTGCAAAGGCTAGAGAGAGGGCGAGCAGCAACGCGAACTGGCCAAGCTCCGGAATCACGGCTTACCTCCACTGACCTCGCGGCTCGGACCGGCGCTGTTGTCGGAGACTTGCAAGGCCTTCTTGACCTCGGGCGGCATGTATTCCTCGTCGTGTTTGGCAAGCACCTGGTCAGCGCGAAACACGCCATCCGCACCGAGCTGGCCATGCGTAACCACGCCTTGGCCTTCCCTGAACAAATCCGGCAACACCCCGGTATAAGTCACCGGAATGGATCGATTGCCGTCGGTCACCTGGAAGCGGACATCCAAGCTGCCGGGCACGCGCTCGACACTGTGGGTAGCGACCAACCCGCCGAGGCGAAACGGATAATCGGGCGGCGCCTCACCTGCAGCCACTTGGGAGGGTGAAAAAAAGTAAAGGAGATTCTGTTGAAATGCGGTCAATGCAAGCATCGCCGCAGCGGCAACCCCAACCATCAACAGGCCAATCAGTACCAATCGCTTGCGCCGACGCGTCATCTCTGCCCTCCACGCTCGATCTCACGCCGCAGGGCCCGGAATCGAAACACCGGCCATAGCGCATTTGCAATTAGCACCACCGCGGCAACCCCATAAGCCGACCAGACATAGATGCCATATCCACCCATGTGTAAAAATTCATGCCAGCTCATCGCCAACCCCTCGGCCAGGTAGTAAATCGTTCACCCACCGACTGCTGCGCTCTCTAGCAATGAGCTCACAACGCGCTTTTTGTAACAAAGCAGCCAATAAATACAAATGCAGCGCAACGACCATGGTCAGCAGCGGCAGCAGCATGCTGAGCGCGATCGAGGGTGAGCCGAGTTTGGATACGGTGGGCCCTTGATGAAGGGTATTCCACCACTCCACGGAGAAGTGAATAATCGGGACATTGACTACCCCGACGATCGCCAACAACCCGGCCGCCCGTGCCGCCCGGCGGGGATCGTCGAATGCAGAGGCGAGTGCAATGAATCCCAGGTAAAGAAACAACAGGATAAGCTCAGAGGTCAAGCGCGCATCCCACACCCACCAAGTGCCCCACATAGGCTTGCCCCAAAGCGAACCACTGACCAAGGCGATGAATGTAAAGCTTGCCCCGAGCGGGGCAATCGAACGCGCCAGCACCTCGGCCACCTTGACCCGCCAGATCAGTGCCGCCGCGGAAAAGCTCGCCATGAGGACATAACTTAGCAAGGACAACCAAGCACTCGGCACATGGATGAACATGATCCGATAACTATCGCCCTGCTGATAATCCGGTGGCGCCACGACAAGGCCCCAATACAACCCAACCCCCAGGCATACGAGACACGCCGTCCACAGCCAAGGCAACAGTCGTCCTGTAAATCGATAGAAATAGGGTGGCGATCCCAATCGATGCAACCAAATCCACATGTGGACTCCCTCATCCTCTGCCTACTGCTTGGATCGGTTCCTCGGCGGCCCGCCGGCCGATGAACGCGCAAGCAGTTGATCGATAACCCGTGTAAACTGCTCATAGGGCCGTGCGCCTACCATCGCAATGGTGGCACCGGAGCTGTTGTCATACACGAAATTCGCCGGTGTACCCGTAATGCCGGCCTGCTCGCCCCCATCAACATCGGCGCGTACGGCCGCGCGTGTTCGCTCGCTATCGAGACAGCGTTTGAATTGTCCTCGAACCAACCCGAGTTCGGCGGCTAGCGAAGCCAACTCACCGGCCGAAAAAGCCCCCTCAGTAGAGCGCTCACGCTGAAAAATTCGATCGCTAAAGGCCCAAAACGCCGCATTACCGCCCAATTCAGCCGCACACTCAGCCCCGGCGGCCGCCCTTTCCGCACCCGGATTGTGGCTGCTGAGCGGGAAATGGCGATACACCCAGTTCACCTTGCCTTGGTAATGCTCGACGATGCGGTGCGCCGTGGCATGAAACCGCTTGCAATACGGACACGCGTAATCTGAATACTCTATAAGAGTAATTGGTGCGGAACGATCCCCGAGCACGTGGTCATCGGGCTGTATCGGTTTGACCTCTTGCCGTGCCTGCTGCTTGGCGATAAAGGCGAGGATACCTTGATCGATCCGCGCATCAAGCTGATCATCGGTCAGTCCGGCCTCTTGCAACCGTTGCTCGATACGCTGACCGATGTAATGGTCGAGTTTTCGCTCACTCCACTTACCAATCGGTGCTGAGCTCGATTCCCCCAGCGCCATTGCTGAGAGGCCGACGCCCACGGCCATGCCACCGATAACGAGCGATGCGGCTTGCCATAAGCGCTTTGTTCTAGACATGCGAGCACCCCGATCGATGCGGGCCTGCGGCGCCCACCGCTTCGCACCCGCCACTGCGTCGCCCCGTTGGATCGGAGCAGCACCTGCCAAGTGCGGATAGTATCGCCCTACCACCAGCACGCACGGAGAGCGGCTCTACATCAAGAGCCGGCCATGGGTAAAAACATCGCACGTACCCTCGTCGCAGCCATTAATCGGCTAAACGAGGCAGAGATTGGATCTTCAGCGCAGCACGGGTTGCTCGGTCGAGCGCCGAAAACCCAGACACCCAGTTGAGCCGCCCGCCTCACGCGAGGGTCAACCAATGCCTCGCCACGAATTCGGCATTCCATTGCTAAGGCGGTCGTTATCTTAGCATGACTGGCCCGGCAATTGGGCAACGCTCGGCGCTGAATCCGCCGTGGCGCGTACTCGCCTCCCGCCTAAGCGGTTTACAGACGGATTTAGAGCAGCCAAACAGACCCCTGCGGGGAACCACAATCAACGAATCTCCGCACGCGCTCGTCATTGCAATCATCGCCGCCATCCCCTCAAGTGAATGCCGATCCCGTCGACAAGCTCTATATAAGTGCAACCCATCAACTGCGGACTCCGCCCATGACAGGAATGGCTACAATCGTTGATGCATCCACGGCGATGCATCAACGGCCTACCTCGGCTTGCTGAAGGGCATCGCCGCCGCTGTCAACGAGGCGGCAACACCGCAAAACGCCCTCCAGACCGCGCTACAGAGCGTTCGCCGCACCACCCTCTGGCCCCTCGGGACCCCTCGGGCATGGCTTGCTGCGCATCACGACCGGAGAACTCGAGTCCGCCAGGACATGGCATGTATAGTCGATAGGAAGCGACTAGGCGAAGGCTTCAGCGACTTCCGCGCCGCCAACGAGGCCTGCCGTTAGGGCCCAATGACGGATTGCCCAGCCGGGTGCTCTCCAGCGGCTCGCCCGCCTAGGTCACGGATACCGCCAAGGACGACAATTACCCGCGACAATCCCTGGCGCGCAACGCCAATCTCGTTAGCAGCTTCGCTTTCCCGGTTCGCGTCGGAACCGAGGTAGTGGCGGTTATGGAATTCTACGCTTTCATTTCCCAACCGCCCTCCGGTGAACTCCTCGATGTGATGCCGCGCGTCGGCGTGCAGCTCGGCCGTGTGTTTGAGCGACAGACCGCCGGCTAGGCGCTCGCGGCGCGGGAGCAGCGCAGCCGGCAAATTCTCGACAGTGCAGCGGATGCGTTCATCGGAATGGATACCGCAAGCCGAATCACGGCCTGGAACCGAGCCGCCGAGGAGATGTTCGGCTGGTCACGCCACGAGGTGCTCGGGCGATCTCTTACCGAGGCCATCGTGCCGGCGCCAGCGCTAGTGTAACGGCCAACTCACACCCGGCGTAATCACTCAGCGCAGATCCACCACCACCGGATCGTGATCCGAGGAGCGGTAAAATGTTGGTTTGGCCCGGGGATTCGTGTAGCCGAGATAGCGCGGCTCATCCGCATTGATGTGCCAGATCGCCACCTGCCCCACTGCATCGGCAAGTGCTACGGTGGCCAACGCATGGTCGAGATAGCCCGCGTAGCCGTGATAGACATATGTGTAACGATCGGCGGGCGCCACGCGCTCAGCGATCAGATCCCTAAGCCCGGCGCTCAGCAGCGTTTGCACCGCCGCCTCGCCAGGATAGCTATTCAGGTCTCCCATGAGCAGAAACCGCGGTTGATCGACTGCGGCCTGCAAGCGCTTCAACCACTGAGACAATGCCGCGGCCTGGCGCCGGCGCAACCTTCCCCAGCACCCTCTGCCTTGGTCCGAATCGCCGCGTGCGCGGCAGCCGCCCTTAGATTTGAGGTGCGCCGCCACGACCCCGACCGTAGCGGGCTCGCCATCAAGGCGCCGAAAATCCGCCGCTATCGGCGGTCGTGTGAACACCGAATCCTCATTAATCCATACCGAGCGCGGTACCAGGCGCTGTTCACGGTACAACAACACCGTGCGGATGGCACCACTACCGTAGTCCGCGCCCGCCGCTGCAGCCAAATACCGCGCCTCGCTCGGGCTGGCCGTATTGATCGCACGCACGAGCGCGGCAACCGCCCGGTGACGGTTCTCTACCTCGTGCAAGGCGAGCACATCGGCATCCAATGCGACGATTGCCTCGACCAGCTTGCGTTGCTGGCGTCGAAAGGCAGCCGCGCTCTCGGCACCGCGTCCACCCCGATTGATGAAGTAATTCTCCATATTGAAGCTGGCGAGGCGCAGCGCACCGGCACGCCGGGCCGGCCGTGCCGGACGAGGGTTCGTGTCGCGGAATCGGGGCTCGATGCTCGGTTGAATGCGCCAGCGCCCAAAAGCCTTGGTCAAAACACCGGTGAGATTGATAAGCGCACTCCCCAACCGCCGGGTGCCTGTGCCGTTCAAATACGGGATGGGCCGGGGGACGGCATGATAACTGCCATCGTCAAGCAAAATCCCAGCCGACCGGCCGGCAACCGCGCCGGTCCCATTCTCCGGCTGAAACAAACGCCCATCTACGGACAGCCCAAGCGTTCCATAGTGGGCGAGCTGGTAGTTGGATGTAACGGTCAGCCTGGCTGGCACCCGCACCAGCACGTCTTCCAAGCGTTGCAACTGCACCGACTTGGCAGGCAGTGACAATGGCCAGGCCCGCAATGCGCGATCCGGTCCGCAAACCAGAGTGCGGGTAACCCGTTCGAGCTGGATGCGGCCCCGGTAACGCCCCGTCCGCGCGCTGAGTACAACCCGCTCGCCCACCGCTGGGTTGGCGCTGCCACCCCGCTGCGGTTGATAGACAAAGATTCCCTCTGGGGGACGGCCACCCATGCCGCCCTGCTGGAGAAAAAAACCGCCGAGCGCCCGCGGCGCCATGAAAACGGCGGTGACCGTGCCCACCACAGTGACTTGACGACCTGAGGCTAGCGGTGCCATTCCCACTCCCTTGATGGCTTGCAGGGTAATACCGGAACCCGCTTGACAATCGGCCCGGGCGAACCCACCGGCGCCGAGGCTTACCAGCAGGATCGCCAGGCACCCGGCTAAACGCCGCAACACGCATATAAGTAAAGACACCCTCACCTCATGCAGCGCCTCGCACTACAATTGCTATGCAAAGCAGTTCCGCTTACGCCTGGAATACTTCGGTCAGATTAACAACACGGCCGGTGCTCTTTGGTGCGCGTCACTAGGCGCGCGTCGCTCGGCGCACCCCGTGCACATGGCGCATAGCGGCGATGCGATGCATGACCCGGCTCATCTGCTCGACATCTCGGACCTCCAAGGTCAAATTCATGCGCACCTGACGAGCTTGCCGCTCACTTCGCGAGATCACTTCCAACAGCTTGACCTGCTCACTACCGAGTACGGTCGAGATCGCATTGAGCAGGCCTTGCGGATCGTCCGTTTGGATCTCGACATCCACCGGATAGCGTTGCTCGCCCGGCAAACCCCAGACGGCTTCAATCAGCCTTGCGCTCGCGGTTTTGCGCAGACGAGCCATATTGGGACAGTCGCAGCGATGAACGGAGATGCCCTGGTTGCGGGTGATATAACCGATGATGCAATCGCCGGCCACGGGCCGGCAGCATCGCGCCAACCGAGTAAGCAGATTCCCCACGCCGTCGACGACAATCGCATCGGAGCCATCCCGGCTCGACTTTTCCCTGCGGCGCGCTGGAACCGGCCACGGCTTGGGCTCCTCGAGCGGGCCCGGCTCGCTTATAAGCCCCGCGATATGCCCGCCGGTGATCTCGCCACGGCCGATCGCCGCCAAAAACTCATCGGCTTTCGCAAAGTGCGCGCGCTGCGCCAAACGCTCAAGACTCACCGACCGCATCCCGCCGAGGCGGCGCAGCTCCCGCTCCAACAAAACACGTCCATCAGCCACGTTGCGATCGAAGTCACGCAATCGAAACCAGCGCTTCACCCGAGAGCGGGCCTGGGGGCTCTTTAGATAACCCAAGTTGGGATTGAGCCAATCGCGGCTGGGCTCCATATCGCGGGCCGTCAACACCTCCACTTGATCACCACTTTGCAGCGTGTAGCTCAGGGGCACCATCTTGGCGTTGACTTTGGCCCCGCGGCAGCGGTGGCCGATCTGAGTATGTACGCGATAGGCAAAATCCAGCGGGGTCGACCCTCGCGGCAGGTCGAGAATATCGCCCCGTGGTGTGAGGACATAGATGCGATGCTCGAACAGTTCGGCCTTGTAGCGCTCGATGGGAGCGTATTCGCTCGCCTCTTCCCGCCCCCATTGGAGCAGCTGCCGCAGCCAGGCGACTTTATCGTCAAAGGAGGCATCCCGCTGGCCACCTTCTTTGTAGCGCCAATGCGCGGCGACCCCGAGCTCCGCCCGCTGATGCATTTCTCGAGTACGGATCTGCACCTCGAGACTCTTTCCCGTCGGACCGATTACCGCGGCATGCAAAGACTGATAGTTGTTCGCCTTGGGTGTAGCGATGTAGTCATCGTAACCATGGGGGATTGGCTGCCAAAGACTTTGAATGACCCCAAGCGCCGCGTAACAATCCGGGATTGTGCGCACTAACACCCGAATAGCACGGATATCGAGCAGGTCATGAAAACCGAGGCTCTTTTGCTGCATCTTGCGCCAGATGCTATAGATATGCTTCGCGCGGCCGGCTACTTGGGCCTCAATCCCAGCCTGCTGCAGCGCTGCGGAAGCGCGCCGCTGTAAAGCACGGATCTCACGCTCGCGCTCCACGCGCTTCTCGGCAAGCGAGCGTGCAATGCGCCGATAGTCCTCGGGCTCAAGGATGCGCAAGCTTCGATCCTCGAGCTCCCATTTAATCCGTGAGAGGCCAAGGCGGTTGGCGAGCGGCGCGTAGAGCTCCAGCGTCTGCCGGGCCATGTGCTGCTGAACGGCTAGCGACAGGCGCTCAAGCGTGCGGATGTCGACCAGGCGTTGCGCAAGCGCGATTAATACCACGCGGATGTCCCGGGCCATGGCCAGAATCATCTTGCGCAAGGCCTCTACTTGACCGGTGCCTTGCTTGCCGGACGGTTCACGCTGTTCGCTCAGGGTGGCGACTTGCGCGACCCCATCGATCAGGCTTGGTACCAGCTCACCGAACTCGGCGGCCAACCGCGTAGGCTCGAAGACTCCTAACGACGGCAGCGCATGGAACAGCCCGGCGATAATCGCATCGGCATCGAGCCGCAGTCCGGCGAGTATCGTGGCAACCGATAAGGCATGCTGGAAACAACCCTCCCCCGATGTCCGGTGCTGGCCCGAATACACCGACTGAGCCTGTTCCCAAGCCAGGCGGAGCTTATCCATCTGCGTCTGACTGAGCTCGCACGACAATCGTCGCACCCAGTCCTCGAAGGAAATTTCTCGGCCAGAAAAGTTCTCGAACTCGTCGCTGACATCAACCATGATCGTCGAAACGGCAATCGATGCCGCAAAGGTCGGGCTACGGCAGGGTGGCAAACCGCCGTGGCAAGGCTCGCCTCCCCATGAAATGGATTCGACCGCTGAGCCGGCACTGCATCATACGCCCGTCGCACCGCAGGCTAAGATGACAGCTGCACTCCGCGACAGTAAAGTGGAGCACTCGGTCACTGTCACGGCAACGTGGCGGGCTGGGTCATCAAGGAGCGCTGCGCAAGAGGGGCCTGTGAACAAACCACCTGTCCATGCTGTCGCACCCGAGCCGTGGGTCGTGCGTTTTGCCACCCAAATCCCGCCGGGCCAGCGAGTGCTCGATCTGGCTTGCGGTCACGGCCGCCATACCCACTTCTTTCTTGAACGCGGCCATCCAGTCACGGCGGTCGACATCGATCTCAGTCGCCTAGCAAAGCGGCCTGCCCACCCAAGGCTCGAAGCGATCGAGGCCGATCTCGAACACGGACCCTGGCCGCTCGAGCAGCGGCGCTTCGCCGCGGTCGTCGTCACCAACTATCTCTGGCGACCGATTCTGCCCAATATCGTCGCCTCAGTCGAGGACGGGGGCGCGCTGCTCTACGAGACCTTCGCGCGCGGACAGGAACGCTTCGGCAAACCGACCAACCCCGCTTTTCTACTCGAACCGGGCGAGCTCCTGGAAGCGGTACGCGGCCAACTGATCGTCCATGCCTACGAGCATGGCGAATTTCCCGTGCCCAATGGTTGTCGTGCGGTTCGGCAGCGCTTGTATGCACGCCGCGCGTCGACATGAATCGGAGCTGACCATATTAAAGTGAACCCCGTGGTCAAGACCACAGACCGGCAGATTTAAGAGCGTGTTTACAATCTTCTAATGAGCAGAACGAGGAACGCCAGATGGGCGAATTGCAGACTGGTATTGAGCTTATGCTCGCAGTTCTTCCATAAGCGACGGCGTTTTTCCAGCCAGCCGAAGGAGCGTTTCACAACCCATCGCTGGGGCAGCACGGCAAAGGTGTGCGCTTCGTTGCGTTTGACCACCTGTACCGTCGTCTGAAGCTTCTTCTGTACGGCTTGTGCAAAAGGGCGCCCCGTGTAGCCCCCATCCACCAATACGCTCTGAACCGACTGTAGATTCGATGCGCAGCGATCCATGGCCGCCAAGGCCCCTTTGCGGTCGGTCACATCGGCCGTGGTATCGCAACGGCATGCGGCAACCCTTGGGTATCCTCCGCAATATGGCGCTTGATTCCCGAGACCTTCTTGCCCGCGTCATATCCCTTGTGTTCGGCGCTGTCCGCGTTCTTCACACTCTATGCATCAACGATCAAGAAGCTCGTTGTGGCGCTGCGCCCCTGTTTGGTACGGACCGCGCCAACCCGATTTTTTTAATGCCTGCTCCAGCAGGCTGCCATCCTCTCCTCGCGGTTCGCTCCACTTGGCAAAGTAGGAATGAACCGTGCGCCACTTCGGAAACTCGCCTGGCAACATTCGCCACTGACAGCCGCTTTTGAGTAGATACAGAATCGCGCAGAACACCTCATAGAGATCCACCGTCCTCGGTTTGGTGCGCTTGCGCGCACTCTCCAGTAAGGGCCTGATCTGTTCAAACTGCTCGCGCGTGATATCGCTTGAATATTGCTTCCTCATCCCCTCATTATCAGGGAAAAGAGAGATTGTGAACAGGCTCTTAAAGAAAGAGCTGCGTAGCCTAGTGGATGGTGAGGGATTCAATCCAGGTGACATCGTCGTACTTTCGCCCTTTGCGTTTGCGCGTTCCTGGACGTCTTCCCCACCTTCGGAATTGTGCAATTCAATCGCCGTTCTGGACGATTCCTCTCCTCGTAAATTGAATCGTAATACAATCGGCTTTGCGCAGATTGGGGATTTCAAAGGTCTTGAGAGCGAGGTGATTGTTCTTGTTGATATGCCTAGACCCGGACGTAGCGAAACTCTACGCTCCTGCCAGTATGTCGGGATGAGCTGGGCGCGCGCGCTGCTGAGCATGGTCTGTTGCTGATGGTGCTTGCTGGTGCACGCGCCGCAGCATCTTTGGACAGCGCCTGGGCGTCCGAACCCAACGCCGCCGCCACGAGTTCGACCAGCGCGTTACCGGTACCCTCACGATATCAGTGGTTGGACGGATTCTTCGCCTTCAGCGCGCGCGCAAGCGCCTCGAAGCCTCGGTTGTAGGGCTATCGTTCATGCGACCAAAGGTTCGTTTCTCTTTCGTCTACGCCAGCACCACGCTGATTATAATTTCAGCGAACGGGCCCAATTATGCGACAACTCTGCAACAATCAGGCACACCGTCTGCGCAGCAGGGTAGGCAACGGCGTAGGGAAAACGCTCTGCAAAGCCCCCATCCCAAAGGCCACAATTCCTAGCGGGGGAGGCTTTGCCTAGCGTGTAAGTAACCGCTAAGCTGACAGGGACCAGGGAGCAGTGGCTCCCTGTTATTTTTTACTATCAGGAGAAACGATCATGGCCAAAGCACGCGCACGGCACATCCTGGTGCCCGAGGAGCAGCAGTGTCTGGAGCTGAAAGAGCGCATCGACAACGGCGAGGACTTCGCCGCCATAGCGCGAGAACATTCCAAGTGTCCGTCGGGGCAGAAAGGCGGTGATTTGGGCGAATTCACTCAGGGGCAAATGGTGCCCGAATTCGACAAAGTGGTATTCAACGATGAGCTGAACAAGGTCCACGGTCCCGTGCGCACGCAGTTCGGCTATCACCTGCTGGAAGTCCTCGAGCGCACCGATTGAACCCCACTCGCTAATTCAGATGACTGGGCTGGACGCAGACGGATCGGATTGCGCGCCACGACAGGCGGCTGGAACCGTGGCCCATTCGGTAACCGAGCACTGCAGCGCTTCCTTCGGAAAAACGGCCTATCTTACGACACACAAATCGATAAGCTGTTAAGGATCAGCATGATACACCTTCTTGCGAGGCCGGGAGAACGATCATGATCAAAGCACACGTGCGACATATTCTGGTACCTGACGAACAGCGCTGCCGGGAGTTGAAAGAGCGCATCGACAACGGCGAGGATTTCGCCACCCTCGCCAAGCGGTTTTCCCACTGCCCGTCGGGGCATCACGGCGGTGATCTGGGAGAATTCGGTGCGGGGCGAATGGTGCCCCAATTCGACGAGGTGGCCTTTGAAGGCGAGCTGAATAAAGTCCATGGCCCCGTGCGCACCCAGTTCGGTTACCATCTGATCGAGGTGCTCAGCCGCGGCGAGCGCAAAGACTCACCCATTGCCGTCCTGCGGAGAAAATGCCAAGCGAGTTTGCGGGCGTGCCAAGCAGGCTTGCGGTCGATCTTAACCCTAGGACGTAAGAGCGGGCCTTGGGGATAACGGGCGCGGTGGAGAGCCTGAATACCGGCTACGGGCGGTAAGAAAAGCCTCGCCTGGCAGGCCGCTAAGCGCCGGCATCAGGAGTATAGATATAAAACTGGATATGCAGAGATCGCGCGCCAGGGAGGGCGCAGGGGTGGAACCTGACGGTTGTACCCATACCCATCGCTCCATCGCCACACGCTTGGGTGAATGGTCGCCAGCCGCTCATTCCTCGATTTTTTACTGGTAGTCGATTTCGGTCTGACTGCCCCGCTCCGGGCGTTCATCCAGGCGCTGACTCTTACCCCACCAGGAAATGAGCTTGTGACTGAGCTTCGCGGCGGTCATGTCGGAAACGCAGGAAGGCTCTGGCACCAACTCCACGAGGTCACAGCCGCACAGACTCACTCGTGGATTAAACAGGCAAGCCTCGATGATAGCCAGCACTTGATACCAGGATAGCCCACCGGGTTGTGGCGTACCCACCCCCGGAACGACAGCCGGATTGAACGCATCCATATCGATCGTGAGCCAGACCGGACCGCTCAGCGCAGCGATTGCCGCGAGCAGTGCACGCCAGCACTCGGGGCGCTGCAGCTCGCGGTCCATGAAGCAGCGTATGCCCGGGTCGTCATCGATACGGATCGCCTCCTCGTCGAGTAAGGAGCGCACGCCGGCCATCAGAATGGTGTGACCGGCTTCGCGGACGTGATGCATCGGGCAGGCATGACTGAATCGTGTGCCATCGAACTCACGACGCAGGTCGGCGTGAGCATCCAGCAACACGGCGGTGCCCGAAGCGCTCATACGTCCCTGTATCAACGCCGGGGTAATCGAGTGCTCGCCGCCCAGCGCCAGCAACAACGGTCGACCCGGCAGAGCAGCCACACCTTGCTGTAAGCGTCGCTGGAAATCGCCTTCGCTCTCGGCCGAGTGTTTGTTGAAGGGCGGCAACACTGTAATGCCCATGTGCTTGAAGGGTGACCAGCGCTGATCCTCATCGTAGTATTCGAGCTGTTCGGTGGCCGCTAGGATCGCCTCGGGCCCGCGCCCGGTTCCCGGCTTATAGGAAACGGTCTGCTCGTAGGGGACCGGCAGCACGATCACATCGGTGTCATCGAGCGGACGGTTCGGGAGTAACTGATAACGTGCTTGGGCCATTTCACTTCCGTTTACACGAGGTGAGGAGACGCGAACGCAACGTCGCCGGGAAGATGAAGGCCCCGGCCAACGCCACCGGCCCGGTCGCCGGCAAGACCAGCGTCCGCTCCCGAGCGCGCTCCATGAAAAGCTGTAGCGGTGGCGCGCCGGGCTCGGGCAACGGCTCGTCGGAGGCGATCACATAGCTCCACAGATGATAAAAACTCGGCACCACGATGCCGTAGCTGGCCGCATTCCGGAACTCGCTCTCAAGCGTTGCGCGCACCCATTTATGGCCCTCGACACTACTCGCCGTAAGCCCGCCCGCCTGGGTAGCGAGCACGGCGCCGGGAGCGAGGTGTTTACGCAACTCAGCGTAGAAGCTGCGACTGTAGAGCACGGCCGTCGGCGAATCCCAATCCTCGAAGTCGACCAGATCGCCGATCACGACATCGAAGTTGTCCGTGTTTTCACCCAGGAACTCGTTGATATCGCGGCACTGCAAGTCCAGCCGGGGATCCGCAAATGCCTCCCGATTCCAGTCGGCGAGGTGGTGCTGGCAAAGCTCCACAAATTCCCGATCGATATCCACCATAACCACCTGCTCGACACCCTGATGCCGCAGCACCTCCCGCGCGGTCGCGCCCTCGCCACCGCCCATGATCAGAACGCGGCGCGGCGCGGGGTGGAGGAGCAACGCCGGATGGACGAGCGTCTCGTGATAAATACCCTCATCGGATTCGCAGGACTGGAGATCACCATCCAGCACCACACAAACCCCGTGCGCCGAAGAACGGAAAAACAGGTACTCCTGATAGGCGGTGCGCCCGTGAGCGAGCACTTCGACGACCGGCCGCAGCACCCGATCGCCGTTGTCGCTGTTCTGCCCGTAGCTCAACATAGTCAGAACACCCCCACGAGATCGGGCACCCGCTGTTGCTGCCTCACCAAACGGGCATCATCCGGGCGCACCTGATAGCCGTCGCTAAACAAATGCTCGATGACCTGGCGGATCAATTCACCGGCGATGGAGCCCACCCGATCCGAGCGGTGTAACGTGAGCAGCGTCATCGGTTGGGTTGCGGTTAAGCTGCCGTAGTGCGGGACTCGATAATCCAGCGCCAGCTGACGGAAGCCCTGGCCTAGGTAAAACGGCACCAGCTCCGCTTCGGCTTCCACGAACAACCACGCCGGACCGGCCTCAGCGTGGAAAGCGCAGACCGCATCACGCAGCAGTCGTCGGCCCAAGCCACGCCCGCGCAACGCCCGGCGCACTGCCAGAAACGTCAAGACGGCATAGTCCAACACTGCCACCCGGTCCAGCAGATGGAAACCAGCGACAAGCTCATCGGCGGACCGCAGCACGGTCAGCCGATAGCGACCCGAGTCGATGCGCGTTGCGATCCGCGGCAACGGCTCCCGCTCCCAGAACGGAAACGCGTGTTGGTATATAGTGGCAAAGGCCGACCACTCCGGGCTCTTGGAACAATGCACCGGCACCAGTACAGTCTCTGCCCGCGCAGCGCTCATGGTCATTCGATTGTGGTCACTCAATCAGCTTACCGACTCCCGTGCTCCCAGCCATCCGACCCGGCTATTATCGAGTGCCCCAGTTCGGATCGCCATGCACACCACTGACAGTTCCAATTAACGAAATAGTGTACCAAGATCGCGCAGTGCGATTCATACGGTTCCCCCTGCCGCGGTGATTGATTACACTTGGCCCGCCACCGTACGTCCAGCCGCAGCAAGTGGTTCACGCAGGCGGCACAAGCGGTCTTAATCAGATAACCAGCCGACGGACCATGGCCCCGAATTACCTGACCCCCATGACACCGCCGTTACCGGGCAAGCCGGGGCAATGCCTGGACTGGTACGGCCTGCCCGGCGCCGCGCCAGCGCTCGCCATCGCCAACGCAGCGATGGCGGGTACGAATCTGATTCTGGTCGCGGCAGCGAGCTCACAGCTCGCACAACAGTTGGAAACGGAACTGCGCTTCTTCGGCGGTGATTCGCTGGATGTGCAGATGATGCCAGACTGGGAGACATTGCCCTACGATGTCTTCTCACCGCACCAGGATATCGTCTCGCAACGCCTACGCACTCTTTATCGGCTACCCACCGTTCAGCGATCCGTACTCATTGTTCCCATCGCCACGTTGATCCAGCGCATCGCTCCGGTGAACTACCTAGAAGAGCGGGCTTTCCTCGTGCAAACCGGCGAGCGCATGGTGCTCGATGACATGCGTACCCGGCTGGAACGCTCCGGCTACCGGTGCGTCTCGCAAGTCATGGAACACGGCGAGTTCGCCGTGCGGGGCTCGATTCTGGATCTCTTCCCCATGGGCAGCGATGAACCTTATCGCATCGACCTTTTCGACGACGAGATCGACTCCATCCGCACTTTCGACCCCGAGAGCCAGCGCAGCCGCGCACGCATCGAGCGCATCGAGCTGCTGCCCGCCCGTGAATTCCCCACGGACGAGGCAGCCATTACCCGCTTCCGCGGCAACTACCGCAGTCTTTTCGAGGGCGACCCCACCGCCAGTCTCATCTATCGGGAGGTGAGCGAAGGGCGCCTGCCAAACGGCATCGAGTATTATCTGCCGCTGTTCTTCCAAGAAACGGCTACGCTGTTTGACTATCTACCCGGCGACACGCTCACTGTCGTCGTGGGCGAGATGAACGCTGAACTGGACCTGACCTGGCACCATATCCAGCAGCGCTACGAGCAGCGCCGACACGACCGGGAGCGTCCTCTGCTTGCCCCGAAACGCCTTTATCTCGCACCGGATGAGTTGCGGGCGCGGCTCAAGCGTTTCCGCCGGGTGCGCTGTCATGAACACGCACCCGAGGCCGCCGGCCGCCCCCACTTTGCCGCCGCCACGATTCCCGACTTGCGCATCGCGCCGCAACAAACCAACCCTCTGGGCCGTTTGCAACAGTTCCTGCAGGACTATTCGGGGCGTGTGCTGTTCATCGCCGAGTCGGCTGGTCGGCGTGAGGATTTATTGGCTCGTTTGCAGAGCATTGCCGTGCATCCCCAGCCGGTTGCGGGTTGGTCCGAATTCCTGGACCACAGAACCCGGCTCGGCGTCGCCGTAGCCCCGCTCGAACAGGGCGTAGAGCTTGATGAACCGCCGCTCGCGCTACTACCCGAGACCGCTTTATTCGCCGGTCGGGCGCAGCAGCGCCGCCGCCGGCAGGGCGCGGAGCGCGATCCGGAGGCGATCATCCGTGACCTGACCGATCTCCACCTCGGCACACCGGTCGTGCATAAAGACCATGGCGTCGGGCGTTACCGAGGCCTGCAGATCATCGAGGTAGGCGGAATTACCACCGAATTCTTGACCATCGAATACGCCGGCGGCGATAAGCTCTATGCACCGGTCTCGGCATTGCATCTGGTCACGCGCTATACGGGGATGGACCCCGAGCACGCCCCGCTGCATCGACTTGGCGGGGAACAGTGGGAACGCGCCTGTCGGCGCGCTGCCGAACGCGCGCGCGATGTGGCCGCCGAGCTGCTGGAAATCTATGCCCGCCGCGCGGCGGCACAAGGTCATGCCTACTGTTTCCCTCGGTCGGACTACGAGGCATTCTCCAGCCAGTTTCCCTTCGAGGAGACACCCGATCAGCAGCAAGCCATCGATGGGGTGCTCAGCGACCTGGAATCGAGCCGGCCCATGGACCGCGTCGTTTGCGGCGATGTCGGCTTCGGTAAAACCGAGGTCGCAATGCGCGCGGCCTTCATCGGAGTGCAGGACAGTCGGCAGGTCGCGGTACTGGTTCCTACTACCCTCCTCGCTCAACAACACTTCCGCAACTTCCGCGACCGCTTCGCCGATTGGCCCATTCGAATCGAGCAGCTCTCGCGTTTCCGCAGCTCAAAAGAGCAAAACACCGCGCTGCAGGATCTGGCCGCCGGAAAAGTGGACATTGTCATCGGCACCCACAAGCTGCTGCAGGATAGCGTGCGTTTCAAGAATCTGGGATTGGTGATCATCGACGAGGAGCATCGCTTCGGAGTGCGGCAAAAGGAACAGCTCAAGCGCCTCCGTACCAACGTCGACGTACTCATGCTGACCGCGACACCGATACCGAGGACTCTGAATATGGCGCTGGCGGGGCTGCGTGATATGTCCATCATCGCCACACCACCCGCGCGCCGGCTCGCCGTCAAGACATTCGTCAACCAGTGGAACGACGCGCTGATCCAGGAAGCCTGCCTGCGCGAGCTGCATCGCGGCGGCCAGGTCTATTTCCTGCACAATGAGATCCGCAGCATCGAACGTATCGCCCGTCAACTCCATGAACTGATCCCGGACGCCCGGGTGCGCATCGCCCATGGCCAGATGCGTGAGACCGAGCTCGAACGGGTGATGCTGGACTTCTACCATCAACGCTTCAACGTGCTGGTCTGTACCACGATCATCGAGAGCGGCATCGATGTCCCAAGTGCCAATACCATCATCATAAACCGTGCGGACCGCCTGGGGCTGGCGCGACTCTATCAGCTGCGGGGCCGGGTCGGGCGCTCCCATCATCGAGCCTATGCCTACCTGATCGCGCCGCCAAAGAACCTGATGACACCGGATGCAGTCAAACGCCTAGAGGCGATCGCCTCGCTTGAGGATCTCGGCGTCGGCTTTTCACTCGCCAGCCACGATTTGGAGATTCGGGGCGCCGGCGAACTGCTCGGCGACGAGCAAAGCGGCCAGATTCAGGAGGTCGGGTTTACGCTCTACTCCGAGTTGCTCGAGCGTGCCGTGCAGAGTCTACGGGCAGGCCGCGAGCCCGTGTTCGACCCGCAATCCGACAGTGCCACCGAGGTGGACTTGCGCATCCCCGCGCTGCTGCCGGAGGACTATCTGCCGGATATTCATGCCCGGCTGGTAATGTACAAACGCATTGCCAGCTCGCGCACCGAAGAGGCGCTGCGCGAGCTGCAAATCGAAATGATCGATCGGTTTGGTCTTTTCCCCCAGCCGGTCAAAAACCTGTTCCGCCAAGCCGAGATCAGGCTGCGCGCCGAGCGCATCGGCATCATCAAAGTGGAGGCCGGGCCGCGGGGCGGAATCCTAGTGTTCCGGCCAGAACCCGATGTCAACCCGGCAACGATCGTCCGGCTGATCCATGAGAACCCCAGCGTCTATCGACTCGAAGGCCAAGAGCGGCTGCAGTTTCGCCAAGCGCTGGAAGACGCCGAGCAGCGGATCGCTACGGTCGCGAAACTCCTGGATAGGCTCGCTGAACAAGAGGCGGCCTAGGCCGATGGACCAGTCGCGCTGCCCCAGCCATCGCTGCATTGTCGTAGTGCTGGCCTTGCTCTTGGGCGCACTGGCCACACCCGGGCTGGCGCAGAACACGTATGCGGTGGAGGTGGTGATCTTTCGCCACTGGGAAGCCCCGGACAACGACGCGGAATTCTGGCCCCACCAACCGCCACCGATCTCACGTTCCGCGACCCAACGCCTGGTTACCTTGGGACCCGCGGCAAGCGGCGCCGATGCGCCGGGGTTCAACCGCCTGCCGGCCACCAAGCTGCAGCTCGCCGGTATCCACCAACGTCTCGCGCGCTCTAATGACTACCGGGTGCTGCTGCACGTCGGCTGGCGGCAACCGGGTCTCAAGCCCAACAATGCCGCCGCCGTCGTATTGCCGCTGAATTGGTTCCCGCCAGCGCAGCTTACGGCGGGCGCCGGCGCCAGCCAAAACCCGTTCGAGTCCTTGCCGCAAGGCACCCGGCTTTGGGGAACGCTGCGCCTGCTCCAGCGACGCTATCTGCACTTCCAGGTGGACTTGCGCTATCGGCGCGACGGCGCGCGCGCGGGCGATGCGGCGACAGTCTATCCGATGACCCAAAGCCGACGTATGCGGGTGGGTGAGATTCACTATCTCGATCACCCGGTGCTTGGCATTCTGGTGCAGGTGCGCCAACTAAACTAACTCGTCCCAAATCCAACCGCCCCCAGATGACTCACTGCTCGACGAGACCTCATGCTCTGTCCAGCAGGGTGGTGGCGCAGGCGGTTTCAGCGAGGATCGGATGGCGCCGGGCGACCCGCGCCGCCGGCACTCCGCAGTGCTCTACTGCCTTAGAGCCTGTGGATCAGCTCGGTCAACAGCTTCCGCACCTGCGTCATACCCGTACGTAATGTGCTCTCGATCTCGCTCATCGCCACAACGGTTTGCCCATGCAGACCCGCCGCCCAGTTCGCCACTACGGCGCAGGTGGCATAGGGGAGTTCCAACTCCCGTGCCAGAGCCACTTCCGGCATACCCGTCATACCGACCATGGAACAGCCGTCACGAGCCATCCGACTAATCTCCGCCGCTGTCTCCAGCCGCGGCCCCTGCGTTGCACCGTAGGTACCCTGCTCCACCGCATCGATTCCGGCCGCGCGCGCGGATTCGATCAGCAACGCGCGCAGCCCCCGATCATAGGGCTGGGTAAAATCGATATGGACGACCTGCGAGAGGTTTTCACCGAAGAACGTATGATCCCGGTACCAGGTGTAATCGATGATCTGATCGGGGAATACGAGCCGGCCGGGAGACAAATCCTCAGCGATACCGCCGACGGCGGCCACGGCCAAAATCCAGTTGGCATTCAAATGCTTGAGCGCCCATATATTGGCACGATAATTAACTTTATGCGGCGGAATGGTATGACCATAGCCATGGCGCGCAAGAAACATGACCGGCTTGCCGTCCAGCACCCCATGCGTAATGGGGCCCGAGGGCTCGCCATACGGGGTATGTACCATTTCCCGGCGCTCGATCTCCAGCCCATTGAGAGAAGTCAATCCCGTCCCGCCGATGATGGCAAGTGTCATACACGGGCTCCTTGCGCTGTGATGGGGGTTGTGGCTGCCCCCCCAGCCTAACAACCAGGCGACAAATCAATCCTCGAGTTCCCTTTTGACGGCATAGATCCCAGTCAGATTCCGAAAATAGCCCTTGTAGTCCATGCCAGCGCCGAATACATACCGGTCATCGACCTCCAGCCCATAGAAGTTGGCCTCAAGCCCTTCGAATCGACGGTCGTGTTGCTTGTTCACCAGCACAGCGGCAAGCACCTCCTGCGCTCCACCCTCGTAGCACTCATCAATGATCCCCGCCAACGTATGACCTTCATCGAGAATATCGTCGACTATGAGCACCGTGCGTTCGCGCAACGATGTCTGCGGCCGGGCGAGCCAAACCAAGTCCGCACCCCGAGTCGAGCGGTGATAGCGGGTTGCATGGATGTAATCCACTTCCAGCGGAAATTGCAGCCGCGGTAGCAACTTGCCCAGCGGCACGAGCGCGCCGACCATTACACCCAGGACCACCGGCATGCTACCGCCCAACTCGGCCTCGATCTCTCGGGCCATCTGGTCCAGAGCGCGCTCGACGTCTTCCTCGGTATGAAGTCGGTCAGCGCTCCGGAGCACTTCGTCCAAACGCTGCGGAGTCACCTGCTGCTGCGTTGCCATTTAATCGTCTCGCCGCTTAGAACCTGTTATAAATTACCCGCGACGCCGGGCCGGCGGCCATTTTCTCACAAGATAAGGCGTCACGAGCGCCGTGTAACCCACTACATAAGCGAGCGATAACGCAGGGTTGCGGGAAAATGGCCCCGGCCCCTTGGGGTGGCGCCCAAAATACGGCCACCCGGCGTTGCTCATCGTTCATTTGGAACAACCAAACTTCTCTCCTAGCGCCTTGGCTGGCCGCACTTTGGGCAACCACGCGACGCTGCGGGTGATTGTTAACAGGCCCTAGTAGGAAAGCGCCACCGTGTCATTGTCCATCGCCTCGCTGATGATGTAAGCGCTCCCCACCGGCTCGCTGATTTCCGGGATCAGATCACCGCCCCAAATGTCGATCGTGGTAGAGGACACTTTGAATACCACGCCGGCCGCCTGGGCCTCCCGGATCAAATCGTAGACGGTCTTGTTCGCTCCCTCATGGATACGCAGATTTTCAGCCACGCCTCGCAAGGCAAGCCGCCCGGAGATTCCGCTGAAAATCACTTCCACGTCGTACTCCATCGTAGCCGCAACGGTCGCCTGCATGATCGGCGCCCCCAACTCGGGGCAGTTCATCGGGTCGGTATTGACCATGATGATTAGCAGCTTGCTCGCCAACGCGGCACCCCCAACGCTCAGGCCCTGGCTCAAAGAGCGAGAATTATAGGTGCCACATGTATAGGACACCACCCCTGCGACGGTAACTCCGAAGTTGACTCGATCCGCGTGCAAATCGGGTGACCTAGGTGGCGTCCGAACCGTCGGCGTCACCGCCGTTATCGAGGTACCTCTCCACAGAGCTGTGTTGCCAACGTAACTGCCGGCAGCCAACGCGGATCCCGCTGCAGCGGCGATCCGAGTCGTCCTTCGCCGCGTAACGCGGCCAAGCGCGCCGCCCGAACTGGGCGTTCGACACTAGGAAGGCGCTCCACGATACTTGCAGCAGGCTCCCAGTCGTTGCCAAGCAGCAACAAATCACAACCCGCCGCCAGCGCAACGCCGGCCCGCTGGTACAAATCCCCTATGCAAGCCGCGGCCTGCATGCCTAAATCATCGCTGACGACCGCTCCCGTGAAACCGAGCGTTTCTCGCAACACGCCGGCGATCCACACTCCGGAAAAGCTGGCCGGTCGCGCATCCACCTGAGGGTAGAGCACATGGGCCATCATCACCCCCTCCAACCCGACAGCGATCAACCGTCTGAAGGGCAAAAAATCGACACTGGCGATGGTGTCGAGGGGGCGATCGTCCACGGGCAGCTCATGATGCGAGTCCGCCACCACTGCACCATGGCCGGGGAAGTGTTTGCCAACCGCTGCCATTCCGGCCTGGCGCATCCCACGCACCCAGCTCAAGGTGAGATCCGCCACCGCTCCCGCGCGGCGATGAAATGCACGCTCGCCGATCACCCGGCTCACGCCGCGCTCGACATCAAGCACGGGGGCGAAGCTCAGATCCACTCCCGCCGCGCGCAGCTCCGCGGCCATCAGCCAACCGAGGCGCTCGGCGGCAGCAAGCGCCACGGGGGGGCCATGGTCGTATAGCCGGCCAAGGCAGGCCGGCGCCGGCAACGCCGTGAACCCGGTGCGGAAGCGCTGCACACAACCGCCCTCCTGATCCACCGCAATCAGCAGTGACGGTCGGCGAATGGCATGAATGGCTTCGGTAAGTTGGCTCAACTGCTCGATGGATTCGTAATTGCGGCTAAATAGAATCACTCCACCGATGCGAGGATCGCACAGCAATTCACGCTCTTCCGGCAGCAGTACGAGGCCGCGAATGCCGATCATGACAGGCCCCAAGTGCATGACTATCCTTTGGATTGAACGGTTATCACCTCGCAGTATGGCGTACCATACGAACACTGCGAAAGCCTTATCTGGTACGCCCTTCCATCAAACTGATTGCCACTCGTTCAGCCTTCATTCACCCGTCACGGTCGAAAGTAGCTACTCGGTAGCTCCTCGGAAACGGGCGGATATGGGTAAAACGGCCTTACGATACGCCTACGGACAACCTCCATTCGGGAAAAATCATTCCCGAATCGAGAGCTGTCGCAAGCGTGGGCGGGGGTTGAACTTTAACTACAAAAAATCAACTCTCATATTACCTTCAACCGCGGGCGCCGACCGATGAGCTGCAGACCGATGAGAAGCTGCACACCCCGGGCGTCGCGTTGCTGCGGATAGCCGTAATAGTCCAGCCGCTCAAAGAAATCCTTGTGGCCGAGCGGACGGGCGTTGTGCTCGCTGCGCATCCAATCCTTGTAGGCGTCGTAGAACACCTCTGCCGGTGCCCGAGTGGTGGTGGATCGGCGACACTGGGTCTCGATAAACTGGGCGACCTGGTCCAATGCCGCTTGCAGCTGCGTGGCCTCCAGCCGAGTCTGCTCAGAGGCTTCGTCAACCAGAGCAAGATCGACGGCAACCCGGCCTGCGGGGCTCGGATAGCATTTAGCGCCGTGCTTCGCCACGAGCTGGTCGAATATGCTGCGGGTCAAGGGACGCTCGATACCCTCGTTCGCCGACCACTGCTCATAGGCTTGCCAGAGCTCCGGCAGAGGAGTTCGGGCGTGTTGTGATAGATAACATTGGGTCTCAATGAACCGGATGATGGGACTCACGGCTTCCATAATGACCTCGCCCACGGCTGGGAGCCAGGCGATTGGTTTGGCGCCGCTGGTCGGGTGCTCGAAGACGAACGCCGCGCCGGTGGCCGTAGGCACCCAACCCGACTGCCCGGGGCGTCGCACTTGGAGCTGGGCGTCGGCCAAGATTGAATTCACTTGATGGGGCGTCAACCCGTAAGGTTTGCCGAGGTCCGCCGGTGAAACACCACTGGCATTCTCTTGGGTAGGCATATAGCTATTCCCTCCTGAGGTTCCGTCCGCACCCTGGCCGGAACAACTCGACCTCAGTCCAACAGGACAAACTGGCAGGGGCTAACCTTTGCTCGCCGTGCGCCCTCCGCGAGCGTGATCGACACGATGATTCGCCAGGAGGCCCCTCCATACACTCTGTATGACCTTTTGTATTTACAAGATACTTCGCGGCAAACCAAGGTAATATGTCAAGAAATAACTTAGCGCTCGATCAAAACCCGGGTCCGCACCGATACGGCCTCGAACAGCTCGACAACATCCGCGTTACCCATGCGAATACAACCTTTGGAGGCAGGCAAGCCAAGGGGCACGTTAGCCGGTGCACCATGGATGTAGATGAAACGACGCATGCTATCCACCGACCCCAAGCGGTTGAAGCCCTGCTCTAGGCCACTGAGCCAGAGAATGCGAGTCAGTATCCAATCGCGACCCGGATAGCGGTTTGCCAGCGCTGGCGAATAAATCTCACCCGTTGGCCGGCGACCGACGAAAACGGCTCCCAGAGGTTGATTGGCGCCGATACGAGCACGGATCACATGCCAACCGCGGGGCGTACAACCGCTGCCCATCTGCTCCCCCACCCCATTGCGGCCACTTGAAACGAGGTAGCTGCTCAGCAGCCGGTTCGCCTGGTATAGGTGAAGTCGCTGGGTCCCGAGTTCGATGAGGACCCAGCGTGCAGCACCCTCAGAATCCGGCTCGCTCCGCCTCTGTCCAATCACGATATGGATAGTCCACCAAGTTGACGTTGTAATAGCGCAGCCGATCCGATACCTCGTGGCCAGCCCAGACAGGAACCGTGAAGCGCTCCTGTGGATCCGTAAGTTCTATCTCCGCGACGACCAACCCCGCATTCTCGCCCTGGAAGCAGTCCACCTCCCAAACGTGCGCACCTACGCGAACACGGTAGCGGATCTTTTCAATCAACGGCTTGCGACAGAGCTCAGCAAGCATTTCCGTAGCGTCCCGAGCCGGGATCGGGTAATCGTATTCGCGCCGGGAGATCGTCATCGTGCCGCTTTTAATATTGAGCCAGGCCTGCTCGCCGGCTAAGCGCACGCGTACACTGGAGGTGCTGCAACCAATGAGATAGCCCTGACGGTAAGTCGTGCCGGCATCGGCGTCACGCTGCCAGTCATCGGCGATCACCAAAAATTTGCGCTCGATCTCAGTAGCCACCGAAAGGCTCCTTACAACCCGAGTATGAACCGCTACCATTCTAACCGGAACACTCGGCAACGCAGCCCGCGACCTTTGACGCGACCAAATCACTGCGGTGCGCGTCCGGCCAATCAAATGCGCCACTATCGGTGGCAGTCGACTCAGGCTATTGTTGTGAATGCCGCACAAAACCACACTCGAGCTCGATCCAAGACTGCAATAAATCATGGAACCGGCTGACTGGATCGACATCTCCGTACCCATCCATGACGCAATGCTGCGCTGGCCAGGTGATCCGGCCGTGCAAGTGCAGCGAACACACACCATCGAACACGGTGACGAAGTTAACCTGACGCAGCTGTCGATGAGCGCCCACACCGGCACGCACATGGACGCACCGTTGCACTACCTGCCGGGCACCGCCAGCATGGATGCGTTGCCCTTTACGGCAATCATCGGGCCGGCGCGGGTGCTGACCGTGGCAGCGCCGGGTCCGATCTCGCAGCACATGCTCGAATCAGCCGGTATCCAAGTTGGGGAGCGGGTGTTGCTCAAGACCCGCAATTCGGATCACTCCTGGTCCAAACGCGCGTTCAACCCTCGGTTCACGGCCTTGAGCCTGGAGGCGGCACGCTGGCTCGCCAGGCAGCGGATACGCCTGCTCGGCATTGATTATTTGTCGGTGGGGCCCGGCAACGAAGAAGGTGCCGAAGTGCACCGTGCGCTGCTGGGTGCGGGAATATGGATCATCGAAGGCCTCGACTTGTCGGCGGTCAAATCCGGTCCATACGAACTCATTTGCCTGCCGCTGCGCCTTGCCGGCGCAGAAGGCGCTCCGGCCCGGGCACTGTTGCGGCCGCTAGCGACTCAGGAGGGCGCCGAACGCTGACTGTGCGGGCCTTATCCGAATCTAAAGCGGCCTACTGCTAATGTAAAAAGTAACCGGCTGCACCGCTTTGGCCACAGGAGCACAATGAACGCGGCGCGTTTACAGCAATACCCGTGTGCTCTACCACTGGGGAAATTATGCAGCCATGGCCAAGTTATGTGAGACGGTTGCTTACCACAGTTGATATCATGCAGCCGTGCTCGCGTGCCCTGCCCATGCAGGAGAACACTTGACCAGACAATCCCCCGGAGCTCGGGGATCAAATGACCGGAAAATTTCAATAAACGAGGGAGTTGCTTGCCGATGAAGAGGCTCGTCCTGCTCAGGCACGGCCAGAGTAGCTGGAATCTTGAGAACCGATTCACAGGCTGGCAAGATGTCGATTTGAGCGATCAAGGTCGAGAGGAAGCGTACGCGGCTGGACAACTGCTTGCCCAGCACGATTTTCGCTTTGATTGGGTCTACACCTCGGTGCAGAAGCGGGCGATTCGCACGACTTGGATCACGCTTGACGCGCTGGATCAGATGTGGGCTCCGATCACTAACGATTGGCGCCTCAATGAACGTCATTATGGCGCGCTCACCGGCTTGGACAAAGCCGAGACCGCCCAAAAATACGGCAGCGAACAGGTGCATGTTTGGCGGCGCAGCTATGCCACGCCCCCGCCACCCATGTCCGGGGATGACCCGCGCCACCCCCGGTTCGATCCACGCTATGCCGGACTGCGCCCGGAGTGGTTACCTGCTACCGAATCGCTGAAAGACACCCTAGAGAGGGTGATGCCTTACTGGAAATCCAAAATTATACCGCGGCTACACGATAACAATACCCTACTTATCTCCGCCCACGGCAACAGCCTACGCGCCCTGATTAAGCACCTGAATGCGATCAGCGACGAGGCAATCACCAGCCTGGAGATCCCCACCGGCGAGCCGCTCATCTACGAGCTGGAGGATGACCTGACGGTAGTTCAAAGCTATTACTTGCGGGAGGGCGTGTGATGGACGAGCGCAGCGCCTTACAGCATGCAGCCCGCTTGACCCCACCGCAGGGGCCAACTAATTTCAATTTGAATTTGGCCCGGTATAACAACCATGACTGAAAATCGCCGCATTGCCGTCATCACGGGCGCCAACCGCGGGCTTGGCTTCGAGACCGCACGGCAATTAGCGCGTCGCGGCTACAAAGCTGTGCTCACCAGCCGCGATGCCGTACAAGGAAAAGCGGCAGCCGACAAGCTTCAGGGTGAAGCTCTGGACGTTGGCTACCATCCGCTCGATGTCACCCGCGCCGATAGCGTGCAACGTCTTGCCGGGTTCCTGGATAATGCCTTCGGCCGGCTCGACGTGTTGGTCAACAACGCCGGCATTTTCCCCGAGCAGGCGAGCGCCCACGGTGCTCACAGCGCACCGAACGTATTCGAAATGCCCTTGGAGTCGCTGCATGAAAACCTGCAAACCAATGCCTTTGGAGCGTTGCGCCTAATCCAAACGATCGTGCCGCTGATGCGTCGCCACGGCTACGGGCGTATCGTCAACATTTCCTCGGGCTATGGCCAGCTCGCTCATATGGCGCATGGGTTTCCGGCTTACCGAATGTCCAAAGCGATGCTCAACGTAATCACCTGCTTAGTTGCCGCAGAGTTCGAAGAGGAGAACATCAAGATCAACTCAGTGGATCCCGGTTGGGTGCGAACCCGTATGGGCGGCACGCAGGCTACCTACAGCGCGGCCGAGGCGGCTGAATGGGTGATCGAGGCAGCAACGCTACCCGATGCGGGACCGAGCGGTGTATTCCTAAAGCGTGGCCAGCCCATCGAGTGGTAACAAAAGCCCTTGGCAAACGATGCAGCATCTGATCCAGTTGCTATTGGCCCTTCTTTTAGTCGGGGTGATCGCAGCGCTCGCGGTCATTGCTTACAACCACCCACCGCTGACCTCGAGTCCTGGACTGTTGACGCGGCTTAGCACCTATCTCACTCGCCACGTCGCCCAGACCGAGCCCATGTCGGCCTATCCGGAACGGCGGCTACACGTTTACCGCCGCCCGGCCCAAGCCGTGCTCGAAGCCGCCGTTGCGGCGGCGCGCGCCAACGACTGGCAAATCCAGAGCATCGACTCGAAACATCACCACCTGCATGCGGTAGCGGTTACGCCGCTATGGCGTTTTAAAGACGATGTCGAGGTCTGGGTAAAGACGACCGAAGACGGTGGCAGCGCGTTGTATCTGCGCTCGGCGTCCCGGGTCGGGATCGCGGATTTTGGGGCGAACACAGCGCGTCTCGTGCACTTTCGCCAGCAAATCGAGCAACGGCTTTGACTCCCTACCACAGCTTGTGCAGGCCTTGCGAACCGTATTGCGAAAACGCGCTGCGGCCCGCCTTCACAGAAACGTTGCCCTGATCCCAAAGTGGTTCCAAGCAGCGCCATTAAGCCAACGGTAGGTCTGTTATACTGAGTTGTGCCGATCGGCCCCTGAGCCACCCAGTGCAGCGCCACCCAACCTACTGCGCACGATTTTCGTGATTCGAGAGCTAGCCATGAGCGCGGATGCCCCGATTCTCAGACAATCTACGGCGCGCGATCTCCAGCACAGCAATATGGCGCACTACCAACATTGGCTCGAGGCGCGCGGCCATGGGCCCTTCCAAGATTATCAAGCGCTACACCAGTGGTCCGTGCGCCACCTCGAAACCTTCTGGGAAAGTATCTGGGAGCATACCGGCGTCATCGCCAGCCAACGCCACAGCCAGGTGCTTGGCAAGCGCGGCATGCCCGGAGCCGAGTGGTTCCCTGGAGCGCAGCTGAATTTCGCCGAAAATCTGTTGCGCGAGGCGCTGCATGGCGACCCCGACAAACCCGCGATCACGGCGGTATCCGAATCCCGGCCTCGCCGGCAACTAAATTATGGCGAGCTGTATGACGCGGTCGGCGCCTGGCAAGGCTTTCTACTGCAACAAGGCGTGCGGCCAGGGGATCGGGTCGCGGGCATCGTTGCCAACACCCCCGAGGCGTTGATCGCCATGCTGGCCACCACCAGCATCGGCGCAGTCTGGTCGTCGGTCTCACCGGAGTTCGGAGTCAACGGCATTCTGGATCGCTTCGGGCAGATCGAGCCGAAACTCCTAGTGGCCGACAACGGCTATCGTTACGCTGGCAAGTCCTTCACCCGCGTGGATCAGGTGCGGACTCTGCAACGGCGAATGGCCTCGGTCGAAACGGTGGTGTTGATCGACAACCTACCCGATGCGCCTTGCCCGAAAGAATCGAAACACGTGCGCTGGGAGAATGCCTTGGCCGCGGGCCGCGGTCATCGTCTCACCTTTGCGCAGTTGCCCTTCGATCATCCACTCTACATCCTCTATTCCTCGGGCACCACCGGGGTGCCGAAGTGCCTCGTCCATGGCGCCGGCGGGATCTTGCTGCAACACAGCAAGGAGCTGTTGCTGCAGGGTGACATTGGACCGCGTGACCGGTTTTTCTATTACACAACCACAGGCTGGATGATGTGGAACTGGCTTGTCTCCGGGCTGCTAACCGGGGCGGAGCTGCTTCTCTTCGACGGCTCGCCGAGCGATCCCAGCTTGGATGTTCTTTGGACGCTCGCCGAGCGCGAGCGAATCACCCATTTCGGCACCAGCGCCAAGTTCCTGGGCAGTTGCCGCAATGCCGAGCTGAGGCCCGGTCAGACGCACGATCTCGAGCGGCTCCGAGTCATCTTCTCCACCGGTTCGCCGCTGCTGCCCGAGGATTTCGATTACGTCTACCAAGCGATCAAGGCCGATGTGCTGCTCGGCTCGATTTCCGGCGGAACCGATATCGTCTCTTGTTTCGTGGGCGTCAGCCCGACCCTGCCGGTTCGCCGTGGCGAGATCCAATGCAAGATGCTGGGCATGGACGTCAAGGCTTTCGATCCGGCCGGCCACGAGATAGTAGGGGAACCCGGCGAACTCGTATGCACCCAACCGGCGCCCAGCATGCCGGTCAAATTCTGGAATGATCCCAGCATGGTTCGCTATCGCAGCGCCTACTTCGCGATCTACCCAGGGGTCTGGGCCCAGGGTGATTACATCACCTTCTATCCGCACGGCGGCTCGACGATCCATGGCCGCTGCGATGCCACGCTCAACCCAGGCGGCGTGCGTATCGGAACCGCAGAAATTTATCGGCCGGTGGAGACAATCTCGGAAATCGCCGATAGCCTCGCCGTAGGACAACCCTGGCAGGGCGACGTACGCGTGGTCTTGATGGTCGTACTCAATGAAGGCCACGCGCTCAGCGACGAGCTCAGGCACAGGATACGCCAACGCATCCGCGAACAGGCCAGTCCGCGGCATGTACCGGCGAAAATCATTCAACTCGACGAGATCCCCTATACTCGCAGCGGCAAAAAAGTCGAGCTCGCCGTCGCCAAGCTGCTGCGCGGCGAGACAATCGCCAATCGGGCGGCACTCGCCAACCCCGACTCGCTTGATAAGATAGCCGCCCGCGAAGAACTGTTTAAGTAACTAGGGCCTGTTGACGATCACCCGCGGCGTCGCGTGGCTGCCCAAAATGCGGACAGCCAAGGCGCGAGCGGCTACGGCCCGACGACGGATCTAAGGCTTTAACCGAAAACGGAGGAGAAACATGACCGAGCTTACCCATCTAAACACCCGGGGCGAGGCCCATATCGTCGACGTGGGTGCCAAAGAGCGTACCCACCGCATTGCCATCGCCGAAGGACAGATTCATATGGCGGCGGATACGCTGGCGAAGCTGCGCGCCGGAGACCTGCGCAAGGGGGACGCGCTCGGTACCGCCCGCGTTGCCGGAATCATGGCGGCGAAACGCACCTGGGAGCTGGTGCCGCTATGCCATCCCATTGCCCTTACCCACATCGACGTAGAGCTGAGCCTGCAAGAAGACCCACCCGCTGTCCGTTGCCAAGCGCGTACCGAAACCGTCGAGCGCACCGGCGTGGAAATGGAGGCCATGACGGCCGTGCAAATCGCGCTGCTCACGATCTACGATATGTGCAAGGGCCTCGATCGCGGCATGATCATCGGCGAGGTGCAGCTGTTGCATAAAAGCGGTGGGCGCTCCGGTACTTGGGAACGCCCCACCGCACCGGGCTAGCCGAATTCAGTCCGGCTGGTCGATTTTCGCGGCGACAATAAAGTCGTTCTCATGCAGGCCGTTGATCTTATGGGTCCAAAGCTCGATCTGCGCATGGCCCCACCCAAACCGGATCTCGGGATGGTGCGCTTCCTGTTCGGCCAGCCCACCCACTTTATTAACAAATGCAAGCGCTTGCACGAAATTTTTAAACTTATACTCGCGCTGGATGCGGCGCCCATCCTCGGATAGCTGCCAGCCGGGAATTTCACTGAGGTAGCGCTCGGCGTCCGCTCGGGACAGGGGATCGACGCCGCCCTTACAGGGTACACAGGTTTTGGCGGCCAAACTCATAATAGGTATCTCCCTTGCAGAACCGGTGGAATGCGTCGGCCGGCGATTGCTTCACCCACCGCCGTCTTGTCTTGAGGTTAGGATTAAATCATCGGATTTCAATAAGCCCCGGCATGAACCGGAGATGACCGATCAGCGCTCCAGTTCTTCCCGTTTAGCTTGCTGCCAAGCGGACTCTAGCGTCTCAAGATCGGCGCTTGTCGCGTCAATGTCGGCCTCGCACAGAATCGCTTCCAGCCGCCGGAAGCGCCGTTCGAACTTGGCGTTGGTGTGCCGCAAGGCCGCCTCGGCATCCACCTGCAGGTGACGAGCGAGATTGGCGCAGGCGAACAGAACATCACCGAGCTCGTCCTCCAGCCGATCCTGCCCGGCCCCAGCATCAAGCTCGACCTCGAGCTCGGCGAGCTCCTCGTGAATCTTCTCCAGAACCGGTTGCGGTGCATCCCAATCGAACCCGACCCGGGCCGCACGCCGCTGCAGTTTGACCGCACGCGGCAATGCCGGCAGCGCGCGCGCGACGCCATCCAGTGCACCCGGCGGCGCGGCCCCGTGCGTTTGCTTGGCGCGCCGCTCCTCGGCTTTGATCGTCTCCCAGCTCCGGTGCTGCTCCGCCGCATCCGGCCGTGCGGCGGTGCCGAACACGTGGGGATGGCGACGCACGATCTTAGCCGCGATCGCGGCCACGACTTTCTCGAAGTCAAAAGCACCACGCTCTTGCGCGAGTTGGGCATAGAAGACCACTTGAAACAGAAGATCTCCGAGTTCATCACACAGCTCCGTCAGATCGCCAGATTCGATGCTCTGCGCGACCTCGTAGGCTTCCTCCAGCGTATGCGGCACAATGCTCTTGAAATCCTGCTCGAGATCCCAAGGACAGCCCGCAACAGGATCCCGCAGCCGTGCCATCAACGTAAGCAGTTGCTGCATATCGGCCATATCGTTTGCTCGTCCGACCAGCCAGCCGCCCGGTCTCAGTGGCGTTGGTATTGGCGCTCACCGAAGAGCACCTGCTTGGCCTCCTCGTCGAAACTCTTCTGCTCGCAATCGGCGAGCACGCTCAAGCCCCGCTCCACGGCCGGGCGCTGCACGATGGTATCGAACCAACGCTTCAGATTCGGGTGCTCGATCAAATCCTGACCCTGCCGCTCGTAGGGGCGAATCCACGGAAACGCGGCGATATCGGCAATGCTGTACTCCGGCCCCGCTAAGAACGCCTCCTCCCCAAGTCGCTGGTCCAGCACCCGGTAGAGCCGTGTGGTCTCGTTGGTATAGCGGCTGATCGCATAATCGATCCGCTCCGGGGCATACTGGCGAAAATGGTGCGCCTGGCCCAACATGGGTCCCAAATTGCCCATCTGAAACATCAGCCACTCGATGGCCCGATAACGCTCGCGTGACTGGCTCGGCAACAGTCGTCCGGCCTTTTCGGCCAAATAGATCAGGATCGCCCCAGACTCGAACAGAGAAAACGGTTCATCGCCGGGACCCTGCCGATCCACTATAGCCGGAATTTTGTTGTTGGGACTGATGCGCAGGAATTCTGCCTCGAACTGATCACCCTGGCCGATGTTCACCGGATGGATGCGGTAGTCCAAGGCCAATTCCTCGAGCGCGATGTGCACTTTATGGCCGTTCGGCGTGGACCAGCTATATACATCGATCATTAGTAACGCTCCTGCAAACCAGCGCGCCCCGGCGGCGCGCCGTCGTGAACCCAAACGCGGGATGGATTATCATAGTCCGGCGTTTTGCAACGCCCGCCAACCCAACTATGAGCCGGACAGCATTATGACCGAAATCCCTGCCTATAAGCGCCGCCTCAGCGTACCCGCGAACATCGGCGGAGTCATCGTCGGTGGCGATGCCCCCCTGGTCGTCCAATCGATGACCAACACGGACACTGCCGATGAGGTCGCCACCGCGGTCCAGGTTGCTGACCTGGCACGGGCCGGCTCTGAGCTGGTGCGCATCACGGTGAACACCGAAGACGCCGCCGCGGCAGTCCCCGGCATCCGCCGACGGCTCGACGATATGGGCATCCAGGTTCCTCTGATCGGGGACTTCCATTTCAACGGGCACAAGCTACTCACCCGCTATCCGAGCTGTGCCGAGGCGCTGGCGAAGTTTCGGATCAACCCCGGTAACGTAGGCAAGGGTAGCCGGCGCGATCCTCAATTCGCAACCATGATCGAAATTGCGAAAGACTACGGCAAACCCGTGCGTATCGGCGTGAACTGGGGCAGCCTGGATCAGGATTTGCTCTCCCGTATGATGGACGATAACGCCCGTCGCCCCGATCCCCAAGGCCCCGCCGCGGTCATGAAAACCGCTTTGGTCCGCTCCGCTCTGGACAGCGCCGAGAAGGCCGAAGCCTTAGGATTGGCGCACGAGCGCATCGTCCTATCCTGCAAAGTAAGTGGGGTGCAGGATCTGGTCACCGTTTACCGTGATCTGGCGAGCCGCTGCGATTTCGCGCTGCACCTCGGACTCACCGAGGCGGGTATGGGGTCCAAGGGCATCGTGGCCTCCACGGCGGCATTGGCGCTGTTGCTGCAGGAAGGCATCGGCGATACCGTGCGCATCTCCCTCACACCGCAGCCAGGCGAGTCCCGCACCCGCGAGGTCATCGTCGCTCAGGAGATTCTGCAAACCATGGGGCTGCGTGCCTTCACCCCACTGGTAGCCGCCTGCCCTGGTTGCGGGCGTACCACCAGCACCTTCTTCCAGAGCCTGGCGGCCGATATTCAGCACCATGTGCGCGAGCGCATGCCGCAGTGGCGGCGTGAATACCCCGGCGTGGAACAGATGACCCTCGCTGTGATGGGCTGCGTGGTCAACGGGCCCGGTGAAAGCCGCCATGCGAACCTCGGCATCAGCCTTCCCGGGACCGGCGAGAAACCCGTCGCGCCAGTCTACGAGGATGGCGAAAAAACCGTGACCTTACGCGGAGACAACATTGCTGAGGAGTTCAAAACGATTGTCGAGGCGTACGTCCGGCGCCGCTACGGCCGGTCGGACAGCCCCACGGCCAACTGATTCAAGGCTCCTCCAGATAGCGCAGCTTATCCGTCGCCTCACGCCACTCCTCGGCATCGGCGGGCGCTGGCTTGCGTCGGGTGATGACCGGCCAGGCGCGCGCGAGTTGCGCATTGAGCTCGAAGAATCGCTCTTGACCCTCGGGCAGGCGGTCATCGGCATAGATCGCCTCTACCGGACACTCCGGCACGCAAAGGGCACAGTCGATACATTCATCAGGATCGATCACGAGGAAGTTGCGGCCTTCATGGAAGCAGTCCACCGGACAGACCTCCACGCAGTCGGTGTACTTGCAGCGGATACAGCGCTCCGTGACGACGTAGGTCATCGCGCCCTAGCCACTGAGTTGCCATCACAGCCGCTCCGCATGGCAAGTGCGCCGCACACGTCACAGCGCCACCTGCCGCCAGCGTATTGACGGGCAAGTGCCGCACGAATCTGCGGCCGCTGCACGAAATCGGCCAGGGTCACGCCGCGCAGAAAAGCGTCGATCCGCTGAGTCAGTCGGCTCCAAACGATACGGTCGAGCGTCGATGTGTACTGACGCCCACCGCGCCCATCCTCCATGAGCGCGATCACCTCCCCCACCGAGATGTGCTCCGGAGAACGGCCGAGCCGATAGCCGCCGCCCGGCCCCGGAGTGCCTTGGACCAGACCCGCACGCCGCAAGCGGCCGACGATCTGCTCCACATAGGACATGGATATTCCCTGGCAAACCGAAATCTCGGCAAGCGGCACCGGCCCCGCTTGATTATGGATAGCCAGATGCATGAGCGCGCTCACAGCATACCGGCTCTTGGTGGATAGGCGGATCATGATTAAGAATAGTTTAACGCCCCACGGGCATTAGTACACCGTTCGCAAAATATCGTCAGCTACCAACGCCCTATTGTTGTAGGCGCGCGCATTGGTTACGATGCATAAGGGCTGACCTTCTGGGTGATGGGTGTTTGTTTGGCGACTAAGACTTTATCACCCAGGTCAGCCTTTTTCTCACCCTTTCAGGTACTTGCCCTTAAGTAAGTGCCATTCACCACCCACACCAAATTTGTGAATCGATCAAGTTAGATTGCTATACATGCTACAGCGTGCCAGATGCTCGTCCGCCTCTATGGCGGTGGCATGATAGCGGTCTTCCCAATAGGCACCCCGTCGTTGTTTTCTCTGGTTATAAGCTTGCGCGGCACGTCCGGCAATCAATTTGCCTGCTCTTTGCGATTTCTCCGTGGCCCGGCCCTGCGTCAGCCAATGAATGTGGTTGGATGTGACGATAAAATCCAGGACGCAGAGTCCGAACCGTTGGCGGGCTTCGAACAACCAGCGACACCACAATCGGCGGTTCCGTGCGAATTTGAGCAGAAACTGCTGGTGATGGGACCGTGGGTAGCCCCCTCGCGCCGTTATTCTTATTAGTGCCAGACACGGTTCGGCGAACATGCGATTCTTTACCATAGCGTATCCGAAGCAGGAACACCCGTGCCATATGCCATGCAAGAACCGAATTGTGGGTAACGATGTCGGGCTTCAACTGGTAGCGGACGTTCCTGTTCAGCGTAAACGATAAACACTTTTTTGCAACCGCCGGACCAGGGAGCAGGCCGCTCTTGTACGAGTACAGTCCCTATCCTACGCTAAGCCATTTTCAAAACTTTGATTATAAAATTAAAGGAACATTACTCCTGCGGTTCAGGCTCGTCTGCGGGAAAATCCAATTCAACTCTGGCGCCATCCGGGTCATGGCAAAACAACTGCCAGACGCCCAGTTCTTTTATACGGTTCAGCTTGTATGCGATACCATGTTGTTTAAGCGTATCTATCGTCGACTGCAGGCCAGTGGCGGTAAACGCCATATGGTCAATGACACCGGACGCATTTTCCGGCATCGGCCGCTCGGCTATAATGTGGAGTATGGGGTATTTTTGATCTGCCGCATAAAGCCAGGCGCCAGTGGATTCCATAGGTGGGCGGTAACCTTCCAGCAAGCCTAGCACTCCTAGATAAAAAGCTTTAGTTTTCCCAAGATCGCTGCTTATAACAGTAAAATGATTCATGCCTTCGATTGCCATTGCGCTTCCTCTTTCTCGTTGTTTAACGTTTACTTACCCCAGCTGTCAAAATATGCTCAACAATAAACATTGCCTGTTAACCTTCCTCAGCCGCCAGGCGGACGAACGCATGGTCCATACAGACGTAGATTAGACGCATAGGTAGCCTAAAGATAGTTCATAGGCATGACAAAAAAAGAAAAATAAAAATATATTTTTTGCCCTTATAATTCAGCTTTTAAATATCAGGAAATCATTAGTTTATCATTTACCCGAATTCGTGATGATCTCTCGTATGGTGGTAGAATAGGATGTTCCATGACGGTCACGCGCGCTTCATCTGGCCTAAATCGGCCCTATGATACAGGTTAAGAGGTCTACCCTGAGTTTGCCACACTCGGCAAGGCTGCCGTTCCAGGCACGAGGCGGCATCGGCACGAGCGAACCTCGTCCAGCAATTCTAACCGCCCCGGGATTCCCAGAGACTGTTTTATCCCGAGGCTGGGGTCTCCGGGAATCCCCGACTAGCTCATTCCAACAAATTTTATACTAATAGACAAGGGGAATATTGGCTGCTAGATCGAACTTAATAGCAGACCGTATTTTTCTTTCCATTTGCAGGTAACGAGCCACTTTAGCCGCCGGAAGAACTTTAATCATTTTTTCTGCATACTCTCGACGCGTTCTGGCTTCTGCACCTTCAATATTAAGCGACTCATTCATCAATTTTTTTGCAAGCCTATCAGGAATGGCCCCTTTATTGTAGGCATCAGCATACTCATTTATGATTTCTTTCAATTGGGAGTTGAAACGATCTAACTCTTTTTGATAGCCTTCATAAAGCGGCCAAAAATCTTTAGATTCACTATCCGTCAAATCCATATTGCTGGCTATTATGTATTTCTTATCTGCCTTCGCTTTATCGATCAGAATTTGCATATTGGTGTTTTTGCTTTCTGCATTTTCTGCATAGGCAGGCATCATCCCCACGAGAATCGCAACCATAGCAAGTACGAGAAAATGTTTCATGTGACCATACCCGTTATTATGAGTGTAAGTGAAAATAAAATTATTTGCACCTGAGCTCCAGCATAATATCAAAACCCTAGCACCTCCGTAAGCCTTTTAGCGTAAAACCGATTTTCTATAAATTTAACGCAACTGATTACATCATATCAGGATAAGCATGGCTCTCAGTTCCATTGCAGCACCTCTACGAGGCAGTTTCACCACTCCGTCGTGTTATCCTACGAAGGTGAGATGCCGGTAACCACCGGTTGCGTTATGTTCAGGGGAACCATGATTTACTCCGCTTATGCTTCGACTGTTCGTCAATCTCACGGCTCAGCACCAGCAGGCGCAAAGTATGAGACATCTATAGATTATAGCCGACGGCGCTTTTATCGAATGAATCAGGGTTTTCCCAGGAGAGGCTTGGCTAGTAACGACATAAATATCATTTTATCTAGCTTGGAATTCAGCATGGCGCCTCACGTTCCATCTCAAATCAATCAGAGAAGAATTTAGATTAACAATATTTGATATTCATAACTGGATATATAGGCTTATATTGCGGCAACTATTAAAATAGATCAAACAATTATAACTAACTGGTTTATATCTCTGATTTTTATACTAATTTTTTATTGGTGACGGGGCATTTTAGACACTAAGCCGCCTTCTCAAGGCCGGCCGCACCGGCACCTCGCTTATACACTATTGTGCGAAGAGCGCCGATAACACAATGTGAGGTATAACCGACAGGAAAAGCGTCTCCCAGAGCACGGTGATCGCCAACAGCCCCAGCAGCAGCCCGATGATCGGTGTGAACGCGAAAACCATGATCGCATCGTTCCAGGCGACCCGGGTCAGCGTGAAGTTGACATCGCCGCTGGCTCACGAAGAACGAAACAACGTTGCCGTTATCGGTGCAAGCGCAGAGAATCTGCGAGAGCTTACTATCAAGATGGGTTGCACCGTGCAAGACGGGGTGTGCCGTCAGTGACGGTGCCCAAGCACGCGGCGGAGAGGCAAGCAAGCCACTGCAACTCCTCCCCCTGAATGAAACGAGGAACACGTGAATAAGAAACCCCAGATCATACTGACATCACAGGATCTAGATCGGCTCGAGGCCCTACTCGATTCGATCCCAGACAACGCATTCCCCGGCAAAGCCGCGTTGCAAGCGGAACTTGACCGCGCCGAGGTTGTACCGCCCGAGCAAGTGCCACCCTCGGTGGTAACGATGAATTCAGCCGTGCGTTTTTCCATCGAGAATTCGGGCGAAGAATTTTGCCTGACTTTGGTATATCCAAAGGATGTCGGCGGTAACGCTGATCGAATTTCTGTCCTTGCACCAGTAGGCAGCGCCCTCCTTGGGCTCTCGGTTGGAGACGAGCTCGAGTGGCCGCGTCCAGGTGGCGGCGTGCTGAGAGTGCGGGTTGTCGAAATCGTCTATCAGCCGGAGCAGGCGGGCGATTTTCATCGCTAGCTGGCAAGCCCCGGGTTGCCCACACAGCGCCAGGCCGGTTCGGGCAATGAGCATCGTTTAGACTATCAAACCAGCAAAAGCGTCTCCTATAGTAAAGAAATGGGACTGGCAAGCACCGTCGCGCCGGAGGACACAGTTATGTCTGAAGCGAATGTTGGAGCCGACTTCGATAGCCAGCAAGCCGATGCCTTCGCAGGCAATCTCCTTGAGACGCTCAACCGTGGCGCCCTTTGCCTGATGGTCTCGATCGGCCACCGAACCGGGCTGTTTGATGCCATGCGCGATCAACCGCCGCTATCTTCCTCGGAGCTGGCTGTCAGGGCCGGGCTCAACGAACGATACGTGCGTGAATGGCTGGGCGCGATGGTTACCGCAGGGGTGGTGGAATGTAGCGGTTCGCCGCCGCAGTTTCACCTGCCCGCGGAGCACGCCGCATTTCTCACCCGTGCCGCCGCGGCCGATAATGTCGCTGTGTTCGCGCAATACATTGCGCTGCTCGGTTCAGTCGAGGACGATATCGTTGAATGCTTTAGAAACGGCGGTGGCGTGCCTTACGCGCGCTTCCCTCGCTTTCATGAGGTCATGGCCGAGGATAGCGGCCAATCGGTGCTCTCGTCGCTGGAGTCTCACATCTTGCCGCTGATTCCCGGCTTGATCGATCGCCTTAACTCCGGCATCAAAGCGCTCGATGTGGGTTGCGGGCGGGGCCGCATCGGCCTGCGGCTGGCCGAGCTGTTCCCCAACAGCCATTTCGTAGGGTTCGACCTTTCTGAGGACGCCATCGCTGCCGCCCGCCAAGAGGCCACAGACAGAGCACTTACCAATATCATATTCCAAGCGGCGGATCTCAGCGATTTTCACGAATGCGCAGAAACCGGCGCCTACGACTGGATCACCACCTTCGATGCCATCCACGATCAGGCGCAACCGTTGAATGTGCTAAAAGGCATTCACCGCGCTCTGCACGGAAACGGGGTTTATCTGATGCAGGACATCAAGGGCTCGAGCCAGGTTCAGGGCAACATCGGCCATCCCATCGGCACATTTCTCTACACTGTATCCTGCATGCACTGCATGACCGTGTCACTGGCTCAGGACGGCGAAGGTCTGGGTGCTATGTGGGGCGAGGAGAAAACCAGGGAGTGCCTGCTCCACGCAGGCTTCCGCTCGGTTGAGAAACACGAGCTGGAACATGATTTCCAAAATAATTGGTATGTAATACGCAAGTGAGGCGGTATCAACGCCTGCAGCCTCCAGCAACTCGGCAATCTCCTCACGAACTCCTTAAAAGTGAGCGATCATGCGAACATGGCACGCAAGTCTACCGTGGAATGCTGACCAAGCCGCTCAAAGTGCTGAGCCAACCATTGGCTGGCGGCACGATAGCCCATGCCGTGCAGCGTTCGCAGAAAGTCCCACTCGGTATTGAGTTTGCTGGAGGCATCCAAAGACTTGAGCTCGGCTTCTCCGTCGATGCGGTGGATCAACATTCGCTTGTAGCGCACCGGGTCTAAGTGTCCCTCGTCGAGCTGCCGGCTCACGAACTCGATGGCTCGCAGTTCGCCCATCAGCTGCTGTTGAAGGTGATCTCGTTGAGGCGGTCCAAGATATCCCGAGCGCGCCTAG
>NZ_CH672427.1:1537056-1620059 GCF_000153205.1 Nitrococcus mobilis Nb-231
CTGCTGCGCGAGAAAATCCTTGAGAGGGTTCAGATTCGAGGGATTGAGCTCATAAGGCGAAGCTAGACGGCTTAGCAAATCGAGCAGCATGTACCCTGGTGAGCGATTAAGGCTCCAATTTCCCATGGCCCGATCCCAAAGGGTTCGCTGAATCGGGCTCAAACGCCCGGTGCGGCTAACCGCTTTCCAAAACCCGTGCAAAGCCTCCAGGGCACCTGCCCGGCCGCCTTTCTCAAAGCCGTCGGCAAGCACCACGGCGTTCATTGCCCCCGCGCTGGTGCCGCTGATCGCCTCGATCGCGATCCGTTCGTCCTCCAACAACCTGTCCAATACACCCCAGGTGAATGCGCCGTGGGCGCCACCGCCCTGCAGCGCCAGGTTGATTGGTCTGGCCTGGTGCCGAACCCTGCCTTTGCCTTTTCGTCGTTGGCCTGGAGTCGCGCACTCCCGCGAGTTATCGCTCATTGCATCGCCCCCACCAACGGCGGCCCCTGATCATGGCGCTGCTCGCACCGGAAAGCCGAGGCATCGCAGTGTCCGCCCCATCGAGCGCACCGATTGTCACCGCCGTATTGGCTTTTAGCATAAAGCCTCCCTTGCACTGGCCGCCGTCCAGCCCGACCGGTCTCTTTGCGCCGATGGTAGATCAGATTACGTGGCGGGCTTCCGGACAAATAAACACGCCTTACACCGTTGGATCGGGCTCCCGGGGTGGCCCCACAGGTCATCTTCTATGAAGACACGCCCTTCTTAAAAGGTTTGGCTGCTCTTTTTGCAAATCCGTTGGCCAGTACCATCCTCATCGGCCGCGCGTAGACCCCGCCGGACAGAGCACTCGATCACATATCAATCCGCCTTGGCCGGTTATTTTGCAAGGCAAATTCAGCCGTAACCGACCGTGCGCGGCCAAGGCGCGCCACCGCAGTCGCCACGCCGATAGCAAAGTGCTTAGTAGAAAAGCAATATGCGGTAGGCTTAGGGGCAAATTGAACAACGCCGAACATGGAATTTTCGGAAAGCAAAGGGGAACAGCGTGGTACATTCTCGGATAATCATGACAACAGCGCTGGCTGCCGTCGTTGCATTGGGCGTGACTGATGCGCCCGCCGAGAACGGGACCAGCCAAGCGCAAAACCGTACCCTCAGCCAGCACCAGGCGTTCGTAGTAGTCAAGCAGCCTGGCAAAGGTATTTGCCGCATCGAACAGGCGCACAGTAATAGCCCAAGCAACCTGGCGCTCCGCTTCGACGGTACAACCCTAATCATTGTTGCGCCATATGAGCGCGGCCTAGAGGGGTCTATCCGATATTGGATCGATAACACCCCCAAGCATGTAATACCAAAAGCAAACATCCGCGCAGGCAACACGTTCGCGCTAGCAAGTGATGTGATCGATCTGATGAAGACCGGGCGCACCCTTTATGTCCAGACCACACCGCGCGGGAAACCGCCTAGAACAGAGAAATTTAGCCTCATGGGGTTCACGGCCGCCACCCGTGCGCTCGCCAGCTCTAAGTGCCACGACGGCAAGACCACACCGGCCCCAACCAACCTCGAAGTCAAACTGACGCGCAATTCGAGCGGCGCTGCCGTCGTATCCGGGCGTACCGTTCTACCCGACGGGATGACCCTCCGAATCTCACTGCACACTGAAATCAACGGCTACTACGCGCAAGATACCGTTCGCGTGCATTCCGGCTTCTACGAATCCGCGGCATTCACTGACCGGGGCCGCACGCTTCCCTCAGGGCGCTACACAGTGTCGATTTCATCGCCGCTGATGTATCTCCAACCGCTGCGCGTGCAACGCGCGCTCGGCGGATCGGGTAATGCAATACCCGATGGTATTCGCCAGCGCTCGTCCTATGACGAGAGCTATACCGTAAGCCATTCTGTTTCCCGGCAATTAAACTAACTATCGGAGCTTGATCATTGGGCAACGGACAACACCCGAGGCATCTCCAGGCAGATAAAGTTCATCATTGCATCCACAGCGGCGAGGAGCTACTCGTTCGCCGCCTGGATCCGTGTCTCGGGCGCATCCCGAAACTGCAGTGCCGCGAGCCGCGCATAGAGTCCGTGCTCGTTGATCAGCTTGTCGTGACGGCCACGGGCGACGATGTACCCACGATCCATAACCAGGATTTCATCCACCTTACGCACGGTGGCGAGACGGTGCGCGATGATGAGCGTCGAGCGCCCGCGCATCAGCTGCTCCAACCCGTCCTGAACGAATCGCTCGCTCTCGGCATCCAAGGAGCTGGTCGCCTCATCGAGCAACAACAATGCCGGATCGCGCAGGATGGCGCGGGCGATGGCGATACGCTGGCGTTGTCCACCCGAGAGGCGGATCCCACGCTCGCCGAGAAAGGTATCAAAGCCCTGGGGCAATTGGTCGAGGAATTCGGCCGCGTGCGCCGCCTCCGCAGCTCGCCGGATTTGCGCAGCGGAAACATTGGCGTGTCCGTAGCGGATGTTCTCCCAAGCATCCGCCCCGAATATAACCGGATCCTGCGGCACCAAGGCCACGCGCTTGCGCAATTGCTGCGGATCGGCGGCACGCAGGTCGACACCATCGAAGCGAATGACGCCTTCATCGGGATCGTAGAAACGCAGCAGCAGCTGCAATACGGTCGACTTACCGGCACCGGACGGCCCCACCAACGCAACTTTTCTCCCCGGTCTTAAGTTAAGCGAGAGTTTGCGCAGCGCGGCAGTCTCGGGACGAGAAGGATAATGAAAGGTCACATTGCGCAACTCCACCTCGCCACGGGCCGGCTCAGGCAACGCGACCGGATGCACGGGCAAGGCTATTTTCGGTTTGGTATCGAGCAGCTCCAACAACCGCTCGGTGGCGCCTGCGGCCCGCAGCAAGTTGCCGGCCACCTCGCTCAGCGCACCAATCGAGCCCGCGACCAGCACCGCGTAGAAAACAAAGGCCGAGAGCTGTCCTCCGGTAATCCGCCCAACCAGCACGTCATGACCACCCACCCAAAGCACTAGGCTAATGGCGGTGAAGGTGAGTAACATGACCAGGCCGGTGAGTAGAGCGCTCACCCGAGTACGCTGGATGGCGGTATGGAAAGCCGCTTCTACCTGATTACCGTAGCGCGCCTCATCGATGCGTTCATGGCAAAAGGCCTGAACGGTGCGAATACCGTATAAAACCTCGCCTACGTAGGCGCCGACATCAGCAATTCGGTCCTGGCTTTGGCGCGACAAGCCCCGCACTCGATGTCCGAGCAGCCAAAGCGGTACGATGACCAGCGGGACACCGAGCAGCACCAGCAGAGCAAGCTTAGCGCTGGTGATTGCGAGCATCACCAAGCCGCCCGCGATCAACAACACATTGCGCACGGCGATCGCCAGTGTCGAACCGACCACCACCTGCAGCAGCGAGGTATCCGTGGTAAGACGCGAGATGACCTCCCCGGTTCGGGTTACTTCGAAGAAGGCGGGCTCCAGTTTCAGCACCTGGGCAAAAACAGCCCTGCGAATGTCGGCTACCACCCGCTCACCGAGCCAGGTCACCAGGTAAAGGCGGGCGGCAACCGAAACAGCCATAATGATGACGACGAGCAAAAAGAGTAGCAAAGCCTGATTCAACGCCATGACTGAACCATTACTCAGGCCATAATCCACCATGTGCCGCAGGACTACGCCGAAACCGAGCACCGCGCCGGCGGCGATCAGCAACGCAATTACTGCGCAAAACAGTGCACCCCGGTAAGGACGCACGAATACGAGCAGTTGCGTGAGAACTCGCAGATTGCTGCTGGTAGGACGCTGCTCTGTAACCGGTTGGCTTCTGGGCATAGCCGGATTCAACTCCTCAAGTTATACTTCGCGGCGCTAATTAGTAGAATGCCCCAGCCGAAGCGCGGCGGGTATTCGAGTTTGGCGTGTAGTGTGTACGGGCGGATTCTACCTGAGTGGGGAACGGTTATCTCGCTGTGTTCCACGCGCCTTAATCCTGACCTTATTGCATTACAATCCGGAAGGGCCACACCGGCTTTAATAAGAATGCGGAAAATGCCGTTTCATGCGGAAATGCCTCGGTGAGATATTAAGTGTTCGCGCCAACTGCCCGCTGCACATAAAACCAGCCCTTATGAGCACGGAGCGACAGATTTCCGACAAACAGTGCTTGAAAATAGCATGCCGCGGCCCCATTGGAATGCATCGGTGACAATCACCGCAACTCCGCATATTGGCGTTCTCATGCACGCAATCCCCAACAAACGTTTGGACTTACCGCCCAGGGGCGTGTTTTGGTCATGTCGGACCCGTCCCAGCCTATCGTATATTTTTGCTTGCCTAACAAGGAGTTAAAAATGGATACCTGTAAAGGAAACACGCAGAGAATTACGAACGTCGCACGGGCTGCCGCCGATTCGATCGACCCCGGGCAACACGGTGAAGAGAACGGGTCGAACGCTCGACTACGCCACCTTTATCTCAAGCGGGTATCGGGTAGAGCCGGGAGGCGGTTGCGCGCACTGATGACGCGACGCCTGAGCCCGACCGGCTAACCCGACCCTAGGTCATCCACTCGGTTATGTATCCGCACGGCAAGCCCTCGGGGTGGTAGGTGGTGCGAGCGCAAGCCACCACCTCCACCCTGCTCAAAACCCAAACTGAACATCTTCGCATCGATCCGGCTTGTTACGCCCGCACGCGGACCATCGCACGGGCCTGGCTTTCCCATAGCATAATCCCACCGCTTAACAGCGTTAATTTTAGACTCGGGAGGTGAACGTGCGCATAGCGATCTTCGGTGCGGGCGGAGTCGGAGGGTATTTTGGGGGTCGCCTTGCCCAGGCCGGTCAAGACGTCATATTTATTGCCCGGGGTGCCCACCTGCAAGCAATACGGCGCAACGGACTGCGGGTGGAGAGCATTAAGGGCGACTTCTGCGTCGAACAGGTTCAGGCGACCGACGACCCGCGCGAAGTCGGCACTGTGGATGCCATCTTGGTCTGCGTCAAATCCTGGCAAGTTGTGGAGGCCGCCCGAGCAATGCACCCTATACTGGGTCCTGCGACTTTTGTCGTACCCATGCAGAATGGAATCGAGGCGCCCAACCAGCTCGCCACTGAGCTCGGCCACACACGCGTGCTGGGCGGACTCTGCGGAATCATCGCCTATCGTAGCGAGCCCGGCCACATTCGGCATATCGGGGTCGATCCGTTCGTCAGCTTCAACGAGCTCGACAACTCTCCGAGCGAACGCACCGAGCGGCTGCGCCAGGCCTTCGAACGCAGCCGGGGCTTGAGCGTTACGGTGCCGTTGAACATCGAAGCCGCGATGTGGGAGAAATTCTTGTTCATCACCGCCATCAGCGGCCTCGGGGCAGTCACGCGCATGCCCGTAGGCGTTGTACGCAGACAACCGGGCACGCGCCGTCTGCTGGAGTGCGCCATGGAGGAAATCCATACGGTAGCCCGGGCACATCGGATAAGCTTGCCAAGCGATATAGTCACCACCACCATGGGCTTCATCGATGCGCTCCCAGAAGATGCTACAGCGTCTATGCAGCGCGACGTGCTGGAGAGGCGTGCTTCCGAACTGGAAGCGCAGAACGGTGCCGTCGTCCGCCTCGGCGCGCAAGCCGGTATAGCGACCCCTGTCAATGGCTTCATTTACCATTGCCTGCTCGCCCTGGAGCGCCGGGCTCGAGGCGAGGAAACCGGCTAGTGCAGTGCAAGCGCTCAGGGAATTTGCAACCGCTTTGATCGGCGTCGGTCGTGCTGCGCACCACCGCCAGATAGTCGTTATAGCAGGCAAGCACGACTGGTGCCTGGAACAAGCCGACCTATTGCTGGAACAATCACAGCTCGCGACGATTGCCTGGCTCGGTGATCGACCACCGACAGCCGCGATTACACCACTCAATATAGGCCGCACCCAACTGGTGCTCGGTAAGGAGATCGATGCCCTGGTTGTCGATGCCTGGGACGGCTTCGACCCGGATGCCTTTGGTGCGACCATCGGAGCCGTTCATGGTGGCGGCCTCGTGTTGCTGCTCGCCCCACCGCTTGCCAAATGGCCGGATTACGCCGATCCCGCAACGGATCGAATTGCGACCTATCCGTATACCCGTAGACAGCTTACCGGACGTTATCTAAAGCGTTTGGTTCGGGTTATCCGCTCGTCTACGCACGCCCTAGTGCTCGAACCGAACCAACCCTTACCCAGAGTAGCTGCACCAACGCTCGCTCAAAGTGGTACGGTAGTAGCGAGCTCTCGCACCCTGCCCACGCCCGATCAGCAACGCGCCATAGCGGCAATCGAGCGCTGCGCGCGCGGCCATCGCCACCGCCCGGTAGTACTCACTTCGGACCGCGGTCGCGGCAAGTCGGCAGCGCTGGGGATCGCTGCGGCCCGGCTGCTTCGCGCGGGTTACACACAGATTATCGTCACGGCACCAAGCCTGGCATCGGCGGCGACGGTGTTCACGCATGCTCGGTGCCTAATGCCGGATGCGCACGCCGCCCGCGGATACCTCTCGGATGGTCGCGGAAGATTGGAGTTCATGGCACCGGACGCGTTGCTGCGCCGTCCGCAGGCGGCCGAGTTGCTGCTCGTCGACGAGGCGGCCGCCATTTCGACGGCCATATTGAGCGCTCTGCTCGGGCGCTATGCCCGGATCGTATTCGCCAGTACGGTGCATGGTTATGAAGGAACTGGACGCGGTTTTGCTCTGCGCTTCCGTCAAGTGCTCGACCGGCATACACCGGATTGGCGAGAATACTGGCTCGAGACCCCGATCCGCTGGGCCGCCGATGACCCGGCCGAGCGATTTGCATTTCAAGCGCTGCTGCTGAACGCGCTTCCTGCACCGCAGGCAGCGCTGGTCGATGCAACCGCCGGGCGCTGCCAGTTAGAGAGGCTGGACCGCGATGTCTTGGTCGACGACGAGCCTACCTTAAGCGAGCTATTTGGGCTGCTGGTGCTGGCCCATTACCGCACCACGCCAGGGGATCTGCGCCAACTCCTCGATGCCCCAGGCTTATCGGTGTGGGTGCTTCGCGATCAGCGCCATATCGCTGCAGCCGCTCTGGTCATCGATGAAGGCGGCTTCCCACCGGCGCTCGCCCGGGCGATCTGGCTCGGGCTACGGCGGCCACAGGGGCATCTCGTGGCCCAGTCACTCGCGGCGCACGCCGGCTTGGCACAGGCGCCCACACTACACGGCCGGCGGGTGTTGCGCATCGCGGTCCACCCCGCTTGTCGGCGGCGCGGTCTGGGAACGCGACTGCTGGGCGGGATCTTCGGCGACGCCCGCGGCCACGGGATCGATTATCTGGCCGCCGCCTTCGGCGTCACGAACGAATTGCTCGGCTTCTGGACTCGCTTCGGTATGCAGATCGTACGCCTGGGCAATCACCGCGAAGCCTCCAGTGGCAACTGCTCAGCCATCGTACTCCGAGCCTTGAGCCAAACGGGCGAACAGTTTATAAAAGCCGCTGCGGCACGCTTCGCCGATCGGCTCCCGGCTCTGCTCAACGAGCCTCTACGCGATCTGGATCCCGCACTCGCACTCACGCTGCTCCAGCAATTCGAAAGGCCGGGCGCCCCCGCACCCGAAGAATGGGATGATCTGCTCGCCTTTGGCTTCGGACGGCGGCAATACATGGATACGCTGCCGGCTTTGCAGCGGCTTACCCACTACGCTTTGACTGACCCGCGGCTCACCGCCGCACTCAGCCGTTCCGAACAACTTACCTTGCTCGCCCGAACCTTGCAGCGCCGCGAGTGGAGTGAGCTTGCCGGCTACCTCGCTGTTCCTGGTCGCCGGCAGGTCGTGGCGGCGTTGCGGACCAGCGTTCGCCGTCTGGCGCTAATCAGCACCGAACCGCAGGTGCGCCACCGCGCGCGTGAGTTACTGCAGGCGCGCTGAACCTGCGCCGCACCTTACAGAGCCGCGCTCAAGTGCAATCCGGCGCCTTGAGAAAGTGCCGACGATAGTATCTTAGCTCCGCAATCGATTCGCGCACATCGTCCATGGCCAAGTGCGCGCCCCGCTTTGAGAAGTTCTGCAAAATTTCGGGCACCCAGCGTCGAGCCAATTCCTTGAGCGTGCTTACGTCCAAATTGCGATAGTGGAAATACTGCTCAAGCTTCGGCATACACCGGTGCAGAAAGCGCCGGTCCTGGCAAATGCTGTTTCCGCACATGGGCGATGCATTGGGGGGCACCCACTGCTGCAGGAATTGCAAGGTGCGTTGCTCCGCCTGCGCCTCATCAATCCGGCTTTGCCGCACCCGCTCCACCAAACCCGAACTGCCGTGCTGCTCGGTATTCCACTTATCCATTGCCGCAAGCACGGTCTCGCTCTGGTGAATCGCAACCGTCGGACCTTCTGCCAGAATATTAAGTTCTTTGTCGGTAACAGCGGTCGCAATCTCGATGATGCAGTCGCGATCCGTGTCCAACCCCGTCATCTCCAAGTCAATCCAGATGAGATTCCCTGTCGACTGCGGCATGGTTTCGACTCGTTAGTGTGGGCTATTCCAGGCAATTCTAGCAAAACTAGACTGTAGCTGTTGGTGCGACAACGCTCGGCATGCGAAGCGGCGCCACCCAAAAACGGTTCATCAGCCGTCAAAGTGACCGAAGTGTGCCTAACGGATCGCTCAACGCGGGTGGCAATCCATCCATCCGTGTTACGTCAGCAGGCCCCGCAACGTGTCGGCCGGCATTGGCCGGCCACCTAATAGAACCCCTGCACGTAATCACAGCCGAGGCGCTTGAGAGAAATCGCCTGTGCGGGCATCTCAACACCCTCGGCAATGACCTTCAGGCCCACCAGCCCGTGCGAGAGCGAGAGAATCCCCTCGACGAGACGTGCATCTTCGGCATGGATCTCAGCGATAAAGGATCGATCGATTTTGATCAAATCGATGGGGAAACGCTTCAGATATGTCAACGACGCATAGCCGGTCCCAAAATCATCCAGCACCAGGCGTAAACCGAGATTCTTTAGCGACCTAAGCTTGACCACGCCGTGACTGATCTGCGTCATCATCACCTGTTCCATCGCGCTCGGCGATGAGCGGAGGCACTACCCATTGCGCTTACCGACGGCTTTGCGCTGCTAAAATTGGGCGCTCAGCTCGGTTGGGCCAGCACCAAAGAGAAGTATTGATCCTCTGTTTGATAATGACGGATGGGATTCAGCCGAGCCGCGCGCAGTTCGGCGGTGAGCGACTCCGCGGTGAACTTGCGGCTGATCTCGGTGAGAATGCGCTCCCCATGGAGAAAACCGTAACGGCGTTCGAGCGCCATAAGATGCACCTCCTGGTCGTGCCGGGCGACAAGATACATCTCTATCCGCTGCAAAGCCTCGTTGTAGAGGGCCAGGTGGTCAAAAGCATGCGGATTGAAATCCCCCCTAAGGGCTCGGTTGATGACGTTGAGCACATTGCGGTTGAACTCAGCAGTGAGCCCACTTGCGTCATCGTAGGCCGCCTGCAAAAGCCGGGGGGCTTTAGTACGATCCGCACCCAACAAAAAAGCATCGCCCTCGCGCATCAGGCCGCGCAACTCACTGAGAAAGGCAATCGATTCCTCCGGCGTCAGATTGCCGATCGTGCCGCCTAGAAAGACGAACAGCCGCCGACCGGCGGGCTGTGGAAGATGCGCCAGGCCCGCCGAGTAGTCGCCGATCAGCGCCTGCACGCTAAGCCATGGATGCGCCTCGAGGAGCGCCTCGGCGGCGGCGTGCAAAACCTCCTCACAGACATCAAAGGGCCAATAGCTCGGTTCCAACCCGTTCGCCTCGCAAGCCTCGAACAGATGGGCCGTTTTGCGAGAGGTGCCGCTGCCGAGCTCGATGATATGCTCCGGCTTCACCTGGCAGATGATGCTGTGCGCCGATTGATCAAGCAGCCGTGCCTCGGTCCGGGTCGGATAGTATTCGGGCGTATCGCAGATCTGGTCGAATAGTTCGGAACCCAAGGCATCATAGAAATACTTCGGCGGTAGGACGCGTGGCCGTCTGGCGAATCCCTGCAAAACATCTTCGGCAAGAGTGGGCACGACCCGCGCCGCCGGCACCGCCTGGCATTTGAAGCGTTCGAGCTTACGGCTGCGAACGGATGCACCTTCCAAAGGAATGTTCATAAAAAAGCGCTCTTTTAGTAAGGTCTTTTCCTCATACGCTACCATCCTACTGTGAGGAACGCACAACCCTTACGGAGAATAGACGTGTGCCGACTAGCCGCTTACTTGGGCAAACCCGTCTACCTGGAACGCTTCCTGCTCGCTCCGGAGCATAACCTGATTCACCAGGCCTGGTCGCCTCGGGAGATGCGCTCGGCCGCCCTGAACGCCGATGGTTTCGGGTTCGGTTGGTATGACGATACCGGCTGCCCGGTCGCTTATCGGAATATTCAGCCCGCCTGGGCAGACCCTAACCTGGCGGCATTAGGCCACACACTGAGGCGCGAATTATGGCTTGCCAACGTGCGCAGCGCCACCGAAGGGTTCGCCAGTGGCTACGCCAATACCCAGCCGTTTACGGACGGTCGCCTGCTCTTTCTGCACAATGGTTTCGTCAACGAATTCGCCGAAGATCTGCGACCTCGGCTGCGAGGCTGGCTACAATCGGATATCGAAGCCACCATTCATGGCAATACCGATTCCGAATATCTGTTCGCGGTGATCCGCCAACTCGCCGCCGAAGGCCCACAGTCGCCCAGCTTGCTGTTGCGTCGCTTGATGGACACCCTCGGCAGTTGGGTTTCCGCGGGGCGAGCACTACTCAACATCGCCCTCACTGACGGCACCGAGATCGCAGCTACTCGACACGCCATCGGCGCTGAGTGCCCGACCCTGTATGCAACCGACTCCGAACCGCTTTACTCGCAGGGCGCAGTGATCGCATCGGAGCCGCTCACCGCCGGCGCGCACTGGGAGGCAGTCCCTGCTCACCATCTCGTGACACTGAACGGCGCTCGCCCGCCGCGCATAACCGCTCTATGACGCCATGAAAGAACACGAGCTAGGGAAGGCGCGGCGAATCGCCGAACTGGCAGCAATGCATCGCCGGGGCCAGGACATCATCGGTCGGCTTCCGGTTGAGGACATCCGTATCCAATACCATGAGGACCTCAGTCCACTCGGTTGGCATCTGGGCCACTGTGCCTTCATCGAGACCTACTGGCTGCGCGAAATCGTCCTCGGCGACAATGCGACCACCGCAACCCTGCATGGAGTCTATTTCCCCGATTTATGTGAGAAAGCGGCACGCCCCGAGTTCGTTCTCGGGCGGGACCAGCTGCTCGAATGGACGGGCGCGGTGCATAGCGAGAATTTAGCGTTGCTCGCCGACCCGCCGGCACACATGCGTCAGCATCGACTGATGCGCGCAGACTACCTGCTCGATTTCCTGGTTCAGCACTACGCCCAGCATCTTGAGATCATGCATTACGTACTGGCGCAGCGCGAGCTGCGCATCAGCGGCCCATGGACACCCGGCCGAACGCTCACCCCGGCAAACCCACTCGGAGAAGCGCTTCGACTGCCGAGACAACCGGTCATGATTGGTTGCGACGCGCCTTGCGCCTACGACAACGAACAGCCCCGCCACGCGTTTCGGCGCCGCGGCAAATACATCGCCCAGTACCCGGTAACCAATGCCGAATACCTCGCCTTCATGGAAAACGATGGTTATCGGCACCGCGAATTATGGAGCAGGGTCGGTTGGGCGTGGCTGGATAATACGCGGGTCGATTGCCCGGCTCTATGGCGTCGCGCGGAGCACAGCTGGTACGAGCTGAGCGCCGCCGGTCCCCGTGATTTGAAACCGGATGCTGCGGTACGCGGAGTATGCTTCTACGAGGCCGAGGCCTTCAGCCGCTGGGCGGGCGCCAGACTACCACACGAATTCGAATGGGAGGCCGCCGCCCGAGCGGGTCTACTGCAAGGCCTCGGGCAGGTGTGGGAATGGTGCGCCAATCGCTTTCACCCCTATCCCGGCTTTCGGCCGTTTCCATACGAAGGCTATTCTACCCCTTGGTTCGACGACCGACATGGCGTCCTGCGCGGCGGCAGCGAGCACACGCTACCGCCCGTTCGACGCACAAGCTTCCGCAATTTTTACACGCTGGACAAACGCCATATTTGCGCCGGGCTTCGGCTCGCCTGGGATTGAAAGTCTATCGCATAGAGCCTGTTTCGCTCGGACATATCGGACGACCCCACCGAACTCATGAAACCCGAGGGCCATCCAAAGCCAGAAGGATTCACAACGCCTGTTCGACGCGCAGATCGCGCAAATTGGTAATCACCTGCTCGAGCGCTTTGTCGAAGAGCATATTATGGTCGAGGATAAAGGCTTTTCCGCTGCTCAAATCCGCGGCCACCTCCTCTGTTTTTTTGTCTGCCAGCTTGAAGCCGGCGCGATTGACAAAAATCAGGCGGCGGCCGCCGTTCAGTCGGGCCGAGAGTTTGGCACGTAGCTGGCGCCCGGCATCGGTGGAAAACTCAAACCACGTTCCGAGGTCCACCCTGACTAAGCGCTGCAAACACTCCTCCCGCAGACACTGCTCTTCAGTAAGCTGGGGGGGCTCAGCCGCGACCGAAGGCTCATCGCAATCATACGAACTCCCTTCCTGCGCAAATGCTGACTCGTCTTCACTACCCTGCTCGACGTTGACGGTGTTGTCACTTAGATCAGCCGGAGGTGCCGAGAGACAGCGAATGTGTTCGGCCTCCAATTCCTCGAATAAGCGCGTCATCTCGAAGGGATTGTAAAGAATCGCATTCAGCCCTTCACGCAGATCGTTCAACAACGCGGGTATGCGCGCCAACACGTCTTGACGCCGCTCGGGATCCGCGTTCGGTTGAACGCTCCAGATCAAGCGGTCCATCAGTTCGAGCTGCGATTCCCAAACCGCCCCCTGCGGCCCATCCTTGACGCAGGTAATAAAAAGCACCTTGAACCAAGGGCCTTCCAGGATCTGGTGTACGACGCTCGGCACCGATCCACCCCGCAAGCGCCGCTCGATTTCGGCTTGTACCCGCTCTCGGGCGTCCTCGACCTTAGCCTTACCTTCGGCCGCTTGACAGGTACGCGCCTCGACCGTCTGCGCTCGCTCCCGCTCCTGCTCGAGAAACAGCCTGAAATCCTGCAGCACCTGCTCGAACAAGACGATGTCTTCCTCAAACCCCTCTAGAATTCGATTCATGACCTCATTCATCTTGCGATAAAGTGGGTCGGCACTCGGATTCTCCGGCTCGACCCATCCCATGGCGGCATGGGCCAACTCGTTGATCAATGCCCGCGCGGGATGCTGGCGGCTGTTGAAAAAGCTGCGATCGAGCATCGCCACCTTGAGCACCGGTATCTGCAACCGAGCGATAACAGCCTTTATCGAGGGGGCGAGCCGGGAATCATCCAAGATGATATCGAAGAGCATACTGACGATATCGATGGTATCGTCCGCAGCCCGCTCGATGGGCTGCGGTAAACCACCGGGGGCAACGAATAGCGCGCTCCCCAAAAGGGCTTTTAGCTCCTCGGCAGCGAATGGCTGTGCGCCGCCTGTTTCATTATTTGCAAATCTGGGCTGCTGTTGCAGCGCGGAGAGCGCCTGGACCAGGTCCGAATGGCTCGCCCCGCCCGCGCAACGTGCAGTCGACGGGACCGGCTGGTTGCCACCACGGGCCTGAGCGAGCAACCCCTGCAGCAGCTCGAGCGTTGCACTGCCGTTCCCGGTAAGGGTATCAGCTTCCGAATCCACACTGGTCTGATGCCCGCTCTCCGGAGCTTGAACTCGATCCTCATTGGCTACCAACGGTTCGCCCGTAGCGCGCAACTTCGGCATGATCCCAGCATCGATGAGTAACCGGTTGGCTGCCTCATAGAGCGCGGGCAATTGCCGCAACGCCTGCTTCTCAAAGAGTTTGAATATGATCAGCTTAGGCTGGATTTCGATATTGAGCCGCTCCATCGCGACGGCAAAGGCATCGACGACCTGACGAGGATCCAATGGGTTATTGCGCTCGTCGACTTTGCGCTCGACGACGAGGTAGTCCAACCGCGACTGGAGTTGGGCCAGGGGAAAGACGCTGCGGGTGCGCAGCTTGCCGACGACTGTCTCGGCGGCTACACGCTCCTCCACCACGGTCTCATCCATCAATTCCAGCGAATAGTCCTCCCGCGCCGTCGCCGCGGGTTCCTGGGTTTGCGAGGAATGTGGCTGCGTCAATCGGCTGAAGGCGCTCTCCATCTCCTGGGTGAACGTCTGCACCACCATCCGGCGGCTCATCCGAACCTGCCGCATGGTCGCGAAAAACAGCGCTTGGTCGGCATTGTTGGCGGCCCGTTCCGCCCGATCGAATAGCGCGTCGTCGACCTGATCAAGGGCTTGCCGCAGCATGGTTTCAAGACCCGGCTCAGCCAAGCGACAAAGTTCGTTTAAAGTCTCGACGCCTGCGCTCGACGTACTATGGGTGTTTAAATAAACGACCTTGCTTTGCCCAACCATGAGTCACACTCGATAAGTTTTAAGGAAAACGCATTGCGCCTTATGGCACCCTTTTGTAGAGGAAGGCTTGATTTTTTAATGTGACACAATTCACATTGTTTGTCTTGTTAACTGGATAGCAACATCCTTGCAGCAAGGGTCGCCCGCATGGGTCGCGACTGAGTATAATCCCACCCGGGATAGCTACTGATCACACATCCGCACGGAGAGACCATGATGATCGATGTATGCGCGCTGCTTGCCGATGAGGCGGAGAACCTCCTCTCCTACCGTTGCCGCGGTATTCCAACGCAGATGCTGCACCTTCCGGGACCCGATTACGTCGACCGAGTGGTTGTTCAGAAAAATCGCAAAGCGAGTGTTTTGCGCAATCTACAAGCCATCTTCAATCAAGGTCGACTGGCCGGCACCGGCTATCTATCCATACTGCCCGTCGATCAGGGTGTGGAGCACTCCGCCGGAGCCTCCTTCGCGCCTAACCCAGAGTATTTCGACCCGGAGAACATCGCCCGCCTCGCCATCGAGGGCGGCTGTAACGCACTCGCCTCCACCCTGGGCGTTCTCGCGGCGGTCTCGCGGCGGTACGCCCATCGCATTCCATTCATCGTCAAGCTCAATCACAATGAACTGCTCACTTATCCGGAACAGCATGATCAGACGCTGTTTGCCTCGGTGGAGCAAGCTTTCGACCTCGGCGCCGTGGCGGTTGGCGCGACCGTCTACTTCGGCTCGCCGGAATCCCGGCGCCAGATCCAGGAAATCAGTGAGGCCTTTGCGCACGCCCACGATTTGGGGCTGGTCACTATTCTCTGGGCTTATCTGCGCAACCCCGCATTCAAAAAAGACGGCGTCGACTACCATGCCGCCGCCGACCTGACTGGGCAAGCCAATCACTTGGCGGCAACCATCGATGCGGATATCGTCAAGCAGAAGCAGCCCGAGAACAACGGCGGTTTCAACACCCTCCAATTCGGCAAAACCCACCGTAAAGTCTACGAGGAACTCACTAGCGATCACCCCATCGATCTCACCCGCTACCAGCTCGCCAACTGCTACATGGGGCGCGCTGGACTGATCAACTCGGGGGGCGCATCGGGCGGGCACGACCTGCAGCAAGCGGTGCGTACGGCCGTCATCAACAAGCGTGCGGGGGGTATGGGTCTGATCAGCGGCCGCAAGGCTTTCCAGCGTCCGATGCCGGAGGGCGTCGAACTGCTGCATGCCATTCAGGATGTCTACCTAGACAATGAACAGGTCACGGTGGCCTGAAGGCATGGATGCAGCTCAGGCGACCGACCCAGATTCCGGTTAAACTCGCCGCCGCACCTCAAGCTGTCGGCGGCAAAAACGTAGCGCAACCGGCAAGACCAGCGCTGGATACTTCCGCTTTCCTAGCGACGACATCGACTCGCAGCCGGTATGCCTCAGTAATAACTGCGCCGCTCCAATTCGAGAACCATTACCTACCGCATTCTCCTCAGAGCGGTAAAATCGCATCCGCCAAAGCACGAGCCGGTGAAGTGTGTAGCATCTCGCCGAACCCGCGTTTGCAGCCAAAGGCTTTTTCATGCGCGGCTTGCGCGCCCACAGAGGCAACGATCACGCCGCCATTTCGGCGGATTGGGGAACAGCAATGTCACAAGCGCTGGCACAGGCTTTGCCAATGACGCTGGCACAAGCTTTCGTGCGCAACTTTCTCGGCCAAGCGCCGAACTGGTACAAACTCACCATCATCGGCTTTCTGATCACAAACCCCGTTTTGCTAAGCGCAACGGGTCCCTACGTGACCGGTTGGGCGTTGGTGCTGGAGTTCATCTTCACGCTGGCGATGGCCCTGAAGTGCTACCCACTGCAGCCGGGCGGGCTGTTACTGCTGGAGGCCACCGGCATTGGCCTGACGAGTCCGGAGCAGATTTACCATGAGGCGCTGCAGAACTTTCCGGTGATCCTGTTGTTGATGTTCATGGTGGCCGGCATCTATTTTCTGCGTGACCTATTGCTGATCACCTTTACTCGCATCCTGCTCGGCGTGCGTTCGAAATCCCAGCTCGCGTTATTATTTTGCGGCGTATCGGCGATCCTCTCGGCATTTTTGGATGCACTGACGGTAACCGCCGTAATCATCACGGTGGCCGGCGGATTCTACGCCGTCTATCACCGCGCCGTCTCCGGCCAGCGCTACGCCCACGAGCATGATCGCGCCGATGATACAGCGGTCGACGGCGAGCATAGAATCGATCTCGAGCGGTTTCGGGCGTTTCTGCGCAGCCTTATGATGCACGGAGCCATCGGCACGGCGTTAGGCGGCGTCATGACCTTGGTGGGCGAGCCTCAAAACCTGCTCATCGGCCATATCATGGGCTGGCAGTTCATCGATTTCTTCTTACGGATGGCGCCGGTGGCCATCCCGGTGTTCATCAGTGGGCTGATCATGTGCATCGCCCTGGAGCGGTGCGGTTGGTTCGGCTATGGTGCGACGCTGCCACCCGCGGTGCGGCGGATTCTCGAGGAGTTCGAGGCCACCGAGCACGCGCGGCGCGGCCACCTGGAGCTCGCCATGCTGATCGTCCAGGCCCTGGCCGCGTTACTGCTGGTGCTGGCACTGAGCCTGCAGCTCGCCGAGGTCGGTCTGATCGGACTGGCGGTGATCATCTTGGCCACCGCCTTCAACGGCATCACCGAAGAACACCGACTCGGTCATGCCTTCGAGGAAGCGCTGCCCTTCACCGCGCTGCTGGTGGTTTTCTTCGGCGTGGTCGCGGTTATCCATCAGCAGCATCTGTTTACCCCGATTCTGCACTGGGCGCTCGCCTTCCAAGGAAACCTCCAACAGGTGGTCTTGTTTCTCGCGAGTGGCCTGCTCTCGATGATCAGCGATAATGTTTTCGTCGCCACCATCTACATCGACGAGATCAAAGCCGCGTTCGATGCGGGCCAGCTGAGCGTCGAGCAGTTCAACCACCTGGCGGTGGCGATCAATACCGGCACCAACATTCCCAGCATAGCGACGCCCAACGGCCAAGCCGCTTTCCTATTCCTGCTCACCTCTACGCTGGCACCGTTGATTCGGCTCTCTTATGGGCGGATGTTATGGATGGCGCTACCCTATACAATTGTTCTGGGCACGACTGCATTAGCCTGTGCTGGGGTTTTCATCTAGCTGAGAGCCGACAGCACTTCGCATCAGGCACGCCATGAGCGCCCCCTGGAGCGCGACGGGCCCCGCGGATCCTAACCGAGGAGTCGACTATGTGCTCCGCCGATCAGATTGCTGCCGATGTCGCACGGGCGTTGGCTGAAGACCTCGGCAGCGGCGATCTCACCGCCGCACTGATACCCGAAGCCGCCGCCGGCACGGCTACGGTCATTTGTAGGGAGGCGGCTGTAATCTGCGGCACCGCCTGGTTCAACACTGTATTCGCACAACTCGATCCGACGGTGCAAATCGAGTGGACCGTGCAAGACGGTGCGCGCGTGCCTGCAAAGCACATCCTTTGCCGCCTCACTGGCTCCGCCCGAGCCCTGCTGAGCGGAGAGCGTACCGCGCTCAACTTCCTGCAACTGCTCTGCGGCACGGCAAGCATCGCCCGCGCTTACGCCGATGCGCTCGCCGGCACGAATACCCGCATTCTGGATACGCGCAAAACATTGCCGGGGCTACGCGCCGCCCAAAAGTTCGCGACCCGCTGCGGCGGTTGCGTCAATCACCGCATGGGACTCTACGATGCCATTCTGATCAAGGAAAACCATATCACGGCGGCCGGTTCGCTCACCGCTGCGGTACACGCAAGCCGACAACACCACCCGGACACCGCGATCGAAGTCGAGGTGGAGAACCTTGCGCAGCTCGAAGAAGCACTCGATGTGGGCGTAGACCATTTGCTTTTGGACAACTTCCCCCTGCCCGAACTGGCAACAGCCGTCCTTCGCACCGCAGGCCGGGCCCAACTGGAAGCATCCGGCAACGTGGCAATCGCGGACCTGCCGGCCATCGCAGCCACTGGGGTGGACTTCATCTCCGTCGGCGCGCTGACCAAACATGTACAAGCCATCGACCTGTCGATGCGCTTCGAGCCTCTGAGCTAACCTCTACCGGATTACGGTTACGTTTTGGAATCACGGATAGCGTAGATAGGGACCACTCTCGGCTTGCGCCAATACCCAACCGTTGCCGTCGGGATCACTGAAGCTGGCAAATTGGCCCCACGGAAATGTATAGATCTCGGACATATCCAACCCCCGCGAGCGCAGGATGTCATAATCCGTTTCGATATCCTCCGTACCGAGGACCAAACCCTGCTGGCAGCCCGGCCGCAGCTGCTCGTGCCACGTCACAAGGCTGATGCAAGTGAACGATCCCGGCGGGGCCAGCTGAAGCCAGCGTGCGCCCGAGCGCAGCGGGCAATCTCGAACGACGCGAAAACCCAGCACCTCTTCGTAGAACATTTTTGCTCGGAACTGATCCGCAACAGGGATGGACACCGTATCGATATGCATAAGCGCTTGTCTCGATCCCACTCGATACTTCTACTTCTGCCTAAGCAGTCTAGTACATTTCGTATAACTCGGCAGACACTGAGATCTCTAATTTCGCGCCTCACCGGAGGCCGCCGACCGAGGATCGCCCAACAGCTTGCCGTGCCGAACCCGGCCCATGACCGCAGCACCACCGATCCAATAGGCGAGCTCGGCCGGATCATCGATGTCCCAGCTCACCAGATCGGCGAATTTGCCACACTCCAAGGTACCGTAATTCTGCTGTAGCCCCAGTGCTCGAGCCGCTACCCGAGTCGCACCGGCGAGCGCCTCTTCGGGCGTGAGCCGAAACAGCGTGCAAGCCATATTCAGCGTGAGCCGCAGCGATCGTACCGGCGAGGTACCCGGGTTGAGATCACTGGCAATCGCAATCGGTACCCGGTACTTTCGAAACAACGCGACCGGCGGCGGCTGCGTCTCGCGCAGGCTGTAGAAGGCACCGGGCAACAGCACCGCCACACAGCCGGCGCCCGCCATGGCGCACACATCCGCCTCCGAAACATGCTCCAGGTGATCGACGGAAAGCGCGCCATAGCGCGCGGCGAGCCCTGCTCCACCCAAATCGGAGAGCTGCCCGGCATGCAGCTTCACCGCCAGGCCGTAATCACGGGCTGCCCGCAGGATCCGTTCCGCTTGAACCGGAGTAAAAGCAATACCCTCGCAAAAGACATCCACCGCATCCACCAATCCCGAGTCGATCGCCCGCGGCAAAATCGTATCCAGGATTAAATCGATGTAATCGTCCGCAGCCTGGCTATATTCCAACGGCAATGTATGAGCCGCCAGACAGGTCGTACGCACTGTCATCGGCAGTCGCTCACCAAGGTCGCGGGCCAGGCGCAGCATGCGCAGTTCGGTCTCCACATCGAGCCCATAGCCCGATTTGATCTCCAGCACAGTGACCCCCTCCGCGAGTCGCTCCCGCGCGCGTGCTTCGGCCGCGCGCAGCAGCGCGTCCGCACTCGCCGCACGGGTGGCTTCGACGGTGCTCAGAATACCGCCTCCGGCACGGGCGATCGTCTCGTAGCGGGCGCCCTCGAGGCGTAGCGTGAACTCCTGAGCCCGGTGGCCACCGAAGATCAGGTGCGTGTGGCAGTCGATCAGCCCTGGAGTCACCCAACATCCAGCGAGGTCAACGATCTCGGCGGCGCAGTGCTCCGGCGGCAGATCATGCCGCCGTCCGACCCACGCGATACGGCCGTCACGCGCGGCGATGGCGGCGTCACGGATCGCCCCGTAGGGCGATCCGGGTACCATGGTAGCGGCTTGGCAATTCAACCACAGGGTATCCCAATCCATGGCGTACTCCGTTGCTCATCCAGCCGGACCAGCGCTGTCCTGCGCGTCCAGCATGGGTAGATCGAGTCCTTGCTCTCGGGCACAGGCGATAGCCTGCACATAGCCTGCGTCGGCATGGCGCATGACGCCACTGCCCGGATCGTTGGTAAGCACCCGTTCGATTCGGCGCGCGGCGGCCCGCGTTCCATCGCAGACAATCACCTGACCGGCATGCTGGGCGAAGCCCATACCGACACCACCGCCGTGGTGAAAGCTCACCCAGGTCGCGCCGCTCGCCGTATTGAGCAGCGCATTCAAGATCGGCCAGTCGGAGACGGCATCGGAGCCATCTCGCATCGCTTCGGTCTCGCGGTTGGGGCTCGCCACCGAACCGCTGTCCAAGTGATCGCGGCCGATCACCACGGGCGCCTGCAGTTCGCCGCGGGCCACCATGTCATTGAATGCCAAACCCAGACGCGCGCGCTCCCCGAGCCCAACCCAACAAATCCGTGCCGGCAGCCCCTGAAAGCGAATCCGCTGCCGCGCCATGTCGAGCCAGCGATGCAGCGGCGGCTGTTCGGGCAGCAGCATTTTGACCTTCTCGTCGGTCCGATGGATGTCTTGGGCCTCGCCGGAGAGCGCAACCCAACGAAACGGCCCGATACCGCGACAAAACCGCGGGCGCAAATAAGCCGTAACGAAACCGGGGAAATTGAAGGCCTCCCCGACCCCCGCCTCTTGGGCCATCTGGCGGATATTGTTGCCGTAGTCAAAGGTCGGAACGCCCCCGTGGTAGAGATCGAGCATGGCACGCACTTGCACCGCAATGGAGGCCTTGGCCTCACGCACCACCCGCTGCGGGTCGCTGCGGCGGCTTCGCTCCGCCTGCTGCCAGCTCCATCCGATCGGCAGATAGCCGTGCAAGGGATCGTGAGCGCTGGTCTGGTCGGTGACCAAATCAGGCCTAACGCCGCGGCGCACCAGCTCCGGAAACACCTCGGCGGCATTGCCGTGCAGCCCGACCGAAATGGCCTTGCCTTGCCGCCGCGCCCGATCGATTATTTCCAGCGCCACCTCCAAGCAATCGCTGCGCTCATCGAGAAAACCGGTCTCCAGACGCCGCTCGATGCGGCTGGACTGGCACTCCACGGCAAGCAGACAGGCCCCGGCCATGGTGGCGGCAAGCGGCTGGGCACCGCCCATGCCGCCGAGCCCAGCGGTGAGAATCCAGCGACCTTCAAGGGTGCCGCCATAGTGTTGGCGACCCGCCTCGGTGAAGGTTTCATAGGTACCCTGCACGATGCCCTGGCTGCCGATATAGATCCACGAACCCGCCGTCATCTGGCCGAACATCATCAGCCCCTTGCGGTCGAGCTCATGGAAGTGCTCCCAGTTTGCCCAGCGTGGCACCAGGTTGGAGTTGGCGATCAGCACCCGCGGTGCATCCGGGTGGGTCTTGAATACGCCCACGGGCTTGCCGGACTGGACCAGTAACGTCTCGTCCCCCTCGAGCCGGCGCAGGGTCTCGACGATCCGGTCGTAACACTCCCAGTTACGCGCCGCCTTGCCGATACCACCATAGACGACCAGCTCGGCCGGATTCTCGGCATTGTCCGGATCCAGATTGTTCATCAGCATGCGCAGCGGCGCTTCGGTCAGCCACGACTTGGCCGTGCGGATTGTGCCGCGCGGTGCGCGAATACGGCGTGAATCATCCCGGCGGGTGCCGGGGGTAACGTTCATCATGTAGCTCCTGGAGCCGGCTGGCTCTATCGCACTCTCCTCGCTGTCTTTATAGTCATGGAATGCTCGATTCGCCTCAGTCGGAGCTGATAAACGGAGTGTGTACCAGCCGCTGTCCAAGGGGCGAATGCCGTTGCATATTGCACTTCTGTCGGACGGAATAGCGCACCGAGGTGCCGATGCAGCCGCTTTACGCAGAACAGGCCCTGTTGCCGGACGGTTGGGCGCGGCGCGTGCGTCTGACCTTGGATTGCAGCGGCATCATTCGGCAGATCGAGCGCAACGCAGCACCGCACGGCGCCCGGCGGCTGCCGGGTCCGGCGATTCCAGGCATGGCAAACGCTCACTCCCATGCCTTCCAGCGCCTGCTCGCCGGGCTGACCGAGGTGGCCGACTGCCCCGATGACAATTTCTGGACTTGGCGTGAGGCCCTGTACCGAGTGGCCAACCGCCTGTCCCCCGAGCAACTCGAAACCGTCACCCGCTACGCCTATTTGGAAATGCTACGCGGTGGCTATACTAGCGTGGCCGAGTTCCACTACCTGCACCATCAACCGGACGGACACGCCTACGCCAATCGGGAGGAGCTCGGTGAATGCATCCTGGCCGCCGCGGATGTCGGCATTAGGCTGACACTATTGCCGGTGCTCTACACTTACTCCGACTTCGGCGGCCAAGCGCCAGCGCCGGCTCAGCGGCGTTTCATAAACGATGTGGCGGGCTACCTGAGCCTTTACGATGCGCTGAACCGGGCCATCGGGGAGCACTCACTCGTGGTCCTTGGACCCGCCTTTCACTCGCTGCGTGCCGTCACGCAAATCCAGGTCCGCAGCGTTTTGGAAGCGCTGCCACAGACCGAGATCATTCATATGCACATCGCCGAGCAACGCCGGGAGGTCGAAGCCTGCCGTGCCTGGTCGGGTCAGCGACCGGTGGAATGGCTGCTCGAGCGCTTTGCGCTCGACGAGCGCTGGTGCCTCATCCATGCCACCCATGTGAACGCCGCCGAGTGCACGCGGCTTGCGTGGCAGGGAACGATCGTCGGCCTGTGTCCGACCACAGAGGCCAATCTCGGCGACGGCGTGTTTCCAGCCGAAGCCTTCCTGCAGGCCGGCGGACGCTTCGGCATCGGCTCCGACAGCCAGGTTTCGATCAGCGTCACCGAAGAGCTACGCTGGCTGGAATACGGCCAGCGCCTGCGTGCGGAACGGCGCAACCGGCTATGGAGTCCTGCTCAACGCTCGGTGGGTGAGAACCTCTACGCGCGTGCGGCCGACGGCGGCAGCCGCGCCATCGGCCAACCCGTGGGCACCATCGCCTTGGGGCGAGGAGCGGATCTAATTGTCCTGGATGCCGATCACCCCATGCTGGCCGGCTGTCCACCTGAACATCTGCTCAACCGCTGGCTGTTCGCTGGCGACAAGCAACTGATCCGCGAGGTTTGGGTAGCTGGAACACGCGCGCTGAGCGACGGTCATCACCCCCGCGAGCGCGAGATCACGGCGGCGTTCCGGCGCGTGGCCCGCCAGCTCCTGAACGGTTGAGCCGATTGACATGGCCCAGGTGAGTTGCCCCACCCAGGCGCCTGGGATAGCAGGCAGACGATTATAAAAGTTAACGTGAGCAACCGGAAAGGTTCGGACTGTCCGTCCTCCTCGGGCGATCAAGGGGCATTTGGAACGGACATTCCGTGGACTCATCGCGCGTTCTACACTTAGCCCAAGTTTAACGTCCCCAAAAATAACTTCCCGATACTCAGAGAGTTAAGATCGGCCGCGGCGGCGAGTGGCACTACATTACGTTCATTTTATAAATCAGCGGGCTCACACGATTGTTTTCTGCACGCCGCCCGGGGCGGGATCGGCCCCGAGGGCCTGATAGATTCGCGCCTGATCGGGCTCGGCGCGGGTGGCCTTGCGCACGTGCAGGGTGCGGCCATCGCCGCGGTTGAACGTGGCGGTGACCCGGCACTGGCCGGCGAGGGTATCGCGTAGCGTGCTCCAACGCTCGCAGATGCCGTGGGCGGCGAGGCGGTGGCGGATGAGCTGGACGAACTGATAGGCGAGCACGGTGATGAACAGGTGCCCCTCGGCGCGCTCTTCCTTGTGATGGAAGATCGGGCGCAGGCCGAGCTCCGATTTCAGGCTTCGGAAGACCGCCTCAAGGTCGGTGAGCATGATGTAGGTGCGCCACATTGTCTTCTCGTCCCAGCCGGTCTCGTTGCTGCGCAGGCAATAGACGCCCGGCTCGGTGACCAGAGAGCCTTTCACGGGCAGGCGCTGCCAGTGGATCGCACGGGCGCGCTCGCCGCTGTCACCGGCGATCACTTCAATGTGGTAGTGCTGGCCGAGGCCGCGGCTTTTCTCCTTGAGCCGCCCGATGCGCTCCCAGAGCTTGTCGATGCGCTTGGTGGTGCCCCGCCGGCTGAGTCCGGTCGCAAGCTTGTCGAGCCCAGCCTCGAAGCGGTCCATCAGGCGTCCGGCGATCGCTTGCTCCTTGCGCACGCGGCCCTCGGAGCGACAATACAGGCGCACCTCCTGGCCATCGGCCGAGGGCACTTTGAGTAGCTCCACGGCCTGCCCGCCGGCGTTGTCGAGGGTGATGGCCTCTTTAAAATCGACCGCGCGGCGGCGCTCGCGGCTGACCACCAGATAGCGGTAGCCCTGCTCGGCCAGCCAGGCGAGGTTGGCCTCGGTGGCCACCCCGCGGTCCATGACCACAAGCGCGCCGGCGGGCGCCGCGAGGCCGGTGAGCATCCCCTGGAGGGTCTGCCCTCGGCCGCATTGCCAGCGAAGACCCGCGAGCGGCGCACAAAGCCGCAGCATCGAGCACCAGCGCCAGGGTGAGCAGCGGGCAGTCGCTGCGCCGCTCCTTGGAGTGGCCGTGGCGCGCGGCCGGATTGACCGGTGCCTCGCCCTCGAAGTAAGTGTTGGTCAGATCGTAGAGCGTGATTGTCGGGGCGAGCGCGAACAGATCGCTCACCCGGGCGAACAGATGCCCTTCGAGGGCCGCGCGGTGGCGCAGCAGGATATCGGAGGTACGGTAGAGCTGCATCGGGCTCATCGCCTCGAAGTCCACCTCCAGCAGCTCGCCGAGGCCGCTGCGCCGGGCGAGCCACTGATACGTCGCCCGCTCCGAGCCCGGGGCGGCCATGCGGGCAACGATCAGCCCCAGCGCCGCCGCACGTTGCGGGCCGGTCAGCCCCAGCGCTTGGAGCTGCTCCTCCAAGCCCGCCTGGCGCAGCGCCCACAGGGCGAGCTGCTCGACGCCCACCGAGCGCGGGCGCACCAGTGAGAGCGAGTCCACGTCCACCGACTGCACGTCACCCCCACCGCCGGGTACACCGCCAGCATCGGCCGGTGCCGGCGTACCGCCCTGCTCGGCGAGCAGCCGCGCCGCAATACGCTCGGCCTGGCGCTCGACGGCGAGCGGGAGGCCCTTCCCCTCCTCGTCGAACAGCGCCGCCTGGCCGCTGAGCCGTTGCTCGATGCGCGCACACAACGCCGACCAGTGTGCCTGCGCCACTGGGAAGTGCCGCCCCAGGTTCAACAGGGTGCGCTGGCGGACCTTACCGGCGCGCTGCTCGGAGCGCACCAGACGATACGTGACATACGACTCGCCGGTGGCCGTGCTGCGGGTCTGGGTGCGGCGGATGAACATGCCCGCGAGGCTAGCGTGGGCGGGCGCTCCGCACAAGGGATAACAACAAATATTATGGCACTACATCCAGCGCGCCACCCTCGCCACTATACGAATCAATAACTTCTCTTCGCATACACGCCCAAATCAGCCCGAAATCAGGCAGAGAGCGTTAAAGATGGGTTAGGTCCGGCGGGGAGCTCGATGGCCACACGGCGGCAGGCGCGTATGGCTGGACGTCGCTGATCATCCCTTCTGACTGGATCGAATCGATTGCCCGAACGACGCGGCGCGCCGAGGGACTACAGATGCGCAGCGCCCTCGGCGCGATGCTGACGGCTGGTGACGGGCAGCAGCCCAAGGTGCTCACGCGCAACCTGTGCTGTTTAGGTGTTGCCCGGCGCGCCGAGCACTATATGCGTGAATGAATCGCGGCGCCCTTCTGTGTCGATGACGTAAGCACTGCGGTGCACGTGAGCCGTCGTTATCTGAATTACATCTTTGCCGACGCTTTCAATACCAACCCACCGCGCTACCTGCGCCTGTTGCGGCTCCACGAAGTGCGTCGTCCGGCGAAAGTCCGGGCGAAACTCTCGCCAAAGCAGCGCATCGTTCGGAACGTTGCGGCGCCCCTGACAGGAGACAACGACACTTGGAGGGTTCAGTATCGCGTGCTCCCGATGGTCGTGCAGAGTGTCGATAGCCGGTAAACCGGGGTCGACTCATAATTTGCAGTCCTTTGATAACGCTCTGTCACGGTGGGTTCCGCGGACCAGGATGACGGCGCGCGACCTGCCGCCGCGGTACAGAGGCGAGTGCGCGCACCATACAAAATAGCTGAGAACACTCGTGAGGCGCTACGGAACCAACCAAAAAACCGGCGCAAAGTGGAAGAAGCGGAAAGCGTCATGCTAACGATTGCTCTGGTAAGGGTGTTGTTGTATGCCCCGCTCGTGCAGCCGGTATTCCCAAAATTGTCTCTCTTGTATCCGCGCCAGATCACCGATGCCCGCTGATCGACGCCCCTGGGATGCGCGGGTGGCGGCCTGGCTGGTCACACCTCTGCGTGGGACCGCGCTGACGCCGAACCATCTGACGACGATCCGTCTCATCGTCGGACTGTTCGGCGCCATCGTCTTCGCCTTGGGCCGGCAGCCGCTGTTGGCGGCCCTACTTGTCGTGTTGTCGAACTTTCTCGATCACACGGACGGTGAGTTTGCGCGCATGACCGACCAGTACTCGACCTTCGGTCATTATTACGATCTGGCAGCGGACGCGATCGTGACGGTCGGCCTGTTCATCGGCATCGGCATTGGCTTGCGTGGCGGGGAGTTGGGCGTGCTGGCAATTCTCTATGGGCTCATCGCCGGTGCGGCAGTGGCGACCATCTTTCAAATTCGCAACGTGCTGGAGAACCGCCTGGGCAAGGTCGCAACACGCCAGGTAAGCGCAGCTGGCTTCGAGGCCGAGGACGTGTTGTACCTGCTGCCGTTGGTAATCGTGTTCGACGTGCTCGATGGCTTCCTGGTTGCCGCTGCCATCGGTGCGCCGCTCGCGCTCGCACTCGTCGCTTTCGATTTCCAGCGCCGGATGCGAACCCCGGTCCCATGACGATACTGATTTCCGGCGTAAGTGGATCCATCGACCGACACTCTCATCCACCTCGGCTGACTCATACCAAGCTAGGGCCGCCACATAGGCGAGTATGGGGTCGCGTCAGTCGGATACCTCGGCGTGGCGCACTTCCGACAACGACACATGATAACGCGAAGCCAGCAGTAAGCCGCCGATAATCCAGACGAGCTCCCGGCTGCGGCGTACCAACGCGAAGGCGAGACCGACGGTAGCATCACCGGTCAGTGTCTGACACACCAGCAGCAACATGCCTTCTTGGGTACCCAGACCGGCCGGAATGAAAAAGGTACCCGTGCGCACGGTCTGCACCAACGCCTCCACGATCCAGGCCTCGGACCAACTGATCGGGTATCCAAGGAGTCCCATCACAAAGTAGATCTCGACCACGCCCAGCAACCAACTGGCGAGTGCAAAGCCAATCGAGATGGCGATCCGCAACCGGTGTTTGGTGTAAAACCGCGCGAACAGCGCGTCCATATTTTCGGCGAAGGCGATCAGCCCGGTCAGCCGCTGACCGATGCGTGTATCACCCAACAATCGGGCCGCGCGCGTCGACAAGCGTAGCCATTGCATCAGGAAGAATATAGTCGCGAACAGCACCATCATGCCGGCGCCGAAGCCGGCCGCAAGCCGATACTCCGGTCCAAACTTGCCATTGCCCACGAGCGCGAAGAAGCCAATCGTAACGAAGATCGCCAAGCTCATGAGGAGCGTCTGCTTGGCAAGGACCAGCGTTGCGCTGACCTCGCTGAAGCGCAGACCGTAATTCACCTTCAACAGCCAAGCCTTGACCGGCTCGCCGCCGACCGAGCCCAGCGGGGTGATGTTATTGTAGGCCTCACCCACCATCCGAATGGCGTACAGCCGGCGCGCCCAGCGCCAGTCGATCGGCACCGCATCGAGAATGACGTGCCAACTCGTGGCGTCGGTCCAGAACGATATGGCGAACAACACCAACACGAAGGCTACGCCTTGCATCCCAATGCGGTTCGCTTCAAACCAGATCTCGGCCAGATCGGCCTGCGCGAGCAGGATGACCAGCAGCACCAGCCCTGACAGCAGGAACGCCAACCGGGCAAACTTCACTATAGATCAGCCCATTACAATGAATATATGAATCATATTATAATGTTGAAATGGAGGCATTCGTAACCGACACTCTAACCGACGCCCTCGCCGCGCTCGACGTGCCGGCACTGACACAGCTTTTTCGCAATCAGGACGAATTCATCGTCGTCGAAGGCTTTCTGCCACAACCGCTGCTCGACGCCTGCCTCAACGCCCTCGATACGGTGGCACCGGCGATCAACCGCAACTACATTCCCTGGCACAAAAAAGGCGGCAGTGTCAGCCGCTTCGATCTCGACCGGCTGGCGCCGGTATTCGGGAAACTTTACCGCAATACGGCGCTTGTCGAGCTGCTGCGGACACTGACCGGGCAGGATCTCGAGTACTGTCCGCCGAACGATCCGCACACCTATGCGCTCTACTGCTACACAGAGCCTGGCGATCACATCGGTTTTCACTACGATACGTCCTACTATCGCGGCACGCGCTACACCGTCCTGCTCGGGCTGGTTGACGAGTCGAGTTGCCGGCTCGAATGCGAGCTGTACCGCACCCGCAGCGACCGCGCAACCGAATCGCTCTCACTGCGTCTCGCCCCCGGCACGCTCGTCGCCTTTAACGGTGATAAACTCCGGCACCGCATTACCCCGGCCGGAGCCAACGAGCGACGTATCGCCCTTACCCTGGAATATGTTACGGATGTCGCCATGCACCCGCTGCTACGATTCGTATCCAACATGAAAGATTCCATCGCCTACTTCGGTTTCCGGCAGGTCTTCGCCCGCAGCGGTAAGCGGGCCGCCGACTGAGATGCGTGCACTCATCCTTGCCGCCGGTGTGGGCCGGCGACTCGCCGCTGCCAGCCACGACGGCCCGAAATGCCTGCTTGAGTTCGGCGGTGAAACGCTGCTCGCACGACACCTGCGTACGCTCGATACGCTGGGCGTGGCGGACATCCGGCTTTGCACCGGCTTTGCGGCGGACCGCATCGAGGCCGCGCTGGCTGAATCGATCTACTCCGAGCACGTTACAACGACCTTCAATCCCGACTATCGGGCCGGCAGCATCGTAAGTCTCTGGTGTCTGCGGAAGGCTCTGCGTGATAGCGAAAACGTCCTGCTGATGGATGCCGATGTGCTCTACGCGCCAGCCATGCTGGAGCGACTCGCGAGCAGCGAGCGGCGCAACTGCCTGCTGCTCGATCGTGACTTCGAGTCCGGTGAAGAGCCGGTCAAGATCTGCCTCGCCGGCGCTACCATCGTCGAATTCGGCAAACGTCTACCGCCGGCATTGGAGTATACTAACTGCGGAGAATCGATTGGGTTTTTCCACTTCACTCCGGCAATGGCGGCGGCGTTGGCGGATCGTGCCGAGCAATACATCGACGCTGGAAACCGCGCTGCACCGTATGAGGACGCACTGCGCGAGCTCATACTCGAGCGCCCCTCTGAGTTCGGTGTAGAGGATGTTACCGGCATTCCCTGGATTGAAATCGATTTCCCCGCAGATATTGAACGCGCCAGAGACGAGGTACTGCCCCGAATTCATGGTTGCTAAAATCCATTTCGATGGCCGCTCCAGCAAAGCTGCGCAATTGCGGCAGATGATCACCTCACCAGAGCTCGAATTCCTGCTCGAAGCGCACAACGGCATCAGTGCGCGGATCGCCGAAGAGGCCGGGTTCAAGGGGATCTGGGCCAGCGGCCTCGCCCTATCCGCCCAGTTCGGGGTCCGCGACAACAACGAGGCAAGCTGGACTCAGGTCGTGGATATGCTGGAGTTCATGGCCGACATCACGCATATTCCAATACTGCTCGACGGTGATACCGGCTACGGCAATTTCAACAACATGCGGCGGCTGGTTCACAAGCTCGAACAGCGCGGCATCGCCGGGGTCTGTATCGAAGACAAGCTGTTCCCGAAAACCAACAGTTTCATCGGCGGCGAACGCCAGCCACTGGCCGAGATCGACGAGTTCTGCGGCAAGATCAAAGCGGGTAAAGATTGCCAGCGTGATGAGGATTTCTGCATCATCGCGCGCGTCGAGGCGCTGATCGCCGGCTGGGAAGTCGACGAAGCGGTGCGTCGCGCGGGCGCCTATCATGAGGCGGGCGCCGATGCCATTTTGATTCATTCCAAACGCTCGCAACCGGACGAAATCCTGGCGTTCATCGATCGCTGGGAAAACCGCGCGCCGGTCGTGATTGCTCCAACCAAATATTACAGTACGCCGACCGATGTCTTCCGCAGAGCGGGGGTCAGCATGGTGATTTGGGCTAACCACCAGATCCGCAGTGCGGTGCAGGCTATGCAGGCGAGCGCGCGACGGATTTATCGCGACCAGTCGCTACTCGAAGTCGAGGACACCATTGCACCGATGGATGAGATCTTCCGACTGCAGGGTGCGGAGGAGCTGCGTGCAGCTGAGCGCCGCTACTCCAAAAGCCCACGCGCCGAAACCGCGGCGATCGTGCTCGGTGCAACCCGCGGCAAGGGTCTTGGCGATCTGACCGCGGACCGGCCGAAGATGATGGTCAATGTCGCCGGCCGGCCGTTGTTGCGGCGGCTGGTCGATGAATTCAGGCGCCAACGGATCCGCCGCATCGTCGCGGTCGTCGGCTACCATTCCGAAACCGTCGACGTCCCCGGTATCAATCGGATCGAAAACCCGGCCTTCGAGACCAGTGGCGAACTGGCTTCGCTGGCCTGCGCGCTGCCAGCGTTCACCGACAAACTGGTGATTTGCTACGGCGACCTGCTGTTCCGGCGCTATATCCTGCAGGATCTGCTGGACAGTGACGGCGAATTATCCATCGTGGTCGACGCGGCTTACGAGCATTTGCCGATCAGCGGCACCCCGGATTACGTCGTTTGTTCCCGGCCGGACGATCTCGAAATCTGGCGCAAGGACGTTTCCCTGCGCCGGATGTCAAACGATGCCATGATCGCTGGTGAGCGTGCGCATGGCCGCTGGATCGGCCTGCTGCATGCGCGCGGTCGCGGTGTCGAACTGCTCCGGCAGGCGATTGAAGAACTGCGCTCGCACGCGCGGTTCAAAGACTACACACTGCCGAATATGCTGAATCACCTGATAGACCGAGGACACAAGATTCAGGTCAATTACTGTCACGGCCATTGGCTCGACGTAAATTCATTACATGATCTCGAGCACGCCGATCGTTTCGCCACTTCAGATTAGCCAATATTCGCATGATTAACGCCGAATCCTTTGTCGAGGCGGGCCGGCGCCGCGGTTTCAATCGGTACATCGGGGTGCCCTGCTCCTTTATTACGCCGTTCATCAACTATGTCATCGGTGCTGAGGGCCTACAGTATATTTCGCACGCCAACGAGGGCGATGCGGTTGCCACCGCCGCCGGGCTGGAAATCGCCGGACAGCGTACGGTTGTGATGATGCAGAATTCCGGCCTCGGTAACGCGGTCAGTCCGCTGACCTCCCTGAGCAACATCTTCCGCCTGCCCGTGCTGCTGATCTGCACCCATCGCGGCGCCGCCGGCGTCGAGGACGAACCGCAGCACAGCAAGATGGGCGCGATCACCGGCGCGCTGTTCGAGACCATGGGCATCCCGTGGCGGGCGTTTCCGGCCGAGCTGGACCGGATCGAGGCGGCGCTGGATGAGGCCGACAACTACTTGCAGCGCGAGCAGCAACCGTTTGCGCTGGTGATGCAAAAAGACACGGTCGCGAAGTTCGCACTCAGCAGTGCGAGCGTACCCATCGTCGCGCACGCCGCCGTACCGGTCCAGCACGGTTTTGATCGCCGGGTCACCGAGCGGGCCTCGCGCAGCGAGGTGCTGGCTCATGTCATTGCCCGCACGCCAATCGAGCGCTCGGTCGTCATCGCAACCACGGGCTATACCGGCCGCGAACTCTACGCCCAACAAGACCGGGACAACCAAGCCTACATCGTCGGTTCAATGGGCTGCGCGTCATCGTTCGCACTGGGCATCGCGCTCGCGAAGCCGGACCGCGAGGTTGTGATCATTGATGGGGATGGCGCCGCCCTGATGCGGATGGGCAATTTCGCGATCATCGGTACTTACGGCGGCGAGAATTTCACACACTTGCTACTTGACAACGAGGTGCACGATTCTACCGGTGCGCAGGCGACCGTCAGCGGTAACGTGTGCTTCGGTGAGATCGCCGCCGCCTGCGGCTACCGGACAGTGATGAGCGGTGACGACGTTACTCTGATCGACGAGACGGTCGGGAATCCCGATCTTCCCGGTCCGCGCCTGCTGCATCTGAAGATCCGGCCGGGAACGATCGACAAGCTGCCGCGGCCGAAGGTCTCGCCGGCGGCGGTAACAGCGCGCCTACGCAAGTTGTTACGCTGATCCCGTGGCGCCGATGAAGCTGCTCAACCCGGGTCCGGTGACGCTCAGCGAGCGCGTTCGGCAGGCTTTACTGCGTGAGGACCTTTGCCATCGCGAACCGGAGTTCGCCAGGTTGCAGCAACGGATCCGCGCCGCGCTGCTCGGCGTTTACGATCTCGACCCGGCCGAATGGGCCGCCATCCTGCTCACCGGCTCGGGGACCGCGGCCGTCGAGGCCATGCTAAGCTCGCTGGTGCCGGCAAACGGCCGTCTCGCAGTCGTTGCAAACGGCGTCTACGGTGAACGCATGGCGCGCATCGCCGAGACTTATGGCATCGACACCGCTCGTGCGGCACATGCTTGGGTCGAGGCGATCGACGTCTCGCGCCTAGACGCCAATGCGAGACAGATCGCGGTAGTCCACCATGAAACAACAACCGGCCGTTTGAACGATCTCAGCGCCGTTGCGGCCACCCACGACGCGCGGCTGCTGGTCGATGCGGTCAGCAGCTTTGGTGCGGAAGCCATTGACTTCGAGGGCTGGCGTATCGATGCGCTGGCAGGCACGGCGAACAAGTGTCTGCACGGCGTGCCGGGTACGTCCTTCGTGATCGCCCGCCGCCCCGTCATCGAACGCGCCACAGCGCGCACCGTTTACCTGAACCTGGCGACCTACCTGGCCGCTCAAGATACCGGTAGTACGCCGTTCACCCAGTCGGTGCAAACTTTCTACGCGCTCGACGAAGCCCTGGCCGAACTGGCCGGGGCCGGTGGATGGCAGCGACGCCGGGAGCGTTACCGTAGCCTGATGCACCGCGTGCGCGCCGGCCTTCTCGGCTTGGGTATCGAGCCGTTGCTGCTCGACGGCGAATCCTCCTGCGTACTGAACGCCTTCCGCTTACCCAAGGGTCTCGACTATGCGACCCTGCACGATCATCTCAAGCGTGCCGGCTACGTGATTTACGCCGGCCAGGGCGAGTTCGCGCAATCGATCTTCCGCATCGCCGTCATGGGCGCGCTCGCCGATGACGATATCGAGCACCTGTTACGGGCGATACGCTCGATCGTATAACGACGGTGTTGTATCCGTTGTGTGAGGCCGCGCTGATACAGGCCCCGCACTGGCACGTCGTGGATCAACTGCTCGTAACCATAGCTGGAGGAAAATCGAATAGATTGCGACCAGCACCAGCCCGGCAATGCGCCACCGCCATGCGTCACAGCCCGCCGCCCCACCGATACTGCAGGCGACGCCCAGCAAATCGTAGCCATTGCCGGTGCGGGACGACACGCCGCTGCTGCCGAAGATCTTGACCGAATTGTGTCGGTCTATGGGAAACGCTAGCGGGCCGCCCACACGCCGGTTCTGCTGAAGGTCGGCCTTCTCCACGCCGCCGACGGTCGTGCGGCCACCGGTTGGTGCTGATGTTGACGGCGCGGCTGGGGTCGTACTGCCCCCACGGCGCGTTCACCCGCAGGCTCACGCCGACGATCAGGTTCTGCTGGTAGTCCTTGAATTCCTTCAGCGTCAGCGCCGGCACCCCATAGAGATTGACCGGCATCCGGAACGTGGGGTTGCCGAAGCCGCTTACCTCACGCTCGACCGTATCACCCATCAGTTCCGCAGATCCGGAAAGCCAAGTGTAGGGCAAAATCGCCATGATGATGCCCGACTTGCCCCAGAAATCTACCACTCGTGAGAGCGCGAGCAGGTGGTTCCGGCTTACGAAAAGAGGGTTAATTATTGCCTATACTCATACTCGGATCGACACAGTTCGTCCCCGAGTGCGTGCTCAGCTCCGATGGCTACGTATAATCCCCTCGCCTCTCGGGTTCGCCGGACATCGGAATCGACGGTCAGGAGTGGGCTATGAAGGTTTTGCTCGTGCATCCAAGTGCTTTGATGTACTCGGAGATCTATCTGCGCCTCGAACCGCTCGGGCTGGAGCGCGTGGGAGGGGCGATCCGCCGGGCGGGCCATGAGGTGCGGCTCGTCGACCTGCAGATTTTCAAGCACCGTGACTACTTCAAGGAGCTTGAATCCTTTCAGCCCGACTTCGTCGGCATCTCGCTCAACTATCTGGCCAATATCCCCGAGGCGCTGGATTTGGCGAAGGAGACGAAGCGAGACCGGCCCGGCGTATTCATCTTCGCCGGCGGGCACAGCGTGAGCTTCGTCGCCGAGGAGGTACTCGAACACGCCGACGGGGCGATTGACTGCATTATCCGCGGCGAAGGCGAGGAATCGGCGGCGCTGTTGATCGAAGCGGCCAGAGACGGTGGGGCTCTGAGCGTTCCGGGCGTCGTGACGCGTGAGGCGGCGGGTCCGGCGCCCCGATTGCTCGAGAATCTTTCGCTCCATCCGCCGGCGCGCGATCTGTGTCGAAAACGTCGGAAGTACTTCATCGGCCATCTCGATCCGTGCGCCTCGATCGAGTTCACGCGCGGCTGCCCGTGGGATTGCTCCTTTTGCAGCGCATGGACATTCTATGGGCGGAGCTATCGCCGGCTCGAGCCCGAGGCCGCGGCGGAGGATCTGGCCTCGATCAAGGAGCCGAGCGCTTTCATCGTCGACGATGTCGCCTTCATCAAGGCGGACTACGGGATGGATCTCGCCGATGCGGTCGAGCGGCGCGGTGTCAGAAAGCAATACTATCTCGAGACACGCCCGAACGTGCTCTTGCGCAATCGGGAGGTTTTCGAACGCTGGACACGGCTCGGGCTCCAGTACATGTTCCTCGGCCTCGAGGCGCTCGACGAAGAAGGTCTGCGGGCGTTTCGCAAGCGCGCGACACCCGATCAGAACTTCGAGGCGCTCGAGGTGGCGCGCCAACTCGGCATTCGAGTGGCGATCAACATCATCGCCGATCCGGCCTGGGACGTGAAGCGATTCGAGCAGCTGCGCGAGTGGGCTTTGAGTGTTCCCGAGATCGTCCATGTCACCGTGCAGACGCCCTACCCCGGCACAGAAATTTGGCATACCGAGTCGAGGAAGCTAACGACGCTCGACTACCGTCTCTTCGACGTGCAGCACGCTGTGCTGCCGACCACCCTGCCGCTCGAGCGATTCTATGAGGAGCTGGTGAAGACGCAAGCCGTGCTCAATCGCAGGCACCTCGGATGGAGCGCGTTGCAAACGATGGCAGGAGTTGCGGCGAATCGCCTCGCGCATGGCCAGACGAACTTCGTCAAGATGTTATGGAAGTTCTCAAGTGTGTACAACTCGAAACGTCAACTAACCGACCACCAACGCCCAGTTCGATATCAGATGCGCCCGCCGGCCGAGCGCTCTACGCCGCAGCAAAAAGTGCTCTTCGTCCACCCTCCGACGGTCCGCCGCCCGCCGGCCCGGGCCTTCACGGCTGCGGAGTCTTTGCCAATTCAGAGATGAGAACGCGCTCCATTTGCCCAATAGCGAGGCCTTGATCGCGGATGAAGGTAAATTACGTTCGGCTTACCTCCATCCGTAAAACACGCCCAGCGAGGCAACCGACGGGTGACACTCAAAATATGACGAGCAGGATTACTCCCACCCCCACCAATGCGGCCGACCACAGCCAATCCAAATTGACCCAGCCATGTCGCAATACCGCGAGCCCGACCCACTCGTAGGCCGCAACCGCACTCATCCCGGCGACGGTGAACATAGCCAGCGTGTGCACGGCAACGCCAGCCACCGCCAAAAGGAGCGCTGGGGGGCTCGCCGCGCTCAAATGGCCATGTTGGCTATCCAACCAAGCGAAAAAAACGGGCAGGAGCATCAAACCGGCACCATGCGCCGTGGCCATGACGAACGACCAAAGCAGCAAACCCACCATGCCGGTCTGCATGCCCACCCGCAGGCGATAACGATGCCCGCGCACCGCGTGATACAGTCCCCAGCCGATCAGCAATGCGCCCGCGCCGCCCCCCAAGATTCCGGGATCCAGCATCCGGCCCACTAGCGCCACCAAGACAAGGGTGACCCCAATCGCCAAGGCATGCCCCAGGGCCAGCGGAATCAGGGACAACAACACGACTTGGCGCTGGCCGCGGTGCAGCCCCAGGGCTACCGCGAACAGCCAACCCATCGCCGGGTTGATGCCGTGGAAAGCGCCCAGGCCGAGCATTGCGATCCACGGCCACAGCTCATCCATGGCCGCGATCCAGCGCGCTCATGAACTCAGAACCGCATGCGTCGTGCTAGGGATAGCAGAAGGAATCCGACGAGGCGTCTCCTCCTTCAAGGCGAACCTGGTGCGGTCGCAACGAAGGGTCGAAGGACAAAAAGAAGTTCGGATCCGGCTGCATGCCCCCCGCCGGTGCCACATCCAGCTTGACCATCCAACCCGCGATCCCCTCCGGATAAAATTGCTCGTCCCAGGCCCGGTACAGGGAGTTGGTGAGATAAACCCGGCGCCCATCACGACTGAGCTCGACCATCTGTGGACCACCGTTGAGCGGGCCCGAGGCGGGATGCGCCGCGCGCGCGACAATGCCGCCGAGACGGCAGGAGCCGGTTTGCACGGGCTGAAAAGGATCGGAGACATCGTATTGCCGCAACTCGCCCGTTCCCCAGCACGAAACATACAAAAATCGATCGTCGAGCGAGAGATCGATGTCGGTCACCAGTGGTGGTACAGCCTTGAACGCCTTGAGCAGCGGCGGCAGCGATTCTTCTGCGGCCGGCTCGGCTGGGATCTCGATGACCTTGCGTGCCTTCCAATCTTCGCTGTCGCCCGATTTGTGCCAAAGCCACACTGAGGCCGAGAGATCCTCCAGACTGAGCACAACCCCAGCGAACCCATAAGCCTTGGTAGGATCGTGCGCCGGGCGCAGTTCCAATACCATCTGCTGTTGCGCGCCCAAATCCACGGCCTGGCGGTGACGGCGCCGTTGCAGATCCCAAAAATGGAGGTGGTGACCGTACTTGCCCTCCAGCAACAGCTCCGGCACCAACCCCTCCTCGATCATCTCCGGCGTGCCCCATTCGCTGCTCACCAGAGTGTCATAACCCAGATGCCACCACGCATCGTAGGCAAACTGCTGTGGCCCCCGATCCACCTCCCAACGACCGCGAACCTCGAAGGTTTCATGGTCCATCAGAAAAATCCCGCCCGGCCCCTTACCTTCAGCATTGCCAAGCGCCGTAGCGTAGATGCCTTCCGGACCGCAGTGGATGGTGTGCGGGCGGGAATAGCCGGTGCGTGCCGCCAGCACATCAGGCTCGATGACCTTCACGAGACGCGGCTGGCGAGGATCCGGTTTGACGTCGAATACATGGATCCGCGAAGAACGCAGGCCCGGTACGACCAGATAGCGCCGCTCCATATGGGGGTGGGGCGCATAGGGGCACAGGCAGGAGCTGCAGGCATTCCAACCGAAGTGGTGCAACTCGTCTCCTACATTCGGCAGATCCACCTGGCCGATCAACTGGCCATAGCTCGTGGAGCCCGGCTCCACGTCCACCACGCCCAGGGCATCGGGGCGTTTCGCGCCCACGGCGTCCAGCAGCGCCACGTAGGCCAAGGTCTCAGCGGGAGCCTGCATCGCCAAACGCGGCGAGGGATAAAAAGTCGGATCAGGAGTCCACGTGGTCATCTCTGATCTCCTAAGCTACGTGGACGCAAGCCACCTCTTTGCCGGACCATCCGGCAGCGCACTCAACAATAAGTATGGCAGCCCGGTCGAAGATTGCAGTTACTCTCCCTCGTCGCGTGGTCTGCGCGAGTAAAATTGTGTTCACTACCCACTGCCGTTTCGGGGCATGAGTTGCGGCCAATCGGCTTGCCCCCGCTTCAGCTTGGCTCAGCCAAATCAGCCATCATCGCCGCTAAGAAACGTGCGGCCTCCCCCCCCGTGACGGCGCGATGATCGAAGGAGAGCGACAGCGGCAGAATCCGATGGACACTTGGTTTACCATCCACCGCGACCACTTGCGGGCGAATCTTACCGGCGCCAACGATCGCCACCGTCGGAGGAACGACCACGGGATCTGAATACCGCCCGGCGATGGTGCCGAAATTGGACAGCGTGATGGTGTAGCCGCGCATCTCCTCGCCCGGAATGCTGCGCGCCTTGACATCGGCCACTAGAGCGTCCAACCCGCGGCGCAGATCCTGCGCGTCACGATTACCCACGTCGCGCAAGACCGGGACGAACAGCCCGTCCTCGCTGTCAACGGCGATTCCCAAGTCGACCTTCTCCAGCAATCGACGGCCCATCGCGTGGCCGTCGTACCAGGCATTGAGGCTCGGCTCGGCTCGACAGCCGGCCACAATGCTGCGGATAAGGCGCAGCGTGATATCAGTGCCCGGCGCCCAACACTCCACGTCCACATCGTCGGAGACTGTGACCGGCACGACCTCCGAGTGGGCCCGCGTCATGGTCCGGGCCATGGCTCGCCGGACGCCGCGCAGCGGCTCTAGCGGACCGGCATCGGCCAGTGTCTGGGCCGCGCGCTGTACATCGTTCCGGGAAATGGAATCGCCCGGGCCGGTGGGGGTGACAGCCGCCAGATCGACATCCAACCGCCGCGCCAGCGCACGCACCGCCGGAGTCGCCCGAACCCCTCGACTCACCTCAGCCGCCTTCTCGGTGATGACCTCCTCACCGGCACGCACTTCACCGACGACGGTGGTGCTCTCCCGCGAGGATTCGTCGCGCTGTTTCGGCGTGGCCGCGGACGTTCGCTGTTCCTGGCCCCGTGCTTCATCCCCGCCAAACACCACCAATGGATCGCCGACATGCATCACGTCGCCAGCATCGCCCAACAGCTCCTCGATGCGCCCGGTTTGTGGACTCGGAATCTCCACGATCGCCTTGTCCGTCTCCACAGAGACCAGCGGCTGATCACGCTCGATCTGCTCGCCCACCCGGACGAACCACTCCACGATCTCCGCCTCGACAAGCCCCTCACCCAGATCCGGCAGCTTGAATGTGCTCATGCAAACTCCATCGTCTTGTGTACCGTGTCCATAATCCGCTCGACCGAGGGCAAAAAGTGCTGCTCCAGCTTGAGCAACGGCATAATGGTGTCATAGCCCGTAACCCGGGCTACCGGTGCCAACAGATTGAGCAGACCGTGCTCGGCGACGACGGCGGCGATTTCGGCACCAAAACCACCACTGCGGGGCGCTTCATGGATAATGACGCAACGCCCCGTTTTGGCCACCGACTCCAGGATCGTTTCGGTATCGAGGGGCCGCAACGTGGCGACATCGATCACCTCGGCGCTGATCCCCTCCTTAGCGAGCTGTTCGGCCGCCTGCAGCGTCTCGTGGATCATTGCCCCCCAAGTAACCAGTGTGATGTCGGTGCCGTCACGAACTACGAAGCACACATCCAACGGCATGGCCTCACCGTCATCCGCCACCTCTTGTTTGGTCAGCCGATAGATCCGCTTGGGCTCCAGAAAAACCACCGGATCGGGATCACGGATGGCGGCAAGCAACAGTCCATAGGCTCGAGCAGGCGAGGATGGAATCACCACCCGCAGCCCCGGAATGTGTGCATACAGCGCCTCAGTGCTCTCCGAATGGTGTTCAGGGGCGTGAATGCCACCCCCGAAAGGGGCCCGCAGCACCATCGGACAGGACAACCGACCGCGGGTGCGATTACGCAGCCGGCTGGCGTGGCTGATTAGCTGATCGAGCGTGGGGTAACTAAAACCCATGAACTGAATCTCGGCAACCGGGCGCAGTCCTTGCGCGGCAAGCCCCACGGCCATGCCGGCAATGAGCCCCTCCGCCAGCGGCGTATCGATCACCCGTTCGGGCCCGAAACGCTGCTGCAACCCCTCGGTGGCGCGAAAAACACCACCATTGACCCCGATGTCCTCGCCGAAGACCAGCACCCGGTCATCGGCGGCCATCTCGTAGGCCAGTGCGGCATTAACGCCGCCAACCAAGGTCATCTCAGGCATGTTTGCCATCTCCCCGCAACGACCGTTTTGCGCCTTATCCCGGCGCCGGCCGGGATCACGATATGGGATGAGGTGCTCGCGCTCGCCTCCTATCAAACATCATTCGGATCCGCCAAGGCCTTACGTTGCTCGGCATACGCGCGCGGCAGCCTCTCGTAGAGGTAGTCGAACATGCTCGCCGGTGGCTGCAGCGGCCGCTCCAGGTAAAGCTGCGCCGCCTGATCCGCCGCCTCCTGACATTCAACCTGCAGCGCCTCCTCGTCCGCCTCCGACCAAGCCCCGCTCTGCAGCAAATAGCCGCGCAAACGATCCAACGGATCACGGCGTTGCCACGCCTCGACCTCTTCGGCATCGCGATAGCGTCGCGAGTCATCCGCCGTCGTATGATCGCCCATCCGATAGGTAAGCGCCTCGATCAGACAGGGACCCTGGCCGCTGCGGGCACGTTGCAGGGCTTGATCCAGGCGATCACGCACCGCGATGTAGTCGTTACCGTCCACCTGCTCACCCTCGAAACCGGCCGCGATGGCTTTCTGTGCCAGAGTCTGCGCCCGGCTCTGAAGCGTGCGCGGCACAGAGATGGCCCACAGATTATTGGCTACCACGAAAACCACCGGCAGTTCCCAGACGCCCGCCGCATTAATGGCCTCGTAGAAATCCCCCTTGGACGTGGCGCCGTCGCCGAGCAGGCAGACCGCGACCCGCGGTTCTTTGCGATATTTGAACGCGTAACCGACGCCCACCGCATGTGGGGCCTGGGTCGCTATGGGCACGGCGACCGCGAAGTCCTCGCGCACGCTTTGGAAATCCATGCCGCGCTCGTCACCGCCCCAGTAAGCCAACAGCTCTGCCATACGCACGCCCCGGCTGAGATAAGCACCGTGGTGACGGTACATGGGCAACAAAACGTCTTCCGGGCGCATCGCCAAACCGACGGCAACGGCAATCGCCTCCTCGCCGAGGCAGGAGGCAAATGTTCCGAGTTGGCCAGTGCGTTGTAGGTTGATCGCTTTGCGGTCGAACGCACGCGCACTCGCCATGGCTCGATAGGCCGCAATCAACTGAACCGGCTCGCGGGCGAACTCGGGCAGAGGACCGGTTACCCGGAGCTCGTGGTCCAGATAGCCAGTGTAGCCAACCTCAAACTGAGCGACGCATCGCATGTTGCCCTCCTCCTCGCCGAGCATAGACATAATTTGAGTGTGACACGCTTCTTTAGACAAGCTTAGATGACGCAAGCTCCCTTGCCGATAATGATTCAAGAGAAAGCTCACGGCCAAAGTCTCCCCTCACCTGTCCCCGGCTTTGTTGATCGGGCCGCCGCATGCAGCGGGCCCTCCGCCTGGTAAACCGGGGGCTTGAGAACCGCAAGCACCGGCTCTATATAGAAATCGACATGAACAGGGTGGATCATAATAGTGCGAAGCCTAAGGTTCTCAGCAGGAGGATCAATGAACACACTGCGCACCACCGTTTTGCTTGCAAGTCTCACCGCGCTGCTGCTGATAGCCGGTAAGGCGCTGGGCGGCAACGGCGGTATGGTCGTGGCGCTGGTATTGGCCATGGTGATGAACTTCGGCAGCTACTGGTTCTCAGACAAGCTGGTGCTGCGCATGTACCGTGCCCAACCGGTGGGCCCGGGTACGGCCCCCGAGCTGTATTCGATAGTGGAGGATCTGGCCCGGCGGGCTCAAATGCCCATGCCAGCGGTTTACATCGTCGAGTCCGATACTCCCAATGCCTTCGCCACCGGGCGCAACCCGGAGCACGCCGCGGTGGCAGCGACAACAGGGCTGTTACGTATCATGAACCGTGAGGAGCTCATCGGGGTATTGGCGCATGAGCTCAGCCATGTCCGGCATCGCGATACGCTGGTGAGCGCTATTGCCGCAACGCTCGCCGGCGCCATCACCATGCTTGCGAACATGGCGCAGTGGATGCTGTTATTCGGTGGGCTGAGAGGTAACGACAACGAACAGGGCGGTGGCGGCGTGTTCGGGGCGCTGGTGATGATGATCCTGGCACCACTCGCCGCCATGCTGATCCAAATGGCGGTCTCGCGCTCCCGTGAATTCGGCGCGGATCAAGGCGGCGCGGAGCTCACCGGCAATCCGCTGTGGCTGGCGAGCGCACTGCGCAAGCTGGAGCAGGCCAACCAGCGCGCACCGATGCAGACGGCGGCCAATCACCCGGCCACGGCACATCTTTTTATCGTCAATCCGCTCAGCGGGCTGCGCCTTGCCCGGCTGTTCACCACCCACCCTTCCACCGAGGAGCGAATCCGCCGGCTGGAGGCCATGGCGCGAGGCTGATTGATAGCACTCCAGCAAAGCTGCCGTGTATAAATAGAATACGTATGGCGCTACCCAATACCGAGATCGCCAGCTTCTTCGAGAAGCTGGCGAGTCTGTTGGGGCTCCAAACGCAAACCCGCTCCGGATTCGTCCCTATAGCAACGCAGCCCGAGTCATTGCCGGCTACTCTCACACCATCGCCCATCAGCGGCGGCCGGCCTCAAGTTCAACGCCTCAAGCTCGACGAGTACGACATATTCCATGTTGGCCGAGGCGGCTGGTGGCAGCGAGGAGAAGGTCTTCGTGGCCATAGATCTGCCTTGGCGGATCTCGCCAAGATCTGCTTTGGCGTCGGTCAAATCAGGCCCGGCGCGGTTGGATCGAACCGCAAAATGTACTCAATACTCACCCGCTGAACGAATTCCTCAAGACCCTACAAAGCTAGCAAAGCCTAAAGGCGGCCAAGGCCGGCTTGATGATCGAGCCGCCCCATGCCACGCCGGACACTCGCTGATCGGAACTGACCCAGCAGGCGCGCGCTACAGCTACGTGCTCATACAGATCTATCCAGGCGCACCGGGCCTGCAGGCCTAACGCGACTGTAAGCGGAGGTTGCGCTTGGCAACGTCATACGCGAGGCTGACACTCTCCCGGCGAGAACAGGGAATCCATTATGAAGGACCGCTCAAAGCTCATCGACGCGCAGCGTATTGAAGATCGCTTGGTGGATCTCATCCGTCTGCCCTCCGTTACCGGCGACGAGGAACCCGCTGTACGACGGATCGCCGACTGGCTCAGCGCCGGGGGTGCCGAACTGGACTATTGGTATGACAGCATCGCCAAGCTGGTCAGCGACCCAGCCTACCCCGGGCACGAGGTCGAACGGGCGTGGGTGCCGGTGGTCGCGGGAATCATCCGCGGTGCCCGCCCCGGGCCCACGGTCTTGTTAACCGGCCACATTGATGTGGTCCCGGCCGGGGACTACAGCCAGTGGCGCCTGGAGCCTTTCTCCGGAGCCCGTGAGGGCGACCGCATCTACGGCCGCGGGGCCTCCGATATGAAGGCCGGAGTCATTGCGGCCTTGGAGGCGTTCGAAGCGTTCGCCAGTGGCCCACGCGATTTCCCCGGCCGGGTCGCCTTCGTCGCCGTACCGGCCGAGGAGGACAGCGGCCTGGGCACTTTGGCGGCCATCCGGCGCGGCTTGCAGGCCGATGCTGCCATCATCCCCGAGCCGACCTGCCGCGGTGGCCTACCGGAACTGGTAGTGGCTCATGCCGGAGCGATGTCCTGTGTCATCGAGATCCCAGGGCTGTCCGCTCACGCCAGCGACCGGCTGTCGGGAGAGAATGCGCTGGATCACTATCTCACCATCCATGAGCTGCTGCGCCGCGCTGAAAACGAGCTCAACGAGACCGAACAACACCCCTTGATGCGTAATCTCGCGCTACCTTATGCAACCAATATCGGCGTCATCCAAGGCGGCAATTGGTCATCGAGCGTTATGGATCGCCTTGAGGTTCAGCTACGCGTCGGGGTCGCACTGGGTGAGACCATCCCCGAAGCTCAGGCCCGCTTCGAGCGCACATTGCACGAGGGTGTCCAGGGAAACGAATGGCTACGCGCGCATCCGCCCATTCTCCACTGGAAGGCACTCGGCTTCGGCTCAGCCCAAACTCCTATCGAGCATCCGCTCGTCGACTGCCTAGCCGATGCCGGGGAGATAGCCTTCAACGAACGCCCCAAGATTGTCGCCGCACCTTACGGCTGCGATATGTCGGCCTGGATCCGGCTCGCCGAGACGCCGACGGTTTTGTATGGACCCGGCGATCTGGAACAAGCGCATGCGGCCAACGAGTGGGTGTCGCTCGACGCCACCGAACGGGTGGCCCGCGCTCTGGTCCGCGCCACCAGCGCATTGCTCGAAGCGGATCCGGAAACTCTGCGTCTGCAAGTGACTCGAGGGGTACCTGACGGGCCGAAATCGTCGCCGCGCCCAAACCCCGGCGACGATTGACCCTAACATGGCTGTCTATACAAGATTACGTGGAATGGTGTAATTCCAGGACCGGCTGTAGATTCGCCGTTCTCCTTCGAAGGCATCTAAATAGGCATGGAGGTGGAAGGCATCGGCCGTGGACGTAAGCAAAGTGTAGGTGACAGTGTGCACGGTCCAGTCTCGCCGGCGCAAACCGCGCTCCCAACGCGTCTCGCCCCGAATCGAGTCGAAATCATCTGCGCGCGAGGAATAGCGCTCTACTGCCTTGACTAGAACATCGAGCGCCAAGCTCTTGAGGCGGACGACTCCCTCGTCGTTGACTACCTCCAGCGTCGACACATCCTTGGCGAGGTCGCGGTGCACGTACCAGTTATGCAGCGGCGGCTCGACCATTGCACAAGCGATGGGCGGCGCCCCCTCAGCCTGGCCGAACGCCCGGAGCCGCTCGTCCTCTGGGCGGCGCGGCCGCACCGGTAGAATGAAGCGACTCGAACGATCGTAGAGTGTGAGCCGGACACGTTCCGGCGGCGGCCAAGCGAGTGGCCAATAGGAGGTGGAGATCGACAATCGCAACCGATGCCCGGCCGGAAAAACCTGCGCGACATCGTTCAGCTCCAGCCGAATCCGATAACGTTGTCCCGGTTCGAGCGGCGCCGGCTCTTTGTGGCTGTCCCGATGGCACAGATTGAGAAGGCCGTAAGTCGCGCGGGTTGCCTTGTCATCCGGCGCCACGTCCGAGAGTCGGGCGGCGATCATCGCCACGGGTTTATTGGCGGAGAGCTCCAGCTCCACGACGGGCGCCCCCAGGATTTCGACCTGCTCTTCGAGCGGCAGGCTATCAAAGGTCAACGCCCCCCCATCTTCCTCGCGTTGATCATGGGCGAGGTCAGGACCGGACGCATAGGAGCACCATTTACCCGCGAACAACCCGCACGTGAGCGGAGACTGAACGGTGAGACTGGATTCTTGTAGTGGTAAGTCGGTTTCGGCCGTAACCAATCGCCCCGGGGACAGGGGCAAATACCAGGCCCTGATCGTAGCCGACGGCCAGACCGGCTCAGCTACCCAGCGTCCCGGCCGGTGCGCGTAGCTCGTGGTCGGTGGTACGCTGTCCTGCATCCAGACTCGTAACATCGGCTCTTCGGTGAGGCCGGTATCCTTACCCAGAAGCCAGTGATCCCACCACCGCAGACACTCCTGCAGAAAGCCGATGGCCGGCCCCGGCTCAGCCAAATGGGGATACTTATGGCTCCAGGGCCCGATCAATCCTTGCCGTGGCACTTTCAGATTAGCAAGCAACCGCAGCACCGCGTTAGAGTAACCATCCGCCCAGCCGCTTGCCGCCAATATAGGCACCTCGATGGCAGTAAAGTCTTCACAGATGGAACCGTGTTCCCAATAAGGATCGCGGTGCGGATGTTCGAGCCAGGTCGCCAGCCACGGTTCGTTGGCCTCCAACCGCTCGAACCACATCGCGCGCCACCGCTCGCCCACCACCGCGGGATCCGGAGGCAGAGAGTTGTATGCGAACATGGTCGAGGCCCAAGAGAGATTATCCGCGAGCAGACACCCACCCATGTAATGCACATCATCGGCATAGCGATCATCGGTCGAGCATACGGTGACCACGGCCTTGAGCTGGGGCGGCCTCCGGGCCGCAAGCTGCAAGCCATTGAAGCCACCCCAGGAAATTCCGATCATCCCGACTGAGCCATTACACCAAGGCTGAGCTGCAATCCATTCCAGTATGGCCTCACCGTCACTCAGCTCTTGCTCTAGATACTCGTCTTTGAGCACACCGCCCGAGTCGCCGCTGCCGCGCAAGTCGACCCGCACACTGGCATAGCCGTGCCCGGCGAAATAAGGGTGCATGGTCGCATCCCGAAACGCGGTACCATCACGGCGACGATACGGGATGTACTCGAGTATGGCCGGCACGGGAGCCTTCTGCGCACCCTCGGGCAACCATAGGCGAGCCGCGAGCTCGACCCCGTCAGTCATGGGTATCCAAACCGGATCCTGCTTTTGAACCGTATACGGAAACTCTCGGACGCGCTTCATTGCTCTCCCTTCGATCCCGACCCACTATCACTGTGAATAAACATGCGAGCCAGAATGCGATGGTCACGGACTCGGCTTACACGAGGCAGGCGGTGGAAGACAGCCGTATATCGCCTCGAAACATCGGCAATCGGCTAACGGCTCGCGGTTGATCGAACCCTTCGCCCGGGAACAATACACAGCTATTTCCTAGGAACTCGGAGGTCTATTGCAAAAGCCACTCTGAACGCTTACCGGGGTCAATACAGGAGACACTCCCACGCACCGCCCCGGCCAGCGGCCGAGGCGGGTGCAATACGCTACGATCGACATCGGGTATGCGATGAAGCGGCTTTAGCTCAGCGGCGGGTAGCGATATCCAACAGCTTCGCCAAGACAAAGCCGGCCCCTACGGCCGCAAAGACACTGGCGTAGGGATGAGCGCCTATATCTTCCTCCACCTCCGCCAGGGCGCGGCGGCCACGCTCTCGTCCCGCTTCGACGCCGCGGCGCAGTATCCGGCGCCCACGCTGGAACTCCTCGTCCGCAGAACCGCGCACATCATCCAGCTTCTCGCTACCCAGCTCGCGCAACGTACGCGTAACGTCACTCGTATCCGCGCGCAAGCGCGCTAAATCCGCCTTTAGCTTGTCCAATTCCTTGCGAAGATCGTCCGTAGCGGCCATCTCAATCTCCTTCCGTTTACACGGCTTGTCAGAACAATCCCGAGCGCAGCGCTGTATTATTCGTCACATCGGTAAAGCCTGCCCAGCGCCCCGAGCCGGTCTCCGTTCTACTGGACTACGCAAACCCTCCCTGCTTCTTGTCCCTTCGGAGCGGCTTTCGGCAGTTCAAAAATCCGTTCCTACGGGTTTATTCGGCTAGCACCGGAATGAGAGAAGCGGTAGGCGCTTCTCTACAAACGCACCCCCCGCCCGCCTCGAGCACGCGGCCATTGAAATAGTCGTTCTCGAAAAGATAGACCACGGAATGCCCTATCTCGTTCGGATCGGCCAAGCGTCCGAGTGGGATTTTCGCCTTGATCTTGTCCAGCACTTTCGCCGGCATGGCCGCAACCATCCGAGTATTATAGAAACCAGGGGCAATAGCGGCCACCCAAATTCTATGACGGGCAAGTTCTTCGGCCCAAGTCACGGTCATGGCCGCCACACCGGCTTTAGCGGCAGTATAAGTTGGTCTGACCAATATTGCCGGCGCGAGAAATGCTGGAAATATTGATGATCACACCCCCCGTCCACCTTCGATCATTTTGACTGCCACCTCGCAGGCGCAAAGGAATACACCGCGCAGGTCCACCTTGATCACGGCCTTCCAGCTCTCCAGGGGCATCTTACCGACCACCTTACCGTCTTCGGCCTTGACCAAAAGCATGTCGCGATTGACTCCGGCGTTGTTGACCACACCATCGACGGCGCCAAACTCATCGGCAACAGTGGCGAAAAGCCGCTCGACCGCCGCCTCGTCGGTCACATAATAGGCGGGCTCGCCGCCAGCTTCGCTGGCACAACCGCACCGTCTGCTGTAACCACTCCTCCTTCAACCCTGCGGCGGCGACCCGTGCACCCTTGGCGGCGATTATCTGCGCCATTTTTTTCCCGCGCCCCCGGCCAATAGATGGATCTTGTAGACGGAGCGCCAAGGCGCGATTTAGTCCTTGCGGGTGCCGACCACAAATATCGACAGCTCGCTGTCGCTCAAGGCCGCAGGATAGCCATCGACCCGATAACGGACTTCGGCAAGCTGGTTGGCCAGATACAGGCGGCGCAAATACTCCGAGTGCATGCGAAACGGCATGCGCGTGCCGTTCGTGCTCCAGGCCATCAGATCGAGCGTGGGCGCGCTCGCCCATCAGATATTCCTACACCCGCTGCGACCAAATGAGATCGTTCGACTGCAAAAGCTGGAATACACCCTTCATCTGCCAGTCTCCAAGATAGCCTTGTTGCCACATGACGTCCTCTAGACACCCTGAACGCAAAAGGTAACTTTGGTCGGGGATCGTCACATTGCCATTGGAGGGTGGCGGTTGGGTGCTGGCCGAAGGCGTAGTTGGTTGCGCCGGGATCGAGTGGCGGATGGTGATAGTATCATCATCAACCAAGACCTCCTTAACCAGCAAGCGGACGATTCTCTGGCGGTCACTGATTTCCAAAGTCTCTGCCGATTCCCGCAGTCGCTGGAGGAAAGCGGTCAATGTTTCGGCCAAACGCAGGAACGACATGCGGTCGGCGGCCTGACTGAAGATTGCCTGCAGCTCGGATTTCAATCCCTGTTCGCGGGCCCGCAGTTCGGGCATGCGGCCTCGCAGTTCGTCCAAAGACACGAGGTCTTCCTGGTAGGCGGTCACCAGGCGGTCCATGCTTTTGCTCAGGCGCGTGAGGTCGCGTTCGACAGCGTCCTGGCGTTTCTTCGTCGGTTCACTCGCACGGGCCGCATCCAGGCGGCGGTCAAGCTCGGCGTTGATGAGCCCCGGATCGGCGATCAGCCGCATCACCTCCTGCCACACGATGTGGTCGAGCAGGTCCTGGCGGATCGGGCGACTGTCGCACACGGATCCGCCGAGATGACGCCAGCCATCCGAACCCAGGCAGCGGTAATAGTGGATTTTGCGTGCACTCGTGCGGGTCGACGCGCGGTAGAGCGCGTAGCCGCATTTGCGGCACGAGACCAAGCCCTGCACAAGGCTGGGCTCGATGGTCCGGCGCGGTGCGAAACGCTTGTTGTCGGCCAAGCGCTCGGCCGCCAAAGCGAAGGTTTCCTCGCTGACAAGGGCGGGGACCGGCACTTCGATCCATTCCTCGCGCGGCCGCTCATGTGCGCTGGTCTTTTCACCATGGACCGACCGACCCGACAGACGGAATGGCTTGGTCACCTTTTGCCTCGGCCCGACCTGTGTCTTGTTGAAGCAGGCGGTGCCCTTATAGGCGGGATTGCGCAACATCCCCCACACGACCGAACGCTCCCAACGGGTCACTCGCCGGCGTGTCGGAGGGCCCATCTCCCGCAACAGCCGGGCGATGGCGCCGATGCTCAGACCGTCGACGGTGTATTTCTCAAACACCAGCCGCACGACTGCCGCCTCGGCGGCATCGATCTCGTAACGCGCCGGCGTTTCGGGCATCTTGCGAATGTAGCGATAGCCGTAGGGCGCCCCGCCAAGCACAGAGATCTCGCCCGATTTGGCGCGGTGACGCTTGCCACGGCGGGAGCGTTCGAGAATCTGGGCGCGTTCGTACTCGGCGATCATCCCTTGGAATTGCAGCATGAGCTGATCTTCGGGCGTGGCGGAATGCGGCGCCTTGATGAAGATGGCTTCGACACCATGGCGGGCGAACTCTTCGGTCAGCAGAACCTGATAGGCATACTTTCTGCTCAGCCGATCCGGCGAGTGGATGAGCACTGCTTGGATTTGGCCCTCGGCCGCGAGGTCGCGCAGCCGCTCCAAGCCGGGCCGCAGCAGGCTGGCGCCGCTGAAACCTTCGTCCTCGATTATCCATTCATCGGGTACGGTGAACCCCTGCTCGCGGGCGAACTCGATCAATGCCGCGGTTTGGCTGGCGATCGTGTTCGCTCCCTTCTGTTGGTCGGAGGATACCCGGGCATAAATCGCGGCGATCTTCATCGCTCCCCTCCCTTACGCACGGTCCCACACCGGCGACACGGACCCGCTCCGGTACCAAAATCCCATAGACCTGTTCCAGTTTGACGGCGAGGAGACGGTCAAACGCATGCTCGAGACGGACGCTGCGATCACTGGCGCCGCGCCGGTCAGCCATTGCCGCCGGCTTCGTCGAGAAACGCGCGCAGCGCCCGACTGACCATGTCGCTGATCGTCGTCTCCTCGGCCGCAGCCCGCGTTCGAATCGCGTCGACCAAACTGGGCGGAAGCTTGAACGTCACGGCCGTCGTTGGCTCGGTCACTGGCACCGGCCGGCCGATTGCCTGGGCCGCCTCGATGTAGCGATAGGCCTGACGTCGGGACAGCGTGAATTGGCGCGACAACAACACGGCAGCCTCCGCCACCTTCAGCCCACGCGCGAGCAACCCATAGGCCGCATTGAGACGTTGCGCCTTCTGCGTATCGGTCGATCGCGACATATGACATACGTATATTACCTCCTGAGACGCAAATCAAGCACAGAACGGGAACGGTCGAGCGGGATTGTCCGATCGAAGCCGAAGTTACCCTTTGCGTTCAGGGCGTGTTGGAAACGAACCTGGCTGTCATCGCTGAACAGATCAGCTCACCCACCTCCTCGAAATCAGTCAACGTGGCAAACAAGGATAGGCTCGCCAACTAATCGTCTCTCCGTTGCGGGCCAGCGCCGCTACGGCGATCGAGAGCAGCATCCCGCCCAAACCATAGCCCACGGCGTGCACTTTAATGCGCTTACCCTTGCGCAAGCAGATACCGGCACGGAGTTATCCTCCGCCCGGTATCTAGAGCCTTTCTGTTCTAGCATACAGTATCGATGGGGCCTTACCGCCACCCTTACCAATGTTCAAAAACCGAATCACGTTCCCCAGGCCGGCGGCCAGGCTCTGGTCGCTAAACGAGCCGCAACTGAGGACAAACGCCGCATGATGAGCAATAGAAACTCTGAGGTGCCGCAGCCGGCGGGGGACATCCCGAAGAAGCGGTGCGCAGGCGGATCGTTGCCGATCGTCGGCATCGGCGCCTCGGCCGGCGGACTGGAAGCGCTCATGGCGCTACTCGAGCAGCTGCCGCCCGATACGGACATGGGATTCGTGCTGGTGCAGCATCTGGATCCACAGCACGACAGCACGCTCACCCAGCTTCTGAGCCGCGCCACGTCACTGCCGGTGCGCGCGGCCACGGATAACCTCCGGGTAGAAGCCGATCACGTTTATGTGATCACCCCTAACACCAGCCTCGGTATCACCGGGGGCGTGCTAAAGGTACAGCCACTCCCGCAGGGGCGCGTGTTGCACCGGCCGATCGACGCCTTTTTCGAGGCGCTGGCGCAAGATCAGCGCGAATGGGCCATCGGCGTAGTGCTCTCCGGTACGGCGAGCGACGGCAGGTTGGGCCTGGAAGCGATCAAGACCGCGGGTGGAGTCACTTTCGTGCAGGGTGATTCGGCCCGTTACGCCTCGATGCCCCGCAGCGCCGTGGCGGCCGGCTGCGTAGATTTCGTTCTTACGCCGGCGCGCATCGCCCAGGAGCTCGCCCGAATTGCGCGCCACCTTTATGCCGTGGAGCACCCCTGCGCACCAGACGCACCCGTGCAAGACGATGCAGCCGCGGCGGCGGCGCACGGGGACGAGCAGAGCACGCCGCTTTCGGACGCGCGGCCTGCTGGCCGGGAGCGGGCCGAGTCAAAGCGTGCGCAGGAGGATTATCGGAAAATCCTGCGGCTCCTGCGCGACCACGCCGGGATAGATTTCTCACTCTACCGCGCCAGTACCATTCAGAGGCGCATCTCCCGGCGCCTAGTGCTCAACACGCAGAACACGCTGGAGGAGTATGCCCGTTTCCTGCGTGGCAACGCCCAAGAGCTCGATGCGCTCTACTCGGACATGCTCGTCAGCGTGACCGGCTTCTTCCGCGACGCCAAAACCTTCGACACGCTGCAGCACGAGATTCTGCCAAAGCTCCTCAGGCAGCCGGGCGACGATCCGCTGCGCGTCTGGGTGCTCGGCTGCTCCACCGGGCAGGAAGCGTATTCGCTTGCCATCGCCTACGTGGAAGCGGCGGAGCAGGCCCCGCGCTTGCGCAAGCTCCAAATCTTCGCCACCGACCTCAACGACGCGCTGCTGGACAAGGCCCGCCAAGGCCTCTATGCCAGGAGTCTTACCCAGGACATCACCCCGGAGCGCCTACAGCGGTTCTTCGTCGAAGAAGAAAATGGCTATCGCATCAGCAAGGCGCTGCGCGAAATGGTGGTGTTCGCCCGGCAGAACCTCATCAGCGACCCACCGTTTTCACAAATGGACCTCATCAGCTGCCGCAACCTGCTGATCTATCTTGAGTCGAACCTGCAGAAGAAGGTATTGCTGACACTCCATTACGCGCTGAAACCGCAGCGCTTCCTGCTGCTGGGCGCCTCGGAATCCGGCGGCGGCTTCACCGATCTGTTCGAGCCGATCGACAAAAAGCACAAGATCTATATCAAGAAAGCCGGCCCAATGCCGGCCTTTCAGCGTTCGCTGCGCAAGGAGCGCAGCGAACGCTCCCTGCCCTTCCTGCCGACAGGGCAAGAGGCAGCAGCGGAGGATTTGCGCGGCGAACTCAACGCTCAACGTGAAGCGGACCGGATCGTGGTCAACCGGTTCGGCCCGCCCGGCGTGCTCGTCAACGACAAGCTGCAAGTCCTGCAATTCCGCGGTTCGACCGGCGCCTACCTCGCGCCGCCGAGCGGCAAGGCAAGCTTCGACGTGCTCAGGATAGCGCGTTATGACTTGAAGCTGGCGCTGCGCGCCGCGATCACGCAAGCGACGCTGGCAAATGACTCCGCCCGCAGGGACGGCGTGCAGATCGAGCAAAACGGCGAGATACGGCGAGTGAACGTGGAAGTCATTCCGCTCAAAAACCTGCGCGAGCGCTGCTTGCTGATTCTATTTGAGGACGCGGGTGCGGGGGAACGGCTACCGCTGCCCGATCGCCAATCGCCGCGCGGCGCCCGCTTGCCACGCGACGAGGCAGCCAAGCGCATCGCCGAGCTCGAAACCGAGCTCGCCGAGACGCGCGACTACCTGCAATCGATGCAGGAATGGCATGAGGCGGCCAACGAGGAAGTCCAATCCGCTAACGAAGAGCTGCAGAGCATCAACGAGGAGCTGGAGACCTCTAAAGAAGAACTTGAGTCTTCCAACGAAGAGCTCGCCACCGTCAACGAGGAAATGGCCAATCGCAACACCGAGCTCAACCGCCTCAACAACGACCTGGCCAATCTCCAAACCTCGACCGGGCTCGCCATCGTGCTGCTCGGTCGCGATCTGACCGTCCGCCGCTTTACCGAGCAGGCGGGAGAGCAGCTCGGCCTGCTGGCCAGCGACGTGGGCCGGCCCATCGACCACATCCGGCACAACCTGGTTCTGGACCCTGTCGCCGGCGAAGCCTCCTCGCTCGACCTGGAACGCCTCGCCGACGAGGCCATCGCCCATGTACGCGAGGTGGTTCGCGAGGTGCGGGACTCAGCCAGGCGCTGGTATTCCCTGCACATACGCCCCTATCTGACACTGGATAACAAGCTGGACGGCGCGGTGTTGGTGCTGTTGGACATCGACGCGCGCAAACGCAGCGAGTTGGCCATCGCCGAGGCACGCGACTACGCCGAAAACATCATCGATACCGTGCGCGAGCCTTTGCTCGTGCTCGACGAGCGGCTGCACGCCGAAAGGGCCAACCGTGCATTCTATCGCACCTTCGGCGTCAGACGCACCGAGACACTCGGCCGATGCCTCTACGAGCTCGGCAATCGTCAATGGGATATCCCGCGCCTGCGCGAGCTGATGGAGCAAATCCTACCGCAGAATGTTCCCGTGGAGGACTTCCAGGTCGAATACGGCTTCGAGCAGCTGGGCCGACGCATCATGTTGCTCAACGCCCGGCGCATCCGCGACCCGCAGCAACAGACTCAGCGGATTCTGCTTGCCATCGAGGATATAACCGAGCGCAGGCGGGCGGAAACAGCACTGCGCGAAAGCGAATTGCGTTATCGAACGCTCTTCGAGTCGATGGACCAAGGGTATTGCGTGATCGAAATGCTGTTCGACCGCAACGGCACGCCCACCGATTATCGCTTCGTCGAAATCAACGCGGCGTTCGAGAAGCAAACCGGCTTCTCCGCTGCGCTCGGCAAGCGAATGCGCGAGCTCGCCCCCGCTCACGAAGCCCACTGGTTTGAAATCTACGGCAAGGTCGCCCTCACAGGCGAACCCGTTCGCTTTACGAACGAAGCCAAGGCATTAGCTCGTTGGTTCGACGGCTATGCCTTCCGGCTCGGTGGATCGAAAAGCCGAAGAGTCGCCGTCCTGTTCACCGACATCACCGAGCGCAAGCGGGCAGAAGAGGAGAGCGCCCGAATTGCGGCTATCGTGGAATCCTCGCAGGATGCCATTGTTAGCAAAGACCTCAATGGCATCATTCAGACCTGGAACGCCGGAGCGCAGCACATCTTCGGATACACAGCCCAGGAAGCGATCGGCCAACCGATCGGCATAATCATTCCCCCCAATCACATGGATGAAGAACCAAATATTCTGGAGCGCATTCGCCGCGGTGAGCGCGTCGATCATTACGAAACGGTGCGCCAGCGCAAGGATGGCACATTGGTTGACATCTCGCTGACCGTGTCTCCGATTCTAGATGCTCGGGGCCGGGTTTCGCGTGCCTCTAAGATCGCGCGCGATATCACCGAGCGCAAGCGCATGGAGCGGCAGATCCAGGGGCAGGCCAAAGAATTAGCCGAAGTCAGCCGCCGTAAGGACGAGTTTCTGGCGATGCTTGCCCACGAGCTGCGCAACCCGTTGGCGCCGATCTTCAATGCCCTGCAACTCATAGGGCAGAAAGGGGAGAACGCCCTGCATGAGGAGGCTCGCGAAATCATCGAACGGCAGGTGCGACATATGGCCCGCTTGATCGATGATCTGCTGGACGTCTCGCGCATCACGAGCGGCCGTATCCGCCTGCGTCCCGAACGGGTGGATCTCAACACCATAGTCGAGCGGGCCGTGGAGCGAATGCGCCCTTTGATCGACCGCCGCGGGCAGCAATTGTCTATTGAACCGGCCCAACAGCCGATATGGCTGGACGCCGATCCCACCCGGCTGGAGCAGATCTTCGGAAACCTGCTTGACAACGCCTCGAAGTATAGCACCAATAATGGGCATATCGACCTGCGCATCGAACGCGACGACCACCGGGCCATCTCCCGGGTGCGCGACGACGGTGAGGGCATCGCGGCCGATACGCTTCCCCGCATCTTCGAGCTGTTCGGCCAGGCCGAGAGGTCGCTGGAGCGATCCGAGGGCGGCCTAGGCATCGGGTTGGCGCTGGTCAAAAGCTTAGTCGAGATGCACGGTGGAACCGTTGACGCCTATAGCGAGGGCCTTGGGCATGGCAGCGAGTTCGTTGTACGCCTGCCGGTGGCGTCCTCGCAAGCCCGGCCGGCGGACACCACGGGTCCGCGCACCGCGGCACCCCAGGATTGCCGGCCGCGGCGGATCCTGATCGTCGATGACAACGTGGATGCGGCCAAAATGTCGGCGCTGCTGCTACGCGCATGGGGTCATGAGGCGCGCGTGGTCCACGACGGCCCCAGCGCCTTGCAAGAAGCATCGGGGTTTCAACCGCATTTGATCCTGCTGGACATTGGGCTGCCCCACATGGACGGCTATGAAGTAGCCCGCCGCATCCGGCGGGACGCGCAATCAAAAAACGTGCGGATCGTGGCCGTCACCGGCTACGGCCAGGACACCGACCGACAACGCTCGCAAGAGGCGGGATTCGACGCTCATCTGGTCAAACCGGTCGCATCCACCGAGCTCAAAGAGCTGCTAGCCGGATTTTTGCTGCCGGCGGAGTGAGCCAACCTTTACCGGCTTACCGAAGGGACATGCTATGTCTGACCATGAAAAACAGTCCCAGGACGAACAACTGCGGCAACTCAGCCACGATGTCCGGGAGTGCCTGCACGCAATCGGCCTAGGCACGGAATTACTCAAAAACCTCCGCGAAGACGAGGCCCGCTTCGCAGAGATTTGCGAGGCGATCGACAATGAGCGAAAGACGGCGCAGAGGCTCATGCACGAGCTTATCCACGCCGCCACCCATGATAACAGTAACCGCCGAGCACAGTGACCCTATGATCTATCTGTGCCCGCTCATTTGATAAAATGCGAACCGGTCACGTTGTGCTGAAAACCGGCGTTGCTGCCGTGCGAGTTAGCACCATGCGGACTGGAAACGCCCTCGGCCTGCACCTGCACCCCTTTGGCACCGGAGGCGCCTCCTTGAAGCCCCTCTTCGGCGCCCTCGCGGGCCGCAGCGCCGGCTTCCCGGGCCCGGCGCACCGTCCAGTCCCGCGCCGGCCCCAGCCGCTCGTTCTCTATTCGAGTCGCGGGAAGCACTGCCGCCAAAGCGGCGCCGAGCGCTAACCCGGCGCCGGCCACGATCATCGGGTATTCACTAGCTAAACCATGGGCTTGCTCGATCGACCGCCGCGTCCACTCGGCCGCGTCACGACCGACCTCGCTTACCCGCTCTCGGACATCATCTACCGCTTCGCCGCCGCGTTCTCTCCATTCGCGACCCTGCGCTTTCGCCATCCTGAGTCGCTCCGCAGCCTCTTCGCTCGCTCGGCTAGCCGCGCTGGCGGTCTTGCGACGCATCTTGGAAAGCCCCCCAGCCGAGAGGCCGGCCGCTCGGCCATTATTGCTTTGAGAGCAGGCGGTCCAGGCGAGGCCAACGGCGGCTAGCGTAATCGGCAGCGGATTGTCGAGCGCGGAGTCACGTAGGCTGCGCAAGAACTCTGCACCACTGTCACCACGCAGACGATCCATCGCCACCTGCACCAGCCCCTCCATAGAAACCCGCTCCTCAAGCTCGGACAATGTCTTATCCAGTGCGGCCCGGTTAGCAGCGAGCATGGATTCAATGGTATCGATGTCGGCGTTCGCCTCGGCGCGCGCTGCATGCCGCTCAGTCGTTTCTCTATTCATCGCGTATGCTCCTGTATTAGTCGGCGGTCCTCTTTAAGGGATGCCGCTGTATGCTCCGGCGCGAGTTGCTTAGCATTGAGCTTTGCGCGACCCACCATCAAAAAGATGAGAGCCACAATCGCCGCCGCGCCTCCGACTATGAGCGCTGAGAGCCACGGCGCCAACACATGGGTGAGCCCCAGCACGCCGGCCACCAGCAGCACGGTCAAAGCGGGTATACCGAACACAGCCCCGATGATCAGAGAAACGGCCCCGGTTTGAACCTGGACTACTTTCTGCGAGATCTCCGCCCTGACGAGACTCGCCTCGTTATGCACTAAACTGGTTGTTTCCTGCAGAAGATCGGAGAAAAGTCGCATAATAGAGGGATTGTTGGGCTTGATCTCGCGCAGGGGTTCCGGCGAAACTTTCGGCTGCTCTTTATAGGCCTGCTGTACCATTAGCGAGTCTCCTGTGAATGTGCGGATAAGGGTTGGATCACGGCTGGCTTTGAGGTCGCCGGCGGCGCAGGCGTTCCGGGCAAAACTACATTCTCGCTACCGTCTTGTGCCGGGCGCGTAGAGGGCTGCGCGGTGGCCTTGAGGAAACGGGTCAAGAGAAAGCCCGCCGCGATTGCGCCGCCTAGCAACAGCGCTGGATGTCGCTCAGCGTTGGCCCGCGCCTCCTGCAGCAAACCATCGATATCGCCGTCGGTGAGGCGGCTCGAGAACCGATTCAGGCCGTTCGCAGCTGTGCGCAGGTACTGCGAAAGCCGCTCCTGGTCCTGCTTTTCCAGATTGTCGCTGGTCTCATACAACGCATCGGCGGCCCGTCGTGCCTGCTCCGCGGCGACTCCCGCTCCCTGCGCGACCGCCGCCTCCCCCTGCTCTCCCATCTTGCGGGCATATTCGTAAGCTTGCTCCGATGTTTGCGCGGCCGCCTGTTCCGCTGCGCCGTTCCTCCTATTATGCTGCGCTTCCATACGCTCGCCCTGCCTGGAGAGGTCCGCTTTTCGCGCGGCCATCCGCTCCAAAAGCGCTCCCTGCGCTTCCTGGGTCAAAAGAGTTCGCATCCTCGGGAAAAGCTCACGCTCCTCTTTTTTAATATGGTGCTCAACCTCGTTATTGAGCGCATCTAAACTCCGTGCCCACGAATCGGAACCAGGTATCATTTGCTCCAGCTGCGACAACAGCAATCGAACCTTTTTATGTTCAGCGATGCACTCATCAACGCACAGATCCTTTCCTCCAGAGCCATGCAGCGCTGGATAAAAAAGCTCTTCTTCGATCTGGGCATGGATCTCAAGCTCGTCTTTAAGCTCCCGAAAAAGTTGATGCTGCTCCGCGCTTTCTCTCGCCCTGCGCAGTTGGTTTAGCCGCTGAATGGCCTGCTGGTGGTCATCGTGTAACAATTGAGTAATTTCCATGAGCTATTCTCCGTCCGCCAGGAATAAACTGCGTTTGTCTCATCTGCATATGCGTTATAGAGAAAAAGATTCGAATTAAGTTCCCGGAGCGGAGAACAAATCGATTTTATGTCACCAAAACATAAATTCCCGTCTAATTCTTTGGTTTCCTGACAAACAACTTTGGGCGCACAACGCGCCAAGAGTGTAATGCCTGCAACGGAGTCTGGTGTTTCAGTGCGCGTTGCGGCAAGTGCTCATTGTAGAGCTTCACATAGTGCTCGATGGTCATTTGCAAATCCTCGCCTGAACGAAAGTGCGTAGTAGCGAGAACGTCGCTGATACGCCCGCCGAATCGCTCCACCATACTGTGGGTCTGTGGATAGCGGGGCTAGATCAGACGGTGCTCAATGTCGAGCTTCGCGCACTGGCGATCAAAGACATGCTCGCCCGCGGGCTTTTTCCCTGGGCTGTGAGCGATCGGTTGTGCACTCGCGCTCACGCCACTTGCGCACGGTGGGTGCGGCAACTCCATAAAGCCGAGCCAGAGTCTGATCGCTTTGGTCCGGCGCTTCGGCCTTGATCTCCACGCGAGTGCGCAGCGTGGTGCGAACCAGGGGGTGTAAAGTGAGAGGCACCATCGGGCTCCAAGGTGTCGGTAGAGTTGTCTCATCGCACACGGTCCACGCACAAACGCCAGCCCCTCTGCCTAATAGGATCGCACGGAACCCGACACTAAAAGCCGGCATCTTTGCTGTCGAAATCCAGGGTCGAAGTCAGAATTTTTCGAAACGGCTTTTATGCAAAAACTAAAGATAAAAATAATTAATTTATATGCACGTTAGAAAACTCTCAATAACTGCGGACAATAGCGTGATGGCTGGTAGCCAAGGCCGCTCGCCGATCATTCGCACAGTAGCTGCCGCCCCCACCGCTCCGATGCATTCTCGTGAAACGCGTTTAAGGAGAACGCACCCATGTAGGGGGTGAATCAGCCAGGCTTCTCTCCGATCGTATCGGCGGCATGCGCCCCGCGCTTGCCCATCGGCTGCGGCCGGCCTCGAGTTGTATCGCGGGCGGTCTGATGTTCCTCCTCAGAGTTGAGCTCCGCGCCTAGCAGCACTACGAAGGCGGATAGCCAAAGCCAGGTCAGAAGGATAATGACGGCGCCAAGTGAGCCGTAGGTCTCGTTGTAGCTGCCGAAATTGCGTGTGTAAAACGAAAAAGCAAAGGAGCCGGCAATCCAGAGCAGCGTCGCGACCACCGCTCCTACGCTTACCCACCGCCAGCGCGGCTGGGTACGGCTCGGCGCATACCGGTAGATGAGGGCAAGACTGGCTATGGCCACCACGAACAGAAGCGGCCAGCGCAGCCAAATTACCGCGGTCTTGGTCACTGCCCCAAGGCCGAGGCTGCCCAGTAGCGCCGGTATAGCCGCAATCATGCCAAGCGCCGCAATCATGACTAAGACTAAGCCGATGGTGAGGATGAGCGCGACGAGATTGAGCTTGATAAAGCCGCGTTTTTCCTCTTCGTCGTAGACCATGTTCAGCCCTTCAATCAGCGCCTTCATCCCTTTCGATGCGCTGTAGACGGCGAGCAGCACGCTGCCGAGCGCCGCCAAGCTTACTGCACCACCGGAGGCTGAGGCGACCTTCGTTGCTTGGCTTTTGATGATCGCTGCTGTCTGATCCGGCAGCATCCCACTAACCGATTGGATCTGCTGCATGACCTGCTGCGGGTCTGAGACAAGACCCCAGATCGAGATGATCGCCGCTAATGCGGGAAACAATGCCAGCATGGCGTAGAAGGCCACCCCAGCCGCAGCCATGGACAGATGGTCATTGCTGATCTCGCTTTTTGTGCGCAACAAGATGTCGCGCCACCCGGCCTTTGGAATCTCCCTCAGCCGCTCGGCTTGGCGCCCTCGCGCTCTCTCTGTTGCTGCTGTTCTAGCCATTACGCTCATCCGCACTAAATCCGTTGCCTACGACAGGCTATTAGATGCCTGCTTAATCAAGGTAGCCTTACAGACCGCCGGCTTGCCGCCAGGCTTCTTCCCGGAACCCTGCTACTAATCTAGGAACATGAGCTGTTAGTTTAGTTCCCGGCACGAGGGTATCTTCCAAGCGCATGCCTCGATCGGTGCGCGCGAAGGGAAGATAGCGGGCCATGTGATGCCGAGCTCGGTGCTCCCGTGCAAAGGAAGCTGGATTATCCGGCAAGAGCGGTCGGCACCAGAGCATGCCCGCGCCGCGCTTCCCGCCAGAACGGAGAATGTTGCACGCTATGCCTACCGGTCAGGGCTGTTCAATGCTGAGAGAATGATGCAGATTGTCTTGTAACCTGCAGGATTAATAGTGATACCCATGCAGCTCAAGGCTTACCTACCAGCGATTCCCGATCATCGCCGGGCTCAGGGCCGGATGTATGACCTAACTCACCTTCTGCTGTTCAGCATCCTGGCCGTGGTCTCGGGCGCGACCTCTTACCGAAAGATCCAACGATTCATGGATGCTCACCGTGAACGCCTGAACGCTCTGTGCCAACTGCACTGGAAGCGCGCGCCGGTCCATACCTCCATTCGCTACGCCCTCCAGGGCTTGGATGCCAAAGCCGGCGAGCTTGCCTTCCATCGCCATGCCTCTGGTCTGGACGGCGAGGGAGCGCAGCACGCTAGTATCGCCATGGACGGCAAGACCCTGCGCGCGGCAGTTTCGATCACTTCGAGGACCGCAAGGCCGCTCAGGTACTCAGCGCACTGGCCACTGAGAGCACCCTTGTGCTCGGCCACGTGTGGATCACCGATGAGGAGGGCGAGAAGCATCACGAGATTCAGGCCGCCCAACAGCTGATTGAAGCGCTTGGATTATCGGGTCGTCTATTCACCCTGGATGCGCTCCACACCCAAAAAAAACCACCGAGCTCGTGATCGCCACGGGTAACCACCTGCTCGTCCAACTCAAACGCAACCAGCCCTTGCTCCACGATGCGATGGTCGAATACACGCGTGGTCATCCCTTCGTGGATGAGCATCACACTCATGAGATCGGCCGACGCAATCGGATCGAGAAGCGCGCCGTCCATGTCTGGCACCTGCATCCGAGCCTGGGCAGCGCACCCTGGTACGACCATTTCCGCGCGCTGATCCGCGTACAGCGTCATACCGAACGCTTCGATACCCGGCTGAGAGACTGGCGCGTCTCCAAAGAGTGCGCCTACTACCTCTGCGACCTCGTGTTGCCCGCCGCGCGGTTCAGCGAAGCTATTCGCAACCATTGGCGTGTCGAAAACCGCGCACACTACGTACGCGATACCCGATTCCAGGAAGATGCCAGCCGCATTCGTCGCAACCCCTGCACCTTCGCACTGCTCCGCTCTTTCGCACTCAACCTCATGCGCTTCAATCGCGTGGAGAATATCAGCCAAGGTCTCTACGACAATGCGCTGTGCCTCGATCGGGTGCTGGCCTATGAGGGACTGTAGCATTGAACAGCCCTGGCCTACCGGTAGTGTCGGCAAACCATACGTACACGTAATTAGCGTGCTGAAGCTAAGCCGGTATCTTGGCCCCGAGGCTCGCGGAGGTGGCTCGCCGCGAGAGGCAGGAACTTTCGTTCGCTTTCAAGAAATAGAACTGAAGAAGGTTATTTGTATACAGTCGCCCCTCCTGGGTTGCCCTGAAATCCCACGGCTGTAGTACAAGCGTTGTTTCTTCGGGAGCACACGACCTGCGCGCGGACTTGGGTTGCTCAGAGGCGCTCTAATGCCAAAGCAATGCCCTGCCCCCCACCGATGCACAACGTAACCACTCCACGGCGAATGCCATCACGCGCCATCGAGTGCAGTAGCCGGGTGGTAAGGATCGCGCCGGTCGCGCCGATGGGATGGCCGTGCGCGATGGCGCCACCGTCGACGTTGACGATTTCTTCGGAGAGCCCCAAATCACGGGTGACCGCGATCGCGATGGCGGCGAACGCTTCGTTGATCTCGATGCGTTCGATCTCCCCAATCGTCCAACCGGCCCGTGCCAATGCTTGCTTCACTGCGGGCACCGGGGCCAGCCCGAAGAAACCCGGCTCCATCGCGCCGATGCCGTAACTGACTAGCCGGGCCATAGGCTCGAGGCTCTGCCGCTCGGCCCAGCCGCGCTCGGCCACTAGCATGGCCGCCGCCGCACTGTTCAGTCCCGGTGCGTTGCCGGCCGTGATGGTGCCTTCCTTGCGAAAAGCCGATCGTAGTTTGGCCAAACCGGCCAGCGTCGTATCCGGACGGTTCGCCTCATCCCGAACAAAAGTCAGCGTTTCCCTTTTGCCCGGTACTTCCACCGGTACGATCTCGGTCTCGAACCGACCGGCCGCCTGCGCCTCACCAAAGCGCTGTTGACTGCGCAGCGCCCAGGCATCCTGCTGCTCACGGCTGATCGCGTATTCTTGCACCAGATCCTCGGTATGCCAGCCGGAATGCTGCTCGGAGAAGGCGTCGTTGAGACCGTCGCGCAGCATACTGTCATGGATCTGCGCTGGACCCATCCGATGGCCCCAGCGGCCATCGAGATCAACATACGGTGCCTGATCCATATTCTCCATGCCGCCGGCAATGGCGCAATCGACCAGCCCCAGCATCACCTCCTGGGCGGCACTCACGATTGCCTGCGCACCCGAACCACAGACGCGATTGACGGTCATTGCCGGCACCTCAACCGGCAACCCGCCGTTAATCGCCGCTTGTCGCGCTGGGTTCATCTTCGCCCCGGCCTGCACGACTTGGCCCATGACCACGCTGTTAACCGCCTGGCCCTCCAGGCCCGCACGCTGCAGACAACCGCGAATCGCTACCGCGCCGAGTTCCGGAGCCGGTATATTTTTTAAGGTGCCGCCGTAAGCACCGATTGCGGTGCGCACCGCTTTACAGATAACCACTTCGGTCGATCCATTCATCGCCTTTGCCCTCCCCGCGTTATACGCTCCGCCGCTCGCTCATTCCACTGCCGATAGGCCGTGTTCTCTTACCGGCTACGCAAGCGCTTTTGTCGTATTCCGGCCACCCAGACCACGCCGTACAACTTAATTTATTGCTGTAGTAATCGACTCCCCCGTTCCACGGCATCACGCAGATCAATTGGGGCCCAACCCGGGAAACCGCCGAAATAGCCCCCGCAACCGCGCCTATCGACCATGATCGCATAGACCTCGGCCACGCTCAGCGAAGTGCCAGGGATCCGCGCGCTCGCAGCGCGCGATGACGGCTTTGATCTCGACCCCACAACCGGCTTGCCTTCCAGCATCGATTCGACCGCCCAGCGCGTGTGTTGGTACCGCCCGTCGCTGCATACATTACAATCGTGGTGTGCTGGCTCAATTGACTCAATTGAATATCTAGACCTGTTGATCCGGCTAGAAGTTCGGCATTGCCATACGCGGCGAATTCCTGCTGAATAAAAGAATAAAAGATTAAGGAGGGTCCACTTGGGCATGGGGAAGAGGCTGGATAAAATCGAAGCCTACCTGCGGCGCTGTCGCGAACTAAGCGCTTTTTGCTACGAAAACGGCTGGATCGACAATGACACGCTGCGCTGGGAGGTAGTCAAGCGCACCACCGCGGGCCTGGAGGTAAGCGCCACTTTCGATGAAATCACCACCCAGGGCGGCGGCTGCGTGGCGAGGCACATCGAGCGTTTCGGCCGCCTGCATCTGCAATTGAACAGCGCCGGGGAAGTGATCGCCGGGCAACCCTACTAAGACAACACCGATTGGGGTCGCCCCACCGGCCTCGTGAGTTGCCTCGCCAGAGACCCTCCCAACGTAAACACTCGCCTCGACCGAGCCCGCTCAGCGATGCAGCATCGTCTCCGGTCCATCCTCGACCGGCAATTCAAGCTCCGAGCGATCGCCCGGCGGCCACGGCAGCTGCATGCTGTGTAACAAAAGCAGCATCACCGCAGGCAACACCGCATCAGACGGCAGATCGGCTGGAATGCTCGTAAGCGGAAAACCTTGCACCTCGTTGGTGGCCGCAACCATCAGCATCTGATGATGTCGCTCCAGAAGCACCCGCCATACCTCTAGCTCCAAATCTTGCCAAGTTTGCGCACGCGGCCTGACGGAGAACGCCTCGATGGCCTCATCGGCCGCGCGGCTATGGTGTTTACTGTAGGGAATGCCGCGTATCTCATAGAGCCGGGAACGCAGGATATCGTTCACTGGCCAAAGGATCTCGAGTACCCGCATTCCGCCGAGCTGAACGAACTGCATCTGGGAAAGCGGCTTGTCCAAAACCGATTCGAAGTAGGCTTTTGCAAGTTCGACATTGTTCATCGGGGCCTCCATTGTATCCTCCGGATCGCGCGCCTTGCGCTGCTGCGGCCACGCCCGGCCGGCACAGTGGCAAGAGTTCCGTCGCCATTGCAGCGTGGCTTTTCGACCGGTGGCAATCAGCTGTGAAATGTTGCAGCACGATCGCAAACGGCTCAACCACCGACACCAGATACAACCAACCGAGCCGCTGGGTCCAAAGATGACCCAGCGTGCGCAACGCGAGCATGGCGCTGAGCCCTTTGTTTTAGTACCTTGCGAAGAACCCGGCGCTCAGCCAATAAAATTGTTCGACTTCCACCCTACAAAAGCGGCCGCGTAGGGAGGAATTCGTGTGCAAGCCCCCAGCATAACTCACTGTCTACGGGCTACGACTAAGGAGTAGCCCAAGATAACAAGCGCTTGCCAGGAGGGATCCGCATGCACTGGCGTCGCCAATCGAACGTCCGAGCGGTGTTACGAGCGAGCCTGCTCACGGTACTGGCATTCCTCGTTAGCATGGGTATCACCGAGGCCAAGGAGCGCGGCGCAACGACACCTTTGTCCTTATATGAAGCCGCTCTGCGCAACCTCGAGGCCAACCAGCTGCAACGCTTTCGCGAACTGGCCGGACAGCTGGAAGCCTTCCCGCTCTACCCTTATCTGCGTTACGCCGAACTGCGTCATCAGATCGAATCGGTAACGACCGCTGCGGTGGAAGCCTACCTTGAGCATTATTCCGATTTGCCCGTTACGCCGCGTTTGCGTATCGCCTGGTTACGCGAGCTCGCCCGGCGCGAAGACTGGGCCACCTTCTTAGCAAGCTATCGTGGCGAGCGGAATGTCTACCTACGTTGCGCCCAGGTTCAGGCCGAGCTTGCCATGGGGCACAAAGCACAAGCCATCGCCGCGGCTAAGCCTTTGTGGCCGGTGGGGTATCGGCAACCGCAAAGCTGCAATCCCGCTTTCGATTTGTTGGCCCAGAGTGGTGTGCTGACGCCCGAACGAGTCGAAAACCGCATTCTACTGGCATTGCAAGCCGGTCATAGCCGACTTGCCGCGGAGCTGCTTGAGCGGTTGCCGGCCGCTGGCCGCGACAAAGTCGCGCATTGGCTCGAGGTGTACCACCACCCGGAGACGGCACTGCAAAACCCGCCGCTGGGATCCGATGCAGTAGTATCGCAGCTGCTCACGGCCGCCCTGGGCCATTTGGCCCGCGCCGATCCCGCGCAAGCCCACCGGCTGTGGTCGAAAATCAAGGCCCGCTACAGTTGGCCGGAGACGCTAACTGGCCCGGTCGAGCGCAATATCGCCCTGCGTGCTGCGTACCACGGGCTACCGAGCGCGAACGGGTGGCTGCAAGCGCTGCCCGAGACGCAAGCGGATGCGCGCGTCCATGCCTGGCGGGTACGCAGCGCCTTGCGCGCCGGTGAGTGGGGGGCAGTGGCCCGCGCCGTAAAAGAGATGCCCGCTGCGCAGAGCAACGCCACGGTGTGGCGCTATTGGCAGGCTCGTGCCATGGAAAAACTGGGGCAGCGCGAGCGCGCCAAGCGCCTCTACCGCACGATCGCCAAACAGTTTTCCTACTACGGCTTTCTGGCCGCCGATGCACTTGGAACCCCGTACCGGTGGGGAGCCGCAATCCCCCCCCCGGAACCGCTGCGTAAACGCACACTGCACCGGCGAGCGGCCTTGCAACGCGCCCTGCTACTGCACCAAGCCGAACAACACGAGCTGGCCCACCTCGAGTGGCGCACGTTCATCCGTCGCTTAAAAGGGCGCGATCGCTTGGCGGCAGCACGCATCGCCGAGGAACAGAATTGGCCTTGGGCGACTTTATACGCGGCCGTCACGGCCGGCGTGAACAATGCCTCATTGCTGCGTTTTCCGATGGGCTATTTGAGCGCGGTGCGCCGCAGCGCACAGGCAAGCGGCATCGATCCCGCCTGGCTCTTGGCGCTGATTCGCCAGGAAAGTGCGTTTCGCGGCAGCGCCTGCTCCCATGCCGGGGCGTGCGGCGTGATGCAGCTGATGCCGGCCACGGCACGTTGGGTACTCAAACGCAACGGCCAGGACAGTGCCGATCTGAGCACGACCATCAGCGACCCGGCCAACAGCATCGCGGTCGGCGCCGACTACCTCGCGTATCTGCGTGGGCGCTTCTCTAGCCACATACTGGCCTTAGCCGCCTACAATGCCGGCCCCGGCAATGTAGCCAACTGGGTAAACGTAGCGGAGCCGCCGGTTGGCAGCGCACGTTGGATCGAAACACTCCTGTATGGTGAGACACGCCGCTACCTCAAGGCCGTGGTCTTTAACAACGTGATCTATCGACTGCGGCTCAATGATCAAACAATGCGTGTCGACCAGCTTTTGCAGGAGGAACGTACGCAGCGCGCTCAGGCTGGAATAGAAAATCTTGCCGGTGAATAATGCCTGCAACTCCGCTATCCAACCAGAAACCGTTCTGATCAGAAGGCACACTGGGTAGTTGCCCCTGAGGCTGGGTAAAACAAGATATCTCGATACTTACCCAGGTCAGCGGCGGATGTATTACATAGAACGGGCGATCTGCGCTCTTCCATGCAATGGCGTAGGCTCTGCCGGCCAGCCATGGCCGGCACCGGCGACGAGAACGTCTGTATTCTGCTATCAACAATGAGTTATCAGGTATTCCCGTAGAATTTAGGAAACAGTTCGTAGCATGAGACATGTCACCGATAGCGGGACGTGCACATCCTCCCACGCCTGGGAATTCATTGCACGCCCAAACCCGCTGCCGCTGCTGCCTAAATCGCACCCTAAGAGGGACGACTTTGCTAGGAATAAGCCGGGGGAAAATGCGCCGCCGGCCCGCACCCCCGCTCAGTCAACAAGCGCAATCTTCTGGGTGTTGCTCCTAATTTTTGGATCGTGTGCGTACTCACCCTTTACCGAAGCGGCGGACAACCTGAAAATAAAAATTTCTGGCATAGATGATGAGTTACTCAACAACGTACAGGTTTTTCTGAGTATAGCCCAAGAAAACAAGACTGTTGAAAAAAAAATACCCGACCGAAAAGTGCAAGAACTGCACCGGCGAGCGACCGGTGAAATCAAACAGGCGCTCCAACCCTTCGGGTATTATCAACCCATAATTGATAGCAGTCTTGAGAAAAAAGAAAATGTCTGGAAAGCGCGCTATAAAATAAATAAAGGCCCTCCGACCAGAATCCGCAAAGTGGAGATCCGTCTAACGGGTGAGGGGCGCGACGCGCCTTCCATCAGGAAGGCCCTCAAGTCGGTAAAAATCGCAGTGGGTCAGAGGCTGCGGCAACAAAAGTACACAATACTAAAACATGATTTGCAGGAGGCCGCCTATGCCATCGGTTACCTCGATGCCAAATACAGCCGCAGCCAGATCCTCGTCAACCCCGACAAGCAGCGCGCCGAAATTTATCTGATTCTCGACACAGGGCCTCGCTACTACTTCGGCGATATCACCATTGACCAAGATATCCTCAACCCGAGCTTCGTCGATAAATTCGTGCAAATACAATACGGCGATCCATTTGAGAGCGACAGGCTGATCGATTTACAATTTGCGTTGACCGACAGCGATTATTTCAGCCATGTCGAGTTACAGGCATCTCAAGACAAGGCTCAAAACCAACACGTACCGGTCAGCATAAAGACCGAGCCAAAAAAACCACAAAAATACCGGATCAGCGGGGGGTTTGGTACCGATACCGGACCTCGAGTAGGACTTGGCGTGCTGTTTCGGCGGGTGACGCGTACCGGCCATCAATTTCGCACCGATCTAGAAGTGTCTCAAATAACACTGCGACTGGGCTCGCAATATAAGATTCCGATAGGCAATATCGCCAGTGAATACTTGGATTTTACCGCTACCGTCGAAAGAGCGATTATTGCTGATGCAATTTCCTTACAATACACCATCGGCAGCAGTCTTAATCAGGACTGGCTGGGAGGGCGGCGGCGCCTGTCGCTGGATTTTAGGCGCGAGCGTTTCTCGTTCGGGAACAACTCCGCGCAGACCGCGAACTTGCTCATCCCAGGGATCAGCTATTCCCGCCAGGTCGCCGACGATCCCTTGTTCACCCGCAAGGGGTATAGCGTAGCGTTGGACTTACACGGCGCCGCGCAGCCGGCGCTCTCGAGCACGAGTTTCCTGCAGACCCATTTGAGCGGACAAGGCGTGCTGCCGTGGGCAAAACGCGGCCGTTTATTACTAAGAGTGGATTACGGAGCGACCGTCACCACTGACTTCGATAAACTGCCACCTTCGCAACGGTTCTATGCCGGCGGCGCCCGCAGCGTACGCGGCTATGCATTTAGGACGTTGAGCCCAGAAAACGAGGATGGTGATGACATCGGCGGGCGTTACTTGCTGGTAGGCAGCGTTGAAGCGGATTATCTGCTCATCGGCGATTTCGGCGCCGCGGTATTTTTCGATGCCGGCGATGCTACGCTCGACCCGAGCTTCAGCCTGAAAAGAGGCGTTGGAGGCGGGCTGCGCTACCGCTCACCGGTAGGAATGGTACGCCTTGATGTCGCCCATCCTCTGGATAGTAACGACGCGTTTCGCATCCACTTCAGCATCGGCCCGGATATTTGATCATGCGCGCTATCCTAGCGACCGTACTTAGCTTGATCGTCACCGCGCTAGGTTTGGTCGTGCTGGTAGTGGCTTTGGTACTGACAACCGAGACCGGTTTGGAAGTTACGCTGGGACAGGCGCAGGCGTTTCTTCCGAAGCGCTTCTCTGTGAGCTCGATCGACGGCCGACTGATCGGCCCATTGACCATCCGCAACCTGGAGCTCAAAACTAAAACCTCCCGCCTCACGGCAGGCTATATACACTTCGACTGGTCGCCGACACGGTTATTCCTCGGTGCGGTGGTGATCGATCGCTTGCACGTGCGGAATGCGAGTTTCACTAGCTACGCCAATGCCTCACCGGAGAAACCGGAGCCGAGCGAGCCCCCCGATCCACTTGCGTTGTTACAGCCACCGCTCGCCATCGAGCTCAACGACATTGCCTTGCGGAATTTCGAATACCGTGCTCCCGAAAGCGAACCGTTCGTCATCGAACGTGCTGAGCTGGCGGCCGGCCTCGATGCACGTGGGTTACATATCGACACGCTGCGGGCGGCAGGCCCGCTATTCGAACTCGAAGGTCAGGCGAGCATCGAGCCGCAAAACGGTCAACCCACAGAGGCCAAGCTGAACTGGCAAGTACGACTGCCGGACTACCCAACGGCCGCGGGTCACCTCACGCTCAATGGCAGCCTGCAGGAGCTGCACATCAAACAGCGCACTAAAGCACCGTACCGCACCCAAGCCACCGTCGTGCTAACCGATGTCCTAGGGGAACCGCATTTCCGAGCCAAATTGAAGCTAAATGCCATCAATCTGCCGGCCATACGCGCGGACCTGCCGAATGTGACGATCAACGCCACCGTCCGCGCCAAAGGCCAAGCCGCGGATATCGAGTACACGACTCGCGCGAAGGTTGTCGAGCCAGCTCAGGGAACCTTTACCCTCGCGCTCGACGGCGGTCTGGAAAAACAGATTCTCGGTATCGATCGCCTAGCGCTAGCGGTCGTGGACACGCCAATCCGCCTGCAAGCTACCGGCCAGGTAAACCTCAGCGGCGAACAACCCGACCTGAGGCTGAAAGCAGACTGGCAGAAGCTGCGTTGGCCACTGCAAGGCGAGCCACAGATCACCAGTCCTAACGGCCACCTCGCCATTACCGGCACACCTCTAAATCTGACCGCCGGACTCGATGCCACGGTGGGTAATACGGGCGGTGTAGACGCCCGCATCCGGCGTGAGCAAGACAACATCCGGCTTGCGCTCAATTGGCATGATTTAAACTGGCCGTTGCAAGAACCTCGAATAGCAAGCCCTCAGGGTACGGCGCGAGTGAAGGGCACCCTGCAGCAGTACACGCTGGCCGTCCACACCCAGGTTAATATGCCGGAACAAGCCAACGGCCACGTCATTCTGGAGGGGACCGGCAGCAGCCAATCGATCGACTTAAAGCGCATCAACCTAAAAGTGCTGCAAGGCGAGGTCAAGGGCAACGCCAGCGTGGTCTGGCAACCGCAGCTCGACGCTCGAATAAGCCTCAATGGTGATGGGATCAACCCGGGCGTGCTGCTGCCCGAATGGCCGGGGAAGCTGGCTTTGCAAATACAAGCGAGCGCCCAGCAGACGGAAACGCTCACCGCGCAGCTTGCCGCACTGGATATTACCGGGCGGTTACGGGATCAGGACTTCGCCCTCAAAGCCCGCGGCGACTACCATGAGGATGAATTACAGCTCGAGCGCCTGTCACTGGTCTCGGGCTCCAGCACCATCCAGGCCTCCGGCACAGTCGGCTCCACGCTTGGAATCAATTGGCGAATCGACAGCGAGAATCTCGCCACGCTCTGGCCGGGGGCCGCCGGTTCGCTCCACGCCCGGGGCAAGTCAGAAGGCCCCCTACGGCAGCCGCGAGTCAAAGCCACACTAACCGGGGAGGGGCTGCGCTACACCCAATACAAAGTCGGCGAGCTCGACCTTCAGGCCAATGTCGACCTACAAGGCCACACGCAATCGTCCCTCGAACTTAACCTGCAAAACGGCCTGGCCGCCGGCATCGAGTTGCGCAAAATACGCTTCACGGGCTATGGAACACCGCAGAACCACGAACTCGAACTGGCAGCAAACACCAGCACGGGGGACGCCGAGCTGCATTTAAACGGTGGGCTAAAGCAATCCATCTGGTCTTTTCGGCTCACCCAAGCGCGGCTCAAGTATCCAGCGCTGCCGGCCTGGACATTGGCGGAGCCGACCCAAGGCCGGGTGAGCACCGAAGTCCAAGAGCTGGAGCGCAGCTGCTGGGTTAGTGCACAGGCCAAGCTGTGCCTGCGCGGACAAAAATCCGCCGAAGGCCTCCAGGCTGCCTTCCAACTCCAGCGTTTACCATTCGGGTACTTTGCCGAATTCCTGCCTACCAATATCGGCCTCAAGGGCAAACTCAGTGGCCATGGCGAGATCAGACAGCCCACAGGGGCAGCGCTGGCCGGCGACGTGCAAATTGAAACCACCGCCGGCGAAATCCTTGCGGCCACCGACGAGGCGAAAGCACCGACTCCAGTGCTGCGATTCAAGCCCGCCGATGTACGGGCCGTTGTGGGTGATCAGGGTCTCAAGCTCCAGATTGACTTACCGTTCGTCGATCAGGGCGGACTCCAGGTGAACGCTCAAATTCCGGCTGGCGACGCGCCGTTGACGGTGCGCCCCTTAAATGGGCAAATCCACGCACAAATACGCGATATCGGCTTTCTCGCCAAACTGGCGCCCGATATCGAGCGTATCGCCGGCCGATTGCAAGGCCGAATGCAAATATCGGGCTCCCTGGCACGGCCGGTGCTGCTCGGGCGGCTCGCATTGCTAAACGGCTCCGCCCGGCTGCTCACCCCCGGTCTGGATATCACGGAACTGAGCCTAGAAATCGCCGGCCAGCGCGATGGTGGCTTGAGCTACAGTCTCGATGCGAGATCCGGCGGGGGCACCCTGCGCCTAGCAGGCACGGCGAATTTTACCGGCAAGGCACCGCGCGCCGAAATGCAGATCAATGGCCAGGATTTTCAGGCGTTCAACACCGACGACGCCCACGTGTTCATCTCTCCGGCTCTGCAAATATCGCTGGATGAATCAGCCATTTCGGTCACCGGCGAAGTGCGTGTACCGCGCGCCACTATTACCCCGCATAAGATCCCGCCCTCCGCCGTTACGGTCTCCGAGGATCAAATCATTGTCAGACCAGATCAGAAAACACCGGCGGTCACCGCCGCTCGCAAGCTGCATGTCCGGGTCCGCCTCATCCTGGGGGAGGACGTTCATTTCGAGGGCTTCGGCCTCAAGGGGCGCCTAGAAGGGCGCTTGCTCATCGTTCAACAGCCGGAGGAACCGACCAAGGGCAGCGGCGAACTGCGAATCGTAGAAGGCGAATACCGCGCTTACGGTCAAGGGCTCGTCATCGACACCGGCCGCGTCCTGTTCGCGGGCGGACCGATCGATCAACCTGGGATCGACGTTCGCGCGGTACGTCATCCCGCGGAGGACATCACCGTCGGGGTCCGGGCACGCGGCACTCTTAAGGAACCCAAGCTCACGATCTTCTCCGATCCGTCGATGACGCAGGCCGAACAACTCTCGTGGCTGGTACTCGGGCGCCCCCTGCAAGGCACCTCCAGTTCCGAGAATTCTATGCTGACGCAGGCGGCATTGGCGTTGGGACTGAAAGGCGGCGATTTCCTGGCTAAAAAACTCGGTGGGAGCCTCGGCGTCGATACCATCGGAATTGAAACGGGCTCCGGCGAGGCCGGCGCCGCCAGCAACACCAAAGAGGCCTCCCTAGTGGTTGGCAAGTATCTGTCACCCGGCCTCTATGTCAGCTACGGCATCGGTTTGTTCGATCAGGTCTCGACGGTCAAGCTCCAATACACGCTGAGCAGCCATTGGAAGCTTGTCACCGAATCATCGCGTATAGGCACCGGCGGTGACGTGATCTATATGATCGAGCGCTGAGCCAGCTCGTTTTGAACCCTGCTCGCCCTTAACTGACCAACCAGACAGCGAGTACCTCAGCCTGACCGCCGGCTCGGCCGCGAAAGATATCGCGTAGCGCCGAGACGTGCTCATGCGGCAGAACAATCGTGCGACAGCCGAGCTCCTGCGCTATGCAGCGCAGCGCCTCACCAAGCTCCTCGTCCGCAAGAGCGGGGCTGCCGATTTTCATGTGCACGAGATCGGCCGACACACCGGCTGCGATCAAGCGATCGTGCGCCTTGTTCAAGGTGACGCGGCACCTGTCCTCCTGCTCGCTTACCCATCTATAAATATCGCGTTCAAGCGCGCCGTGAAGCTGCAACTCACGATCAGGATCCTCGGCGCCGCCATGTTCGCGCAAAAGTGGCGGCACCTACGGCAATCGGTGGTAGAGGTGCACCGCGAGATGGCCGCGGCCCGCGATCAGGGCGGCCACGTAATCAATCACACGATACATCACCGCACAATCTTCCACGGAAACGAGAATACGCTCATTGCTTCCCACCGTAGCACCTCCAGCACAAACCCCGTCTGTTATCTTTTCGAGCTGCACTCGGCCTTAACCATTCCCGAACGCAAACCGCTTCCGTCCATAGCCCCGCTCGCCTAGACTTTAAACTGCGTCTCACCTTCCCAACGCGCGACCAGGGTGGTCACCGCACCGTCACCCATAACGTTCACACTGGTGCGGCACATGTCGAGCAGGCGATCGGTAACGAACAGCACCCCGATCGACTCGGCCGGCAACCCCACCGACGTGATGATGACGGCAATGGCCACCAGCGAAGCGGCCGGCACGCCGGCTACCCCTACGGCGGTCAGCAAGGCCATCACCGCCACCAAAACCTGAGTACCGAAAGTAAGATCAACGCCGTAGGCCTGAATCAGAAACAACGCGCCCACACATTCATAGAGTGCCGTTCCGTCCATGTTCAGCGTGGCACCCAATGGTAAAACGAAATTCGATATTTTTTTGGAAACGCCGACGTTGTTTTCCAGGCAAGCAATATTAACCGGTAACGTGCCGTTGGAAGAGGCGGTGGAAAAAGCCGTCAACAAGGCGGGCGAGACCGCCTTGAAATACCGCCATGGATTGATTCGGCCAACAAAGCAGAGCAGCGCCGGCAATGTGATGAACATATGGAACGCCAACGCGGCAAGCACGGTCGCGGCGAAGACCAGCAACGGCCGAATACCCCCCAAACCGGTTTCGGCCACCACTTCGGCCACTAAACCGAAAACCCCGAGCGGTGCGAAGCGCATCACCCACATTGTCATGCGCATCATCACATCGAATACACCCTCCCAAAAGGCCTTCAACGTCGCGTCGGGGACACCTTCGAGTTGATTCATGAAATAGCCGAATACGAGACTGAAAAAAATCAACGCCAGCATATCGGCGGCACGCGCTGCCTCAATGATGTTCTCCGGCACCACCCCCAGCAGTATTTTGGTCAACCCCTCACCCGCACCGCCTTTGACGCTTTGCGCGATTTGCGCCGCGCGCGCATCCAAACCGAGCTGTGCGCCGACCGGCTGCCCGTCGGAAAGACCCGGGCTAATGAGGTTGATCAGCAGCACACCGACGCAAACCGCCGCTGCGGTTGTCGTCAGATAAAGCAGCAAGGTGCGCAGACTCAAGCGACCAAAACCTCGGGCGGATCCGATGCTGCCGATACTCGTCACCATGGCGGCTACCACCAACGGCACGATCAGCATCTTCAAGGCATTGATGAATAAGGTACCGATGAGCTCGTAGCTGCCGAGCAAAGACACACCGAGCAATTTGGTTTGCGTATCGGTGAATAAGCCGGCCCCGGCGGCCAACGCCAAGGCGATGAGAATCTGCCAATGCAAAGCAAGCGCGCGCATTCCAACCTCAGGCGAACAAAAAGGCGAGCGCGGGTGTAGGCACGCTCGCGCTTAGCACTGCCAAAGTCAAATCATCCAGACGGTTATCGCTACAAGCAAATCGATCTTGAGGAATCTCCCTATATTAGAAGGTATTCGGCCGCGCGAGCGCGGACCAAAAAGCTCGACGGGCACCCGCCGAAGGATGGATACTATACAGTTTACCCGCTGCATAAGGGGGTGTACTGATGTTCGAGCCGAAGGTCCTGTTTGCAACGGATCTCGACGGGGATCTCGGACGCGGGCTGCACCTGGCAACCGATCTGGCGTTGAAACACGCGGCAACGCTGTTGCTGCTGCACGTGGTTCCCTACCCCGCCAGCGACGGCGAGGGGCTTCTCCACCGTGTTCTCGAGGCTTCCATGCGGCGTCCCGATCAGATACTGGCCGGCCTCACACCAACCGACGCCGCAGTACCCTACCGCCACATTTTGGAGAGCGGAGAACCCGAGGACCGCATCCTGGAGGTGGCCGAGCGCGAACGGGTGGACCGCATCCTGCTGGAGGTTCAACCGCGCTCCACGCTTCGGAAAATGCTCGGGCGCAGCACCGTCGAGCGGATCATAGCGCGCGCCCCTTGCCCGGTCGTGACTTACCGTGCCCCCGCCCCTAGCAAAGGCCTAGCCGCAACACCGTCGCCTAAACTGCACCATGCGGATGCCCCGTTCCAAGCTTTACAGGTCATGTTGGCTGCACGGGTGGATGCTTTGGAATGGTGGCTGTCCGTTCAGCGCAACGCGGTGCAAAGCGTCGCGAATCGTTTGGGTGTCCAAGACGGTGTGGCGGGACTCGTGGCGAGCGAGCTGCGAAGTCTCGGGCCCGCGCTGCGCGTGCGCGCCCAACGCCTGCTGGAATTGGAGCTTGGCGAACTTGGACGGGCGATAGGTGCAATCGGGGTCTACGTGCTCGACCCAAGTGGGCAGGTTTTGCTAGGCTATGGCGTTAATCCCGATCCCAGCGAAGCCTGCACCCGCTTCCTGGCGCGCGCACGCGAGCAAGGCGCCGCGGTGTCGATCCCCATGTCCGCCACTTCGAACGGTCCTCGCTCGGGCGGCGTTATTCTCGGCGCCGCCAAGGTCCCGGTCCGTGGCGCGGCCGATGTTTTGCTCGTCTACGTATTCGACGCACGGCGGGACTTTTTGCGCATCCTCGCCCAACCCGGGCCGGTCCCTTCAGCCGAGACTTACGCCTTCGACGAGCGCGGCATCATGCTCTCCAACAGCCGGTTTCCCGATCAACTGCGCCGCCTGGGACTGTTGCCGCCGGACAAGATGGTCCAAACTCCTCACCTGCTGCGGGTGTGCGACCCAGGGGGCAATCTTCTCAGCGGCTACCACCCCACACTGCCTAAGGAGCAATGCCCACTTACCGTGATGGCAGCCCAGGCTACAGCCGGTCAAAGCGGTTTCGACAACCGCGGCTACCGTGACTACCGTGGCGTTGAGGTCGTCGGAACTTGGCGCTGGCTGGATTTTTACGGCTTCGGCGTCGCCGCAGAGATGGACCGCCCCATCGGGTAGGCATCGCGAAGATCCAGATGAGCCAAATTATCGGATTCGGGCGATGTGCATATTCGGCCTGACGGGCCGGAGGTCTTCCGCCACCCGCACCGTGACTCCACAGCGAACCTCCGCATTTAGAATCTATCTCTGCCGCCTCCCTCCTCCTTTGCTTTCTTTGCTTTGAAAGTGGTGTTGGTTGAGCCAATCGATCGCCGCTTGATAAAAAAGAGCGACGCCATGATCATCCCAACCGCCACGGCTTGGAGGAGATCCACGAGCACCGTGAGCAGCAGCACGGCGAGCATGACCGCGAAGTCCGTCCTCGGCACGTGGCGAAAATGCCTCAGCCCCCGGTAGTCGATGATGCCGATTCCAACGGTGATCAGAATCCCGGCGAGGACCGCCATGGGAATTCGAGAGGCGTAGGGTCCGAATGCGGCGAGGATTGCAAGCAAGACGAGCCCGTGAATCACGCCCGAGAGGCGACCTCTACCGCCGGATTTGATGTTGACGGCCGTGCGCATGGTCGCCCCGGCCCCGGGAATCCCCCCGATGATACCGACCACCGTGTTGCCGATGCCCTGACCGATGAGTTCCCGGTTACTGTCATGGTGGGTCTTGGTAAGGTTATCCGCCACCATCGAGGTCAGCAGAGAATCAAGGGCACCCAAGGCCGCGAGGGTCAAGGCAGGAATAAGGATCAGCGCGATCTCGGCGGGCCCGATCAGCGACAAGCGCAGCTCGGGAAAACCCGTCGGGATCTCCCCGATGGTCGGGATGTCGAGCTTGAATAGGATCGCCGCCGCAGTCCCAGCCAAAAGGGCGAGCAGGGTTCCCGGTACCGCCTTGATGATCCGCGGGCTTAGATAGACCACTGTGATGGTCAGGGTTGCGATCCCGGCAGCGGCCCACTCGGCATTGGCGATCGCCTGCCCGAAGCTTTCCAGCGCCGCGAGCACACCGGGCGAGGCCGGCAACCCGAGGAAGGGGTAAATCTGCAACAGGATGATGATCACGCCGATGCCGCTCATAAAGCCTGAGACGACAGGATACGGGATATACTGAACGCACTTGCCGAGTCGCAGAACACCCATGAGGATCTGGAAGATGCCGGCTAGGGCGAAGGTCGCGAAGACCAAAACGGGGTTGTCCACAAAGGCGGCGATGATCGTAGCGGAGACTACTGTCATCGGACCGGTCGGCCCGCTGATCTGGGGCTTGGTCCCGCCGAAAATCGAAGCGAGGATCCCGATGGCGATGGCCCCGTAGAGGCTCGCGCCCGGCCCGAGGCCACCCCGAACCCGAGCGCTAACGGCAAGGCAACGATACCGGCGGTGAGGCCGCCGAAAATATCGCCACGGAGGTTATCGATCTTCATCGATGCCCCTCTGCCAACCAGCTGCACGCGCAAGACGCGCTTCCGCTCGGAAGCGTCGACGCGTCACTCAATTTTCTCGGCCCGATATCACCAGCTACGCGGAGCACCCAGCCTTCGAAAAATAACCTCCTTTTATAGGCAACTTATAGGCAGCGTCTTCGATCTCACGAAGCTGCGCTTTGAAACCGCTTTGATCGACTTTACGCTCAGACGTTACTTGCACGATGTGGAGGATAATGTCTTGTGCAAGAAGGGTAACGTAGACGCCGCAGTCCTCGTTTGAAAATCACTCTCTACCCGGTAAGCCCGAGCTACCGGGTTGGCAGCCTCGATGGTCTAGCTGTGAATCTATTTAAGTATGGATCATAAAAACGGCGGAGCCTTCGCTCCGCCGTGCCGTATCATCGGTAGTTTCCCAACCAGAAAAGCGTGCTTAGCCCTCCACAGGAATGCGGCGCGGGAGCGCTATTTGGCGCTTACCGATCTCGATGATCAGCACCCCATTCGACCCACGGGCCTTGATGGCATCGGGATCGGCACTGTCCGGCAACGAAAAGCGACGATAGAACATGCCCTGCGAGCGCTCGACGCGACGCACCCCGCCCTCTTCGGACACAGCCTCGTGCTTGCGCTCGCCACGGATGCTCAGCACGCCGTTCTCCATAGTCACCTCGATGTCCTCGGGGCTGACCCCGGGCACGTCGGCCTCGACCAAGAATCGGTCTTGCTCCTCCCGAATGTCCACCGCCGGCACCCACTGACTGGTTTCCACGCTGGAAACATCCTGGCCGAAGTCGAACAGCGGGCTGTCGAACAACCGATTGATCTCATGGCTCAGATCACGCAACGGAAACCCACTCGGACGATAACGCACCAGATCCATAACTCATCACCTCCGCTGGTATTTTCTCTCGCTGAACGATTCATCGTGTCTGAACGGAGAAATGGGGATAATCCACTGGGTTTCAAGAGGGTAGGGCATGCGCACCCCCCGCAGACCCTGACCGGTTCACCTGGCGCTTTACCCGCTCACAATGTACAAAGCGGCTGCCCGCCAAATACGAAGCGTTTGAGGCAGCGACCTAGGCTGCCAAACAAGCTCGCGTGCTGTAGGATCGGCGCATTCGCTTAAAATCGCTAAAGTCGGGGCCAAAACGCCGTGCGAACCAAGCAAAAACCAACTCTAAGCAGAGGGGCGTGGTCGCTGTCCGCCCTCCTGATGCTGTCCGTCTTCTTGACGGGCTGCGGTATTAACAACATTCCCACCTATGACGAACAGGTCAAATCAGCCTGGTCCCAGGTGGAGAACCAATATCAGCGGCGGGCCGATCTGGTGCCCAATCTGGTGGAGACGGTAAAGGGGTTCGCCCGCCAGGAAAAGGAAACGCTGACCGCAGTGGTGGAAGCACGCGCCAAGGCGACCTCCATTCAAGTGGATGCCAGCATCCTTGACGACCCGCAGAAGCTGCAACAATTCCAGCAGGCGCAGACGCAGCTCACCGGTGCCCTGAGTCGATTGATGGCGGTCTCCGAGCGCTACCCGCAGCTGCAGTCGAATCAGAACTTCCTCGCGCTCCAATCCCAACTGGAGGGCACCGAGAACCGGATCACAGTGGCCCGGCGCGACTTCATCACCGCCGTCAAGCGTTACAACACCGAGATTCGAACCTTCCCGGGCCGAATCTGGCACAGCCTTCTGTACAGCGATCTGGCGTTGCGGGAAAACTTCGAAGCCACTGCCGACAATGCCGATCAAGCGCCCCAAGTGAAGTTCTGATGCCTCGTCACTTACGCCTCCCCTCGCTGTTGCTTTTATTGCTGTATGCCCTTGCGGCCCAAGCCCAGCCCGACTTCCCCCCGCTGAGCGGACGGGTGGTGGACCAAGCCGGGCTATTAGATACGCCCTTGGAATCTCGACTGACGCAGATGCTCGCGGCGCATGAGAAAGCCACCACCGAGCAGATCGTGGTGGTCACAGTGCCGAATCTGCAAGGCTACACCATAGAGGATTTCGGCTATCGGCTCGGGCGCTTTTGGGGCATCGGTCAGAAAGGCGAAGATAACGGGGCGCTGCTGATTATTGCTCCAAAGGAGCGGAAAATCCGCATCGAAGTCGGCTACGGCCTGGAAGGCCGCCTGACGGATGCCCAGTCATCAGTGATCATCAACCGGGTCATCGCCCCGGCCTTAAAGCAGGGGGATTTCACCGGCGGCATCACCCGTGGCGCCCAAGCGATACTGCAGGTCCTGGGAGGCCAGCCGCTCGCGGCAGAACCGGTGTCTGCGCGCGGACACGGGGCAGATGCGCCCAAGCTGCCGGCGGCCATCCTGTTTTTCCTATTGATAAGCGTCGTCGTCAACTTCCTCGGCCGAGGCCGAAGCGGCCACGCCGCCCTCGGTGGATTGCTGCTGGGAAGCCTGTTGGGTCGAGGCCGCTTCGGCGGTGGCAGTGGCTCCGGCGGCGGCGGTTTTGGAGGCGGAGGCGGCGGCTTCGGGGGCGGCGGTGCCTCCGGTGGCTGGTAATTCCATTCGCTGAGTACGAACTACCCATGACATTACTGAGCGCGAGCGATCAAGAGCAGGTGGCCGAGGCGATCACCCGTATCGAGCGGGAAACCGATGCCGAAGTGGTAACGGTTTTAACGGCCCGAGCCGATGACTATGCGTATATCCCGCTGCTGTGGGCGGGCATCGCTTCCTTGATCGTGCCCGGCGCGGCGAACCTGTTCCTCGACTGGTGGTCGGCCTCCCTCCTACTGCTGGCGCAGTGGGCGACGTTCATCGTGCTGAGCCTGCTGTTCCGGGTTCCTGGGATCACCACGCGACTGATCCCCCGCTCGGTTCGGCATTGGCGGGCGTCGAACCTCGCCCGCCGACAGTTTCTCGAACAGAATCTGCATCGTACCGAGGGCGGCACCGGCATGCTGATCTTCGTCGCGGAAGCCGAGCGCTACGTGGAGATCCTGGTCGATCACGGCATATCCAGTCGCCTCGGCGACGAGGTCTGGCAAAGCCTGGTCAGCGGGTTCACCGAGAGGGTCAGGCAGGGCCGGACGCTGCAGGGTTTCCTGGAATGCATCGAAGCCTGTGGCGAGCATCTCAAGGAACATCTGCCCGCCACGCACTCGCGCGACGAGTTGCCGAATCACCTGATCATCCTGCCATAGGCCCCAAGTGCCTGAACGGATCGGATCACCGTTCTCGGCCTGCGTAAAAAACCGCGCCAACGTTCAACCCAAAATGTCGGGATATCTTACAGGTTTCTCCGGCTCGACCGTGACGACTTCTCGCAATGCTAGAAAAATAGCCAATACTCACATGTTGGCCCGTTAATTGCCTTCTAAGTTCCGTTGCAATAATTATTTGAGGGGATTACCAATGGAACTGGGGAAAACACTTGGGGCTTTATTCGTCAGCGGTTTACTCACATTCGCTTCAGCGGCCTCCGCGAACATCGTGACTGTGAACTTCACGGGCAACGGCGGGCTCCAGGCCGGCGATTCCATGAACTTCTCGTCGGGCGGCGTCAATGTAACCGCAACGGCCGGCGCCTTCGCGCTCAATGGCGAGCACAGCATCAGTTCCCGCATCGGCCAATACAGCCGGGGACTCGGCAACACGACAAATTACGCGTATGACTGGGAAAGGTGCTTCATCCGCTGCATCAACGGGACCAGAACCGTGAGCGACCGCAGCCACGAAGTGGATGACCACTACGAGCAATCCGGGCACGGCGTTCGCGAATTCATCAAGCTCGATCTCGGTGGCCTCATGGCGAGCCTCATCGGGATTCAGTTCGGCTATCACGGGTCCAATGATGACTCCGCCACCGCCATCTCGATCAGCCCGATGAACATCATTTACTCAGGCGGCGAATCCAGCGTGGAGGCGGACGATTTCACCCCGCACCTCGCCAGCGTTTTCTGGATCGGGGCCTATGACCCGAATAACAACAACAACGACTGGAAACTCAAGAACGCCACCTTTCAGATCGAGGATCCGCGCCCGCCCTCCTCCGTTCCGCTTCCGGCAACCTGGGCTCTCTTTGGCGCGGGCGTGGCGGGGCTCGGCCTGATGCGGCGGAAGAGAGCTCACGCGCGCAGGGCGAAAGACTAGTCCCACGGCTCAAAACGGCTCTATGAGGCTTTGATCTTCAAACCAGCGCACGACTTTGGCTAAAGTGACAACGCTGAGGATATGGAGGGTGCGCAGCGGCGTAGAAGCGTCCTCGATTAGCCGACGGTTCTTGGCGG
>NZ_CH672427.1:1620159-1706225 GCF_000153205.1 Nitrococcus mobilis Nb-231
GCCGGAGGGGCAATCGGCTCGGCAAAGCGTTGCCAGGCGTATCTGCGCGACCTTTGAGGTCAGCACCAGGAAATGTAGAGTTGAGGAGCACCCAGCGCGACTTTGAGTTCCGAGTCGTTACATTGGCTGGGCCGGCGAAACGAAGCTGAGTGCCGAAATAGCGGAATGCTCCTCTTGAACGGGAGGCTCACCACTCGACCGTATCATCGACTCCGCCGAATCGGGCCGGAAAGGCTGCGAAGTGCGGTAGATCATCCTTGATCGGCAAAAGGGCATGCTGGCACTGGATGTGAAACTCGGGTTTGAACATGCCTTTGGGTAGGCGGTGCGCTAGCACGCCACACCCGCCGAGACCGAGCACCCTGGCAATCATGGGCGTTCCACAGATCGCGCACCTCTGACGGGGAAGGCTCTTGAGCGTCCAACTCACCAGCTCACCTTGCGTCACAGCGACGGCCTGCGATGGATAGATCGCAACACCGATGTAAGCGCCGCCATGGACTGCCTGGCAGTCGTCGCAGTGGCAGTAGAATTGGACTAACGGCTCGCCGTTGATCCGCACTTTGACAGCCCCGCATAGACAACTGATTTCGATTGCGGTCACATCGATTCTCCATCGCTCGAACGAGTCTCGTATCCTTAATGGCCGTCTCGTCGCCACGGCGGCTAATGATACACCTACAAGTGCCGAAATATACTAAGGTACCGTAGAAGGGAGCAGTGCTAGCAGGAGGGGGATACCGTGTTTAGAAACGAACGCCCGCGTGTAGACGCCGCAACCTGGTTTCGACATCGCTCAGCCATATGACCACCAATTAATCGTGCTGACGGTGACTGCCTATTATTTCAATCTATTTGCGCTACCGAACATTGTCGTAGCTGTCGGCCTGCTGTGCTGGGGCGCGCTGCTGCGTTGGCGGGAAGCGGAATCCACCACAGGGACATGGGCCTTAGGGGTTGCCATCGCAGCGGCAACTTGGCAAACGGGTTTTGCCCTCGCCTATTGTTCGCTGACTCCCCCAATCGCTTTACAGTGGATTAGGCTGAGTCAAGTTGGCGTTGTGTTCCTCGCACCCACCCTCTACGAGTTGCTCAGGCGTCTTTTAGGGCTGACCGGCTGGCGCAGCCGCCTATCGCCCTGGGCCTGGACGGCATCCCTGGGCTTTCTTTATGTGCTATTGGCCACCAATGCGTACATGGGAACTCCGTATCTGTATTGGTGGGGTTATTATGCGCATTACCGTATCGGCGGTATGCTCTTGGCGGCCTATTTGTGCGCCATGATGGTCTATTTATTTATTGAATGTTTACGCACGTGGTGTCTATCACCTCGCGGCAGCACACGCCGGCACAGGGCAAGAATTCTGCTGCTGGGCTTTGGAGTGGCTTTTACGGCCGCCATTGACTTTCTGGCGGCTTGGGGGGTTGCCGTTTATCCATTCGGCTACCTCATGGTGGCCTTTATGGTGGTCACCATCGGTTACGCGGCTTGGCGTTATCGTATCATTGCGGTGACCTCGCGGGCGGCGGCAGAACATGTGCTTAAAACGCTCTCCGATGGGGTCCTGGTGCTCGATGAGTTAGGCGCCATCGCCCTTGCTAATAATCGTGCGGCCCTACTGCTCGGATTCGATCACGATGCACTGTTGGGTAAAACCGTGGACGCGGTGTTACCTCTAAGGGACGTGGTTCTGAACCCTTTGAGGATCCAGCCACCGGGGCCGGTCCATACTGAAATCGAACTACCCATTCGAAATGGCGATAAACGCGTGATCAACGTCACCGTCAACACGATGCGCGATGCCGGCGGCGGATCACCGCTAACAGTATTGGTACTACAAGATGTCACGCACTATCGCGAGGCCACCGATAAAATCCGGAAACTGGTGTACTTCGATCAAGCGACCGGGCTTCCCAATCGGCGCCATCTACGCGACAAGCTCGGCCAAGCCCTGAAACTCTCTTCTCAAGGCCAACGCGTGGCGGTATGCGGTGTTCGTCTGAAGCATTTCCGGCACTTGGCGGATCACCACCCTTCAGCACACTCGAGTGATACCATGCTCAACGGGGTTGCTGCTCGTCTGCGCTCGTTCGCCCAGTCGGTTCCGCAAGGAAAAGTAACCGTAGCACGCCTGCAAAGCTATGAATTCGCCATACTGTTCGAGCAAGTAGACTCTGTCGGCAAGATGACGGCGGAGCTCGATCGGCTCCACAAGGCGCTTCGAGAACCGATAGCAATCGGCACGCGTCGACTGCACCCTGTTCTGTGGCTCGGTGTCAGCCTCTATCCCAATGACGGCAACAGTATCGATGCACTCATGGATCGCGCAGCCGCCGCTGTGGATCAAGCCGCGGAAGCCGGCGATGAGCAACACATACACTTCTACAACGCGGAGGCGAATACAGCGGCGCTGCACTCGCTGATGCTCGGCGCCAAAATTGCCCGGGCTATCGAAACCGACCAGCTGTGCCTGTATTTCCAGCCCATCATCAATACAGACTCCGGGACGATCGAATGCGCCGAGGCGCTGGTGCGTTGGCACGACCCTTTACACGGGCTGCGCTTACCCAGCGAGTTTATTCCGGTGGCGGAGCAAAATGCGCTGATCATACCGCTTGACCAGTGGGTGCTCAAAAAAGCATGTGAGCACGCTTTGCAGTGGCAAGAACGCCCACCTTCGCGCGGGCCGAAGGTCGCCGTCAACCTCTCCGGCGCGCATCTGTCCTCGAACGGGGGCAGGCAAATCGCCGAGACGGTTCAATCCATTTTGGAAACCAGCGGCCTGCCGGGCAATCGATTGGAGCTCGAGATCACGGAGACTCGGATGGTCGGAACGGATCAGACGATAGTCGACGGGCTACGGCGTCTACGGGAGCTGGGGGTACGTATCGCTGTTGACGATTTCGGCACGGGTTACGCCTCACTCAGCTACTTACACTGGTTTCCACTCGATAAGCTCAAAGTAGACCAAAGCTTCGTTGCGGCCATCGGCCAGGATCCGACCAAAACCGCTTTGCTCAAATCCATCTTGCTATTAGCCTCCCAGCTGGATCTTGCAGTGGTCGCCGAAGGCGTTGAAACACCCCATCAAGCGGCATTTCTGCTTCGCCACGGTTGCCCTTTCATGCAGGGCCACTTGCTTAACAAGCCGCTTCCCGCTGATGATTTCATGCAGCTCACCCGGAACTGGCACGTGCCGAGCGAGGTTCGGCTCGGCAGAAAACGCGCGGAAGGTTGGGATAGCGAACAACGCGTTGTCTTTAGACCCGGCTCGGGATAAATCGACGCCGGTGCGCCGCGAGCACTTACCGGAAACGACCATAATAGCCCCCTGCCTGTCAAAGAACGCCGACACGGCGCTGGCACAGCGACCTGGAACTCCCTTCGGGCGGCGAGACCAGCGCCCTACTGGATTAGCCGGCATTCTTCTTCCGACATGCCTATGAACTATTTTCAGACTACCTACATGTCTGCTCGACGCCTGCACGGAGCATGAGCCCGTCCGTTTGGCGGCTGAGAAAGGTTAATAGGCATATTTTCCGAAGACATACATTCTTTTTGCCGGCAAAAAAGCTCCTTAGCCATGCACACCGTAGAACTCGGCGCGCTTGCGCACCCGCACGGCCCACTCGCGATGGGTTGTGGGCTCGCACATCTGGCCGTTCATCTTAAAGACGGCCGGTGCATCCCGCCCAAGAATCTTCTCGGCCAGCGCGTACTCTTGCTCGCTCACCCGGTAGGCCGTCTCGATCATGCCGACCTGAGTGGGATGGATCGCCGTCTTCGCCCACAGTCCATACATGATATCCATTGCAACCTCGCGCTCTAGGGTCTGCCAGCTGTCGAGGTGTTCGAACACCGGCGAGGACAGCTCATAGCCGGCCGGCCGGAAAGTCACGATGATATCGTTGATGACCGTGCGCAACGGCGTGTCGTAAACCGTCATGTGCTTGGGCCGCTTGAGTCCTAGGCATTGCAAAAGGTCGTTCCCGCCGATGCGCAGGCAAAGTACCGGATTAATAAGCAGCGCAAGGGAATCTCGCAACCGTTCCAGGCGGCCACGATCGAAAGCCACGGCCGTCTCGATCGTCGGCATCAGCGCAAGCCAGGGCGTCTTAGCCACCGTCTCGGCATAGGCGATGATATTGGTCTCATCGACCTTGGGCAGCACCAGGCCGTCGATTGCATTGATACCCGGCATGCGCATGATCTCACCAAGCACCTTAGGATTACGCGGCCGCACGAAACGCATCAACGAGGCCGGCGAAAGACGATCGAGGGTGGCATCGAGGTTGCCCAGCGCCGCGGCAAGTTTGTTCTCGGGAACGGCATCTTCCGTGCAAACTACGAGCGAGCGAAGACCGCAGAGCTTCTTCTGGTTGAGCAGCGGCACCAAATCTTCGCGTGTAGCGGGCATATAAAGAGTAGCCCCCAAGCCCATATAGTGGGGCCCGGACGTCTCGCCAGCCTCCCTGGCGCGTACCGTGGCCGCAAACTGCGCCTTACGATCGGTCATGATGGGTTTCGAACTCGTTGTTGTTATGTAACCTTGATAAAGGCGGCTGCATTGAAAGGCATTTCCGGCTCGATGTCGATCGGAATGCTTTTCTCCTCGGCCAGCACTCGCAAGTGCTCGACATCGGAACTTGTCGGATCGCGCAGCAGCAACCGTCCTGGAACCCGGCGCAACATCACCCGAGTCGCCTCTGCGATTCCCGGCTTAATGTAATTGACGTCTTTGACGCCATAGCGCGCCATCCAACATGCAACCCAGGCTCGGGAACGGGCCGCCCGATCTTCCTTGGCAACAAAGCGCAGCGGGTAACCGCTCGCCGCACCAGCGAACGCTGTGCTTATTTCATCCAGAAACCAATTGGTCAGATCGTGGCCGCGCAGGTCATCATAGACAACACAGCCATGGAACCCGCACTCGCCAACCTCCTCGTTGAGAATGGAGCGGGAAATCAGCCCCGAGACCGTGGCATTGAGGATGCCTGAGGGAATCGCGTAATCCTCGTCGGTCGCCGCGACATCCGCCGTGCCCCCGATATCCGAGATCACGTACAACTCATCCGAGAGTTGCTCTGATTCCCGCAGGTTCCAGGCCTTGATCGCTGCCTTGAACTCGCGCGTGATCACACCTTTTGCGGTCCAGGCATCGGCGAAGAGCACGCCTGCAGCCGGACGCCGCGCAACGCGTAGGATATAGCGCAGAGCCTCAGTGTCGATCCCGCGATCGCGAATGATCGAGATCGAATAGTGAGTCGAGTCAACTGTAAACACCTCGGTCAGTGCCCGCTGCAGCAATGCACCAAACGGTGTGCCGGCCCGTGCGAGCGAAACAATGGTGATCGGTGCCGGCCGCGTGGCGACGATGTACTGCGCCAGAACCAAAATCTCGGTGGCGAGCCTCGCCTTGTAGCGCGCAGTCAGACTCTTGAATAGCGCACGGTACCGCTCGGGCGGCGCCCACTCCCGGCTGATCATCTCCGAATAGTGGCGCTTGCCACTCTGGATCATCCGCTCTTTCTCGATTACGTCGGTAAAACAGGCTTCTATCGGCCTCAGTAAAAACTGGCAATCACTCGCACGATAGCTGCCGGTAATGGGCTTACTGATATCGGTTACAAAGTCGGTGCGCCGCATACTCATACCCATGCACCCCGATGAATCTGGCTGCCTTGCGGAGTGAGCGCAAAGTGGCACAGCTTGAGAAAGGGCAGATCGGTGAGGCTGTCGCCCAGACCGATAAACAACGGCGGGACCGAAGCATCCTCGCAAATAAGCCCCATCACGTGTTCGACTGCCCGCGCCTTGCAGGCAAACGGCGGCAGCAACGCCATATTGCGGCCGTTGCGATGGATCGTGCCTTCGCGCCAGAATGGCTGGACGATCTTCGCCATGAGAGCGATTGCGCTACGCTCGCCTTTGATCGAGACGTAGACCGGGATGTCCCGATCATGAATGACTTTGGCTCGTAGCGGCAGATTTGCGGCCTTGATGTGCTCATGTGCGTAAGCCAGCGCTTGCGCAAACCGTGCCGACCACTTCGGCAACTCGGTCTCGAGCACCCGCTCCCATGCTGGCAGCAACCGCTCATCCGCCCCGCACACCAACGCTCCATGGCTGGTAATCCGTACCCAGGGGAATTCCATCGAGCGAACTCGCTTGAGCGCCGCGAGGTTACGGCCGGTCACGGGGATGAGTGTTGCCGTCTTAAACAGAGCGAGTAGCGTGAGCTGTTCTTCGGTGTGAAAGGACAGCGCCTGGCCGGCCTTGTCGTAGGCCGCTTCATGCACCGCGGCGTTCCCACACTTGTCTCGGACCTGGAAAAGTGTGTCATCGAGATCAGTAAAGACATAGACCGGACGGGTCACGCGCTTACCCTCCGGTCGAATCCTGGCAGGATCACCGGTATCGCATTCAACTGCTCGGACAGAGTGTGATTATAGGCGCAGTGTGGCGCTTCGTAGACCACCAGCACTTGAGCCGTTGTCGGCGGCGGGTTGTGGAGATAACTGGTCACGCCCTCACCGTGTTCGTCCTCGAATGAGATTGAACTCGCAATCGCGCCGCCCGGCGCGATCGGTGAGCGGGTGCTGCTTTGGTAGTAAACATCAAAGCCTTGGCGTTCGAGCTGTTCTGCGAGTAGAAAGGGCTGATAACCGAGCTCACCGGTTCCGATCACATACACGGGGCGCTGGCGATCGAGCGCCGCCGTTGGGGGAACGAGCTTATGTTCCCAACAACCCATACGAAGGCCGCGGCGTCCGATGTCAGCCCGCACCTCGACCTCGCGCTGTGCAGTCAACTGTCCAGGCAACTCGGCGTGAAACCTCGGATTACGCACAAAGCTGAAACCGCCTTCGAGCACGTTCGCAAAGCTCGGCGACAGACGTAGGCGCTGAGCGATCGCGCTCGTACGTGCATCGGCATCAAGCCAGTTGACGATGGAGGCAAAAACGATGTGCTGTAGCCTCGGCAGGTGCCGAATCATCGTTTCGGCGAGCCGCGTCAAAGTACGTCCGGTAGTGATCTCGTCATCGACTAGCACTAGGGTCTGCGCATTGTGATAATCGTGTGCGAGCACCGGCTGCGGCGCGTAAACGATATGATCAGGCGCATGGCTGTGCACCTCGTCAAAACGCGCGAGTTCCGTCGCTGGCACCGTATGGCGCGTGGTGTGTTGGTAAATTACGCTGTCTGCGCCGGCCCGCTGCGCAGCCAAACTATCGGCTATGCCACCACCCAGGCCGGTAGCCGTTTCCGCCATTCCCATCACCAGTATCGGAGTTGGCATCGCGCACAACGGCTCTATCAACAAATCGTAGATGGCTCGCATACGGCTCGGTCGGCACGGAACGTGTTTGCCCAGCACCTTTGATACAAAGAGAAAACCTCGCTTTGGATTGCGCCGCGTAGCAAAACCCAGCAGTTCCTCGAGTGGCAGCGCCTCTTTCGTAGTATCGATACTCAGGCGGCCGCACGCTAGATCGATCTCGTAGCGCACCCTCTACCCCCATTTCATAATTATTCTTGTCGATCCACCCCGGACATAATTGGGTTTGATCCGCGCTGTAGGAATAGGCCTTGAATCGACACTGGGGTGCCTGGCACCCCAGTGTCGAATGGGTTAGCGCCAAAGCTCAGATGTTGACGCCGTAGTCGCGAGCAACCGCGCCCAGGCCACCCGCGTAACCCTGACCGATTGCCTTGAACTTCCACTCGTCGTTGTGCCGATAAAGCTCGGCGAAGATCATTGCCGTCTCGGTGGAGTAATCCTCGGAGAGATCAAAACGGGCGATTTCCTTGTCACCGGCATCGTTGACGACGCGTATGAAAGCATTGGAGACCATACCGAAGTTCTGGCCTCGCGTGTCGGCCTCGTGGATGGTGACCACGAACACGACCTTTTTCGCCTCGGCCGGCACCGTGTTCAGTGCCACCTTGACGACCTCGTCATCTCCCTCGCCTTCGCCGGTGAGGTTATCGCCTTGATGCGCCACGGCACCGGATGGGTCCTGCTTGTTGTTGTAGAAAACGAAGTGACCGTCCGAGAGAACCTTGCCGTTCTCGCCAACGATGAGCGCGCTGGCATCGAGGTCGAAGTCCTTGCCGTCGGTGGTACGAACGTCCCAACCGAGACCGACACTGACGTCGGTAAGACCTGGGGCTTCCTTGGACAGGGAAACATTGCCACCTTTCTGTAGGCTAACTGCCATTGCTGTACTCCTTAATCGCTATTGCCTCTAGTGTAGAGAGTTGCCCTATTTAGCATTTATAGCGCCCTATGCCAGTGCAAGGCGGCGCTTGCCGGCGGGCTGTTCGCCGCGAGCAGGGGCTACTCATACCCCTCAGACGCAGCCGTCCTCACTCGCCTTGCCCTTCTCGGGAAAAATGAAGGAAGCAATAACCCCTACGGCCAGGGTCCCGAGCACGATCATTAAGCTTAAGTTCGGACCGATCTCGAAGCCGATATTGCCGAAGATGTGATTGTAGCTCTCCAACGCGAGTTTGGCCGCGATAAAGAACAGCAGCCCGATGACCGCCTTCTCCAAATGCACGAGATACTTAGTCAGTGCTGAAAGCACGAAATAAAGACTGCGCAGACCCAGAATGGCGAAGATCATCGCCGCATAGACCAACAGCGGTTCTCGGGTAACTGCGATTACCGCCGGCACCGAATCGAAGGCAAACATCACATCCGAGGTCTCGATTGCTATCAGACACAGAAAAGCCGGCGTTGCAAAGTAGGCTGCCGCTGCACGACCTCGGCCCTGAACCTTGATCGACGGATCCTGGCCCTGCAGGTCCTCGACGATCTTGCGGGTAATGAAAAACTTCTCCAGATGCAAGCGCGGAAACACCGGCACGACCCGTTTCGCCAGGCGCACCGACCAGTGATCAGAATAGTCCTCGATATCCTCATCAGCACCGCCCGAGGTGAGCATCTTCCAGCCACTCCAAGCAACGATCGCCGCAAACACGAAACCGACCCACGCGCTGGCTTGGAAAAGGCTGGTACCAAGCAATATGAAGACCGCGCGGAAGAGCAGCGCGCCGATAATGCCCCAATAAAGGATCCGGTGCTGCAGCGCACCCTTGATGCCGAAACTTGCGAAAATCGCCATGAACACCATCAGGTTGTCGACCGAGAGCGTCTTCTCCAGCACGTAGCCGGTGAGGTACATGTCGGCCCACTTCTGTTGGAAGCGAATGGCGAGATAAACATAGAAAGCAAGTGCCAAACCGATCCAAAATACTGACCAAAGACTCGCATCCTTGAGCGTGATCTCCTGGCTCTTGCGATGCGCGAACAGATCGGCGTAGACCGAGAGCCCGATCACGGCGAAGAAGATCACCACCGTCTCGAGCGGAAAACCAAAATGACTCATTGCAGCTGATTCCTCGTCTGCCGCCTCATGATGCAATGTTGAAAACGGCCTATCTTATCGAGAATATCGAGCCCACCGGCGAGCCGAGACACTGACTCGGTACACCCGATAGATACCGTATTGCGGTGCCTTACAGATCGAAATCCGCTGGGTCGAGCCCGAGTTCGTTGCAGACCTTGCGAACCGCCTGCTTCTCCTGTTCATCGAAATCGCCATCGGAGCTGGCGATCGCGCAGCACACGCGCACCAGCAGGCGCGCTTGATCCGGTTTGCTTTTCACCTTGGCGATCGCCGCAAAAGCGTCTATCTCGCCGATCTGGCGATCGAACTCGAAGCGGCTGGAGAACTTCTCGAACAGCTTGATGATGTCCTCGGTCTTGAACACGGACATGATGTCGTTGTTACGCATGAAGCCCATCATTTTCTGCTTTTCCTCGGGCTTGACGATGCCATCGGCATAGGCCACTAATGCGCAACCGGCAACCACGCCTTCGAGGAAGGTTTGGTTGCGGATTTTGGTGACTTCACCTTTCAGGGACTTGGAAACTTCGTTGAACTTGCCCTTGAGCCAATTGAGTGCCATAAGCGTTTACTCCGTAGAAATGGTACGCGACTACTTGCGCCCGGCGCGCCAGCTAAAGCCCCAGCCGTAGGCTTCATCCATAAAACGATGGCCACGATAATAATCGATGAGTTTACTAACTTTGATTTTGCCGCCGTCGTTCTCGAGCATAGCTACGGCGCACATGCCTTCGCTGCTGCTGTGGCTGTCGAGACGCACGACGAGTTCCGGCTGATCGGGAGCCTTGATCGTGATTACCGCATCGGCGGCGGCCCAGTTCGGCGCGCCCTCATAGATAAAAGCGTAGACAAGGACCCGACGCAGCTGCGACCATTGGTCGCCGTTGATGTGCAGAAACTCGCCTTGACTGGCCTCCCCGGTACGATCATCGGCGAGCAGGTGCGCGTACGGCTTGGAGTCGTAAGCGCCGAAGGTGTTGCCGAGCGCCTGGACCACGTCCTTAGCGCCGCTTTGGAGTTCGACAAAGCAGCCAAGATCAAGGTCGATACCCTTGTTGCGGCTGAAAAACCCGCCGCCACCCTTACCTTTCGTCCAGTTGAGGTTGACGATAATTCGACCGTATTGGCCACTCTCCTTGGTGAGCGAAACCGGTTTTTTCTTCTCCAGCGTGATCTTGTTGAGATTCACTGGCGCTGAAGACGCTGTGGTTGATGGGGTCGGCGTCGCCGAATGTGACGGCGGGCTGGTAGAGGGCTCGGCTTGCTCGGGGTCGTCTTTGACCTCAACACCATAGTGAGTCGCCAGCGGACCGAGTCCGCCGTTGAACCCTTGGCCAACGGCACGGAACTTCCATTGACCATTGCGCTTGTAGAACTCGCCGATGATAAGCGCGACTTCGCTCATCCCCGAGGCCGCAAGCGGAAAAACGAGGGGCTCGCCAGCACCAGTGACCGTAAGCTTTACCTCACTTAAGTCACCAAATCGCTGCCCCCGCTTCTGCCCTTGGTCGATCGTGAGCGCGATCACCACTTTCTCGATGCCGGCCGACAGCCGCTTCAGCTCGAGTAAAAACTCGCGCCGAGCGGCATCCAACACCACAGCGCCGTCCGCTGATTTGGGCTGCCCGTAGAAAACGAAGCCCTCATCGCCTGCAACCTTGCCGGTACTGGTAAGAAGGAAGGCACTCGGATCAAGCTCAAGTGCCGTGGCCGCTGGGGTCCACGACAGTTCCGCGCATACACTCAGCTCGCTCAGCGCCGTATTCTGACCGGGCTGTAGGTTCATAGTCCCCCCCGTGACGGTTCCGCAACCAATTAACGCTTAGAGATGCTGCGCGATGACGGGCATCAGTTTGTCGAACGTACGACCCTCGCCGTAGGCGCCCACCGCCTGCATCTCCCATTCACCCGACTGGCGCGAGAGCTTGGCCATAACCAGACCAGTGTGTTCGCCGCCATCGAGCGAGAGATTGAACCGAGCAATCTCCTTCTTTCCGTCCACATCGAATAAGCGGCAGAAGGCGTTGGGAATGCCCTTGAAGCTGTCGGCCAAAAACGAATTGACCGTGAAAACGAGTTGCTGGACGTTGGCCGGCAAATTCTTCAGGTCGACTTGGATACGTTCGTTGTCGTCGTCGGCCTGACCACCGCCGGAACGGTCATCACCACTGTGCTGAACGGTTTGGCACTTGCTACGCAGTTGGCGAAACCAAACCTGGTCGACGAGCTGGCCGTTGGCCTCGAACATAAGGCAAGAGGCGTCGAGATCGACATCGACTTCCTTCGTACCGAACAGCCCCTTCTTCGTCCGACGCCCCCACCCCAAACCTAAAAACACTTGTGCAAGACTTGTCCCCGCCTCTTTAGCGAGCGAGATCCGCTGACCTTTCTCAAGACGAATCGCCATCTATGCCGTTCTCCTAATTGGCGCCATTGTAGGCGCTGAAGTTTGCCACCCCGACTCTGATATTCCCCATCGCGCTTAAACTCCACACTCAACAGATCACTTGCGGGTATTAAAGTTCACACACCGGTAGGGTTTTCGCCCAATCAGCAATTCCCGGTCAACGCTTAACAAACTGATTTAAAAGCATATTTTTATTGAGCTTTTTACAAACCCAGAAACAATAAATATATATATTTCAAATAGTTATATAAAAATTGGCCGGGAATCGCTGCTGCTCAATGATACCCGCATCACCCAATCCTAGTTTTTTCTAAAATGGGATATCGTCATCGAAATCCTCTTGCGGCGCCGCCTGCGGCTTGGGTTCACGCGGCTGATAATCTCCACCACGCGGGCGCTCGCTCGAGGATGCCTCGGTGCGACTGTCGAGCATCTGCATCTCACTCGCTACGATCTCGGTGGTGTAGCGATCCTGACCGTCCTGCCCTTGCCACTTACGGGTCTGCAGGCGGCCTTCTATATAAACCTTGGCACCCTTGCGCAGGTATTCACCCGCAATCTCGGCCAAGCGGCCGAAAAAGACGATCCGGTGCCATTCGGTGCGCTCCTGCTGCTCGCCGCTCTGGCGATCCCGCCAAGCATCCGTGGTGGCAAGCCGCGCATTGGTCACGGCGCTGCCACTGGGACTGTAACGAACCTCCGGATCCGCTCCGAGATTACCAATTAAAATGACCTTATTGATGCCCCTGGCCATGCCAGTCCTCCCCTAAAACGTGCAAATCGTGGATGATCTCGCTCTCAGACCTGTCACGACATCGTTATCGAAACCGGTTCACCGGAGCGATTCTCCGCATAACAAAACACGCCAGCCCTATTGGCCGCTCGACGCCACAGCGGAGAACCCCGTCAGTCAAATGCAGCTCATTCGCCAAGGCCGAAGCCATGCTCCGCCGCCACCGCTTCCAACCGCTCGTGCAGCACCGTCTTCTCATCCGCATCGAGAAAGCTCGCGTCGATCGCGTTGCGCCCCAGTGTGAGCACCTGGGCCGGGACCAGTTCCAGCGCTTTGCGCACGGCGAGAAAATTCTCAGTTATATACCCGCCGAAGTAGGCGGGATCGTCCGAGTTGACGCAAACGCGCAGACCCAGCGCCAACATTCGAGACAGGCTGTGCGAGCCCAGATTTTTGACCACGCGTAGACGCACATTCGACAGTGGACAAACCGTGAGCGGGATTTCCTCCCGGACCAAGCGCTCGACCAGTTGCCCATCCTCAAGGCAGCGCACCCCGTGGTCGATGCGCTCGACACCAAGGGCATCCAGGGCGCCCCAGATATAATCGGGCCCGCCCTCCTCGCCGGCATGGGCCACGGCCTTCAGACCCGCGGCACGCGCCTTGGCATAGACTCGCCGAAACTTCTCGGGCGGATTGCCCACTTCGCTGGAATCCAACCCGACAGCCGCGAAGCAACCGAGGTGCGGTTGAGCCTGCTCCCAGGTGGCCAACGCCTCCGCCTCGCTCAAATGGCGCCAAAAGCAGAGAATGAGCCGCGAACTGATCCCGAAGCGTTGCTGCCCGGCCGCCAGGGCTCGGGTGATCCCGCCAACCACGCTCGCAAACGGAATGCCGCGACAAGTGTGCCCCTGAGGATCGAAAAAAATCTCCGTATGGACTACATTTTGCCGAGCGACCCGCGCCAGGTAGTCCCACGTGAGATCATAGAAATCCTCCTCCGTGCACAGCACCCCCATAGTCGCGTTGTACAGATCCAGAAACGACTGCAGATTCTGGAATTCATAGGCTCGCCGCAGCGCCTCGACACTGTCGAAGTCAAGCGATAGGCCGTTGCGTCGAGCGAAGCGGAACACGCTTTCCGGTTCCAACGTCCCCTCGATGTGCAAATGCAGCTCGACTTTCGGCATGGCTTCGATGAACGCATCGAGGGCCTGCCCCCGTTCATGGCTCTTAGCTCGGGCCACAACGAATATTCTCCCTTAGTACTACAGTTGCAAATAATCATCGACGGACATCTCGAGGATGATCCCCGCAATTCGCTGCCGTCTCACCCAGTGGTAGAACTGAGCGAGGCGTTGGTGTAGCCAACGCCAGCGGCACCACTGTAACGCCTGTTCAGGCCCTCCGCGTCGCCAGGCGATGGGAGTGAGACACAGCCACCGTCGCAGCTCGGCCAGAGAGAGGACCACGGGCATTGGCCGCCCAGGCTGAGCAGCAGGTTTTTTTTCAACTGGTGCCGCCGCAGCGTGACCAGCAGAGCATAAGCCGCCATCACCAAAGTGATATGCCGGTGCCAGCCCGTCCAGGTGCGCACCTCGTACTGATCCAGTCCCAGCTGTGACTTGCTCTCCTGAAAGCAGCGCTCGATGTTCCACCGTGCTCCGGCCGCCAAGGCCAAATCCGCCAGCTCCGTTCCGTTCGAAGCAAAAATGAAAAACGCCTGCATCTCCTGCTCGGCGTCCAAGCTGCGGCGGACCAGTACCGCCCGCTGCCAGCCTTCGAACGGCGGCGGGTTGACCGCTAAGCAGGTCCAGTCGTACTCCCGGGGACCCTGACTACCGGCCCCGGCACTGAGCCGTGACCAGCGCGCCTGCGCATCGCCCCTCAAGGCCTCCAACAGCTTCCCCACCTTGCGTTGTTTACAGCCCTGCCAAACATAGGCTTTGCGGCTGACGGCCAGCACATACCCTTGGCCGCGCTCCTCCAGCATCCACCGCAGTCGAAAATCATCGCCGTAGAGCGCATCGGCTGTGACCCAACGGGCGCTTACCCCGCTGTCCAAGGCACGCACCAACATCTGCCGGGCCAATTCCGTCTTGGGCTGATGAACCACCTCGTCCGGTATACCCGCCCGGCGGCAACGCGCACGATCCTCCGACCACTCCCGCGGCACAAACAGCGCACGATCCAGTAGCCCCTGGCCCCAACAACTGGCATAACCGAGAAATACACCGATCTGAGCGTTCTCGATCCGACCCGCCGTACCGCTGTACTGGCGTTTCACTCCCGCCGAGTGTATGCCCTTTTTTATAAACCCCGTCTCATCCACCACCAGCACCCCGGCGGCATCCTTCAGGGCCTCGTAGACGCGCTGCCGCACGGCATCGCGCACGCCTTGCTCGTCCCAGCGGGCACGGTTGAGCAAGTGCTGAAATCCATACGGATGGGCTTCACCCTGGTATTCGGATAACTGCCAGCTATTACGACGCTCAACCTCGCCCAGCAGCCCCCGCAGGTAGGCCCCCACCCGCTCACGGGCTTCGGCACGCTTGACATGGCCACCCAGTTGCCCTACCCAGCTACCCAGCTCCGCTTCCCAAGCGCCCGCCTGCTCACGCAAACCCTCCAGCGTCAGGAAATGGTTCATCTCTACCGCCACTTCGTTCAACTATCTGATAACGAAGTATAGCGTATTTATTTACAACTGTAGTATTAGTATGCGGCGCATCACTCGACCGCTCGTGCACCGATGCCGACGCTGCTTGCGGACGAATCTTTTGCCTGCCCTCAATACAATTTCTTGTCGGCTTTCTCTTGCCACACACGAAACACCGCCATGGCCTCGTTGCCCAACAGCCGCCGGGTCGGGATGCGCCGCTGATTCAGTGGCAATGCGAGTTCGTCGTAGACGAAGCTGTCATCAAAGCCAATCGCGGCCGCATCGTCGCGGGTATTGGCGTAATAGATAACCTGCAATCGAGCCCAGTAGATCGCTCCCAGGCACATGGGGCAGGGCTCGCAGCTAGTGTAGATCGAACAATCCGCCAGTTGATAGGTCTCAAGGATTCGGCAAGCCCGACGAATGGCAACCACCTCAGCATGGGCGGTCGGGTCCATAGCGCTCCAGACCCGATTCCATCCCTCTGCGACCACGCAACCATCGTGCACGATGACTGCCCCAAAAGGTCCACCGATGCCGGCGATCATTTTCTCATAGGAAAGATCGATGGCGCGTCGCATGAAAGCGGCATGGTCCATGATGCATCATTCTCCGATCCTGCGCCGATCAACCATCCGAGCCAAGAGGGAGCATACCGCGCGTGGCAAAATGGGAGAAGTCGATGTCTATCTTTGCGACGGCGGCTCGGTGTGCTTTACCGTTCGGGGTGCGAGGCTACCGGAAGGCCGGCTCGTCGAAGCTGCGCAACTTGCGTGAATGCAGCGCATCCACTCCCCCCTCTTTGAGGATGCGGATGGTCTCCAGGCCGATGGAAAGATGCTGGTTGATGCGCGTGCGATAGAAGGCGTTGGCCATACTGCGTAGCTTGAGCTCGCCGTGCATGGGTTTGTCGGAGACACATAACAGTGTGCCATACGGCACTCGCAGCCGGAAACCGTTCGCCGCGATGGTGGCACTTTCCATGTCCACCGCGATTGCCCGCGACTGGCTGAAGCGCTCGTAGAGCTCCTCATAGCGAAACTCCCAATTGCGATTGTCCGTCGTCGCCACGGTACCGGTACGCAGCCGGGTTTTGACATCGACGCCCGTCAAACCCGTTATCTGCACCACCGCGCTCTGCAGTGCAACCTGAACCTCGGCGATCGTAGGCAACGGCACCCACAACGGCAGGTCCTGATCGAGCACATGATCCTCGCGGATATAGGCGTGAGCGAGGACATAATCGCCAAGCTGCTGCGATCGGCGCAGCCCCCCACAGTGGCCGACCATGAGCCAGCCGTGCGGGCGCAGCACGGCCAAATGATCGGTCACGGTCTTGGCATTGGAAGGACCGAAGCCGATATTAATGAGCGTGATGCCGAGTCGATCCTCGCTCACCAAGTGATACGCCGGCATGGGCGGCAGGTGAGCCGCCGGCCGGCCCCGTGCCCGACCCTGGCTGAACCGCGGGTTGGGTGTTATCACATCGCCTGGCTCGACAAAAGCGGCATACTCGCAGCCCTGCTCGACCTGCTGACGGCCGTAGGCGATGAAATCGTCCACGTAGCGCTGGTAATTGGTGAACAGCACAAAGCCCTGGAAATGGGACGGGTCGGTACCCGTGTAATGATACAGGCGTTGCAGAGCGAGATCCGCGCGCTGCGCTGGGAACAGCGCCAACGGATAGGGGTGCCCGGACGGTGTGCGGTAAGTGCCATTGGCGATGGCGTCGTCGATTTGGCCCAGATTGGGCAGATAGAACACCGACTCCATAGCCCGCAGTTGCTCACGATCGAGATCGGCTGTCGCCTCCTCGATTACGAACGGCAACGGGATCGCTTGGCGGCTCACACCGATTTGTACCGGCACCCGATGATGCTTGAGCAACAACTCGATCTGCTCGCGGTAGTAGCCGGCAAACAGGTCAGGGCGTGTCAGTGTGGTACCGTGCACCCCCGGATTACGCAGGCTGCCGTAGGCCGGTCGGGCAACCGTCACCAAATGTTCGACCCCAACCTCGATGCCGATGTACGGATAACAGGCATCCAACGTCGGCTGCGCAGTGTGGTTGCCCGCAACGAACTGTTGATACCGTTGCCGGATACGCCCCACCGCACCCTCGTAGAGCTCGGTGATATAGGCAACCGCCGCGTGCGCATCGGTGAAGGATCGTAGATCGCGTACCGCGCCATGACGCGTTCCGGGCATGAGTGAGCCTCCCTATCGATCCCCCGTGCGACGCCACGGATAAAGCCCCGCGGCGACCGTGCAGCGCAGCCGCCGCGCGCCTGCCAAAGCCGGGTCCGAAACAAGCCGTCAAGTACGGCACGCAGGCCCGAACTCCACGCTCTAGCAGCCCTTAGGCTGCCCAGACAGCAGTCACCGCAGACTGATGTAACCGGTGTGCTCCAGCTTGAGAATGATCTGTTGGGCGGCTTCATCCGGCGTGCAATCGGTGGTATCGATGCGCAACTCTGGATTCTCCGGCACTTCATAAGGATCGTCGATGCCGGTGAAGTTCTTGATCAGGCCAGCCCGGGCCTTAGCGTATAAGCCCTTGCGGTCGCGGCGCTCGCATTCTTCCAAAGGTGTGGCAATATGGATCTCAAGAAAACCGCCGCCAGTTTCCTCCACCATTTGGCGCACACTCCGGCGAGTCTCGGTATAGGGCGCAATGGGCGCGCACAGGGCGACGCCACCGTTTTTGGTGATCTCGCCGGCTACGAAGCCGATGCGTTTGATATTGAGGTCGCGGTGCTCCTTGGAGAAGCCGAGCTCGCTGGATAGGTGCTTACGCACGAGATCGCCGTCCAGCAAAGTGACCCGGCGGCCGCCCAGTTCCATGAGCTTGACCATAACGGCGTTGGCGATGGTGGATTTTCCGGAGCCGGACAGTCCGGTGAAGAAGATGGTAAAGCCTTGTTTCGACTTCGGCGGATAGGTTCTTCGCAACTCCTCGACTACTTCCCGATAACCGAACCACTCGGGGATCTCCAATCCCTCACGCATCCGTCGACGGAATTCGGTACCGGAGATGTTCAGCACGCTCTCATCGTCGTGGACCTCCGTGACCGGCGCATACTCGGCCCGTTGCTTGACGTAGACCATCATCCGAAACGGCACGACCTCGATGCCGATCTCATCGCTATAGCGCTCGACCAACTCCTGCGCCTCGTAAGGCCCGTAGAAACTCTCGCCGTTGCTATTACTGCCTGGCCCGGCGTGGTCCCGACCAATAATGAAGTGGGTGCAACCGTGGTTCTTGCGGATCAGGGCGTGCCACATAGCCTCCCGCGGCCCACCCATACGCATGGCCAGTGGCAGCAACGAGAGCATCGTCGTTTGCTCCGGATATTTTTTAAGAACGTGCTCGTAGCAACGCACGCGGGAGAAATGATCCACATCGCCAGGCTTGGTCATGCCGACCACCGGGTTGATCAGAAGGTTCGCTTCCACCTGTTTGGCGGCACGGAAGGTCAGCTCAACATGCGCCCGATGCATGGGATTGCGTGTCTGGAAAGCCACTACCCGGCGCCAACCTGCTTTAGCGAAACGCTCACGCAGCTGCTCGGGGGTCATTCGCAGATGGTTGAAATCGTAATGCACCGGCTCACTGAGACCATGCAATCGCCCCCCAAGGCAGACCGGATGCGCCTGGTGAAAGAGATAATGCACACCGGGATGAGCCGCATCATCGGTACCGAAGACCCCGAGCCCCTCGGCGCGCCGATCAGGTTCCCAAATCTCAGCCACGTCCAAAACCGCGATCAACAGGCCTTCAGGATCGCGCAGAGCCACCTTATCCCCCACTGCGAGACCTTCGGCGAACTCGCGCGTAACATCCAAGGTGATGGGGATGGGCCACAATGTACCGTCGGCTAGTCGCATCTCCTCAACCACGCGCTCGTAGTCGGCACGGTCGAGGAAGCCTTCCAGTGGCGAGAAGCCACCATTGAGCAGCAATTCGATATCACAAAGCTGGCGTTGCGTTAGATCCCAGCTGACGTAGTCAACGGCTCGTACCTTCTCCTCGGCCGCGTCGGCGGACGGAAGATACAGTATCTTTAGCTGGCCCCCATGAGGCGCGATGAGATCGGTCATATCCCTTTCCTAAGTAAGAACTAAATCCACTGAAAAGCGGGCACTTCGTGTTAGCCGCAAAAACACCTCGCCCGCGACCGCAGGGTAGAGGCGCAACAACGCCCCACAAACGGAGGTTGGCAAGCATTGCCATCGACAGGATTGCTTATTGGCGAAGCGCCGCAACGTATCATCCTGCACGTAGGCTCAAGCGCTATGATATTCGCTGTTCTCGGCCTGGTTCTGCCCAGGCGAGCGCAATCCCAACACCACCAGAAACCACAAACCCGCTACCACAGCACAGAATTGGAACGTCCCGTCAACACCGAAACGCCCATAAACCGCCCCGCCCAGCACACCCCCGAGAAACGCGCCGATGAATTGGCAGGTGGAAAAGACTCCCAGTGCCGCCCCCTTGGCATCCGCCGGCGCGAAACGGGAGACCAACGAAGGGAGACTGGACTCCAAGATATTGAAGGCGGTGAAATAGACGATCAACCCCACGACGACCGCCCACGGCGCAACGTGGATCGCATCTCCTAACGCCAGTGTTCCAACGACCAGCACCGCAACCATCGCTGCGATCAAACGGTGCATCATACCCTTAGCCTCGCCTACGCTCACGGCCGGGAAGAGCAAAGCGGCCGAGATCAGCATCACCGGGACATAGAGCTTCCAGTGCTCGGGAGGCGATAAATGGATGCTGTTTTGTATGACTACCGGCAGAACTACGAAGCTGGCGGTAAGAATCAAGTGTAAGGCAAGCACACTCAAATCGAGCCGAATCAGATCTGGATGCCGCAATGCTCGACCGAAGGAACCCGGGCGAATCTCGCGATCATGGGTATGCTCGTAATGACCGGGAACGAACAAGTAGAGCAGTACCATGGACAGCAGTGCAAGCGCGGCCGTACACCAGAAGATCCCCGTCAGTCCAAGGTAATAAGCTACCGTGGGTGCGATAACGAGCGCCAGCATGAATGCCGCACCTACGCTGATCCCGAGGAAGGCCATGATCTTGGTACGCTGGCTCGCGCGCGTGGCATCGGCCGCCAGCGCCATGACCGCTGCGGCAATGGCGCCGCAACCCTGCAAAGCTCGACCCAGGATCACACCGTAGATGCTCGTGGACAGCGCGGCCACCACGCTGCCCAATGCGAATATCAGCAATCCGCCGATGATAATCGGCTTGCGCCCGATCCGATCCGAAGCCATACCCATCGGTACCTGAAAAATGGCCTGGGTCAGGCCGTAAGCGCCCAGGGCAAGGCCAATCAGGGTCGGCGTGGCCGAGGTAAGCTGGTCCGCGTAGAGCGTGAACACGGGCATAATAAAAAACAACCCGAGCATACGCAGACCAAAAATCGAGGCGAGACCGAGCGACGCTCGGCGCTCGGCGCTCGTCATCGGATCACTTGACCGAGGTTTTTTGGAGCTCAAGGTCGTTCGGACACTATCTGGGCTATGGAGATGAGACGGGCTTCGCTGCTGGCGTATAGTAACAGGTTGTCCTTCGGACCCCAAACTCGCCCCATGAAGCCCTCTTAGTCCTCGGCACGAGGGGTAACGCAAAGATCAGCACTAACAGGCTCTGTATTTATGGACACCATTCGAATCCAAGGCGCGCGGACTCACAACCTGTGCAGCATCGATCTCGAGCTGCCTCGCGACCGGCTCACTGTAATCACCGGCATCTCGGGCTCGGGCAAGTCTTCGCTTGCCTTCGACACGATCTTTGCTGAGGGCCAGCGACGCTATGTCGAGTCGCTCTCGGCCTATGCCAGACAGTTTTTATCCCTAATGCAGAAGCCGGACGTGGATCATATCGAGGGTCTCTCACCGGCCATTTCCATCGAACAGAAGGCCAGCTCACATAATCCGCGCTCCACGGTAGGCACAGTGACCGAAATCTATGACTACCTACGTCTGCTCTATGCGCGGGCCGGCACACCCTGCTGCCCTGAGCACGGTATTGAGCTCAATGCGCAGACGGTGAGCCAGATGGTCGATCAGATTCTGAGCCTTCCCGAAGGAACCAAGCTCATGCTGCTGGCCCCGCGAGTGGAGGGCCGCAAGGGTGAGCATTACGCGGTCATGGAAGAGCTGCGCAGGATAGGATTTATCCGCGCCCGAATCGATGGCGAGGTAATGGAGCTCGATGAGCTACCGAGGCTCAATGCCAAGCACGTTCATACCATCGAGGCCGTAGTCGACCGGTTTCGGGTACGCCCCGATCAGGCGGCGCGTATCGCAGACTCTGTGGAGACTTGCCTAGAACTCACGGGTGGCAACGCACGGCTCAGTCTCCTTGAGGCGGGCTCAGCGGATGATGAGCTGATTTTTTCGGCCTGCTTCGCCTGCCCCCAGTGCGGGTACTCTCTGGCCGAACTCGAGCCGCGCTTGTTCTCTTTTAATAATCCGCAAGGGGCTTGTGCGCTTTGCAGCGGCCTAGGGCAGCAGCAGTTCTTCGATCCCGAGCGGCTCGTCCAGCATCCCGAGCTCTCGCTGCCCGGCGGTGCGGTACGAGGCTGGGACCGACGCAACGTTTATTACAGCCAACTGCTCAGCGATCTCGCCGATCATTACAGTTTCGGCCTCGAGACACCGTTTGGTGCCCTCCCACAGCGAATCCGCGATATCCTACTCTACGGCAGCGGCGATGAATGCATCGAATTTCGCTATCGCACACCCCAAGGCCGGCACAAGGTCAACCGTCACTCTTTCGAGGGCATCATCCCGAATATACAGCGCCGCTATCGCGAGACCGACTCCAGCGTCGTCCGCGAAGAACTTGCCCATTACCTCACCCTGCGCGTGTGTCCGGACTGCCACGGCACCCGCCTCAATCGCGGCGCACGGCATGTCTTCATCGCTGGACAGAGCCTACCGGGACTTGCTGAGTGTTCTATCGGTCAAGCACTCGCCTTTTTCGAGCAGCTGGCCCTGCCCGGCAGTAAAGGGGCGATCGCCGAGCCGATCAGCAAGGAAATTCAAAAGCGGCTGTCGTTTCTCGTTAATGTCGGGCTGGAATATCTAACCCTTGCACGCAGCGCCAACACCCTCTCCGCCGGTGAGTCCCAGCGCATTCGCCTAGCAAGCCAGATCGGAGCCGGACTCGTTGGGGTGATGTACGTGCTGGACGAGCCGTCGATCGGTCTGCATCAACGAGACAATGAGCGGCTGCTGCAAACGCTGCTGGAGTTGCGTGATCTCGGTAACACACTCATCGTGGTCGAGCACGACGAGGATGCCATTCGTACCGCAGACCATATTGTGGATATTGGTCCGGGTGCCGGAACCCACGGCGGCCGCGTCGTGGCACAGGGTCGCATCGCCGATATTGAGCGCAGCCTTGAATCGATTACCGGGGATTACCTCTGCGGTCGCCGCCGCATCGAGGTTCCCATCCGACGCAAGCCCGTCGAGCCAAGCCGAACCGTCCGTTTACGTAACGCCCGCGGCAATAATTTGCGCGGAATCGACGTCCAGATTCCGGCTGGAGTGATGATCTGCGTAACCGGCGTCTCAGGTTCCGGAAAATCAACTTTGATCAACGATACGCTGTACCGCTATGCAGCACGCGAGCTCAATGGGGCTAGCGAGACGCCGGCGCCGTGTGACGGCGTCGACAACTTGGAACTATTCGATAAAGTCACCGACATCGATCAGAGCCCCATCGGTCGCACGCCTCGCTCCAATCCCGCCACTTATACCGGAGTGCTTGCACCGCTACGCGCGCTCTTTGCGGGAACAGCCGAGGCCCGCTCGCGCGGTTACCGTCCAGGCCGCTTCAGCTTTAACATCAAGGGCGGGCGCTGCGAAGCTTGCCAGGGGGACGGGATGCTCCGAGTCGAGATGCATTTTCTGCCGGATATCTACGTCCCTTGCGACATTTGCAAAGGCCGGCGCTATAACCGCGAAACGCTGGAGATCAAGTACAAAGGCCGCAATATCTATGAAACTCTGCAGCTCACCGTAGCGGATGCCCTCGATTGTTTCGGTGCGGTGCCCGTTATCAAGCGCAAGCTGCAAACACTCGTGGATGTAGGCTTGGGGTATATCAAGCTCGGGCAAAGCGCTACCACCCTCTCCGGAGGCGAGGCTCAACGCGTCAAACTGGCGCGAGAGCTATCCAAGCGCGATACCGGTAAGACCCTCTATATTCTGGACGAGCCTACCACTGGACTACATTTCCACGACATCAATCAATTGCTGCAAATCCTGCAGCGGCTGCGTGATCATGGCAATACAGTGATCGTCATCGAACACAACCTGGATGTGATCAAAACGGCTGACTGGATCATTGATCTCGGCCCTGAAGGAGGTACCGGTGGTGGCCAAATCGTGGCCACCGGCACGCCAGAGGATATAGCGAATGCAGCGCAATCCCACACGGGGCGTTTTTTGAAACCGCTGCTGGCAGCGCAGCTCTTGCGCTGCGGCCAAGCAAAGCCGGCGGCACGACAGCACGATTCGCGCGACTCAGCGAGCCCCGTATAGGCGCTTTGTTATGGTAGCAGGTGCTTGATCGCGCCGCGTTCTTCTGCTAGTTCCTGCTCGGTAGCGAGCATACGCGTGCGACTGAATTCATCGATTTCCAACCCCTCTACCACTTGGTAGTTACCAGCACTGCAACGGCACGGGAAGGAAAAGAAAAGACCTTCGGCGATCCCATAGCTGCCGTCCGAGAGTATCGCCATGCTTACCCAATCGTCTTCCGGTGTACCCAGGATCCAACTACGCATGTGATCAATGATGGCATTCGCCGCCGAGGCCGCGCTGGATTGGCCGCGGGCCCTGATGATGGCCGCACCACGTTGCTGAACGGTCGGTATGAAATCCTGCGTCAACCACTGCCGATCGACCAGGCCGTTGGCACGGCGTCCTTTAACCGTAGCCTGGCTGATATCCGGATACTGGGTCGATGAATGATTTCCCCAGATAATCATCTGCCGCAACTCATTGACGCGGGCGCCCGTCTTACTTGCCAGCTGGGCCAGCGCTCGATTGTGATCCAACCGCGTCATAGCAGTGAAACGACGGGGGGCGATGGTCGGGGCGTTGCGTTGTACGATCAGTGCGTTGGTATTGGCGGGATTACCCACAACCAACACCCGAACGCTGCGGCTCGCCATTGCATCGATCGCCTTGCCTTGCTGGGAGAAGATGGCGGCATTCGCTTCCAGCAGATCCCGGCGTTCCATCCCCGGACCACGTGGTTTGGCGCCGATCAATAGGATGAAATGCGCATCCCGAAACGCAATTTTGGCTTGATCACTGGTCGTAACCCCAGCCAGCAATGGAAAAGCACAGTCCTCGAGCTCCATTACCACGCCTTCGAGCACTTCCAACGCCGGAGTGATTTCGAGTAACTGCAGAATCACCGGCTGATCCTTGCCGAACATCTCGCCAGCGGCAATTCGGAACAACAGGCTATAACCGATCTGACCCGCAGCACCAGTTACCGCAACGCGCACAGGTGCTTTCATGACAAGGCACTCCTAAGTGCTTGGGGACGAGAGGATGGCAAACGCCGGCCCGCAATCAGAGAACTCAGGTTCTGGTGGCATTCTAGCAAAAGCGTGGGGTAGCCTCGCCCTCGACCGGTAATATCGCTTATCGGCTAATCGCTTGCCCTAACCGCGCCGCGTCTTTGGTGCCGCCGAGCCAGTGCTGCCGCCACTGCCGAACCGTCCCTCACGTAATAGTCTGGAAGCAGAGCGAATCGCCCACTTCCAGACCAAATCGCTGAGCCGCATTCCCCTGATTGACCGCGATCTCGACCAGTCCGAGTGAGTTTCGATACCAAAATACTATCCCTGGAGCCACATCGGCAAACGTGCGTGCCTCGATTATAGGCTGACCTGAAACTACAGGGCCCACGCCCCTCGACAACGTTGCGGCACGTCGGCCGGTTAGCACATTGCCGTAGCCATCAATGTAGACGATCCTATCGGTATCCGCAGGTAAATCCCGTCCGACCCAATCCACGATCTCGCACTGATCAGCGATACGCCCGCATATGGCCAACTCGGCAGCCGCCGGAGCGAATACATCGCGACCATGGAAACTTGCCGAAACGCCGCCCGGTATAGGCAACGCAAACACCCGTCGATCCACCGCCGCGGCATTGATAGTCGGCGCCAACAAGCCATTATCAGGACCAACAAACCAGCGACCATCCAGTGTGGCGGCAATAGCGCGGCGCTCGGTGCCCACGCCCGGATCGACGACTGCCACAATCACCGCCGCGGGCTTAATCCAATGCGCGATGGCAGCGAGCAAGTAACCGGCCTCGCGTGGCCGAAAGGCTGCTGCATCATGCATCAGATCGATAATGGGATGTGTCGGGCATCGTGTCGCCAACACGGCCTTCACCTGCCCAACATACGGGCCCCGCCAGCCAAAGTCCGTGAACAGCAGGAACATGACATTAACTGCGTTGCTATTGCCGCAACAGGGTGGTACTGACCGACGAGGTGTCCCACGGCCCAACCGCCTCGCCGACCCGCTTTCCCGTACCCCTCCTAACTAAACCGGAGGCAGGCCGGACGACTATTCAGCGGCTGGCGACTCAGCGGCTGGCGACTGCGGCTGCAATCGATCTACCAGTTCGACGTATGCCATCGGTGCGTTATCCCCTGGCCGAAAGCCTGCCTTGAGCACGCGCAAATACCCCCCGGGGCGCTCTCGACAGTTCGGTCCAAGCTCATCGAAGAGCTTTCTCACTACACCCTTGTCACGTAGGCGTGAGAATGCCAAGCGTCGGTTGGCAACCGTATCCTCCTTGGCCAGGGTAAGCAGCGGTTCCGCTACCCGCCGTAACTCCTTGGCCTTGGGTAGCGTGGTGCGAATCGCCTCATGGTAAAAAAGCGAGGCCGCCATGTTACGGAACATCGCCTGCCTATGGCTGCTGGTGCGGCCAAGCTTACGCCCAGCTTTACGATGGCGCATATTCTGAGCTCCCTTTTTCGAGCCAACATTCCGGACTTTTGGGGAAAACGCTCCCGCTCAGCCACTCCGCCTTAACTTCATTAATTCAAGTTCGTCTCAGCAGCCCAATTCTAACCAATTGCACGGTCTTTATCGTCGTAACCACGCGGTGGCCAGTTCTCCAAGCGCATACCCAATGCAAGCCCGTGCTGAGCAAGCACTTCCTTGATTTCATTGAGCGATTTCTTGCCAAGGTTTGGGGTCTTGAGCAATTCCACTTCCGTTTTCTGAACCAGATCACCAACGCAGTGGATATTCTCGGCTTTCAGGCAGTTCGCTGAGCGCACCGTAAGCTCCAGATCGTCGATTGATCGTAGCAGGACCGGATCGACCTCCGGCGCCGTTCGCTCTTGATCCTCCGCTTCCTCGCCACCCTCGAGATCAACGAAGACGGACAGTTGATCCCGTAGCAACCCAGCAGCAAAACGAACAGCCTCTTCCGGCTCGAGCACTCCGTTGGTCTCGATATCCATGACTAATTTGTCGAGATCGGTGCGCTGCTCAACCCGAGCGCTTTCGACATTGTAGGCTACCCGTCGCACAGGACTATAGCTGGCATCCAACTGCAGGCGACCGATGGGACGCTCCTCGTCGTGCTCACCTCGAGTCGTTACCGGCTCATAGCCCCGACCACGTGCAATATGCAACGTCATATTGATCTCACTCGCTTTGGTGAGATTGGCGATCGCGAGCTCCGGATTCTTGATCTCGACATCGTGATCGATTCCGATATCCGCTGCCGTGACCAATCCCGGCCCCTGCTTAGAAAGATGCAATGTCGCCGTGTCCTTGGAATGAAGACGCACCGCTAGATTTTTGAGATTCAAAAGGATATCGACTACATCCTCCTGAACGCCTTCGATCGCGGTATATTCATGCAGCACGCCCTCGATCTCCACCTCGACCACGGCATAGCCGGGCATGGAAGAGAGCAGCACCCGCCTAAGTGCGTTGCCAAGCGTATGACCAAACCCCCGTTCCAGCGGCTCAAGCGTGATCATCGCGTGGCGATCGCTTAGTGCTTCGACGCCAACAAGCCGTGGCCTTAAGAAATCCTTGAACTGACCCTGCATTGGATCAACCTCTCGATTCGATCGGCGACGCGGTGTTTATTGATCACTTACTTGGAATAAAGTTCGACGATAAGATGTTCATTGATATCGGCCGACAAGTCACTTCGATCCGGCATGCGTTTGAACGTTCCTTCGAATTGTTTAGTATCCACCTCAACCCATGCCGGCAAACCGATCTGCTGTGCCATCTCAAGCGCGGCTTGCACCCGCAACTGCTTCTTTGCTTTCTCCTTGACGGAGACGAGATCCCCAGGATTCAGGATACGCGAGGAAATGTTGCTCACCCGACCATTGACCAGAATCGCTCGGTGATTGACGAGTTGTCGAGCCTCCGCCCGGGTGGAACCGAAACCCATCCGGTAGACGGTATTATCAAGTCGCGACTCAAGCAGCTGCAGAAGAGTTTCACCCGTATTCCCTTTACGGCGATCCGCCTCCTTGTAGTATTTACGAAACTGCCGTTCCAACACGCCATACGTGCGCCGCACTTTTTGCTTCTCTCGCAACTGCAACCCGTAATCGGAGATTCGCCCACGGCGCTGACCATGCTGACCCGGTGGAGTATCGAGCTTGCACTTATTGTCCAGCGGACGCACGCGGCTTTTCAAGAAGAGATCCGTACCCTCGCGCCGAGCGAGCTTGCAGGTCGGTCCAGTATACCGTGCCATTACTGTAATGCCTCTTGATCTTCAAACACGCCGCTTTTTAGGTGGGCGGCAGCCATTGTGCGGAATAGGCGTGACATCCGAGATGTTGGTGATGCGGTAGCCGGCGTTATTTAGGGCACGGACAGCCGACTCTCGCCCCGGACCCGGGCCTTTAACTCGCACTTCCAGGTTCTTCAACCCATAGTCCTTGGCTGCTTCACCCGCACGCTCGGAGGCTACCTGCGCAGCAAATGGCGTGCTCTTGCGGGAGCTGCGAAAACCGCTGCCACCGGCACTGGCCCATGCCAATACGTTACCTTGCCTATCAGTGAGCGTGATAATCGTGTTGTTGAACGACGCGTTAATATGCGCGATACCGTCTACCACAGTCCGTTTGACGCGCTTGCGTGTTCGGCTGCTCGCTTTAGCCATATCTTTTCCTTAAATTGCAGGCCGATATCCGCCAACCGCCTGCAGATCGTTCAATAAACAATGCGGCAAAATCGGCTCAGCCCGCGAGTGTAATTCAAATCCAAAGATTACGCAGCGGCGGTAACTGACAGCATGGCCCGCATTCGTATCCGCAATCCGCGCTTTTACTTTTATCGACTGATCGCTCGCCTGGGCCCCTTACGTGTACGAGCATTGGTCCGCGTCCTTTGCCCGCGTACCGAGAGCCCACGTCGATGTCGGATCCCGCGGTAGCAACCCAAGTCCATTAGCCGCTTGATGTCCATCGCCACCTGGCGGCGTAGATCGCCCTCAATTACGTACTTACCAAGTTCACCACGTAGATGCTCAAGTTCGGCTTCGGTCAATTCTTGGATCTTGCACTCCGGCGCAATACCCGTTGCCCGGCAGATAGCCGCTGCGCAACTACGTCCAATTCCGTAGATGGAAGTAAGCGCAATCGCCGTATGCTTGTTGGCTGGAATGTTAACACCAGCAATTCGGGCCATAGACTCTCGCTCCTAATCGGATCCGACTGCTACATATAGACCAATCATCGGCATTATCGACGGGTTAGCCTTGCCGCTGCTTGTGCCGGGCCTCGATACAGATAACCCGTATCGTCCCTCTGCGGCGAATCACCTTACAGTTTCGGCACATTTTTTTGACCGACGCACGCACCTTCATCACTCATCCTCCACACCCGCCCGCTTTTACGGCGGATATCTGTCCCAACCAACCGCCTCAGCGTGCAACCGACTGCATTCTGCGCACCGCGCACCAGCAACCGCTCGGAATCATCAGCGCATCAAACCGCTGCCAGCACGACCATGAGCGTGCAGCTTAGCCTTCTTCATCAAGGGTTCGTATTGATGACTTAGCAGATGCGCCTGTACCTGGGACATGAAATCCATAATGACCACGACGATGATCAGTAACGATGTACCGCCGAAATAAAACGGTACATTATAATACAAAATTAAAAACTCCGGCAATAGACAAACGGCAATCAAGTAGATCGCTCCGGCAAGCGTAAGCCGCGTCATGACCTTATCAATGTAACGTGCAGTCTGTTCGCCCGGCCGAATACCCGCGATGAAGGCCCCGGATTTCTTCAAATTATCCGCAGTTTCCCTCGAATTAAAAACCAACGCCGTATAGAAAAAACAGAAAAAAGCGATCGCCCCAGCGTAGAACGCGATATATAACGGCTGCCCCGGACTCAATGTTTGTCCCAGCCGATTCAGCCAGGACAGCCCCTCGGAGGATCCGAACCACTGTCCTAGCGTTGCCGGAAACAAAATGATGCTCGACGCAAAGATGGGCGGGATGACACCCGCCATATTGAGCTTCAGCGGTAGATGGCTGCTCTGAGCCGCGTACAAACGCCGCCCTTGTTGCCGCCGCGCGTAGTTGACGGTGATCCGCCGCTGGCCCCGTTCGATAAAAACGATCACCCAGACCACAGCGACGGCGAGCGTCAACAAAAACAAAATGGTCCCCACGCCCAATTCACCGGTGCGCGCCAATTCCACAGTTCCGGCGAGCGCGCTTGGCAAGCCGGCGACGATACCCCCAAAGATCAACAGCGATATACCGTTACCAATACCTCGCTCGGTAATCTGCTCACCCAGCCACATAAGGAACATGGTCCCAGTCACCAGAGTAGCAGTACCGATAAATATAAAGCTCGGCCCTGGGCTAAGTACTACCGCCTGATTCTGCAACGCAACCGTAATACCCACGCCCTGGAATGTCGCTAATAACAAAGTTCCGTATCGAGTGTATTTGGTAATTTGGCGGCGTCCTTGCTCTCCTTCCTTACGCATTTGTTCCAGCGCCGGAACCACCGCACTCATCAGTTGCATGATAATCGAGGCCGAAATATAGGGCATGACACCAAGCGCAAACACACTCAGTCGCCGCAAGGCACCACCGGAGAACATGTTGAACATGTCCAGAATCGTGCCTTGCTGGCGCTCGAACATGGCGGCGAGCGCAGCTTGATCGATACCTGGTATGGTCAGATGAGCGCCGAAGCGATAGACAACCAACGCGAGCAACACAAAGACCAGTCTTTGCCGCACCTCGGTCAGCCGGCCAAACCCCGCCAGCGAATTCAGATTAGCTGCTGCTCTAGCCAAGGTTAATCCTACCGTACGTATTGGCCCGATTGGGACTCAGAGGCGGCTTGCCGAGAACGTAGACTGCCGGGAAAGAGCGGCCTACGCATCTACAGGGAAGTATTCATGGCGTATCTCGGCCAGCCATCCTGCATCCATTTCGTCACAGGAATGGCTTGCGCGTCTAGTAACCCTCGACTTTGCCACCCGCCTTCTCAATCGCCGCGCACGCGCCTTTGGTCACAGCCACCCCACGCACGACATAGGCACGCTCCACGTCCCCGGAAGCGATGATCTTGACGCAGCGTGCGTGCTGCGGCACCACATTCGCCGCCTTCAACGCCGATAAATCAACCGTATCCGTGGCGAGATACTTCAGCTCGGAGAGCCGAACCTCGGCACTGAAACGGCCACGGCGCGACCGGAACCCAACCTTGGGAACACGCCGCTGCAGGGGCATCTGCCCCCCCTCGAAACCGACCTTGTGGAACCCACCGGAACGCGAATGCTGGCCCTTATGCCCACGCCCAGCCGTCTTACCATTACCCGATGCCGTTCCCCGGCCGACCCGGTAACGCCCCGGCCGACTGCCTTGTGCCGGCTTGATCGTATTCAGCCGCATAGTCAGGCGTCCTCCACCTTGAGCATATAAGAAACCTTGCGAATCATGCCCCGGTTCTGCGGAGTATCGGTTACCATTACCGTTTGGTGAATTCGGCGCAAACCCAATCCCGCGATACACGCTTTGTGCCGACTCAACCGGCCATTGGGGCTACGCACCAGGGTGACTTTGAACTGCTTATTCTGCGCCATGTTCAACTCAGAATCTCTTCCACCTGTTTACCGCGCTTGGCAGCGACCTGTTCCGGCGCGCTGCTGCATGCCAGCGCCTTGATCGTGGCGCGTACAACATTGACCGGATTACGTGAGCCGATCGTCTTTGCCAATACATCCTGCACGCCCACAACTTCAAAGACCGCGCGCATCGCACCACCTGCGATAATTCCAGTACCCTCGGAGGCTGGTTGCATGAAAACCTTGCTAGCGCCATGATTCGCGGTCACCGGATACTGCAAGGTCGCACCGTTGAGATGCGCTTTGCGCATGCTCTTACGAGCCTTTTCCATCGCCTTTTGGATAGCGAGCGGCACCTCGCGCGCCTTGCCGTAGCCAAAACCCACGGAACCTTGGCCATCGCCCACCACCGTCAACGCAGTGAAACCAAATTGCCGGCCACCTTTGACGACTTTCGCCACCCGGTTAATCGAAATCAGCTTCTCCCGCAGGCCCTCACCACTCGCTTCGCCGCTCGTCGCCATATTTACCGCCTCTATCATCAGCGAGGTCGCCCTGGGCGCAACCCCTACGCTGGGCCGGGCACTATCGCCGGCGCACCGTTATCAATACTGCCTCAGAACTTCAAACCCGCCTCGCGGGCCGCCTCAGCGAGTGCTTTGACCCGGCCGTGAAACCTGAACCCGGAGCGGTCGAATGCAACTGTATTCACGCCCGCCGCCTGGGCACGCTCGGCGATCATACGCCCCACCACTTTAGCGGCCTCAATGTTCCCGCCGCTACGCAGCGTTCCGTTAATCGCCTTCTCCAGAGTAGAAGCCGCGACCAGCGTTCGATCGGCTGCCGGCGCAATAATCTGGGCGTAGGTATGCCGCGGTGTACGGTACACACACAGCCGATAAGCACCAAATTCTCGAATCTTGACGCGGGCCCTACGGGCGCGTCTTTGACGTGCAACCTTTTTGTCCATGCCCGCCTCGTTACCTTACTTTTTCTTGGCTTCCTTCAACACGACCGGCTCGTCGGTGTATCGCACACCCTTACCCTTGTACGGCTCCAAAGGCCGCAGACGGCGAATGTTCGCCGCGACTTGCCCGACCTGCTGCTTGTCGATCCCTTTAATCTGGATTTCGGTCTGAGTCGGCGTCTCGATGGTCACGCCCTTCGGCACCGGATAGTCCACAGGAAACGAGAAACCAAGTGTTAGATTGAGGTTATTACCCTGCGCTTGCGCCCGGTAGCCCACACCCACCAGTTGGAGCCTACGCTCGAATCCCTGGCTGACGCCAAGCACCATATTATAGAGCAAAGCACGGGTCGTGCCGGCCAGTGCCCAGGCATCCTGACGCTGCTTGTTCGGGACCAGGCAAAGCCGATCGTTCTCCTCCTTAACATCGACCCAGGGGTGAACCTGATGCTGCAGCGTGCCCAACGGGCCCTTGACTTTGAATAATCGATCCTCCAGCTCGACGCTCACGCCGGCGGGAATCGTTATTGGACTCTTAGCGACTCGGGACATGACAGTTGGATCTCGTGATTAAAATACTACACACAACACTTCGCCGCCTTGACCGGCCGCACGAGCTGCACGATCCGTCATGACACCCTGCGAGGTCGAGATGATGGCGGTACCCAGCCCACCCCGAACCGTTGGTAATGTCCGCTTGCCCTCGAACCGTCTGAGGCCCGGTCGACTGACTCGCTGCAACTCCTCGATCACCGGCCGCCCTTGGTAGTAGCGCAGCCGAACGCTCAAGGTTGGTTTCTTTGCGTCGCCGTCAACTCGGAAGTCCTCGATATAGCCTTCCTCCTTAAGCACGCGGCAAATGGACGCCTTTAGCTTAGAGGCGGGCATATTGACTTCGGCCTTTTCCGCCGTCTGGCCATTGCGGATCCGTGTCAACATATCCGCGATCGGGTCGGTCATGCTCATGCTGTCGTTACCTGACTCCCAACATCATGGTTATATTGCGCGGACTTACCAGCTTGCCTTGACCAGACCGGGAATTTCACCGGCCATAGCCGCCTCGCGTAGCTTATTGCGCGCCAGGCCAAATTTGCGGTAATAGCCCCGCGGCCGCCCGGTAATGTTACAGCGATTCCGCTGCCGCACCGGGCTCGCATTCCGGGGTAACCCCTGCAGCTTAAGCTGCGCCGACTGGCGATCCTCGGGGGTGCTGCCGGGATCCCTGATAATTATCTTGAGCGCCAGGCGCTGCTTGGCATACCTATGGTAGAGCCGCTCGCGTTTACGCTCGCGCTCAATCAAGGAAACTTTTGCCATGGTCGAGCCTCACTTAGCGGCGAAGCGGAAAATTGAAACTCTCGAGTAGACCTTGAGCTTCTGCGTCAGTCCTCGCCGTTGTTGTAAAAGCGATGTCCATTCCCCGTGTCGCATCTACTCGGTCGTATTCAATCTCAGGGAAAATAATTTGTTCACGCACGCCGAGGTTGTAGTTACCACGGCCATCGAAGGCGCGCGGCGAAAAGCCGCGGAAATCACGGATTCGGGGGGCTGCAACATTAATAAAACGGTCGAGAAACTCGTACATCCGCTCTCGGCGCAAAGTAACCTTCAGGCCAATCGGCCATCCTTCGCGTATCTTAAAGCCTGCTACCGACTTGCGAGCATAAGTGATTACCGGTTTCTGCCCAGAAATCAACGCAAGCTCCTTTTCTGCGAATTCAAGCACCTTCTTGTCGCGAACGGCCTCGCCCAAGCCCATATTAATGGTGATTTTAACCAGCCGTGGCACGGCCATGATGTTGTCATAACCGAACCGATCCATGAGGGTCCGGACAATTTCACTCCGGTAGAGCTCTCGCAGCCTTGCCATCAGGGCACCTTACAGTTCAACGATTTCGCTAGTCGACTTGAAGTAACGAACTTTACGTCCGTCCTCCAAAGTGCGAATCCCAACGCGGTCAGCCTTACCGGTGCCGGGGTTATAGAGCGCTACATTGGACAGATGTAACGGCTTTTCCTGTTCGAGGATACCGCCCGCGCTGCCGGTACGTGGATTTCCCTTCTGGTGTTTTTTCACTTTATTGATGTTGGCAACGACCACCTTGTTTACCTTCGGCAGAACCCGCAAAACCGTCCCTCGCCGCCCCTTATCCTTACCGGCAATCACAACGACTTCATCATTTCGCCTGATGCGTCTCATTGGTTTGTCCTACGTGGTCAACGTTCGCACTGCGTCTTATCGCCCAGGAACAAACGGTGCTTTGGGCCCTCTGTATGGACCCGACCCATCCAACAACCGTCGGCCTCGGCCTGACTACCGTCGAAAACAGGCCAACCCAGCCCAACCAAAGCCCTAACGGTCATAACACTTCCGGCGCCAGCGAAATAATGCGCATGAATCGTTCGCTGCGGAGCTCGCGAGTCACTGGGCCGAACACACGTGTTGCAATCGGCTGTAATTGATTATTTAGTAGAACAGCCGCATTGCTATCGAACCGAATGACCGAGCCATCAGGGCGGCGCACCCCATGCCGGGTACGAACAACGACGGCGTTGTATACCTCGCCTTTTTTGACTCGCCCGCGCGGAATCGCATCCTTAACGCTGACTTTGATGATGTCACCGATTTGGGCATATCTCCGGCGTGAACCGCCCAACACTTTTATACACTGAAGCCGCCGAGCACCACTGTTATCGGCCGCATTCAATGTCGTCTGCATTTGAATCATGGTGACTTACCCGTTATCCGGAAGCTCGACCTTTCGAACAGCGACTCGTTGAGTCGGTTCACTCGGCCGCTCGCTCGATAATTTTCACCAGCCGCCACGATTTAATCTTCGACATCGGCCGGCATTCCTCAACCGCCACCCAATCGCCGAGCTGACAGCTATTGTCTTCATCATGGGCATGCAGTTTCGTACTGCGGCGAATGTATTTCCCATACAGGGAATGGCGGATAAGGCGCTCAACCACAATCGTGACTGTTTTGTCCATCCGATTGCTAACTACTCGGCCGTTCACCGTCCGTTTAGCCGTTTTCCGTTCAGTCATGGCGTATCGCTGATCCTCGCCTTTTCATTCTGCACGGTTTTGATTCGCGCAATGTCGCGGCGAACTTTTTTCATCTGATCAGGCCGGGTAAGTTGACCACTTGCCTGTTGCATGCGCAAATTGAATTGCTCTTTGCGGCGCTCGAACAGCTCATTTTGCAACTCGGCAATGGACTTCCCACGCAGTTCGCTTACTTTCATCCCAACACCGTTCGCTGGACAAACGCGGTCTGCACCGGTAACTTCGCAGCCGCGCGGCGAAATGCCTCACGCGCCACATCCTCAGTTACGCCTTCGATTTCATAGAGCACACGGCCCGGTCGGATCGGACACGCCCAATGATCGACATTACCCTTGCCTTTGCCCTGTCGGACTTCGAGTGGCTTAGAGGTAATTGGCTTATCCGGGAATATCCGAATCCAGATCTTGCCACCACGCTTCACATGACGGTTAATGGCACGCCGCGCTGCCTCGATCTGGCGTGCCGTGATCGGCCCTCGGGTCAGCGCTTTGAGCCCGTACTCACCGAAAGCGACCGTGTTGCCACGCATTGCCATACCCCTGTTACGGCCTTTTTGCTGTTTGCGAAATTTCGTTCGCTTGGGCTGTAACATACAATTCCTACCTCAGATTCAGCTAGCTGGCACGTGCCTTGCGGGCTGTCGAGCCGGGCACGCTATCCGTATCCAGAATCTCACCCTTGAAGATCCACACCTTAACCCCGATGACACCATAAGTTGTCTTCGCATGGGCCAAGCCATAATCGATATCAGCCCGCAGAGTATGTAACGGCACTCGCCCTTCCCGATACCATTCCGTTCGCGCAATCTCGGCGCCGTTAAGTCGGCCAGACACTTGAATTCTGATGCCCTGACCACCCAAGCGCATGGCATTACCGACTGCACGCTTCATGGCACGGCGGAACATAATACGGCGTTCGAGTTGCTGCGCTACGTTTTCGGCCACAAGCTGAGCGTCGAGCTCGGGTTTACGGATCTCCTCAATATTCACGTGCACCGGAATATCCATCATCCGGGCCAACCGAACTCGCAGCGCCTCAATATCAGCACCTTTCTTGCCGATGACAATCCCAGGCCGTGCCGTGTAGATCGTGATCAGGGCATTCTTTGCAGGGCGCTCGATCTTGATTTTGCTGATCGATGCGTGTGCAAGTTTATGCTTGATAAAATTACGGACTTTCAAATCCGTGTTCAGATAATCACCGAAATTGGCGCTGTCCGCATACCACATTGAACGCCATTCTTCAGTGATACCGAGACGGAAGCCCGTCGGATGTACCTTATGACCCATAGGGGGTTCCTCGACTCATTGCTCCGCCACAGCCACCGTAATATGACTGGTTCGTTTACGAATGCGATTCGCCCGTCCCTTGGCCCGCGGCTGTATTCGCTTATACATAGGCCCCTCATCAACGAAGACACGGGCAACGGTCAATTCGTCTATATCCGCACCTTCATTGTGCTCTGCATTTGCGATTGCGGACTCCAAAATCTTCCGGATAACCCGCGCTGCTTTTTTCGAGCTGAACTCCAGCATCTGAAGTGCCTGCGCAACGGGTAATCCGCGTATTTGATCCGCCACCAGCCGAGCCTTCTGCGGCGAGATCAAGGAGTATCGCAACTTAGCCGCCGTTGCCATGGATTACCTCTTGGCTTTTCTATCAGCCGCATGACCTCGAAACATTCGCGTCGAGGCAAACTCACCAAGCTTGTGCCCAACCATATTCTCGTTGATCAACACTGGCACGTGCTGGCGCCCGTTGTGAACCGCAATCGTCAGGCCAACCATATCCGGAACGACCATGGAGCGGCGCGACCACGTTTTGATTGGCCGCTTGCTACGACTCGCGCTTGCCGCCTCCACCTTTCTTAAAAGGTGGACGTCAACGAATGGACCTTTTTTGATCGACCGCGGCATGCTTCATCCACCTGTTTTGCCAATACCACGAAATACGCGCATCAAAACCCCCGCTGTCCTATACCAGCAACCCTTGATAGGTACGGACAAAACCCGAACCGTCGTCTGCGCACCACACGCCTTTGGCGTATCCTCCCGCCCTAGCCTCAAGGGTTTGCGACTATGCGAGGTAAGGGATTCCACATGTGATCTATACGCCGAAACTGTTACGACTTGCGGCGCCGGACTATGAAACGATCGGTCCGTTTGTTACTGCGGGTTTTATGACCCTTGGTCGGCACACCCCAGGGCGTTACCGGATGCCGCCCCCCCGAGGTGCGCCCTTCTCCGCCCCCATGTGGGTGATCAACCGGGTTCATGGCCACACCACGCACCTGCGGCCGCTTACCGCGCCAGCGCTGCGCCCCCGCCTTGCCCAACGAGCGCAGCGAGTGTTCAGCATTGCCGACCTCTCCAACCGTGGCCTTGCAATCGGCCGGTACCCTACGCATTTCCCCGGAGCGAAGCCGCAGGGTGGCATAAGCTCCCGCCCGCGCCACAAGCTGTACCGCAGAACCCGCGGCCCGCGCAAGTTGCGCCCCTTTACCTGGGCGCATCTCCACACAGTGCACTTGTGTACCTAGCGGAATGTTGCGCAGCGGTAACGCATTGCCGAGCTTAATGGGCGCATCGGTACCCGAGACGATTTGCGCGCCGATCTCAAGCCGGCGAGGTGCGATAATATACCGTCGTTCGCCATCACGATAAAGAACTAAAGCAATATTGGCACTGCGATTGGGGTCGTATTCCAAGCGCTCGACGCGGCCAACAATGCCATCCTTGTCGCGCCGGAAATCGATTGTGCGATAGCGCCGCTTATGGCCCCCTCCCCGGTGTCGCGTAGTAATACGCCCAGCGTTATTACGACCGCCCGTCTTAGATAGCTTACGTACGAGCGGGGCGTAGGGCTCGCCCTGGTGCAGATTCTTGTCCTTGACCTGCACCGCGAAGCGCCGGCCTGGCGATGTCGGTTTTGCCTTAACCAAAGCCATGGTCAATCGTCCTATCGTTTACAGCGCTTATTCAGGCGCCCCAAACATATCGATATTCTGGCCTTCCGCCAAAGAGACGTAAGCCTTCTTCCAGTCACTACGCCGACCGCGCAGCCGCCCAAAACCCTTGCGCTTGCCTTTCAGGCTCACTACACGAACACCCTTGACCTGGACCTCGAAGAGGCGCTCGACAGCCTTTTTAATCTCAAGCTTGTTTGCATCACGCCCCACTTTGAACACCACCTGGCCAGCTGACTCACCAAGCGTTGTACTCTTCTCGGAGACATGCGGGCCGCGCAGAATCTGATAGATCCGCTCAGGGTTCATCCGAGCCACTCCTCTAAGCGATGCACCGCATCCACCGTTAACAGCACCTTCTCATGCCGCAACAGCACGACCGGGTTTAAGCGGTTCGTTTCCCAAACATCCACCGCCGCAAGATTCCGAGCAGCCAAACGCACATTCTCACTGGGCTCGTTGCTGACGATGAGAACATCCGCGAAACCGAGACTCCCAAGTTCGTCAAGAAGCAGTTTCGTTTTTGGCTGGGCAAGGTCGAAACGCTCCATTACACATAGCCGCTCCTGTCGAACGAGCTCGGAGAGAATGGCGCGCAAAGCACCACGATACATCTTACGGTTGACTTTCTGGCTATGATCACGCGGAGCCGAAGCAAAACTTCGCCCACCTCCGCGCCATAGCGGGCTGCGAATAGACCCGGCACGCGCACGGCCCGTTCCTTTCTGGCGCCACGGCTTGGCGCCGCCACCACGCACCGCCGCACGATCCTTCTGAGCCTTGCTACCGGCACGTCCACCGGCAAGATAGGCGACTACGACTTGGTGGATCAGGGGCTCTTTGAACTCGGCGCCGAAAGTTCGCTCCGATACCTGGACCGCACCCGCACCTTCGCGCAGCGGCAGCTCCATCAGGTTACCTCCTTGCCACGTCGAGTCTTGATCGCCGGTCGAACGACAACGTCAGCCCCCGGACTACCCGGTACGGCGCCTTTAATGATAAGGAGATTGCGCTCCGTATCCACTCGGACGATCTCCAGATTCTGCACTGTGCGCCTTACAGCGCCCAAATGTCCGGCCATCGCCTTACCCTTGAATACCCGCCCCGGATCCTGGTTCTGCCCGATCGATCCCGGCGCGCGGTGGGAAAGTGAATTGCCATGCGTAGCATCCTGGGTCCGGAAATGGTGGCGCTTCACAGTGCCGGCAAAGCCCTTCCCCTTGGTCCTGCTCGTTACATCGACTCGCTGGCCGACGACGAACTGATCGACTCGCAATTCATTATTGTCCGAGGACTCCGTTTCGACACCTCGAGGCAGACGAAACTCCCACAGCCCACGCCCCATTTCCACACCGACCTTAGCGACATGACCAGCTTGTGGCTTATTCACCCGAGCCGGCCGACGCGTTCCGGTGGTCACTTGGATCGCCGAATAACCATCCTTGTCTTCGCGTCGATGCTGAGTGATGCGATTCGGCGCGGCCTCGACAACCGTTACCGGCACCGAGGTTCCATCCTCTGCAAACAGACGCGTCATACCACATTTTCGACCGACGATCCCAATCGCCATCGTCGTTACCCTCATCTTAACGGCAACAGAAATACCTTTGCCTTGCGTAGCGCTACAGGCTTACTCGAATTGTTTGAATGGTCGCTGACACCGGGGTTATCCGGTGCTGTTCAGGGCCCGCCCCAGCTGACCGAAAACAACAAAGAACTGGGGTAGTTCCCAAGATAGCTCAATATACCTTAATTTGAACTTCTACACCCGCAGCCAGATCAAGTTTCATCAGGGCATCGACGGTCTTGTCCGTTGGATCGACGATATCCATAAGGCGCTTGTGTGTGCGCATTTCATATTGATCTCGTGCATCTTTATTGACATGCGGCGAAACCAAAACGGTGAAACGCTCCTTCTTGGTCGGCAAAGGCACCGGTCCTTTCACCTGAGCACCCGTGCGTTTAGCCGTTTCGACGATTTCCCGTGCCGATTGGTCGATCAACCGATAATCGAACGCCTTGAGTCGAATGCGGATACGCTGACTGGTTGCCATCACCGTCACTCCAAGATTTTGGAGACGACACCGGCGCCGACGGTGCGTCCGCCTTCGCGGATGGCAAAGCGTACGCCCTCCTCCATCGCGATCGGCGCGATCAGCGTCACCGACATCTTCACGTTATCCCCGGGCATCACCATCTCGGTACCCTCAGGCAGGTCGACTGAACCGGTCACATCCGTCGTGCGAAAGTAAAACTGCGGCCGATAACCCTGGAAAAACGGCGTATGCCGGCCACCCTCCTCCTTGGAGAGCACATAAACCTCACACTCAAAACGCGTGTGCGGCGTAATGCTGCGCGGCTTGCACAGCACCTGCCCGCGCTCGACATCATCGCGCTTGGTGCCCCGCAATAACACTCCGACGTTATCGCCCGCCTGCCCCTGATCAAGCATCTTGCGAAACATCTCCACACCGGTGCAGATCGTTTTGGTCGTATCCCGAATCCCAACGATCTCCACTTCCTCGCCAACCTTGACCACACCGCGCTCCACTCGGCCCGTAACCACCGTGCCACGCCCCGAGATCGAGAACACATCCTCAATGGGCATCAAAAACGGGCGGTCAATCGCACGCTCAGGCTCCGGTATATAACTGTCCATCGCCTCCACTAAACGCAGGACCGCCGGCGCCCCAATCTCCGAATCGTCCCCCTCCAGCGCCTTCAACGCCGAACCGGTCACAATCGGTATGTCATCGCCCGGAAAATCATACTGGCTCAGAAGCTCCCGGACCTCCATCTCCACCAGCTCCAAAAGCTCCGGATCGTCCAGCATGTCCGCCTTGTTCAAAAACACGACGATATACGGCACACCCACCTGACGCGCCAACAAAATATGCTCTCGCGTCTGCGGCATCGGTCCATCCGCGGCGCTCACCACCAATATCGCACCGTCCATCTGCGCCGCACCCGTGATCATGTTCTTCACATAATCCGCATGCCCAGGGCAGTCTACGTGCGCGTAATGACGCTGCTCCGTCTCATACTCCACATGCGCCGTGGCAATCGTAATCCCACGCGCCCGCTCCTCCGGCGCATTGTCAATCGAGTCAAACGCACGCGCCTCACCACCGTACCGCGACGACAATACCTTCGTCATCGCCGCCGTCAACGTCGTCTTACCATGGTCTACGTGACCAATCGTCCCAACATTTACGTGCGGCTTGGTACGCTCAAACTTCGCCTTGGACACGGCTCATACCTCTTGGCTCAAAGCTGTTGCAATCCGCTAGTTCGCTGTGCCCCGCCATCAGGAGGCTTTTTGGATTATCTCGCTCGCTATGTTGGCTGGCGCCTCGGCATAGCCACGGAATTCCATAGCGTACGAGGCGCGCCCCTGAGTAGCCGAGCGCAAATCCGTGGCATAACCGAACATTTCCTTCAATGGCACCTCGGCCCGGATGATTTTGCCGGACAAACTGTCTTCCATGCCCTGAACTGTACCCCGACGCCGGCTGATATCGCCCATCACGGCACCCATAAACTCCTCGGGCGTCACGATCTCGACTTTCATGATCGGTTCGAGCAAAACCGGGTTGGCCTTCATGAAAGCTTCCTTGAAGGCCATGGAGCCGGCAATCTTGAATGCCATCTCCGAGGAGTCCACATCATGGTAGGACCCGTCGAATAACGTCACCTTGAAATCGATCACTGGATAACCGGCCAGCACGCCGTTGTCCATCTGCTCCCGAATCCCTTTGTCCACCGACGGGATGTATTCTTTCGGAATCGTACCGCCGACAATGGCGCTGACGAACTCATAGCCTTTGCCACGCTCTTGCGGCTCCAAACGGAGCCAAACATGGCCATATTGGCCCCGCCCACCGGTCTGCCGAATAAACTTACCCTCAGCCTCGGAGTGTCTGCGGATACTCTCCCGATAGGCAACCTGCGGTTTACCGACATTCGCTTCGATCTTGAACTCCCGCTTGAGCCGATCGACGATGATCTCGAGATGCAGCTCACCCATACCGGAGATGATGGTCTGCCCCGACTCTTCGTCGGTGCGCACCCGAAACGAGGGATCCTCCTGCGCGAGCTTCTGCAGCCCGATCCCCATTTTCTCCTGATCACCCTTGGTCTTGGGCTCCACCGCGACCGAAATTACCGGCTCCGGAAACTCCATTCGCTCCAGGGTAATCTTCCGGCTCGGGTCGCAAAGCGTATCGCCGGTCGCGACATCTTTGAGGCCGATCGCAGCCGCGATATCACCCGCCCTCACCTCATCGAGCTCCTTACGCTCCTTCGAGTGCATCTGCACGATCCGACCAAAACGCTCGCGCTTATCCTTCACCGGATTCCATACGGTGTCACCGGTGCGGACCACGCCCGAGTAGACCCTGAAAAAAGTCAGAGTACCGACGTACGGATCGGTGGCAATTTTGAATGCCAACGCTGCAAAGGGCTCATCGTCAGCGGCATGACGTTCGGCGGGCGAACCGTCTTCGAGTTCGCCACCAATCGATGCAATATCGCGCGGGCTCGGCAGGTATTCGATCACGGCATCCAGCAACGCCTGCACGCCCTTATTCTTGAACGCACTACCACAGAGCACCGGCACGATTTCGTTATTCAACGTCCGGATACGCAGCCCCTCATTAATCTCCTCGCTGGTGAGGCTTTCTTCGTCAAGGTAGCGCTCCATCAACTCTTCGTTCGCTTCCGCCGCGGCCACGATCAACGCCTCGTGGTAATGCTGGCAGGCCTCGAGCATGTCCGCCGGCGGGTCATCCTGCTTGTAGGTCGCCCCCTGAGTTGCCTCATCCCAGTAGATGGCTTTCATACGGATGAGATCCACGACTCCGGCAAAATCTTCTTCTGAGCCGATCGGCAACTGCACGGGGATCGCCTGTGACCCAAGCCGCTGACGGATTTGCTTGACCACTCGCAAGAAATCGGCACCGGCCCGGTCCATCTTGTTGACGAACGCAATCCGCGGCACCTGATACCGGTTGGCCTGTCGCCAGACGGTCTCGGACTGTGGCTCGACCCCACCGACAGCGCAGAACACACCCACCGCGCCGTCGAGCACCCGCAAAGAGCGCTCCACTTCGATGGTAAAATCCACGTGCCCCGGCGTGTCGATAATATTGATCCGGGTCTCTGGATACTGCTGATCCATCCCCTTCCAAAAGCAAGTAGTGGCGGCGGAGGTGATGGTGATACCCCGCTCCTGCTCCTGCTCCATCCAGTCCATAACGGCAGCGCCCTCGTGCACCTCACCTATTTTATGGGAGATACCCGTATAGAAGAGAACGCGCTCGGTAGTCGTTGTCTTACCGGCATCGATATGGGCCATGATGCCGATATTACGGTAGCGCTCGATGGGTGTTTTGCGTGCCACAGCTCAATAACCCCGTTGCCGTTACCAGCGGAAGTGCGAGAAAGCCTTGTTCGCCTCGGCCATGCGATGCGTGTCTTCCCGCTTCTTTGCCGCGGCGCCACGGCTCTCTGCAGCTTCCTGCAGTTCGGCGGCTAAACGATGTTGCATGGTCGTCTCGCCCCGCTTGCGGGCTGCATCGATCACCCAGCGCATGGCCAACGTCGTACGCCGCTGCGGCCGAACTTCGACCGGTACCTGATAGGTGGCGCCACCGACCCGACGAGATTTCACCTCGACGACGGGCCGCACATTATCCAGAGCGGATTCCAATACCGCCATAGGCTCTGCCACACCCCGCTCCTTAATGCGGTCCAAGGCACCATATACGATCTTTTCGGCCACCGAGCGCTTACCGTCGCGCATTAACATGCTTACGAACTTGGTCAGCAACTCGCTCCCGAATTTAGGATCCGGAAGCACCTTACGCTTGGGAACTTCCCTTCGCCGTGGCATCGCCTCTACCTGATTAGCTCGAGATCAAAACCGCAGCGCTCAGTCAGGCCTTGGGCCGCTTCGCGCCGTACTTCGAACGCCCCTGCCGACGCTTGCTCACACCCGCCGTATCGAGTGAACCGCGCACCACATGATAGCGTACTCCTGGCAAATCCTTCACCCGGCCGCCTCTAATCAATACTGCAGAGTGTTCCTGCAAATTATGCCCCTCGCCACCGATATAGACAGCTACCTCGTAGCCGTTCGTCAGACGAGCGCGCATGACTTTACGCAGTGCCGAGTTCGGCTTCTTCGGCGTTGTTGTATAAACGCGCGTGCATACACCACGCTTTTGTGGGCAGCTCTCGAGGGCCGGGACGTTGCTTTTTGACGCCCTGCGCGTGCGTCCTTTTCTGACCAGCTGATTGGTCGTCGCCATAAACCGTTCACTCCGCCTCAAAACGAACGACAGGCCGGTCGATCCGGCCTGTCGAAGGTGCGCCAGTTTAGACTTGCACGTCAGGGGTGTCAACCAGAATCCTAGAGATAGCGGCCGTTGCGACCCCATCCGAGACTTTTACTGCTCGGATTCAGGGTTTCTCTCGGGCATGGAGGAGGCCTCTTCCTCGATCTGCTCCATACGCGCTGCCGGAGGCAAAATCGGCTCAGGCAGCGTATCTCGGGCACGTTGACGCTCGGCATGATAGGCAAAGCCGGTCCCCGCCGGAATAAGCCGCCCAACGATCACATTCTCCTTAAGCCCACGCAGATCATCACGCGCGCCACGCACGGCGGCTTCGGTGAGCACCCGAGTAGTCTCTTGGAACGAGGCCGCCGAAATGAACGAGTCGGTTGCCAGCGAGGCCTTGGTGATGCCGAGCAATATCGGCTCCAGCTTGGCCGGCTCCTTATCGGAGCTTTGCAGACGCTCGTTCTCCTCCGCCACACGGCCCCAATCGAGTTGCTCGCCACGCAAATAACGCGTATCGCCGGGGTCTTTGATTTCGACCTTGCGCAACATCTGGCGTAAAATCACCTCGATGTGCTTATCGTTGATTTTCACGCCCTGGAGGCGGTAAACATCCTGAATTTCCTTGACCAGGTACGCCGCCAACTCGGTGACACCCAATAGCCGAAGAATATCATGCGGGTTCGGCTCACCGTCGGCGATAACCTCCCCTTTCTCCACATGTTCACCCTCGAAGACGGTCACATTACGCCACTTTGGAATAAGCTCCTCGTAAGTCTCCCCATCCGCCTGCGTGATGACCAACCGCTGCTTGCCCTTGGTGTCCTTGCCAAAGCTGACCGTCCCGGAGACCTCGGCCAATATAGCCGGCTCCTTAGGCTTGCGTGCTTCGAATAGATCGGCAACTCGCGGCAAACCACCTGTTATATCACGGGTTTTCGACGACTCCTGCGGAATCCGGGCGATGACATCACCCACGTCCACATCGGCGTTATCGGCCACGCTGACAATGGCGCCGGCCGGGAGGTAATAGTTGGCAGGAATGTCCGTACCCGCCAAGTTGAGATCATGGCCGTTGGCATCGACCAACTTGATCATAGGGCGCAAATCCTTATGAGCAACCCGCTCTTCGGATTGCTTGCCGTCGACCCCGACGACCGAGCGGCGGTATTCGCCGCTGCCGCGTGTTTTTGGATCCGTCACGACCAGGCTACTCAAGCCGGTCACTTCGTCGAACTGACGATTAACCGCCACGCCCTCGACAAAATCATAAAATCGCAACCATCCCTTCACCTCCGTAATGATGGGATGGGTATGAGGATCCCAGCTTGCGACCACTTGCCCGACAACGACAGCATCGTTGTCGGCAACCGAGATGGTCGCTCCGTAGGGCACCTTGTAGCGCTCCCGCTCCCGACCGTGCTCATCCATGATGGTGATCTCACCGGAACGTGACACCGCAACCAGGTTGCCACTGTGGTGTTTGACGGTCTTAATGTTGTGCAGTCGCACAACGCCGGCGGATTTGGCCTGGACATTGCTAACCGAAGCCGATCGCGAAGCGGCCCCGCCGATATGGAAGGTTCGCATGGTGAGCTGAGTGCCCGGCTCGCCGATGGATTGTGCCGCAATCACCCCTACCGCTTCACCGATGTTGACCCGGTGACCGCGAGCCAGGTCGCGCCCATAGCAGGTTGCGCATACTCCATAGCGCGCCTCGCAGGTGATGGGGGAGTGAACCCACACTTCATCCACACCCTCGGTCTCGAGGTGATCCACCAGATTTTCATCCAGCAACGTACCGGCCGGCGCCACGATCTCATCCCCACCGGGCTGCAGGATATCCTGCGCCACCACACGCCCAAGGACACGTTCCCGCAGCGGCTCGACCACATCGCCACCCTCGATCAATGGCGTCATTCTTAGGTTCCGATGGGTGCCGCAATTGAGCTCGGTCACCACGAGATCCTGGGCCACGTCCACTAAACGCCGGGTCAAGTAGCCAGAATTGGCAGTTTTGAGCGCCGTATCCGCAAGCCCCTTGCGGGCCCCGTGGGTAGAGATGAAATACTGCAAGACGTTCAAGCCTTCCCGGAAATTCGCCGTAATCGGCGTTTCTATGATGGAACCATCCGGTTTGGCCATCAGCCCACGCATGCCGGCGAGCTGGCGAATCTGAGCCGCGCTACCGCGAGCCCCGGAATCCGCCATCATGAAGATCGAGTTGAACGACTTTTGCTCGACCTCATTGCCTTGAACGTCGACATTGACCTCCTTGCCAAGCTTTTCCATCATCGCCCGGGCCACTTGATCATTGGTATGTGACCAAATGTCGACCACTTTATTGTAGCGCTCGCCGTTGGTCACCAGGCCCGAGGCATACTGATCCTCGATCTCCTTGACCTCCTCTTCGGCGCGCTTGAGTATCGATTCCTTCTCGTCTGGGATCACCATGTCATCCACGCCGATGGAGACGGCCGCACGGGTCGACATGTAGAAACCGAGATACATCAGGCGATCGGCAAAGACCACCGTTGCTTTGAGACCAAGACGGCGGTAACAGGCATTGACGATCTCGGAGATGGCCTTTTTCGTCATGTCACGATCGACCATCTTGAACGGCAGCCCCTCCGGCACGATATCGTAGAGCAACGTGCGCCCCACCGTCGTGTTTACCCGCTGAAAACTCTCCCGCTGCACACCATCGTCCTGCAGATCGGTCTCGCGGATGCGCACTTCGACCCGCGCCTGCAGATCCACTTGCCGTCCCTCATAGGCACGATGCAGTTCCGTGGTATCAGCGAAGCGCATCCCCTTACCGCGCGCGCCCAAGCGCTCGCGGGTCATATAGTACAAGCCGAGCACGATATCCTGCGTGGCGCCGATGATCGGCTCACCGTTGGCCGGCGAGAGTACATTGTTAGTGGACATCATCAGCGCCCGCGCTTCGAGCTGCGCCTCCAACGAGAGCGGCACATGCGCGGCCATCTGATCTCCGTCGAAGTCGGCATTGAACGCCGGGCAAACCAGAGGATGTAGCTGAATCGCCTTACCTTCGATCAGCACCGGTTCGAATGCCTGAATCCCCAAACGATGCAAAGTCGGGGCACGATTGAGCAGCACCGGATGCTCGCGGATGACCCCCTCGAGAATGTCCCAGACTTCCGGGGCCTCACGCTCGACCATCTTCTTGGCGGCCTTGATCGTCGTCGCCAAATCCTGACGCTGCAGCTTACTGAAGATGAAAGGCTTGAACAGCTCCAACGCCATGCGCTTGGGTAGACCGCATTGATGCAGTTTGAGGGTCGGACCGACCACGATCACCGAACGACCGGAGTAGTCCACCCGTTTACCGAGCAGGTTCTGGCGGAAACGTCCCTGCTTGCCTTTAATCATGTCGGCCAACGACTTCAAAGGCCGCTTATTGGTTCCGGTAATGGCCCGGCCACGCCGACCGTTATCGAGCAGAGCATCCACAGCTTCCTGCAGCATGCGCTTCTCGTTACGCACGATGATATCTGGGGCGGAGAGCTCCAGCAGCCGCTTCAAGCGATTGTTGCGGTTGATCACTCGCCGATAGAGATCGTTGAGATCCGAGGTCGCGAACCGGCCGCCGTCCAACGGCACCAAAGGCCGCAGATCCGGCGGCAAAACTGGCAACACAGTCAAAATCATCCACTCGGGATGGTTCCCCGAGTCGAGAAACGATTCCACCAATTTCAACCGCTTGGACAAACGCTTGATCTTGGACTCGGAGTTGGTCGCATTAATCTCTTCCCGCAGACGAACCGCCTCGTCCTCCAAATTGCTGCTATGCAATAATTCAAGTACGGCCTCGGCGCCCATCCGCGCATCGAACTCATCGCCGTATTGTTCGACCGCATCGAGGTAGTCTTCGTCGGTCAACAATTGGCCGCGCTCGAGCGGGGTCATGCCCGGATCAATGACGACAAAAGCCTCGAAGTAGAGAACGCGCTCGATATCGCGCAAGGTCATGTCCAGTAGCAGGCCGATGCGCGAAGGCAGCGACTTCAGGAACCAGATATGAGCGACCGGACTGGCCAATTCGATATGTCCCATACGCTCGCGGCGCACCTTGGCGAGCGTCACTTCGACACCGCATTTTTCGCACACTACGCCCCGGTGCTTGAGCCGTTTATACTTGCCGCACAGGCATTCATAATCCTTAACCGGCCCGAAAATTTTGGCGCAGAACAAGCCGTCGCGCTCCGGCTTGAATGTACGGTAGTTAATGGTTTCCGGCTTTTTGACCTCGCCATAAGACCAAGATCGAACCATATCCGGTGAAGCCAAACTGATTCGGATGGCATCAAAATCGTCAAGCTGCGCACCAGGCTGCTTGAACAAATTGAGCAAATCTCTCATAACCGCGGCCCGTCCAGGCTTGAGTTCATATAGGGCTGACAAGCGCTCGAAGCGCCGTAGCGGCTTATTCCCGCTACCGTGGCCAGCAGGAGGTACCCCTTTATCGCAGACTCCGTCAATTACCCGACTCCACCGCCAAGGTAGAGACGAGCGGCCCACGTATTGAGCGAGGTGACTGCTGCATTAGGCTCAGTCCTGCTCCAGCTCAATATCAATGCCGAGCGAACGGATCTCCTTGACCAGCACATTGAAAGACTCCGGCATACCGGCTTCCATCCGGTGGTCGCCGTCCACGATATTTTTGTACATCTTGGTGCGGCCCGAGACGTCGTCCGATTTCACGGTCAACATCTCCTGCAACGTGTAGGCTGCACCGTAAGCCTCGAGCGCCCATACTTCCATTTCACCGAAGCGCTGACCGCCGAACTGCGCCTTGCCTCCCAGCGGCTGCTGCGTCACGAGACTGTAAGGACCGGTCGAGCGGGCATGAACTTTATCGTCCACCAAGTGGTTGAGCTTCAACATGTACATGTAGCCGATGGTCACAGGGCGATCGAAGGCTTCCCCGGTACGCCCGTCGTACAAGATGGCCTTGCCTGATTCCGGCAGACCGGCGAGTCGCAACATGGCTTTGATCTCGTTTTCATGAGCACCATCGAAGACCGGCGTGGCCATGGGCACGCCGCTGCGCAGATTGTCCGCTAGTTCGATGAACTGCTGGCTGGAGAACGAGTCCAAATCCTCTTCGCGACCGCTGGAATTGTAGATTTGCTGAAGGAACCCCTGTAGCTCGCTTATCTCGGTATGGGTATCCAGCAAATCGGCGATCTTGCGACCCAACGCCTTAGAGGCCCAGCCCAGATGGGTCTCGAGTACCTGCCCGACGTTCATACGCGAAGGCACACCCAGGGGATTAAGCACAATATCCACCGGTGTGCCATCCTTGAGATACGGCATGTCTTCCACCGGAACGATGGTAGAGATTACGCCTTTATTGCCATGGCGGCCTGCCATCTTGTCACCGGGCTGCACTCGACGCTTGACGGCCAGATAAACCTTGACCATTTTGAGCACGCCTGGAGCCAGATCGTCACCCGCCGTGATCTTGGCCTTCTTCTCTTCGTACCGGCTATCGAAGATCTCGCGCTGTGCCTTGAGCTGCGACTGCACGGCCTCGAGTTGCTGATTGACCTCCTCGTCGCGCATACGGATTTCGAACCAGCGCTCGCGCTCGACGCCCGCGAGGTAAGCGCGACTCACCTCGGCGCCGCTGCGCAGACCACCTGGGCCGCCCGCTACGGCCTTACCCTCCAGCAAGCGCTCGAGGCGGGTGAATGCATCATCCTCGAATATCCGGTATTGATCGTTGAGATCCTTGCGGACATCGGCCAATTGGCCGGCTTCGATGGATAAAGCCCGCTGATCCTTCTTCACTCCGTCGCGCGTAAAGACCTGAACGTCAATCACGGTGCCATCCATTCCAGTCGGCACACGTAGCGACGTATCTTTCACATCAGAGGCTTTCTCACCGAAAATAGCGCGTAGCAGCTTCTCCTCCGGGGTCAACTGAGTCTCCCCCTTCGGCGTAACTTTGCCCACTAGGATATCGCCGGCCTTGACCTCGGCACCGATGTAGACGATCCCCGACTCGTCTAATTTGGACAATGCGCTCTCGCCGACGTTCGGGATATCCGCTGTGACCTCCTCCGATCCCAGCTTGGTATCACGGGCCACGCAGGTGAGTTCCTCGATATGGATCGTGGTATAGCGATCTTCTTGCACCACCCGTTCCGAGATCAGGATGGAGTCTTCGAAGTTGTAGCCGTTCCAAGGCATGAAAGCGACCAGCATATTCTGGCCTAGAGCCAGCTCGCCCATATCCGTCGACGGGCCATCGGCCAGCACATCGCCCCGCACCACCTGCTCGCCGGGTCGCACTAGAGGGCGCTGATTGATGCAGGTATTTTGGTTGGAACGCGTATACTTGGTCAGATTGTAGATATCCACGCCTGGCTCGCCCGGCACCGCCTCCTCATCGTTAACCCGGACCACGATACGCGCCGCATCCACCTGTTCCACAGCGCCGCCACGCTCGGCAATCACGGTTACACCCGAGTCGATTGCCACCGCCCGTTCCATCCCGGTGCCGACCAACGGTTTCTCCGAGCGCAGCGTCGGCACTGCCTGACGCTGCATGTTGGAACCCATGAGCGCACGGTTGGCATCGTCGTGCTCGAGAAAGGGGATCAGCGACGCCGCCACGGAGACGATCTGTTTGGGAGCGACGTCCATGTATTGAACACGCTCCGGAGTCGCCATGCCAAACTCGTTCTGAAAACGGCAGGAGATTAGATCATCCAGCAACCGACCGTCTTCGCTCACCCGCGCGTTCGCCTGGGCGATTACGAAGCGGCCTTCCTCAATAGCCGAAAGGTATTCCACTTCGCTAGTCACCCGGCCATCCACAACCTTGCGATACGGCGTTTCCAGGAAGCCATAGCGGTTGGTACGGGCGTACACCGCCAACGAATTAATCAAACCAATATTCGGCCCTTCCGGGGTCTCGATCGGGCAGACGCGCCCATAATGAGTTGGGTGAACATCGCGCACCTCGAATCCTGCCCGCTCGCGGGTCAGTCCACCGGGGCCGAGTGCGGATACCCGGCGCTTGTGCGTGACCTCGGAGAGCGGATTGTTCTGATCCATGAATTGCGAGAGCTGACTGGAGCCGAAGAATTCCTTGATCGCCGCCGCCACAGGCTTGGCATTAATCAGCTCCTGGGGGATCAGGCCCTCGCTCTCCGCCAAACTCAACCGTTCACGCACCGCACGTTCGACACGCACAAGGCCCACGCGAAAGACATTCTCGGCCATCTCCCCTACGCAGCGCACCCGCCGGTTGCCGAGGTGATCGATATCATCCACTTGGCCTTTGCCGTTGCGGATATTGATCAGCTCATGCAAAACATCCAGGATGTCCTCATTGCTGAGCGTACCCGAACCGGTAACCTCTTGGCGCCCAACCCGCAAGTTGAACTTCATGCGCCCGACCGGTGAGAGATCGTAGCGGTCTTCACTGAAAAACAGATGTTGAAAAAGGTTCTCCGCCGCTTCGCGGGTGGGCGGTTCCCCGGGGCGCATCATGCGGTAGATTTCGACCAAAGCCTCCAATTGGGTGGTCGTTGGATCACCGCGCAACGTAGTGGAGATGTATGCGCCGCGATCGAGATCGTTGACATAGAGCGTCTCGATGTTCTTGATGCCCGCATCACGTATCGCCTGCACCAGCTCGCCAGTCAGCTCGGTATTGGCGGTAGCCAATATCTCGCCGCTGCTCTTGTCCACGACATCGTGCGCCAGGATTTTGCCGGTGAGGTAGTCATCCGACACATCGAGCTCAGTCAGCCCGCCTCGTTCTAATTGCCGAATATGGCGTGCCGTGATTCGCTGACCGCTCTCAACCAAGAGCACATCATCGATATGGATATCGAAGGAGGCCGTCTCCCCGCGCAGCCGCTCGGGTATGAGTTCAAGAACAGCCTTGTCTTTTCTTATGTGGAATGTATTTTTCTCGAAGAACCGATCCAGAATCTGCTCGTTGTCATAACCGAGTGCGCGAAGCAATATCGTTGCCGGCAACTTGCGTCGGCGATCGATACGCACGAATATCGCATCCTTGGGATCGAATTCGAAATCCAGCCAGGAGCCTCGATAGGGAATGACTCGGGCGGAGAACAGCAACTTTTTCGAAGAATGGGTCTTGCCTTTGTCGTGATCGAAGAATACGCCCGGCGAGCGATGCAACTGCGAGACAATGACCCGCTCAGTACCATTGATGACGAACGTGCCGTTGCGCGTCATAAGCGGCAGCTCGCCCATATAGACTTCCTGTTCCTTGATGTCCTTGACGGTACTCGCGTCCTTATCGTAGATCACCAAACGCACCCGTACGCGCAGCGGAGCAGCATAAGTCTGCCCACGCAGCTGGCACTCCTTGACATCAAACGGCGGCTCACCAATACGGTAACTCACATATTCCAGCACCGCACTGCCCGAGTAGCTGGAAATTGGAAAGACCGATTTAAAAGCCATATGCAGACCGATTTCCGCGCGGTCTTCGACGCGCTTGTCGAACTGCAGGAACTCACGATATGACTCGATCTGGGTAGCGAGAAGGTACGGAACATCTAGGATTTTCGACTGCTTGCCAAAATCCTTGCGGATACGCTTCTTTTCGGTGAACGAGTAATCCATCGAGGTTCCTCATCAGTCTGATTCCGTTGGGCGTTAAGCAAAGTACTAGTACGGTATTGAACAGCGGGATCCTCCCGAATCCGAAGGCAGCAAGCCATAAATTAATCCGGCGATTTGCATTTGCCACAAACGGGAAAAGGCCGGCAGCTACGACGGCCACCAGCCAACTCCGCGGCGCTCGCGCGCTCTAATCGCTGCAGGCCCTTACTTGAGCTCGACGCTCGCACCCGCCTCTTCCAGTTTCCCTTTGATCTCGTTGGCTTCCTCTTTAGGAATACCCTCTTTGATTGGAACCGGAGCGCTCTCCACAAGTTCCTTCGCCTCTTTCAGTCCAAGACCGGTAACCGCACGGGCCGCTTTGATCACAGCGACCTTATTGGCGCCAAAGCTGCTCAAAATGACATCGAACTCGGTCTGCTCCTCGGCAGCCTCGGCAGCTCCCGCACCGGCTGCTGGCGCAGCGGCTACAGCAGCGGCTGCTGTTACACCAAATTTTTCCTCCATGGCATCGATGAGCTCGACGACTTCCATGACGGTCATATTGCCGATAGTCTCTAAAATGTCCTCTTTGGAAACGGCCATCATTCATTCTCCTCGGTTGACGCGATATTTTTAACTTAATAGCAGCACACAATGGACTTGATCTGACTAGCCGCTCTGTTTAGCATCCCGCACGGCAGCCAACGTCCGGGCCAACTTGCTAGGCACTTCGTTGAGCGTCGTCACCAATTTCTGAATCGGCGCCTGCATAGTTGCCATAAGACGGCTGAGCGCCTCATCATAGGTCGGCAGGCTAGCGAGACGGTCTGCTTCGGTGGCTGGATAGAGCTTCCCACCGATAGCCACCATCTTGACCACGAGTTTGGCGTAGTCCTTGGAAAAATCCTGCACCACCCGCGCCGCCGATGCCGGATCCTCGCGCGAGAATGCCAGCAGCAAGGGCCCTTCAAAGCCCTCCGCCATGCACTCGAAATGTGTACCTGCTACAGCCCGCTTGGCCAGCGTGTTTTTGATAATCTTCAAGTAGACGCCGGCCTCACGCGCCTTGACGCGGAGCTGATCCATCTCCGCCGCAGTGAGCCCCCGATACTCCGCGGCGAGCGCGGAGTGTGCCTCCGAGGCAACACCCGTCAAATCCCGCACCATCCGCTGCTTTTGATCTAAACTCAATCCCATCCGAAATTCTCCCGAAACGCGGTTGGTTTGCGCGCCTATGCCGTACCGGCCCACCTCGATCGGGCACACCGCGAACGACCCACGCTTTTCCCAACTTACTCTCCGAATCTTCAGCGGTGGCCTAACGCAGGAAAATGAATGATCCTGTCCCAGCTGCACCGTCTGCGCAGGTGGCCTCTGGATAAACCAATGGCCTTTAAGCGTTTGCACGCGCCTAGCGGTCTATGACAAGTGTCCCGTCGAACCGACAGCCTCCATTGAGCTACTTAATAACTAGATGGCTACAAAAAAAGCGCTAAACTTCATGGCAGCCAGTGAAATGACAGAGCAGAGCCATAGCGTACATAAACAAGGGGCACGTCCCAGGCATCCCCATTCCAGCGGCGCTCAGCCTTAAGGTGAGTCGTCCATTCGCCCCCGCCCAAGGCCTACTTTCACGCGTGCAATGATGAGAGATCCACCTGTAGACCCGGCCCCATCGTGGTGGAAACCGTAACTTTCTTCAGATAAACGCCCTTTGCCGCGGCCGGCTTGATCTTGGCCAAATCACCGATCAAAGCTTCTAAATTCTGTTGTAACTGTGCCACCTCGAAGGTGACCTTGCCCAAGGTGCAGTGAATCAGCCCGCCTCGATCCGTCCGATAGCGCACTTGGCCGGCCTTTGCGTTGCGCACGGCTGCCGCCACATCCGCAGTAACAGTGCCCACCCGGGGGTTGGGCATCAAGCCGCGGGGACCTAGAATCCGCCCCAAGCGCCCAACAACGCCCATAGCATCCGGCGCGGCGATCACCACCCCGAAATCAAGCTCTCCTCCCTGAATGCGCTCGGCCAAATCGTCCATACCAACTACATCGGCACCCGCCTCCTTGGCGGATTCAGCGTTTGTTCCCTGAGCGAACACAGCCACCCGCACCGTTTTGCCCGTACCATGGGGCAACACAGTGGAACCACGCACAACCTGATCGGACTTACGGGGATCGACGCCCAAGTTGACAGAAACATCAACCGACTCAGTGAATCCAACCGTCGAGAGATCCTTAAGCAGCGAGAGGGCCTCCGCTGCCGAAAACACCGCAGCGCGATCCACCTTCGCCCGAATCGCCTGCTGACGCTTGCTCAGCTTAGCCATTCTCAGAACCCTCAACCGTGATACCCATACTCCGCGCGCTGCCGGCAATGCATCGCAGCGCAGCCTCCATATCCGAGGCCGTCAAATCCGGCCATTTTGTTTTGGCAATCTCTGCAACCTGCTCGCGACTTACAGTCCCGACCTTATTGGTGTTCGGCGCTCCGCTACCGGACTTTATGCCGGCCGCTTTTTTAAGCAACACCGAAGCCGGAGGCGTCTTGGTGATAAAAGTAAAGCTGCGATCACTGTATACGGTGATCACCACCGGGATAGGCAACCCGGGCTCCATATCCTGGGTTTGAGCGTTAAATTGCTTACAAAACTCCATGATATTCACGCCCCGCTGCCCTAGCGCCGGGCCCACGGGGGGGCTTGGGTTGGCCTGACCAGCGGCCACCTGCAGCTTGATGTACGCATCGACCTTTCTCGCCATCTCGGCCTCCTGGTTTAGGCACTAGCCCGTTGTGCCGACAGCACCCTTATCGCAACCGGATCGGCCGCTGCGGATGCAGCAGCTTGTCACCCCTTCTCGACCTGACTGAACTCCAACTCAACCGGCGTGGACCGACCGAAGATCAATACCGCCACCCGAAGGCGGTTCTTCTCGTAATTGACCTCCTCAACCACACCATTGAAATCCGTGAACGGACCGGATACGACCCGAACGACCTCGCCTACTTCGAACAATATCTTGGGTCGGGGGCGCTCCGCGCCTTCTCTAACACGATTGAGTATCTGTTCCGCCTCGGCATCCGAAATCGGTGCCGGACGATCGCTGGTTCCACCAATAAACGCCATGACCCGTGGAACATCCCGCACCAGGTGCCAAGTCTCCTCGGTCATCTCCATCTGAACGAGCACATAGCCTGGGAAGAACTTGCGCTCACTGCGGCGCTTCTGACCCTCGCGCATTTCGACCACTTCCTCGGTCGGCACGAGAATCTCGCCGAACTTGCTTTCCACTCCTTCGCGCTTGATGCGCTCCTCCAGCGAACGCTTCACCTGGTTCTCGAAACCGGAGTAGGCATGAACCACGTACCAGCGCTTCGCCATATCCGTCAACCTCCAGGATGAAGCAAAAGTTGAATCGCCCAGAGGAAGAACGTGTCCAATAGCCACAAGAACACACCCACCAGCACGACCACGACCAGCACGACCAGCGTGCTCTGCAAAGACTCCTGCTTAGTGGGCCAAACCACCTTGCGCAACTCTTGCCGTGAGTCTCGCGCAAAAGCCCACACTTCGCGCCCAGCGTGGGTAGTCATGCAAATACCCACCGCAACCAAGCTCACCGCAAGCAGCCCAAGCACACGGTAGAGCAACAACTCATCGGAGTAATAATAGAAGCCACCGACTCCGCCTAAAAAGACGAGGGCGGCGACGACCAATTTGATGGTATCGATAACGGATGATTCGCTTTCGGCTCTAGCATTCATGGGACGGCATTGCAACCAGGTGCGCCGGTAATCAGGATATGGCAGGCCAGGAGGGACTCGAACCCCCAACCTGCGGTTTTGGAGACCGCTGCTCTACCAATTGAGCTACTGGCCTATACTGCCTTGCAGGGCAGATAGAGATGATGGCGCAGATAATTTCATCGGGTACCCCAAAGACACGACCTTAACGCCGTGACCAAACGCGCAATTATAAATTGATATCACAAATAAGTGAAGCCCATAAGGCTACTTATTGGCGCCACCGATCACGCCCCGTTATTCTCACTCCAAGATTTTGGAGACGACACCGGCGCCGACGGTGCGTCCGCCTTCGCGGATGGCAAAGCGTACGCCCTCCTCCATCGCGATCGGCGCGATCAGCGTCACCGACATCTTCACGTTATCCCCGGGCATCACCATCTCGGTACCCTCAGGCAGGTCGACTGAACCGGTCACATCCGTCGTGCGAAAGTAAAACTGCGGCCGATAACCCTGGAAAAACGGCGTATGCCGGCCACCCTCCTCCTTGGAGAGCACATAAACCTCACACTCAAAACGCGTGTGCGGCGTAATGCTGCGCGGCTTGCACAGCACCTGCCCGCGCTCGACATCATCGCGCTTGGTGCCCCGCAATAACACTCCGACGTTATCGCCCGCCTGCCCCTGATCAAGCATCTTGCGAAACATCTCCACACCGGTGCAGATCGTTTTGGTCGTATCCCGAATCCCAACGATCTCCACTTCCTCGCCAACCTTGACCACACCGCGCTCCACTCGGCCCGTAACCACCGTGCCACGCCCCGAGATCGAGAACACATCCTCAATGGGCATCAAAAACGGGCGGTCAATCGCACGCTCAGGCTCCGGTATATAACTGTCCATCGCCTCCACTAAACGCAGGACCGCCGGCGCCCCAATCTCCGAATCGTCCCCCTCCAGCGCCTTCAACGCCGAACCGGTCACAATCGGTATGTCATCGCCCGGAAAATCATACTGGCTCAGAAGCTCCCGGACCTCCATCTCCACCAGCTCCAAAAGCTCCGGATCGTCCAGCATGTCCGCCTTGTTCAAAAACACGACGATATACGGCACACCCACCTGACGCGCCAACAAAATATGCTCTCGCGTCTGCGGCATCGGTCCATCCGCGGCGCTCACCACCAATATCGCACCGTCCATCTGCGCCGCACCCGTGATCATGTTCTTCACATAATCCGCATGCCCAGGGCAGTCTACGTGCGCGTAATGACGCTGCTCCGTCTCATACTCCACATGCGCCGTGGCAATCGTAATCCCACGCGCCCGCTCCTCCGGCGCATTGTCAATCGAGTCAAACGCACGCGCCTCACCACCGTACCGCGACGACAATACCTTCGTCATCGCCGCCGTCAACGTCGTCTTACCATGGTCTACGTGACCAATCGTCCCAACATTTACGTGCGGCTTGGTACGCTCAAACTTCGCCTTGGACACGGCCTTATCTCCCGTTAATCCGCGCTGCACCTGCCATTGGTGACCAGGGGCGCTTAATTAAAGCATCACCGCCTTATAGATGGAGCCCATGACCGGACTTGAACCGGTGACCTCTTCCTTACCAAGGAAGTGCTCTACCGCCTGAGCTACATGGGCCTTATGTCTGTCGCACCTTTGGCTCGGGCACTCGCAACATGGAGCGGGTGATGGGAATCGAACCCACATCATCAGCTTGGAAGGCTGAGGTTCTACCATTGAACTACACCCGCGGAAAAACCCACCGCGCACAGCCCACAAACTGCGTCGACAAACGTCATCCACTCGCCCGTGCAATCTGGTGGAGAGAGTAGGATTACTCTGGGCATCCTGCCCTCCGCCCTACGGGCCGCCACGCTGCGCGCAGCGTTCCAAATCGCTCCCGGCGATTTGGTCGAACCTACGGTTCTCATCCTACCCTATTAACCGCAATCCAACTTTAAAAGGTCTCTCCAGAATTCAATGCACGACCCCTGCTCAAATCTGGTGGAGGGGGTAGGATTCGAACCTACGAAGGCTGAGCCAGCAGATTTACAGTCTGCCCCCGTTGACCGCTTGGGTACCCCTCCAGATGGCGAATTCAGCGCCATACGCGGACCGCGCCTCGCCGTCAAGCGACCAGTACGCACCCACCTACGCCGAAGTGGGCGCAAATTATAATACCTGTAGCCGCAAGCGCAAAGCCCCAGCTGCGAAATAACCGGGCAATTGGAACCTGCGGCCTATTGAATAATTCTCATTTCTATCCTAGCGAACGGTCAAGGCCTTACGCTACTCTAATCCAGGCGATCGAGAAGCTTGCGGATATAAATCGAAGGCACCGCATAAGAAATCCCGCTCGGCTGCTCGATTGCCGCGGCCAATGCCGCCTCCTTGGTCGCTTTGACAAAGACTTTATTGATGACTCCGATCACCGTCCCGCTCTGCGGGTCATACAGCGGACTGCCACTATTGCCAGGGTAGGCGGTCGCATCCAGCTGATAGACGCGAAACGGTGACCGCAAGCTTTTGATCATTCGAGCGTCGAGCTGGCGCGAATGATCCACCGGTATGGCGATCGGAGTGATGGCGGAGATGATTCCACGGTGGGTAACAGGATAGAGCCCAAGGATGGCTCCGATAGGGAAGCCGGTAAATGCATAAAGCCCCCCCTCACGCACGTGCTCACTCGTAGCAATCTTCAACGACGGAAAGGGGGCACCTTTGATCTCGAGCACAGCCAGATCATGCACACGATCGAGCCCTATACGCTGCGCCTTGCGGGCCTCCAAACGATCGCCGCGGCGTTGGAACACGGCGAGGTATTCGCGGCGCGCCGAGTTCACGCTTTTGGGAAGCACATGGGCGTTGGTAATAATGCGCCGCCCATTGTCCACCGCAAATCCGGTCCCTCGAAATTGGGCGGGCGGCCGGCGGGTGGATTCATAGGTCCCCACCCCGACAACGGCGGTCTTGACGCGCTCGATTGTATCGGCAAGCTCGGCATGAGTATTTACCCCCCCGCCCAGCAAGACAACCACAGCAAACGCGGCCGCGGCAAAGCGTACAGTGACCGTCATAGGATTACACCTTGAATAGCGAACAAGCTGGGGGCGGTGCGCTTTACCCATCAAACCCAGCTGGCGCAACGAAGCCATTTTGTATATAGAATCACCAGCCCTCGACCACAACGCCGCTGGCACAGAGGAGCACCATTTGCATAACGATAAATCCCCCAAGCTAAGACTGCTATTCGCTAGCTATCTGATTCTTATTGTCTACGGGACGCTTTATCCACTCGCCGATTGGCGAATTCCAGCCACTGGCCCAGTGCAACTGCTGCTGGCACCACGCAATGATTACTCCCTCTCAGACATCGCGACCAATTACGTTATCTATATCCCCGCAGGCGCGCTATTCATGACCGTGCTACCGGGGCGCAGCCTAATTGGCCGCATTGCCGCCGCCATACTCCTGCTCGGTGGGCTGAGCCTGCTGCTGGAGATGCTCCAAACGTTGTTGCCCTCCCGCGTGTCGTCCATCACCGACACCATACTGAATACTGGCGGCGCGGCAACCGGCGCCCTTCTCGCCCCCTTTTTGCTAAAGCTATTGGCGCTCACTGGGCGAGTGCAACAAATCCGCCAAGCGCATCTGCGCAATGATGCCATAGCCCGGGCAGCCACCGCTGGGCTACTCTTGTGGCTGGCAGCGCAATGGAGTCCGTTCGTGCCCTATGTCGACCCATATGCCATGTGGGGCGCACTCGAGCCACTGCGCCAGGCTCTGAATGGAGCCGAACTCAACCCGCAGCGGATCGTCGAGCACACCCTGGAGCTAACGGCACTCGGCATGCTACTCAATGCCACTTTGCGCGACCCTTACACAACCGCCCCCTGGCTAGCCGCACTACTAGGGCTCGGCCTCGCCGGCAACACGCTCATCATTACCCAGCAGATCTATCCGGAACGGGTAATCGGAATAGCGGCCGCTATTGTTCTGACCGGAGTGTTACAGGGTCCGATGAACCGACGCCGCGCCGTAACCGGCCTGGTTCTGCTCGGATTGAGTATGCTCATCGGCAAGCTTTGGCCGCCATTTAGCAGCGGCGGAGCAACCTTCAACTGGATTCTGCTGAAAGGGCAGCTATTGCACCCACTGCTCGGCATCCGGGACCTGCTGGACGATATTTGGCCATTCTGTGCCTTAGCCGCATTTGCCGCCGGCGCGCTGCCGCGCCGCCTCGACTGGTTTACCTTCACTGTAGGTGGGTTACTTGTCGTAGGCTATGCGGGCAGCCTCGAATGGGCCCAGCAATGGCAGCCCCATCGCTATCCGGACATCACCGATATCCTAATGGCAGGCGCAGGTTGGACTATCGGGCACATCAGCGCAACCAGCCTCCGCTCGGCGTTGCCGCACAAACAGACCCGCACACCGAGACGAGCACTTGCCCGAATGCCACATGATAAGAAAACCACCGTTTCCGCATGCAATGTGAATGAAACAACCTGATTTAACTCGCAACGGCAGTGACGTCGCAACCGCCTCACCGGAACCAACCCCTGCGCAGGGCTTGGCCGTGACGTTGCTCACCCACGAGCGCGATTTCGCTGCTTTACGGACCGAGTGGAACCCACTCGCCGCAGCGCATCCGATCGCCAGCGCTTTTCTCCGCTACGAATGGGCCGATGCCGCCTGGCAGTGGCGGCGCCAGGACGCTACCTTGGCCTTGTTGACGGTGCGCGGCGGTAACGGCGAGCTGGTGGGGGTTGCGCCCTTGGTGCGAACCCAGGATCGAGAGATCGGCCTTTCCTTTCGCCGCCTGGAGCTGCTGAGCGTACCGGATAATCAATTTGCGGACATCCTCTTCGCCCCCGACCATCTTCCTGCGGTTGCCGGAGCCATTGCCGGCTGGCTAAGAGACAATCCCCAATATTGGGACCAGCTCACCCTGCGGCTGCTGCATAATGAATCCCCGACGGCGCAGACATTGTCCGACGCCCTGGAACAGATGGGGCTGCTCGTAGTGCGACAAACCAACACGGTGAACTATTCGATCGACCTGACCGGTACCTGGGAAAACTACTATCGCAGTCGCAGTCGGCGTCTCAAAAAAGGCAACAACCTGGTGGCGAACCGACTACATCGAGCAGGAGAGTTGCAGCTGACCTGCCTGAAAGGGAGGGAGATCGACGAGCAGACCGCCAACATCGTGCGCCACCTTTCGGCCGCCAGCTGGAAACAAGCCACCGGCACTACGCTCGATCAGCCCGGACCAAAAGCCTTCTTCGACCGCCTCTTTCAGTACGCCTGCCAGCAGGAATGGCTCTCCGTGTGGCTGCTCACACTCGACACCCTACCGGTAGCGGCTGAGTTGCAGCTCGAACACAAGGGTCTCGTGCACGGGCTGCGCTCGGATTTCCGCACGGACCTAGAAGCGCTCTCGCCCGGCACCTATCTTAATTGGAAGATCATAGAAGGCCTATTCGACCAAGGCCTGAAGGTTTATTTCCTAGGCCCCGGAGAGAACCCGTATAAGCGGCGCTGGACCGATACCGGAACCCCATTGACGCGGCTCGATGCCTGGAGCCCCGCTCTCCGTGGTCGGCTGCTAAGGGCCTTGCGGCAATGGCTGCGCCCCACCCTACGAAGCGCCCGTGACCACTTGCAGGACCTCTACCACCGAGCGCGCCGCTTATGAGGCTCCGGACGCCACGGACATACCGCCACGCTTGCTCCCGCGCTCCCGGGTTTGAAACCACTGCTCCAACATCATCAACGTCCACACCAATGTCCCATAATAAGCAGGATACGCGTGCAAGCGGTGCGACATGAGCTCGTCGAGAAACTGCGGACGCACGATGGCGCGGCTACGCAATGTCTCAAGACTGTCGCCCGCCAGCTCGCGGAGCGCCGGCTGCTGGGTCAGCCAAATGCCAAATGGCAGCCCGAAGCCGTGTTTTTGCTTGCCGATCACAGCACGCGGTAGAAAATCCTGCAGCGCGGCCTTGAAAAACGGGCGCAGTTTGGTGCGACTCACCTTCCAGGCCGCCGGCAGCCGCAGCGAGAGCGCGACGATATCATCATCGAGCAGAGGAAAGGCGGTGTCCACCCCCGCCAAAGCACAGGCACCGCGGACCTTGACCAGATCATCGTCGGCGAGAGTGAACTTGAGATCGCGTGCCAGCATGCGGTTGACCATGCTTTGCGCCTGAGCCGACCAATAGACCTCCCGAATCATCTCCAGCGGTCGGCCCGTATCGAGCTCGGCCAAAAAGTCCGGCTGCAGGATACGATCAAGCCCTATTCGTATAAGCAAGTTGTAGCTCTCAAGCCGCTCGGGCATGGGCAGTTGCGCCTGCTGCAGATAGCTACGCAATTTGCGCACCCCCGGCCAAGCCGGCAGCCGATGCCCGAGCGGCCACAATAGGTGCCGCTGCACGCCGCGCGGCAGGTGCTCCGGTAGAGTAAACACCCATTGCTTGGCGTAGCGAGCATTCCCGCCAAAGAGCTCATCGCCACCATCGCCGCCCAGCAAAATATCGATCCCGCTTTGCCGGGCCAATTTGGCGCAGTAATAGGCCGGAATAACGGAGGCGTTGCCGAAAGGCTGATCGTAACCGGCCGCGATGATGGGGATAGCGGCCACGACGTCCGCGGGCGTCACATAATATTGTTGGTGATCGGCATCGAAATGCCGAGCGGCCGTCTGGGCATAACCCGTCTCATCATAGCCTTCAGCGTCGAAGCCGATGGAGAAGGTGCGCGGCCGCTCACCGGTCACCTCTCGCAGCATTCCCGTTACGGTCGAGCTATCCGTACCGCCGCTGAGGAATGCGCCTATCGGTCGACCATCCAGCGAACGCTCTACGCCTGTGTACAGGCGGTTGCGGAACTCGGCGCGGGTTTCTGACCAGGAGAGGTTCGGATCCTCAGTGTACTGCGGCCGCCAGTAATTCCATATCGAGCCACCGTGTGCGTCGAATCGCAACCCCTGACCAGGTTGGAGCCGATGCATCTCGCGGTAAATGGTTCTCGGTGACGGCACGACATGGAAATAGAGGTAGTTCAGAATGGCCTGCGGATCGGGCCCGGCCTTGGCCGCCGAATGAGCAGTAAGCTTACCTAAGGCCGTAGCAACCAGAAGCCCACCGGCCGTCTCGGTATAGTAAAGCGGCCAGGTGCCAAGGCGATCGACCAGGGCCAGGCCGGTACCGCTACGCCGGTCAAGGAGGAGCAACGCATAGCTGCCGCGCAAATCACGGCAGGCCAGGTAACCGCTGCGGCGAAAAGCTGCCAAGAAACTCTCCAGTTCTTCCGTCGCAGAATATCCATCAGAGCCTCCGCATCGCACCCGGCCCACTCCGGCGACCGCGAAATCCTCACGCTCTAACCAGAAAGTCCCCGCGCCGGCCGCCGCCAGGCCATAAGCACCAATTGCCACGCTGCGGTCCGCCGCCGCGGCTAGCCACTGCGGTGCCAAGGCCCCATCCGAACCAGTAGCGCCCCCGAATTGCCCCCAAACCTCTGGCATCATTCCGATCTCCGTGCTTCCATACCGCTACCCAAATCGGGCCGGACAGAAAAAATGGGCCAACCGTTTCCCGCTTCGAGACGGAACGAGGCGCGTTACGCACCTGCCCAACGCGCGTTATCCTAGCAAGACTCGCGGGGTAAATGATGCTGGCGCGGAGTGCTCGTCGAGGCATTTCTAAGTTCCTGACATAGGAAGCGTGTCAACCGGCGAAAGCACCAATCACTGTACCAACCTTTGAGCCGCGGGCGCGGCCGCAGATTTCGCTCCATCCAAACGACCAGCACCGAGTTCAACCGGAGCCACGCCACCGCCTCGACCGGCAACATCTTTTCACGCTCGAAGTAGCCGCGCAGAAAGGCCGCGCTGAGACTGCGCACTTCCAGTGCAAGACGCAACCCTCGCAGGGGCGAAGCAATGAGCTCTAGGTGATTAAGAAAGGGGGCAAGGTCGCGCAGCACAACATTTTCGTGCTGCAGCGCAATATCAAATCCCAGCAAGCGTTCGCCGCAGACAATAAGGTTGTCCGATTTGAAATCGCCATGGAGCAACGCTCGCGGATAAGACCGCCGACCGATTAGGTTGGCCGTGACCTCCAGCAGATTGACTGCTTCCTGAACAAGCGGATCCTGGCGCACGGCCGGGCTCGCTGTGGCGAGCGCCTCATGTAGGCTGATAAGAATCGCATCGGTTACGAGCCTGCCAGGCTCTGCGGGCGCAAAATCATGGAAGAAGCGCAGCCAGCTCCCTGCAAGTGCTACAAGCTCTGGCCGTTTCATTCTGTGGGAGGAGTTAACCGGAGACGTGAGCATCTCGGAGAGCTGCACCCCCTCGATCCACTCGGTCACCAGAATGCCGCGATCGACGAGCAGAGGATAGGGCCTGGGCACACCGAGACGGCTATTCCCGGCAAAATACCCGCACATACGCGACAATGTTTCCAGCTCCTGAGCCGCGGTAACGGGACAAGGCCGGTGCTGAACCGGATCCAGGCAGACCTTCAGCGCCAGGCTGGGGCCACGTGCCCCGAGTGCGGCCTTAAACAGCCACGAGTTCTCCTGGCAGCGCAGCGGGCCGGCAACCGTGCAGCTCGATAGCCCCGCTAGCTCGGGACTCCGGGGTTCAAGGCGAAGGGCCTTGGTCAGCTCCGCCGCCGTCGGGACATTGTCAGCTTGCATCGCGCAACCTAATTCGAGCAAAACCGAATGGCACTGCTGTAACCGGCCTACCCCGCACCAGGATCAACGCGCCACCGACACTACCGTTATCGCCTCACTGATCAGCGGCAGCACTCTATGGCGGCGGATCTCCTGCAAACCGGCGCCCGCAAGCAATTGCTCCAGCTCGGCCTGCGTCAGCGGATAAGCCGCCGGGGCCACATGGCCGAAAACGCGCTTCACAGATCGGCGCAGCTGCTGATACCAGGTGCTGTAGGACTGAGTGAATACAACTCTGCCTTGGGTAGCCTTGGCGACGCCCGCAAGAAACTCCACCTGCCCCGAGAGCGGGAAATGCATCAGCACACGAGCGCACAGAGCCGCATCATAGCGCTCACCCAATTCCGCCAACCGGCGGGCATCCCATACAAAAGTCCGGAATCGCTCGCCAAACCGAGAGAGCTTGCGGCGGGCCACTTCGAGCATCGCCGGTGAGACATCCACCCCCACGACGCGATGGCCCTGCTCAAGCAGAACCTCCGCGTGCCGGCCCGTGCCACACGGCACATCCACAATCAGAGAATCGTCCGGAAGTCCGGAAAAAGCACGTCGGATGTTCCATTTTTCCAGCGCATCGAAAACCCTACCTGAGACGCTGGCAAAACGTTCACGATCGTAACGCTCAGCAACCTCGACATCCTTGTAATGCTCGACAGGGTTCCAATCGATCCGCGGGGCAGTCCCGGTTTCATTGGATGATTCCAGACTCTTGAGCTCGTGTTCCCCCTGCATCCCATCTCCCTTGCTCTTGCTGCTGTTCAGGTAGAATATCTGTCTCCCACGAGTTTAGCCTCTCATTAGGGAAACCCTGATCAATTACCATCTCGTCATTCCGGCGAAAGCCAGAATCCAGTAAATTCAAGAGCCTGCACACCGAGCCCGGATCGGCATCCGGGGCAGGCTTTGCCGGTGTGACGAATAAATCAAACGCTTCCTAGGAAGCCCACTCCAGGCCAATTACGCCTGCCCCGCCCACAATAAAATGTCGTCCGGTAAAAGCTCAAACAGCGGAATTGTAGCAACCAATCTGCAAATCGTTCGCCCAAATTTTTCGCTACCGGAACGCTCGTGCAATCCCGGACGTAGCCGCCACATGAGGAAAACCTGGAGCAAGCGATAACAACAGGGACTAACAGGGCTTCCGGGCACGGATCAAAAATGCATGGCTGAGCACCCGAGCAAAGCCAGGCATTCTCCCCAAGCGCATCCACTCACTCAGCCTCTGCAGACGCTGGAACCTTTGTGGGAATATGGGTACCCAGTGTATCCGGGCCTGGGTGCAGCCCGCGGCAAGCAAGAGGTGGCGCAGGCGAGCGGCACTTTCATAGCGCACCCGCAACGGCTGTTGCCGCACTCTGCCAATCAGCGCTTCGCCGGCGTGCAGCAGGCAGCCCCGGTTCAGTCCGTCGATCCAGATCTCTCCTGCTGGCCTCGTCACGCGAACGAGCTCGCCGATCAGCGCCTCGCATCCCGCCAGTGCCTGAGTCACACCAAAGCACAGAACACTGCCGAAGACAGCCGATCGAAACGGCAACCGGCGAACATCGCCCGCAAGCCAAGCAAGCGTGCTGCCCGGTGTCATATGCTTGGCCTTTTTAAGGCTCGGCACGGAGTAATCGAGCCCGTAAACACGCTCTGCGCCTTGTCTGTAGAGCGCCCTAACGTAGGTCCCGGCTCCACAGCCAGCATCGAGCCACTCTCCGTCTGTCGTACCGAGTAATGCCTCGAAGGCTCGCAGGCGCGTCGCCAAGCCGCTGGCGCTCCAGCCAGCAATCAGCGCATCCGAATCGTAACTCTCGCCGAAGCGTTCGAACCGCGACCGCCAGCGTAGCTCGAACTCATTGGGCACCTCCTGCGGCATCCGATTGATCCTCGCCATGGTTGGCCAGCAACTTATCTGGCACTATCTGGGCGTGGGCTCGGTCGCCCACCTGGCGACGGCCAGCGGGCGATGCCAAGTTGCCAGCCCGGATTCTCGCCCGAGCCGGTATAGGCTCCGACGAAACCCGCCCAACGGGCCCACCCATTAAAGTCCTTATCGGCATCCTCATACTCGATCAGCGCACCGATAGGAATATCAGCCACCTCTAAACGCCCGGAACGCGGATAGAGATCAAGCACACCGATGCGTGCGAGTGGCGCATTCAGATACTTTTCCGCATCCGCCAACTTGCCAGTGATATTCCACGCCCTCATGCCACCATGGATCGGCCTACGGGCAAACACAGCGTTGGCCGCCACCCATTGGCGGTCCTCCGGGCGCGTATCCCAGATCCCGATCCCAAGATCGGACGCAACGACGGTATTATGGAAGATATCCACTGTTTCCGGACGCCTCCCTTCATGCGGCATGATATTGATCGCCCGTCCGACACCTTCGGTGTTGACGAAAAGATTATTATAAAGGGCAATACGGCCGGCGCCCTGAAATAATGCTTCGGCGGGGTTCTGATAGGAAAAAGTTACCATAGACAAGATAACGATCGAAGCGACCTGCACCCTCAGTAGGCTGGCCACCAATAAATACATTGGGCCGCGTCGCTCCCACCTGACTCTGACTACCAACCTTGCTAAAAACATTGTAGCTTATCACTGTAGTCTCAGGTTGGATCGGTATTACTCCGGCCGTCGGTCGCTCTTTCTGGCGTTTGATCTCGATGTTGTAGCCGATCGTATCTTGAATGAGATTGCCTTCGATCATGCCCCCAACGAACGGCGCCGAACCGTCCGAATTTCCAAAATACATGCCGGTACCCGCTCCATCGATGCGATTGTTGCGAATAATCCAGCCCCAAGCCGGACATTTGGTTGAGACCCCCACATCTTGCTGATCGGCGTCGTGGTGGATGATACTGAGATTCTCAAGGGTTATGTGGTGGGCGTAAGCCGCAGTTCCCTCCGCCTTGACGGCATCCACCGGCAGTTCCCGTCCATCTAGGAGCAAATTGCGGAGTGTGATATAGCTCGAGTCTTCGATGCTCACCGTGTTACGCGCACGATAGCCGACCAAAAACCGCGGGAGCACCTTTTCTCGGCCCGGAAATTTCGATCCGCTGGCCGGCACGACCGTTGACTCCATGCAGTGGAAACCCTCCGTAGTACGTGCCGGCAGCGAGCGCTAACGTATCGCCCGGCCTGAGGAGGCGAAGCTTGGAGAGGTAGGTCTGAGAATTACCGTTGATCGTTGCGGCACATGCCAGTGAAGAGAAGGTAAGCTTGACAAAAAACAAGAGATACATAGCTGGACGAAAGAATTCCCAAAACATCAGCCTACCCTAACGACAGGAGGCAAAAATCAAGCGGATTTTGAAACCGTACATAGTGTACATAGTAGGGCCGCGGTTCTTTGCTAGCGATTGGTAGGATAATATGGTTCCCGCAAGCACATGGCACTGAATCATTCATCGAGCAGGTTCAAGCTAGTAGGGGGCCCTAACTTAAATTCGCAGTAACTTCTCATTAAGTCCGGGCAAGAAGACATTGAAGAGAGTGGTTCGTTGCTTACCATCAACAATAAGCACTTGATAATTTTGCATTTAATGCACGACCGTAATCTTACCTCCGCCACCCCGCACACATTACGCCCGGACTTAAGGAACGTCTGAGCTATTCGAGCTGAAGTCAAACGCATTCGTCTCTGACGAGAGGAAGGGTAAAAATGCTCGGTTTCCCGCCGCCGAGTGCTGATTTACGGGGCCGTTTGGCGCCGCTGAACCCCTTTTCGGAGCAAGCAGGCGGAGTTTGCCTGTCAGCTCGTCATCAGTTGCCTCCTCACCAGATACAGATTCGTCAGGCCGATCAGCGTGAACACCTGTGCGGCGTTCTTGGCAAGCCCCTTGTAGCGCACCTTGGTGTAACCGAATTGGCGCTTGATCACCCGGAAAATGTGCTCCACCCGGGCACGGACCGAGGAGCGCTTGCGGTTGGTGCGCTTGTTCGCACCGGTGAGTTTGTGCTTGGAGCTTGCCTTCAAGGACACGCCCCAGTAGACACCCGCCCGGCGCGCCGCGCGCTTAAGGGTGTTATCGACGTAGCCCTTATCACCAAAGACCGCGCGGTCGTCCTCGCGCAGCAGGCGCGGCAATTGGCTGATGTCCGAGGCGTTGGCTGCAGTCACCGAAACCGTGTGAGCAAGGCCGCTGTTGACATCGGCCCCCACGTGGATCTTCATGCCGAAATACCACTGATTGCCCTTCCGCGTCTGGTGCATCTGCGGGTCGCGCCGGCGCGCCTTGTTCTTCGTCGAGGCCGGAGCGTGCACAATCGTGGCATCGACCATAGTGCCGCCCTTGAGCAGCGCCCCGCGCTCGGCGAGCACGTCGTGGATTACGTTCATCATCTGGGCAGTCAGGCCGTGGCGCTCCAGCAGGCGGCGAAACTTCAAAATCGTGGTCTCGTCGGGCAGCGCGTCGTCGATGAGCTCAAGCCCGGCGAAGCGGCGCATCGACTCGATCTCATAGAGCGCATCCTCCATCGCCGGGTCGGAGAGCGCGTACCACTGCTGCATGAAATAAATACGCAGCATCGACTCAAGCGGCATCGGCGGGCGGCCACGCCGGCCCGCCTTGGGGTAGTGCGGCTCAATGAGCGCCACCAGTTTTGCCCAAGGCACCACCTGCTCCATCTCGGCGAGAAACTTCTCCCGGCGCGTGCGCCGCTTCTTGGCCGCAAAACTCATCGAAGCAAAGGTGGTTTGTTTCATCGGTTCCGCCTGGGTCGGTGGCAATGCCGCAATTATACTGGCGTGGCCGGGAATAGTTCAGAGTCTCCTTAATGAGAAGTTACAATTCGCAGATACAACATTGGGTGCACAGAGGCACAGGTATCCACTTCTGAGCGTTTGGCATCCATATGCTTTCAACTCATCAGCCTTCTGTCGCGAGAGAACAATGGGCGATGATGGTGTCCCTTGCCGGCCTCACCCAGGCTGCGCCTCGCGCATCCGTTGGGTCCTCTCTATCCGGCATGGTTGCCTCAATTGTCATCTCGACAATGATGTCACGGGTGGGCGTCAGCCACCGTACACTCGCTTTGCAGCGTTTACGGCACACTTCCCCCCATTGCGCGCCAACGCGCGTACAGTCGCTACCAACCCCGCACGGTATCTATCGACCGATCATCCTCATTATCGCCGCTTAACAACGGTTTTGCCTTATCGCGAACGACGGAAACTTCATTCGCCGTCTGTGCAGATGCATCGCGTGACAAAATGGCGCTCAGCGCAACCACCATGTAGAAAAGGTCGAAATAGGCGAGACTCAGGAAAGCCCCAGACACCATATAAGGAATTAGCGAATACTGTAGCGCGCGAGCATAAACGCCAATCCAAGATAACTCAGGATGATTTTCGAATCGCGCTAAGCTGCGTAATCGGAAGAATGTAAAGAATAGAAGCAGTATAAACAGACTAAACCCAGGGACACCCAGCCCTCCCAGGACCTGTAAATAGATGCTATGCGCAGCGCGGGCTTTGTTATCCCAGTCACCCAGAAACGACGCGTAACTCAACCAGGTTGCACTGTCGCCTGCAAAATCAAAGCTCATTCCCGCACCGAGTAACGGGCGAGCCTTTGCGATGTTAATCGCGACGCTCCAGGCCTGTATGCGCTGCATGGCGGAATTGTCTTCCTTATAGTGCAGCGTACTCTCCTGGCGGTCATACCATTCGGATGGAATGAAATCCTTAGCAGCAAAAACCACCACCGCTGCCAACAGGCCGATGACGAATATACGTCCTTTGTAGCGCCAAAATATCGCAAGCATAAGCGCTATAAGCCCCAGAAAGGCACCGCGCGAATAAGTAAATAATATAGCAACAATCGAAAAATAAAAAATAGAATAAAGCGCCCACTTTATGTACTTATGATGCTCCTGCCTTGCCGATATTAAGGCCAACGGCAGCACCATGCACAACGCCAGCCCCAGAGAATTATTATCCGCTATAAAGGAGCTCTCAGGACCTAGCACACGATGATGACCTCCCGTTAAAATAGAAAATAAACCGCCCTTAAAACCAAAGAATCCCAGCGAAAAAACAATAACCAATAAAAGCCAACGGGTCCGGTACTGACCATAGATCAGCATGGGTGTAATGAACGTAAAAAGCAGAATCTTGCTGACCTTGTCCCATTGCGCCCACGATACCTCGGGATACCACGCGGTTATGGTCGTGATGGTTACATCCACCGCGAACAGCGCCAAAATTACCATCTCGCGGGTCCATGGAACGCGCTTGCGGTCCGGCGCCAAAAGCAGGGCCGCTAACGTGCTGATGGCAACAGCCTGGGCCAAAGGAAGATGCTGAGCATACCATGTCATCTTATGCGGGTTCATAAGCCCAAGCCAAGTCCAAGCCAAAATACCGAACCAAGGCCGGACGAACGCCAGCGGAACCGCGGCAATAACCGCTGTAATAATCAAGATGTCACGTAACGGCATGCCGTACCTTGTGTGTCGGATACCGGCACAGCCTCATCATCAGATTCTCCAACTGCAAGGCTTTAGTCCGCCAAGTGTAATGCTCAAGTATGGTTTGCCTCGCGGCTAAGCCAATGCGCCGGCGCTGCGGCTCATTCCGGATGAGTTCCACCACCGCAGCTGCAAGCGCGCCCGCGCCTTTGCGGATGACAACGTTTTTGCCGTCCCCCACTTCAAGGCCACCCGTGGCGAGCGGACTCGCCACTACGGCCTTCCCCATGGACCACGCCTGCAGAACCTTGTTCTTGATCCCAGCCCCCCTGCGCATGGGACAGACAAACAAAGCGGCCGCGTCCAGATACGGCCGCACGTCATCAACAAAGCCGGTTACCCTAACGCGGTCGCTCTTCAGGTTTCGGACTTCAGCCACGGGGTCACGGCCGACGATGGTCAAAGTGACATCCGGGAGGACCTCGCGGACGCGCGGCAGAATCTCCGTTGCTAAAAACATCGCAGCATCGATATTTGGCAAAAAGCTCATCGAGCCTTCAAAAACTATACAGCGGGCATCCTCGCTGCCGCCAAGAGGCCGGAAGTACTCCGAGTCCACACCGTTTTGAATGACTTCGACTGGTGTCTTTCGGCACACACGATGAAAGACCGATGCGTCACGTTCGGAAACAAATAACGCGCAGTCAGCGGGCGCGAAAAACCTACGCTCAAAAGTGACGTTATGTAGCACTCGTTTAAAACTGATTAGTGCACTGTGGATATCCGCAGAGGCACGAAGTGCATTCCAATTCTCCAACACGCCATCATCGACCGCATCGCAAAGGAAAGGTAAATTTTTCTCACGCGGCAAATTTATAACGGTATCCCAACCCGACATCCAAAGGAGATCGTAAACGCCCGACCGGAGCCGTGCATGGATCTCCCTGGCCATCTCGTTGCTCGGTACAGCCATGCGCTCCGGGTCGAGCGGATGGAACACTCGGCACCAAAAGGATTCAGAGGAGGCTATCGGCCGCGGAGTCCACCAGATATCGCGGAAAAGACCCCGCAGTGGCTCCGGCGGTGGCCGATCACCATAGCAGACAAGATCGAACTCGTGCCTATCTCGAAGCTCACGGACATAGTGATAGATGCGCAGGTTTTGCCCATTATGGAGCGGATAAGGGAAGCGATCGCAGTTGAGCAGAACACGCATTATGCACTCCCTGCAATAATGTCGGTCAGGTTTCCCCTGTCGGGTTCGGTGCAAGTAGGGCGGCGAGCAAGCCGCGGGCCGCGCGCCGGGACGGGTTCAAGGCCAAGCTACTGATGTAGGACTGGCACGCTTGTAGCCGAGCGCCACGACACCTTGCGCAATAACCAATGCCTCGATACAGTTCGGAGCGCCTCCTGCGCAGAGCCCTTCGTTGGGATCCGGTGAGTGCTCCCCGCCTGCGGGAAAAGGAGGCCAGCATCATATTGGTAGAGGTCAATACGCGATCTTGATCGCTTCCCAGACTTCCCAGTGTATCCCGTTTGTCGACCAAAATTCGATTCTTAGCGGCGACCTTGCCTTCTCGGGCTAGGCTTAGCCAAAGGTCCATATCTTCCGCAATCGAAAATCGCTCGTCGAAGCCGCCCAGCCGACGTACAGAAGCCGTGCGCACAACAGCTGTACTTGTGCTCACGAACAGCGATCGGCAAAGGGCTTCAAAAGCGTTATCCCAAACAAGAATGTCCGCGCTTATTCGGCGCGCCATAGCGACTCCGTCACGGTGCTGTTCAAACCCACTGGTCACCTTAACGCCATCTCGCGACTTCATGAAATCACAGCAGACGATCTCCACATCATCGTCCACCGTGAACAGGTTCAGCATTCCATCAAGTCGACCCGAAAGCCAGCGATCATCCGCATCTAGAAAGACAATGAATTCACCGTGACTTGCCTCGATACCGATGTTTCTGGCCCGGGCTGCCCCGCCATTTCGGGCCCGGATTAGGCGAATATCAGGAAAGGATTTCGCAACGACGGCTGTGTCATCGGTTGAGCCATCATCGACAACGATCACCTCCAGTGGATTCGAAGCGTGCTGGATGCTTTTTAGCGCATCGTCCAGCGTAACGGCCGCGTTGTACGCGGGGATGACAACAGACACCAAAGGGGGTCGCTTCATTGCAACTACTTTTCCCTGTCAGCGCGCGCGTCCGGCTTCCCGCATTCGCCGCGGCAAATACCTCCGCCCGCTTATTACCAGCTGCAGCAAAGCTGCACGCTCCTCCGGCCGTAGAAACACCACCCAAAGCAACAGCGCATACCCACCCCCCCAGATGATGCCCAACAGTAACACGCCGAAATACGAGTGTACGTGGAGCGCCCACTTCGACAAGCTTTCCGCCAGCAAGGCAGCGACCGCGAACAAAGCTAACCCAGTATAATAGTCGCCAAGAAACCGGCGCACGGAAACGTGGGCCAGCCGGCAGAATATGAGGGGGCGGATAATCATCCTGGGAACGACACCAGCAACGAGCACACCGACGGCAACCCCTTGAATGCCGAACGCGAGCGCCCCAGCAGCGCCCAAAGCGACAACAAGTAGTGCCTCCGAGAGAGAGAGCCACACGAGCCGGTCGTGAGTGCCCGTACCGTAGAAGTAGGCCACCGTGGGCATCTGTGCGCTTCCCGCAACGCTCCCAACGACCAAAACGATCAACAGCCAATAGCTTTCGTCGAATGCAGGACCCAGCCAGATATGGAGAAACGGCCGCCCCATACCGATGACCGCCACGCCGAGCACCCCCGCAAGTACAACACTGAGCCGATTGGCCCCAAGTACTAATTCCGCCGCCGTCGAAAGCTCTCCCCTCCCCTCTAATCGACTGATGGAGGGTGTCAGCACACCACCGATCTTCGTGACAATCTCCGCCAGGTAATTTGCCATGCTGGCGGCAATGCTGAATATAGGCACCTGCCCGGCAGACAGGAGTGAGCCGATAAGCAGCGGGGGCGCACTTTCCTTTGCACGTACACTCAGTTGGTTGATGAGCGTAAAGCCGCCATAGCGCCACATTTCGAGCCAGGTACGCCAGCGGACGGAAGAGAAGCGAAATGGCATACGTCCATAAACAAACAACGTCGAAAACACCATCAGCCCGATCAACAGCAGCTGATAGGTCAGCTCGATCCAGGCGAGAGTCAATAGCGATGACGCTCCGGAGACCAGCAACAAGATCAATGCGACTTTGACCACCGTACCGGCCATATTGACGGTATTGGATAGGTCGATCCGTTCGCGGGCGTAGAGCAGACCGCGGAAAAAGCTTGTCGGGAGGTTCAGCGCTGCGACTGCTGAAAGGACAACCACCACTGCACTCAACGAAGGCGACACCTGCTGGAATATTCCTTTCCGGACCAAAATGGCGGCCACGACACCTATCGTCAAAATGACCGCCCCCCCCATACTGAAGTAAAGCAACCCAGCGGTGGCGTTCTCCCGCACGCCGTCCTCGTCGCCCGCTGCCTCATACCGTGAGACAAAACGAATCACTGCAGACCGGAACCCCAGATCAAGGAGACCGGAGAATGCGGCCGCGCTCTGGAGCATTACCCAAATGCCATAAGCTTGCGTGCCCATCGCGCCGATGATGTGAGGAGTAACCAAAAGCAGCCCGACAAGGGTTGTCCCGTATGCTAGCCACGACGAACCCACGTTGCGGGCAAGAACCCCGGCTCCACTCCGCCCTTCGTTACCGCTCATGGAAGCACGGCCAGGCAGATCTGATCCAAACGCGACATGTTGCGCTCCACGTCGAACAGTCGCTCAGCGCGCTGCCGTCCCTGCGCGCCGAGCGAAACGCGCAACATGGGGTCCCCCGCAAGTCGAGCCATCCGCCGAGCCAGTTCGTCCTGGTTACCCGGCTCATGGAACAAAGCGGACTCATCCTCCACTACGATCTCCCGCGGACCCGGAAGGTCCGGTGCTATCACCGCAAGCCCCGCAGCCATACCTTCCACGAGGGACGTACCAAAAGGCTCTTTCAAGGCGGGATGCACCAAAAAATCGGCGGCTTTCAACACGGCGGCAACATCATCCGTGAATCCGAGAAAGTGCACGTGTTCTTCCAGTCCAAGAGTCCTTCGCAGCCGCAGCAGCGTGTTCTTGTAGACATCGCCCGCAGGGTCGAGCGTGCTGTCCCCCGCGATAACCAGCTGCAAATGCGGTATTTCGCTCAAAGCCGCCGCCATGGCCGGAAGGAGTGTTTCGAAACCCTTCTGCGGAATCAGCCGGGCAACTGTAGCCGCCACAACGGCGCCGTCAGGTATACTCAACTTTTGACGAAGCCCCTGCCCGCCAGTCATCGGCTGCCGCTCGCGCAGCGGAACCCCATTGTAAATGGTCGTAACCATGTCGGCGCGCACACCCTCTCGAACCATAGCCGCCGCCTCATACTGAGTCGTTGCCACGACACGCGTCACATGTTTATTGATGAACTGGACGGCCCGACTCAGCTCGTCCTGATTAAGCCCGCTCCATGGAACGAAGGTGTCCGCGCGCGCTCGCCACACGATCGGCAGACCGTAATGCGCCGCCACCGCACCGCTGGTGCTCAAGTCCCGGAAAGTATTACATACGAGGACTGCATCTCTCGTTCGCTTCAGCACGTTGCGCACATTCCGGCGGCCAAGCATTGCGCCGAGGCGATACTTAAAAAGCCCTGCGCTGCGGTGCCACCCGGCGTGGACAGTGGTGAAACCCTCACTTTCCAGTTCCCACTGCATCTTCCCTCCCTGCATCAGCAGCACTATGATCTGGTTGCGTGGGATCTGCGTTCGGCGCAGATGCTCAAGCATGCGAAGCTCACCACCGCCCAGATCTCCGTACCATGAGCTATAGACGAGGCGGACGTGACCCTCAGATAACGCAGCTATACCGACCATAATTTTCGGAGGTTCTCAGTGATGTCCCACCGGGCGACCCGGACCCGAAGCGTTTGGTGCTGGCGGGCGACCCTCGCACTGGCGGCAGTTCTCACTGTCATCCAGCCAGAGCCAGGGTTTAGCGCTGATAATCCCGTACGCACCTACCATGACCATGGAGTCTACGATTACTACGCGCCTGCCAGCTATCCCCCACGTCTAATAAAAAACGTCCTCGGCTACCACATCAAGCCGGCCGAGGAGGGCCTGAAAGCGGGCAACTGGACCAAGGCCGAGGGTAATATCGGCTTCATACTAAATTACTTCCCCAATCACCCGGAGGGCCTAAAGCTAGCCCTAGCATATGCTGCGAAAAGTGGCCACGATAGATTTGCGTTGGACCGAATTAAGAAGGCACTGGATATTAACCCCAAGATAGCTTGGACGCATCTCGTCTACGGGGTATACCTCCACCGCCACAACGACTTGGCGGCTGCTGAGCGAGAATACCGCAAAGCCACGGAACTCGATACCGACCTTGCGGACGCATACTACAATCTTGGTCTGCTCCTAGTGGACGCCGGCAACATCGCGGATGCAAAAAAAGCCGCGCAAAAGGCATACAATTTAGGTTACCCTTTACCTGGTCTTCGCCTCAAGCTCCAAAAGGCCAAAAAGTCGGAATAGCGCTGAAAGCGCCGCAGCCCGCGGATTGAAGTTAACACTCTCAGACCGCAGCATCGCGCCCCGAGGGCAAAACGAATGATTACATCCGGATTGCGAACCCCTTGTACCTTCACTTGCTCAAGATCAGAAAGTGAAGGGCTGCCATCGATTTGAATAAAGGAAAAAGCAAATGGACATAACAGAGAGCCAGGCTTTTTCAGACAAGGTAATAAAGAACTTTTATTCCAAACGATAGAAGCAGCTCTTCCGTGTCCTATTACAGAAACGAGCATTTCGTGCCTACTGTATCGAAACACTAAAACCCGGAACTCATTCCATAACTGAGATGCTATCTACTTACAGAACTTGCCACGAAGGCAGCCAAAATAGTTGCACTCTGCGTCACCACTTTTCGCCCCTACCCATCGAAAAAGGCTGCAAGATATATTACTGGAAGGCTCTGCAATGTCACGAATAAGAACCGCCATAAGGACTCTAGACGACGCAGCCCATTCCATTAGGCGTCGAGCGACGCGTAAACGGAAGATATTATTCCACGGTCACAATGACATGAACTACAATATGTTCATGCCGCTTCACAAAAAAATATTACGGGATTCTCATACAGATGTTTTTTTCTTGTTCACAAACGAAATCACCAAAAAAAATGAACATAAATCTGAGTTCCCTCTCAACAATACCAAGCAGCACATAGAATCGGATAAGATAATTTCCGCTGAAAAAGCCAAGTATATGAAGTGGGATGCAATATTAGATTCAGATTTACACACACCATGGTTTTATAGAAATGCGACTTTTATACAAATATTTCATGGGGTAGCAGCAAAGGCGGTCACCCTAGAAAACGGGACCGTAGTTAATTATAATTATCACCCAAACCTAAGAAATTATGATGTCTGTTTTTTTGCTAATAAAACTTTTTTATGCCGGACTAAAGACTTAAACCTATGGAAAAACAGCGATAGCGGAGAGTTGATTGGGCTATGCTGTTTAGACAATATGATCAAAAAAAATAACCAACAATCAATAAATTATGTAAAAAATATACTTGTTCCAGAAAGGTTTAGGTCAAAACAAATTATCCTTTACGCCCCAAGCTGGGGAAATCATAATTCCCTTGTTCGCAAAGGTGAGGAAATCCTAGCAGCATTAGCGCAAAAGGACATATTCGTCATCGTCAAACCGCATCCGAATTTTGTTTTTGATAGCACAAATAGAACAGAAATAAGCTTGAAGAAACTGCTGGAAAGATTATTTAAGGACAGAAATTATTCTCTTATAACAGATTCTCCCTACGACGCTGCACTTATCTCCGATGCGCTAATTTCTGATTTCGGCTCGCTCGCGCTAGAGTACACCCTATTACGAAAGCCAATCTTTCTTTTCCAAGGCACTGATCAATTGAGCCACATTGCAGACCTAGATCAGTTCAACATGTTCCTCAAATGTAGCTATCCATTTCACGAAAATAAAGCAATTGATAAAAAATTATTTACAATCGCCCCCCTTAGCAAAGAACAGCGTTTATTTATGGAGGAGTTTGAAGAGGCCTATTTTGCGAATGTCGGCCGAGCAACAGACGCTGCGTTTAATGCCTTGGTGCGTCGCGATATTATATGTAGGAAATAGAGTAACTAAAAAACAGGGACGGCTTTCAACAAAGATTAATATTAATACAAATTGTAGATTACCGCAAACACGGAAGCAATAACGACCTTCCCGGGATAGAGAAATAAGCAACCTTTTTCTGACAATGAAAAGTGTTTTTAGTTGTTCATATTATTAGCGGCTACTGGATTAAAAACGGAGTATAGAAGGCACTTACTAGCTCTTGACTCGTTGTACTCCGTACAGTAACTAGCCCCATTGCAGTCGTGGTGCCGATCTCAATATATTCGATCTGCTTAGGTCACTGAAAAATTTCATCTATCACGGCTCGGCATCCTGTGTTTTCGACTACCGCTTCCAGCCATTCGCGATCCAACCGCCCTAACGCGTCGACCTTTTTCTCAACTCTGAACGGGTGAGAGCGATTGGCAGCGAGAGTGCTTGCAGGAATACCCAGAAAGCGCTCAATCTATATCAGACTCTTTCCAATCTACTCGGTTTTCACCACGAAAAATCTTGATGACGGCACGACGTTCAATACCTCTGCATTCCGCGTCGCCCAATAACTTAAATAACCGCTAACAGAATAAAGCCCCGAATATTCGTTCGTAATCAACTTTTTTTCTGGATTCGGCACAAGATCATCTCGGTAGTCTATATTGCGACCAAACAGCCAAATACTGCCAGCCGCCACTGGCCTATTGATTTGGTGATTGATGATCGAACTGAGGAATGAGTAACAATCTCTACTAAGGAATACGTTGAAAGAGCCACGCCAGGATACCTCATAACGTATTGTTGCCACGTAAAATTATGGCAGATCGATATGTGGCTATTTCAACAACCGCCTTAGTAGTTATCAGGATGAACTTTCCCTTTGGATATAACCGACAAAACGGCTCCAGGAAATAACTTACAACTCCTGATGACTCCATTTCCAAGTAAAAACGGAGGGCTCAATATGGATTCCGGACGGTTGGTGGAGGCTGGCTCATCCAGGGGAGAGGAAGCTACACTTTCGCGTTTTTTGGCCGGAGCTGAGCGAGACGATACCGGGCCACGATCAACCTCCAGAACCTAAGGAACGTCTGAACTATTCGAGCTGAAGTCAAACGCATTCGTCTCTGACGAGAGGAAGGGTAAAAATGCTCGGTTTCCCGCCGCCGAGTGCTGATTTACGGGGCCGTTTGGCGCCGCTGAACCCCTTTTCGGAGCAAGCAGGCGGAGTTTGCCTGTCAGCTCGTCATCAGTTGCCTCCTCACCAGATACAGATTCGTCAGGCCGATCAGCGTGAACACCTGTGCGGCGTTCTTGGCAAGCCCCTTGTAGCGCACCTTGGTGTAACCGAATTGGCGCTTGATCACCCGGAAAATGTGCTCCACCCGGGCACGGACCGAGGAGCGCTTGCGGTTGGTGCGCTTGTTCACACCGGTGAGTTTGTGCTTGGAGCTTGCCTTCAAGGATACGCCCCAGTAGACACCCGCCCGGCGCGCCGCGCGCTTAAGGGTGTTATCGACGTAGCCTTTATCACCAAAGACCGCGCGGTCGTCCTCGCGCAGCAGGCGCGGCAATTGGCTGATGTCCGAGGCGTTGGCTGCAGTCACCGAAACCGTGTGAGCAAGGCCGCTGTTGACATCGGCCCCCACGTGGATCTTCATGCCGAAATACCACTGATTGCCCTTCCGCGTCTGGTGCATCTGCGGGTCGCGCCGGCGCGCCTTGTTCTTCGTCGAGGCCGGAGCGTGCACAATCGTGGCATCGACCATAGTGCCGCCCTTGAGCAGCGCCCCGCGCTCGGCGAGCACGTCGTGGATTACGTTCATCATCTGGGCAGTCAGGCCGTGGCGCTCCAGCAGGCGGCGAAACTTCAAAATCGTGGTCTCGTCGGGCAGCGCGTCGTCGATGAGCTCAAGCCCGGCGAAGCGGCGCATCGACTCGATCTCATAGAGCGCATCCTCCATCGCCGGGTCGGAGAGCGCGTACCACTGCTGCATGAAATAAATACGCAGCATCGACTCAAGCGGCATCGGCGGGCGGCCACGCCGGCCCGCCTTGGGGTAGTGCGGCTCAATGAGCGCCACCAGTTTTGCCCAAGGCACCACCTGCTCCATCTCGGCGAGAAACTTCTCCCGGCGCGTGCGCCGCTTCTTGGCCGCAAAACTCATCGAAGCAAAGGTGGTTTGTTTCATCGGTTCCGCCTGGGTCGGTGGCAATGCCGCAATTATACTGGCGTGGCCGGGAATAGTTCAGAGTCTCCTAATTGATGCTACCAAGTGCTACGAGACGGTGCGCGAGTTGCGCTGGCCCGAGGGCGTGCGCTGCCCCCACTGTGACTCGGCGCAACTCATCAAACAAGGCTGGGATACGACCCAGCCGGCGCGGTAGAAATACCGTTGCAAGGGCTGCGATCGGTACGTTGACGATCTGACCGGAACGGTTTTTGCCGGCCATCATCAGCCTTTGCGGGTGTGGATTTTGTGCTTGTATTTCATGGGCTTGAACCTGTCCAACCAACAGATTGCCCAGGAGTTGGGGTTGAACAAGGACGACGTGCACGCCATGACCCGTCAGCTGCGCCAGGGCGTCGTTGCGCGTAAACCCGAGCCGAACTTGTCTGGGGAGGTCGAATGCGACGAAGTGTACGTCGTGGCGGGCCACAAAGGTCACCCCGAGGCGGCCAAAAAAAGGCCGTAAAGGTCGCCGACGCCGACTCAAGGGCGCACGCGGACGAGGGACACTGGCGAGTGAGAAGCCGCCGATCTTGGGGATGCTCCAGCACGACGGCGAGGTGGTCATCCACTTGCTGGAGAATGTTCAGCGGGCCACGATCGCCCCGCTGCTACGGGCCGCCATCGAACCCGGCACCCAGATCTACACCGACGAGTATGACATCTACAACCGGCTGACTGATTGGGGCTATGCGCACCGCACGGTCTGCCATAGCCACGGTGAGTATGCGCGCGATGAGGACGGCGATGGGTTTCATGAGATCCACGTCAATACGATCGAGGGCTTTTGGTCACTGCTGCGCTCCTGGCTACGTCCCCATCGGGGTATCTCCCAGGAGGGGTTGCCTTTGTATCTGGGCTTCTTCAAGTTCGTGCACAACGCCCGGATTCGCGGCAAAGGGCTCCTCCAGCCTCTCTTGGGACTCCTGCTGACGTAGCTGACCAGAATCCATATTGAGCCATCAAGAATAGAAAACAGGAAAAAACCGGCGATTGAATTCGAATTCAAAGCGCGCGGTTGCTTTTTTGTTCTTATTGTGAATCACCGCTACGATGCGTTTTCCAGGATCGCTGCGTTGACATTCCTGGCTTTCAAAATAAGCGAACCGCGGTGAGAATTCATGGCGCCCTAGCAGGGTTCGAAGATTGTCTTCGGTGTAGAAGCTGCAATGGTCCTGAAAAAAAGGATAGTGCCACCACTGGAGCAACTCCTGACCGAATTCGTGCTTCGCCTTGAAATACGGGTCAGTCGGACGCGGATACCACAAGCTCGTGGTTCCGAGGAGTACCCCATCGTCCGCGACATGCTCAAGCAACCACGAGAAAGCTTTGTTCACATCTCGCCAGTCGTAATGCTCCCATACTTCGACGGCGACAATGACATCGAACTTCATGTTCATTTCGCGAAAATAGTTAGGCTGCGAAGCGATGTTTATTATCCTATCACCGTACTCGATGTCGTCGGCCACATCCGCCCCCCAGGCGTTGAATCGCCGGTTTGCTTGTAGGTACTGAACAGCCGCGCAGTGCCCAACGGCATAGACAAGCACACTTGCGTCCGCCGGAAGATCGCAGAGCTTGGCACCCAGGTCCACAAGATCAACTTCGCGTTGGTACCGTCGCCCTGTTTTGTCATCCTTGTACGGTGTATCAGAAAAGTAGTCCGCACGCGAACCGCGATCCTCGTTTGTGAAAAGAAAATCGCAACTGGAGCAAGAATAGAGCTTTTTTCGAATGAAATGTTCACCTATCCCGAACACCCCATCGCTACTCTCGACAAAGTCGCGTGGCGTCACACAGATCGGACAATGGAAGTCCTTAAGATCAGCCCCGCTATTTGTGGTTACCGAACGTTCCTCCTCGCTCAGAGTCGACCACGGCTTGACTTTTTCGTAGCCGTCGCGCAGGTATGAGATGTAGCGGATCATGCCTTTCGCCCATTCGGTCCCCAGAAGGCACAAGCTAAATTCGAGAGATCTCCGTACCATCCGGGCAGGGGTAATCTTCCGGGACATGAAACACACCTCCTTCCATTCTAGAGTCATGCCACCTCTGGACGAAGCTTCCCCTACGGACCGTCAACCTCCAGGTATCGGCGGGAGACGTTCTACCACTTTCGTCTCATGTGGTGGCCTGCGCTTTCCTCACGTTCACCAACTCTGCATGCAGGTGATCATGCACTGCCGAGATCATTGCAATTCTTTAGCAGGATCGTCTTAACCTCGTCCGGGCGGCTAATGAGTTCGAACCTGGGTGGGAGGCGGGGCGCCCGCAACCACCCGAGCAAGTTACCCTCACCCCGACGCCGGAATTACCACTAGGGCCGATAATGTCCTCAACAATTTACAGGGCAGCAATCACACCAATGCCCGCTCGACCCATCAATCGCGGCTAAGATGCATTAAGAAAAAATGGCCGTGACCGTCGGAAAAGACAATTAACACATTCCTCCAGCCGCTACTCCAGGTCCTTTTGCAGCTGCTCAAGCACTGATAAAGCCGCTTTGAACTCGTCAGGAGAGACGCTGACGAGTTTTTTTAGCGAACTCTTCAACCTTGTTGTTGAAATATCCTGCGTCCTATCCAGATAAACGACCTCGCAAAATCTCTTTAGCTCATCGAACTGCCCCTCCCAGTCCTTACCCATGATAAGGGTATCTACGTGATGCTTATTGACGTCTTCCACTTTTTGTTCCCAGCTCATTTCTGGTATAACAATGTCGACGCATCGGATACTTTTCACAATTTCAGCTCTCTGCTCGTAGGGAATTAGCACCTTTTTCCCTTTAACTGAATTAAATTCATCTGTCGACACTGCCACTATGAGCTTATCACCGTATTCCTTGGCGCGTTCAAACAGCCGTAAATGCCCAATATGAAACAGATCGAACGTTCCATAAGTGATTACAATTTTTCCTTTCCCCATAAGAACTCCCTTTGAAATCAACAATCTCGCCTACGGCTGGCATATCCGGAGCACCGGTGCGCATACCTTGCCACGCCTCTAGCCTAAGGGCGCGGGCATCACGCACACAGTGGCATCACGAGCCAAAATACCTGTACAGCATTGCGACACGGTTACGCAGCGGTCAACGGCATTCGAAGATGAACCAGCAATTCCCGGTGATTGTCATAAGCATTTTATAATCAGTAGATATATCTTGAATCCGTGATGAGACGGTCGGGTTGGTTCTCAAATAACTGATTACTCAGTAAAATAGCGCCTGTCATCGATCACCCAGATGGTGAACTCATGGAGCCGGCCCATTTTCGTATTCGCCAGACCCAGCAGCTGATCACCGGCCAAACCGGACTGGTGCTCGCCGGCCAGGCGCTGGCGCGCTTCACGCCCTCCAGCAACTGGACCCCAAGTTTCCGGTGCGCGCCACGGCGCTGCCAACGAGCGATCTGGTCAAAAGCTACCTGAGGTTGCTTTGCCAAGGCAAGAGCGATTTCGAGGCGATCGAGGCTTACCGCGGAGAACCCTTCTTTCGCACGGCGCTGGGGCTGCGTGATGTGCCCTCGGCAGCGCGGCTGCGTCAGCGTCTCGATGCGCTCGCCTATGCCGAGGCGCTGGAGGCGATCGATGAGTTGTCCGAGCGGTTGCTTGCCCATGCGAAGGCGCTGGGCACGGGGCACGTGCCGCTCGATATCGATGTGTTCGTCATGGACAACTCGGCAATCTGCAAGGAAGGCGTCTCGCTCACCTACGCCGGGGTCGACGGCTATGCGCCGATCGGGGGCCTACCTCGGTAACGAGGGCTGGTGTATCGGCTTGGAGCTGCGCGAGGGGCGCTGCCACAGCGCTCAGGGAACCGATGAAGTGCTCGCGCGGGTGCTCCCGCGGGCAGGGCGGCTTACCGATGCCGCGCTGCTGGTGCGCATGGACAGCGACTTTGACTCGGGCAAGCTCTTTGGCGCCATCGCCGAGGCCTCGGCCGAGCGTCAACGGGGCGGCGGCGCACCGATCGAGGTGCTGATCAAATGGAACCCGCGAGGCGGCGGGGCCGAAACGATCATCGAGCGCGCGCTCGGCGATATCACGCTCGTCTGGCGCCATCCGCGCGAGGGCAAACGCACGGCGGTGTTCGAGGATACGCTGGAGCGCCGGGGCCATAACGGCACAGTGATCCGGCTGCGCCGTGTGCTCGCACTCACCGAGCGCACCATCGATCGCCACGGCCAGCACCTGATCACGGCGAAGTATGATCTCGCCGACTTTCTCACCACGCTCGACGCCAAGACCGTCGATGCCGAGACGATCATCGCGCTCTATTGCGATCACGGCACTCACGAACAATTCCACTCCGAACTCAAGACCGATCTCGATCTCGAGCGCCTGCCCTCGGGGAAGTTTGCCAACAACGATCTC
>NZ_CH672427.1:1706325-1808825 GCF_000153205.1 Nitrococcus mobilis Nb-231
ACGGTCATCCAAGAGCTGATGCTACTCGCCGCCGCGGTGAGCCAGCACGCTCGGCAGCGCTTTCTCGTCTTCGGCGCCCACTGCCGAGCGCTCGCCTGTTTTCAGTGTCTGCACCGAATGGCACTTAAAATCTGGTAGGAGATAGCCCGTAGGCTACCCCCTCCCTACGGAACGGCACGTACCGGCCAGGTATACCGCTCTTCGATCAGCAATCGAGCCCATCAGGCTCGGGAGAAAGCCGTTGTAAAGTCATGCAGGAAAACTAATCCCTGCTGCCTGAACCAGCCCAGGTCCAGCACAAACCGCACCGGCGGTCGCATTACCGATTGCCATCGGTTCATCTTGATCCAGACACGGTTCGCCTCTTTCGGGTCGAAACCCGCCCTGATCATGACCCGTTGGAACTTTCCGGGCTTCTTCCATTTCTTCAGCTGCGTCGACCTCAACCGGCTTCGAATCCAGGCATCAAGGTTGCGAAACAGATATTTGAACTCCTGAATCCCGAAATATCCTACCCAGCCTCGCAAGTATTTGTTCAGCTCGTGGATCACTTGGTACATCGGGAGCGGGTTGTTCCGGCGCGTCATCTCCCGCACGCGCGCTTTGAATCGCCCTTGGGCCTGGGTACTGACTCGGATCCTACCCCGGAGGAGTTGAAACCCCAGAAAGATCACATCCTTGATCGGGGCCACCTGGCTCTTGTCCCGGCTCACCTTCACTCCAAGCCCGCCTTCCAGGTAGGCGACCGTTATCTCCATGACCCGCTGCGCGGCTCTATGCGATCGCACGACGATCACGAAATCGTCCGCCCAGCGGCAGTACCCGAGGTTTCTCGCCTCCAGTGGGTGGTCCAACTCGTTCAAGACAATGTTGGACAGTATCGGCGAGAGCGGTGAGCCTTGCGGACAACCTTTGGTCGTCTTTTCAAACACCCCTTTCACCACAACGCCTGCTTTCAAGAGGCGGGCCAGCAAGGTCACAAATTGCTCATCAGCCACCTTGCGGCGGATCAGTTGCAGGATGCGCCCATGGGGAATCTCGTCAAAAAAACGATTCGAGATCGACCGCTACCGCCCAGTCTCTCCCCTCTTTCGCCAGCCTCTGTAGATGCCGTATGGCCTGATGCTGGCTTCTGCCCCGGCGGAAGCCGAAATTGGACTCGGTGAATTCCGAATCGAAAATCTCTTCCAGTACGCTGTGCATACTGGTGCCCACCACCCGATCCATCACCACCGGAATGCCCAGCTTCCGCTTCTTGAAGATCCCAGGTTTGGGTATCAGTACCCGCCTGGCCGGTTGGAAGCGGTAGCTCCCTGACTTGAGCTTGTCATGAATCAGCGCCAGGAAGTGTGCTTCCCGTTGCGCAAATTCCTCTACCGTCATCCGGTCGATCCCCGCTGCTCCGGCATTTACTCTGACCTGTTGCCATGCCGCCTGCAGGCGTCCCGGTTCACAGACCTTCACCAGCACGTCGCTGACTTTCACCTCGCTTCCTCCGTGATCTGCCCTGACACCGAGGATTGCCGGGCGGGCGGGGGCTTTTCGCCGGGACCGGACTGCCTGTTTGACCCCGGTGCGTTCGCACCCGGGTATCGCTGCGCGATTCGGCCGCCCCTTGTCGTTTTCTGGTCCTGCTCCGTCACAGCTCTAAATCGGCTCCTCAGTGCGATCACCGCTGCCTTTCGTCCACGGCTTCCCCTATCCCGATGACGCCCTCGGGATAGCCAGGCGGCGGCATACTGATTGTTACTAGCATGTTCATCCCCCTCTGCCTGGTCTCCAGGGTTTTGCCCTCCACACCGTTACCAATGCTTCATCGGCCCTGAGTCTTCGGTACTGCCCGCGGATCTGCCACCCTCTGCCCCTCCTCGCTTCGGGGCCTCCTCGTCGATTCGGTTTTCTGCCGTCTCTGGCAACATCAACGACAGGACAGGAGGGCTTCCCTGGGTAAGACGCACCACCTCCCCGTATCCCGTCCGGCTTCATGTCGGTTCAGTTCTCCGGATATCAGGCCTCGCCTAGTCACGTCGGCTCGACCTCATCCCCAACACCATATAGCCGGTTCGCTGTTCGCTACGTACACGGGTTCTGCCTCATGCTTCCTTCAGACACTCCGTTTCCGGTCATGCCCTTGCCTTGTCGGCGTCGTCCTTCCGTCCGGTAACGGCGGACCCTCTTGTCCCAGGTTGCCCCTGGAACGCCGGCCTGTGCGTCATGCCAGGCACACGTTAGTCACACCGCCATAGGCGGTGGCTTACGCTGGTCGAGTTAGTAACTTCTCATTAACCCCGGGCGTGCCGACGCTTAGGTACTGAGCTCCACTGCGCACATGATGCACCGGAACTCGCGCCGTAGGGGATAGACCCAGACGGCTTTCTTAGGTATTTAGTCTTGGCATTTGATGGACGTCGAGCTTGCCCTGATCCTGGGGTCCCACCGACTCGATGCCAGTTCGCGGCTTGCTCGGCGGTGCCGCGCAAGCGCGGCCGCTCGACGAAGGTCTCTAGGCGCGCGGACCGATAACCGTAACGCGGCTGGGCAAGCGCACGGCTTCAGGGGCCGGCCGAGGGATGTGCGTAGTTGATCGCAGCAGGCTCGCTGTGTGCGCCGAAGATCGCGCTCGGCAGCCACGGGATTGTGCTGGCGCCGGCGAGCCGGTCGAGCAGATAGGCCCAGAACGAGAGGCCATGCTTGCGGCAGGTCTTTTTGAGACTGGCGAGGGTATCGCGGCAGCGCCGGCCGGCGGCGCTGCGGGTCGAGCCGCTGATCTTACGCCTTTTGACGTACTCGCGGATGTCGCGCTCGGCGAGATTGTTGTGCAGCGCGAGCTCGGGGCTATCGAGGGCGCGCAGCAACTCGGCACCACTGTTATGCAAGCGCTCGAGCGCGCGGTTAAGACTCTCGAAGCAGGTCTTGGTGGTGCACAGCGCCTCGAACCGGGCCTCGATCGCACCACGTGCCGCGGCGTTCGACTCGGCCTTATAGGCTTTGAGCGCCTGATAGATCGTCCAGGGCTCGCTACGTGCCCAGGCGAGTGCGGCGCGCTGATCGGCGTTGAAGCCGAGCAGTTTCTGGATGCCGCGCTCAACATGGATCCAGCACAGCGCGTGAGTCAGGACATTGAACTGTCCGGCGTCGTCGCTGACGATGACCCGCTCGGGGTTGATCCCGGTGGCGATCACCGTGCCGAGCAGCGCGCCCTCGGTGACGATGCGCACATGGCGTTCGTTGCTGATCCCAAGGCGCTTGAGCGTGGCCTGCCACGCGGCGTAATCCTCGATCGCACTCGGCTCGAGCGCCGCGAGCCTCGCCAACGGGGCTTGTGGCAGCCCTTGGTCACGCATGTAAGCATGCGCCTTATCGTTGATAAGGTAACGTTCGTCGCCGGCACGCAGCAGCTCGAGGAAGTTGATACGGCTCTTGGAGGCCGTGCTCGCGAAGAAGGCGAACAGCTCATTGCCGATGTGGGTGCAGAAGCTGTTGCGACCCTGGTGACGGGCGCCGGTGTCGTCGACATGGACGAACTTGCTGCATTGCAGGGCGACGCGCAGCAGCGCCTCCTTCTCGGTGTGAAAGGCCGCGTGCGGCTCGGTGATGAGCCAATTGAGCTAGCCGGCGGAAATCTCGATGCCCCATTCGCCGAGCTGCTCGCGCAGCAGCGGCTGGGTGACGTGGGCGTGGTGGTACTGATAGAGGATGAACGCGCGCAGCCGCGGCCCGAAGTGTCCGCCACCGAGCTGCACCGGCAGCGGCCCACGCAGCATCTCGCCCTGTGGCGTCACCCAACGTTCGAGCCGATAGCGGGTGTTGTGTGCGCCGATGTGCAGATCCTGGACGGTGAACTCATCGTAGCCCTTGAACCGGCTGCCCGCAGGCGGTGCCGGCACGGGCGCGACCACGATCTCATCGTGGATCTCGAGGCGCTGGGTCTTGCTGCGTTTGTGCTTACCTCGGCGTTTGTCCTTGTGCCTCTCGGCATCTTGTTCCGCGCTCTCCAGCTTCGAGGGCTTAATCGGCGGCTTCGGGTTGCCGCCTTTCAAGCGCGCGATCTCATCGCGCAGCGCCTGGTTCTCCTCATGCAGCTGATAGCAGATCTCCAGTAGCAGCAGGACCGCCGGGGTGACCTCCTGCGGCGGAAAGTCGCTGATCTGAGGAAGCTTGCGAGAACCGCTCGTGCTCATGCTTCGCAGTCACGCACGATCGGCGAAGTATGTCCAGCCCCCGGAACCCCTTTTTGACACTTCTGTGCCAGGGGTTAATGAGAAGTTACCTTAGTTAAGCACAAGCAATTGAACTATTTATAAAAAAGACCGGTCCAGTGGTAGATGGCAAATCGCCAGGCTCACCCCTACCACCGGTAGCCGATCTTCATGCAGGCTACCCCTACTACCGCCCCTTGGCAACGCAACCGCATCAACGCCCATCGTGCCAACTGCGGCAGCTATAGCTTCTTCAAGCTACTCACCAGCGAGGCGCTGCTCGATAGGGTTGAACAGGGGTTGCCACGGGGACACCGAAAGCGTCTGTATCCGCCGACAAGAGCACTCTCGCTGTTTCTTGCGCAAGCCCTAACCGCGGATCGCTCCTGCCAGAATATTGTCAATCAAGCCGCCGTCGAGCGCCTGGCGGGAGGGCTTGCTACCGGCAGCACCCACACCGGAGGCTACTGCCTGGCCAGGCAGCGTGGCCAATCACCCGGATTGGGCTTTCCGATCGGCCGGCTGGTGGGAATCACCTACCTGGCCAGCGGTGCGCTGCTCAATGCTGCGATCGGGCGTTTTCAGGGCAAAGGCGGTAATGAGCAGACCTTGTTGCGATCGATGCAGGAGAGTTTCGCTCCCGGCGATATCCTCATAGGGGATGCCTTCTTTGCCACCTATTTCTTCATTGCGGCGATGCAGGCCAAGGGCGTTGATATTCTCATGGAGCAGCACGGTTCGAGAAAACGCTCCACCGACTTCCGCCATGGACAGCACCTGGGGCCGCGCGACCATGTGATCGTCATCCACAAACCAAAAAAGCGCCCGCAGTGGATGAGCGAAACCGAGTATGCCGCCGCGCCGGCCACCTTGACACTGCGTGAACTCAAGGCGGGTGGTAAGCTCCTGGTCACCACCTTGCGGTGTCCAAACACGGCTCCGAAAGGGGCGTTGAAAGCCCTTTACCAGAGCCGCTGGCACGTGGAGCTGGACATTCGCCACATCAAGGAAACCCTGGGTATGGATGTCCTGAGCTGCAAAACGCCCGATATGACCAGGAAGGAAATCTGGGTGTATCTGCTCGCCTACAACCTGATCCGCCTGATGATGGTGCAATCGGCCCGGTTGGCGGACATTGCACCACGAACCATCAGCTTCAAACACTGCCTCCAGCTGTGGCTGATATCAGCCCAGCAGCTCGACACAGCGGACGATGGGCAACTGCGTACGCTATTGTCATTGCTGGCTCAGCAGCGCGTGGGAAACCGCCCCGGGCGCATCGAGCCGCGTGCGGTAAAACGAAGGCCGAAACCTTTTCCCCTGCTGACTAAACCACGACATGCCGCAAGGGAAGAAATCAGAGAAAAAGGCATCCAAAAAAAGCTTAACTAAGTGCTATTCGTGCGACACGAAGTCGCACGCGTATTTATCAAGGAGTATGAGATCCGGTGTTCTGCCACCGGTACCCTACCGGGCCATGCGTCGGGAGTAATCCCGGGGTGCGAAGCGTCCGGGACACTGTGGCCTCCGCCTGATACGCGGGCAACTGAACCGCGAGGGGACGTTGTGACTGCCAGCCTCAGGGCGGTCGGGAGCTGGGGTTGAAGGGTATGGCCAACACAGGTGAACCACTGTTGAGGCGTCGTTACTTACAACATGCCAAAAGAGGCTGTCAGGCATGGACCAAAAGGTAGGCAGCCAAGCCGGGGTGTCGGATGGTCACCCCGCGCAGATGCCGCGCTGCCGGCGCACAGGTGGAGCCTAACCCCTTCAGGATGGTACGCGTGTGGAACGTGATAAGCCCAATCGCTCCCACAAGGATGGTGGAAAGTCACCCGCAAGGGTGCACCGATGGGCGAGGGGGTAGAGGATGTCGGAACAAGCGAAGGCCGGTCTGTAACGGATCGGATAAGGGTTCCAGCTTTGCCCTACCTCGAAAGGGGGCTGACTTCCGACGGGTCTTGGATCACGAAAAAAGGTACGGAAAGGCTCAACCCGTGAGGTTACTTGGACGATGAACGCCCTGGGCGTCATTGAAGGCCCGCAGGATGCGGCGGCACTCTGGTCAACCATCGATTGGACCAGAATAAATCGTCATGTCAGCCGATTACAAGCCCGGATCGTGAAGGCGATCAAGGCAGGTCAGTGGCACCGCGTGCGGTCGCTGCAACGCCTGCTGGTCAACTCGTTCGCCGCCAAGCTATTGGCGGTCAAGCGGGTGTGCTCCAACCGGGGCAAACGGACCGCGGGGGTCGATGGCGTTGTGCTCGACACCCCCGAGGCCCGATGGCGACAAGCCCAACGGTTGAATGCGAAGGACTATGTGCCACAACCGCTCAGACGGAGCTATGTTCCCAAGAAGAATGGCAAACGCAGGCCGTTAGGCATCCCCACCCAAGCGGACCGGGCCGAACAAGCCCTGGAACTGCTGGCATTGGATCCGGTGGCGGAACACTTGGCCGATACCTGCTCTCATGGCTTTCGCAAGGAACGCTCCACACAGGATGCCATGGCAGGGTGCTTTCTCTCACTGTGCCGACGGCACAGCGCCGAATGGATTCTGGAAGGGGATATCCGGGGCTGCTTCGACGAGCTTCCCCACGACTGGCTCCTCGATCATGTCCCTACTCACAAGGGAAAACTGCGGGCGTGGCTCAAGGTCGGGTTCATGGAACGAGGGGTGTTTCATCCCATCACGGGCGGAACGCCGCAAGGCGGCATCATCTCTCCGACGGCGGCCAATAGGGCGCTGGATGGACTAGTGTCATGTCACTCATTAAAGGTCGGATAAAGGCGCTTCAGTTTGATGCGTGCGTCTTGCGCGGTGAACTGCCAGTTCACCTTCGCCTGGAGTTGATCGCGATGCGCCTGCCAGGCTGAGATCTGCTCGCGCAACTGCGCAATGGTGTCGATTCGTCGATTCAGGCATTGGCTGATCATCACATTGAGCTCGATTTCGGCGACATTGAGCCAACTGCCGTGCTTCGGTGTGTAGACGAACTCAAAACGGTCCCAGAGGGCTTTGGCCTGATCCGGGGGAAAGGCTTCGTATAGCGCTCCCGGTCTGTGGGTATTCAAGTTGTCCATGATCAGCGTGATCCGCTCGGCATCAGTGTAACGCTCGGCAATGTCCTGAAGGAACTGCGCCCAGTCGATCTTCGTCTTGCGATCCGTCACCTTGGTCATCCGGGTTCCGGCCAACGGTTCAGTGGCCATGAACACGTTGCACACACCGCATCGCTCATACTCATAGTCATGGCGTTGCACACGCCCAGGGCCGGGTAGGAGCGGCGAGCGTGTCTCTCGGATGAGCTGTCGCGGCGTCTCGTCCATGCACACAACCGGATTCGCACCATCGTAAGGGCGTCGATACACGTCCAAAACCCGCTCCATCGCGGCGACAAACTCGGCGCTGCCCCCCGGTGGAATCACCCAACCGATCCGCCGCCAGGGTTTGATTTCGTTTTTTTAAAACCCGACGGACCGTCTCGTAGGATAGGCTGTCGACGTACTCGAGTTCGACAGCACGATCGGCGAGTAACCGAAGCGACCACTGAGAGTAACCCTTCGGCGGCTCACTACAACTCAGCGCGACCAGGCGCGCTTCCAGATCACCGTCGGCCTTGCGCTCGTACTGCCGCTGGCGCGGCCGACCGCCCAAAGCCGTCTCCAGTCCCTCTTCGACAAATCGTTTTTTGACCCGATCGAATCTGCGCAGGCTGACCTTCAGCACCTCGGCCACATCCTCGCCCCGCAAGCGCCGCTGATTGAATTCGCCTTCATCGCAGTTCAGCAAGATCAATGCGTTGATGACCTTCCGAGATTGATGCGAGCCCTTCTGCGTCATCGCCTCGAGCGACTGCCTCTCCTCCGCCTGTAACGTCACTTTGTATTTCTTGACCAAGGGTCTCTCTCCGTCTGTTCAGACGGAAAAACAGCCTATCACACCATAAGCACATACGACGCTTTACGAGTGATGCGACACTAGAGCGACTTCTGCTGGCGCGTTTCAAAAGGCGCCATAAGGTCAATCTGATCCGCTACTGCGATGACTTCGTCGTCACCGGGGCATCTCGTGTGCTCCTGGAAGAAGAAGTCAAACCCCTGGTGGTGCAGTTCCTTAAGGAACGAGACCTGGAGTTGTCCGAGGAAAAGACCCGTATCGTCCACATCGACGTGGGGTTCGACTTCCTTGGCTTCAACTTCCGAAAATACCACGGAAAACTGCTCATCAAACCGTCCAAGACCAGTATCGCGGCCGTGAAAGGAAAGATCCGGGCGATCATCAAAGCGGGCGGTTCGCTGCCCCAGGACGCCTTGATCCGCCGGCTCAACCCCATCATCCGGGGCTGGGGCAGCTACTATCGGCATGTCGTGAGCAAGCAAGTCTTCAGCGACATCGATCACGCGATCTGGCGCATGACATGGAATTGGGCCAAACGGCGGCATCCCCAGAAAGGTCAACGATGGATCAAAGATCGTTACTTCGCCCACAGGGATGGACGCGACTGGGTGTTTACCGATGGATCGGACACGCTCTTTCAGATGGCGAGCATTCCGATCCGACGCCATGTGAAAATTCGGGGCCAAGCCAATCCCTATGATCCGGATTGGGCCGCTTACTTCCGGCGACGCTATGTCCGGCAAGGTAAGCCAACCCCATACCTAGCACATTGGTTGTCAACGTGACCCGCCGTCGCCACACTTCAACAAATCGCCGGGTGCTTCGCGGTGCCTTATCGAGGCTTGAGCCGAGTGCGGTGAAAGTCGCACGCTCGGTTCTCAGGGGGCGGGGTGACGGTAACGTCACCTCGCTACCCGACGTGTCTGCACCGGCAATGGGCCGGTGCCCCATAAGTCGGTAACCAATAACGCTCGGAGGGGTTCTGACCGATGCTAACCGTTGTCGGCAGGGATTCGCTCGCGCCGCTCCGCCTGCAATGGACGAATTGCGGTTGCTATGAGCGCAGCAAACCGGGGATAGACGTCTCAAACCTGACATTATCCCACATCCTGGCTGAATATTGCCGTCGCGCTCGGGTAGTCTGCGGCCATGGTCGTGGACAGGTACAGCGTTGGGCGAGTACACGGCGCGCGGTGGCGCACCCTCGGCGCCGGTCTGGGTGTTGGCGTCGTACCCGGCGAGCCGAGCGTCACGCTGGCCGATCTCGGGCGCATCGAGTGCGTACCGGTAGTGGATTCCGAGCCGGCGCGGCGCTGGCAGGCGCTGATGACCGCCGAGCGTTTCCTCGGGGCCGGACCGTTGGTGGGCGCACGGCTGTGCTATTTGGTAGAGAGCGAGCACTTTGGCGAGATTGGTGCGCTGGCCTTCAGTGCCGCGGCCTGGCGACTCGCCGCGCGGGATCGGTTAATCGGCTGGGACGAGCCGGCACGCCGTACGCAGCTGGGGCGCATTGTGTGCAACAGCCGTTTTCTCATCCGCCCCACGTTGCGCATCCCGCAGCTTGCCTCGCATGTGCTCGGGCGCTGCCTGCGCCGATTGCCTGGCGACTGGCAGGCCCGCTACGGCGAGGCACCGGTGCTGGTGGAGACCTTCATCGACCGTTGCCGCCACCGCGGTGGGTGTTATCGGGCGGCGAACTGGCAGTATGTCGGTGACACCCGTGGGCGCGGGCGCAATGATACCGAGCATGCTCGTGCGCGCTCGATCAAGGCGATCTATGTCTATCCGCTGTGCCGGGACTGGCGCCGACGGCTCGGTGTGGCACAGACACCGACGATTGCGCCCGGTGTCGATGACTGGGCGCGCCACGCGTTCGCCCATGCGCTACCCTGGGATCGGCGCCTGCGCGAGCGGGCGATCACCATGAACCGGGACTTCGCCGGCGCATCCACCGTGCCGCTGCCGCAGGCCTGTGGCAGCCGGGCGAAGGCCAAGGCGGCCTATCGGTTCTTCGACAACCCGAAGGTCACCATGCAGGCGCTACTGAGCTCCCACCACCAAGCCACCGCCGGGCGTTGCCGGAGGCAGGGCGTGGTGCTCGCCGTGCAGGACACCACGAGTCTTAACTACACCGCGCATCCGGCCACCGAGGATCTGGGGCCGATTGGCACCACGCGCGTGCAGGCCCAGGGGCTGATCGTCCACGATACGATGGCCTTCACCCCGCAGGGCGCGCCGCTGGGGTTGATCGACGTGCAGTGCTGGGCACGCGCGATCCCGAGACCCTCGGCCAGCGCCATCGGGGCGGCGATACCCGCCGCCTCGATGAGAAGGAAAGCGGCAAGTGGTTGGACAGCCATGCCGCGGCCACCGCGCTCCAGCAGCAGTGCCAGGGTCCGCGCGTGGTCAGCCTCGCCGACCGCGAGGGTGACCTCTACGAGCTGCTGCTCGCCGCAAAGCGGCTGGGTGCTGCCGATGTGCTGGTGCGTGTCAAGCACAACTGCGGCCTCGCCGTCGGCCAGGGGCGGCGGCTGGTGGCCCACCTCGATGCCCAGGGCGGCGCCGGCGTGCGCGAGCTCGCCATCCCGCGCCGTGGCAAAGTGGCCGCGCGTAGCGCGCCTGGCCGTACGCTATGCCTCGGTAACCCTCAAACCACCGCGCGAGAAGCACACGCGGCCCGATGTGGCGCTCTATGCCGTGCGCGCCACCGAGATCGACCCACCGTCTGGCGTCAAGCCGCTCGCCTGGACGCTGCTGACCACGGTGGCCACCGAGATCTTCGCCGATGCCTGCGAGCGGCTTGACTGGTACGCCACGCGCTGGCAGATCGAGGTTTACCACCGCACGCTCAAATCCGGCTGCCGCATCGAAGATACGCCAGCTTGGCAGTGCGCAGCGCCTGGAGAGCTGTCTTGCGATCGATCTGGTGGTCGCCTGGCGGGTCTTCCATCTGACCAAGCAGGGTTGCGAGTAGGCCAACGCCTCGGCCAGCGTGTACTTCGAGGACGATGAGTGGAAGGCGCTGCTGATCCGCACCGGCGCTAACCCAAGTTTAACGTCCCCAAAAATAACTTCGCGATACTCAGAGAGTTAAGATCGGCCGCGGCGGCGAGTGGCACTACATTACGTTCATTTTATAAATCAGCGGGCTCACACGATTGTTTTCTGCACGCCGCCCGGGGCGGGATCGGCCCCGAGGGCCTGATAGATTCGCGCCTGATCGGGCTCGGCGCGGGTGGCCTTGCGCACGTGCAGGGTGCGGCCATCGCCGCGGTTGAACGTGGCGGTGACCCGGCACTGGCCGGCGAGGGTATCGCGTAGCGTGCTCCAACGCTCGCAGATGCCGTGGGCGGCGAGGCAGTGGCGGATGAGCTGGACGAACTGATAGGCGAGCACGGTGATGAACAGGTGCCCCTCGGCGCGCTCTTCCTTGTGATGGAAGATCGGGCGCAGGCCGAGCTCCGATTTCAGGCTTCGGAAGACCGCCTCAAGGTCGGTGAGCATGATGTAGGTGCGCCACATTGTCTTCTCGTCCCAGCCGGTCTCGTTGCTGCGCAGGCAATAGACGCCCGGCTCGGTGACCAGAGAGCCTTTCACGGGCAGGCGCTGCCAGTGGATCGCACGGGCGCGCTCGCCGCTGTCACCGGCGATCACTTCAATGTGGTAGTGCTGGCCGAGGCCGCGGCTTTTCTCCTTGAGCCGCCCGATGCGCTCCCAGAGCTTGTCGATGCGCTTGGTGGTGCCCCGCCGGCTGAGTCCGGTCGCAAGCTTGTCGAGCCCAGCCTCGAAGCGGTCCATCAGGCGCCCGGCGATCGCTTGCTCCTTGCGCACGCGGCCCTCGGAGCGACAATACAGGCGCACCTCCTGGCCATCAGCCGAGGGCACTTTGAGTAGCTCCACGGCCTGCCCGCCGGCGTTGTCGAGGGTGATGGCCTCTTTAAAATCGACCGCGCGGCGGCGCTCGCGCTGACCACCAGATAGCGGTAGCCCTGCTCGGCCAGCCAGGCGAGGTTGGCCTCGGTGGCCACCCCGCGGTCCATGACCACAAGCGCGCCGGCGGGCGCCGCGAGGCCGGTGAGCATACCCCTGGAGGGTCTGCGCCTCGGCCGCATTGCCAGCGAAGACCCGCGAGCGGCGCACAAAGCCGCAGGCATCGAGCACCAGCGCCAGGGTGAGCAGCGGGCAGTCGCTGCGCCGCTCCTTGGAGTGGCCGTGGCGCGCGGCCGGATTGACCGGTGCCTCGCCCTCGAAGTAAGTGTTGGTCAGATCGTAGAGCGTGATTGTCGGGGCGAGCGCGAACAGATCGCTCACCCGGGCGAACAGATGCCCTTCGAGGGCCGCGCGGTGGCGCAGCAGGATATCGGAGGTACGGTAGAGCTGCATCGGGCTCATCGCCTCGAAGTCCACCTCCAGCAGCTCGCCGAGGCCGCTGCGCCGGGCGAGCCACTGATACGTCGCCCGCTCCGAGCCCGGGGCGGCCATGCGGGCAACGATCAGCCCCAGCGCCGCCGCACGTTGCGGGCCGGTCAGCCCCAGCGCTTGGAGCTGCTCCTCCAAGCCCGCCTGGCGCAGCGCCCACAGGGCGAGCTGCTCGACGCCCACCGAGCGCGGGCGCACCAGTGAGAGCGAGTCCACGTCCACCGACTGCACGTCACCCCCACCGCCGGGTACACCGCCAGCATCGGCCGGTGCCGGCGTACCGCCCTGCTCGGCGAGCAGCCGCGCCGCAATACGCTCGGCCTGGCGCTCGACGGCGAGCGGGAGGCCCTTCCCCTCCTCGTCGAACAGCGCCGCCTGGCCGCTGAGCCGTTGCTCGATGCGCGCACACAACGCCGACCAGTGTGCCTGCGCCACTGGGAAGTGCCGCCCCAGGTTCAACAGGGTGCGCTGGCGGACCTTACCGGCGCGCCGCTCGGAGCGCACCAGACGATACGTGACATACGACTCGCCGGTGGCCGTGCTGCGGGTCTGGGTGCGGCGGATGAACATGCCCGCGAGGCTAGCGTGGGCGGGCGCTCCGCACAAGGGATAACAACAAATATTATGGCACTACATCCAGCGCGCCACCCTCGCCACTATACGAATCAATAACTTCTCTTCGCATACACGCCCAAATCAGCCCGAAATCAGGCAGAGAGCGTTAAAGATGGGCTAAGGCCGACCCCCAGCCCGGCGATGAGCCCACCTTGCGCGAGGCTATGCGCTTGGTTGCTCAGCTCGGCGGCTTTCTCGGGCGTAAGGGCGACGGCGAGCCCGGCACCCAGACCATCTGGCGTAGCCTGCAGCGACTCGATGACCTTACGGTGATGTACCGGGAGCTGACTCGGATCCTCACGGCCCGCCAACGTCCGCCCTGATGTCAGCGAACTTATGGGTAAGGGTCAGGTCTCAAACCGTGGCAGACGACCGGTTCCGGTCTAATGGAGGGCGCGGAGTCCAGCGTAGACTGCTTTGTTGCACTGCCGCACGTTCGGCCGTCACGGATTTAGGTATATAGCCTACTGATTATAAAATGCTTATGACAATCACCGGGAATTGCTGTACAACGAGCACTTGCCGCAACGCGCACTGAAACACCAGACCCCGTTGCAGGCATTGCACTCTTGGCGTACTGTGCACTCAGAGTTGTTTGTCAGAAAACTAAAGAATCAGACGGGACTTTACACATTAAGCACCAGCGTCGTACACCGCGAACTCATGGCACATTGAATGCTGTAGATTGTATGGATGGTTTAAGCATTGCGTCCCAGAATGAGTGACTCCGCCCGCACGGAAGTATTTCTAACAATTGATACCGAAATCTGGTGTGAGAGCTGGTCGCGACTCGAAGAGTCGTTTCCTGATGCTTTCAGGCGGTATGTATACGGGCCAACCTCCCGAGGTAACTTTTCCATACCCATGATCCTGGATACGTTTCAGGACCATGGCCTAGCCGCCACCTTTTTCGTCGAACCGCTCTTCTCATTTCGGTTCGGACTGCCGGCTCTGGAAGAAATCATTGGCTTGATTCTTGAAAGACATCAGGATATTCAATTACACGCTCATACTGAATGGCTAGACGAAGCAAAGCCAGCTATTTTGCCTAGGGTCCGGGAAAAAACTGCCCGTATTTGCGACTTCTCCGAGGATGAACAGGCCAAAATATTGCAAATGAGCATTGCGCGACTCCACGAGGCGGGTGCCCCGAGAGCCAAAGCCTTTCGTGCGGGAAGCTATGCGTTTGACCGTAATACCCTTCGCGCCTTGCAAAAATCGGGAATAACCATCGATACAAGCTACAATGCCGCATCCCTGGCCGGTACAGCGGACGTTGAGCCGCATCGTCTACTGTCACAACCCACGCGCTGCGACAGCGTCTACCTTTACCCAGTGACCACTTTTCATGACGGAAGTCGCAGAAACATCCGCCCCCTAGCCCTTACAGCAATTTCCTCAAAGGAAATAGAATACGTTCTGACGTATGCCGCCGATCATCAATGGAAAACGGTTGTCATCGTGCTACACAATTTCGAGCTGCTTACGCCGGACAAGACCCGTCCAGATCCAATAGTAGTCAACAGATTTCGACGGTTGTGCCGTTTTCTCGAACGCAATAGCGACCGATTCAACGTCTCCACTTTTGGATCGACATCGCCCAGCGAGAGCGCCTCTCAGCCGCCACTGCCCGTCACTTCACGATTTCAAACGGCGCTAAGAACTTTAGAGCAGGTTCAGCGACGCATTCTGTTCAAAGGCGTATAGGTGAGTCGTCGACTCATGAAGTCCGCAGACTCATCACACTCATGCGAGTTACGCACCCTCGTGCTAGGCATTGACACACAAATTGGGCTGACCGTCATTCGCGAACTTTGTAAGCATGGAGTCACCGTGCACGGTATCGCTTCCGATGCTACCGGAGTCGGCCTTTATTCACGGTATTTGGCTACTGGACACATCCGCAGCGAAACAGAAGATGGCATCATTCAGCAAATCAACACGCTGGCTCGACAGACTGGCACAACTTGGCTGCTGGCCGTGGGAGAGTCGGACATCCTTCTGATCAATCGACGACGGGACGAGCTTATCGGCATCACTCCACTGATTCCGGAAGCCGATGAATTCGCCAAAGTTCTGGACAAGCAAACAACCCTTGCGGCCGCCCGATCCGTCGGAATCATCACACCACAATCTTGGGCCTTAGATAATCTAAACGATTTCGAGAAAATCAAGCCGCAGCTGCGGTTTCCAGTGGTAATCAAGTGGCGCAACCCGCATCGAGTCGTGCGTCGTTTGGGTAAATCGGGCAAGACGCTGCAGAAATACCGGTACGCTTACGATCCGGACGAGTTAATCGAATATCTTGGTAAATTCGAGATAATCGGCGAACTTCCTTTGATCCAGGAATATTGCCCCGGATACGGGGTGGGGCAGATGCTTTTCCTGCACGAAGGGAAGACGGTGCTGCGCTTCCAGCATCGTCGGATCGCGGAATGGCCGCCGGAAGGTGGCGCATCCGCCGTATGCGAGAGTCTGCCGATAGAAGCGCACAATGAGATGATGGCGAAGTCGGAGGCGTTACTCAGGCTGCTTGGCTGGAGCGGACCGGCCATGGTCGAGTACCGCTATGACCCGGAGACGCAAAAAGCAATGCTCATGGAAGTCAACGGGCGCTTCTGGGGAAGCCTGCCCTTGGCACACCATGCCGGCGCCCATTTCGTCTGGCTCACGCTCGCGATAGCCGCATTCGGGCAGGTACCGGAGATGCGCCCGTATACCCCTGCGGTTCGCTGTCGATCAATAGTCCCCGAACTTAAGCGACTTCTTCGGGTTACCTTCCATCCTGAAATGATTCAAGACAAAATGCTGCGGCCGAGTTGGCCGCACGAGTGGCTGCTATTTCTGGTCCGCTACCTCGTTCCGAGGACGTATTATTATGTTTTCTCCTTTGATGATCCGCGCCCGTTCATTATGGACAGCTGGCTCTCAGTTCGAAGGGTAGTCACCCGCCGGTTCGCTGGGGGAGCGCGTTACTTCGGCTGAATCACCTGCTCTCGCCGCCCACGAGGGCCGTGCCCGTTGCCACGCCGCGACCAGATTATCAACGGCAGACTCTACAACGCGAAAGCAGGTATTAAAATATTCCAGCGACAGTCCCGCAGGATCGTGAATGTGAGGCCGCCGCGGTGTCGCCCATAGGCCCAGAAGAACAACCTGAGCACCCGCCGCGCGCGCCACGGGTTCGATGCGCCGAGCTTGACGGACTTCCATCACAAGCAGAAGGTCTCCCTCCTCGATATTGAAATCGCTCTGATCCGTGGAGCGATGCTCGCCAAGATCATATCCCCGCGTGTGCGCGGTGGAGATCGCATCCACATTCGCACACATGCCTGTCGATGCCGAGAGACCAAACGAAAGCCCCTGAACGCCCTTTCGCCGCACAACGGCCTCTGCATAGGCACTGCGGCAGACGTTACCAAGGCAGACAAAAACGAGCCTCTTCACGCATGCAAGATCCGTGTTACTAAAACGCTCCAACCGACCCACCGCCAGTTCGAACCATGCCAGGCAGAGGCGAATAAAGCCTCTGTGAGTTCCGAAAGGAGTTCGAACCCAACGCTTCCATAGCTCCATAATGCCTTACTTCCTAAACGTTTAAATTGAATCGACGGATTTGCATCACTCGCATGGTGAACGGGTCAGCTAGCAACCGTCCGATCACCGCTTGTGCCAATTATAGCGTCAAGCATTTACGGTGGCGCGGCTCCTGGCAACACTCGCAGACAAAATTAGCTTAGCAGTGCGAAAAAACCACCGGAGCAACGCGCAACGGCCTGTTTCGCAGGCGATGATTCGGTTAGAGTATTCAACTGATACCTCGTTTGCGACTCAGGCAAACAGAAGCACTTCACCGACGTATGTGCCCAAAGGCTGGAGTCAGGAACAATTGCTTAAGGGATCGCGCAGCGAAATCGCTCATAGAACCTTCGGGGTGTTCCAAGGAAGCCCTCTGTTTTGGCAAGAGCTGGAGCGCCGATATGCAATTCTTTAGGGCTGCCTTGATGACTGTTTTTTTCCTGGCCATGGCTAGCGAGGCCAGCGCGAGTATTCAGACAAAAGGACCTTTCCAAGATCCCGCACGTTATGGTGCGGGCTGGACAAGCGCTCATTACGATGACGTGGACGGCTGCATCGTTTATCTGCAAGGCCACGTCTCCTCCGGAAACCCTGACAACTCCGTGCGGTGTTTTTACCCAAAGACGGAGAAGTTTGTCTTTTTTCAAGAAGACACGGAAAGCGGAGCGAATGAAATTGATGGGGACGGAATTAACAGCAGGGACAATCAGCTATCCCTGGGAATACCTGGCCACGGCATTTTCATCACTGGTGGAGCGTACTTAAAAGATAAGCCCTACAATTGGGGTTTTTTCGATTACAGCAAAAAAAAGTGGACCCATCGCGGTCCAAGCTCGAACATTGGCGAAGGCATTATAGGGTGGGGTAATTATCAGACCTTTAACGCCGCGTCTGCCTGGAGCAAGAAACGAAATATCGGATTAATATTCAACGGTGAATCGAGCGGGAACACTAAACGGCAAATGGTTGAAGTGCGTCCCAATGGCAATGGAACCTTCCGCACGAAGGAACTGAGAGACGTTGCGGGCACACCAAACTGCTTGCGTGCTCGCAACTCAGCGATTGCCCTCGGAGACTGGGTCTATTTCTATGGTGGGATCTGCAAGGCAAGCGGGAAAATGGTCGATACGAACTCATTCTATCGGTTCAACCTGATTTCCCATTCATGGCACAGACTGCCCGATGCCCCTTACGCCCGGCGTATGCCGCAGATTACTTATGATCAGTCCACCCATGACATCGTTGTATACGGCGGAGGCAAGAACAAATTTACGCCCTCAAATACGGTAATGACATGGAACGTGGACTCACAGGGTCCGTGGCGAGATCGCACGGACGAGGCGAAGATGCCGGCCGTCAAGATGCCCAATGGCGCGTACGATCCGAAAACAGGGTTTCATTGCTACCGAGGCGGTCTGTATCGCGATGGGACGAGCGGCCACGTATGGTGCATGCGCTTTGCGCAAGGGCCAGGCAGCGTAGCGAAGAAGGCACCACCGCCCCCCGTCCCACCGTTAGCGAATACCACCGCTTACTCACTGCCTCGGTACGGCAGTGATCCAGGTATTTCTACCGATAACGTGAGCACCCCGCCCCCGGCCAAAACCGACAGGGTTTCGCTACCGCCGCCGGGCGCTATTGCGAATTTTTCTGCCCGCCGCGAGAGTGCGCCGCGCGCCCCTGAAACTGACACCGTATCATTGCCGCCACCCAGCGTAATCTCGACCTCGCCGACCGGTGAGCGAATACCAACGCCCCCAAAAAAATCGACGGCCAAGCCCAATAGCAGCAATTCTATCAGCAGCACAGCCGCTACGGCGATGGGTACAACACAGCCGAAAGTTATTGTTCGAGACATCCCTCCAGTAAGCAATCGGGTATCGCCGGTCAACGTGGCAAAGCACATGCGTTTTACGGAGGCGACGACCGGCGATAGACGGCTGTATGTTGTGAGTGGCGACTGGGGATTTGCCGATCATTGGCCACAAAGCGGTCGCCAGGATACATTTGCCTACGACATTTTCTCTGATAAATGGGAGCGCGTTGTTCCCTACTGCACTCCGAATGAACAGCAACCGAGACATACCGATGAGGTAGTACAGGCTTGGGACACCAAGCGCAATGTGTTATGGATCGGACCCGGTGTCTATTACGGCCCGAAGGATGCCTGTTCCGGTTTGGCCCCCATGATGAGGTTAGACCCAAAGACTAAGAGGTGGTCACGCCCAGAGCAGCCAAAGCTACCTACATTGCTGCGCTCCTATCGTACTGCGACCCAGGGGCTTTACGATCCGTCCACCGACGCGGTAATCCTCATCCACGACCGACACACGGTTGAGTGGTCGGTATCAGGTCGGGCCTGGAGGGTGCTTAATCATTCCCCAGGCGGCATGTTCTCTGAGAGCCCGACGGTGCGCATTGGCCGATGGATCTACGTGATTAACGAGCGAAACTACACTCTATTTCGGTGGAATATCGACACGCATATCTTTGAAGGGTTAGGGGGGTTGCCGAACGCGCTGAGGGACGGCGATCACGACGATCATGGTCGCGTGTATATCAGTTCGCTGGGTCCGTATATAGCCATGTATCAGGAAGTAGACAAGGATATGAAAATTCAGTCCGACATGTACGTCCTGGACACTCGCGATATGGCTTACACGCGCGTTAAGCTCCCAGACGGCGTGCGTGGCAATGTTTTCACATGGCACAGCAGCGGCTGGGGGTTTTTGTTCGGTGGAACCATCGGCTTTGACTGCTGCAAAAATCCCATGAGGCACTTTTACCTGATCGACCTGCGCCAATTCGGCGGCACGGGAGAGTCGTTGAAATAAGCCCTCAAGATACGAAAAGGCCAAACGCCGCCGCGTCGCGCAGGTCAAACTCGATTATCAAGACGTACTGTCAGCTTTCCTTACTGCCGCATAGCCGGCGCCACTCGGGAAAGTCACGGCCTAGCATCTGCGAAAGCCGGGAAACCTCGCCAGCAAGGATTGGCCGGAGATAGGCTTCGACTTGTTCCACCGGCTGTACCGGTCGGTCTTCCCGCCTTAGGGCGAGCCGCGTTGCTGCCTGCCGAATCATCGGCGGTACGCTCGGTGCGACCTGCTCCCAAAGACGGGAGTAACGAAATCGATTGAGCAGGCCGCCACCTCTTGCCCTCTGGAGTTTCTGGGGGGTCACGTTCATTTGCACCGACAGATCCAGCGACTCCACCGCCGGGTCAACCCCGAGCCAAACGAGCAAATCCCGCATGGCGTCGCGCGGTTCTCGATGCAGCGCTTCGAGCGTCATAATGTAGATCCGCTCTCTGCCGAAACGGCTCAGATAGGGCTCGAGCTGTACCGCGTAGCGGCTAAAATCCACGTAGTTCGGATTCTCTCGCACGGCCGTCATCATGTCGCGGCGCTCGCCATAACCGGTGACGGCATACCAGTAGTGGCTGACAATACGGTCGATCGGATCCCGGAGCAAATAGACGATCCGCGCCTCGGGCGCGAACCGTTCGAGCTTCTCCACCACCCCAGTATACTTCGGCTGCATCGTGTACGTCGTGCTGGATTCGCCGACGAACCGCTCCGAATCCGCCCCCGCGAAGAGACCCAGGTACCAATCCTCTCCCTTGGACCAACGGAGCTCTTCATTGAAGTAGCAGGGCTCCTTATAAGCGGACATGAATATCTGCGGGTGCTCAGCTAGGTAGGCGTGCAATGACGTGGTACCCGCCTTCATTGCACCGATGACGAATAGGTTCGGCCGCCGCCGGTTCAGTGCCATAGCTACAGTGTCCAGCAAGAGTCTGCGGAAGCGTAATTCTCACTAAGCATGTTCGTTGCGGTCGGTCGTATCGAAGGCCGCTCGCAACGTCGATATTGGTGGGGGACGCAGCCGCATCAACGATAACCGTACCAGATACCGCGGCAGTGACCGGTCCCAGGGTGTGAACCGTGGCAGCTGATACCGATCGCTCGCAATACTGGCGCTGCCCCATTTCGTACTCACCGCGGCGTCGAAACCAAGCTCCCGCACTATCGCCACGTGATCTTCGACATAATCGAGCCCTGGCTTGCCGTTGGGATAGGCAAATAGGCGCACTCCGCGCCCTGTTATCGACTCCAGCGTTTTCCGGCTTTCCACGATCTCGCTTCTTGCCTCGGCCACAGACAACTGACTAAGAATGGGATGGTTGACGGTATGGGCGCCAAGGCCCATCCCCGCCTGCGTGAGTGCCCGGACATCGGCCTCGCGCATCATAAGACCGGTCGCCCTGCTCGCCGCCTGCCCTTCGATAAGCGACACGCCGGCCTCGCGCTGCGCGAAGGGCAGATATTTTATCGCGCGCAGTATGGCCTGCAGGACCGAACTTCGGGCGTGAAGCTCAGCAGGGAGCTCGAACCGCTTGCCGGTAAATTCCCTCAGATCGAGGCCAACACCGTTCAGCCTCCGGACGGCCTCAATGACGCGGTCGTTCCACATGCAGGTGCCGTTGAGAAATCCTGTGGCGATAAAGAAAGTGGCATGAACGCCGAGTCTACGGAGAATCGGCAGCGCGATATCGACGTTGTCGCGATAGCCATCATCAAAGCTGACAGAAACTGCACGGCGCGGCAAAGTGCCGTCGCGCAGCCTATTTACCGCCTCGAGGAGCGGCAGCACGCGAAAAAACCGGGAGACTCCCCACATCTGCCGTTCGAAGATAACGCGGTCCACGATACCGGGCTGCAGTGGGTCGGGGGCCTCGAGCACACGATGGTAAATCAGGATCGATAGCTTCTGCATTCCTTGCCTACCCGACCACGCTCGTAGCGATACGACTCACCACATAGCGGAATTTACCGGATCGCTCCGGCGGAATCGACTCAACCGGCTCCACTCTGACATCCACCTGCGATCCAAGCCGAGCCCGGAAACCGGCACGAATTTTTTCCGCGATACCCTGGGTCAAATCACCGCTCGGAATTACCAACACCCGCACCAGATCCCGGCTCTCCTGCACGATCTTGAACGTGCGAATTCCCGGCAAGGCACGGACGGTATAAATAAGTGCGAGCCCGTGCATGAGCGTCCCGTCGGCGGCAACCACAAAGTCCGTCGTCCGTCCGTGGATTTCGCGCAGCACGGGGAGACTCCGGCCACAAGGGCAATCGGCCGCGCCGAGAAGCCCAACATCGCCGGTTCGATAACGGATGAACGGAAACTCGCCGGTGGCCATGTGCGTGACCACGATCTCCCCAGGATGGCCGGCCGCCACCGGATCACCCCGAGCATCTATGGTTTCCACCACGATATCCTCAGCGCTCAGGTGCATACTGCCCCCTGGACACTCGTGAGCGATGAATCCCGCATCCCTCCCTCCGTAGCCGTTGGCAACACGGCAGCCGAAAACACCGGCAATGCACTCTTTTTGCTCAGGATAAAGCCGTTCACCGGTTACAAAAGCAACTCGAATACCAAGATCGTCCATGCTCATATCCCGGCGTTCGGCGCTGCTGGCCAGCAGCGCCAACGCGGAAGGATAGCCAAATAGCATGCGTGGTCGAATGCGGCGGATATCTTGGAGAAACCGGGTCATATTAGTATCGGACATGGCAAACGCCGGCAGAAGTCTAGTGCGTAGCAGCCGATCACGAATTGCCTTGAGGCCATCCTGGGCACCCAACTCGATCGGCGAGCCCCAGAGCACGACCTCCGGATCACCGATATCCACCCCCCACCAGCGTGTCGCACGCCACTTGGCCGCGACATCGTGAGAGACGCGCTCGCGCGATAAAAAAAAGGTCAGCGGCTCACCGGACGAGCCACCGGTATTGAACGCGGCCAGCCCCTTGGCCCCTTCGGCCTTCAATGCATCCAAATTCGCCCTTATCGTCGGCTTGTCGAGCAGCGGCACTTTGCACAGATCGCCAACGTCGCAAAGTTCCTCCGCTTGGAACCCGATTTCCCTAAAAAGCGCTCGATAATACGGCACGGTACGCTGCGCATGTGCCAGAAACTCTCTGAGCCGACCCAGCCTATGCGCTTCCAGCGTCTCCGGTGACCACCATTGGCTGCGTTCCAAATCGTGTCGCCATGCCACAGAGCGGTGGCCCTTCAAGCGCTCGTGCAGCGGGAATATTGCGCGCGAAACCGTCGCGCGCCAAAAATCCCGCAGCCCTTCCCGCGCAGCTGTCATACCTCCCACCCCAAAACTCGTCGGTACAAAGACAACCACTGCTGACGCACGGCCTGCCAGGTATACTGGGCAACAGCCTGCCGCCCTCTCTGGGCCAACCCGGCGGCAAGAGCGCGATCGTTCAATATCCGAAGTACGGCGGCGGCCGCCGCTTCGGTATCACCGGGCTCGATAAGCAGAGCCGTCTCTTTATCGCGGACCATATGGGGAATTCCGCCGACCTTGGTACTGACGACCGGCACGCCGCTGGCAAGCGCTTCGAGTATGGAGTTCGGCATATTGTCTACACGACTGGTGTTCAGCATGATATCCGCGCTGTGGTATAGCTCCGCCATCCCCTTCACACTTAGGGAACCCGGAAAGGTAACCGCATCGCCGAGCCCCGATTCGGCGACCATCTGCTCCAGTGCCGAAAGCTCGGGACCGGCCCCAGCAATGGTGAGTGTGGCACCGGGCACCTGCCGGTGCACGAGCTGAAACGCGCGCACTGCGGTCGCCACATCGTAGATGAGTTCCAGATGACGAGTAACTACGATGCGGGGATTCAAAGGCCGAATAGTGGGCGGCTCCCGCCAGTGAAAGCGCTCCGTATCGATAATGTTGGGAACGATCCGCACCGGTATGCCATGCGGGGAAAAAATCTCCCGGAGAAAAGTCGAAGGCACGACGATCGCATCAGCGCATCTCATGAAAGGCTTCACCGCCCAGCCGAAACGATCCAAAAACTCCCCCGCACAACCACCCCGATAGTTAACGACACAAGCCACCCTTCTCAGACGACCCAAGACGAGCGGCGGAACGACGAACAAAAACCATGACCAGCCCGAGTTGGCCATTATGTGGACCACGTCCACTCGATCGAGAGCTCGCCAAACCATCGGGATATAGAACAGCAGCCGAAACACCGCCCGAACACCACGCACTCGGCCGATCCAAGCGGCCCGGTACGGAGGATTGACCGGAACCAAATCGACACCTAGACCCTCCGCGCGCCACAATTCGACGAGCTGCCGAGTCTGGTTCGCCATGCCACCGGCGGGCGGGGCGATCGGCCCGATTACGACAAGCCTCGGCGCCCGCAGGTCTCCCGAAACCTTCTTACCGCTATCAGCTATAGCCCCCGCTTCCCCTTGCCGCTCATAGACCGCCTTGCCGGCACTAGGCATGATCCATCAGCCCCGCCGGTCTCTGCAGCAACGGCCGATACACGCCAGCGTAACGCCCGACGCTGACTGTCCAGTTTCGTTCCGTCTCGACAAAATGCCGGGCGGCCGCACGGATTTCGGGCCAACGCTCGACCGCAGAGAGACAATGGGCCAGGCCCTCGACTACGCCATCGACCGAGCCCGCCGGGAAAAGAAATCCATTCTCACCGTCCCGAATGAGCTCACGATGCCCACCGACATCCGAGGCTACAACCAATCGCCCCTGTGCCATCGCCTCCAACGGCTTCAGCGGCGTAACCAGTTCGGTGAGGCGCATCGGCAACCGGGGATAGAGAAACACATCCACCAGACTGTAGTAACGGGCCACCCGATCATGGGCAATGCGGCCGGCAAACAGGACCGCGTCTGCAAGACCCAACTCGTGCACCAGTCTGCGTAGAGATTCCTCCTGAGGACCGCCGCCGACCAATAGCAAACGCACCCGCGGATACCGTCGACGAATGGCACCAAGCGCGCGTACCGCAAGCTCCAAGCCCTCGTAGCCGTAGTACGAGCCGATGAACCCCAGCACTGTGGCGTCGCCGCCTAGTCCAAGTTGAGTGGCCAGCGCCCCATCGCGCGGTAGATCGAAGCGGAAACGAGCCGGATCCACCGCATTGGGGATAACCGTAATGCGCTTAGCAGGAATACCCCGGGCGACGATATTCCCGCGTAATCCCTCGCAAATACAGGTAACTGCATCGACGCGCCGTAAGACATATGTCTCCAGAGCGCTGGTAAGCCGGTAGCGCACGCTGCCCGGCCGGGTCGTACCATGATCGACAGCGGCATCCTCCCAAAGCGCGCGCACTTCGTAGACCACAGGCAGCCGCCAGCGGCGTGCAGCGCGCAAGGCGGCCAAGCCGTTGAGGGCCGGAGAGTGCGCATGGATGAGATCCGGCTGTACCTTGGCGATCACCTGCTTCAACCGTCGTTCCAGACAATGCACCACCGCCAGCTGATTGAGCACCGGCGCCCTTGCTTGCCAACCCGGCAACGGCATGCAGCGGTAGAAATGCAGGCCGTCGACCTCCTCCTCACTGGCCTTGGTGCCATAATGTTTAGGACCGGTGATATGCCACGTGAGCCAACCCAGAGCCCGTTGCTGCTCGAGAATGGCGCGAGTACGAAAGCTATAGCCGCTGTGCAACGGTATGGAATGATCCAAAACATGCAGCACGCTCAATGTCATCCATCCCCTCCGACGGCCACCCGAGCATTGTCCACCGCAGAGTTCGTGGGTTGCTCGACGTTGCGGTAGGTTTGTTCGAGCATTAACAGTGTCCACATGAGCGCGCTGTGGTCCCGCCGCCCAGCCGTATGCTCGGCGACGATGCGCTCCAGGTAACGACGGTTGAACCAGCCCGTATCCGCGAGTCGCTCGCCGAGTAACGCCTCACGCGCCCGCTCACGCAAAGGTCCACGGAACCAGGCGGCCAAGGGCACCGCAAAACCCATCTTGCGACGGTAGAGAATGTCGTTCGAGAGCAGCGGTTGAAGGGCTTGCTTGAACAGATACTTACCCTCGCCATTCTGGAGCTTGAGCGACGGAGGCAATCCAGCCGCCCACTCCACGAATTCGTGGTCGAGGATCGGCACACGCACCTCCAGCGCGTGTGCCATGCTGGCACGGTCCACTTTGGTCAAAATATCGCCGGGCAAATAAGTCTTGAAATCGAGGTATTGAACTCGGGATAAAGGGTGAGCCGGCGCCTGCCGAGCATGCCGGCGCAAAACCTCGATGGCCCGATAACCGCCCAAGGCCCGGCGAAATTCATGGCTGAAAAGCGCGTATGACTGAGCCGCATTGACTATAGAAACGCTATGAAAGTACCCCTCTACCGGATCCTGCGCCAGAGCCTGTAAAGTAGCCTTGGCGCGCAGTACGCGCGGGGCCCAATCGAGTTTGGGATACAGGCGACTCAATACCCCGAACAAGGACCGGCGTAGACTCAAAGGCAGTAACCCGCGTACCCGTTCCTCCCGCAGATACCAGAGATAGCGCCGGTAACCGGCAAAGGTCTCATCACCACCGTCCCCGGAGAGGACGACCTTAACCCCCTGGCGAGCGAGCTGACAGACCCGGTAAGTAGGCATAGCGGAACTGTCCGCAAAGGGCTCGTCATAAAGCCCGGCCAAGCATTCGACCAAGCTGAAATCATCCGGATCCACCTGCCGGACCCGGTGATCGGTGCCGTAGCGCCGGGCGACCTCGGCGGCATAGCGAGACTCGTCGAACTCCGCCTCGCCGAACGAGATCGATGCGGTGTGTATCGGGCGCCGACTCTCTCCCGCCATCATTGCCACAACCGCGCTGGAATCGACCCCGCCGGAGAGGAAGGCACCGACCGGAACATCGGACACCAGGTGGCTGCCAACCGCCTCTCGCAGGCGCTCGCGCAGCTCGCCATCGGCCACGCTCTGCCCAGCGCTGCGGCGCTCGCTAAAATCGAGGTCCCAATACCGGCGCGGCTCGCCTACCGGGCAATCGGCCTTGATCGCAAGGGTATGGCCTGGGGGAAGCTTGAATGCGTGGCGATAGAGGGTTCGCGGCTCCGGTATATAGCCGTAGGCAAAATATTCCTCCACGGCCTCAGGGATGATCGTTCGCGGTAAATCCGGGTGGACGAGCAGCGCCTTGAGCTCAGAACCGAATAGTAGACGCCCTTCCGGCAATATGGCGTAATAGAGCGGTTTGATACCGATGCGATCGCGAGCAAGAAAAAGCGTGCGGCGGTTGCTATCCCAGACCGCGAAACCGAACATGCCGCGAAAACGTTCTACGCAGGCTTCACCCCACTCCTCCCAGCCATGTACGATCACCTCGGTATCGGTGCGGGTGCGAAAACGATGGCCGCGCGCGGCCAGTTCGGGAGCCAGCTCCTGGTAGTTGTAAATCTCGCCGTTGAAAACCACAGCGACCGAACCGTCTTCGTTGAACAATGGCTGATGGCCACCAGAAAGGTCGATTATCGATAATCGCCGATGGCCGAGACCCACCCGCGGTTCGACGTAAAGCCCACCGTCGTCCGGGCCCCGATGGAAAAGAGACTCATTCATCCGATGCAGGAGATCCCGATCAACCGAGCCCGCGTTTGCATAATGGAAAATCCCGACGATGCCGCACACTACACTGCTCTCACTCTTTCGATGAACGTTGTCGGCTCAGAAAATCATCTCAACCTTGGTGGAATCGCTGCGGCCGGCCGGGTCTGCGTGCAATTAATTCCACGGCCCTCCAGAAGCGTTGCGTAAAGTTCCGCATAAGCGCCGACCATGGCATCAAGGCTGAAACGCTCTTCGGCACGGCGGCGTCCGGCCAGCCCGTGGGTTCTAGCCAAGCCTGGATTCTCGAGATAGCCACGCATCGCATCCGCCAAAGCAAGCGGGCTCGCAGGCGGCACCAGGCGGCCCGTCACTCCGCCTTCTACCAGCTCCGGATTGCCGCCGACGGCCGTCGCCACAACCGGCAGACCGGTTGCCATGGCTTCCAGAATGGTGTTGGAAATGCCCTCCGCTAACGACGGCAATACGAAGAGATCGAATCCGCGCAGCAACGCCGGTATATCAGCTCGGTTGCCGGCCAACCAGCACAGATGCCGAATACCGCCTGCTTGCAGGACGCTTTCCAGTGCCTCCTGTAACGGTCCGGCGCCGACCACGACCAGCCGGGCACGCTCGGCCAGCGAAGGCTGGCTGCGCAACAGCTGCAAAAACGCCCGCGCGAGGTTCAACGGATCCTTGACCGCCTGCAAGCGCTCAACGGTACCGATCACGAAGACGCCGGCGGAGCCGAAGCGCTCGCTTACCCAGGCTCGATCGATTTCGGGTCGGAAACGCTTGGTATCCACACCGTTATATATCTGGCTGATACGGGTCTTGGGGACGTTGATCCGCCGCTGCAGATACTCACTGATGTGCTGGGAAACGGCTACGTATCGATGTGTCAGCGGCCGCATTGCCCGGCGCAGCCGCTGGTTCTTGCGGCTGCGGGCAGCCACGTCGTCGGCCTCCCAACCGTGCTCGCCGTGTATCCTCACGGGTACCCCGGCAAGCAGCGCCGGTAATTGCGCCTCCAGCGTCGCCAGATTGCGGGTGTGCACAATGGCCGGCTGCAAAGTCCTGAAGGTGCGCCACAGCTTCAGATAGAGCGCCGGGTCTTTGCCCGGCTTTTTGTGCAACGCAATGCAATCGACATCCGGCCGTTCGATGCGCTGCCGGAATTCCGTAACATCGGTCAAAGATAGCACGCAGTGGTCAAAGGTTTCTGGTGGTAACCGATTGGTCAGATTAACGACACCGTTTTCCAAACCGCCGATGTCCAAGCGATACACGACATGCGCGATCAACGGGCGTCGACTCCGACTGCGCAGCGATGGCTCGTCCAACTCATCCCCCCACAGCCGCAGTCAGATTTTGTTCAATCGCTGGCAATGCCTCCTGAATGAAGGCAAGCACCTTTTGTTGGGGGTCAGGCTCGCTCTGGTCCACAGGGACATATACTGTGACCAACGCCGCCGCATCGAAACGGGCCATGAGACGAGCCCCGAGCGTCAATGCCTTGGCTACAAGCTTGCTCGCGGTAAACTGTCCAGCAACCCAATACCAATGCCACACATCCAGATAACGCTCGTCGTTAGTGATCCGGGTCACGGGCACGGTCAGTGCCTGGCCATTCGTTAGCCTAATTGAACGTTGCCACTCGGCAACCCTATACCACTTGCCACGTGAAGTGTGTTTATTGAAAACGATTTCGTTCTCCCAGGCGATGAGCTCCGCTCCTTCCTCCTGATCACGGTAAAGCCCTACATACAAGCCGATCGGGCCCGCCGAGCTCACATAGCTCTGAGCCCGCGCCTCGGTGAGGCCCGTGTAATGCGGAGCCCACTCGACGAAGGGCTTTGCTTGCGTCCGCCACCCCCGCAACTCTGCGGGAAGCGCCAACCCGGCACCTGTGGCCCTAGCCTGACTGGATTTCACATGAGTGACATAGAATGGCACGGCTGCCAGCAGGATGGCGACCAGTCCGATCAGCATCGCCATTCGGACCATAGCCGACCACTTCCCGCCGAGCGTGGCGGAATCCAACGGGTATTCGCGAAATCCACCGACTCGATCGGGATACTCTTTGGTATCCGCAGTATCCTCCCGCCAAAAACCACCGATCCAAAATAAAATCAGCATCACCATCCCGAAAAAAACCCAGCCATAAATAATATGATCGATGCCGGTGGCAAGCCGCATGCTGCTGAGATGCCCAATCATCACAATGAGATAGGCACGCAGCCCATTGGCAATAATCGGGACCACGATCGAGGCAAGAACAAAGAGCGCACGGCGCCCCCAACTACGATAGATTAAATAGGCGTAGAGGCAACCGAGCGTGAAAGAGGCGATCAGATAGCGCAGACCACTACACGCTTCGATGACCGACCAGGTCCCCGTCGGCAAGGTAAAGGTGAGCCCTTCGCGGTAAACGGGAACGCCGCTCAGTCGCACCAAAGTAATCGCCCAGTCAGCGGTGAACTGCATGAGCGATGGCACCAAGAAATAGCCGAACGGCACAGCGAGCAGCAGAAAGAACAGCGGGAAACCGCAGGCCCGCACCAACCGGGGTCCGGCAACCAACCAAACGCTCGTAATCAACATGGCCACGACCGCGTATTGCTGGACCAACTCCACGGTCGCGAGCTCACCCAGTATCCATACAAACCCTAGCGCAACCATGATAGGCACGGCCCATGCGTCCGGCCGAGGTACGATCTTGAGCAGCGCCTCGCGGCGGCGCCAGATCAGCCAGGCGCTAATGGGGACGATGAAAAAACCGTGAGCATAGGTCTCAGCGTTTGCCCATTTATCAACAATGGACCAGAGGGTCTGATGAAACAGCCCCAGGATGAACAGCACCAAGAGGGTAAGCCCCACTAAGTGGGGCAACCAGACATGGCGGACAGTAGCTAAAAGCAACTCATTGCGTCCGAGGCCAGGCGAGCGCTCCAGCTGAACGCTCATGAAATCAATCCTCCGCGAAGAGCAACCGGGCACGGCGTCCTTTCAGGACGATCATGGGCAACATTCGAGTGCCCGGGTGAACGCAACAACTCGAGCAGCCGCAACCCGGAAGACGCCCAGGTGTAATCCGTTTCGATCCGAGCCCGTCCCGCTTCGCCCATTTCTTTTGCGATCACCGGCGAGGTCATCAGATCGATCACCCAGTTGGCAAAATCCGCTTCCCCATCCGCCATGGCGATCTCACGGCCGACCACAGCATCGAGCCCCGCCAGTGCAGCACTGGTACAGACCACCGGACGTCGCATCGCCATGGCTTCCAAGACCTTGTTCTGTATGCCACGAGCCATTCGCAATGGCGCCACCGCAAGCGTTGCATGGGCGAGATAGGGTCGCACATCGGCCACTCGTCCGGTTACGGCGACTCCGGGAAGACGCGCAAGCGCCTGCACCTTAGGCGCTGGCCGCCCGCCGACGATACAAAAACGCGCTCCACTTACCACCGCTTGCACGCGCGGCAGAATCCCGCGGGCGAACCATACGACGGCTTCGACATTGGGGCGATAATCCATAACGCCGGTGAACACCATCACTGGGCCACCAGCGGAATAAGGGTCGGCATACTTCGCCTCGGGAGCAAAATAGTCGGTATCCACCCCATTACCCAGCCAGGCCGTCTTCTCCGCTTGCTCCGGCGCCATCCGCAGAAAGCACTCGGTCTCCGGTTTCGATACAAACAATACCGTGTCGAAATTCTCGGCCGCCGCACGTTCAAAGCGCGCCAGACGGCGCGCTTCCAAACGATAGAGCCAAGCCATGGGACCGCCCGCTTTGCCATATTGACGCCATTTCTCGGAATCCACATCGACATAGTCCGCCAGCGCAACCGAGGGGGGGCGGGGCGGATCGACCACCAGAGCCGAGCTAGACGGTTCCGGCCGCGCAGTTGCTCCCCCATGAGAAACGCGCGGGACGTATTGCGCCATCGCCGAGGAGTAGACGAGCATGTGCTGAATGCCGGAGGCGAGCTTGGCCTGCACCCAGCGCTGCAGCTCCGGACTGTAATAGTAGGCAAGGCTCAAGGAGTTTGAGCCCATCAGCGCCGCCAGCGCGCGTATTCTGGAGCGATTTGGGCGCAACTGCAGCAACTTGATCTCTGTGCATAAGTTCTCCAGAACCTGGAGACCATCGAAATCGGCCGGATCATCGACAAATGCACCCAAATGGATACGCCAATGCTGCGATAAAGTGCGCAACCAATGATACGCCCGGATTTTCTCCCCTTTGTTCGGGGGATATGGAATGCGGTGGCTGAGAAAAAGCAAATCCTCCATAAGCCTACCCCAGGTTACGGACAATGTACGGCCCCAGCGCATTCACGACGGGTAGAGGCAAGCGTCGCCAGAGCGCTATGAACAGCCGGTATTTCGGGTTCATCGGGCTATTGTCCGGTAAAGCCGTAGCGCGTATCAGCCGGCACTCGTAATGCAACGGCTGGGGCTCGAATCCCCAGTGCTTCTTGAAATGATAGGAGCCAGCACCGCGTTTACTGCGACCAAAATCAAAAAAACGGTAGCCGCGCTCCCGAGCGCTTTCCATCAGTTGCCAGTACATAAAATCGTTGCCCGCGAACTCCCGTGCTAGAGCGGTCCCTCCACCATAGAAAGGCAACACCTCATCACGAAAATAGAACGACAACACACTGGCCACCAGCCGCTCGCCGTGACTCACGGTCAGCACATCGCAGCTGCGCCCAAAGGTCTCGCGTAGCAAATCGAAATAGCGGCGGGCAAATACCGGCGTTCCCAACTGGTGCACACTGTAGGAATAGGCCTGGAAGAAACGTTCGTTGTCGTCGTCGAATCGGCTCTGTAGCCCCGCACGCATGCCCTTGCGAACCATCGCCCGTTGTTTGCGGGGGATGGCAGCCATATTTGCTTGCGAATCAGGTGCGATCCGACCGCGGAAAGTGACATAGAGATCCTTGGTGGGCCAATCCGGATGCATGGGTTTGCAATGCCGATATTCCAAATGCCCGACCCCGAGCCGTTCGGCCAGCACCTGCGCCGCCTTGTCCAAGGCATCAGCCGCCTGCTCGGTACTCGCGGCTATGCCCCCGTAAACCGCGAACGGCAACGAAATGAGCGCATCACCGAACAGACGACTGCGCAGCCGAGCCAGCGGCAGGACGCCCTCGATCGAATCACCGTTTTCGGCCATCAGAAAATAAGTTGAATGCCCAAAAGCCCGCTCGATGATCTCTTTCCAACCCGCCCGGTGAAAGAAGGTGGCGCCTGGACAGGCGTCGACGAAGGCGTCCCAACGCGTAATGTCCTGCGGGGTCAGTTCCATAATCCGCACGGTGGTCGACTCCGTACGCTCCACCGCTACAGCACGCATATTCAACCCCCTAGAAAGATCCGATCAATGCGATCCCAATGGAAGTCCCGCAGCAAACGCTGGAGACGGGATTGCATCCGGTGCAAGTTCACATAATGACGAAAGCGCGTCTTCAGGCTTATCTTTGATGGGCGCGGCTGCTGTGGGTCGATCTCCCAGGGATGCAGGTAAAAAATAAACGGCCGCCCGTCGCAACGATTGATCCGGCGCAGCGACCAATGACTGAGCGTATACGGCAACAGGCGAAAATAGCCACCACCGGCCGCCGGCCAATTCCGCCCCGCCAAGCGCAAAGTGGCCATCGGCAGCTCCAGAAACCCGCTGCCCGGGCGCGGCTTAAACGGCCAGCGCGGTGCCTGCGGCGAACCGTAGTGATCATGCGCGATCGGATAGAGGCTGGAGCTATACCGGTGGCCCGTTTCGAGCAGGCAATCCATAGCCCAAGGCGTGCGCTCGTCGATGGAAAAGCTGGGGGCACGGTAGCCGATGACGCGCACACCGGCGCAGTCCTCCAAAATACCTTTAGCGCGAGCAAGATCCTGACGAAAGGCTTCAGCATCGAACTCGCTCACCCGTTGGTGATCGTAGCCGTGGCTAGCCAACTCGTGCCCCCCTGCAACCATGCGCCGCACCAGTTGCGGGTAGCGCTCGGCAATCCAACCCAGCGTGAAAAAAGTGACCTGGACCCCATGCTCGGCAAAAAGCTCGAGCAGAATACTCATATTGCGTTCGATCCGCGCCGGCCAATCATCCCAGTTTGTTCGTGACACGGTACCGGCAAAGGCCGAGACCTGAAAATAATCCTCGACATCCACGCTCATGGCATTGCGCAGCCGAGAGCGAGCCGCTGACTCCCCTGCGCCGTACGCTTCGGAACGGACTAGGCTATCCATATCATGCGGTCCTTCGCTGTCGTTTTTTGAGCCAAAGTGCCACTTCTTTGGCAATACGTTCCGCGGCATGACCATCCCACCGCTCGGGAACCCGTCCCGACTTACCGCCGGAGGCCAGGATTTGCTCTACATTTGCCAAAATGCGTGCCGAATCCGTGCCGACCACGGTATTCGTACCCTGCTCTACGGTGATCGGACGCTCGGTATTCTCGCGCAACGTCAGGCAGGGGATACCCAGGGCGGTGGTTTCCTCCTGGAGGCCGCCGGAATCGGTTAACACGCACCTTGCCTCGCGCAACAGCCCCAGCATGGCCAGATAATCAAGCGGTGGCAGGGCGTGCACCCCCGGCTGGGCAAACCAGCCCTGCTGACCGATGGCCTCGACCCGTGCTCGCGTGCGCGGGTGGACGGGGAACACCACGGGTAGCCGCTCCGCGAGCTCGGCAAGGGTTTGCAGCAACCGGCAAAGGATTTCGGGGTCGTCCACATTGGACGGGCGATGCAGCGTCACGAGCGCATAACCCGACAGACACTGGCCACTCAAGGTCTGATCCGCCGGGATTGCTCGCGGGATGTGGCGCAACACCGAATCGATCATAACGTTGCCGGCGAAATGCACACGCTCCATGGAAATACCCTCGCGCGCAAGGTTCTCGGCGGCGGCCGCCTCCGTTGTGAATAGCAACTCGGCGAGTTGATCGGTCAGGACCCGGTTGATCTCCTCGGGCATCGTTCGATCGAAGCTACGCAAACCGGCCTCCACGTGAAACACCGGCACTCCTTTTTTGGCCGCCACCAGAGCGCATGCCACAGTGGAGTTGACATCCCCGACGACTAATACGGCACCCGGGGCAAACTCATCCACTACCGGTTCGAACCGGCGCATAATTTCAGCCGTCTGCACGGCGTGCGAGCCCGAACCGACACCTAATGCGATTTCCGGCATCGGCAAGTCCAGGGCCTGGAAATGCTGATCGTTCATGGCCATATCGTAATGCTGGCCGGTGTGCACTAACCGGGTCGGTACACGAGGCTGCGCTCGTGCGAAAGCCTCCAGCAAAGGCGCCATCTTCATATAGTTGGGTCGGGCGCCGATAACACAGAGCACCTCCGGTAAGCTAGCACTGCCGACGGTCCACTGCTTAATACTCTGTGATTTATCGATGCCCTTCATTTTAGCTCGTTCAATAAGGCCCCATTCCAATTCCAGTTGAAGGTCCAACTCCGGTTGAGGACCCATTTTCCCTCGAAAAACGTATTGTGATAGCCGCTATGAGGGCATTCTCATTGTATTCAATGAGCCCCGCCGTACCGTTCCGACTCTGGTGACGGTAACTAAGGCTAGCACTGGTGAGCTGGCCAAGGTCGCGAGTTAAGCCCAGTTGCATATACCAGAGATTGCCCTCCCCGTCTTGACGTAACGGCTGCATTTGCATCCAGCCTCCTGACGTTATGAATTGAGCATTTTCCCTAAGTCGCCAGGTCCAGCGCAAATTCACGCCTTGTTGGCGGGACTCCGCACCATCGCGCTCAACCGTTCGCCGTATAAAAGAATAAGCGAGGGTGGCCGAATGCTTCACTCCGGATAGCGTCACGGACGCGCGAGCGCGTGCCAACACAAAAATATCCTGAACGGCTTCCGGCCTCAATACCGCGATCTCGTCAATCGGTAGGCAGCTTGGATCCGACGGTGGACAATTCAATGAGAATATGGGCACCGTGCCAGCATCTGTTAAAATAACGTCTCGCAGAGTGGAAATGCTCTGATTGAAGCTTGCTTGCCATAATGTGGCTCGCCTTCGATAGCGCAAATTCAAACTACCCGTCTTACCGAAAAAACGTTCACCATAGCGGGCTGAAAGGCTAGCGCGTCGGTTCGGGACCCAGTCGAAACCGACATCCCAAAAAGGGCCATCAATCGTATTGCGGGTCGACTGGAAATCATTGTCTTGATAGCCGCCGGTTGCGGATACAGAAAAGTGTCGATTGAGCCGATAGCCAATACTAGCGGAAGCCTCAGCGAAAGTGCCGGACTGAAACTGGCCGGTACCGCTACCAGTACCAGAGCCAGAACCAGAACGCTGTGTTTGGGTACGATTGGCATTTAAAGACCAGAAAACCGGACCGAAGGCATCACCGCTTTGTAGAATTCCGCTGAACTGGTTAATTTGGGTATTGGCTATGCTGCTATTATCGATGAAGATACGATCATAACTGTAACGTAAAGTAGCATCGGCATACGATCCGAAATGATTAGTAAAATAAGGACTGACCGAGAGGCCGGTAACTGCGCTGAGATTATTAAAACCCGCCGTATTGTCGATGCCAATCGGTCCCGCCAGATTGGTTGCGAATTGCCGCCTGCGCGCTCGAGCATCGACGAATAAATGCTGCTTTAAAAGCTCTGCTCTGCCATCTGCAATAAGCAGATGAAAAAGCCGATCTTGGTAGCGCCCCGAACCGCCCGTGCTCGAATTGCTCGAGCCGCGCAAAGCAATTATCCCATCCAAAGTATAAGAGAGATTCCCTTGAACGCGCGGCCCTTGACCGACGATATTCACCCCAGGACGGAACCGGGTTACCAAGGCTCCCACTTCGTCATCCCGGGTTAGGTTTACATTATCGGTAAGGATTTCACTAAGCGCGAAGCGGGGTGTTATCTCCCAATTCATCGCCGCACACACTGACCACGGCCCGCTGATTACGGCTGCAAGCAGACCCAGCGCGGAAACCGCAAGGTGCCTCGAATCCCTTCCTGGCATAACGACGATTCTCAGCTCTTGTGGTAGTGACCATAGCCGTAGCCGTAGCCGTACCCGTAATCGATCCCCGGTACACGGCATGCCTTGTTTAGGAGGGTCATGACAACATCACAACGCTTGAGTTGCTCGAGCGCACCGCGTACCGCCTCCTCGGGGACACGCTCCGCTTCGACCACCAGCACGACCTGCCCCATATGCGCGGCGAGCACGCTCGCCTCAGAGGTCGCCAGCAACGGCGGCGAGTCGAATAGCACGATTCGATCCGGATAACGCTCCGCCATCTCCGCAGTGAGCTGGGTCATTGCCTCGCTTGCGAGAAGCTCGGTGGAGCGCTTGTGATTGGCACCGGCCATCACGATGCTTAGATTCGGGATGCTGGTTCTGACAATGGCGTCAGCGAGATCGATATCCTCACCACCCAGAACATCGAGCAAACCGACTTCTGCACGAATGCCGAGATACCTGGGGATCGCGGGACGCGCGACGTCAGCATCGACCAGCAAAACGGTGCGGTCTACCTCTTGGGCGATGCTAAGTGCTAAGTTAATGGTACAAAAACTCTTTCCTTCCCGAGGCAAGGCGCTGGTGATCATCACGAGGTTGCCCGAACGAACACAATCCGCTCGGGTACCGAAGGCATTATTGATGATCGGGCGCTTTACCATCCGGAACTCCTCGGCCAAGGGGCTGCGGCTGTCCTCGGGAGTAAGCAAACCCTGACTCTTCATATGCCCGACATCCAGCACATGGAAAGCAGATCCTTCGGGCAACTCCGGCAGCGTAAGCGGCGCTATCGACTGCGCCGATTCAGCGCGTTGCTCATCTTCTGCATTACCGCGGTCAGGGAGCTGTGCTCGCGCGCTTTGCCGAGAGCGCCCGGATTTCTTCAATGCCTTCTCAATGGTATTCATGTCGCCCTCTCGAGGAATCCCTTACCCGATCAGATAAAACGTAGTCAACGAACCGAATGCAACCAGCAGCGTTCCTGAAGCCAGGGCATAGGCGGTAAGACCTACTCGGCGCGCACGCAGCATCTGCGGCGTTTCGCTAAGTGAGATTGCACCGAGAAATGGCCGATCGCTTACGCGCTCCAGCGTTTGCCGCGACATGATCATCGGGCGCAATTGTCCGAATAGGAAAGCAGCTCCCACGCCGACGCCAAGCGCCGCTAGGAACACGCCGGAGGACAACAACGCCCTATTGGGACCGGCGGGAGTCGATGGAACATGCGGTGGATCCACCACACGAAAATCGACCGTTTTAGTGTTGCTTTCGATGTCGCCGGACAGCGTCGCTTTTTGACGGCTCTCAAGGAGTTTTTGATAATTCCCCTGTACCACGTTGTAGTCACGTGTCAAAGCCTTGTATTGAACCTGCACCGCCGGGATCGTGTCGACAGCAGCCTTAAGCTTTTCATAACGCTGCTGATATTCATTTACCCGAGCTTGGAGCGAAGCGACTTCGCTCTCGGCTTCAGCCAACGCGAATTGCAGTTGCTGGAGATAACTGTCCTCATTGCCTACACTGCCACCATTCACACTGCCGCTCGGTGCATTCCGTCTTCTTGGTTCGCGCCGGCGTTGCGCTTTCAGCTCGGCCAACACTCGCTCGGTTGCAACAACATCGGGATGCTGCGCGGTGTAGCGCAGCCGTAGCTGATCCAGGTTTTGCACCAGTGTTGCAATGCGCGAGTCCAGCTCGGTCGGCGAGGAGCCACCCATGCCCGTATCGGGAATGGGGGTACCCAGCAGCACAGGCTCCGTTCCTTGTAGTCGGCCTTCGTAGCTATCGCGGCGACGCACGGCCTCCTCGAGCTCGAGTTTGGCTTGCTGGAGTTGCTCATGAGCCTGTTGGAGCTGCCCATAATAATCGCTCTCATTCTGGCCGGGGATCATCCCAGAGTGCTCGCGCTTGAACTTTGCGATTCGATCTTCCATCTCATGGAGTTTCTGTCGATAGACGCTGACCTGCTGATCGATGAACTGACGCGAGGTGCTGAGATCTTTGCGCGTCGACCCCAGACTGCTCTCCACGAACATATTCAGCGCGGCTTGGACGACCTTTTGGGCAAGCTGCGGTTTTGGACTTTGATAAGACAACGAATAAAGATTGGAACGCCCTGCGCTGGTTAATTTGATATCGGCAGATAGGCCATTGATTACTTTTTCTAAGGCCGCCGGTGTCTTTGCCGAAAGGTCGAGATCGGCGCGTCGCGCCACCTCTTCCAGATTCGGCCGGCTGAATAGCGTACGGGTCATCATGTCCAGCTGCTGAGCAACTTGCGGACGGACGGCAAGGTCTTTGAGCAGCGGAGCGAGCAATGACTGGGTATCGACATAAACGCGCGCCGAGGCCTCAAATTGATCGGGCAGCTCATAGACCCAGGCCCAACCAAGCACGGCAACAATCCACGCAGCCGCCAGGCTGTACCAGCGATAGCGCCAAGTCGCCCGTATGTATTCCATTATCTGGGCAAAGATCTGATCCATAACCTCTTACGCTTTAAGATGCACGCTGTGGATACAATGTGGATTGCTTAGAGCTTGCTATATAACACGTCACTATAGAAGCGATTCCGGTATGATGAGCACATCACCGGGCAGCACCTCGACATTGGCTGAAATATCCCCCCCCCTAAGCAGGTCGTTCAGACGAACCGCGTATTGTTTGCGCTGGCCATTAACAGAACGAATGATGCTCGCATCATTGCCGTTGGCGAATTCGGTCAGACCGCCAACGGCAATCATGACGTCCATGACCGTCATACCTTTACTAAACTGCAAAGCTTGCGGCTCGGCCGCCTCACCCACCACCCGGATTTGACGACTGTAGGGGCCGACGAACCCTGACAAGATCACGGTAACCACCGGCTGTTTGATATAGCGAGAGAGCGCCTTCTCAAGATCACGGGCGAGTTCGACCGAGGTCTTACCGGTGGCAGGCACGTCTTCCACAAGCGGTGTATTGATGCGCCCATCTGGTGGAACCACGATCGAGGCGGACACCTCGGGGTTACCCCAGACGACGATCTCCATCGAGTCACCTGGACCGATGATGTAGTGATCCGGCGCTCTCTCGGTGAGGGTCGTCGGCGCCGGCGGATAGCTCAAACCGCAGCCCGACGAGATCATCACCGTTAGAACAACTGCCAGGCAAGCCATGGCAGCCCAACTTATCCTTAGCATGGCGAATCCCCCGTTCCATTTTCGCCCGGCTGATAACACCCGGTTACCTGTCATGCCTGAAAGTACGAATCACCGCTCTTTTATGATAGAGAGACGGGCCAATACGCCCGATTGCGTCGAACTGAGCGCTCCAGGGTAAAAAAACGACTGTCGCGATTACTATATTATCGAATACTACAGTACAAGCTTGAGCGCAGCCCCATATACAAACCCGCCACGCATGCGCCGCCGCATCCTATGCGGTGGCAGATCCGCAACGCAGTATGTAAGTAAGTAATAGCTTTGACATCATTGGCTTACAACTTTTCCAGCAGAGCTTGGGCCGCATTTTTCTCCGGAAAACTCTTGTCCTTAGCCAACAAATCCTTTAACTCCTCTCGAGCCGCCGATTGCCGGCCGGCGCGCGCCAGTGCGGCAGCATAATGGTACTGGACCGTAAGCGAATCCCCTAGCCGCTCTTTCGCTGACTCCAATAACGGCAAGCCTTGCTCGACCTGCCCGTCCTCGACCAACATCCAGCCCAAGGTATCTTGTAGAGCGGGGTTCTTCGGTTGCAGACGATTCGCCTCCCGGGCGAGCTTCATCGCCTGCTCGGGATCGTCCAGCCAGCGTGCCAAGGCGAGGTTATTCAGAACTAGAGCATCACGCGGATGATCCTGAATGACTTTCTCGTATATTTCGCCCGCTGCCTTATTACGGCCCATCGCCAGGTAGCGATCACCGAGCGCGCGCGCCATCTGCAGATCGCCGGGGTGCGTTTTCAGCCACGCGGCAAGTATCGTCACGCTCGCCTCCCGCTTACCTGTCGCCCACTGCAGGCTTGCCAACATGCGCATCACTGCCCGAGATTCGGGATGCGCCTTTGCGGCTGAGAGCAGAGTGTCGATAGCCTGAGGAAGCTTGTCCTGCAGTACACGAACCTGCGCCTCCAACAACTGACCCACCGGACTCTTCGGGTGTTGTTGCTCGATCTCGTGTACAAGTTTCAGTGCGCGGCTAAAGTTTTTTGCCTGAGCCTCCAGCAGCAGCAAGGTGACTTTTGCACCCACATGATGTGGGCTGAGCTCGAGCGCCTCGGTTAATGCCTCGCGCGCCCCATCTATATCGTTTAACTGCCTTCGTGCGCGCGCAAGCTGAAGACGGGCTAGCATAAACTTAGGGTGGGCGGCAATCAGTTCCTGATACGTATCAGCCGCCGCCCGATGCTCTCCTTCGGCCAGCAGCGACGCGCCACGCATATAGAGCAGTCCTACATGCTCCGGATTGGTCTCCAGCGCTTTTTGGATAGCTTGCAGCGCTTTTCGCGTTTTTCCTTGAGCAAGCAGTTCCCTAGCGTACAGCCCTGCCGCGATCGCGGACTCAGGGTTGTCCTCCGCGGCTCTCTCGAGCCAGCTCAAAGCGCCAGCACGGTCGTCGGATCGCCTCGCCAAGCCGGAAAGCGCCAGTTCGGTTCGCAGATTACCGGGGTGGGCATCCAAAATGGCCTGGTAATGTTTTTTAGCGGCAGCGAAATCCCGCTTCTGAATAGCCAGCACGGCCAACCCGTGATGTCCGCCGATACTGTCGGGATCCTTCTTGACCGCAGCGGTGAAAGCCTGGAGGGCTGTGTCACTCTTCTTTTGCAGTAGAAACACCAAGCCGCGCAGCACTTCGGGGATGGCGCTCTCCGGAAGTTTCTCCTGTAGACGATCGATCGCCGGCAGCGCCTGGTCCAATTGACGCTTGGCAATGAGTGTGCGGATGAGCGCGACGTCGGCGCGACTGTCTTTTTTGTCGAGCTGCGAGGCCACATCCAGCTCTTCGATCGCTTGCCGCGCATCCCCACTCTCCAGCAGCACACTGGCCAGCGCCATGCGAAACGCCGCTTTGTCAGGTGCCCGCGCCACCGCTTGCTCGAAATAATGCCGACCGGTGGCGCTGTCGCCTGCCGACAGGGCAGCCTGCCCGATAGCCGCCAGCACTTTCGGATCTTCAATGTCCACGCCCTGCAGCTCTCGCAGGGTCTGGACGGCCGCGTCATCACCACCCGCCTGGGCCTGGCTAAGCGCTAATAACACCTTTACACGGACAGAGTCGGGATACTTCTGCAGAAACCGGGAAAAGCGTTGAATCGCCTGCTCATAGTTGTGCTGCGCATAGTTGGTCAAGCCAAGCCACAGAATGGCTGGATCGAAGTCGGGGTTCGCCCTCAGCGCATCTTGATAGGCGAGGGCCGCGTCGTTGAAACGCCCCTGGCGGAATCGCAAGAAGCCAAGTAGATGATTCGCCTGTACAGAAGTAGGTGCCAGCTTGCGCAACGCCTCGATATCCGCCTCGGCGGCATCGAGCTGATTCTCGATCAACTCGATTTGGGCTCGCCCCAACAAAGCGCCCGGTTGGTTGGGCGAGAGCTCCAAAGCTTTATCGAAGGCATCGAGCGCGGCCTTATTCTGCTGCGCAGCCGCTTCGATCCGACCGAGCATGATCCAGCTCTGGGCATGCTTCGGGTGTTGCTGCAAGAGGCGTTTGACGCGCGCCCTCGCCTGGTCGATCCGGTCTTGCAACACATCGCAGCGGACCAGCCCCAGGTCGGCCGATAAATTATCCGCATCCAACTTGGATGCCTGCTGGTAGTCGGCGCACGCAAGCTCAATTTTACCTAGCGCCTGCCCGGCATCCCCTTTGACAATCAAAGCCTCAGCGTGGCGGGCGGGATCCGATTGCCGAGACGGTTGGAGCGCATCGAGCACATCCTGGTAACGCCCTTGTATGAGCATTGCTTTAGCAAGTTCCAGAGCGATCTCCCCCTCGTCCACACCGAGTGAAATCGCCCGGCGCAGCTCTTTTTCCGCCGCCCGTCCCTGCCCGCTCTCCACATAGACTTTGCCCAGTAAGAGCCTTGCCTTGGCATTATCAGGGCTTTGTTGAAGCGCATTCTTCAGCTCGATGACGGCCGCATTGAGCTTGTCCTGATCACGGTACTCAATCGCGTTCTGAATGTGCTCTTCGGGCGACTGTGAGCCAAGCTGGTCACAAGCCGTCAGCGGCAGAATCAACCCTAGAACCAAGATCACGGCAACCCCGATAGATGGGTGAGTGCCTTTCGCCTTCCGGATTCGAAGCATTCCATTCTCCCCCGCCCGGTGTGACCCGGCTTTGGTGCCCTATCCCTTGCATTCCTCTTTAATCCACCGCCACGGTGCCTTTAAGGCCGTATTTGCTGAGCAATGAGTACAGCGTGGGTCGGCTGATACCAAGCAATTCGGCGGCTCGCGCGAGGTTGCCGTTGGCTTGACCGAGCGCTCGTGACACCGTACGCTGTTCGACTTGTTCCCGCGCTTCGCGCAGCCTCAACGAAGAGATTTCAGTTTCGCTGCAAGGCAAAGCCAGGTCGGCGGCCATTATACTGTTATACTCGGCCATGATAACGGCGCGGCGCAAAATATTCTCAAGCTCACGTACGTTTCCGGGCCATTCGTACGCCTCAATCGCCGCCAGTGCATCGGGTGAGAAGCCTCTAAGACTCCGCCGATCCCGCTCGGCATACTTACGCAAAAAAGCATGCGCCAGCAGCGTCGCATCCCCATCGCGCTCCCGTAAAGGCGGAATGGCGACAGTGATCTCGCTGAGTCGATAATAGAGATCCTCGCGAAACTCACCTTCCTCCAACATGGTCTTGAGATCACGGTTGGTGGCGCACACGACGCGGACATCAACCGGTATCTCACCTCGCCCTCCCAGCCGTTCGATCACCCGTTCCTGCAGAAAGCGCAACAACTTGGCCTGTAGCGCGAGGGGCAAATCACCGATTTCATCCAGGAATAGAGTGCCGCGATTGGCGTATTCGATCTTACCTTCGGTTTGGCGATTGGCCCCGGTAAATGCACCGCGCTCGTAGCCGAACAGCTCACTTTCCAGCAGCGTATCGGGAATGGAGGCGCAGTTGATGGCAACGAAGCGCTCGGCCTGCCGAGGGCTGAGCCGATGTAGAGCGCGAGCCAGAACCTCCTTACCGGTCCCGCTCTCTCCCATGAGCAGCACCGTGGCATTGACCGGTGCAACTCGCTCGATCATACGACAGACCTGCAGCATCTGTGGCGAAGTAGCCACGATGCCCTCGAGCGGGCTCCGCGGTGCCTCAATCAGACGACGGTGTTCCTGCTGCAGCTCATAGAGGTTCTTGGCCCGATCGACGATTAGACGCAGCACATCCGCATCCACCGGTTTTTGATAGAAATCGTAGGCCCCTGCCGCCACCGCCCGCAGCGCCGTCTCGCGTTCGTCGTGACCAGTGACGACGATAACCTTCGTATGCCGCGAGCGAACCAGGATTTCCTCCAATGCCCGCAAGCCTTCCGAGGCATTCGCGGCATCCGGCGGCAAACCGAGATCGAGCAACACGACCGGGGGCTCGTGGAGGTCAACGATTCGCAGGGCTTCCTGTCGAGTCGAGGCCATCAATACATGATACTCACGAAAGCACCATTTGAGCTGGCGTTGCAGACCGGGGTCATCCTCGACGATCAATAGCTTCGGATGCGACTTAGCCACGCAAGACCTCCCGATTTCCGCCCCCCCCCGACGTGGTGGGATCCGACTCGTGCACCGGCAACCGTAACACAAAGCAACTGCCTTCGTTGGGTGCACTCGTCACATCCATCAATCCCCCAAGCGCCTCGACGAAATGGAGGGCTTCGTAGACCCCTATCCCCATTCCGGCATTACCCTTGGTGGTTTCGAAAGGACGGAACAAGCGCTCGCGGATGAACTCTTCGGCCATTCCCGCCCCACTGTCCCGCACCTCCAAACGACACCACGAGTCTTCACGTGCAACACACAATTCAATCTCCCCTTCGGGCGGAGTCGCTTGCTGCGCATTGCACACCAAATGCTCCAAAATAATTGCCAGGCGCCCACGCGGACAATCCACGATTAACCCTGGCGTGTCGATCCGCACCCGGGGAACGGGTCGGTTGTTCGTCAAACCGCTGGCGACCTCTTCCAACAACTCGCCAATATCCACCGGCTCTGTAATTGCCAGCGGTGCATCCAGCTTGCGTAGATTCACCAAGACACGGTTCATCCGCTGCGTGGCGCTCTCGATCGTCCGAAAAGCATCCTCGACGAACTCCGGGTCGTCGCGGTATTGCACGGCATTAGCGGTTATCAATGACAGCTGGCCCGAGACATTCTTCAGATCATGCACGACGAACGCCGACAATCGATTGAATGCATCGAATTGCCTCGCATCGATAAGGGCATCGGTCGCGTCCAGATGCGCCACATAACTTGCGATCTGGCGGCCGGCCGTCTTGAGCAAATCGCGATCCTCCCAATTAATCTCCCGCCGCACCTTAGGGCGGCTGAGCACGATAAAGCCCTGAAGCCGATCCTGCAGCAGCAGAGGCAAAATCAACCATGGCTGGCGGAGTCTATCGAACCAATCCGGTAACGAGAGTTCGCCGTAGCGCTCGGGGTGCTCGCGGTATTCATCCAAATCAATGATCCACTCGCGTGATCGGAGGGTACGCACCAGCGAAGTATCGGCCGGCACCGTCACCATACCCGGAAACGAAATGTTCCAAGTAGCCGCCAAGATAAGGTTGCCGTGCTCGTTGGTGCTCCATAGCGCGCCGCTGGAGCTGTCCACGAGCTGTGCGATGGCACGCACGGCCCGTATCCGCAACGCCTCTCCATGAATGGTTGCGGAGAGCGTACCGATAAAACGTAGCCACTCCTCGCGGTAGTCGTATTTATAAGAAAAAAAGTGCTTGGAGACGAACACGCGTATCCAGGCGCGCAGGCTACCGGAGAAAAGCGCGACCAAAAACACGATCAACGCGCCAACCAGAAACATGATTTGCAGGGCACCACCCCAACTACCACCGATATAGCGGATGGAATAGCCGGCAATGGCCATGATCAAAAGGTAGATACCCGCCCCGGTTATGACGACCGAGTCCACGACAATGCGTCGGGAAACCCCGATAGCCAACGACCATTTCGGGTTGCGGGCGGCAGAGACGGCAATGAGCGGCACGGCTACGGCATTGACGAGCCCTCGCGCCGCAAGCACCTGATCGTTCAGCTCACCAAACAGCAATCCATCAGCATAGAGATAGAAGTCGAAGGTAAATACGACTCCAAGACCAAAGCATAAGTGCTTGATTCCCCAACGGTAATCTGGTTCGACTCGGCGGTAGAGTTGTTCGGTCAGCACCATTCCGAGCAGGTTTGCCAGCAACAGCCCGGCAAACCCAAGCATTGGCGGCAAGTGCAACAACCCAGCGGTGATGACCCCTAGCGAGCCGCCGGTAAGCAATATAGCGAGCCCGGCCAGCAGCAGCCAGGGATCCGAGCTCAGTGGCCGCCGGATCGATTGAGGCCACGACAACCGCAGCAGCACCGCCAGAAAACACAGCCAACCGGCGCACCTCAGAAACTCGAGCAACGGGACAAGCCAACGGAAAGCAGCGAATGACCACAAACTGCTTAAGCTGTAAACTGCCCCCCAGCAAGCGCACAACAATACGGCCAGCAGCAGGATGACGCCCCGGGAAAGCCCGCGAAAGCCTGCAAGAAGTAACCCGAACAATAGCGTATAGGCAACTGCCGCAACTCCATAACTAACGGCAGCAACCGATATCGCCACGCCTACTGTTACCCCGCCAAGACCACTTAATAGAATGTTTAACTAAACAACAAGCCGCTTCCCAAGCAAAGGCTCATACACAGCAGATATTAACGTGCGACTTAGCGGCTACCATGCCTCTAAATCACCTTAGGAAATCTTATTCGTCAGCCCGAGGCAGCCCATCCGGGAGCCGCTGTAGCACAAAAGTCATTAATTTTACTAGAGGTACGCACACGCCCATTGGCATACGCTCTTGTTAGCCAGTTAAAGCTGCTCACAAGACAAGGGGGAGGGACACGTCGACCCTACTCACACGCGCTGCTCGGTAACGTGAGAGTTCCGGGATGCAGCAGATTAGTCTCTGTCAAGAACAGTCTACCGTGCCTCAATTTACCGCAGGATCAGGGCCAACGACCGAGCGACCGTTTGCGCTCTTATCCCGCATAGCCGCCCTATTAACGACGAAATCGCGTTTGCTCTGCACCTGCTCACCAAAGCCCAATACAGAGGCGCTCATCTCAGCACCGCCACCCTCTGGAAAAGAAAGATGCAACTGGCTGCCTGCAAAAACGAGGATCGTCGCCAACAGCAAAAAGCCGACCACTCCGAACAACAGCAGCCCCTTGCGTCGGGGGAAACGGCCCAGATCAATAGCCCCAGCCTTACGATTACGCTCGTCCGGAATGATTCGCTGATCCGGATCGGACCTGAGTTCGTGCACAAAAACCCGCTGCGAAGCCGTTACCCGAATGTCCGGTTCCAGTTCTGGTTCCGGGCCACCCGGCTCAAACCCTTGCGGTTGCCATGCACCGCGGGAGTCATGCAGCGCCGTTGAGCGCGAAACAGGCGTCCAATCGGAATCCACTGCTGGATCGGGTAGCGCACCAATTACCGGTTCACGCCGAGTGGACCGGTCCTCTTCTGGCGTATCTCCCCGCACGAAAAGCTCATCATCAGATGGCTCATCCCATCCGCTCCGGCGCTCCTCGGGAGCCTCGGGCAACTCTTCAAGCAGCTTGTCCACATCTTTGATGTCCGCCGAGAGCAGCATCTCGTCGCGTAAATCTTCAATGACTGCCCGCATATCGGCAAGCTGGAAATTACGCTTCTCTTCGACAAAACCGTACATGAGCAAACGGCTCAGCACCTGATTGATGCGCCGAGGAATGCCGCCGCTCAGACGGTAAATCATCGCAAGCAGCGCTGACTCGAAGCTCGGATCACCTTGCCAGCCGACCCGTTCCAGCCGATGACAAATGTAAGCCTCGGTCTCTTGCCCGTTCAGAGGTGCGAGATGGCAGGCCGCAATCATACGCTGATGGAGTTGCTCCATAACCGGTTGGCGAACCATCTCTCGCAGCGGCTCCTGGCCGACCAGAAAAACCTGAAGCAGCGACTGCCCCTCCTTTTCCAGATTGGTCAGGAAACGCAACTCCTCCAACGCCGACTCCGATAACCCCTGGGCTTCATCCACCACGAGAATCGCCCGGCGCTTCGAACGGTAATCCTGATCCAGGCTGCGAATGATCTGGCGCAGCAGCGACGCCTTGTCAAGATTATCGCCCTGCAGCGAGAGCTTGAAGGCGATCATGCGGATGAGCTCACTGCCTTCCAGCTGGGTGCTGTTAAGCTGAATCACCCTGAGCCGGTGTTTACGCAAATCGGCTAACAGATCATAGATCAGCGTCGTCTTGCCGGTACCGGGCCGGCCGGTAACCATGACGAAGCCTTCCGCCCGCTGCACGCCGTACTCCATGTAGGCTTTGGCTTTGCGGAAGCTGCGGTGGCGAAAACAGAACCGATAGTCGGGTGTCAGTCGAAACGGATCACCGGTAAAGCCAAAAAAGCTCTCGTACATAAGCCGTGTCGCCACTCCCTTGCCAAAATGCTATTACGAGGCTATCGGCATAGTCGGTAGCCTTTCTCGCCGTCACCCTGCGTTAGCAAGGGATCAGGCTATCGGGCACCTTTACCCCACAGAACCACCTCCACAGTTTGGAATAGAATATTAAGATCGAACAGCAGATTGTGGTTTTTGGCGTAATAGAGATCGTACTGCAACTTCTCGAAAGCATCACGCTCTGAAGCACCATAAGGGTAGCGCACCTGCGCCCAACCGGTTAACCCAGGCTTCACCCGATGTCGCTCGGCATAGTACGGAAATCGAGCCGACAATGTGGACACAAACTGCGGCCGCTCCGGGCGCGGTCCGACGAAGCTCATTCTACCGGAGAACACATTAAAAATCTGCGGCAGCTCATCAATCCGGTATTTGCGGATAAGAAGTTTCCTGACCCACCCGAGTGATCCGCGAATCACATTTGGATGCCCAGCGGGGTTTGCCGTCGCTCTCGGCATCAACCTGCATACTGCGGAACTTCAGAAGCTCAAAGGGGATCCCCTCTTCGCCGATGCGCATCTGCCGGTACAGCACCGGCCCACGCCCGCCGCTCTCCAGCCAGATAGCCAACGCGGCAACAACCATGACGGGTGCCGTGGCAATCAGCAACATGAGGCTGGCGGCGATATCGAACAGCCGCTTACCCCACCGCCGCAGCAGCCGCCGATTGAAACCCGGAGAGAATATCAGCCAGCCGGCATCCAGAGCATCCAGCTTGAGCAACCCCAACTCCTGCTCGATAAACGTGGCGAGCTCTACGACATCGACCCCCCCGGTACGGCATTCCAGAAGCTGTTCCATAGGCAGGCCCACGCGCCTATCGTCTACGGCAATGACCACCTGATCCACATGGTGGCGCGCGGCATACCGCGGAAGCGGCTGATCCAGGGAAACACAACGCCTGTCTGGCACGACCACCGCCTCTCCCGGCATCTGAACGAAACCGACGAAGCTTACACCGATGAAATCCGTGGAGCGGCGGAATGACAAGATGTGGCTCGCTCGGTTGCCGGCGCCCAACACCAAGACACGGCGGCGATTATTGCCTTGGCGCAGAAGACGCAAGTAGCCCGCGCGCAAGGTTCCAAGTGCAACCAACGCAACGAGCAGCGAGAGGCCAAATACGCCCCGCCCCAAATAAAGAGAGGGAAACGTATAGAACAACAACATCATGAGGATGCCTGCCAAGCTCAGCGCGATTACGAGACGCACCAGCACACCGGGGAAGTTATCCCGGAGTCTTTGATTATATAATCCAACCGCAACCAGACAGGCCACGCCGATCAGTGCGAAGCTCAACGCCCTCGGCCAAATAGGTGTCAACTCGTCCACGGACGCCACGCTCAGATCGCCGAACCGGATCAGCGTGCCAACATACAGCGATGCCCCCAACAACAACGGTTCAATGATAACTAGGATGGGTAGCAGGCGCCGATGGTAATTTCCCACTATCCTTTCCAGAATCATGCCTTCACTGTCTCCACTGTCTCCACCTCGCCACAAAGCCCCCAACCCAGAGCCACCCTCAGCCAACGGATTCAAACACCCAGGCCGCGCGCGTTAGTCCAATGATCAGTATCCTCACGCGCTTTGTGTCGCGACGTCACAGTTGTATCAATGAGCATAGCTCATTTTACTGCCGTTGCTGAACACAAAATGTCGCTGTTTGATGACATCCACTCAACAAACAGGGCCCCACCGCATTTGCATGCGCTAGCCCACCTCCAAACGTTGCATGCCGTCGTTTAATGACGACAGATTTTCCTAGTTTAATTTTATAAGCTTCTGAAAAATAATGTGGATATTTTTATTGGCATAGTCTCTGCTAATACGGAACGAGTCTCGGCGCTCAGTGAATACCGATTTTGACAATAAATTTTCCACACGGAAAGTGAATCAATCCACATTTTATTATGAAAGAAATGAATCAATGCTAAAGAAACACTACGCAGTATATATTGCTGATACGGGCCTAGCGCGCACTATCCACCACCACCTTCGCTACCGCGTCTATTGTGAGCGCAAGCAGTACGAAAATCCCATCGACGCCACAATTCCAGAGGAACACGACAGCCATGATGCTTTCGCCACTCACTTCATTGTACGCAATGGCGGAAACTGGCAAGGAACCGCACGGCTGATCATGAGTACACGCACACAACTCCCCGTGCAGAAGATGGGCGCACTCTACCCACAGGCAGAGCAGCAGCTCCTCAGATTACCGGTTGCCGAAGTATCCCGCCTAGCCGCGCTGCGCAGCGCCTGCCGATGGTCACCGAGCAACCGGCATTTATTACAAGCGACCATAACCGGGCTGCTCGACTACAGCCACCGGCGTAGCATTGAGCATCTGATTTTCCTGATTTCGCCCGGGCTGGCGCGTATTCTTGCGCGCATAGGCGTGCCGATGGAGGAATGCGGACCGAGCGTAGAACACAGAGGACAGCGCCAAGCGTTCAGCGCCTCAGTTGCACAGGCCATTGAAAATATCCCCTGGGTTCGCCGAAACCTAAAGGCCGGGCGCTGCTGCCACTACTTCTCGGAGTCTACGTTTGCTCATGCAGATAATGAGTCTTGGGTCACTGGCGCTGCGCTCGAGGGAACAGCCGGCTTGGCTCATCAGCAGGCCGCACCGGCAATGTGATTATCTTGAGTCGCCGAGATGAGCCGGCACCGAAGCGGCAACACGGTCACGTTTCCGGGGTCCGAACCCGAATGGCACAGTCAAACAGTCCACTCTGGAGCGACGCACGGGACAGCGGCTCACGAACAGGAAACGTAACGGATACGGGACACTAAACGCTCACTAGCGCGCCGGCTGCTCAGGAAAACACCTCGTCCCCAGCAATTCCCGGCGATTGTCATAAGCATTTTAGAATCAAAATACTTATATTATTTGAAGTTTCTTGCAACATAAGCTATTTCAGTGGGGTGTCTCGCATGGTCGCGCCTCTGCCAAGAATACGCCAGGATCTGCCCATACCGGAGTTGCTGCATACGGTGTGCAAGCGCTTTGAGGCAATCGATGATCGGCAAAGCCGTCCCAACGGCATCCGTTACCCCCTCTGGGGGTTCATACCTCCCCTGGAAACCGATGTAGGATACAGCTTCTAGAGTTTCTCCGATCAACACAGGCTTTGCCGCCGCTATCGAACTTAAGGGGTGGTATCCGATGCACTTGGCAAAACTGCTCCCGGTGGCAGTCAAGGAAGATAAGTCCAGGCTCCCGCCGCAATTGCTAGAGAAGCTGAAGCCACTCAAGACACGCCGACCGGGGCGTTTCCTGCTGGAACTCGTTGGTGCCTGGCTGGTGATATTCTCCGTTATCGCTCTCGCCGTGCATCTCGATCACTGGCTTATGACCGTGACAGCCATACTGCTCGTAGCCACTCGGCAGAATATCCTCGGCCTACTAGTACATGATCAGGCCCACTGCACCGGTTTTAAGCCCTACCCGGGCGACATTATTGCAAACCTGTTCGCGGCCTATCCCTTGATGGTTCTCACGGTAGAAGGCTACTCCAGGATTCACCTGACTCACCACGCAAAATATTTTACTGAGCAGGATCCCGACCATATTCGCAAGTCCGGGGAAGAATGGAACTACCCGATGCGGACAGCTCAGTTCCTGAAAATACTGGGGGGAGACTTACTTGGTCTGAATGCCATCAAACTGATCAAGGGCAAACAGGCAGCACCCAAGGGCAGGGTCTTTGTCAGGCAGAATCGAGTGCCCCGATGGTTGCGCCCAGCCTATTACTTGCTGCTCGCCACTATTCTGACCGCGACAGGAACATGGGGCATTTTCCTGCTTTATTGGGTGCTACCGCTGGTCACAGTCTTCCAGCTCATCGTGCGCTGGGGGGCGGTATGCGAACACCAGTACAATAGACTGGGCGCTAGAGTCCAGGAAAACACACCGCTGATCACCATGCGCTGGTGGGAGCGGCTGTTATTGCCAAACCTTAATTTCAGCTACCACATCTACCACCATTATTTTCCCGGCATCAGTTTCAGCCAGTTGCCCAAAGTGCATGATGTTTTTGTCAGGCATGGGCTGGTCGATGACGAGGCAGTATTCCATGGCTATTGGAGTTACCTGAGGTTCATATTATCGCCCGGAACGGACAGTGATCGCGGCGAAAGTACACGACAATAAGAGACAGACCCAGCCGGGTCGAACGCTCCGGATCCCTCATTTCACCGGCTGAGCGGTAGCCCGGGGCACAAACCGGCCTCGATCGGTGACGATTTCCCATATATCGGGGCGCTTGCACAGGATGCCGCCGACGACCGTGGTCGCTGCGGCCAAAGTCGGCCGGCGCAAGCCATGATGCTCGACCAACGGAGCAATGGGCGGAAAATGGATACCAAAACGCTGCAGCAGCCGCAGCAGCGTGGGCTCCATGACCGCGAACCAATGGGTAATGTCTTGGTCGACGGACATACGAACGATCGCGGCAAATAACCCCAAGGTTATGTGCGGGAACCCGCGTCTTCGACTATCCGGCCCCTGCGCATCTGAGTAAACGGCTTGCGCGCTGACACCGGAGACCGTTTCGGCTTCCCCGAGGCGGCGCCGGAACGCTTTGGACACGGCGAGCCGGGAGATCTCGGCCACCTTGTGCCGGTCGAGATCGGCGATCCAGGGTTTGGCCTCCTCATAGAGGCTGTTCGTGCAGGCCTGCTCGAGCGGAAATGCCGTTTCGGGGTGGCGACGGTCCGGCAAAACCAGCCGGACGGCGGCCGCACAATCGCCAGTGCGCTTGTGGCGAACCAGCGTGTGGACGGCTCGGGCGTCGTACTCATCCCACTCCCTGCCATCGAGATGCTCCTGTGGGTTTTCAAAGGGATGCTCGACACAATAGACTTGATAACGCAATGCGAATACTTCATCAAGCAGCGCGCTCGTATCCGCTGGAATGATCTCGAAGTAATTATGGAATGCGCGATAAACTTCGCTCGGTGGATTCGTGGCAGAGCCTTCTAGCTGCATAAACGGCTTCCTACTACCAAGGTTGGCTAAAAGCGGGGCAGACACCACGCCCATTATGTCATGTGCATCCGGTCAGCTACCGAGAGCTTCCCATGTCACAAACAATAACGACCGCAAAGCAGTGCGTTTGAGACCCACCTCTAAGAATGAAAGAAAACAGGTTCTATTGTCTTAGAAGCTGTCGTAACTTCTCATTAACCCCTGGTACAGAAGTGTCAAAAAGGGGTTCCGGGGGCTGGACATACTTCGCCGATCGTGCGTGACTGCGAAGCATGAGCACGAGCGGTCCTCGCAAGCTTCCTCAGATCAGCGACTTTCCGCCGCAGGAGGTCACCCCGGCGGTCCTGCTGCTGGAGATCTGCTATCAGCTGCATGAGGAGAACCAGGCGCTGCGCGATGAGATCGCGCGCTTGAAAGGCGGCAACCCGAAGCCGCCGATCAAAGCCTCGAAGCTGGAGAGCGCGGAACAAGATGCCGAGAGGCACAAGGACAAACGCCGAGGTAAGCACAAACGCAGCAAGACCCAGCGCCTCGAGATCCACGATGAGATCGTGGTCGCGCCCGTGCCGGCACCGCCTGCGGGCAGCCGGTTCAAGGGCTACGATGAGTTCACCGTCCAGGATCTGCACATCGGCGCACACAACACCCGCTATCGGCTCGAACGTTGGGTGACGCCACAGGGCGAGATGCTGCGTGGGCCGCTGCCGGTGCAGCTCGGTGGCGGACACTTCGGGCCGCGGCTGCGCGCGTTCATCCTCTATCAGTACCACCATGCCCACGTCACCCAGCCGCTGCTGCGCGAGCAGCTCGGCGAATGGGGCATCGAGATTTCCGCCGGCTAGCTCAATTGGCTCATCACCGAGCCGCACGCGGCCTTTCACACCGAGAAGGAGGCGCTGCTGCGCGTCGCCCTGCAATGCAGCAAGTTCGTCCATGTCGACGACACCGGCGCCCGTCACCAGGGTCGCAACGGCTTCTGCACCCACATCGGCAATGAGCTGTTCGCCTTCTTCGCGAGCACGGCCTCCAAGAGCCGCATCAACTTCCTCGAGCTGCTGCACGCTGGCGACGAACGTTACCTTATCAACGATAAGGCGCATGCTTACATGCTCGCCCAAGGGCTGCCACAGGCGCCGTTGGCGAAGCTCGCAGCGCTCGAGCCGAGTGCGATCGAGGATTACGCCGCGTGGCAGACTACGCTCAAGCGCCTTGGGATCAGCAACGAACGCCATGTGCGCATCGTCACCGAGGGCGCCCTGCTCGGTGCGGTGATCGCCACCGGGATCAACCCCGAGCGGGTCATCGTCAGCGACGACGCCGGACAGTTCAATGTCCTGACTCACGCGCTGTGCTGGATCCATGTTGAGCGCGGCATCCAGAAACTGCTCGGCTTCAACGCCGATCAGCGCGCCGCACTCGCCTGGGCGCGTAGCGAGCTCTGGGCGATCTATCAGGCGCTCAAAGCCCATAAGGCCGAGCCGAACGCCACGGCACGTGGTGCGATCGAGGCCCGGTTCGAGGCGCTGTGCACCACCAAGACCTGCTTCGAGAGTCTTAACCGCGCGCTCGAGCGCTTGCATAACAGTGGTGCCGAGTTGCTGCGCGCCCTCGATCGCCCCGAGATCGCGCTGCACAACAATCTCGCCGAACGCGACATCCGCGAGTACGTCAAAAGGCGTAACAGCGGCTCGACCCGCAGCGCCGCCGGCCGGCGCTGCCGCGATACCTTCGCCAGTCTCGAAAAGACCTGCCGCAAGCATGGCCTCTCGTTCTGGGCCTATCTGCTCGACCGGCTCGCCGGCGCCAGCACAATCCCGTGGCTGCCGAGCGCGATCTTCGGCGCACACAGCGAGCCTGCTGCGATCAACTACGCACATCCCTCGGCCGGCCCCTGAAGCCGTGCGCTTGCCCAGCCGCGTTACGGTTATCGGTCCGCGCGCCTAGAGACCTTCGTCGAGCGGCCGCGCTTGCGCGGCGCCGCCGACCAAGCCGCGAACTGGCATCGAGTCGGTGAGATCCCAGGGTCGGGGCAAGCTCGACGTCCATCAAATGCCGAGACTAAACACCTAAGAAAGCCGTCTGGGTCTATCCCTTACGGCGCGAGTTCCGGTGCATCATGTGCGCAGTGGAGCTCAGTACCTAAGCGTCGGCACGCCCGGGGTTAATAAGAAGTTACAAGCTGTCTTGTTAAAACGCTGTTATTTATCATATGAATATATTTAAATCTCACACAAGGGATCCGCAACGCCCCGGCTTTCCCCTGCGTTTTGCCGAGGAAGAGCACCCCTTCCTCACCCTGGAACACCGTGAGGTAGCGCTGAGCGAGAGCGTCTTTGCGCTTGCCCTTCTTGAAGGGCACGACGTCGATGCCCCCTTGCCTGGCAAATCGATCTATGGCCGCCACGAAGGCTCGGCTCATCGGCGCCATCAACGACGAGGAGGCGAACGGGTACCCTCGGTGCTGGCGAAAGAAGTAGGCGATCCCGCCTTCGGTTTGCAGCATCGGCTGGTAGACGTTGAGATACATCCGATCAATGCAAGTCACTTCCAGCGTGGTGTGTTCACCGAGAACCTCAGCAACGCTTCGTGCTACGCTCATCTCGGGCTCCGGCTGCATGGCCTCCCTCAGGCCCAATGAGGCCACCATCGCCTGTAGCGATCGATCACACAGTGCCCACACCGTGGCAGCGAGGCACCGGCCGGAGCCCACGCAACACCACACCTATCCGAGGGGCTACAACTCGTCGGCCTGAGGCGAAGCCTCGTTAGTGATAGCACAAGCGACACCAATGCCCCTAAGGACATATGGAATGGAGGCTTATATCATGGATGAGAGGTTCGACTATCAGCTCGCCTTCTCCCGCACCGTTGGCTGGGTTACGCGGGAAGAGCAAGCAATTCTGCGCTCGAAACGGGTAGCCATCGCTGGATTGGGCGGCGTGGGCGGCAGCCACTTACTCACGTTGACTCGGCTCGGCATCGGCGCGTTCACGCTGGCAGAAATGGATCACTTCGAGCTAGAGAATTTCAACCGCCAGGCAGGGGCGTTTCTATCCACCGTGGGCCGGCCGAAGCTCGACGTCCTGAGCGGGATGGCTCAGGGCATCAACCCAGAGCTAAATATCCGCACTTTCCCCGAGGGCATCAGCGGAGAAAATCTTGACGATTTTCTGGCGAATGTTGACCTCTACGTCGACAGCCTTGATTTCTTCGAACTCGATATCCGGCGCAAAGTCTTCGCCGCCTGCGCCGAGCACGGCATCCCCGCCATCACGACGGCGCCGCTCGGCATGGGCACGGCGGTATTGGCGTTCCTGCCTGGGGGCATGACTTTCGAGCAGTATTTCCGACTCGAGGGTCACCCCCCCGAGGAACAGTATTTGCGCTTTCTTCTCGGCCTCTCTCCAGCCAGGCTCCAGATGGGCTACCTGGTGGAGCCATCCGCGGTGGATCTCGCTGCGCACCGTGGTCCCTCGACACCTATGGCCTGTGCACTCTGCGCGGGAATCGCCGGCACCGAAGCGCTCAAAATATTGCTTAGACGCGGCCGTGTCATCATGGCGCCACACGGTTATCATTTCGATGCCTACCGCCAACGGCTGGCGCGTACTTGGCGCCCCCTCGGCAATCGCAACCCGATCCAGCAGACGGCGCTCGCGGTCGGACGAAAACGATTCGGCCAAGCCTTGCGGGCGGAACGCCCGGTGACGACCCCGTTCTCCGAGTCCCCCACGCCGACAGCACTGCGGATACTCGATCTCGCCCGCTGGGCGCCGAGCGGTGACAACACCCAGCCCTGGCGCTTCGAAATCATCGACGGTGATCATATCGTAGTGCATGGCCACGATACGCATGAAGACACCGTCTACGACCTACAAGGTCATGCGAGCCAGCTTTCGCTCGGCATGCTGCTGGAGACCCTATCAATCGCAGCCACGCAATTCGGTCGCCGAGCCGAAATCATGCGCCGACAGCATCTGCCCGACAGAACACCCACCTTCGACGTCCATCTACACATGGAACCACCCCAAGCCGCCGACGTGCTTGCGCCATTCATTTGCGCCCGTACCGTTCAGCGCCGCCCCATGCGCATGCGCCCCCTGCGGCCAGATGAGCGCAAGGCGCTGGAAACAAGTCTACCTAAACCTTACAAGGTGGTGTGGCTGGAAAGGCTCAGCAGCCGTCTGCGGGTAGCCTCGCTGCTGTCACAGAACAGCAAACTCAGGCTGACGATTCCGGAGGCCTACGACGTTCACCAGCGAATCATCCGCTGGAACATCCGCTTCAGCGAAGACGGCATCCCGGACGCAGCCCTGGGAGTGGATATACTCACCCGGCGCCTCATGCGCGTACTGATGAAGAGCTGGAAGCGGGTCGATTTCGCCAACCGCTATCTCGCCGGCACATGGATGCCACGGCTTCAGCTCGACTGGATTCCTGGGATCGCGTGCGCGGCCCATTGCCTGATCGTTGCCGACCGTAGGCCGGCGGGAATCGACGACTTCGTCCGTGCTGGCCGCGCTATCCAACGGTTCTGGCTCACCGCGACCCAGCTTGACCTCCGCCACCAACCCGAACTCACGCCGCTGGTGTTCTCCGAGTATGTGCGGGACGGGATAGCGTTCTCTGAGACGACGGGCTCGATGTCGTTGGCAAAGGCGGTCACGGAGCGACTGCGTCGGCTCGTCGGCGGGGAAAATGCCGAACGGGCGATCTGGATGGGACGACTCGGGGCGGGTAAGATGCCGACGAGCCGGTCGATCCGGCGGCCGCTACAAGATTTGATGATATCATCGACAGGAACCATAGATCGGGTTAGCAAAACATAAGCCAGCGCCTTTCTACTACCCTATCAACGCCTTTTCCGGTTCAGCCTTTTCCAAAGACGCATGAGCCTGAAAAAGGGGCGCGATTCCAGGAGAGGTGAGCCTGAAGAGCCGGGTTCTGGGATCATCCGGAGGATGATCGTGAACCTCGGTGCCCCCGCCGCATTTGCACTCACGGCTTCCGGGTAGTATCGGGTTTCAGCTCTTTTGGCGCCCCTCACCCAGGCGTGCCTTCCTCGTATGCAGTTCCTGCTCGTCGGGCCGGGAAGTTTGCCTACAGCTGCCTTCAGATCCCGCCTCGCGGCAGACACCCTTGCCGTTCGGCTAACGCTTCCCGCTACCAGGGGTTCGCAGGAAACTTCCACCTCAAGTCATCCCCGCCGCCGCCACCACAGTGACCGGAACAGCGCCAGTCATGGCGCGTAGCGCCTTGACTGGCGCATACAAAAAAGAAAGGGAAGCGGATGCCCCCCTTTCTTGCTAAGAGTACCCGAATGGTTTCAGCTAGCTTTGTAGCGTCGGATGAACCCCAACCCTAATATTCCAACTCCTAACAGGGCCAAGACGCTTGGCTCGGGCACCGCCTTCGCAGCATCAGCCTCACTGGAAGACCGGATGGCAAGCTGATAGTCGGTACCAGCAGTCAAAGCAACCGTCGTTGCGCTGAAAGCACCCGCATTGGCAGTGCCCAAAGCAAGGCCCCTGAAGCTAGCCCCGTTAAACGGCGCGTTCCGGGAAACACTGTCATTCAGGCTGAAAGGATCTGTCTCCGCAGTGAGACCAAATGCAGACGGACCGCCAACATCAGCTCCTCCATTCGGTGCCCATGTGACCACATTTGCTCCGGTATCGAGGTTATCAATAGTAAAGATTAGGCTGTAGGCTGCAGAAGCGTTGGTCGGAAAGATTGCGTCCGCGTTGGTAAAGGCTTCCAGATAGGCCTCAGCGTCATAATCGATAATTAACGGACCACCCGAGCCCAGTGCAAAATTGAAACTAACATTTAATCCATTATTAGCTTCGGCAGAACCAGTGTCGACCTCAGTGAGAGAAACATAGGCGCCGTGGCTCGCCTCAGCGCCCGCAACAGCTGGCCCTATGCCGGTTATGGGCGCGCCATCCTGAAGCTGATCCGATGCGGCAAAGTGAGCTGAGGGATCTCCTAATGCACTGCTCTTAATAGGGAAGCTGTTATTGGGGGCTATACCTGGGCACCCGCTACCTTGACACGCGATGGGCAGGTCGATCCCGACGGCCGGGTTCACGCCAACGTTAGCTGAACTTCCCGCCGCACCGGCAACAGAGGCCAACGAGGCTGTGGTATCTGCGGTACTATTACCACTGAGGGCAGTAAAATCGGAGATATCTAACACTCCACCCGCGTCGGAGATCGTCAAGTCAGTGAGTCTTAATACTGACGTGCCAAGAGCGCCGGCCTGGGCGGACCCAGCGAACCCCACAGCGGTCAGCCCACCGACCGCTGCCGCGAGAACTGACTGTTTGAATTTGTTCATTGTCATCTCTCCACCATTGAATTAGTACTGATCGATAATTTATAAGCAGATTTTATGCCATAAAAAATAAATCAATATAAATCAATGTATTATACAAAAAAGGTAGCAATTACATTACCCTTCCCACAGAATATGTAAACTATTTTGACAAATCTCCCAGGTGGACCAAATTTGCCTTCGCCGTTGCACAGGACGTCGAACTGAATCTAACGATGATCTCATCGCCCGCCTCTGCTGGCATAGTCCACGCTGCTCGCCGAGCCCGGTCACATTACATCTATCGCCAGCTTGCAAGGTAGACTTGCATCGATCAAGCATTATGGAAGTTGATATTAAGCGAGCGACATGTAAAGTTTTTCAACACGTTCCTGCATCGGGGGAACAGTAGGGGGCGCGAGCCGCCTCGGACCCTCCCTGTCAGGATCAGGGCTGTTCAATGCTGAGAGAATGATGCAGATTGTCTTGTAACCTGCAGGATTAATAGTGGTACCCATGCAGCTCAAGGCTTATCTATCAGCGATTCCCGATCATCGCCGGGCTCAGGGCCGGATGTATGACCTAACTCACCTTCTGCTGTTCAGCATCCTGGCCGTGGTCTCGGGCGCGACCTCTTAGTACTACAGTTGCAAATAATAATCGACGGACATCTCGACGATGATCCCCGCGATTCGCTGCCGTCTCACCCAGTGGTAGAACTGAGCGAGGCGTTGGTGTAGCCAACGCCAGCGGCACCACTGTAACGCCTGTTCAGGCCCTCCGCGTCGCCAGGCGATGGGAGTGAGACACAGCCACCGTCGCAGCTCGGCCACAGAGAGGGCCACGGGCATTGGCCGCCCAGGCTGAGCAGCAGGTTTTTTTTCAACTGGTGCCGCCGCAGCGTGACCAGCAGAGCATAAGCCGCCATCACCAAAGTGATATGCCGGTGCCAGCCCGTCCAGGTGCGCACCTCGTACTGATCCAGTCCCAGCTGTGACTTGCTCTCCTGAAAACAGCGCTCGATGTTCCACCGTGCTCCGGCCGCCAAGGCCAAATCCGCCAGCTCCGTTCCGTTCGGAGCAAAAATGAAAAACGCCTGCATCTCCTGCTCGGAGTCCAAGCTGCGGCGGACCAGTACCGCCCGCTGCCAGCCTTCGAACGGCGGCGGGTTGACCGCTAAGCAGGTCCAGTCGTACTCCCGGGGACCCTGACTACCGGCCCCGGCACTGAGCCGTGACCAGCGCGCCTGCGCATCGCCCCTCAAGGCCTCCAACAGCTCCCCCACTTTGCGTTGTTTACAGCCCTGCCAAACATAGGCTTTGCGGCTGACGGCCAGCACATACCCTTGGCCGCGCTCCTCCAGCATCCAGCGCAGTCGAAAATCATCGCCGTAGAGCGCATCGGCTGTGACCCAACGGGCGCTTACCCCGCTGTCCAAGGCACGCACCAACATCTGCCGGGCCAATTCCGTCTTGGGCTGATGAACCACCTCGTCCGGTATACCCGCCCGGCGGCAACGCGCACGATCCTCCGACCACTCCCGCGGCACAAACAGCGCACGATCCAGTAGCCCCTGGCCCCAACAACTGGCATAACCGAGAAATACACCGATCTGAGCGTTCTCGATCCGACCCGCCGTACCGCTGTACTGGCGTTTCACTCCCGCCGAGTGTATGCCCTTTTTTATAAACCCCGTCTCATCCACCACCAGCACCCCGGCGGCATCCTTCAGGACCTCGTAGACACGCTGCCGCACGGCATCGCGCACGCCTTGCTCGTCCCAGCGGGCACGGTTGAGCAAGTGCTGAAATCCATACGGATGGGCTTCACCCTGGTATTCGGATAACTGCCAGCTATTACGACGCTCAACCTCGCCCAGCAGCCCCCGCAGGTAGGCCCCCACCCGCTCACGGGCTTCGGCACGCTTGACATGGCCACCCAGTTGCCCTACCCAGCTACCCAGCTCCGCTTCCCAAGCGCCCGCCTGCTCACGCAAACCCTCCAGCGTCAGGAAATGGTTCATCTCTACCGCCACTTCGTTCAACTATCTGATAACGAAGTATAGCGTATTTATTTACAACTGTAGTATTAGAGCCTGTTCACAATCTCCGGAGCAACAGTGCCAAGAACGCCAGATGGAAGAACTGCGAGCGTAAGCTCAATACCAGTCTGCAGTTCGTCCATCTGGCGTTCCTCGTTCTGCTCATTAGAAGATTGTGAACAGGCGCTTAGTGCGCTTGGAATGGATCGGAACAGCGCCGCGGTTGTCTTTGGGTTCAAAGTGGTGCGCGATGAGCTGCCATTGTTCGTCGGAGAGGTCACTGTCGTACACGAGCTGATCTCTTGTGTGAGATTTAAATATATTTATATGATAAATAACAGCGTTTTAACAAGACAGCTTCTTAGAACATCATGCTGCGCGTGCGAATCTACCGCTGAATTCTGCAGGCGACAGACACTCCTGGCAGCGGTAGGCCGTTGGCAGCAAACGGTGTCCATTGCTGAACAAGACGTGCAGACATACAATTGTTGAATATTTCAACAATTCAAGGAGTGCGCCATGGCCACTGTGAACTTCAGTGTGCCTGAATCGGTCAAGCAGGCATTCAACGAAGCCTTCGCGGGTGAGAACAAGAGCGCCATTCTCACTCGTCTAATGGAGCAGGCGATCGAAGAGCGACGCCGGCAACAGCGTCGGGCAAGCGTGGTAGCGCAACTGCTCGAGGCGCGCCGCGAGCAGGCCCCGCTATCCGATGAGGCCATCGCCAAGGCCCGCCGGCAGGGTCGTCCATGAAGCTGGTGATCGACGCCAGCGTAACGGTGAAGTGGCTCTTTCCGGATCCGGCTGTCGAGCCGCAAGCGGATCAGGCTGTTGCGATCCTGGAGGGCATCCGCCGGGGCACGCTGGCGCCGCTGCAACCACCCCATTGGCTCATCGAGGTCGCCGCCGTCATCAGCCGGCTGCGCCCGGCAATGGCCGAGCGGGCGATCGAGCTCTTGGATGCGATGGAGCTGCCCATAATAAACGACCCCGGAATTATTAGGCGCGCCAGCCGACTCGCAGTCCAGTTACAACATCACCTCTTCGACACGGCCTATCATGCGCTCGCCCTGGAATGGGGAGCGACGCTGGTCACTGCCGATCGGCGCTATTATCGAAAGGCCCGCGCGCTCGGAGGCGTACGCGATCTGACAGATTGGCACTGAGCGCTTACCGGACGGAGACCTGAACGCGGACTGAGGGTCGGCCCTATCATCGGCCCAATGCACTTAACAGGAGCAAAGGACATGCTGCAACGCTGTGCCTGGTGCACTAACGATTCGCTTTACCTCGACTACCACGACCAGGAATGGGGCGTTCCGCTGCACGACGAGCGACGCTTGTTCGAGCTTCTCATACTGGAGGGAATGCAGGCAGGGTTGAGCTGGCTGACCGTGTTGCGAAAGCGCGAGAACTATCGCCATGCGCTCGAGCACTTCGAGCCGGCGCGGGTGGCCGGATTCAGCGACGCGCAGATACAGGCCTTGCTCAACAACCCGGGGCTCATCCGCAACAAGCGCAAGATCGAGGCGCTGCGTCCCAACGCCCGCGCGTTCCTGAGCATCCAGGAGACCTTCGGCCGCTTCGCTGACTATTTATGGCGTTTCGTCGACGGCGCGCCGATCATCAACCATTGGCGCTACCAGATCGAGGTGCCGATCAGCACGGCACGCTCGGATACGCTCTCCAAGGATTTGAAGGCGCGCGGCTTTCAGTTTGTCGGCAGCACCATTTGCTATGCGTACCTGCAGGCGGCCGGGCTGGTCATGGATCATACCACCGACTGCTTTCGCCATGCGCAGCTCGCTCAGACGGACGGCGGTCACGCCACTGCGCGCCTTACCCAGCCGCAGCCCAGGCCGGCCGAGTAATTCAACGTTAGGCGAAGTGCGCGAGCGGCGCTGCTCATCTCTCCGCGACGCAGCTGCGTGCATCAGCGCACCGGCTGTCCGTCAAAGGCCATGAACGGCCGCCTGGTCTGCTCAGCGGCAAGCCACTGGGTAACCCGCGCGGTCTGGGCCTCGTTAAAGCGCAGCCCCAGCTTGCTACGCCGCCAAAGCACATCCGCTGCGGTAACGGCCCACTCGGCATCGACCAGATAACGCAGCTCTGCCTCATACAGCCCGGCGCCGAAGTGCTCGCCCAGCCCGTCGAGTCCACGTGCACCGTTTAGAATCTGATGGAGGCGGGTACCGTAGCTGTGCGCCAGCCGCCGAGCCAACGTCTGCGGCAACCAGCGATAGCGCGCCACCACCCCCCGATAAAACCCCTCGAAGTCGGCATGCGGGATATCGCCGCCGGGCAGCGGCGCCCGGCGTGTCCAATCACCCGTATCGCAACCGAACACCGAGCTCAGTTTCCGCATGGCCTCCCATGCCAGCATTCGATAGGTCGTGATTTTCCCGCCAAACACCGACAGCAGGGGCGCCGGATCAGTGCGCCACTCCAAAAGATAATCGCGGCTGGCCGCCGAGGCCTCGACCCCCTCGCGCTCATCATACAAAGGCCGCACTCCAGAGTAGGCCCAAACGACATCCGCTGGCCTTATCGGCTCCCGAAAATAGCGATTGACGGCCCTGCAGAGGTAGCCGACCTCGATCTCAGTAGTTCGAGCTGCGGCCGGATCACCGTGATAGAGCGTTTCGGTGGTGCCGATTAACGTAAAGTCCTGCTCATAAGGGATAGCAAAGACGATCCGACCGTCATTGTTTTGAAGAATATAGGCATGATCGTGCTCGAAACACTTGGGTACGACGATGTGGCTGCCTTGAACCAGGCGTACCGTATGCTCCGGCCGAACTTGAACCGCTTCGCCTAAGAAGGAAGTAACCCATGGCCCCGTAGCATTGACAAGCGCACGGGCAACCACCCTCCGCTCACTGCCATTGCCTGGGCCGCGCAGCAGGACGCTCCAATTCCGCCCCCTCGCGCACGCCGTCACGCAACGTGTCCGTGGCAGCACCGTCGCGCCGCGTTGCGCAGCGTCCATAGCATTGAGAAGCACCAAACGCGCGTCCTGAACCCGGCAGTCCCAGTAGCCGAACCCCTTGACCAAGCTCGGCACCAGCGCCCGCCCTGCCGCATGCCAGCGCAGATTGATCCCCTTGGAAGGCGGTAACAGCTTGCGCTCACCGAGATGGTCATAGAGCATCAAGCCGGCCCGGATCATCCAGGCAGGTCGCCGGGAAGCGTTATGCGGCATCACGAAATGCAACGGCGAAATGATGTGGGGCGCATTGCGCAGCAGCACCTCCCGTTCCTTGAGGGCCTTCGTTACCAAACCGAACTCGTAGTATTGGAGATAGCGAAGCCCACCATGGATCAGCTTAGTGCTGGCCGAGGAGGTAAAACTAGCCAGATCAGCCTGCTCGCAGAGCAACACCCGCAATCCGCGCCCCACGGCATCTCGCGCAATACCGGTGCCGTTAATCCCACCGCCGACGACTAGAAGATCGTATGTCTCCACAGCGCTCACACCCCAGGCTCGGCCCTATTGACCTTTTACCAAAACCATGCTTTTCACTCATCAGAAGCAGGCCAAGCGGACCAGCCTATGGTATTCTTTTTAATTCCACAGTGGGCTTGTATTGCGCGGCAGCGCAGACGGTTTGGCGTTGGGAACCAGCAATCGGCGCAGCTGGCGGCGTAGACAAAGCATACGCAGCAAATCATAGTTGTACCTAAACTTAGTTTGTCGTATGGCCGGAGGCGCCATGAAGGATGCACGTAGAAGAGCGCGTGATGTCGTGGATAAGTTTTTACCCGTATATCACCGTGAAACAAAAGAGCTGATCGGATATTTAACCGATGTAACGGTCGATGGCGGCATGCTGGAGACGGGTGAGCCACTGGGTGAGGAGTTCTTCCCATTACGGATCGAGCTTGCCGATGAAATTAGCGGCGGCCGCCATATCGACATTGATGCACGTTGCGTATGGACACGCAAAGACCGTAACGCGATTTTTCACAACTCTGGGTTCGAATTTCAAGACATTTCGAGCGAAACGCGCACCCGAATTGCCGAGCTTGCAGAACGTTATCGCTTAAACATCTCAAAATAATTCACGTTGTTAGCCGCATGAGACGTAACTTCTCATTAAGTCCGGGCGTAATGTATGCGGGGTGGCGGAGGTAAGATTACGGTCGTGCATTAAATGCAAAATTATCAAGTGCTTATTGTTGATGGTAAGCAACGAACCACTCTCTTCAATGTCTTCTTGCCCGGACTTAATGAGAAGTTACCATGAGACTATAGCGCTAACGAACTCGAAATCGCAGCGGCCCGGGTTGCGAGCCTTCCGCACATGCCAAGCATATTCGGCAGACCGATAAACCGCATGAAGCCGCCAGGTGGGCACCAAAGGACTTACGCTATTGCTGCGGATGTTCGTAAACGCCTGCCGCCTGGCGCCCCATGCATATGCTTGGGATCGGTGATGGCAAAGGTTATACTTTGCCATCATCGCCAAAACCAATTATTTAGAGGTTCGATATGCAAGTTGCCAAAGGCAAAGTCGTGGCGATTAGTTACACGCTGCGCACTAACGGCGTGATCCGCTATATAACCAAAGAGAACAAACCTTTGGAATATCTCCACGGCGCCGGCACCATCATCCCGGGGCTGGAGAAGGCACTGGAAGGCAAAATAGGCGGCGATCAACTCAGCATCACTGTCCCTCCGGAGGAGGGCTACGGCGAGCGCGATGAAAGCCTTCAGCAGAAGGTGCCCGCCGAAGTTTTTCAGGGCGTGGAACAACTCGAACCTGGGATGCAATTCCAGGCCCAAGGCGAGGATAAGAAGCGCCTCGAAACCGTAACCATCGTCGATGTCGATGAAGAGGAGCAGACCATTACGCTCGACACGAATCACCCACTGGCTGGCCAGACGCTGGAATTCGATATCACTGTGAACAACGTGCGGGAAGCCACCGAAAGTGAGCTCGAGCGGGGTTACGTGGCCTCTCCACGAGCGCCGAAACGTACCCGTTACCGCCCCCCCGAGCCTAGCCATGATCATCACGGCCATGATCACAGCCACGACGACCACCATGAGCATGGGCACTGAATTGCCCAGCAGGCACCGCGCACCATCATTTTATCGAGAAGGCAAAAACAAGGGGTGCCTCCGGGAGGCACCCCTTGTTTTTTGCAGCCACAACAGCCGCGTTGGCCGACAAAATTGCGCTATCGATCATTACTTATGCAAGGTGGTGAGCGCACTCTCCTCACGCGACAGATAGGCTGCAATGTCGTACATATCCTCTTCGGAAAGGCCAGCGGCCATCCCCGCCATCATGGGATTCTTCCGATCCCCTTCCTTATAGCCTTGCAGGGCCTCAACCAGGTAGTCGCTATATTGTCCCGCCAAAATCGGGAATGTTGGGGCAGAGCTGCGCCCGCCTTCGCCATGGCAATTGGTGCAGCCTTTCTGTTGGTATTTCTGGCCACCCGCCCTGGCATCGCCGAATTCGATGGCAAAAGCCTGAACCGAAAACAGGAGGCAGGATAAGAGGCCGAGCGAAAAGACAAGTCTGCGCGTCATATTTTTGAACTCCCTAATTCGTTATCGGCTCGACTACACTACTTCCCGGCCCGGGCAAAATAGGCTGCGATGTCCTCCATATCCTGTGTGCTCAACTGATTCGCTTGAGCGCGCATCGTTGGATTATCGCGATTTCCGTTCTTGTACTCCTGCAGCGCAGAGACGATGTATGCCGCGTGCTGCCCCCCGACCTTTGGTACGTGGAATACCGGGGACTTTGTAGAAGAGTAACGGTAACCCGGGATAGCATGGCAACCTAGACAAGTCTCCGCCTTCTGCTGCCCTTTGGCCGGATTACCTGCGGCTTGTGCTGCAGTGGCCGCCGCGATCATCAAGCCAATAAAAATCAAAAACTTCGCTCTCATGGTTCCCTCTTAAAACCTCTGGAGGACCAAAATTACCGACGACGTAGCACCCATCCCGAATACCCTATGGCCGGCCGCCGGGCACTAAATAACTCGCCGTGTAACGCCGTTTTTTATGATAACATAAATTATATTGGAAGTAAAGGCATCAGGTCAACCCGACAACGCCGTTTCTCGAAAAAATAGCTGCCAGTCACACAATGTCGAATCCCTGGATGTTGGGGTCCGCTGCGGACTCGACCTCCACGGCCGTGACCCGGGACTGCGAAGGCCCCCTGCGCAACCACACGACCAGAGCATCAATTGCACGCGTCTCACCACAAGCGAGCACTTCGACGCGACCATCCGGAAGATTTCTGACATAGCCGCACAGCCCCAACCGGATGGCTTGCTTACGCGTACTGGCCCGATAAAATACACCCTGCACCTTTCCGGAGACATAACAACGGATGCACCGTATGCTCATAAGCGAAACGGATTGATCCAAATGAATTGCGCAGAGACTATCGGAGTTTCTTTGTTATATTGCAACCAAATTATGCGCCTCGAGGTGGGAAACTCAATTTGCTCTCATGCGGCTATGGCGTGCGTTGCACGGCCAATGCCGCCTTGCGCGCGGCAATTGCCCGCGCCCGAGCTGTCAATGCGGTCCGTCGCGCCAGTTTATATTCACCCCGATACAAGCTCAGCATGGCCTGCTCCATCAGACTCTGCGCCTCTTGAAAGCGCTTGGGCGAATATTGCGGGCTCCCAGCTGCGCGAGCCGCCTCGATAGCCTGGCGTGCATCGCTCATCTCCTGCACGGGTGCTTGCTCAGGATCGGCCGGCAAAGTAGCGCAACCCGCCGCCCACATGGCAGCGCCCAGCGTCACCGCAAGCAGGACACCCCGCACTACACCCGTTTGCCTACTCATCCACCGCAACTGCACTTTGTGATTTGATCGTGTGGCGAGCCCACAACGAAAGCCCCGTTTCGCAGTTATCTATTCTAAAACAAACCTGCACCGATCTGTTACAGCACCCATTGGGTAGGCTACACCGCTACCCCACGAGCCATGCTCGTCGCAGACCCGACCACGAAGCGAACGTAGGCGGCTACGGGCGATGACTGGCGGAAAGTTGTATTATCTCAGCTTTGGTTTTACTGCCCAGCCCCGGCCCCGCCTAGGAGGTAACCATGGCTGTTCGCATTTATCATAACCCCAACTGCTCCAAGTCCCGCGCTACACTCGAGCTGCTCCGAGACCGCGGCGTCGAACCCGAGATCATCGAATATTTGAAGACTCCGCCGAGCGAGGCCGAGCTGGAGGCCATTCTCACGGACTTGGGATTCACTCCACGGGAGTTGATGCGCCGCAATGAACCCGAATACCGCGACCACGCGTTGGACAGTGATTCATTAACACGCGAGCAGCTCATCCGCGCCATGGTTCAGCACCCTCGACTGATCGAGCGGCCGATCGTAGTCAACCGAGGGAAAGTCGCAATTGGTCGCCCCCCAGAGGCTGTTTTGAAGATTCTATAACAGCCGCGCCGCTTACCCGCTCCGGCAGAGATCGGCGGTCTCAACCCTCTGCGCCGAGGTAGAATATTATGTTAAATGTCCCCGTAGCAGCGTTGCTGTGATCTAATCGTTGTTCGCCTCGGCCAGCACCTTTTTGACAAACGGAACAGTAAGGCGACGCTGCGCTTGCAGCGATGCCGCATCGAACTTGTCAAGCAGCTGAAAGAAATAGCCCGTGTCGCGCCGGCAATGGTTGAGCAGATAACGCGCCGTCGCCTTGGGCAGTTCCAGACCGCGGCGCTGTGCTCGCCGAGATAAAGCCAGCACGTTGTCCTCGTCGCCGAGCTTCTCTAACCGTAGCACCAGCACCCCTTGCAGACGTGAAACAAGATCGGGCAAGGCTAGGCCCAGCTTCGCCGGACGCCGTGGGCCGGCCATGAGCAGTTCTCGGCCGGCGTCCTGCAGCCGATTGAATAGATGAAAGGCGGCCTGTTGCCACTCGATGGCTTTGGTCAAGCAGTCCAGATCGTCGAGCGCCACCACATCGACCCCTTCCAACTCTTGCAAAAGCCGTGGTGAGCGATTTACCAACTGCCGGAGAGGCAGATAAACCACAGCCCGCCCCCAAGCGCTGGCTTCGCCGCAAGCCGCCTGCAGCAAATGCGATTTGCCAACTCCAGGCTCGCCGTAGAGATAAATCACACGCCTACGATCACCCTTCCCGATAAGTTCCAGAGCCGCCACCGCCTCGGCATTTGGGCCAGCAACGAATCCGGCAAAATCGAAACGCTCATCCCATTGGAAATCCAAAGCCAGCTGCCGCCCACAGCTGCAATCATTGCTTCCTGTTCCGACCATACCAACCATCGCTCTGCAAATGGAACCTACCGCTTGCTACCAGTACCACGACGCAGCCTCTTTTAGCGTCGAGCTGAATACATCGGCACACTCTACCGCTCCTAATCCAAGACGCTAAGAGCAGCGGCAACAACAGAACAATAAGCGCAACCGCTCCGCGCCAACGGCGCTATGGCTCACTTTGCCCAAGAAAGCGGATTGATTCATCGGATCAGCCGATAGGTAAGCTCACTCTGAGCCGAGGACGGATTGTCGGCGGCACTTCCATCGGACGAGGCGAGCGGCAACGGGGCGGAGGATTCCAACCTTGGGTGATGCGCCAACTCCTGCTCAATCTGACTGCGGGCCACGTTCAGTGAGAGTTTTATGCTGACCCACTCCGCCTCGGCCCGACGTAAGTGTATCGCAGCCACACCTGGCAAACTTGTCAGCAGTTCCTCAAGCGCTGCAAACCGCTCCAGCGAGTCGACCCCGCCGATCCGGATCTGCAGCCGGCTGGACGCGGCCAGATCGGGTAACAGCGTGTAGCTGGAGCGCAGCCTCGCGGCCAACACCGGCACGCCTTGCGCCAACGCCTGCTCGATGCTGACACCCCCGCTCTCCCAGCTGCTATTCGAATCATCTTGATACAGCGACCAACGTCCCTGCCAGTTGCCCGAGCGGCTCCGAGTGATCCGCAGTATCAGCACTAACTCGGTCGAATAGCGGCGCGAGGCCGCCAGCACCGGCTCACTGAATCCATCGGCAACATCACTGTAGCTCACGCGCTGCCGATCCTGGCTATCCAAGAGTGGGAAAATCACCGGTATCCCAAGCTCGGCAACGGCCCTGCTCAGCGCCTCGTGCAGCTGCGACCCAGCCGCCGCGTTGACCAATTCCTGCTCACCATTGGAGTCAAATGCAAACCACACCAGCACTGGCGGCCGCGCGGCCTGCCAAATGGGAATCCCACGCTGGATCAAGACACGGCGCAGGCTCTGCCCATCGAAGCGCGTGATCAGCTCGAGTCGCCCCCCTTCGCCATGCTCGTAGTGATATTGCTGCAAATACGGCTGCGGGCTCGTCATCAACGAGGCTACCGGCGCCGCATGAGCAATATCCGCACGCCCGGTCAAGCGCACCAGAACTTGGGTAATAGCGGCCCTTAGCGCTTCAGCGCGGGCACCGGCACTTTGGTCGGTAACTGCCACCCGAGCGGTGGGCAAATCCTGCCCACAGGCGGTACGGCTTGAGCCGGCATACAGCAAGGTCAAGCCAATGCACACTATGAAAACCCTTGCCATGAGACCGGCGCCCATCGCCTTACCCCCCTCCGAGGCATACTCGACCACGGCTCGCATTTCGCTCACCTACGGTAGCATGAACACTAGGCAGGCCGTCCCCCGGCATTCATATTGCCGAGCTCGGGGACTACCATTAGGGATCTTGCAAGGAGACACATCGTGGCTGAGGACACCTCTCGGGCAAATCTGACGTACCGGGACGCCGGCGTCGACATCGACGCCGGCGCCCAGCTTGTGGAACGCATCAAGGCGGATGTGGCAACGACCATGCGCCCCGAAGTACTAGGCGGACTCGGTGGCTTCGGCGGACTGTTCGAGCTGTCACTGCAACGCTACCACAATCCCGTATTGGTCTGCGGCAGTGACGGGGTCGGGACTAAACTGAAATTAGCCATCGAAACAGGCTGCCATGAAACCATCGGGGTCGACCTAGTGGCGATGTGTGTCAATGATATCGTCGTCACGGGCGCCGAGCCGCTGTTCTTCCTCGATTATTATGCAACCGGCCGGCTCGAGTTGGATGTGGCGCAACGGGTGATTCGGGGCATTACGCGAGGATGCCGCGAAGCCGGTGCCGCACTCATCGGCGGCGAAACCGCGGAGATGCCAGGTATTTATGCGAGTAACCACTACGATCTGGCGGGCTTTAGCGTCGGCATCGTGGAAAAAGCCGCCATCATCGACGGCAGCCGCGTGCGCCCCGGTGATGCGCTGATCGGTATCGCCTCCAGCGGCCTGCACTCCAACGGCTACTCGCTGGTGCGACATGTGCTGGAAACCCGTGGCATCACCCTGGCCACCGAGCTGAATGGCCAAGCTCTAACGGAGCTGCTAATGACGCCGACCCGCATTTACGTCCGTGCGGTACGCGCCCTCATCGAGGAAGTGGAGATTCGCGCCCTCTGCCATATTACCGGCGGGGGGCTGCTCGACAATCTGCCGCGGGTCTTGCCGAGCAAAACGCAAGCCCGGATCGATGCCCACACCTGGGAGTGGCCCACGGTCTTCAGCTGGCTCCAGCGCGAAGGCGGCATCTCCAGGCAAGAGATGTACCGGGTATTCAACTGCGGGGTCGGAATGGTGGTTGCGCTCGCGCCACAGGACGTCGATCACGCACTGGGGGTGTTGCGAAGCGCGGGCGAAACCGCTTGGCAATTGGGTGAAGTGGCGGCGGGACCCACCGAGCGGCCACTGGTGCGAATCGAGGAGTGAGCAATGCCTGCAGCGGCGTTGCGCGTTGTCGTGCTGATCTCGGGCCATGGCAGCAACCTACAGATTTTCATCGATGGCCAAAATTCCGGGCACCTGCCCATCGACATACAAGCCGTGATCAGCAACCGAGCCGATGCCTATGGGCTCGTGCGCGCCGAGCGGGCAGGCATCGAATATGAAATTCTGACGCAGCGGGATTTCGCTGACCGAGAACACTACGACCGCGCCCTACGGGACCGAGTAGCCCACTACCGAGCGGAGCTGGTCATCATGGCCGGCTTCATGCGTATTCTCACGCCGGTATTCGTCTGCGCCTACGAGGGGCGCCTGATCAATATTCACCCCTCGCTGTTGCCCGCCTTGCGCGGGCTGCATACCCACGAACGGGTGCTGCAAGCGGGCCTGAGCGAGCACGGCTGCAGCGTGCACTACGTAACCCCGGAGTTGGATGCCGGACCGGTGATCGTTCAGGCCCGGGTACCCGTGCAGCAGGGTGACCGCGTAGAGTCTTTGCAGCAACGGGTGCAGCGCCAGGAATACCGCATCTACCCGCTTGCCGTTCGCTGGATCGCCGAGGGGCGTATCGAGCTGCGCGACGGCGCTGTCTGGTACCAGGGGCGACGCCAGGACCAGCCCCCGGTCGTGACCGCTGACGATGACCTGGACCGTCTTTAGCGAACAGGCCCGTCCCGTCAAGGTCGCGGTAAAGTAACGCCACGCTGGCCCATGTATTTACCGCTGCGATCCTTGTAAGAGCGCTCACAGACCTCATCGGATTCGAGGAATAGCATCTGCGCAACCCCCTCATGGGCATAGATCTTCGCCGGCAGCGGCGTGGTGTTCGAGAACTCCAACGTGACGTGCCCTTCCCATTCGGGCTCGAGCGGCGTTACGTTAACGATAATCCCGCAGCGGGCATAGGTGGATTTGCCCAGACAAATCGTGAGGACGTTACGGGGAATGCGCAGAAACTCGATGGTCCGCGCCAAAGCAAAGGAATTCGGCGGGATGATGCAGACATCGGCCTTGACGTCGACGAAGCTCGACTCGTCGAAGCGCTTCGGATCGACGATGGCCGAGTTGATGTTCGTGAAAATTTTGAACTCATCGGCGCATCGCACATCGTAACCGTAACTCGAAGTACCATACGAGATCAGCCGACCGGCCGAGCTCTGGCGGACCTGCTCCGGCTCGAAGGGCTCGATCATGCCCTCCGCCGCCATGCGGCGGATCCAACTGTCGGGCTTGATACTCATTCGCTCACCGGCCGCAAAACGTCCGACCCACGGCTAGCGGCCTTGTGCAGCACGCGCCGGCGCGGCGCCCATAGCAACATTTTCAATCCTCCACCACGATCTGGGGAAATGGGCTCGAAGGCGCCGCGGCAAGCTTCGAGAGCTGTGCGGCCGTGCGCAAGGCGGCTTGCCGATAAAGTTCGGCAACCCGCCCATCGGGCTCCGCGACCACACTGGGTCGGCCGTTATCCGCTTGCTCACGGATGCGCCCGTCCAGCGGCAACGCGCCGATCAATACCACGCCTTCCTCCTCCGCCAAGCGCTTGCCGCCGCCTTCCCCGAAGATGTGCTCCGCATGACCGCACTGACTGCAGGTGTGGATGCTCATGTTCTCGAGCACCCCCAGCACGGGCACCCTGACCTTCTGAAACATCCGAATGCCCTTGCGGGCATCGAGCGTTGCGATTTCCTGCGGAGTCGTCACTACGACGGCCCCGCTGACTGGTACCCGCTGCGCCAGAGTCAGTTGGATATCACCGGTACCGGGCGGCAGGTCCACGACGAGGTAATCGAGATCCTGCCAACGTGTGTCGTTGAGCAACTGGGTCAAGGCTTGGGTAACCATGGGACCCCGCCAGACCATCGGCGCCTCCTCTTCGATGAGAAAGCCGATGGACATGACTTGGACCCCATAATTCTCCAACGGCGTGATGCTCTTGCCATCGGGGCTCTCGGGACGCCGACCGGCCACGCCCATCATGCGAGGCTGACTCGGACCGTAGATATCGGCATCGAGCACCCCGACTCTGGCCCCTTCATCGGCGAGTGCCAAAGCCAGGTTGGCGGCGACCGTCGATTTACCCACTCCGCCTTTGGCCGAGGCGACGGCGATGATGTTGCGCACATTCGCAAGCGGCTTCAACTTCACTTGCACGGCCCGCGAAGTAACCCGCCAGCCGACTTCTACCGTAACCTCTATCCCAGGCAGCGCTGCCGTTACCACATCGACCAAGCCCGCACGCAGTTGCACCTGGTAGCGCCCGACCGGAAAACCCAGCCGCAATAGGATACGAACGCGCCGGTCTTCCGTTACGATCCGCTCGACCGCGCCGGCCGTAAGCAAATCCATACCTAAAAACGGTTCGGTCCACCGCTGGATCGCCTGCTCGATCGCCGTGCGGCTTACTTCAGCCATAACCGTGCCACCTTTTAGCAACGAATTCACCGTATAAATTCTAACCCCGGAGGCGATCCGAAACCCACCGCAGATTCGGCTCGCAGCGGCGCCCGCACGGTTGCGTTTCATCGTGTTTTCTGGCGCTATTGCGCGGTGTAACTGTCGTACCAACCACTGCCCAGTTTACAGGGATCTTCGAATGGCCGATGAGCGCAACAATATCGTGCTGATTGGTATGCCCGGCGCGGGCAAAAGCACAATCGGGGTGCTGCTCGCCAAGCAGCTTGCCAAGAATTTCGTCGACACCGATGTGATCATCCAAAGTGTTGAGGGGCGCACCTTGCAACACATAGTCGACCACGAAGGACATCTGGCGCTGCGCGCCATCGAGGAGCGGGAGTTGACCCAACTCAGCTTGTCCAACCATATCATTGCAACCGGCGGCAGCGCCGCCTACAGCGAGCGCGCAATGGCCGCTTTGCGCCGTAATGGGGTCATCGTCTATCTCAAGGTGGGTTATCCGACATTGGCCCGTCGCGTAACCAATCTTGGCAGCCGCGGAATTGCCAAAGCGGCCCACCAAACGCTCGCGGATGTCTTCGCCGAGCGTATCCCTTTATACGAACAACACGCGGATATCGTCATCGACTGCGACTCCCTGAACCAAGAGCAAATAGTCGAGTCCATCTGTACTGCGCTTGGCAACCACCCGCACCGGCAATAGTTGGCTGCTCGGTAGAGTTGGCTAAGACAGTGCTTCCATTGGAACACCGTCGACGAAAACGGCACGATGCACTCGCCCTCTTTGCCTGCGTGCCGCAGACACTTCACAAAGCTGGCCTTAAAACGCATCTGTACAGGAAAAAAACCACCTTACAACTATACTGGAAAAAGTGCGGGCACACCGGAAGGAGGAGGTGTAAGGACAGGGTAGATTGTTATCAGGTCGATCCATACGAACATGGTGGAGGCCAACATGTACACGGATCAGATCACAGGCAACTGGCATATCTTCAAGGGCAAGGTCAGGCAGCGCTGGGCAGAGTTCACCAACGAGGATTTGGACCATGTCATCGGCGGGTTCGAAGAAGAACTCTCCGGAAAGATCCAAACGATCTATGGCATCAGCAAGGAAAAGGCGGACCGGGAAATCAAGGAGTGGTTAATGAGCGATCATGATCCGCACTACTGGAGCGGCGGCGCATCAAGCGGTGGCGGAGGCTCTTGCTCGAGCGTTTGACTCTTTCACATAAAAATGTCGAGGGCAGGTGGGTAAAGTTTCTCTTGCCTTGGCGGGTGGGGGAAAAGAGGTATGAAGTAATCTCCCCCACCCGTGGCAGTAAGTGAGGAGAGAGCATTTTGGATTTTCTCGGTTAGCCGGAACTTTTGAACCCCACCGGCTCCAGCATCCAACCGCACCGAAAAGCATGTATCGGCGTGATGCCGAAGAGCTCCCCCAATTGCGCAACTCACCCAAGCACTCTGCGTAACGGAAATCGGCTGATCGTCGCCTGCCATGCCTTTGGTCGCGGTTTCGTATTAAGATTCCCCGTCCGCCCAATTACTGACAAGCCGCACGAAACCCATGCTCTGGCACAAAACGCTGCATTTCCTGACGATCGGGCTGATTTTGCTGCTACTCACCGGCGCGGCGGTGGCCGGGGTTCATCATAAGCTGCACATCACGCTGAAGCCGGATGGCCACCGCCTCGAGGCGGTCGATACGGTTACCCTGCCCGAGCATCATTCGACACCGGTGACATTCCGTCTGCATACTGGTCTCGATCCGCGCATCCAAGAACCCGACGTGCAGCTGCGCCGACTCGGCCACAAAGGCCTCACCGAGAAATACGCAATAGAGATCGATGCGTCCGTCCGTCGCTTCACCGTGGCGTACCAGGGCGAGATCTTTCATCCCGTCGCGTCGGCCAGCGAAGAATATGCACGCAGCTTTAGCGGCTCTGCGGGCGTGATTGGGCCGGATGGGGTTTTCTTGCCCGGCGCGAGCTTTTGGTATCCCCAACTGGGGGATGATCTCGTGACCTTCTCTCTTACGGTCACGCTCCCGCCGGGATGGCGCTCGGTCAGCCAGGGTGTGCGTACGCAGCCGGCTGCGTCCGACGCAGGCCGGGCGCGGGAGGAACTCTGGTCGATCGAGCACCCCCAGGAGGAGATCTACCTGATCGCAGGCGCGTTCACGGAATACCGCGCGCAGGACGGCGAGGTGGCCGCCATGGCCTTCTTGCGCGAGCCGGACGCCGCCCTGGCCCGCAAGTACCTCGCGGCCACCGCCCGCTATATCGAGATGTACCGCCGGCTGATTGGCGCTTATCCCTACCGGAAGTTCGCGCTGGTGGAGAACTTTTGGGAGACCGGCTACGGGATGCCCTCCTTTACCCTGCTCGGCCCACGTGTCATTCGCCTTCCCTTCATTCTGCGTTCCTCCTATCCCCACGAGATCCTGCACAATTGGTGGGGGAACGGGGTCTATGTCGACTACGCCACAGGGAATTGGGCCGAAGGGTTGACCAGCTACCTAGCCGACCATCTGCTCAAAGCGCAGCAGGGCCAGGGCGCAGCATACCGCCGAGAGACATTGCAGAAATACACCGATTATGTGCGCGAGGATCGGGATTTCCCATTGACCGAGTTCCGCGCCCGGCACAGCTCCGCCTCCGAAGCCGTCGGTTACGGCAAGGCCATGATGCTGTTTCACATGCTGCGCGAGCAACTCGGCGATGCGGCCTTCATCGAGGTGCTCCGGAAGTTTTATCATCAGCACCTGTTTCAGGTCGCAAGCTTTGAGGATTGGGCGGCCACCTTCAGTCGAGTGAGCGGCCAGCCTTTGCACGCCTTCTTCGAGCAATGGGTGGCACGCACCGGTGCCCCTTTGCTGCGGGTTTATGACGCCCGGGTCGTACCAGTAGGCGATGGCTATCGCCTCACGGCCACGGTCGAGCAGATTCAGCCCGGCGCAGCCTACCGACTGGAGCTACCGGTTACGGTTTATTTGGCAGGCCGAGATGCGGCCTACCAGACTCGTCTCGCTATGGCGGAGAAAACGCTGCGCCTCACGCTGCGCTTGCCGGCTCGGCCGCTGCGCCTGGATGTCGATCCCCAGTTCGACCTCTTCCGTCGACTCCACCGTGATGAGATTCCGCCCGCACTCAGCCAGATCTTCGGCGCTGAGCGGGTCCTAATCGTGTTATCGGCCGAAACGCCCCAGGCGGTGCAAAAAGGCTATGCGGCGCTTGCTCGGGCCTGGCAACGTGAGCGGGGCGAGCAGTTGCAGGTCACCACCGACGCCGCGCTGAGCGAATTGCCCACTGATCGGGCGATATGGCTGTTCGGATGGGAGAACCGCTTCCGTCCGGCGTTGGATCAAGCGCTCAAACAGGCTGTCTTCAGCGCGGCTGCCGAACGCGTGCAGATCGCCGGCTCCGAGCTCGAGCGGGCTCGGCATTCGATCGTGGTCGTCGCCCGCCAGCGCCAGAACCCCGCTCATGCCCTGGCCTGGCTTGCGGCCGACAACGTGGCCGCGCTGCCGGGGTTGGCCCGCAAGCTGCCCCATTACGGCCGATACAGCTATCTGGGCTTCACCGGTTCGGCCCCCGAGAATGTCATAAAGGGTCGGTGGCCAGTGGTGAGCTCGCCCATGTCGATCCCGCTCGGCGGCGCGCACGGCCCTCTTAAGGCCAGGCTGGCACCGCGCAAACCCCTGGCGGAGCTGCCGCCTCTGTTCAAACCCCGGCGCATGATGCGAGACATCAGTTACCTAGCCGACCCCGATATGGCGGGGCGGGGGCTGGGTACGCCGGCACTCGACCGGGCGGCCCGCTATATTGCCGAGCAATTGCAGGCCGCTGGGCTCAAACCGGCCGGAGAAGACGGCAGCTATTATCAGACCTGGACAAGCCGGGTGACTGGGCTCGGACGCCGCGTGGCCCTGCGCAATGTCGTGGCGCGTTTCCCTGGCACCCATCCGGAACGCCCGGCGGTAATCGTGGGGGCCCATTACGATCACCTAGGACGAGGCTGGCCTGATGTCCATCGGGGAGATGAGGGCAAAGTGCACCCCGGCGCCGATGACAATGCCAGCGGCATTGCGGTTATGCTGGAGCTGGCCCGCACCCTAGGCCCGGCCTGGCATCCCGCGCGCACGGTCGAATTTGTGGCCTTCACCGGCGAAGAAGCGGGCCAGCTCGGCTCGACTCACTATATGGAGCACTTGGCCGAGAATCCGGCAAGCCGCCCCATGGCCATGATCAACCTGGACACCGTTGGCCGTCTCGGCACAGACAAGCTCCTCGTGCTCGCCACCGGCTCGGCCCGAGAGTGGCCGCCCCTTTTCCGCGGGGCGGGCTTTGTCAGCGGCGTTCCTATCAAAATCGTCGCCCGTGACATCGGTTCGAGCGATCAAACCCCCTTCCTGAAGGCCGGCATTCCGGCGGTGCAGCTCTTCACGGGAGCGCACGGCGACTATCATCGCCCCACCGATACCGTCGACAAGATCGATTCGGCGGGTTTGTCCGGAATTACTGCCGCCCTGAAAGAGGTGGTGGAGCATCTGGCCAACCGAACTGAGCCCTTACACTCCGAGCGGCTCGCCGCCACCGCGCAGGCGACGCGTGCTACCCTCGGCACACGCCGGCCCGTGCAGCTGGGCTGCGTACCGGATTTTGCATGGGCGGGCCAAGGTGTGCGATTGTCGGGCGTCACGCCCGATACTCCGGCCGAAGCGGCCGGCCTGCGCGCCGGCGATGTCATTATCCGACTCGATGGCGCGACCATCGACACGCTGGCCGATTTCGCCAAGATCCTGCGCCGCTTTGCGCCAGGCCAGTCGCTGGTCATTGAATTGCTGCGCGATGGCAAGCCGCGGACCGTTACGGCGCGGGTGGTCGCGCGCTGACTTCGAGGAGCCGAGATGATGCAGACGATCAACGGCCTGACGGCCTGGCTGCTGCTGGTGGCGGTCTTGGGAGCCGGCGCTACCGCACGAGCGGCGGATAGCTCGGCGCCGACTGAGCAGCCGCTGCACTATACAGGTGAAAAGCATTTCCAGCACATCCGCCAGCTAACCTTTGGTGGGCAGAATGCCGAGGCTTATTTTTCCTTCGACGGCACCGAACTCATTTTTCAGTCCACCCGCGACGGTCGGGCGTGCGATGCCATCTACCGCATGGACACCGAAGGCCATAACGTACGCCGGGTCTCTTCGGGCAAAGGCGCGACGACTTGCTCGTTCATCGCACCGAACGGGCGCTCCATCATTTATGCTTCCACTCACCTTGCGGGCGAGCGATGCCCTACCAAGCCGGATCGTTCGCAGGGCTACGTTTGGCCTTTGTATCCAGGCTACGACATTTTCCGCGCTGGCCCGGAAGGGGAAAATCCGGCCCGCTTGACCGACACCCCGGGCTACGATGCAGAAGGCGTCTATTCACCTTTGGGAGACAAGATCGTTTTCACCTCGATGCGCACCGGCGATCTGGAACTTTTCATGATGAATCCGGACGGCAGCACCGTCGAGCAGTTGACCGACGAGCCCGGCTATGACGGCGGTGCCTTTTTCTCCCGCGACGGGCAGTGGCTCGTTTGGCGCGCCTCGCGCCCTCAAGACAAAGCGCTCGAGGATTACCGGCGCTTGCTCCGCCAAGGCTTGGTCCGCCCGGGACGGCTGGAGATCTACATCATGAACCTGAACGAGCGCCAACCCATCCAGCTGACGGATAACGGCGCGGCCAACTTTGCCCCCTATTGGCACCCGGACGGCCAGCACATCGTCTTCTCATCCAACATGCACGACCCGAGCGGGCGCAATTTCGATCTCTACCTCATGGATGTGGAGACGCGCGCCCTTGAGCAGCTCACCTACTATCCCGGCTTCGATGGCTTCCCGATGTTTTCCCATGACGGCAAAAAGCTGGTGTTTGCCTCGAATCGCAACGGCACAGTAGCCGGTGAGACCAACGTGTTCATAGTGGACTGGGAGCCGCGTTAAGCGGCGCTCTTCAGCGAATCGAAGCGCCCCCAAAGAAGTTTCCAAGCAAGCCAGAACAACAGCCCGGAACCGATGGCCAGCATGCATTCACCGAGCCGCTGCTGATCGTTGAGCAGGTAGTTGTTGCACAGCCGCACGGGCGAGGCCAGATACAACCAGCCCAGGCGGAAACACGTGGCGATGAGCTCGGCCAGCAACACGCCCCTGACGATGAAGCCCATGCGGGGCCAGCTCAGCGCGAACGGCAACCCGATCAGCAGCGGCGCCGACAGGTATTTGGCCACCGCCAACAGCGGCACCGTGGTGGCGGCATCGAGTACGCGTGGCAGCATCCAGTAAGCAGCGGTGAGAGTCGCGAGAACGAGCCCGGCGATGCCGCGATAATTCCAATTCTCGGTCCTTGCGAGTATTCGTTCAGGTACGGCAGCGCGCAATAACCATCCCACGGCGATCAGCAGCGGGATCTGCACCAGCACCTGCGCAGTCAGGCTCGCCTCCAGGGCCTGTTTCACCGGCGGCATCAGCAACACGAGAAAGAGCAGCGTCGCGCTGCCGGAGGAGCAGGACTGTGCTCGGATTATCATTGACCGAGCTCCCGCAGCAGGATCCGGGCGACGCGGCCAGGGTTTCCCCGGTCGAGGATTGCAACCAGCCGGCCACGCGGATCGACGATATGAATGGCAGCGTTGTGGGTATAGCCGCCTTGAGCGTTGGGGATAATGGTGATGCCGAATACCCGTTTGATTTGCGCGAGTCCCTCCGGGGTAACCGGCCGTGCCGCGAGCCAGCCAGCAGCGCGGCTGCGCGAGCGCTGCAGGTAGGTGGCGAGCCGCGCCGGCGTATCGTGCGCCGGATCGAAGCTGATGCTGAGCAACCGCACGCTGCCGCGCGCCAGCGGTGCGCCGAGCCGGTCCTGCAGCTGTGCAAACTCGTCTCCCAGCGCCACGCAAGAGGTCGAGCAACGGGTATAAATGAAATCGATCAGCAGCCACTGGCCGCGCAAATCGGCGAGATTGATGCGTGCGCCGGACTGGGTCTCTAGCATCACCACCGCCGGGGTTGCTACCGGATGCTGGCGGAGCGCGACGCGGCGCGCCGTCTCGGTGGTGAAGGCCTGGAAACGGTCGGTGGCGCCCATCAGTATGGTACCACCGGCCGCTGCCACGATTACGCTAGCCAGCAGGGTGCGCTGGATCGACATGAGCCGGCGCCCTCAACAATCCGGCGATGATGCGCCCGGTAAACAGCAACATCGCGGCGATCACCAGGATGGCGGCGATAGAACTGGCCTGATCGTACGGCACCCATTGCGGTAAATGCACCGCGTAGCGCCGTGGCGCGCTAACATGCCCTGCGGCCAGGAGCGCAACAGCGAATGCCAGGCCGCCGACGGCATATATTGGAAAGCTCAGCTTGTCGGTGGTGGCATCGGCGAGCGATTGTGCGCGGCCGGCGATCACGTGAAACATCAGTGCGAGAATCATCGGCAGCACCCCGAGCAGTAGATAGAAATGAAAGTGACCCGGCACCCACTGGGTGTTGTGCATCACTTCGTTGATGCGGATGGTGGCGTCGATGATTGCCGGCACGATGCCCGCGGCCCAGCCGTACATCGACAGCATCATAAGTTTTGCCGGCATGCGCCAGCGTATTCCGCAACGATAGACGTTGGTCAGCGCGCCGTATGCCGTTACCACGAACACCGGTAGCCCGCTCGCATAGGAGACGATCTGGCCCATCACCAGCATCCAGTGCGGCATGACATAATCCATCAGCAGGTGGTGCGGATAGACACTCAGAACCATGACGGTGCTCGCCGCCCACGCCCACAGGAACGGGCGCGAGATGCCATAGGGCCGTCCGCTGTAGCGTGGCAAGAGTTCGTAGACCGCGATCACCCCCATGTAGATGGTGGCGTTGATGAACGTGTGGCCGAAGAGGTAGATCAGATTCTTGGCGAGCAGCGCATTGAGCGCCAGCTCCGGGAAATAGGCATTGATGATCGACATCACCAGCACCACCGCACCGGCTAGGGTACCGATGGAGTTGGTGATGATCACCATGGTGCTCGCCACCACGGTCTTCGGGTGCACCGGGTCGATCTCCCCACCGAACAGCCATTGCAGACCCAGTGCCCGGCCGAGATTGCCATAGACTCGGATGACGCCCGCCATTGCATCCAGATAAAAGAGCAGGAAGCCGACGCCGATTGCAATGTAGCCGAGCATGAACAGCACCGCGGCATGCACGGTCCATTCGCCCATGGAATGCACCGGCAGGGGGTACAGAAACGTCCACGCGCCAGCGTAGCCGCCGATGAAAACAGCCGCCAGAATGGCCAGTGCGCCGAGCGTGAACAGTACATAGTTGGTCAGGAACGCCCACAGATTCAGACGCACGTATTTGCGCAGGAAAAACCACATCACGGCACTGCTCGCGAGTCCCATTGTGCCGACCGTGCCTGCCCCGTGTGCGGTCATGATCTGGTAGAAAAGGGTGGGCGGAAGGCTGAGCCAGGTACCCTGCGCCATGCGCATGACCAGCCCGAACAACATCATCAGGACAAACACCACCAGCGCGGTGATGATGTAAAGGTTGAAAACGACACGCTCGCCGCGCGTCAGCCTTTCGTCTTCGGGGTAGAGCGTGGGCACACTCATGATTGATCCCCCCTGGCAGCGGCGACGACCTCGAGCTCCGCCATCATAGCGTGATGCTCCAGGCCGCAGTACTCGAGGCAGCGGATGCGGTAAGTGCCGGGTTGGCGGAAGGTGTACAAGAGCTTATTGGTGAACCCCGGCATGGCCTGCGTCTGAATGACGATTCGCTCATCCGGGGCGTAAATCGCGAAGCCGTGATTAACGTCGGCGCTGGTCACCCGGAACTCCACCGGGACTCCGGCTTCGAGCTGATTTCGGCTCAGTTGCCAAGCCCACTGGTGCGCCACCACGTTGACAACCTGCGCGGCCTTCAGGGGCGTGTGCTGGTCGGGGATCGGGAACGGTTTCAAGGTAGCCCAGGTGACGCCGATGCCGAACACCACCAAAGCCAGGAACCACCATCGCCGTATTGCGTTGGCAGTGTTCTGCACCCGGTTCGAATCGGTGGGCTTTCCGGCTTGGGCGATCACGAAGATGAACCCCAACGTGACGGCCGCCAAGCCCAGAAGCGTGATCAGCCAGATTTCGTTCTGCAAAATCATAGCAGGTCCCAATAAACGCGAAACATGCATGAAAACTATTGAAATATAGACGGCCTCTGAGCGACTTTCAGCCGGCGTCGCTTAGCAGCGGCAGGGGATTCGCAATGAAGAACCCGGAGGCTGAGCTGTGGAGACAAGTGTTACTCGGCCTTGGCATTGTCTTCGCGCGGCTCGCCAAGCAAGCTCAGAGGCTTCGAATGGGGGAGGGCATTTGATGAACCATGCCAGCAAGGTGGGCGTAATGTTGCCGCCGGCGCCCCGCGGCATGCTGCCGCAGCTCACGGTCAAGGCCGTGATCCTCGGCATCATACTGGCGATAGTGATGGCAGCCGCCAACGCCTACCTCGGCCTGTTCACCGGAATGACGGTGTCGGCGTCGATTCCAGCCGCCGTCATTTCGATGGGCGTTCTGCGTTTGTTCCGCCACTCCAACATCATAGAGAACAATATCGTGCAGACCGGCGCGTCGGCGGGGGAGGCGCTTGCCGCCGGCGCCATTTTTACGCTGCCAGCACTGATTCTGCTGCACCACTGGAGCCACTTTCATTATTGGTGGGTCGTTGGCCTCACCGGGGCCGGCGGGCTACTCGGCGTACTGTTCACGATCCCGCTGCGCCGCTCGCTAATCGTCGATCAGAAGCTGGCATTCCCTGAAGGAACGGCGACCGCCGAAGTGCTTAAGGTCGGCGACCATCCGCGGGCCGGGCTAAACGCGCTGGCGCTCGCCGCGTTGCTCGGCGCACTGGCCAAGCTCGCCACGACCGGCTTGCAACTCTTTCCCGGCATCGCTGTAGCCGCCGGCTATATTAGTCGCCGTGCGGTCGGCTATGTCGGCCTGCATATTTCACCGGCACTGCTCGGAGTGGGCTACATCGTCGGGCTGAACATCGCGTCGCTGGTATTCCTCGGCGGCGCGATCTCCTGGTTCGTCGCCATTCCGATTTTCGGCGCGTATTTCATTACCACGGATCCGCAACTGGCAGCGTTGGCGGCTACGCATCCGGGCGCAGCCGATCTTGCCAGAGAAATCTGGTCGACTCAGATCCGCTACCTTGGTGTTGGCGCCATGCTGGTCGGCGGCCTCTGGGCGCTGCTCTCGCTGCGCGCGTCGCTGTTTGTCGGCATCAAAGGCGGCCTGGAGCAGCATCGCGCTGGCCGCGCGGCGCTTGCCAATCGCTCGGAAACGGACAAAGACATACCCATGCAATGGGTGCTGATAGCGGTTGCTGCCTTGGTCGCACCGCTCTTCTATCTTTTTCAGAGCATCACCGGCGCGCTCGTCGTCAGCCTGCCGATGACCGGCATCATGCTCGTCGCCGCATTCCTGTTCGCGTCGGTCGGCGGCTACATGGCCGGCCTCGTCGGCTCGTCGAATAACCCCATCTCCGGGATTACCATTACAACCATTCTGTTCGCCGCGCTGGTGTTGTTATGGCTGATGGGTGCGCGTTCCACAATTGGCCCGGCCGCGGCCATCCTGATCGGCGCAGTGGTCTGCTCGGCGGCTGCAATCGCCGGCGATAATTTGCAGGATCTGAAAGCCGGACATCTGATCGGCGCGACGGCCTGGAAGCTGCAGATAATGCAGGGCGTCGGTGTGGTCTCGGCGGTGCTGGTCATGGCGCCGATTCTGAACCTCCTCCTACGCGCTTACGGCTTCGGGGCGCCGACCACGCTGCACCCGCAGGCGCTACCCGCGCCGCAGGCAAGCTTGATGGCTGCAGTCGCGCAGGGGGTGTTCGGCGCGGGGCTACCATGGGCGATGATCGGCACCGGCGCGGGCATCGGTATTGCCGTCATCGCCTTCGACGAATGGCTTAAGTACCGCAAGGCCCGCTGGCGTGCGCCGGTGTTGGCGGTAGCTGTTGGTAGCTATCTACCGTTGGAGCTCGCGACACCGATTTTTCTCGGTGGCTTGGTCGCGTACGGCGCGCGTCGCTACAACGGGCGACGCCACGGGCTGGGGCACACCGAGGAGCACATGCGCCGCGGCATGTTATTCGCAGCCGGGCTCATCACCGGTGAAGCGCTGCTCGGGATCGCGCTCGCGGTACCGATCGTGATTACCCATGACGCGAATGTTGTCGCGCTGCCGGAGGCAATACGGCAAGGCAGCTGGCTAGGATTGCTCGTGATCGTGTTGATCGCAGCGGGGTTGGCACGGGTCGCGATGCGTGCGTAAGCTGCTCCGAGCCATAGCCACTCGGGTGAGTATGCCGTATAGGTTGGAATGTTTGGCCCGCTCACACAGTTGTCTTAGCCGGGTTGTTGAACTAGCTTTGCAGGTCACCTATGCGCGGTTAGATGCCTATCACACCCCAATCCATGGGAGTTGCCACTATGGATGAGCTCATTGCCTTGGTCGCCGAGAAGACCGGCCTTTCGCCCGAGCTGTCGCAAACAGCCGCCGAGACGGTACTGGACTTTCTCAAGGCCAGACTGCCCGAGCCGCTGCCTAGACAAATCGACGCTGCGCTGGGCAACTCAGGTACCAGCAGTGGCGAGGACGCCGCCAATAAAATGGTCCGCAGCCTCTTCGGAAAAGAATAGGCGGAGTCCAGCACGAAGCGTACCTTACCGAGCGCGCTCGGCAAGGTACGCAGAGGAGAAGACTCTCCGTTCGGTGTCACCGCTTATTCCAAGGCTTGAGCCGGCCCGAAGAACTCGAAGTGACGCCGGTGTTGCGGCACGCCAACTTGGCTCAATAACCGCAGCATCTTACGCATGAATGGCACCGGACCAAGAAAGTAAACCTCGCTGTCGGGCAGCAGATATTGCGAGAGCACTTCTGCGTTCACCTGCCCATATACATCAGCATCATCGCCTTGATCTGCTTGATCGTAAAGGTAGCAGCGCTCGATGTGGTCATGAGACTGTGTCAGCTGATCTACATGATCACGAAACGCATGATGTCTCTGCTTGGTGGCGGCATGCACGAAGCGAACGGGGCGCCTGCTGCCGGCAAGTGCGTTGAGCATGGCGATGGCCGGTGTGATACCGACTCCGCCGGTGAGCAGTACCACCGGATGATCCCCCTCACGTAGCTTGAAGTTGCCGCTTGGTGGATAAAGATTAAGGGTGTCACCGACTGCAACGCTCTCATGCAAATACCCCGAAACTCGGCCCCAAGGCTCGCGCTTGACGGAGATTCGGTAGTGCCGACCATTGGGGGCGTCGGAGAGGGAATAATTACGCCGCACGGGCTCCCCGTCGACGATCACATCCAAGCCGATGTATTGCCCGGGGGTGAAGCCCATGATCGGACCACCGTCTACGGGCTCGAGGTAAAAGGAAGTAATGACCTCGCTTTCGGGCTGCTTGCGAGCGACGCGGAAGGTTCGTAGCCCGCGCCAACCACCCAGCTGACGTTCGCGCGCCCCGTAGAGGGCCTCCTCGCGCTCGATAAGCAAATTGGCGAGCTGCCAATACGCGGCCTCCCAGCTTTCAGCGAGCTCCGGGGTTAACGCATCGCCAAGCACCTCGGCCATTGCCTGCAACAGGCAAGTACCGACGATGGGGTAATGCTCAGGCAGAATGTTCAACGACACGTGCTTGTTGACGATCAATTCAATCGCATCGTTGAGGATCTCCGGCTGCTCAATGTGGCGCGCGTAGGCCAGGATCGCGCCGGCCAGCGCGCGCTGCTGCGCCCCGTCGCTCTGATGGGTCTGGTTGAACAGCGCGCGTACCTGCGGGTAATCCCGGAACATGAGTTGATAGAAATGGCGCGTCAGCGACTCGCCGTGTTCAACCAAGGCAGGTATGGACGCTTTGATCAATTGAGTTTGGTGTTCACTCAGCGACATATCCGATTGCCTTCCTTCAGCTTGTGATGAGATGTAGCGGGCTGACCCAACCGACACTAGCGCGTGGAAACAGCCATAAAATGCCTTCCTAATCGATTGCTAGGCGCATCGGCCCTTTTCTGGGACAGGTCTTTCACTACCGGCGAAGACAGCTTTGACCAACAATCGGGAACAACTATACATGAATAAGAAATATTTAAAATATTTTTTTAGAGGGCGGCCCCCGAGCTTACCCTGAGTCTATTCACAGCATCTCTCGACCCTCGCCTCGCCGTAGGGCACTGAAAATCGCTGGATACCGCGGATTAACCGACATCGACATGGCTGAACTTTGGTGCGTAGTCAGGAAAATTTAATGCTGCATTGAACCTCTAGGCGATTCACCAAGGCTATGGTATGGTCAGCGCGGTTGTGAGTATGGTTGTCAACTGACGGCTTTTTTGCAGAGACCCCTATCCGGTATTAGCGCAATGCTTTCAACACTGCAGTTCCTGCAGCCTTGGGAACCATCGCTAGCGATCCAGCTGCTGTGCACACTCGCCGTAGGTCTCTATATAACAGGGCTGGTGGAGGGGTATCGCAGCGGTCATCGCGAGGGGTTTTGGAAGCCGTTCGCTTTTTTACTCGGCGTGGCGCTGATGTATTTCGTCACGCAGACACAGTACGACTATCTCTCGCAATACATGTTTTTCATCCACCGGATTCAGCATCTGGTGTTGCACCACATGGGGCCTTTTCTGATAGCGCTATCAGCCCCGGCCGCTGTGCTGGGGCGTGGCGTGCCGGATAGCATGCGCCGCCATGCCGGTTTTCTACGGCCGCTTCTGCTCCCCGTGCGGATTGCTTATCGCATTCTACAACAGCCGGTCATTGCCACCGTGTTGTTCGTTGGTCTGATTTTTTTCTGGTTGACCCCATCGATTCACTTCGATGCCATGCTCAGCGCGCAGCGCTACGCCCTAATGAACTGGAGCATGGCGGTCGATGGGCTGCTGTTCTGGTGGCTGATTCTCAATCGCGCCCCGGATGGGTTAACACCGCAGCTGAGCTATGGCCGCCGCATTCTGATCCTGGCGGTGATCATGCCACCGCAGAGCATTCTCGGCGCTTATATTGCGTTGAGTAGACAGGATCTCTTCGATGTCTATGCGGTCTGCGGTCGTGCCTGGCCGGTGAGCCCGATAGTCGATCAGCAGATTGGTGGATTGGTTACCTGGATTCCTGCTTCCATGATGAGTGTGGTGGCCGCCGTGATCCTACTTAGTTTCATGTTCCGTGAGCACCGGTCCCGCCGGTCCACCCCTATGCCGGCCTGTTCACCGAGCAATCCGATCTCCTCGACCACCCCGGTTTGAATTGACATCATGACTCTAAAACGCCGCCGTATTCTAATCAGCCTTGGCCTTTGTCTGCTGCTTGCCGCCTGTGGCGACGGTATTAATTGGCAAACCAAAGGGATTGCCGGACTGATGCCACCATTGCGCTTTGCGTTGACGGAAGACAGCGGCAACCCGGTTCAGGCCAAGGACTTCCGTGGTCATATCACGTTAATGTACTTTGGCTATACCCATTGCCCAGACATTTGCCCGACCACTTTGGCCAAGCTGAAAGCGGCTATCAATCGGCTACCGGAATCGGCCGCACAGAATGTGCGAGTGCTGTTCGTTACCGTGGATCCAAAGCGGGATGGACTCGAACGCTTGCGCGCTTATACGGCGGCGTTCGGGCCGCAGTTCGTGGGCCTGCGGGGCGGCGATGCCGAATTGACCCAACTGACTAAACGCTACCGCATCACCTACGGTTACGGTAAGCCCGACGCAAACGGCGATTACGAGGTTTCCCATAGCAGCGCGGTCTTTGTTTTCGACCGTAGCGGGAAGGCACGCCTTATGGTCCGCGACTCCGACGGAGTGGATGCCCTCGCCGCGGATCTTGAACACTTGGAGAGCACGGCGTAGGTACGCATGACCTCAGCCGTCGTGCTCCAGCCCCCGTCGGGGCCACCCTGGAGGGTGGTCGCATCAGTCGAATAGATCTTTGTCCGTAACCGCTCCAATGCTCGCCGAGGAGACCAACTTGGCGTACTTCGCGAGCACACCGCGACGATAAATAGGCCGTGGCGGCTGCCAGGCGGCTCGGCGCTGGACAATTTCCGTGTCGGCGACATGGAGCATCAGCAGATTGCGATCGGCATCGATCGTGATTTCATCACCCTCCCGCACCAAGGCAATCGTACCGCCGACTGCCGCCTCTGGTGCAACATGACCGACCACCATCCCATAGGTACCACCGGAGAAGCGCCCGTCGGTAATAAGACCTACCGCATCACCCAAACCTTTACCGATGATCGCCGAGGTCGGCGCCAGCATCTCGCGCATGCCCGGCCCACCCTTCGGGCCCTCATAACGAATCACGACGATGTCACCCGCCACGATTTGATCCGCCAGAATCGCCTCCAGGGCACCCTCTTCGGAGTCGAAAACCCGTGCCGGACCTGTGATCCGGCGCTGTTTGATGCCGGTGACCTTGGCGACGGCACCCTCCTCCGCCAGATTGCCGCGCAGGATGGCGAGATGTCCCTGCGGGTACAGCGGCTGCTTGAAAGGCCGAATGATATCCTGGTCGCTCGGCGGCTCGGCCGGTATGTCGGCCAACAATTCAGCAATAGAATGCCCGGAAACAGTAAGGCAAGCGCCGTGCAATAAGCCGTGGGCCAAAAGGATCTTCATGACCTGCGGAGTACCGCCGACCTCATGAAACTGGCTGGTTACGAAGCGCCCGGAGGGCTTGAGCTCGCAGAGCACGGGCACCTGGCGGCGGATGGTTTCGACATCGTCAATGCTAAAATCGACCTCCGCAGCGTTGGCGATCGCCAACAAATGCAGCACGGCATTGGTCGATCCGCCGAGCGCCATGACCACCGCAAAGGCGTTTTCGAACGCCTGGCGGGTCATTATGGCACGCGGTAAACGCTGTTCCTGGATGGCGTCTACCAGGACTTGAGCCGAGCGCCGCGCACTCTGCACTTTCTCCGGATCCTCCGCGCACAGGGTGGAGGAGCCCATCAGGCTCATACCCAAGGCCTCGAAGGCGCTGGACATGGTATTAGCCGTGTACATCCCGCCGCAGGCACCGGCACCGGGGCAAGCGTTGCGTTCCACGCCCTGCAAATCCTCGACTGAGAGTTTGCCGGCGGCATACTGTCCAACCGCCTCGAAAGCGCTGACGATGGTCAGATCCTGACCCTTATAGCGACCCGGCTTGATGGTGCCGCCATAAACGAAGATCGCCGGAATATTCATGCGTGCTATGGCAATCATGGCGCCCGGCATGTTCTTGTCGCAACCACCGGTGGCGAGCATGCCATCCAGGCACTGGCCGTTGCCTACCGTTTCGATGGCATCGGCTATGACCTCGCGCGAGACCAGCGAGTACTTCATCCCCTCCGTGCCCATGGATATACCATCAGAAATAGTGATGGTGCCAAAGCTGACCGGCATGGCACCGGCTTCACGCAGCGCCTGTTCGGCCTGAGCCGCTAATGCACCGATGCCCACATTACAGGGTGTGATGGTGCTGTGGGCATTGCCCACTCCAACGATCGGTTTATCGAAATCAGTGTCGGTAAAACCGACAGCGCGCAGCATGGCCCGATTAGGCGTACGGGCCACACCGTAGGTGATCACGCGGCTGCGGCGATTATCGGCCATCATTTCTCCTCGCGGGCACTCGGAAATCAGATCAAGTAGACAGAACGATGTATTGTAGCAGGCAAACCATCATAGGGTCCGTCGCCGAATTACCGTATGCACTGCCCACTCGCAGAAGGGATTCGTCCCACTCCCTCCTACACGCTGCCGCTCTCTCGGTGATCTGTTACAGACCTACACATTCATCATTTCAATCAGCCTGCCGGTCGACGCCCTGCAAAAGACGATCACACGCTGTTTAACGTGAACGGATCGAGCCGTCTAAAATCTTCTTGTGATCTCCTAAGAATATTACTTAACTTCCCATGTTAATTATAAAATCCTGGGTATTCCACAGATTCTGTGGATAACCCTGTGGACGAACTGGGGGAACATCGACCGAAGCGGCGCTCTACAAGGCTTCTTGTTAGTTCGGCCAACTTTTCATCAGCCAAAAAATTTTTTTATAAAACAATAAATTATAATTGTGGCTGCAATTCGAGCCAGCCAGCCAGCACCGCCGGCCCGAGGCCCGATCGAACTGTGCATAACTCGATTTGTCAAGACGAATAGACCCTCAAAGCATCAATGCGGCAACATGCCGAGCGACACTGCGCGCCAGCGCCTGCAGATTGTAGCCGCCCTCAAGCGTGGAGACGATTCGACCCTGGCAGCAAGCCTCGGCAACTGCGACCAGCTCTTCGGTCGCCCACTGATAGTCATCATCGGTCAGTGCCAGCTCGGCCAGGGGATCGGATTCGTGGGCGTCGAAGCCCGCTGAGACCAGAATCAGGTCGGGACGGAAATCCGCTAGAGCGGCTATGATTTCGCTGCGGAAGTGCTTCCGGAACGCCGCGGAGCCGGCTCCAGGCGGCAAGGGGATATTGTATAGCACGCCGGGACGGTTCTCCTCGCGCCGCCCCGTATTCGGAAACAGCGGCTGCTGATGCGTCGATGTATAGAGAAAGCCCTCGCGGCCAGCCAACATGGTTTGAGTTCCATTGCCATGGTGGACGTCGAAATCCACGACAGCAATATTGCGCGCCGCATATCTGCAGCGGGCCTGCAGCGCACCCACAGCCACATTGTTGAACAAACAGAAACCCATTGCCCGGGCCGGCTCAGAATGATGGCCGGGCGGGCGCACCGCGCAGAAAACCCGTCTGGCCGCACCGCTCATCACCGCATCCACAGCTTGCCTGACTGCGCCAACCGCTCGCAAGGCCGCCTCACCGGAGGCCGGACTGATCATGGTGTCCGGATCGAGGGAGCGCCAGCCCGAGGCGGGAATCATCATCAAGATTTGCTCTATGTAGCGCCGCTCATGGACGCGCCCAATCTCCTCCAGAGTAGCCGCTTCGGCTTCACACCGCACCAGTTCGGCAAAGGCGGGGGTGTCGAGCGCCGCGAGAATCGCCCGTAGCCGATTAGCGCATTCGGGGTGATCATAGCCCGTGTCATGCTGCAGGAAAGCGGGATGAGTGATAAGCCACGTGGCCATTTTGTCTACATGCTCCTGGCCGAATTGACGAATATTGCCCGATCCGCTGGCGCCGAACAATTCAGTCCTCTTGATCGAACGTCAGCTGCGGCAGAAGCGGTAAATTGCGATCTCGGCGAGCAGATTCGGCAGCACACCGGCGATTACCGGGCGACGCAGATCATGCGAGAGGACTTCGCGTTCCAGAATACGGATGCCTTTTTGCAGGCACAGTTCCTCGAAGTCTTTGATCGAGCACAAGTGGATGTTCGGCGTTTCGTACCAAGTGTAGGAGAGGGCGCCGCTCATAGGCATACGACCTAGCACGGTCAAATAGTAACGCAGACGCCAAAAGGCAAAATTGGGGAAGGTGACGATCCCCATGCGGCCTACCCGCAATATCTCGTCGAGCAACAAATCCGGGCGGCGCACCGCCTGCAGGGTCTGAGTCATGACCACGTAATCGAACGATCCAACATCAAAATCCGACAACCCCTGGTCGAGATCGGTCTGAATCACGTTCACGCCGTTACGGATGCAGTGAACGATTTTCTCGGCATCGATCTCCAGCCCGTAGCCGGTGACGGACTGGTTGTCCTGCAGGTGGCGCAGCAGCGTACCGTCGCCACAACCAAGATCAAGCACCCGAGCACGGGGCGTGATCCAGTCCGCCACGATTTGCAGATCGGCTCGCAGTCCGTTCACACCCCGCTCTCCGCGCTCTCCGCGGCCACCTTATCCATGTAGGTGCGGAATACTTCCAGGTACTGGGGCACCGGCATCAGGAACGCGTCATGGCCGTGATCGGCTTCGATCTCCGCATAACTGACCTCCTTGTCGTTATCCAGCAAAGCCCGAACGATCTCCCGTGAACGAGCCGGCGAGAACCGCCAATCGCTGGTGAACGCGACAACTAGGAACTGCGCCGCAACACCCACCAACGCCTTGGCCAAATTCCCTTCAAATGCCGCGGCTGGATCGAAATAGTCCAATGCCTTGGTCATCAGCAGGTAGGTGTTGGCATCGAAACGATTGACAAACGACTCGCCCTGATAGCGTAGATAGCTCTCTACTTCGAACTCTACCTCGTAGTGAAAATCGAAATCATCCTTGCCCCGCCGCAAATCGCGACCAAATTTCGCTCGCATCGCCTGATCCGAAAGGTAGGTGATGTGCCCCAGCATCCGTGCCAGCATTAATCCACGACGGGGCACAACCTGATGATTCTGGTAGCGGCCGCTATGGAACTCCGGATCCGAGCGGATGGCCTGCCGAGCCACTTCGTTGAAAGCGATATTTTGAGCCGACAACCGCGGCGCGGCGGCAATCACCACTGCATGGCGCAGCCGGTGCGGGTATTCGATAGCCCATTGCAAGGCCTGCATGGCACCCAGACTGCCTCCGGCTATCGCTGCCCAGCGATCGATCCCCAGATGATCGGCTAGGCGCGCCTGGCTATGAACCCAATCCTGCACGGTGATGATGGGGAAATCGGCCCCGTAAGGCTCACCCGTGGCCGGATTGATGGTCGTGGGACCGGTGGAGCCATGGCAACCGCCCAAATTGTTGCAGCAGATGACGAAGAAGCGGTTGGTATCGATGGGCTTGCCGGGGCCGATACAAACTTCCCACCAGCCGGGTTTGCGATCCGCTGGGCTATTGTACCCCGCCGCATGGTGGGTTCCGGACAGCGCATGACAGATCAATATCGCGTTGCTGCGCTCCGCGTTGAGTTTCCCGTAGGCTTCGTAGACGAGCTCATAGCTCGGCAGGCTACGGCCGCACTCCAGCGTCAGCGCCGTATCGAAGCGGGCGCATTTGGGCTCGACCAGGCCCACTGAATCGGGCGGAATCGATTCAGGCATCGTCCCCGCTGCCATGCTGATGAATTGAGAATTGGGATAAAAGTTTAAAATGATAACAGAGCGCTATTGCAACGCAACTGGACCCCGGACGGATTTGTTCTCCACAGGGTTCCCTGCTCTGCCAACGACTTAAAATAAATATTTGGACATCCGCGCCACGCCCGGGCATATGAGAAAATGCTCTCAACTTAAGCCCTCCTTCAGCATTGTAACCGGTAGGCGCTGTAGGCATGTGGCTTAGTTGAGGGCGGGCATGGGTAGTGCCGCCCGGCTGGATGCGGCATCTGGTTTGCACGATGACGGCGAGTGCATCGCAGAGCGCTGCCAGGCAGTGCTTCACGTTGAGCAGGCAACCGGCCAGGATGGGCTTGAGGGTAGCAAGTGCATAGGTGCGGTTGGGGCGTGAGACGAGGCGCGCGCAAGCATCATCATCATCGTCTGACAGCGCTCACCCTTGCAGCGCGACTCATGCCTCGAATACCAGCCTTGCGCATCAACCGGCTGAGGTGCGCTGTGGCCAATACGCTAGCCCTCATCCCTGAGCTCTGGATAGATGCGCTTCCCATAGAGTGTTTGGAGCGCAACGCACCGGCGCCCGTTACTGAGTATTATTGCCTCAAGCTATCAGGTGGGGGCAGTAATGCGAATTACCCGTCAAGATCTCATCGACGCCGTCGACGACGGAACCTTGACTCGTATCCAGGCCGAATTGCTTTGGACGCGGTGGCAAGCACGGGGTTTGCACCGCCCCCGCTTCGATTTTTCCCACGTCGCTTGGTATCTCGGTGCTTTGATAGTGATCTCGGCCATGGGTTGGTTTATGACCGAGGCATGGATGCGTCTCGGCGGTGCGGCACTCACCGCGATTGCCATTCTTTATGCGATCGGTTTTGTCGCTGCTGGGCATACTCTCTATTTCCGGCAAGGTCAGTCTGTATCAGGTGGGTTGCTGTTCACCCTAGCCGTGTGTATGACGCCGCTTGCCATCTTCGGCATCGAACATGCGACCGGTTTCTGGCCGCAGGGGGATCCCGGCGAATATGCCGCCTACTTCCACTGGATCAAGGGAAGTTGGTTGTTGATGGAGGTGGGCACTATTGTGGTTGGCGCCCTAGCGCTGCGGTGGGTGCGTTTCCCTTTCCTCGTTGCACCCATCGCGTTCACGCTTTGGTACCTTTCCATGGATCTCACACCATTATTGTTCGGCAAACTGGAGTTCGCTTGGCACGAGCGGCTGTGGGTTTCGTTATGGTTCGGCCTTGCAATGCTGCTGGTAGCCTGGTTTGTCGACCGCCGCACTCGCGAGGATTATGCTTTCTGGCTCTACCTGTTCGGACTGATAGCTTTTTGGGGTGGGTTGTCGCTCATGGACAGCGACAATGAGTTCTCGAAGCTCTTTTATTGCCTGATCAATGTCGCGCTAATGGGATTTTCGCTGTTGCTCCAGCGGCGGGTGTTCATGGTTTTTGGCGCCGTTGGTGTGTTCGGTTATATCGGCCACCTAGCCCAGTCGGTGTTCCGGGACTCGCTGCTATTTCCAGTGACGCTCACGCTTGTGGGACTAGGAGTGATTTGGGCCGGGTTGCTGCATCATCGCCACGGTGCGCGCTGGGAGGCGGCGCTGCAGGCACGGATGCCAACCTGGTTGGGGCGGTTGAGCGGTCGCCTTGGCTCCCTCGATCAATAGCGTATCTCTCAAGCCGGCGCTCAGATTGCGGCCCCGATCAGCAACTTGCCATAAGCGCTTATTTGATCTGCGTTTGTCGGTGGCTATTTGGGCAGGTACGATCAAACGAATTGGGAATGCCATGAAAAGGCTTTGTATCTATTGCGGCTCCAGCCCGGGCCGTGATCCGGTCTATCTAGAGGCTGCGCAGGCGCTGGCGCGGCGCCTCGCGCATCGAGGTATTGGCATCGTTTACGGTGGCTCCAGCGTTGGCCTCATGGGTGCAATGGCGGATGCCGCGCTGGCCGAGGGAGGTAAGGTGATCGGCGTCATTCCTGACCCGCTCATGGACCGAGAGCCAGGCCACCCTAGCCTGACGGAGCTTCACGTGGTGGTCTCCATGCACCAACGCAAAGCTATCATGGCTGAGCTAGCGGATGGTTTCATCGCCCTTCCCGGTGGGCTCGGCACATTAGATGAGCTGTTCGAGATTCTCATCTGGGCTCAGCTTGGCCTGCACCGCAAGCCTTGCGGCGTGCTCAATGTAAAGCACTATTATGACCCCTTGATGCGCCTCCTTGATCATGCGATGGAAGCCGGTTTCGTGCGGCCACAACACCGCGGGATATTGGTGTTGGAGGCCGATCCGGAGGTGCTGCTGATGCGTTTCGAGGAGCGTATCGCCTTCGGCTAAAAGTTGCAGAGGATCGATCGGAGCGATATCTGAAGCGGTTTCGGATACCCTTGCCGTAGGAGCAAGTGTGTGGCAGGCAGGTTTCCGCATCGGTGCCCGCCCCTAAAAAAGCACTCAGCGGCGTTCAAATCACACCGAACGAAGACGAGAGCAAAGGCCCCAGAATATAAAATGTTCCGGCTAAGGCAGCCTTTCGTGCCGACGAGTCTAGTTTTCACTGCTTACCGGGTTGTGAAGTACGGTTTTTGTCGGTCAGCGCGCCGAGGAAGGCGGTGATATCGGCAACCTTTCGGTCGGGCAGTTCGAGCCCCAGTTGCAACCAGGCCATTTGGCGTACTGCCTCCGTCAGGCTAGATACGGCCCCATCGTGGAAATAAGGGGCGGTAATCGCCACGTTGCGCAGCATCGGCACCTTGAATAGATATTTATCGCTCTCTTTACCCGTCACATCGTAGCGCCCAAGATCCGCCTCATTGCTATACGGGTGCGCCACCCCCATCTTTCGGTAGCCCATACCGCCGAGCAACGGCCCTTTATGGCAGGCGGTGCAGCCGGTAGCCATGAAAGTTTTCAGGCCCTTGCGTTCCTGCTCCGTCAGGGCGCGGTCGTCACCGTTGAGGAAATCATCGAAACGATCATGCGTGATCAGCGTGCGCTCAAATGCGGCGATTGCCTTGGCTACATTGTCGTAGGTTACCGAATTGGCGGTATTCGGGAAGGCCTGGCTAAAGGCAGCGACATATCCCGCGTTACCGGTGATACGCTCAATCACGGTGCTCTCATCCGGCATGGCCATTTCCACGGGATTGAGAATCGGCCCCTTGGCCTGCGCCTCCAGCGTTGGGGCACGACCGTCCCAGAATTGGGCGATCTGGAAGCCGGCATTCAAAACGGTAGGCGTATTACGGGTGCCCGGCTCGCCGTGCGCTCCCAGCGAGGTCGGCGTGGGGCGGATGTCGGCGCCACCCAGGCCGTTGTCTAGGCGGTGACAGGTATTGCAGGATTGGGAGCCGTTAATTGATAACTGTTTGTCGAAATACAAGCGCTTTCCCAATGCGATTAGCGCGGGGGTATCTTGCTCCGCACCGGGCATGGTTTCAGGCAGCGTGTCGAATACGGCCTTGGCCTGGTTACGCAAACTCGCCGCATCCGCCGCTAACGCGCCGGTTGTGCTCAGTGCCACGGTGGCAAGCAGAATCCAACTCATCTTCATTGGATTATCTCCTTATAAAATGCGGGCTGGCTGAACTTAACAGAGGCTTTCTGGGCGGGCCAACCTGGCGTGATTTTAGTGCGAGTGCGCGCACATCCAAAGCCCCCCCGCAGGCCGATCTTGCCGCATTATCGATTGACACGTGGTGACCGCCCGGCTATCTGAAGCGATTACCATGGGTTGCAAAAGAAAGGCGGTGTGCAGCAATATCTGAAAATCCTATTTATTCGCAAGCAAGTGTATTCGGCTCGGCGGTCATGAAGTGTGGCTGCGTCTTCGATGGTCGGTGTGCGCTTGTGTTGCCTCCGTGACCAACCGGGCGAGTGAGGTTTTGCAATGCCTGAACAAGAGACGGCTTCTGGACTCTGTTACGAGGATCTGGTACTCGGCAAAGGGAAAAAAGCAACCGGTCGCGGCGAGACCGTGTTTGTTCACTATACCGGCTGGTTGGAAGATGGTACTCGGTTCGATTCAAGCCATGATCGTGGTGAGCCGCTCGAATTCTCCCTAGGTGCCGGCTTAGTGATTCCCGGCTGGGAAGAGGGCATTATCGGGATGCGGGCTGGCGGGAGGAGAAAATTGACGGTGCCGCCCGAACTCGGCTACGGTGCCCGTGGCGCCGGCACTGTGATTCCGCCCAATGCCCGCTTGATCTTCGAGATCGAGCTTTTGAGCGTAATGGGAAAATTCTGAATCTCAATCAAGTGTTGCATGTATTGAGTAACTAGCGACATTCAAGTCAGCCGTATGAAAGCAGCGACGAGTGCAACAAAAGCCGAGAAGCGGCTGACGGGTTTCTCATCATGATAAAACCGGGGGCCATGCCCGATTACGCCAATCTCACCGCCCACCTGGTGGAAACCGCGCAACTACACCAGTGACACCCTTGCTGTTCAGCTAACAGTTCCCGCTACCAGGGACGGGGGCTTCCACCCCAAGTCATCCTCGCTAGCACAGTGACCGGGACAGCGCCACGCATGACGCGTAGCACCTTGACTGGCGCACACAAAAAAAAACCCCCGCGTAAAAAGGCGGGGGTTTTGCATTAAACGCCTAGCGATGACCTACTTTCACACGACAGCGAGGCCGCACTATCATCGGCGCTGAGCGGTTTCACTTCCGAGTTCGGGATGGTATCGGGTGGTTCCCACTCGCTATGGTCGCCAGGCAAACCAGCTTCTTGTTCCCCTTAAGGGAACAAGAGAAATAGGGAAGTTACCTTGGTATGCCTTCGTCAGGACAACACAAATCGCCAAACCGTTTGGGTGTTATATGGCCAAGCCACACGGGCAATTAGTACCGGTTAGCTTCGCTCATTACTGAGCTTCCACACCCGGCCTATCAACGTGGTAGTCTTCCACGGCCCTTTAGGGACCTCATGGGTCCGGGAGACCTTATCTTGGGAGGGGCTTCCCGCTTAGATGCTTTCAGCGGTTATCCCTTCCGCACATAGCTACCCGGCAATGCCACTGGCGTGACAACCGGAACACCAGAGGTGCGTCCACTCCGGTCCTCTCGTACTAGGAGCAGCTTCCCTCAAGTCTCCGACGCCCACGGCAGATAGGGACCGAACTGTCTCACGACGTTCTAAACCCAGCTCGCGTACCTCTTTAAACGGCGAACAGCCGTACCCTTGGGACCTGCTACAGCCCCAGGATGAGATGAGCCGACATCGAGGTGCCAAACTCCCCCGTCGATGTGGACTCTTGGGGGGAATCAGCCTGTTATCCCCGGAGTACCTTTTGTCCGTTGAGCGATGGCCCTTCCATACAGAACCACCGGATCACTAAGGCCGGCTTTCGCCCCTGCTCGACTTGTGGGTCTCGCAGTCAGGCACCCTTATGCCTTTACACTCACGGCGCGATTTCCGACCGCGCTGAGGGTACCTTCGCGCTCCTCCGTTACTCTTTGGGAGGAGACCGCCCCAGCCAAACTACCCACCACACACTGTCCCTGATCCGGATAACGGACCTAGGTTAGAACCTCAAGCATGCAAGGGTGGTATCTCAAGGGTGACTCCACGAGGGCTAGCGCCCCCGTTTCAAAGTCTCCCACCTATCCTGCACAAGCAGACTCAAAGTCCAGTGTGAAGCTGTAGTAAAGGTTCACGGGGTCTTTCCGTCTTGCCGCGGGAACACTGCATCTTCACAGCAATTTCAATTTCACTGAGTCTCGGGTGGAGACAGCGGGGCCATCGTTACGCCATTCGTGCAGGTCGGAACTTACCCGACAAGGAATTTCGCTACCTTAGGACCGTTATAGTTACGGCCGCCGTTTACCGGGGCTTCGATCAAGAGCTTCGCCCGAGAGCTAACCCCATCACTTAACCTTCCGGCACCGGGCAGGCGTCACACCCTATACATCCTCTTTCGAGTTAGCAGAGTGCTGTGTTTTTAATAAACAGTCGCAGCCCCCTGGTCACTGCGGCCTCCTTCCGCTCCAGGAGCAAGTCCTTTCACGTACAAGAGGCGCACCTTCTCCCGAAGTTACGGTGCTATTTTGCCTAGTTCCTTCACCCGAGTTCTCTCAAGCGCCTTGGGATTCTCACCCTGCCCACCTGTGTCGGTTTCCGGTACGGTCGGTCACAACCTGAAGCTTAGAGGCTTTTCTAGGAAGTATGGCATCAGTGACTTCGCTCCCGTGGGAACTCGTCATCACGTCTCGGAATTATGTACTCCCGGATTTACCAAAGAGTACTTCCTACACGCTTAAACCGGGATATCCGACACCCGGATCACCTAGCCTTCTTCGTCCCCCCATCGCAGTTATGACCGGTGCAGGAATATTAACCTGCTTCCCATCGACTACGCCTTTCGGCCTCACCTTAGGGGCCGACTAACCCTGCGCCGACTAGCGTTGCGCAGGAAACCTTGGGCTTTCGGCGAGGAGGTTTTTCACCTCCTTTATCGTTACTCATGTCAGCATTCGCACTTCCGATACCTCCAGAGGCCCTCACGGGTCCTCCTTCGCAGGCGTACGGAACGCTCCCCTACCATGCCTTACGGCATCTGCAGCTTCGGTACATGGCTTAAGCCCCGTTAAATCTTCCGCGCAGGCCGACTCGACCAGTGAGCTATTACGCTTTCTTTAAAGGATGGCTGCTTCTAAGCCAACCTCCTGGCTGTCTTTGCCTTCCCACATCGTTTGCCACTTAGCCATGATTTGGGGACCTTAGCTGGCAGTCTGGGCTGTTTCCCTTTCGACGACGAACCTTATCACCCGCCGTCTGTCTCCCGTGATTGCACTTCTCGGTATTCGGAGTTTGCATCGGTTTGGTAAGCCTCGGAAGGCCCCCTAGCCGAAACAGTGCTCTACCCCCGAGAGTGAGACACGAGGCGCTACCTAAATAGCTTTCGGGGAGAACCAGCTATCTCCGAGCTTGTTTAGCCTTTCACTCCTACCCACAGCTCATCCCCTGGCTTTTCAACGCCAGTGGGTTCGAGCCTCCAGCGGGTATTACCCCACCTTCACTCTGGCCATGGGTAGATCGCTCGGTTTCGGGTCTACTCCCAACGACTAAGCGCCGGTTAAGACTCGGTTTCCCTATGGCTACCCTATTCGGTTAACCTTGCCATTGAGAGTAAGTCGCTGACCCATTATACAAAAGGTACGCAGTCACCCTTACGGGCTCCCACTGCTTGTACGCATACGGTTTCAGGTTCTATTTCACTCCCCTCACCGGGGTTCTTTTCGCCTTTCCCTCACGGTACTGGTTCACTATCGGTCGGCAGGGAGTATTTAGCCTTGGAGGATGGTCCCCCCATATTCAGACAGGATAACACGTGTCCCGCCCTACTCGATTTCATCCTATAAATCCTTTCGTATACAGGGCTATCACCTTCTATGGCCAGGTTTTCCAACCTGTTTTACTAGTTTTCACAGGACTTAAGGGCTAATCCCCGTTCGCTCGTCGCTACTAAGGGAATCTCGGTTGATTTCTTTTCCTCCGGGTACTTAGATATTTCAGTTCCCCGGGTTCGCTTTGCATGCCTATATATTCAGCATGCAATGACCACCTTACGATGGCCGGGTTTCCCCATTCGGACATCCCCGGATCAAAGCCTGTTTGCCGGCTCCCCGAGGCTTATCGCAGGCTACAACGTCCTTCATCGCCTCCTGCCGCCTAGGCATCCACCGTATGCGCTTAACCGCTTGGCCATATAACCCCAAACAGTCTGGATAATCGACCAATGGTTGACTTAATGACGAATGCTGGCATACCACACACATATCGAACCCGACATGTGTCTTACGGCAACTTCCCAAATTGTTAAAGAGCAAAACCAACTGTATTCCATGAAAATCTGGTGGAGCCAGGCGGGATCGAACCGCCGACCCCCTGCTTGCAAAGCAGGTGCTCTCCCAGCTGAGCTATGGCCCCGATGTTGTCTTCACCGAAATCGTTGTCAACCAACTCCTCGGCCCAATACAATCGGGCGTATTGACGTTTTGATCGCGGTGAGCGCAACGCGGCAGGTCTATTTGAATATACCAATG
>NZ_CH672427.1:1810134-1811568 GCF_000153205.1 Nitrococcus mobilis Nb-231
AGCGATACCCTGGTTTGTCCGAATTTGGGTGTCGATGGCCGATCGCGCGGGAGCAAACTTAAGATGAGGGGTTGCGAAGAGGCAATGCAGAGTATCTGCCGTGGCGCCGTGGACATCCTGCCCACCGGGGAGCTCGAAGCGCGGCTCACTCTTGGCCGTCCACTGCGAGTCAAGGCCGGGTTCGATCCGACCGCGCCGGACCTACATCTTGGCCACACCGTATTGATTCATAAGCTTCGTCAATTCCAAGACTTAGGCCATGAGGTGTTGTTTCTCATCGGTGATTTTACCGGCATGATCGGTGATCCGAGTGGGAAAAGTGCTACCCGCAAGGTGCTGACGCGCGATGAGGTGCTGAGCAACGCACGCACCTATGAAGAGCAGATATTCAAGATCCTGCAGCCTGGGCGCACGCAGGTGGTCTTCAACTCCAGTTGGATGGATAGCCTATCGGCCGCCGATATGATCCAGCTTGCCGCTCAATACACGGTGGCCCGGATGCTTGAGCGGGATGATTTTCGTCAGCGGTACCTGACTAATCAGGCGATCGCGATCCATGAATTCCTCTATCCCTTAGTCCAAGGCTATGATTCGGTGGCGCTAAAGGCTGATATCGAGCTCGGTGGTACTGACCAGAAATTTAACCTGCTCGTCGGTCGCGAGTTGCAGAAGGCGTATGGGCAACGCCCGCAGGTCATAATGACCCTGCCCATCCTGGAGGGGTTGGATGGGATCCAGAAGATGTCCAAGTCTTTGGGCAACTATGTCGGGATTCGGGAGGCGCCGGATGAGATATTCGGCAAGCTCATGTCTATATCCGATGAGCTTATGTGGCGGTATATGGAGTTGCTCAGTTTTCGCTCGCCGCGCGAGATTGAGCGGCTCGGGGAGGCGGTTCGGCAAGGGGGCAACCCGCGGGATGTTAAATATTTGTTGGCAGAAGAGATCGTGGAGCGGTTCCATGGTCGTCATGCGGCAACGCGCGCGCGTGAAGAGTTTATTGCACGATTTCAGAGAGGGGCCACTCCCCAAGAGCTCCCTGAGGTTATGGTGGCAGCGCCCGGCGATGGCATGCTGATCGGGAATCTGTTGAAAGAGGCTGGGTTGGTCTCGAGCACATCTGAGGCGATGCGTCTAATGAAACAGAGAGCGGTGCGGATTGATGATGAGTGCATCGAGAATCGCGCCCTATGCATCGCGCCGGGGAGTGTGCACGTGTATAAAGTTGGTAAGCGGCGAGTTGCCCGTATCAAGGTAATACAAAAGGCGAAGAGCCAACAGTGAGCTCGGATGAAGCCCATTGTTATGGGATCCGTAAAAAAGGATGCAAATAAGGATTGACCAGCGCTTGAGAGGCGCTATAATGGCGGTCCCTTACACAGGAGGCAGCAGAAGACTGCTGCAACTGAGACGCGCTGGATGCTGGCTTAGGAG